>CALRRR020000006.1:0-172346 GCA_943370645.1 Hydrogenophaga intermedia | reverse complement strand
CAATCAGGCAGCCAGCGAGGATCACCGGCTTGCGGCCAATGCGGTCCGACAGCGAGCCGAAGACGATGAAGCCGCCTGTGCCGATGATCAGAGACCAGGCGATCAGCACGTTTGCGGTCAGAAGGTCGATCTTGAGGATCGCCTGCAGGAAGAACAGGGCGTAAAACTGGCCCGTGTACCAGACGACGGCCTGACCGACGACGAGGCCGAACAGGGCGATGATCACGATCTTGGCGTTCTTCCACTGGCCGAAGGCTTCGGAGAGTGGCGCCTTGGAGTGGGTGCCTTCTTCCTTCATCTTCTGGAAGGAGGGCGATTCCTGCATCTGGAGGCGGATCCAGACGGAGATCCCGAGAAGCAGGATCGAACCCAGGAACGGAATGCGCCAGCCGCCCTTGAGGCCAAGGAAGATCGGCAGGTCCGTCTGGAAGTTTGCTTCGCCCATCTGCAGGCGCAGGCCCACGATAACGAAGAGAGAAAGTAGCAGGCCGAGCGTGGCCGTTGTCTGGATCCATGAGGTGTAGAAGCCTCGGCGACCCACAGGGGCATGTTCGGCCACATAGACAGCAGCGCCGCCATATTCACCGCCGAGTGCAAGGCCTTGCAGCATGCGCAGCGCGATGAGCGACACAGGAGCGATCCAGCCAATCTGGGCATAGGACGGCAGAAGCCCGACCAGGAAGGTCGAGGCACCCATGATCAGGATGGTGACGAGGAAGGTATATTTCCGGCCAACCAGATCGCCGAGGCGACCGAAGACGAGCGCACCGAACGGACGCACCAGGAAGCCGGCAGCGAAGGCCAGCAGCGCGAAGATGTTGCGGGTATTGACGTCGAACGCCGAGAAGAACTGCGCGCCGATGATCGCGGCCAAAGAGCCGTAGAGATAAAAGTCGTACCACTCGAAAATCGTGCCGAGCGAGGAGGCCAGAATGACCTTTTTCTCGCCAGTGGACATGGGACGCGCAGTGCCTGCGGTCCCGGTTGCTGCCATGCTCATGGCTTTCTCCTCTGGTTGCTTCCCGACGAGGCCTGACAGGCGTGCGAGGCAAGAACTCAGAGCGATCCGAAACCGGTCCTCGCCCAACCTGCCGACTGCTCACACTTCGTTAAGCTCATCGGTACGCCGCGCGTGCACCCGGATAAATCTACCAATTCGTCGTGTGACTTAAGGTATAAGACTAAAGACATTTGTGATTTAAGGGAGGCGCACCGGACGGCGCAATCGCACTGGCCAATGGCTGAGGGCTGGGCTAACGTCATGGACGGAGGCCGTCTTGATCGGGAGAGCGCCATGCTGCGCGCCAGCCTCTATACCTGTGCCTTTCTGGTTGTTTCGAGCCTGGTATTAAGCCCGGCTGCGCTTGCGGGCGGGCCGCATCATCGTCACGGACCGGGCGTGCAACCTCGTGCCGCAGCAGTTCCGGGCAGCGTGACAGTGCGGGGCTCGCATGTCGCAAGGCCGGCAATGCCAGCCATGCACCGTCGCTTGGCGGCCTCGCCGTTCGGGCCGAACCCTGTCTTTTCATCCTTTCCGGGGCCGGTCTTCTTCAATGGCGTCTACGGCGCAGGGCAAACGCTGCTGCTTGAGCCGGCGGCCTCGACGCGGACCATCAACCTGACCATCAACCGGATTCCGGTCGTCATGGGTATCCGTCGAGCGCCGGAAGCTGCACCGCTGATCTACCGCATCGAGCAGGGTGGTGGCCGGCATCATGGCGCCGTGCACCGGTCCATGGCTCATGCCCGTCGCTCGGCGCCGGATGCGAAGGTGTTGTCGCTAGCCGAACCGCACGCCCACGCGGGCCAGCAGCACAGGCGTGCAGGTGGGTATCATCCATCAGCGGGTGTGCAGCGGCGTGAGACTGCCGACACCACGACGCCCAGGATCATCGTGGTGCGTGCCCGCTGAGGCGATGATCGGCCTCCGAACCGAGCCTGCGCGCAAAGAGCCCGTCCTCTGCAGGTCAGGCGTCTAGCCGCGCAGTCTGAGATTCGCCGAATAGAGCGCGATGGCGGTGGCATTGGAGACATTCAGGCTCTTGATCGAGCCGGGCATGTCGAGCCGCGCCACCGCATCGCACAGGCCGAGCGTGCGCTGGCGCAGGCCCTTGCCCTCCGCACCCATGACGAGGGCGAGCGGACGAGTCAGCTTGATCTCTTCATAGGCCGTGTCGGCTTCCGAATCGAAACCGACGCGCATGTAACCGGCATTGCGCAGCTCCAGCAGGGCATCGCCGAGGTTGCGCACCGCAATGATCGGCACATGTTCGAGCGCGCCTGACGCGCTCTTGGCGAGGACACCTGTGGCATCGGGCGAATGGCGCACGGTGACGATCACCGCATCCACGCCGAACGCGGCGGCCGACCGCAGCATGGCGCCGACATTATGCGGGTCGGTGATCTGGTCGAGAACGAGCACCAGCGCATCGGGGCCGAGCGAGCGCAGATCCGGCGCTTCGAGCGGCTCGCACTCCAGATAAAGCCCCTGGTGCACGGCATCTGGCGTCAGCAGCCGGTCGATCTCGCCGGGCCGAACCAATTCGACCGGGCAGGGCGGTTCGCCGATTTCCTCGCGCACGCGGATCATGGCGTTCTCGGTGGCCATAAGCCGGCGGAAGGTCCGGGCCGGATTGCGCAATGCTTCGGCCACAGGATGCCAGCCATAGAGCACCGTGACATCGAGCGGCATTGGCGGGCGCGGCCCGCGTGGCCCGCTGCCGCGAAACGGCCTGCCACCGCCAGGGCCTTTGCCGCCGCGCTCCCACGGTCGATCGCTGCCGGTGCGTGGCCGGTAGGGTTTCTTCTGGAAGGGCTTTTTTGGCCCGGTGGGGCGTTCGTCGTCACTCATCTCGTGGTTCCAGCCGTGAGCGCGCGTTATGGACCAGCGCCGATCCCGGCGCCAGCCCGGCTGCGCTGCCCGATGCCTTACAACAAACCGTGGCGGGAAAACCCGCCCGGTTGTTGTTTCGGTTGACAGCGCCGCCGCGAGGCCCGTAGAAACGCGCCGCTCCCGGTCTCGGCCGGTTGGTTTGTGGTCCCGCTTCGGCGTGGCAGCTCAACCCAAGTGGGGGAATGTCCCGAGCGGCAAAGGGGGCGGACTGTAAATCCGCTGGCTAAGCCTTCGCAGGTTCGAGTCCTGCTTCCCCCACCATTCTGTTTTCCGGTTTCGTCCACACCATAACCGGGTGCGGCCAGCCGGCCTCAAATTCAGGCCACATCGGTTGATCGCCTGTCGAGATGGGCGCGCAAGAGCGCGAAATTCCGGCCGTTTGCGCGCCAGAAGATATCGCCGAACCAGCCCAGCACCGGAATGGCGCTGATGACAGCATCAACGCCAACATTGCCGGCCATGCGCAGCAGCGTCGAGGTTGGCACGCCGATGCGCCGCGCTTCCCAGACCAGATAGCCAGACACGCCTTTCGCGGCCAGCGTGCCGATGCCCGGAATGAGATTGAGCGCCGCGTCTGCCCCGACCCTGATTGAGGTGCCCGGTATCCGCACGGCGCTGTCAAGCATCCGCGCCAATCCATCGAGACGCTCGCGCGCCTGGGCAATTTCCGCTGCATCCGGTTGGGTCCGGTCGCGCAAGGGCTGAAAAACAACAGAATCTGATTGTGTATAAGTCTTCTGTGACATGGCCTTCTCCCAAAGGAGATGCGCGATACGTCACGCATCTGAAGTGGAAGAGTCCGACATCATCGTCTTGTGTTGACGATCAGAGGGGCCCGGACCCCGATAGTCAATGTAGTTTGAGAGTTGCACATCAGAGTTTCAAGGGTGGTGCGACAGAAAAGCGAGGTCATGAGCGCCGTGGTGATTTTATGTTTCTAAGGCCATTGAAAATACTGTGAGCGTCGCCAAATGATGATGAACCCCTGATCCGGGCCCCTCTGGCGTGCGCTACCGGCGCGAACGCGATGTCGGATCGTTTTCGACACCGTCGCCGACCTGGATGCCAATTCATGGAAGCCGTTCAGCGACTTTCCGAGCGCCGTCTCTTTCCGTTGTCAGAGTGGCTTCCTTGCCCGGTGCAACTGGCAACCAGTCAGGCTTGCAGATGCCTGTGCTGATACGGATCCAGCCTAGCCCAACATGCTGCCGGTGATCGAGACACCCACACTTCTCCAGAATGAAGGAACATTTCCATGATCCAAGATCTTTTCGCGTGGCTGCTGGCCACATTCGTGATCGGCCCAGTACAGGCCGAATTCGCCACCAAGATGCAGGCGGCACAAGCACCTGCTGCCATCGTTCAACAGATCCAGGGATGCGTGGTCACCGCGACGCCAGCGCTGATCAACCGTGCGACAAGTGACATCTGGTGGGGCGTGACCACCACCATCAGTGTCGCTGCGGGTCTCACCGACGCCACAGTGGTTCTGGCGGAAACCTCACCTGCCTGCTCTGCTGCCGTGGCGGCTGTGCGGCCATTCCTGGACAGTCCACGTGTCTGAGCGCAATCATGACCAGGCCAGTGTCGCATCCGTGCAGTGTGCGACATTGACGACGCTTACCGACGGGCGGGCGGAACCCTAAATCCGGGACAGACAAAAGAGTGAAGCCCCAGCCAAAACTGCGGCGCGACGCACAGGTCTGCATCCGGCGGGCCTGTGGCAAGCGCAGCCATCCCTGCGTTTTGGCATCTTGAGCCCAGGAATTTGCCGATGGACCCGATCCTGCTTGCACGCATCCAGTTTGGCGCGAACATCTCGTTCCACATCCTGTTCCCGACGATCACCATCGCTCTTGGCTGGGTGCTGCTGTTCTTCAAGGTGGCGTTCAATCGGTCGGGCAACGAAAAGTGGATGAACGCCTATCGCTTCTGGGTGAAGGTGTTCGCGTTGTCCTTTGCGCTCGGCGTGGTGTCTGGCATCACCATGAGCTTCCAGTTCGGCACCAACTGGCCGGGCTTCATGGAGCGCGTGGGCAACATTGCCGGCCCGCTGCTGGCCTATGAGGTGCTGACGGCCTTCTTTCTGGAGGCAACGTTCCTGGGCATCATGCTGTTCGGCTTCCGCAAGGTGCCGAACTGGATGCACACGCTGGCCACGTTTCTGGTCGCGTTCGGCACGACCATGTCGGCCTTCTGGATCCTTGTGCTGAACTCCTGGATGCACACCCCGGCGGGCTTCGAGTTGCGCGATGGCGTGGCCTTTGCGACGGATTGGTGGGCCATCATCTTCAATCCGTCCATGCCATACCGGCTGGCGCACATGCTGCTGGCGTCGGGGCTGACTTGCGCTTTCCTGATCGCGGGCCTGTCGGCGTTCCGCTGGCTGCGGCAGGATCGTGGCCCGGACGTGATGGCAGCCCTGCGCACGGGCGTTGCCATCGGCGCGGTCCTGATCCCGGTGCAGATCTTTGTTGGTGACCTGCACGGCCTCAACACGCTCCAGCACCAGCCTGCGAAGGTTGCGGCCATGGAAGGCAACTGGGAAACGAGGGGCCATGTGCCGCTCCTGCTGTTTGCCTTGCCGAACGAAGCGACACGCAGCAACGACTTCGAGATCGGCATTCCGGGTGGCGCGAGCCTGATCCTCAAGCATGAATTCGCTGGCGTTGTCCCCGGCCTCAACGACTTCGTGGCCCCGGACGGAACGAGGCTGCATCCGCCGGTTGCGCCGGTGTTCTTCGCCTTCCGGATCATGGTCGGCATCGGCATGCTGATGCTGGCGGTGTCGTGGTTTGCCGGCTGGCAGCTCTGGCGCAAGGGCGATATCGGGGTGCCGCTCGCGTGGGTGCTTGTCGGCATGACCTTCGCCGGCTGGGTCGCCACCCTGTCAGGCTGGTATGTGACGGAGATCGGCCGCCAACCCTGGCTTGTGTCAGGCGTGCTGACCACGGCGCAGGCGGCTTCCACAGTGCCGGGCGGGATGATTGCCGCCACGCTGGCCATGTATCTTGCCATCTATGCGATCCTGATCGCAGCCTACATCTCCGTGTTGTTCCATCTGGCCGGCAAGGGACTGAAGGGTGTCGCCTCGCCAACTGGCGCGGGTGTCGCCAAAGGTGGTGCACCGGTCCATCCGGCTGGCGCGACCGCCAAGGACAAGTGAGCAAAGGTCATGTTCAGCTTTCTTGACAGCCATACGCTGCCGCTGATCTTCGCTGCACTCATGGCGATTTCTATCCTCGCTTACGTGATCCTCGATGGCTACGACCTTGGCGTTGGCATGCTCATGTCCCATGGCGACCGGGCGGAACGGGACAAGATGGTGGCGACCATCGGCCCCTTCTGGGATGCCAACGAAACCTGGCTCGTGCTCGGCATCGGGTTGCTGCTCGTCGCGTTCCCGACTGCGCATGGCATGGTGCTTCAGGCTCTTTACCTTCCTGTGGCCCTGATGCTGCTGGGCCTGACGCTGCGCGGGGTCGCCTTCGAGTTCCGCGTCAAGGCACAGGCCCAATACCAGCGCTGGTGGGACTGGGCCTTCATCGGCGGCTCAACCCTCTCGTCCCTGACCCAAGGATACATGCTTGGGCTTTACATCATGGGCTTCAAGGAGGGCTGGGCCACCCATGCCTTCGCGCTGGCTGCTGCTGCCGGGCTGGCTGCCGCCTATTGCTTCGTCGGCGCCACTTGGCTGATCGGCAAGACCGATGGCGCGCTTCAGCGCCGCGCTGTCGGCTGGTCGCGCTGGACACTCGTGGCAACGGCCATCAGCATGGTGGCGGTTTCGCTGGCAACGCCGCTCGTCAGCCCGCGCATCTTCGAACGCTGGTTCGCTTTCCCTAACATCATCGGCCTGCTGCCGATCCCGCTGATGACCGGCGCGCTTTTCCTGTCGCTGTGGGTGTTCCTCAAACGCATGCCGCGCACTGATCACTCGCTTGATTTCGTGCCTTTCATGGGAGCGGTAAGCCTGTTCGTGCTCGGCTTTCTCGGCCTGGCTTACTCGTTCTACCCCTACATCGTGCCTGAGAAGCTGACGATCTGGCAGGCGGCGAGCGCGCAGGAAAGCCTGTTCATCATCCTCATGGGGGCGCTCGTGGTGCTGCCGGTCATCGCGGCCTACACGGCATTCAGCTACTACGTGTTCCGGGGCAAGGCGACCGAATTGCGATACGATTGACGGGCCTTGCGTCTGGCCTGTCGCGGTTCAAGCAGCTTCTGGCAACACCGCGCGTTCGACCCTGTTCCGACCGCATCTCTTGGCTTCATAAAGCGCCTTGTCTGCGCTGATCATCAATGACTTCAGGTCGGCTTCACGCCCTGGGAACAGGCTTGTTCCCAGGCTGATCGTGACGCAGATGCTGTGCTGTTCCCAAAGGATCGGCGATGTCTCCACGGCTCTTCGCAACGCCTCAGCCATACTGGCAAGCTCGCGCGGGGTAACGCCATCGACACAGATCGCGAATTCCTCTCCGCCCTGCCTTCCAACCACGGCCTGGCCCCAACCCGCCGTGACGGTGGACAAAATCGCCGCGACATTGCGAATGACATGATCGCCGCCTTCATGTCCGTGCACATCATTGATGCGCTTGAACAGGTCGATGTCGCACATCAGCACCGCGATGTTGCGATTGCTCTGCTTGGTCGAGGCGATCAGTTCAAGGGCCGCACGGTCAAAGCCACGGCGATTGAGCAGCCCGGTCAGCGCGTCTTTCCTGGCCATATCATCCAGTTCAGCCTTGGCGAGGTTCAACTCGCGCACTGTTGTCAGCAAGGCGTGAACGACGAGCGGGCAGATGAAACCGGGTATCAAGGCCGAAAACAGGAGCGTGTTGGCCCACAGATCCTTCTCTGCGATGACGGCACCCGGCTTTCCTGTGGTCGTGAGCATGAGTGCAACGGTGCTCAGGCACATCGAAACGGCGATCGACAGCATGGTGAGCAGCACGAGCGAACGCCATATCTGCGCTTTTGACAGGATCGGGTTGTCATTGCGGCGCATATGCGACCTCCTTCTCGCAGTTTAGCCGACAAACGCTAATGCAACTTTGATGGAATGAGGCGAGCGGTTCAGCCAGCAAGCCTTCACTGTGCGCCTTGTGCGCACTGGCCGCGATGCAATCAGGTGGCCGCTGGTCGCCGTGTCGTGACAACGCCCTGAGCTTCGTTCATACGCTGGGACAAGCAGGCGTCATCAGGTTGTTGGGCGAGGCACGGGATGGGCGTTGTTCTGGCTTGCGATCTGGGGGGAACAAGCTTCAGGGCGGGCCTCGTCGATGCGGCGGGATCACTGCTGGCCCAGGCAGTCACCGCTTCGCCCCAGGCCATGACCGGGGCCGGGCGCTCTGAAATCGATCCGCAGGCGTGGTGGTCCTGTCTGCTGGAGGTGACAGGACAGCTTGCCTCGCGCGAACCCGCCCTGTTTGGCAGCGTGTCCGCCATCGCCATCTGCGGGATCACGCGCACGCAGGTGCTGCTTGGCGCGTCAGGGCTGCCGCTGCGCCCGGCGATGACATGGAATGACACGCGGGCTGGCGACATTGCCGGCGATCTGGCACATCGGCACGCAGGGCAACACGGCGAAACTGCACAGATCAACGCTTTTCATCCGCTGGCCCGGCTTGTCTGGCTGCGCGAGCACGAGCCGGAGATCTTCCAGCAGATTGCCAATGTGCTTGACCCCAAGGACTATCTGAATGCGAGGCTGACAGGCCGCGCAGCGAGCGATGCCGTCTCGCTGGCAAGACTGCTGGCTGCGGCCAACGCTGATGATGGGTCCAGTCTGTTGACCGCAGCCGGTGTACCTGCCCATCTGGTGCCGCCCATTCTCGATCCCTGCGATCAGGTGGGGACAGTGCTCGATGGCCTGCCGGAACCTCTGCGCCGGGTTCGGGGCGTGTCGGTGTTCTGCTGTTCGAACGACACCTGGGCGGCGGTGGCCGGGCTCGGCGCCTTGCAGGCGGGCTTTGCCTACAACATCTCCGGCACAACCGAAGTGCTCGGGGTGATGGGCGACAAAGCCGCATACGCCGAGGGGCTGCTGACAGTCGATTGGGGTGGCCTGATGCAACTGGGCGGGCCGAGCCTGAACGGTGCGGATACGGTGCCCTGGCTGCTGTCGCTGCTGGGGCATGCATCGGAGGACCCGGCATCGTCCCTCGCGGCGCTGATGGCTGTCGAGCGACAGGCGCAACCGCTGCTGTTCCTGCCCTATCTGCAAGGCGAGCGCGTGCCCTATTGGGATCCCACGCTGCGCGGGGCCTTCGTCGGGCTGGGGCGGCAGCATGGCGCAACCGATCTCGCCTGGGCCGTGCTCGAAGGCATCGGATTGCTCAACCGGGAGGTTTTGCAGCGGGCTGAGACGGCGTTGGGCTGGAAGGCCCGCTGCATCCGTTTTGGCGGTGGTGCGGCGCTCAACCCGCTCTGGTGCCAGATCAAGGCCGACATCTGCCAACGCCCGGTCGAGGTCGGCGAGGCGCGCGAGCCGGGCGTCATCGGCGCGGCAGCGGTGGCATGGACCGGCCTTGGGCGCTTTGCATCTCTGGCGGAGGCCCAAGACCGGATGGTGCGCATCAAGAGCCGCTTCGAGCCTGATCCCGGAAAAGCTCTGGCCTATGACAGGCTGTTCGACCTGTTCGGCCGGAGCGGGGCTGCACTGGCACCTTTGTCCCGGCAACTGGCTGGCCTGTCGTTTGGCCCCGCGATATCCCGCGCGCCTGACGCAAGCAATTGACGCTCCGCCTGCGGCGTGGTTCGCTTCGGCAGGGCGGCAATCCGGCGGGGCAGGGGTGCATGACGAACAATGGCGCGATGATGCATCACAGGGCCGATTGTACGGCTCGCGCCAGCGCTGAGCGGCGGGCAGCCCCGGCGGCGGCTGCCTGATGAGCGTGCGCGATGTGATCGGGCGCTACGGCACAGCCATCGCAGGGCTGGCACTGATCGTATTCTTCGTCGTCTTCGCGCCGAATTTCGCGACACCAATGAACATCATCAACGTGCTCAAGGACACCAGCTTCCTGGCGATCCTGGCGCTCGGCTTTGCGCTTGCCTTCACGGTCGCCGAGCTTGACCTGTCCATCGCCGAGGTCGCCTCTCTGGCAGCGGTCGTGACGGGCTGGCTGGTGCAGTTGCAGTATCCGCCAGCTGTCGCGGTGGCGGCAGCGCTCGGCGTCGGCATCACCCTCGGGGCGGTCAACGGCATCGGCGTCACGGTGCTGCGCATTCCGTCGCTGATCATGACGCTCGGCACGGCCGCCATCGCCAAGGGGCTGGCCTTCATGATCACGCAAGGGGTGGCGTTCGTGGGGCGCTGGCCGGTGAGTTTCACGGGGCTGGCGCGCGGGACCTCCTGGGGCATCCCCAACCTCGTGCTCTGGATGGCCGCCGTGACACTGTTCGCCTATGGGCTGGTCAAGTGGACGCGCACCGGCGCCCACATGGTGGCAACCGGCGAGGCTGACGAGGCGGCGCGCCTGGCCGGCATTGCAACGGGCCGCATGAAGCGCATCGGGCTTTTGCTGGCTGGGGTGCTGGCCAGCATCATGGCCATGCTGCTGGCGGCCAATCTGTCATCGGCAGCGCCCAACATGGCGGGCGATTACCTGCTTTATGCCATCGCGGCGGTGCTGCTGGGCATGACCATGTTCGAGCCGGGCAAGCCAAACGTGCCGGGCACGGTCTTTGCCGCGCTGGTGCTGAAGGTGCTGGGCAATGGTCTCGTCTTGCTAGGCGCGCCCTATTACGTGCAGGATATCGTTCTGGGCGTGATCATCATCGGATCGGTCGCCTTCTCGGCAAGCGCGATGAAGAAAGCCGCCTTCAAGACGTAACAAGGCCTCAAGGCCGCAAGAACGGGGAGAGAGAACATGACAGGGCTGAAAAAGTTGATGGTGTCGGCAGCCGCGCTGCTGGGGCTGGGCGCCTTGCTCGGTACGAGCCCGATGGCACAGGCACAAACCTTCGAGCTTGGTGTGATCGGCTTCCAGTTCTCGGCCGAGACCCATGCCCGCGTGGCCAACTCGGCGGCGGCTGCCGCACGGGCGCGCGGCTGGAACGTGACCTTGCTCAACTCGGAAGGCTCGCTGCCCAAGCACGCTGAACAGTTCGATGCGCTGATTGCCAAGAAGGTGGGCGCCATCGTCATCGCCATGGGCAAGCCGGTCGAGGCCGATGCGCAGTTCAAGGCTGCCAAGGATGCCGGTATCCCGGTGATCACCGTGCAGTCCGGCTCGAGCGTGCATTCTCTGTTCGACATCCAGAGCAACGAATACAAGGTCGGCTCGGAAGCGGCGCTGTATCTGCTCGGCGAGCTTGGCTACCAGGGCAACATCATCACCGCCCGCTTCGATCTGAATGCTGCCTCGCGCATCCGTGGCAAGGTGCTCGATGCGGTGCTGTCGGAAAACCAGGCGATCAAGGAACTCGGCAAGTTCTCGATGGCGCGCACACAGAGCTGGCGCGATGACGTCCGCGCCGGCATGCAGGCGCTGCTCCTCCAGAACCAGGGCAAGATCAACGGCATCTGGGCCTCGTTCGATGGCCAGGCCTACATTATCGATGACCTGCTCAAGGCACAGGGCGTCAAGAAGGGCCAGATTCCGCTGGTGTCGATCGACGGCGGCAAGGAAAGCTATGCCCGCATCGCCGATCCGGACTCGACCCTGCTGGCCACTGTCGCGATTCCGTTCGAAGCGATGGGCAAGCAGGCTGTCGACGCAGTGCAGGCCATCGCGATCGAGAAGAAGCCCAAGTCCAGCGTCACCAGCGGGCCTTACCTGTTCACCGAGGCCATCCTCGTCGACAAGACCAACGTCAAGCAGTTCATGCAGTGATGGCGCGCTTGGCTCTGTCCGGCCGCATGCGGGGGACACGACATGCCGCCTGATGCGGGCGCTCCGCTGCTCTCGCTCAGCGGCATCGGCAAGAGCTACGGTGCCGTTGTCGCTGTGCGCGAGGTCGATCTTGACATCCATGCCGGCGAGGTTGTGGCCATCTGCGGCGACAATGGTGCCGGCAAGTCGAGCCTGATCAAGGTGATCTCGGGCGCCGAAGAGCCGACCTCCGGCACCATGCGCATGGGCGGACAGCAGGTCCGCTTCCTGTCGCCGCACGATGCGCTCAGCCGGGGCGTCGCCACGATCTACCAGGATCTGGCGCTCGCCCCGCGCCTGTCGATTGCCGCCAACGTGTTCATGGGGGCGGAACTGACGCGGAGCCTCGGCCTGCCCTTCATCCAGATCCTCGACAAGCGCCGGATGATGGCCGACGCGAAGGGCTATCTGGCCCGGCTGGGCGTTCACATCGAGGACATGAACCGCCCGGTCGAGCGGCTGTCCGGTGGCCAGCGGCAGGCTGTGGCCATTGCCCGGGCGCTGCGCTGGAACGCCGAAATCATTATCATGGACGAGCCGACCGCAGCGCTGGGCGTCAAGGAAACCGCGCAGGTGCTCGACCTGATCCGCACCCTGAAGGCGGATGGGCGCACCATCATCCTGATCAGCCACAACATGCGCGATGTGGTGGCGCTGGCCGACCGCGTCGTGATCATGGGGGCAGGGCGCAAGTTCGTCGATCAGCCGATCGGCTCGCTCGGGCCGGATGATCTCGCCCACATGATCATGAGCGGCAATGCCCGTGCCGCCTGACGTCGCCGCAGAACCGATCATCATCGACACCGATCCCGGCCAGGATGATGCCGTCGCCATTCTGCTGGCGCTGGCGGTGCCGCATCGCCTCGATCTGAGGTGCATCACAACCGTTGCCGGCAATGTCCCGGTCGATCTGACCACCGCCAATGCGCTGCGCATCTGCGATCTGGCCGGCCGCTCCACGATGGCTGTTCATCGCGGCGCAGAAGGGCCGCTGGTCTACTCGCTGGAGACGGCCGAGTTCGTCTGCGGCCCCGATGGGCTGGCCGGCGCCGATCTGCCGGCGGCCAGCCGCGCGGCTACGCCGGGTCATGCGGTAACCGCCATCATCGATGCCCTTCGCGCGGCGCCCGATGCGGGACTGACCCTTTGCCCGCTCGGACCGCTCACCAACATCGCGCTGGCGATCAGGCTAGCGCCCGACATCGTGCCCAAGATCAGGCGCATCGTGCTCATGGGCGGCGCGATGGGGCTCGGCAACATCACGCCGGCTGCGGAGTTCAACACCTATGTCGATCCGCATGCGGCGGCGATTGTCTTCGGCAGCGGTGCGCCGATCATCATGCTGGGGCTGGGCGTGACTCACCAGGCCGTCGCCACACCGGGCGAAGTGCAGGCCCTGCTGGCGCTGGGCACTCGGTGCAGCCGCGCGATCCACGGCATGCTGACCCGGCCAAGACCGGGCGGTCTCGGCACGGCCGGGCACCCGATGCACGATCCTTGCGTCATCGCCTGGCTGCTCTGGCCGGAGCTGTTCACAGGCCGTGATTGCCATGTGGAGATCGAGACCGGCGCAGGGCCCCTGCGCGGGCGGACCACGATCGACTGGAACAACCGCCTGAAGCGGGCACCCAATGCCTTCGTCATCGACAAGATCGAGGCACCGACCCTGTTCAGCCGGATGACCGAGGCGCTTGCCACCTTGCCGTGACGACCAGCGGCGGCCATACCGGGAGATGAGTATGTTCGTGGATGAATTGCAGGCCGAAGCCAGCGCGGCCATCGCCGCAATGCAGCAGGCCGCGCTTGCGGCGCGCCATGCCCACGCAAGGGCCGAGTTGATGCGCCACATGCTGACCACGGCACGCAAGATGATGCACAGGCCCAAGGCCGAGGCCGTGGAGGCCGTCGTCGGCGAATGGCTTGGCGCATGGAACCTCGACCGCCATGCCTGGCCGCATATCGCACGGGAGATCGAGGCGCTCACGGCAGCGTTCCACGATGTCGCCCATGATCCGTCTCCCGCCAACGATGCCGCCTTGCGGGCCTGCACGGCGGCGCTGGACGAGGCTCTGGCGCGCGAGGGCACCACGATCTCTGACCAGATGGCGTGGCGCTCGCAATGCGCCCATGGCTGGTGGGAAGCGGTGCGGCCCGCGCCAGCCGACCTTGCCGGTGCCAAGGACCGGCCGTCTATCCCAGCGCCGGCCAAGGGGGCTCCGTTCTGGGAGCATGGCTGTGCCGCCTTCTGCAAGTAGTGCAATGCGCTACCGCGCGCGCCGCGTTCCGCATTCCTCTGCATGACGCCCACTGCGCGGCCGCGCCACGTTGCCGGAATCGTTGCGGCATGGCAGGTGAGGGGGTTCCTCCCTGTTCAGTCAGACCCGCCCATGCCCATCGAGACACCCTGCATCAAGACCTGCGTGATCGACCCGGCCAGCGGCTTCTGCATTGGCTGCGGGCGGACCGGCGCGGAGATCGGGGCGTGGATCAGCCTCCAGCCCGGTCATCGCCGCGACATCATGGCAACCTTGCCCGAGCGCCTCAGCAGCATTCAATCCCGCGCCAGCCGCTGCGTGGTTCCCGGGCAGCGGCGCCGCTGACCGAAGGCGCGCGCACCGCCGCTGGTGCCTGCCAACTCCGGCTGGGCTCGATTTTTGACTTGCGCGATTTCACCAAATCTGGTCCTCAAGAGCCAGCGCGGGTGTAGCTCAATGGTAGAGCAGCAGCCTTCCAAGCTGAATACGAGGGTTCGATTCCCTTCACCCGCTCCAATCATTTCAGTTTTTTGAGGCTTTGTGCTTCAGGCGGTTCCCCAAAAATGCGTTTTGGGCAGCATTCTGACCGTGCTCCATGATCTGCCGCAGGCCTGCATTTCAATCTTCGGCCGCAGCTTCTGCAAGCCTCGCTCGCACGGAAACGGTGCGCCAAAGTTCTGGCAAGCAATCGTCTTGCGTGATGCGCTGTGCGCTGATCGGGCAGCGGAAGCCTGCGGGCTGATGGGCAAGCCGGTCGCGCTGGCCAATGGGCGACTTGATCGGCCGCATCGGGGCGAGGCAAGGCGAGAGCCGGCAAGACCATCAACGGCTTTGCGGAAAAGCCGGCCCTGTTACTTTGGCGCTATGCCGTGCGGTGATCCTGCCTTCAGTGCGATGACTATAGCGAGAGTTGAGCGCCAGCCTCGGAGCACACGGCTGTCAAAGCGAGAACGATGGCCATTTCGTCGGTCACAAAGCCATGGCGCCGGAGGGCCGGGACAAGGATCGCAGCTTCAGCGTGACCAGCCGGACCGATGACCGGACATGCGATGTCCGTGACGGCCATGATGTCCCGGCTTGGCGCTATGCGGTGTCCTGCCGAACGGATCTCGGCAAAGACACGGAGAAACTCGGTTGAGCCAAGCCGCTCAAGATCCTCGGGTCCAGCGTCGCGCATCAAGGATTGGCGGCGTGTCTGTGATTGGAAGGCGAGGATGAGCATGCCGGAATTCGCCTCTAGGGCCGGGCGGCCATAACCCAACCGGACAGTCACCGCAGCGTCGAGATGTCCCGATGTGGTTGCGAGCACCACGGTTTGGGCCCGGCTGAGCACGACCAGATGGGCCGCATGTCCTGTTTCCTCGCTGAAGCGCTCCATCAGCGGCAGGACGATAGAGGTTATCTGTCGCCCGCCTGGCGTCCGGATGCCGAGGTCGAACAGGCGGCGCGACAGGGCCAGCCGGTCCGTACCCGCTTCGCGGACAAGGTAGCCACGGTGGAGCAGCACAAAGACCATCCGGAAGATTTCGCTCTTTGATCGCTTGAGCCGCTCTGCGATTTGGCGCGTCGATAATGGCTCTCCGGCCTCGGCCAGCAACTCGAGGATGTCCAGGCCTTTTTCCAGCGCCGGCGCGGCATAGGAAGTCCGGTTTTCATCGTCGTCAACGCCGTCGGTCATGTCGCTCTGTTTCATATGTAAAGCTTGACATCAAATAAGAAGCAAACGTAGCCTCAGGTCAACGAGGGATCGATCGTGGCGCCTCCTACCAGTCCAGCCTGCCGACTCAAGCAGTCCGCAACGCCAGCGGCCCGAGGTTGATGCCATGAGGTACGGGCTCCAGTTTCGCGATGTCTTTGCGGCCTGGGAGTCCCTTCTCGACGGCGTGTACATCACGCTCCTCCTGTCCGCCTCTGCGATGTTGGGAGGTCTGACGATCGGCGTCGTCTGCGCGGCGGCGCGCGTTTACGGGCCCCGGTGGCTCAAGGGTATCGCGGCAGGCTATGTCGAGATCATCCGGAACACGCCTTTGCTGGTCCAGCTCTTCCTGATTTTCTTCGGCTTGCCCAGCTTCGGTATCAGGCTGGATGGGCTGACGGCCGCGATCCTCGCACTCGTCATCAATCTGGGGGCCTACGCAGCGGAGATCGTCCGCGCCGGTTTCGAAGCGGTGCCGAAGGCGCAAATCGAGGCGGGCCACTCGCTCGGCCTCTCCGGTTTGCAGGTCTTTCGCTACGTTGTTGTCTTTCCTGCGCTGAAGGCGATGTATCCTGCTCTCGCCAGCCAGTTTGTCCTTCTGATGCTGGCGACCAGCGTGGTCTCGCAGATCTCGGTCGAGGACCTGTTCCACGCCGCATCGATCATCCAGTCCCGCACGTTCCGGGATTTCGAGGTCTACACGGTCATTGGCGTGCTCTATCTCGGGCTCGCGTTCGCCTTTCGCGGCCTGTTTGCCGGGATCTATTTCTGGGTGTTCGCGAGACGATGATCAGGACCTTCTCCTACATCGACGTCATGTATCTGGTCGCGGCGGCCCGCTGGACGCTTGCCTTGACCGCGACAGCCTTCTGCGGCTCGGCGCTGCTTGGCCTTGTCCTCGCCATCGCCCGCATTTCGCCCATTGCGCCCCTGCGCTGGCTGGTCGCGGCCTATATCTATGTCGTGCAGGGCACGCCCCTGCTGGTCTGGCTTTTCGTGATCTTCTTCGGTCTGCCGCTGCTCGGCGTGTCCGTGAACCCATGGCTTGCGGCGGCCATCGCCTTCTCGGTTTACGGCAGCGCCTTTCTGGGCGAGATCTGGCGGGGGGCGCTTATTTCCATCGCCCGCACGCAGTGGGAAGCCGGCGCTTCGCTCGGCCTGTCGATGTCGCAGCAGTTGCGCTACATCATCATCCCCCAGTCCGTCAGGATCGCGATCCCACCTACCGTCGGTTTTCTGGTCCAGCTGATCAAGAACACGTCGCTGGCGGCCACGATCGGGCTGGTCGAGCTCACGCGCGAGGGTCAGCTCACGGCTGCTGGCACCTACATGCCCTTCGCTGTCTTCACGACGGTTGCCTGCATCTATTTCGTCATGTGCTTCCCTCTGACCCAATGGAGCCGCTCGCTCGAGCGGAAGCTTGATGTCGCTCGTTGATATCCACGCCATCAGCAAGAGCTACGGGTCACTGCCCGTGCTGAAGGACGTATCGCTCAGCGTTGCCAAGGGCGAGGTCGTGGCTGTGATTGGCCGCTCCGGGTCGGGCAAAAGCACGCTGCTGCGCTGCATCAACGGTCTGGAACCGATCCAGGCTGGAACGATCACAGTCGATGGCGTTCGGGTGAATGATCCGAAGACGGATCTGCGCAAGCTCCGGCAGGAGGTCGGCATCGTCTTCCAGAGCTTCAACCTGTTTCCGCACCTCTCTGTCTGCGAGAACATCACGCTTGCGCCACGTGTCGTGAGGAAGCAGTCGCCGGACGCAGCCCGCGAGGTCGCCCGTGAAGTGCTGCGCAGGGTCGGTCTCGAAGAGAAGCTGGATGCGTATCCCTCGCAGCTTTCGGGCGGTCAGCAGCAGCGTGTCGCGATTGCCCGATCGCTGGCGATGCGGCCCAAGGTCATGCTGTTCGACGAGGTCACGTCCGCGCTGGACCCCGAGCTGACAGGGGAAGTTCTGAAGGTGCTGGAATCGGTTGCCCAGGAGGGCATGACCATGATCCTCGTCACCCACGAGATGGGCTTCGCGCGTCGGTTCGGCTCGCGCGTCGTCTTCATGCATGAAGGCCGAATCCATGAAGAAGGCCAGGCCGCGGCGGTTCTCGCCGCGCCGAAAACCCCCGAACTGCAGACTTTCCTCAGCGCAGTCCTGCACTGAGGGCCCAACCGCAAACAAAGCAAAAACAGGGAGAAAAACATGCGTTCATTCATTGCAGGGCTGGCCGCGTTGGCCATGGCCTTCGTCGGCTCCGGCGAAGCGAAAGCCGACAAGCTTCAGGACATCTTGTCGAAGGGCGTCGTTCGCATCGGGGTTCCTCTTGACGCCCCGCCTTTCGGTTCGCAGGACGCCGCTCGCAAGCCAATCGGCTTCGATATCGAGATGGCCGAGATGGTGGCCAAGGGTCTCGGCGTGAAGCTCGAGATGCAGCAGATTACCGGTGCCAACCGGATTCCGTTCCTGCTGACCGACAAGGTCGACATCGTGATCTCTGTGATGGGGCTGACGCCCGAACGAGCAAGGCAGATCCAGTTTACAGCTCCCTACGCAAACACCTTCCTTGCCGTCTACGGGCCCAAATCATCGCCGGTGAGCAGCCCCGAGACCATCGGCACGGCACGCATCGCCGCGGCGCGGGGCACGACACAGGAACTCGCGATCAGCGCCTCGGCCCCTCGGGCGAGCCTGATGCGGACCGAGGATGACGCGACGGCCGCAGCCGCCTACATCAGCGGACAGGCCGATCTGCTGGCCACGAACAGTATCGTCGCCCAGGCGCTCGCGAAGCAGAACCCGAACAAGGAGTTCGAACGCAAGTTCACGATCCGGCGCAGCCCTGCGCACATGGGCGTTCAGATGGACCAGCACAATCTCGTGCGTTGGCTGGATGGCTTCATCTTCTTCAACACGATGAATGGCGAACTCGACCGGCTGCACCGGAAGTATCTCGACATGCCGATGGACCCTCTGCCGACCCTTTGACCGCTTTGCTACCGGGCCGGGCAGCGATGCCCGGCACTCTTTCGCCCACAAGCCGGGCCGCACTGCCGGACCTCTCCTTGCGCCAGAAAGGAGAGGTCTGGTGCCCAGCCCTTCGTTTTGACACAGAGTATGACAATGCCCACCAGCCAGCAGCCGTTCCCACGCGCTACCAGCGCGTTCCTGACGCTTGACCCGGAGCGCGAGGGCAAACAGTCCGGCTTCCTCATGATCCCGCACTCGCCCCATGACGATGCCTGGGGCGTGACGCGGGTTCCCATCGCCGTCATCAAGAATGGCTCGGGGCCAACCGCCATCCTGGAGGCGGGCAACCACGGCGATGAGTACGAGGGGCAGATCACGATCTGCGACATGATCAGGGACCTCGATCCCGGACGTGTCCAGGGCCGCCTCATCCTGATGCCAGCCAACAATGTCCATGCGGTGATGGCGGGCCAGCGCACATCCCCCGTCGATGGCCTCAATTTCAACCGTACATTTCCGGGCGACCCGCGCGGGACGATCACGCAGCAGATCGCCGCATTCGTCAGCGACCATATCATGCCGCTCGGCGATGCATTTCTCGATCTGCACTCCGGCGGCTCATCGCTCGACATCATCCCCAGCGCGATCGTCGAGCCGACAGACAACGCTGATCTGCACAAGCGCAACGTTGCGGCCGTGCAGGCCTTCGATGCGCCCATGACCGTGGTCATCAGCAATCTGGGAGAGCCCCGCACGGCCACGGCCACGGCATGCCGGTCAGGGCTCGTCACGGTCGGCACTGAGATGGCGGGCGGCGGCACCGTATCACTCGCGGCGTTGAGCGTGTGCCGGCGCGGGGTCGCCAACGTGCTCGATCACCTCGGAATCGTTCCCCGCGACGTGCCCGAGCCGCGGCGTGGCGATAGGGCCGTTCTCGAACTTCCCGGCACCGCGGCCTACGTCTTCGCCTCATCTGATGGCGTCTTCGAGCCATTTCATGCCAACGGTGAGAAGGTCAGCGCCGGCCAACCGGCAGGGCGCATCCATTGCACCTGGGACCCTGCGCGGGCACCCGATCTGCTGCACTACGCCGCTGATGGGATCCTGTATGGACGACGGCAGCCAGGCCGGGTCAGGCCAGGAAATTGCTGCCTGATCGTGGCTGCACCTTACAGGGGGACACTATCATGATCGATCTTGCAGGCATCGAAGCTGCCCGCCAGCGCATCGCCCCTCATGTGCGCAGGACGCCAACGCTGGCCTATACGCAGCAGAAAGACGGCGCGGCAGACCGAGCCTCCGTGATCATGAAACTGGAGTTGCTGCAGGCAGCCGGTTCCTTCAAGGCGCGCGGCGCAATGAACCGGCTGTTGACGCTCGACGAAGCGCAGCTGGCCCGCGGCATCGTCACGGCCTCGGGCGGCAATCATGGTCTGGCCATCGCACGATCTGCGAACGTGTT
This sequence comes from Hydrogenophaga intermedia, assembly GCA_943370645.1. Taxonomy (GTDB): domain Bacteria; phylum Pseudomonadota; class Alphaproteobacteria; order Rhizobiales; family Beijerinckiaceae; genus Allobosea. The sequence goes on along the minus strand of CALRRR020000006.1, from coordinate 152,205 downwards.
GAAGGCAGCCGCAAAAATCTTCCTTCCTGCCAATGTCGCACCCGACAAGGTGGTGAAACTGAAGCAATGGGGCGCATCAGTGGAGATTGTTGGCCATGTCTGGGACGAAGCGAACGCTGCGGCTCTTGCCTGGGCGGAGCGGACCGGAGCGACCTATGCCCATCCTTTCGCCGACCCCGTCGTTGTGGCCGGTCAAGGCACACTCGGGCTGGAAATCCTCGAAGACATACCGGATGTTGACGTCATTCTCGTCGCCATCGGCGGCGGCGGCCTGATCAGCGGGCTTTCAACGGCCGTCAAGGCGAAGCGGCCTTCCGTGCGCATTATCGGCATCGAGCCCGTCGGCTCGCCGACGCTTCATGCCTGTCTTGAGGCCGGAAGGCTCGTGGCTCTTGATCGGCTCGAAACACGAGTCGCGACGATGTCATGTCGCCAGACGGACCAGGCGATCTTCGAGGTCGTGCGGCGGAATGTCGACGAGATCGTTCTGATCAGCGATGACGAAATGGAGCATGCAGCGCGCTCGCTCTGGTTCGAATTCGGCATTGCGGCCGACCTGTCCGGCGCTGCCGCGGTGGCGGTCCTTCAGTCAGGGCGGGTGGCATTCAAGCCGGGTGAGCGGGTTTGCGCGCTTGTCTGTGGTGCTGGCGTGGATGGTTTGGCCCAGGCCTGACGAGCGCCCCGTGCCTTGACGCATTGGCTCGCTCAGCCGGCCGTGACGCCGCCATCGACGAGGAGCACATGGCCGGTGACGAAACTTGCCGCTGGCGAAAGCAGGAAGCGGATGGCGCTGGCAACCTCATGTGCCTCGCCGAAGCGTCCCAGTGGTATCGAGGCGATCATGCGCGCATGCCGCTCCTCATCGGCGCGCGCGACTGCGGTCATCGGCGTGGCGATGGGTCCAGGCGCGACCGCATTGACCCTGATGCCATCGGGCGCAAGCTCAAGCGCCAGTGCCTTGGCCAGGCCGTTGAGGCCTGCCTTCGAGGCAGCGTAGGCCGCGGCGCGGGGGTGCCCGATCAAACCGATCTGGCTCGACACGAGGACCATCGAGCGGCTTCCCCGAGCGCCGGCACCGGCGCGCATCGCCTTTGCGGCATCGCGTGCGAGGATGAAGCCGGCAGACAGGTTCAGGTCCAGTGTGCGGTCCCAGGCATCGCGGCTCGTCTCGAGGCCGGGCAGATGCTCGAAGATGCCGGCACATCCCGCGAAGCCGTCGAGCCCGCCGAGGATAGCAGACGCTTCAGCGACGATGCCTTCGGGACCTGCGCCGAGAAGATCGCGCACAAGTACATGCCGGCTCGGCAGGAGCGCTTGCAGCGTGCCGGCTTCCGCTGCATCACGGGCGAGGGCGACGACCGCAGCGCCGTCCGCGATGGCCTGATCGACCAAGGCGCGACCAATGCCCGATGCGGCTCCGGTCACGAAAAGGCGCAGGCCGGAAAGATCTGAGCGGGACATCATGGCAAGATCCGGGAGTTGAGCGATGGAGGACCAGAAGGATGGCACAGGGACCGTACCCGACATAGGCATGAAGTTGGCGGCTTTGAAAGCCAAGCGCGGCTATCTGCTGCCACATCATGGCCTGATGGCGGTGACCTCCGAACGGCTGCTCCAAGCCTATGATGCCACTTACACGGCGCTCGCGCTCGATATGCGTGTCCTGAACGTGCATGACCGCGAGTTTGTCTGGCTCGCTATCCTCATTGCAACGGATGAGGCATTGGCGACCCACCATATCCCGAAGTTCCGCAACGCTGGCGGCTCGGACGCCGAGATCGCGGCCATCCTGCGGATCACGGCCTGGGCGGTCGGCGCCCGTGCCTATGGGTTTGTCGGCCGTCACTGGATGGACCACTTGCCGGGCTTCGATCTGGACGCTGCCTATCGCGCGGCGGTCCCCAAGCTCGCGGAGGACTGCGACATGCGGCTTGCCGTCATGGCGCTGGCTTCCGTCCATGCCGCAAGCGGCGATTTCGACCTGCTCGGCAGGGCAATCCTGATGGCCTACGATCATGGCATCCCCGAGCTGGAGCTGGCCGAGGCATTGTCCCTGATGATGTTCCCGGGGAGCATCCCTTACTTCGTCGAGGCCGCGCGCGTTTGGCTCGACCTCATCCGCGCCGGCAAGGTGTCACCTTCGCCCGACTTCGCGGCCTGGGCACGGCTGGAAGGGCAGGGTGGCTATGATGAAGCCAGCGGTGTCGCGAGCCGCTGAGGCAATCAATAGGGACCGGGAACCAGACCTTCACGCGCGGCGTCCTCCCAGAAGGAGACGGCCTCGATCAGGGTGTTGCCGCCACACGGCAGCAGCAGGTAGCTGAGGCCTTCGCAGATCTCGCCGGGCACAGCCCCGGCTTCGATGGCAAGGCGCAGATGGAGCGTCATGCCCGCCCGCTCGCGCCGCGCCGCATGACAGACGAGCGCAGTCAGATGCGTCAGCTTTGGCGCAAGATCGCCGCTGACGGCCTCGACCATCACCAGATAGGCTTTCTCCAGGGCTGCCGGCAGCGTCCATGCTGCCCAGTTTTCGCCGGAAAAGCGCATTGTCGCGTAGCTTTCTGTTGCGGCAGCGATGGCGACAGCCCGCACGATGTCGGCCTCTGTGAGCCCGGCCTTCACCGCGCGCTTCATATGGATGAAGCCATGCACTTCGCGGGCAGCCGCCAGAAGGCCGGCCCAGACCGTCTCGCGCTCGACCGGCGTCAGGACGCGCGGCACGAGCGTGAGGGATTCGTAGAAGGCGTCATAGCGCTGGAGCAATGCAGGTGCCGAATCCGCGAACATGCGGTGATAGGGCAGAAGATAGCCACGCTTGGCCTCAACGGCGGCAAGGATGGACGCGGCGTCGGCAGGCAAGGGGCGGGGCGTTATCGGAGGCTTGTCCATTGTCGGTCCTGTTCAGGGCTGGATGGCGATCATGTCGGCTGCTCGTTCGGCGATCATGATGGTTGGAGCAGCTGTGTTGCTGGAGGTGATGCTGGGCATGACCGAGGCGTCGACGACGCGAAGCCCTTCGACCCCGCGCACACGAAGGCTGCCATCGACGACGGCGTTTTCATCATGGTCTGCGCCCATGCGGCAGGTCCCCACCGGGTGATAGACGCTTTCGGCAGTGTCCGTGATGAAGCTGTCGATCTCGGCATCGCTGCGCAGATGTGGACCCGGCGCGAGTTCTGCGCCCCGGAAGGCATCGAATGGAGCCGTGGCGAAAATCTCCCGCAAGCGTTTCACGCCCTCCCGCAAGACGATGCGGTCAGGCATGGCTGACAGGTAACGAGGCTGAATGCGGGGCGACTGCCTTGGATCGGCCGAAGCCAGTGTGATTTCGCCCCGGCTCGCAGGGCGCATCTGGAAGATATTCGCGAAGAACCCCGTGCCGGGATCATTGGTCCGGCTCATGCCCGCGAAGGGCAGGCGGATCGTTGCGCTCGACAATCCGGGCATGAAGCTGGCCTGGAGATCGGGCAGGTCGAGGTCAGGCTGCGAGCGGAAGAGGCCGCCCACCTCGATCGGGAAGCTGGCGGCCGGGCCCGTCCCAAAGAGCCAGGCCTGCAGGGCGGCCAGCCCCGCGCGGTCTATCCGGCGCAGGCGGTCGATGGTGTCCGGTGCGTTTGTCGCGTGCATGACCCGGATGAGCAGGTGATCCTGAAGGTTTCGGCCGACGCCGGGCAGATCGGCCACGACCGTAATGCCATGCTTGCGCAGCTGTTCCGCTGGCCCGATTCCCGACAACATGAGCGCCTGCGGTGAGTTGACGGTTCCGCCGCATAGGATGACCTCACGGCCCGCGCGCACAAGCCGCTCGCGGCCCCCATCCGCCAGCATCACGCCGATCGCCCGTCCGTGTTCCATGGCTATGCGCGTCACCAGCGCCCGTGTGATGACCGTCAGGTTCGGACAGCCCCCGGCCGGATCCAGGAAAGCGCGCGCCGTGCTGGCGCGGCGGCCGGCGTCAATGGTGAAGTCATAGGGGCCGGCGCCTTCGGGGGCAGGTCCGTTGAAATCCTCGGTTCGAGGATGTCCGGCCGCCAACGCGGCATCGAGGAAGGCGCCGAACAGCGGATGACCCAGCTTCCTGCGCGAGACCCGAAGCGGCCCGCCGCGCCCGTGCCAGCTGGGGTCGCCGTCTGGATTGTTCTCGCTGCGCAGGAAGCTCGGCTGCACCGAGGCCCAGTCCCAGCCTGGCAGGCCGGCCTGCGCCCATCTGTCGAAATCCGAGGGTAGTCCACGCATGTAGACCATGCCGTTGATCGCCGTGGACCCGCCGAGGCCCTTGCCGCGCGGCCAACGGATGCGGCGCGAGCCCAGTTCCGCTTCGGGTTCAGTGACATAGGACCAGTTGGCGATCGTGCTCCGCAGCAGCACGCCCGTCATCAGCGGAACCGAGAAGAGAGGTCCGCGTGCCTTGCCTCCTGCCTCGAGCAACAGCACGGAAACATGGGGGGCTGCAGAGAGCCGGGCGGCCAGCACAGCGCCGGCAGCGCCAGCTCCGATGATGATGAAATCCGCTTCGCGCATGAGGCTTGCCTATCCCGAAACTTGGTATAGGTTCTGTATTACGAGTGATACAAGTTCAAAAGTCGTATCAGGAAAACTCAGGTCGACCCATGCAGGGGTTGCGACCATCCTTGGGAGGGGAAGACGTCATGCTTTCACGCCGTAATCTGGTCGCTGTCTCGGGGGCTGCGCTGATCGCTCCTGCCTTTTCCCATCGTGTTTTCGCCCAGACAGCCATTCCCGAACTCCAGACGATGCGCTCGACCGCGAAGTCCTGGCTCTGGGTAGCCGAAGATTATGCCAGTTCTGCAGGCTTTTTCGAGAAGGCCCGGGTCAAGGTTGTCTCCAACGCATCCAATCGCGGCACCAATATCGCGGCACTCGCCGGCAGCGGCGTTGACGTCGTGCTGGGCGATCCCGGCGAGGCCATGCGCGGCAAGGGCTCCGGCATGGCGATCAAGACCTTCATCCAGACCGTCAACAAGTACGCTTCGAATGTGGTGATCAAGAAGTCCGTCCTGGAGCGGCTTGGCGTGAACGAGGCTTCACCCGTCGAGCGCAAGATTGCCGCGATGAAGGGGCTGCGGCTCGGCACGACCGGTCCTGGGGCTGCGCCGGACGCGCTGTTCCGCTGGCTTGCCGTCTCGGGCGGCATGAACCCCAATACCGACATGCGTCTGGTCACGATCCAGGGCGGCGGGCCGGGCATGCTCGCCGGGCTCCAGCAGGATGTGATCGACGGCTTCTGCCTGTCCTCGCCCACCTCCGATCTGGCTGTGCAGACGCGCGATTGCGCCTATCTGTTCAACATGGCGCTGAACCCGCCTCCGTACTTCCAGAATTATCTCTACATCTGCGCCTCGACCTCGGAGGCCACGCTGCGCAACGCCGACAAGCGCGAAGCGCTGGTGCGCTACTCGCATGGCATCTCCATGGCGCTCAAGTCGATCAATTCGGAGCGCGCAAAGCTGAAGGAATGGGCTGACAAGTGGTTCGAGGGCCTGCCCCCCGAGATCGCCCAGGTCTCCTTTGACATCAACTCGAAGATTTTCTTCAACGATCCGACGCCGCAGCCGACGCTGTTCGCCAGCAATGTTGACTTCATCAATACGGTCAACAAGACCATGAACGCCGACCTCATTCCGGCTTCTCTCACCTTCGAGGCACAGTTCGATACGGCTGTAGCGCGCGAGGGCGTGGCGCGCGGCTGAACGACGGATCCGATGAGCATTGTTATTCGTGGAGCGGCCAAGCGTTACGTAAGCCGTGGACGCGAGATCCGCGCGCTCGATCCCGTTGATCTGGACATCAAGGCAGGGGAGTTCATCGCCTTCGTCGGGCCATCAGGTTGCGGCAAGTCGACCCTGCTGAACATGGTCGCGGGCATCCTGCCGATGACAGGCGGCACGATCAGCCACGATGGCAAGCCCGTCAACGGCATCAACCGCGCTGTCGGATACATGACGCAGGTCGACTCGGTGCTGCCGTGGCACACCGTTTTCGACAATGTTGAGTTGCCGCTCAAATTCCGCGGCGTTCCGGTTGCCGAACGTCGCCGGCGTGTCACGGAGATGCTGGCGCTGGTCAACCTCACCGGTTTCGAGAACAGCTTTCCGATCGAGTTGTCGGGTGGCATGCGCAAGCGCGTCGCGCTGGCGCAAGTGCTGGTCTATGAGCCCACGACCCTGTTGATGGACGAGCCGTTCGGCGCGCTTGACGCGCAGCTCAAGCTGATGATGCAGGCCCAGTTGCTTTCGATCTGGCAGGCGACCGGCAAGACAGTCGTGTTCGTGACGCATGATCTTGCCGAGGCTGTCACGCTGGCTAACCGCGTGGTTGTTTTCTCTGGCAGGCCGGGTCGTATCAAGGTCATCGAGACCGTGCCGCTCGCCTACCCGCGCGATCCGTTCAAGGTTCGCTTCAATCCTCAGTTCGAGACGGCCTACGGCACACTCTGGGAAGCTTTGGCGCCCGAGATCGCCAAAGGGGAGGCCATCTGATGGCGGGTCATGCAGACGAAGCCGCTGCAATCGGCGGCGGCAAATCGGCGGCAGTTGCAGCCTGGGATGCTGAGAACAGCGCGCGGCGGCGGTTGATCCTTATCGGTCGCATCGTCGTCGGCGTCGTTTTCATCTCCTTCTGGGAGTATTCGTCGGGCCGGCTCATCGACAAGCTTTTCGTCTCGTCGCCGTCTGCGGTCTCGTCCCGGCTGTGGAAGTGGCTGCTTGAAGGCAGCTTGTGGAACCACCTGTCGATCACTCTCTATGCGACGGCGCTGGGCTTCATCATCGGCTCTCTGGTTGGTTTCGTCCTGGGGCTCCTGTTCGGCCGCTTTCAGACCGTGGCGGACATCTTCGATCCCTATATCACGGCGCTGTACTCGATCCCGAAGATCGCGCTCGCGCCCCTGTTCATCATCTGGTTTGGCATCGGCATCGAATCCAAGGTCGCGGTGTCCGCCTCGATCGTTTTCTTCGTGGTGTTCCTCAACACCTATGCCGGTGTGCGCGATGTGAACCCGATTTTCGTGCATGCGACACGCATCATGGGTGGAAACGAGCTGCACGTGCTGCGCCATGTCATGATTCCGTCGGCAGCCTCGTGGGTTATCACGGGGCTGAAAGTGTCGGTGCCCTATGCGCTGGTCGGCACCGTCATCGGGGAGTTCATGTCGTCCAATCGCGGAATCGGCTTCATCATCGCGCAGGCGACCGGGCTGTTTGATACGACCTCCGTTTTCGCCGGACTGGTTCTGCTCGGCGTGGTGGGGGCGATCATCAATGTCGCGCTGCGCCATGCCGAGACGTGGCTGCTTCGCTGGAAGGCTTCGAACTGAGGTCCGCAGTTTTCAGCGCCTTGACCGGCCCGAGCCAAGCTCTCAGCGACTGCGCTTGCTGACAGCGCTGCAGTGCGCGCGCTCCAGTTCTTTCAATGGTTTGCCGCGCTTTTCTTGGAAGGTGATTCAGGGCATGTCGGTTGTGGTCCTGGCTCTTTTGCCTGGCCGTGCTGGCCCGATGTTCACGTTCCGGCAAGATGCTCCTCTGCCGGCTCCACTGCGCGCACGACGGTGACCGAACAGGTTGCCTCGGCGACGATGGCGGTCGAGACGGAGCCGAGGTAGCGCCGGACGCCGCCTGATCCGCGCGCGCCGACCACCAGATGATCGACATGGTTGTTGCGGGCGAAAGTCAGCAGGACTTCGGCAGGGTCGGGGCCTTCAAGCACATGGAAAGTGAGCCTGTCGGCTGGCAGCCGCATCTCGGCGGCCCAGTTCTTGAGGTCCACCAGCCGGTTCACATGGATCGAACTGCCATCGTTCTCGGTGAGCGTGTCGAGGCCGATCCGGGCCGTCTTGAGGACATTGACGCAGGCCAGCCGCGCCATCGGCCGCGCGTCCAGCAGGGTCGTCGCGAGCGACTGGATCGGCGCTGTCAGCGGGGTCCCTTCCGAGGACAGGTCGACCGCGACCATGATGATGGGGGCTGTGGTCGCGTGGCGATAGCCTGCGGTCGTGCCAAATGACGCGGCGCCGGCGTTCCAGAACCGGCCGGCGAGGAAGTTCCGCAGACGGCTCACCGGCTTTCTGGTGCTGCGCTCGGTCAGCGTGACATGCTCGGGGTGGCGAAGGTCGAAAGCGAGTTGCCGTGCCGTTGGGTAGCGCTGCTCGGGTTTCACCTCAAGGCAGCGCAGGATGATTTCCTGCAGGAAGCCGGGCATGTCCTTGCGGAGCGAGCGCGGAGGTCTTGGTGTCTCGTAAAGACGCCGGATCAGGGCCTTGGTCTTGTGTTTCGGGTTACCGAACGGCCTCTCGCCGGTGGCCAGCGCGTAGAGCAGCACGCCCAGTGCAAAAACGTCGCTGCGCGGTTCCTCGCGCAGTTTCAGCACCTGCTCGGGCGCGATGTAAGGCGCTGTGCCCATCGGAATGCGGAATTCCTCGGCCAGCAGGTCCGGCAGGCGCAGGTGGCGCGAGAGCCCGAAATCGATGAAAACAGCTTCGCCGCTTGGGCGGAGCATGATGTTCGACGGTTTCAGATCGAGATGGATGACGTCCTGCTGGTGCAGGCTGGCGAGGGCAAGGGCAATCCTGGCTCCCAGATCCACCACCTCATCGAGCGGGAGCGGCGCCTGCTTGAAACGGGCCAGCAGCGATTCTCCCCCGATCCGTTCCATCACCAGATAGGGCTGCGCGGCGAAATCGCCGACGCCGTAGCAGCGGGGCACATGCGGACCTGTCAGCCGCGGCAGGATGGTCATCTCCTGCTCGAAACTGACGATCATGGTCGGATCATCTCCGTCGAGGATGAGAGGAACCTTCATCACCAGCGGGGCATCGATTCCTTCCTTGGTGACCGAGAAGATCTCGGCCATGCCGCCCTGATGCAGCTTCTCGCCGACCAGAAATCCGTCGAGAAGGTCGCCGGTCCGAACGCGCATTCTCGCCATGTCTGTGCTCCCGTTGTGCCCGTCTCATCGCCCGTGAAGCAGGCGCTCGGCGAGCGACATCGGCAAGCCGGCCTCTCGCACCTTTCGGGCCGCCTGATAGTGATCATAGGCAACGCGCTCGAAGGTGAGCGTCCGCGTCTGTGTGTCGAGAACGCCGAAGGCGGCAGCGGGCGATCCGTCGCGAGGCTGCCCGACTGCGCCCATGACGCCGAGCCAGTTCTGGCTTGCCGCCAGCGGAATGTCCTGGCCGGTCAGCGGAACATGCCGCGTCGCCGTGCCGGCACTGACCAGACGCCACAGGCTCGGAACGTGGACATGCCCAACGATGGTGAGCTTCGCGTCAGTCGCGCGCAGGGATCGTTCGGCGGATGCGGCATCGAGGATGTAGGTCCAGGCGAGGGGCGTGCGGGCGCTGGCGTGGACCAGCAGAAGGTCGCCTTCCCGGTGCGCCGGGACGAGGCGCGCCAGCACGGAATGGTGAGCGTCTGTCAGTTGCCGCCGGGTCCAGTCGATCGCCGCACGGGCGGCACTGTTCATGTCTTCGGATGATCCGGTGACGGCAGCGTCGTGATTGCCCAGAATGCCGATCGCGCCGTCATCAAGCAGCGCCTCAGCCCGTTCGAGGCAATAAGCCGGATCGGCCCCGTAGCCGACGATGTCGCCGAGCAGCACGATGCGGTCGATCCGGAGCGCGGCGAGACGCGCCATCACAGCATCCAGAGCTTCGCGGTTGGCGTGGATGTCGGAGAGAATTGCGTAGCGCATCCTGGACCTCACCCACGCCCGGAGCGACCCCAGCCGGGGTCGGCATCCGATGAGCTTCGCACGCGTGCGCCCTGTTTCCCATCCGCCATTGGGCCAAGCCGGGAGGCGGCACAGGCGGGCGCCATGCCGGTGCTTTGCGGATCGGTGCTTTGGGCTGTTGAAGACATTGATGCTTGTGCTGTAGTTGCTGGGTGGCACCGCGTTCCCTGTTGCCGCAATCCGCCTGCGCCTCCTGCTCCCGCTCCCTCCTGCGCTGTCCACCGGTCCGCATTGATCGGCCGGGCCTTCAGATAAACGGTGTCCAACCATGACAGTCTCCGTCACGCCTCGCCGCATCGGCATGCTCACGCCGTCATCGAACACGGTGCTGGAGCCGGTCACTCAGCGTCTGCTGGCCGGCCTGCCCGGCGTGACGGCCCATTTCAGCCGCTTCAAGGTGACGGAAATCGCGCTGGATGCCGGCGCATTGGCGCAGTTTGACGACAAGCCGATCCTCGATGCCGCCGAGTTGCTGGCCCATGCCAAGGTCGATGTGATCTCGTGGAATGGCACATCGGCGAGTTGGCTCGGCATCGACCGCGACCGGCGTCTGAAGGAGCGCATCGAGGCGGCAACCGGCATCGTGGCCAGCACCTGCATCCTGTCGCTGGTCGACATCCTGACCCGTATCAGGGCCACTTCGCAGGCACTGGTGTCACCCTACACAAGTGATGTACAGGAGACGATCATCGCCACCTATGCCGCGCTGGGCTTTGCCTGTCCCGTCGAGCGGCATCTGGGCATCCGGGACAATTTCAGCTTCGGTACGGTCGATGAGGCCACCATCGGCCGGATGATCGCCGAATGCCTGCCAGCCGCGCCCGATGCCATCACCATCCTGTGCACGAACATGATCGGTGCACGCGTTGCGGCTGACATGGAGACCCCGGACGGGCCGATGATGCTCGATTCCGTTGCAGTGACCCTGTGGGGTTGCCTGATGGCGATGGGCCTGCGCCCGGACCTGATCACGGGGCAGGGCCGCCTGTTCACGGACCCGCGGCTTAATCCCTGAGCAGGGCTTCCTACTCGGACAGCAATTGCATGCGCTCCGGCGCGAGCGCTACTGCGACCCTCTCGCCGACATCGATCAGGGCTGCGCCGCTCTGGAACGGAGCTTCGACGGTGACCTCGCCAGCCCCAAGACCGACGCTGTAACGCACGGTAGCGCCGAGGAATTCGCGGTGGACGATGGTCCCTGTCAGGCCGCTGGCCGAAGAAGCGGCGGCGCGCGTCACCTCGGCATATTGCGGCCGGAACACCAGCTTCGCGCCCGGCTTGCCGGTCAGGTCCGGCGGGATCGGCATCGCGGCACCGCCGGCAAGGCGGAACACGCGGTCCGTTCCCGTGCCGGCAATCTCGCCATCAAGGATGTTGGCGGCACCAAGAAACCCTGCCACGAACAGGTTGGCGGGCTTTTCGTAAAGCTCCATGGGGCTGCCGACCTGCTGGATGATGCCGTCATTCATCACCGCGATGCGATCGCAGATGGTGTTGGCTTCTTCCTGATCGTGGGTGACGAAGATGGTGGTGAGCCCGAGCCGCTGCTGGAGATCGCGCAGCTCGCGGCGGACCTGCACGCGCATCTTGGCGTCGAGGTTGGAGAGCGGCTCGTCGAGCAGCAGCACCTTGGGCTCGATGACCACGGTGCGGGCCACGGCCACGCGCTGCTGCTGCCCGCCGGAAAGCTGCGATGGCCGGCGGTCGGCGAGATGGGCGAGCCCGACGAGATCGAGCGCGGCCTTGACGCGCCGGTCGATCTCGGCGGCCGGCACCTTGCGCTCCTCAAGGCCGAAGGCGACGTTTCGGGCCACCGACATGTGCGGCCACAGCGCATAGGACTGGAACACCATGCCGACATCGCGCTTCCATGGCGGAAGGGCCGAAATCTCCTCGCCGCCAATGCTGACGCGGCCGGACTGGGCGATGTTGAAGCCGGCGATCAGGCGCAGCAGTGTGGTCTTTCCGCAGCCCGAGGGGCCGAGGAAAGCAAAGAACTCGCCGGGCCTGACCTCAAGGTTGATGCTCTTCAGCACATGGGTGGTGCCGTAAGACAGGTTGACATCCTCCACGAGGACGCCGGCGGCCTTGGCGCGCGTTGCCATTTCGAGAGCCATGGGGCTGCCTCAGTGCTTGACGGCGCCGGACCGCTCGCGGTCCAGAAGCCAGTGGGAGAGATAGGTGCAAAGCCCGACGATCACGACCGCGATCATGCCCAGCGCCGCGCCCGGACCGCGCCCTGCCGGAGACTGCATGTAGACGTAGAGCCCGTAGGCGAGGGGAGCGTCCGACGTGTTCTGAACCAGCATCATCGTGGCGGACAATTCGACCGACGCTGTGGCAAAGGCCGTGACGAAGCCTGCCAGCATGCCGCCGGCCATCAGCGGCAGCAGGATCCTGCGCACGGTGCGGGCCTTGGTCGCGCCGAGGTTCTCGGCAGCCTCCTCCAGTTGCGGCGACACCTGCTGCAAGCCGGCCGTGCAGGCGCGCAAGGCATAGGGCAGGCGGCGCACCGCCAGCGCGATCACGATCATGAACCAGAAGGTGGCGAGTGACTGGCCGGAGGGCAGGGTCACGCCATAGTAGGTGCGCAGGTAGCCGATGCCGATCACCACGCCGGGCACGGCCAGCGCGCCCATGGCAAGATAATCGAGCAAATGCCGGCCCGGAATGGTGGTGCGCTGCACGAGCCACGCAATGGCCGAACCGATCACGACCGAGATCAAGCCCGCCAGCGTGGCATAAAGCAGCGTGTTCCAGATGAACTGCGGGCTTTCGGCAAAAACCTTGCCGTAATGGACCAGCGTGAAGCCATCCGGCAGGGGCGAGAATGACCAGACCGTGGCCAGCGACAGCAGGATCAGGCCGACATGCGGCGCCAGCGTGAGCGCCAGGATCAGCCCGACCACGCCATAGGCGAAAACCTTGTCACGGCCCTTCATGGCGCGCTTGGCCAGCCCGCCGCCGCCGCGCTGGACCGTGGCATAATCCCGGCCTTTCGTCGCCAGTGTGGCAATCCACATCGCGCCCATCGAGACGGCAATCAGTACCACCGAGATGACATAGCCCATCGGATCGGTCAGTCCGATCGAGGTGATGCGCAAGTAGGCCTGCGGCGCCAGCATGTCCTTGACGTTGAGCAGCAACGGTGTCGCCAGATCATCGAAGACCTTGATGAAGACAAGGCTGGCGCCGGCCACATAACCCGGCATGGCCAGCGGAAACACGATCTTGCGGAACAGGCGGACGCCGGAGGCACCAAGGTTCTGGGCGCTCTCTTCCATGGCCCGGTCGATGTTGGCGAGGCTGGCCGAAACGTTGAGCAGGATGAACGGGAAGTAGTGGATCGCCTGAAGCAGGATGACGCCGTTCAGGCCTTCCATGAAGGGGATGTTGATGCCGAAATGATCACCCAGCAGCAGGTTGATCGAGCCATTGCGGCCAAACAGGAGCTGCATGGCGACCGCGCCGGCAAAGGGCGGCATGATCAGCGGGATGACACCGAGCGTCTGGATCAGCACCGCGCCGCGGAACTGGAAGCGCGAGGTGATGTAGGCCAGCGGCAGCGCGAACACCGTGCCCCAGGCGACCGACATGGCCGAGACATAGACCGAGTTCCAGAACGAGCGCATGAACAGGTCATTGCGCACGAAATCGGCGAAGTTGATCAGCGTGAAGCCACCGCTCCGCGTGTCGATGAAGGCCACGATGATGACCGTCGCCACCGGGATGACGAGGAAGAACAGCAGGAACAACGCCACAGCACCGGCCACCAGCCATTGTCCCAGCGGGATTGCAGGCCGGCGCGGGATGGGCAGCAGGCCGGTTGTCGGCGTTGGAATGGCGCTCATGGGTTGGCTTCCGCTGCTCGGCCTGTGTTTGTCATCGCGGACCCGGCCACAGCCCCTGATCCCGGCTCAAGGCCGGGATGATGGGTGGCAAGGGCGCAAGGGCTAAAGCCCGGCTCAGGGCGCGAGCTTGGCGGCGTCCGCGACCTTTGCGGCAGCGGCGGCGTAATTCTCCTTGGCGAAGGTCGACCACTTCTGTTCGAGTTCGGCCTGACGCGGAGCCTTCTGCTGGGCTGTCGTGCCCTTGAATGAGGCCGTGATCTCGTCGGAGACCGCTTCGGCCGCCGTCACTGGCATGCGGGAGATGAGCGCACGCGCCTCTGCGATCAGGGCCCGCGCCTGCGGGTTGTCACGCCGGGCGAGCTTTGCTTCGACATCATGGATGGCCTTGGTCACGGCCTTCAGCGGTTCGAGATTGAAGGTGATCAACTGGTCGAACAGCGTGTCGACGACGGCGTAGCGTGCGCCGGACAACCCGACATCGAACTGGAAGCCGGGCAAGCCGACCGAGCCCTTGAACGGGTTCGGATAGCCCTCCGGTGCCTTGGCATAGATGGCGGGATTGACCGGCAGGCGGCTGATCGCCGGGATCAGCAACAGCTCCTGGCCTTTGTCCGACAGGATGAAATCGACGAAGGCGCGGGCCCCGGCCTGATTGGGCGCGTTGGCAACGATGGCGACATTGGCTGGAACCACGGTGGAGACGGTCGGATAAACGAACTTCACCGGGAAGCCGGCGGCCTTGGCAGAGAAGCCGAAGAAGTCGATGACGATGCCGAGGCCGACCTGCCCGGAATTGACTGCATCCGGCACGCCGAAGGAGCGATCGGTGACCGAGCGCATGTTGCCGGAGAAGGCCTTCATCGTGGCCCAGCCCTTGTCCCAGCCTTCGCCCTGCAGAATCGTCTCGACGGTGAGATGGGTCGTGCCGGAGCGCGACGGCGTGGTGATCATGACGTGGTCGTAGTATTCCGGCTTGGCCAGATCGGACCATTCCTTCGGCTCGGGCAGGCGGTTGGCGCGCATGTAGCGCTCATTCCACATGATGCCGTAGCCGGATGCGGCAAAACCGAAATACATGCCGTCAGGGTCGGTGATGTTGTAGGGGCCGATCTTGGCCGGAATGCCCGGCGTGTTCGGCTTGTAGGCCTGGAGTAGGCCTGCGGTCTTGAGAACCTCGAACGCGTCAGGCGCAGAGGCCCAGAACAGGTCGACCTGGTTGTTGGCGCGGGTTTCCTGCACGAAGCGCACGCCGGCATTGGTGTTGCGGTTCTGGACTTCCAGGGTCACGCCGGGGAAGGCCGTCTCGAAGGCCTTCTTGTAGGGGTCTGTCACGTCCTTCGAAAACGAGGTGACGATGGTGACCTTGCCGGTCGGGGCCTGCGCCAAGGCCGGGCTGGCAATGGTGGCTGACACGGCCGCGGCGGCAGCGGCCAGAATCATGCGGCGATCGAGCATCTGATGTTCTCCCTGAAGCGATGCAGGCTTGTTCACCGGAGCCATAACTGTCTCAGAAATGGTTGCCGGCGCTGCCTGCTTAGCTAGCTACATAGTGCGTCTTCGGGATTTGGCATAGGGGCCTTGAGCCAGATGTGGTGGCAGCCGGATGCCGCCCTCAGCGCGGCTTGCGGCGGCGGCCGTAGAGTTCGAGCCGGTGCCGCACGATGTCATAGCCGAGCTCTGCTGCGATCTTGGCCTGGAGGCGCTCGATCTCCTCGGAGGTGAATTCGATCACCTGCCCGGTCTCGATATCGATCAGATGATCGTGGTGCTGCTGGTCGGCGTGCTCATAGCGCGAGACACCATCATCGAAGGCATGCCGCTCGATGGCGCCGCGCTCTCCAAGCAGTTTCATGGTGCGGTAAACCGTCGAGACCGCCAGCGTCGGGTCGTGTGCAAAGGCCCGCCCGAAGATGGTCTTGGCATCGGGATGGTCATTCGCTTCGGACAGGATGCGCAGGATCAGCCGGCGCTGCTGCGTCATGCGCAACCCGGCCTGCTTCAACTCTGCCTCGAACAGCAAGGCCCGGTTCTGGGCCGTGGTGCGGGGCAAGGTCTCGGACAAGGTCTTTGGCATTCCTGTGGTCCGGCCTCTGGCTGCATCCATGGCCGATCTCTTAGCTTGTTGCGTCGCATGTGCAAATACGAAAGCTTATCGCAAATCATTCGCAAGAGCATTGACAGATGCAATCCAGTTGCAATAGCGTGTTGATGGGGCATGATGCGGACAATGGAGCGAAGCATGATGGAGCCGTCTGACCGGCAGCATGATGGGGCAGGGCGCAAGAGTTTGCGTGGTCTGACCCGCCGCGGGCTGTGTGCGCCCCTTGCCTTGCTGGCGCTGGCGCCATGGGCTCTGTCCGGCAGGGCGGTGGCGCAAGCGGGTCCGACCCGACGCGCCGGAAACAAGCCATTGCGGGTGGTCACGACCTTCACCGTGATCCAGGACATCGCGCAGAACGTGGCCGGTTCGGCCGCCATCGTCGAATCGATCACCAAACCAGGCGCTGAGATCCACGACTATCAGCCCACACCGCAGGATGTGGTGAAGGCGCAGTCGGCCGATCTGGTGCTGTGGAACGGCATGAACCTCGAGCGCTGGTTCGAGCGCTTCTTCGACAATGTCGGCAAGGTGCCAAGCGCAGTCGTGACCGACGGCATCGTGCCGCTCGCCATCAAGGATGGCCCCTATCAGGGCAAGCCGAACCCGCATGCGTGGATGTCGACCGCCAATGCGCTGGTCTATGTCGAGAACATCCGCAAGGCGCTGGCCGCCGCCGATCCGGCCAATGCCGAGACCTATGCGGCCAACGCCACCGCCTATGCAGCGCGGATCAGGGCACTGGAAGCGCCACTGAAGGCGCGCCTCGCCAAGGTGCCGGAGCAGCAGCGCTGGCTGGTCAGCAGCGAGGGTGCTTTCAGCTATCTCGCAGCGGATCTGGGCTGGCGCGAGGCCTATCTGTGGCCGATCAACGCGGAGGAGCAGGGCACCCCGCAGCAGGTGCGCCGCCTGATCGATCTCGTGCGGACCAACAAGGTACCGGTGGTGTTCAGCGAAAGCACGATTTCGGACAGGCCCGCCCGGCAGATCGCCCGGGAAACCGGGGCCCGTTATGGCGGGGTGCTTTATGTCGACTCGCTCAGCGCCGCTGGCGGACCTGTCCCGACCTACCTCAAACTTCTCGAGACCACGGTCGAGACCATCGCGAAAGGCTTCGGCACCTGATGGCACACAGCACCGGCCAGCCGGTCGCCGGGATCGAGGTCTCGGGCATTTCGGTCAGCTACAGCAGCGGCGTGACGGCGATCCGCGATGCCAGCTTCGTGCTGGGGCCGGCGTCGATCTGCGCGCTCGTCGGCGTCAATGGCTCGGGCAAGTCCACCCTTTTCAAGACGCTGATGGGCTTTCTTGTGCCGTCCATCGGCCATGTCAGCATCAGCGGCCTGCCTGTGCAGAAGGCCCTCAAGGCCGGTCTCGTGGCTTACGTTCCGCAAAGCGAGGATGTCGACTGGACCTTTCCGGTGCTGGTCGAAGATGTCGTGATGATGGGCCGCTACGGCCATTTGGGGTTCCTGAGGCTGGCCTCGAAGGAGGACAGGAAGGCTGTCGACGACGCGCTGGAGCGTGTCGGCATGGCCGCGTTTCGCACCCGGCAAATCGGGGAGCTCAGTGGCGGGCAGCGCAAGCGCGTGTTCCTGGCCCGGGCTCTGGCGCAAGGCGCGTCGGTGATCCTGCTCGATGAGCCGTTCACGGGGGTCGACGTCAAGACCGAGGCCGCCATCATCGATCTGATGCGCGCCCTGCGCGATCAGGGCTGCCTGATGCTGGTCTCGACCCACAACCTCGGCTCGGTGCCGGAATTCTGCGATCAGGTCGTGCTGATCAACCGCACGGTGCTGGCCTATGGTCCCACGGAGCAGGTGTTCACGCAGGCTCATCTCGCGGCCGCCTTTGGCGGTGTGTTGCGCCATGTGCGGCTTGGCGGCGCTGACCTTCATGATGACGAGGACCAGCGCTCGATCACCGTGCTGACCGATGATGAGCGGCCACTGGTGCTCTATGGCGAGCGCCAGTCTCAACGCATCGTATCACCGGATGGTGCATCTGCGGACGGTGGCCAGCCGCCGGCCAAGACACCAGCCGCGCCATGATCGCGGTTCTGCTCGAACCCTTCGGCTATGGCTACATGGTTCGGGCCATCTGGGTCAGCGCACTCGTGGGAGGCGTTTGCGCCTTCCTGTCATGCTATCTCATCCTCAAGGGCTGGGCCCTGATGGGCGACGCGCTGTCACACTCGGTCGTGCCCGGCGTTGCGGTCGCCTATCTGGCTGGCCTGCCCTATGCGATCGGGGCGTTCACCTCCGGGCTGATCGCAGCGCTTGGCATCGTCATCGTCAGGCGGTTGACGTTGCTGCGCGAAGATGCGGTGATCGGGCTCGTCTTCACCAGCTTCTTTGCGGCGGGGCTGCTGCTGGTCTCGATCAACCCCACGGCCGTCAATCTCCAGGCGGTGATCTTCGGCAATGTCCTCGCCATTTCCGACGAGGACGTCGTGCAGGTCGTGATCATTGCCGGGCTGTCGCTGGCCATTCTCGGGCTGCGCTGGAAGGATATGATGCTGGCTTTCTTCGACGAGAGTCATGCGCGCAGCGTCGGCATCAATCCCCTGCATCTGAGGGTGCTGTTCTTCGTGCTGCTGTCGGCCTGCACGGTGGCAGCGCTGCAAACCGTCGGCGCGATCCTTGTCATCGCCATGGTCGTGACGCCGGGCGCGACGGCCTACCTGCTCACCGACCGTTTTGGCCGGATGATCTGGATTGCTGTCGTCATCGGCGCGGGATGCAGCGCGGTGGGAGCCTATGCCAGCTACTTTCTGGACGGCGCAACGGGTGGGCTGATCGTGCTGTTGCAGACAGCGCTGTTCCTCGCCGCCTTCGTCTTCGCGCCCAAGCATGGCCGCCTTGCCGCGCGGCGGGCGGCACGCCGCGCGCCGGCGGGTGAGGTTGCACCATGACGGCCCTCAGTGCCTTCGTGCTCGATCCCTTCGTCCACGGCTTCATGCAGCGCGGACTGGTGGTGGCCGTTCTGGTGGGCACGGTCTGCGCCCTGCTGTCCTGCTACCTTGTGCTCAAGGGCTGGTCGCTGATGGGCGATGCGGTCTCGCATGCTGTGCTGCCGGGCATCGTGCTGGCGCAGATGCTCGCTCTTCCGGCAGTGATCGGTGCCTTTGCCGCCGGCCTCGCCTGTGCGCTGGCGACGGGCTACCTGCGCGACAACAGCCGGGTGAAGGAGGACGCGGTGATGGCCATCGTGTTTTCCGGCATGTTCGCGCTGGGGCTGGTCATGTTCGCGCGCGGCGGCGGGGGCGGGCAGCATCTGATGCACATCCTGTTCGGCAACATGCTGGGCGTGCGCTGGAGCGATGTCCTCGAAACCGCGCTGATTGCCGTGCCGGTGACGGTGCTGGTGCTGGCGAAGCGGCGCGACCTGATGCTGTATTGCTTCGATCCGGCGCATGCCCGTGCCATCGGGCTACCAGTGCAGTGGCTGCACTATGGGCTGCTGATCCTGCTGGCGCTGACCATCGTGGCGGCCCTGAAGGCCGTCGGCATCATCCTGGTGATCGCGATGCTGATCGCGCCGGGGTGCATCGGCTCGCTGCTGACGCGGCGCTTCGATACGATGCTGGTGGTTGCGGTGCTGGCTGCGGTGTCCTCGTGCATCATCGGCACGATTCTCAGTTTCCATCTCGATGCCGCGACTGGCCCATCCATTGTGGTGGTGCAGGCACTGGTGTTCTGTGCGGCGCTGGGCTGGCGGGTTGTGTCCGCGCGCTTCGGCAGGGAAGGCAGCGCTGCCTCGCCCTGAAGGGCTCAATCGTCGTCGGAAATGCCGCGCCAGGCGGCTCCGTCGAGATCCTCGAACTGGCGGTTGCGCAGCGACCAGAAGAAGGCGATGAGGCCAAGCAGCCCCATGCCAAGCGCCAATGGCATCAGCACGATCAGCACATCCATGGCGTGTCTCCTGTTTGTGAGTGTGTTGCCAGCGCCAAGGCAGAGCTTCGCGGCGGCATGGCGAACACCAAGGTGAACAATCTTGGCACGTCAGCCCCGTGCACGCAGCGCGTTGAGGGTGACAATGATCGACGAGCCCGACATGGCCAGCGCCGCGACCAGCGGCGTGGCATGGCCGGCAATGGCGATCGGCACGGCGATGGCGTTGTAGATCACCGCCAGCCACAGGTTCTCGATCATGATCCGCCGCGCCCGGCGCGAAATGCGGATGGCGTCCACGACCGGGCCGAGCCTGTCACCGAGGAACACAGCATCCGCTGCGTTCTGGGTGAGGTGCGCCGCGCTGGCAGGCGACATCGAGACATTCGCCGCAGCCAGTGCTGGCGCATCGTTGATGCCGTCCCCGACCATCAGCACTTGGTGCCCCTCTGCGCGCAGGGCCTCGATGGCGGCAATCTTGCCGGCGGGCTTGAGATCCGCCGTTCCCTGTTCGATGCCGAGCGCGGCTGAAGCCTTGGCCACAGGGGCAGGGCGGTCGCCTGACAGGATCGACAGGTTGAGGCCAAGTCCGCGCAGGGCCGCCATGGCTTCGACTGCGTCGGGCCTCAACGCCTGGGCAATGGCAAAGACCACGATGTGCTCGGCCCGCCGATAGGTGATGAACGAAGCATCGGGGTAGCGCTCCGCCAGGGAGGCGGTCATGGCCGCGATGGCCGCGTCTGCACGGGCATCGCCGCCACAATGCGCCGCGCTGCCAAGTCTGATCCGCTCGCCTGCGTGCTGCGCTTCCAGCCCGAAGCCGGGCCGCTCGGTAACGCCTTGCAGCGGGTCGTTGGCCTTCGCGGATTTTGCCAGCACGGTGGCAAGGGGGTGGGTGCTCGACAGGGCAAGGCGGCCGGCGAGGTACAGGTCGCACAGGCCAATCTCGTTGGCGTTGGCGATGCTCGCGGTTGGCAAGGTCAGCGTGCCCGTCTTGTCGAAGACGACAGTGTCAATCGCGGCGAGACGCTCCAGTGCGTCGCCACTGCCAAGCAGGACGCCGCGGCGGAAGAGCGCTCCGGCGGCCACGACCTGCACGGCTGGAATGGCGAGGCCGAGCGCGCAGGGGCAGGTGATGATCAACACCGTGATCGCAATGACCAGCGCCGGTTGCCAGCCGAGACCAAACAGCATCCAGCCGATGAAGGTGGACGCCGCAATGACATGCACGACAGGCGCATAGAGCCGTGCCGCGCGGTCGGCCAGCTGGACATAGGCGGAGCGGCTTTCGGTGGCGCGGGCCAGAAGCTTCTCGACCTCGTCAAGCAAGGTGCCTTCGCTGGCACGGGCCACCCGGATGCGCAGGGCGCCGGTGATGTTGAGTGTGCCGGCATAGACCGATGAGCCGACGTCGACCGGCTGGTGGCGGGTTTCGCCTGTGACGAGGCTCTGGTCGATCTCCGAGCGGCCAGCCTCGATGACGCCATCGACCGAGACGCGCTGGCCGGGGCGAACCAGCACAAGGTCGCCCGCGGCCACAGCCGAGATCGGCACTTCCGACAGCTCGTGCTCACCGATGAACTTGACGGCAGTCTCCGAACGCAGCGCGGCGAGATGGCCTGCCGTGTCGCGCGTCCGGCGGCGCATGGCCTGGTCGAGATAGCGGCCGATCAGCAGGAAGAACAGCAACATCACCACGCCATCGAAATAGGCATGTTCGCCCGAGTTCAGCGTCTCGAACACGGACATGGCGAGGGCCAGCACCACGCCGAGCGTGATCGGCACGTCCATGTTGACCGCGCCGGCGCGCAGCGCCCGCATGGCGCTCTCATAGAAGGGCCGGCCGGCATAGGCGGCCGTGGGCAGGGCGATCAGCGCGGAGATCCAGTGGAACAGGTCGCGCATTTCAGCCGGCATCTGGGTCTCATGGCCCGACCAGACGGAGACCGAGAACAGCATCACGTTCATCGCTGCGAACGCAGCCACGCCCATGCAGAGCAGCAGACGGCGTTCCTCGCGCGCTTCGGCGCTCTCGACCTTGTCGGTGGTGAACGGGTAGGCCCGGAAGCCCATCTCGTCGAGGCGGCTGATCACGCCTTGCGGGTTTTCGAGCCCATCCTGCCAGGCGACGGTGACGCGCTTGCTGGCGAGGTTGACGCGGGCGGAAACCAGGCCCGGCTCCGTCTTGAGGCCCTTCTCGATGGTCGTCATGCAGCCGGCGCACTGGATGCCGTCTACGGCCAGATCAATGGCGGCGAGACCATCCTTGTGACGCACGAAGCTGGTGAAATCGGTGGCGAGACTGGTCATGAGGGGCGTGTCCGCTCAGATTCGGGTGCGGTTGCGGCTCTGGTAGAGGCGTGTGCCGTCGCGGCTGGCGGTGATGACGACGTCCCATGCGCCGCGTCCAAGGTCACCCACCTGCGCACTATAGGTGCCCGGCGCCAACGCCTGCAGCGATGCCGAGCGGTCAAGCTGCCGGCTGGTCGGATGCAGGATCTGAACGTCCACAGTGAGCCCGGTGATCGCAGCACCTGCCTTGTCGGTGAAGACCACAACGGCCTGTGTTCCCGAAGCATTGACTGCCAGTTGCGCATCAATGCGCCAGCCACGTGCAACCTGGGCCTCGGCGGCCTGAATCTCGCCATTGTAGCGCTGGCTGACATCGTAGCCGTTCCGGCCCGCATCGAGCCCCGGCATGGTCGAGATGGCGACGAACATCATGTAGCCGTTCACCGCCGCGACGACGAGAAAGAACGTCACGAAGCTGAGCAGCACATGTTTGCCGGTGAGCACAAAGGAAGGCGCGGATGCTGGCGCGGCACCGGCCGGGCGTGCAGGCAAGAGGTCCATTGGCATGACAAAGGCTCCACAACAGCTCATCCGACGTCTCCGCCCCGTGCCGGCCCGAAAGGGCAGGCGGTCTTCCATCACGGCGCGAAGAAGTTCTCCGCAATCGTCACAGTCTCCCCTGCGAACAGGTCGGATGCCTTGATCCGGATCATGTTTGTGCCGCTTTGCAGGGAGGTGCGCGGAATGGTCACGAGCACCCGGATCTCCCGTGTTGTGTCCGGATCGACGGTGACGATCTGCCGCCAGTCGCTGGTCGCCGTTGCGCCCTGCACCTCCATGCTAACGCTGGTCGGTCCGTCGATGGTCAGAGCGACCTGGCGGCTTTCGGAACGCTTGTTGATCAGGCGCACCGTGTAGGCATTGCGGATCGAGCCGTCGCGCAGGGTGACGAACAGCGGCGTGCGGTCATGGATCAGGCTCATGCCAAGGAAGGCGCGGGTTGCAAGCTGATAGATCATCGCTCCGCCGACCAGTGCGATGATCGCGGCATAGAGGATGGTGCGGGCGCGGACCGGCTTGTAGGTCGGTGTCTGGCCAACCTCGCGGGCCTTGATCGCCTCATCGGTATCATAGGCGATGAGGCGGGTCGGCCTGCCGATCTTGGTCATCACCGTGTCGCAGGCGTCGATGCACAGGCCGCACTGGATGCAGCCGAGTTGCGAGCCCTGGCGGATGTCCACGCCGGTCGGGCAGACCGCCACGCACTGGTGGCAATCGATGCAGTCGCCTGCCGGCTGCTCCGCCTCGCGGGCACGCTTGGCGTCCTTGACCGACATGCGCGGCTCGCCGCGATCGTAGCGATACGAGACGTTGAGGGCGTGCTCGTCGGTCAGAGCGGCCTGGATGCGCGGCCATGGGCACATATGCAGGCAGACCTGCTCGCGCAGGTGGCCGGCGAGGATGTAGGTGGTTGTGGTGAGGATGCCGATCCAAAGATAGGCGGTGAACGGCGCCTGCAAGGTGGCGAGATCGCGCACAAGCGTTGGCGCGTCGGCGAAGTAGAGCACCCAGGCCCCGCCGGTCCACCAGGCGATCATCAGCCAGACAAAGTGCTTGCCGGCCTTGCGGGCGACCTTCTCGGCTGTCCAGGGCGCATCGTCGAGCTTGATGCGGTCGCGCCGGTCACCCTCGAAAAAGCGCTCGACCCTGAGGAAGAGGTCGGTCCAGACGGTCTGCGGGCACAGGTAGCCGCACCAGATGCGGCCCGCCAGCGCGTTCATCAGGAACAGGATGATCGCAGCCAGGATGAGCAGGCCGGTGAAATAATAGACCTCCTGCGGCCACAGTTCGATGAAGAAGAAGTAGAAGCGCCGCCGTTCGAAATCGACCAGAACCGCCTGATCCGGCAGGTTCGGTCCACGGTCCCAGCGCACGAAGGGCAGCAGGTAATAGATCGCCATGCCGACGATCAGCAGGCCCCACTTGATGCGGCGATAGGTGCCGCTGACCTTCTGGGGATAGACCTTCGGCGTCGGCGCGAACAGCGGGATGTCATCATCGTCGGTGTAGGGCACCGGCGCCGAAGGTTGTGTCACTGGCCGCCTCCGAGGCTGCCGACATAGACAGTCAGCGCCTTGATGGTGACCGGGTCGAGACGGCCCGACCAGGCCGGCATCGCGCCGCCGCGCCCGTTGACGAGACCCTCGGTCATGGCTGCGCGGGAATTGCCATAAAGCCAGATGGCGTCGGTCAGGCTCGGAGCGCCAAGCTCCTGGTTGCCCTTGCCCTCGTCGCCATGGCAGCTGGCACAGTTGGCCGCAAAGACCTCTTTGCCCTTGGCGAGGTTGGCAGACTTCTCGACATCAAGCCCGGCCAGCGAGCGGACATACTCGACAGATTCGGCAATCTCGTCGCGCTTGAGCATTCCGGTCCGGCCGAAGGCAGGCATGTTGCCGACGCGGGTTTCGGGGCTCTGCTCCCAGCGGATGCCATGCAGGATGGTCTGCTGGATCTGCTCGGGCTTGCCGCCCCAGATCCAGTCATCATCGGCGAGGTTGGGATAGCCGACGAAGCCCATGCCGCCCGTGCCATGGCAGCCCATGCAGTTGTCACCGAAAGCAGCCTTGCCGCGGGCGAGCGCAATGCGGTTCAGGTCCGGATTGGCCTTGATCAGCTCGAAGCTGGCATCGGCGAGACCGGCGGCCTGGGCGTTGCGCTGGGTCTCGAGCTTGGCGAGTTCGACCTGCACGGCCGCGCGGTTGGTGTAGCCGAGCAGGCCGACCGTGTGCGAGCTGATCAGTGGGATGGCGGGATAGACCACCATATAGCCGATCGCCCAGACGATCGTGACGTAGAAGGTCCAGAGCCACCAGCGCGGCAGCGGGGTGTTGAGTTCCTTGATGCCGTCCCATTCGTGGCCGGTCGTGGAAATGCCGGTCAGGCGGTCCACTTCGGGTTGGGTGTGCTTGTCGTCAGCCATGGGATCAGTCCTCATTCAGCGGCATGGAAGCGGCGCGGTCGAAGCGCGCCCGATTGCTCGGCCAGAGTGCGTAGACGCACACGCAGGTGAAGATGCCGACGAAGTAGACGAGCCCGACGGACTGGGCGATGCCGGCAAGGTAGGCGTACATGTTGGCCATCATCTCACCTCAGGTTGGCTTTGTTGTCGTAGAGCTTGAAGTCGACCATCGTCCCTAGGACCTGAAGGTAGGCGATCAGGGCATCGGCCTCGGTGACGCGCTTGGGATCGCCCGCAAACGACCGGATGATGGCCTTGGGGTAGCGCTTCTCGACGTCGGCAGCGCCGGGATCTTCCGGGTTGATCTGCGCCCGCAGGTCTGCCGCAGCGTTGAGGATCATCTCGTCGGTGTAGGGCACGCCGGAGAGCCGGTTGACCTTCATGTCGATGGCGATGTCGTTGTACTTGAGGTCGGTCGTCGCCAGCCAGGGATAGGCGGGCATGATCGACTGGGGCACGACGGCGCGCGGGTCGTTAAGGTGGCGCAGTTGCCACTCATCCGAATACTTGCCGCCGACGCGGGCGAGATCCGGGCCGGTGCGCTTTGATCCCCACTGGAAGGGCTTGTCGTACATGCTTTCCGCCGCCAGCGAATAGGGTCCGTAGCGCTCGACCTCGTCGCGCAGTGGCCTGATCATCTGGCTGTGGCAGTTGTAGCAACCCTCGCGGACATAGATGGCGCGTCCGGCCAGTTCGAGTGGCGAATAGGGACGAACACCCTTCACCCTCTCGATCGTGCTTTGCAGGTAGAAAAGCGGCGCGATCTCGACGAGCCCGCCGATCGAGATCACGAACAGCACGCCCAGGATCAGGAATATCGAGTTGGTCTCGAAGATCTTGTGCTTGGCCCACAGCGAGGTTTTGCGGGGAGGTGTTGTCACGGCTTGTGTCATTGAAATGTCCTCGCCAGTCAGCGGGTTGCGGGGAGGGCGTCGCCGAGGCTCGCTTCGCGCGCCTCGGGTGCGCCGCGCACCGTCATCCAGAGGTTGTAGGCCATGATCAGGGCCCCCGCGAGGAACAGGCCCCCGCCGAGCGCACGGATCACGTAGAAGGGCTTCATGGCGGCGACCGTCTCGATGAACGAGTATTCGAGGAAGCCGAGCGGGGTGTAGGCGCGCCACATCAGGCCCTGGAGGATGCCGGAGACCCACATCGCCGTGATGTAGAGCACGATGCCGAGGGTCGAGATCCAGAAGTGCCAGTTGACCAGGCGGTCGGAGTAGAGCGACTTCTTGTTCCACAGCCAGGGCACGAGGCAGTAGATCGCGCCGAAGGAGATGTAGCCGACCCAGCCGAGCGCTCCGGAGTGCACGTGGCCGATGGTCCAGTCGGTGTAGTGGCTGAGCGAGTTCACCGCCTTGATCGACATGAGCGGGCCTTCGAAGGTCGACATGCCGTAGAAGGCGACCGACACCACCATCATGCGCAGCACAGGGTCGGTCCGCAGCTTGTCCCAGGCGCCCGAGAGCGTCAGCAGACCGTTGATCATGCCGCCCCAGGAGGGCATCCACAGCATGATCGAGAAGGTCATGCCGAGGGTCTGCGCCCAATCGGGCAGGGCGGTGTAATGCAGGTGGTGGGGACCTGCCCAGATGTAGAGGAAGATCAGCGCCCAGAAGTGGATGATCGACAGCCGGTAGGAATAGACCGGCCGCTCGGCCCGCTTCGGGATGAAGTAATACATGATGGCGAGGAAGCCGGCGGTCAGGAAGAAGCCCACCGCGTTGTGGCCATACCACCACTGGAACATCGCATCCTGCACGCCCGACCAGACGATGTAGCTCTTGGGCGAGAAGATCGAGACCGGAATGGTCGCGTTGTTGCCCAGATGCAGCACCGCGATGGTGACGATGAAGCCGAGGTAGAACCAGTTCGCCACATAGATGTGTGGCTCCTTGCGCTTCCAGAGGGTGGCGAGGAAGACGAGCAGGTAGGTCACCCAGACCACCGTCAGCCACAGGTCGGCATACCATTCAGGTTCGGCGTATTCCTTGCCCTGCGTGATGCCGAGCAGATAGCCGGTGCCGGCGATGACAATGAACAGGTTGTAGCCGAGGATCACGAACCAGGGCGCGATATCACCGGCAAGGCGCGCACGGGAGGTCTTCTGGACGACATAGAACGATGTGGCCAGAAGCACGTTGCCGCCGAAGGCGAAGATCACCGCCGAGGTGTGCAGCGGGCGCAGCCGGCCGAAGCTGATCCAGGGAAGCTCGAAATTGAACACCGGGAAGGCCAGTTGCAAAGCGATGACAAGGCCGACCGTGAAACCGGCAATGCCCCAGAACATCGCCGCGATGGTGGCGAACTTGATCGGGCCCATGTTGTAGTTGGGCTTGCCGTCGATCTCCTGGGGGATGGCCACCGGCCCGCGGCTGGTGGCGTTGTCGAAGACCTTGAAACAGGCCCAGCCGCTCGCGATGGCGAAGACCAGCGCATGGAAGGCATAGGCGGGATACTCGGTCTTGCCGGCGATGATCAGGGTGAGCAGTGCGAGCGCGCCAAAGGCGATGCCGGCCCCAAGATCGGTGCTCTTCAGTTGTGGTGCGGGAAGTGTGGCTGCCATCTGCCCCTCATGCGTGTTCACAGCCACCGGTTCGGAACGGAATGGTGGCCTGTCTCGACTAGCCATGTCGGCTGCGGGCGATGTTCGTGTTGATCCAGGTCAAGCCGGGCAGCATTTCCGGGCCGGGAAATCTGGTTACAAGGTCGCATCCGGCCACCACCTTTCGGGCATTCCCCAGGGCCAACTACGTGACACACCGGTGTTGCAGGCTCGCGCGGAACTGCGCATGATGCTGGCAATTCAATCGTTTCATCAGAACTTTCAAAGGTTTGAGATGCACCGTCCGATCGAGGTGATCAGAAGCAGCGAAGAGCGGTTCTCCAAGATCGTGGCGATGTCGGCGGACGCGATCATCTGCATCGATTCAAGCCAGATCATCACGCTGTTCAACGAAGGGGCGGAGCGAACCTTCGGCTACGCGGCGACGGAGGTGCTCGGTCGCCGGCTCGACATGCTGCTTCCCATGCGGTTCCGCGCCAACCATGGGGGGCATGTCAGCGGATTCGCCCGCAGCGGCCCTACGTCGCGCCACATGGCCGACCGTCAGGCGGTGTTCGCGCTGCGCAAGAATGGCGAGGAGTTCCCGGCTGATGCCAGCATCAGCAAGATCCTGGTCGGTGAGGAAGCCGTCTACACGGTCGTGCTGCGTGATGTCAGCGACCGGGTCCAGCGCGAGAACGAGCGGCAGCTCGAAGCCCAGCGCCTGCGCCTCGCCATGGATGCGGGCCGGCTCGGAGCCTTCGAGCATGATCAGCAGACCGACACCGTGCGCCTGCTTGGTCATGCCGCCGCAATCCTTGGCCTTCAGGCGACCCAGATCGACATCGACACCTGGTTCGAACTCATCCATCCCGACGATGCCGGCCGCGTGGCCGACAGCATCCGCCATGCCGCCTCGGGGCAGCATCAGGTCGAGATCGAGTACCGCATCAGGCGGAGCGATGGTGCGCGGCGCTGGGTCAGGGCCATCGCCTCGCGCGGTGGCCAGAGCGGGCCCTGGCCCAACCTGTTCGGAACCATCCAGGACATCACCGAGCAGAAGGCGCTCCAGCAATTGCTCGAAGAGCGTGTGGCGGAGCGGACGGCTGCGCTGGAAGCGGAAATCGTGCAGCGGGAGCAGGCCCAGGGCACGCTGGTCAGGGTCCAGCGCATGGAGGCCTATGGCCAACTCACCGGCGGCATCGCGCATGACTTCAACAACCTTCTGACCGTGATCGGCGGCAATCTGGAACTGGTCGCTGAAAACGTTGCCGACCAGCGGCTGGCGCGGATGCTGAAGCGCGCCACCGATGCCGTCGACATGGGCTCGCGCCTGACGAAGCGGCTGTTGAGCTTCGCCCGGCGCAGCCGGCTTGAGCCCGAAGTGCTCAATCTCAACGAACAGGTGGTCGGTGTGATCGACCTTCTGCGCCGGACCATCGGCGAGAGCATCGCAATCTCGTCCGATCTCGCCCCCGATCTGGGTCAGGTCCGGGCCGATGCCAGCGAGATCGAGAATGCGATCCTCAATCTGGCGATCAACGCGCGCGATGCGATGCCCGGTGGGGGGCAACTGGTGATCGAGACCGCCAATGTATTGATCGACACTGGTTTCCGCGCAGCGATGCAGATCGACGCCATCGCGCCCGGGCCCTATGTCCGGCTCTCTGTGTCCGACACCGGCACGGGCATGCCGCCGGAGGTGCTGTCACGGGCCTTCGAGCCGTTCTTCACCACCAAGGAGCCGGGACGCGGCACAGGGCTTGGTCTTGCCAGCATCTATGGCTTCGCACGCCAGTCCAATGGTGGGGCGACCATCGACAGCGAAGTGGGGCGCGGCACGACGATCCATCTTTATCTGCCGCAGGTCGGACCTGGCGAGGAGGTGGTGGCGCGCCATGACGAGGACGGACAGACGCAGGCGCTGCCTGGCACGAGCGTGCTGGTCGTCGAGGACAACCCGGATGTGCGGGAGGTGGCGATCGCTCGGCTGCAAAGGCTCGGCTACGGCGTGCTCGCCTGCGACAACGGCCCCGCTGCCATCGCCCTGCTGCAAGGCAGCGAACGGATCGATCTGGTGTTCAGCGACATCATGATGGCGGGTGGCATGTCCGGCCATGACGTCGCGCGCTGGGTCACCGAGCATCGTCCGGGCCTGCCGGTGCTGCTCACATCGGGCTTTGCGGACAAACTGGCGGACGCTCTCGCGGCGGACACCTCGCCCCACAAGGTGCTGCGCAAACCCTATTCCACTGCCGAACTGGCACGCGCCCTTGCCGATGTCTTGCCTTGATTGAGGTGAGGGCGCCCAACGCGGGGCAGGCCGGAGGGTTCGCCCGTCAGGCAGGCTCGACCGGGCATGACAACATGTAGCCGACGCCGCGCACGGTCTTGACGAGGCGCGGTGCGGCAGGGTCCTGCTCGATCTTGCGCCGAAGCCGCGAGACCATCGCATCGATGGAACGGTCGAATGGGGTCCAGTCATGGCCCTTGAGCACATCCATGATCGTGTCGCGCGAGAGCACGCGCTGGGGCCTGAGCACCAGGGCTTCCAGCAAGTTGAACTCCGCCGTGGTCAGGTCCTGCAACGCTTGATCCGGACCACGCAACTCGCGGCTGGCCAGGTCGAGCGTCCAGCCGGCGAACCTCACCCGGCTGCTGTTTGCGGATGGGGGCATGGCCGGGGAAGCGGAAGCCTTTGCAGGGCCTTCGGGAGCCAGCCCGGGCACTGATGACACCATCGCTTGCACCGGCTGCTGCCGCCTCAGGACCGCGCGGATGCGGGCCACAACCTCGCGCGGGTGGAAGGGCTTGGTGATGTAGTCATCCGCCCCCAGTTCAAGCCCGACGACCTTGTCGATCGTATCGCCCTTGCCGCTGATCATGACGATGGGCACGTTGTGGCTCGCCCTGATCTGCCGGGCCAGCATCAGCCCGTTCTCGCCGCCCAGCATCAGGTCCAGCGTGACCAGATCAATACTGTCTGCCGCCAGAACGGCGGCCATGGCCCGGCTGTCGGCCGCTTCGGACACGCGGAAGCCGTCGAGTTCGAGGCAATCGCGCAAGAGTTCGCGCACGGCCTCCTCATCATCGACGACAAGGATATGGGGTGTTTCCGGCATCAGCCTTCAGACTTCGACGACGCAGACATGGGGATGGATCGGAGAACGCTCGATCACGATCAAAGGGCTGAACGGACGAGGGTTGTTACACACTGTCACACAACAGCACACAATGGTGAACCTCCGTCGCATCCAGGTGGGTTGAACCGTTTAATTTGATCCTCGTCAACCCGACGCGCACAAGACGAGGAGACGCCACGATGATCAACATTGCTGCTCACAGCTTCCATGACGCCACCGCCATCAAGCTGCCACAGCCTGCCATGGCGATCGCACCGATGCTGGCAGCCAAGGGTCTGCACTCCTCCGCCATCCGCAAGGTGGCCTGCAATGAGACCTTGTGGTGCGAGGGAGACGAACGGTCCCACATCTTCGTGGTACGCACCGGCGCGGTGTGCCTGTCGCGGACCTTGCCCAATGGCCGGCGCATCGTGCTCGATTTCGCCTATCCGGGCGACATCATCGGCCTCGGGGCTGATACCCAGCCCTGTGATGCCCATACGGTGCAGTTGACACGGCTCGAAGCCATCCCTGTCGCCGCCTTCAAACGCGCGGTCGCTGAGGACCCGGAATTCGGACGGCAGGCCTCGATCCAGGTCGCCAATGCGCTGAGCGCGGCCTACCAGCATGTGGTGGTCATCTCCAAGCTTTCGGCCAACGAACGGCTGGCCAGCTTCCTGATGGCGCTGTCGCGCCGCAATGAGGCCCATGGCCTCAGCGGGGCAAGCGTTGTGTTGCCGATGAAGCGGCTCGACATTGCCGATTTCCTCGGCCTCACAATCGAGACCGTGAGCCGCACCTTCACCCGCTTCCGCGATGCCGGTCTGATTGCGATGGATCAACACAACGTTGTTGTTTTCCGCGATCTTGCCAAGCTCAGGGCATTGGCCGCGGGCGAAGGCGAACATGATTGAAGCCGTATGCGAGACCGGGGCCACAGGCTCGGTATCCCGAATCCGACAACGGGCGGATGAAGTGATGGACGACGCCAAGCAGTTGTTCAGGATCGTGATCGGTGCCTTCATGGGTGCCGATCTGGCTGCATCCGCCACACGTGAACTGCACGACGACGGTTTGGCGGATACGCAGGTCTGCGTGATCGGTGCCGCGGCACTGCCTGGTGATCCTGCTCGCTGCACGGAGCAACGCCGGTTTGCCGGACAGATGGTCGAGGTCACGGCCCCGGAATTGTTCGACCGGGTCTGGCACGACGCCGCGCAGGTACCATCGAGTGACGCTGGAAGGACACTGGCCCCCTGGATGACGCCGGGCCAATCGAAGGCGATTCTCGACAGCCTTCGGAGTGGCGCGCTGGTGCTGCTGGTCAGTGCCTCCACCGCCACCGAGCAGGTCCGCGCCTCGCGAATCCAGCTCAACCATCACCCATCGATGGTGCAGGCCTACAGCTTCATGGCCTGAAGCGGCCCCTGGCCTCGTGCCTGTTCAGCGCTGCGAAGGCGCGCCGGATGCTGGAAAGGTCCAGGGCTGGCTTGCTGCGCGGTTCGTCCGATAGTCTGCGATTTCTGCAGTGTGGCGAAGCGTCAGATCGATGTCGTCCCAGCCGTTGAGCAGTTGCAGCCTCCGCACCGGATCAATCGTGAAGGCGAAGCGTTGTTCGTGGTGCCCGGCGGTGTTCGTTCCGCCCACCGTGATGGAAAGAGCTTCCAGATCAACCGTGAGGCTGCCGCCGCCTGCCAGCCGCGCGAGCAGCGCTTCGGCGTCCGCCTCGCTCACCTGCGCCGGCAACAACCCGTTCTTGACCGCGTTGGAGGCGAAGATGTCGCCGAAAGATGGGGCGATGACGCAGGCGATCCCATAGTCCCACAGGGCATAGACCGCTGCCTCGCGCGATGAGCCGGTGCCGAAATTGCGCCGCGCGATCAGGATGCGAGAGCCGGCATGGCGTGGGTCGTCGAGCGGGATCGTCGGGCGCGGCGTGCCGTCCTCGGCAAAGCGCAGGTCATGCAGCAGGAAGCCGCCATAGCCCTGCGCCCGGGACCGCTTCATGAAGCGCGCCGGGATCAACTGGTCGGTGTCGACATTGGCGAGGCCCAGCGGGCAGGCAGGTGCGGTCAGCGTGGTGAACGATTGCACGGCTCAGCCCTCCAGCGACGGCAAATCGCGCACGTCCGTCAGCCTGCCGGTAACGGCGGCAGCCGCGACCATGGCCGGCGACATCAGGTGCGTGCGGGCACCCAGCCCCTGACGCCCCCGGAAGTTGCGGTTCGTGGTCGAAGCACAGCGCTCGCCGGAGGCGACCAGATCGCCGTTCATGCCCACGCACATGGAACAGCCCGACTCCGCCCAAGTCAGCCCCGCATCGATGAAGATGCTGTCGAGGCCCTCCGCCTCGGCCTGCCGCTTGACCAGACTGGAGCCGGGCGAGACGAGCCCCGGTACAAGGGCCTTGCGTCCACGCAGGACCGACGCTGCAGCACGCAGGTCCTCAAGCCGGGCATTGGTGCATGAGCCGATGAAAATGCGGTCGATCGCGACCTCTTCGAGCGGCATGCCGGGCGCGAGCCCCATGTAGTCGAGCGCGCCGGCTACATAGGCCTCGCGCGCCGCATCGCCGGATGTCGCCGCCGGATCGGGCACGCGGCCTGTGATCGGCAGGGCATCCTCGGGGCTGGTGCCCCATGTCACGGTGGGCGCGACAGCGTTGCCGTCAATGCCGATGTCACGGTCAAATTCTGCATCCGGGTCGCCGGCCAGTGCCAGCCAGCGGGCACGGGCTTCAGCGAAGGCCGCGCCGGAAGGAGCGTGCGGCCGTCCGGCGAGCCAGGCGAAGGTGGTCTCGTCCGGCGCCACCATCGCGCAGCGCGCGCCGGCTTCGATCGACATGTTGCACAAGGTCAGGCGGCCTTCCATCGACAGGGCCGAGATGGCCGTGCCGGCATATTCGAGCGCATGGCCCTGCGCGCCATTGGTGCCGATGCTGGCTATGACATGCAGCGCCAGATCCTTGGCGCTGACATGGGCACCGAGCCGTCCGGACACCGTGATGCGCATGCGTTTGGGCTTCCGCTGCCACAATGTCTGCGTCATCAGCACATGCGCCACCTCGGATGCACCAATGCCGAAGGCATAGGCCCCGAAGGCCCCGTGCGTCGAGGTGTGGCTGTCGCCGCAGACGATCAGCAGGCCGGGCAGCGTCAGGCCCTGTTCGGGGCCAACGACATGC
This sequence comes from Hydrogenophaga intermedia, assembly GCA_943370645.1. Taxonomy (GTDB): domain Bacteria; phylum Pseudomonadota; class Alphaproteobacteria; order Rhizobiales; family Beijerinckiaceae; genus Allobosea. The sequence continues at coordinate 118,454 of CALRRR020000006.1, read as the reverse complement.
ACGATGCCCTGGGCCGGATCATCCAGCCCGAACAACCGGAAGCCATGACGGGCGGCATTGGCCGACAGCCGATCAACCATGCCGGCCACTTCGGGATCGGCGATCGAGGGGCGGCCACGCGTCGGCACATAGTGATCGGCAACGCCGAAGGTGAGGCCCGGCTCGGCGAGGTTGGCCGCGCGCTCGTCGAGTTTGCGGAAGGCGTGGTGCGAACCCTCGTGCACGAAGTGCCGATCGACCCAGAGCAGGGTCTCGCCATCCTCGCGCACGGTGATGACATGCTCGTCCCAGAGCTTGTCGAAGAGGGTGCGGGGCGCTGCACTCATGCCGCCTCTACCTCTGCCATCATCTCGGCGATGGTGGCGATGCGGCCCACCGGGCGCAAGGCATTGATCGCGGTCTCGTGGACGGCGGGCGAGAAGGCCGCGCAGCCATCTTCCAGCACGATGGTGTCGATCTCGCGCACATGGGCGTCGCGGACCGTCGAGGCGACGCCGCCATTGGTGACGATACCGCAGGCCAGCAGGCGGGTGATGCCGAGCTTGCGCACAAGCCACTCGAGTCGCGTCATGTAAAAGGCCGAATAGGCGACCTTTTCCACGGCGGCATCGACCGGCTGGAGTTCATCGACGGTGGCATTGCCCCATGAGCCGGGCGCGAAATCGCCCTTGCGCAGGAAAGGCCGCAATTCCTTGAGGTGGGGCGCGATCAGCGGTTCGCCCGCCCGTCCGGGCACAAGCGTGAACTGCGTGGCGAGCACGAGGCCGCCCCGCGCCCGCAAGGCGTCGGCGAGCGGCCTGATGCGGGCCGGTAGTGCCGCGATCTCCGGGGCAGACTGGCCGCCGCGCGCATAGGCGCCATCCGGATGGATGAAATCATTCTGCAGGTCGCAGATCAGCAGCGCCGTGCTGGCGAGGCTCACAGCGGGGTTGCTCATCGGTTCCGCTCCACAATCAGGTTGCCGAAGGCATCGACGCGGGCGCTCAGTCCAGGGTCGATCACAGTGGTGGCATCGGGCTGTTCGAGAATGGCGGGGCCTTCGACCTCTGCGCCGACGGGAAGGGCCAGACGGTCCCAGATCGAGGCCTCGTGCCAGCCGCCATCGAACCAGACCTTGCGGCTGCCCCGCAGTGCCGCCTCGCGCGTTGAGTCCGCCGAAGGGGCCAAGGCCTTGAGATCAAAGGACGGACGCCTGCCGATAGCTGCCGTGCGCAGGTTAACGATGCGGACTGGAATGCCGGGCAACAGGCGCGAGAACGCCGCGGCATAGGCCCGCTCGAAGGCCTCGCGGATGATGGCTGGCGAGATGCCCGTGCTGGCTGTACCAGCGAGGGTCACTGGCAGCGGCACCGCCACTGTGTGGGTCTGGCCCTGATAGTGCATGTCGAGTTCATAGGTGATGTCGATCCGCTCCATGCTGAGCCCGGAGGCGGCCACCACGGCATGAGCCTGCTGGCCTGCCTCGATCATGCGGGCATCGAGCGCCCCCGCATCCACATTGTCGAGCATCAGGTTCACGGTCATGACCTGATCGTGGCGGATATCCGCCATGATGCAGCCCAGCGCCGAGGTAATGCCCGGATAGCGCGGCACGAGGGCGGATCTGAGGCCGACATCACGGATCAGCGCGCCGACATGCAAGGCACCTCCGCCGCCGAATGGCACAGCGGTGAAGCGCGCCGGATCATGGCCGCGCTCGATCGAGACCAGCCGGATCGCACCGGCCATGCGGGCGTTGGCGACACGGATGACGGCTTCCGCCGCAGCCTCCGCGCCAAGGCCCAGCGGCTCGCCGATGCTCTTGAGGATGGCGGCGCGTGCCGCGTCGACATCGAGACGGGCGAGCTTGCCGCCGATGGGCTTGTCGGCATTGATCCGGCCCAGCACGATGTTGGCGTCGGTGAGGGTGGGGCGGGTGTTGCCCTGCCCGTAGGCAACAGGCCCCGGCCGCGAACCGGCGCTTTCCGGCCCGACGCCAAGCAGGCCGCCGGCATCGACATGGGCAATGGAGCCGCCGCCAGCGCCAATGGTGGTAATCTCGATCATGGGTGTGCGCACGACCATGCCGAAGTCGATGGTGGTCTGGGCTGCGAGCGAGGCTTCGCCACCCGCCACCAGCGAGACGTCAAACGACGTCCCGCCCAGATCGGCGGTGACGATGTCCGGATAGCCGGCGGCTCCGGCAATCGCCGCAGCTGCAATCACGCCGGCAGCCGGCCCGGACAGGGCGGTGCGGACGGGGAACTTGCGCGCCGTTGCCGTCGACATCACCCCGCCATTGGACTGGACGATGTGGAACGAGCCGGCAAAGGCCTCTGCTTCAAGGCCCGCCTCAAGCCGTGTCAGGTAACTGGCGACGACCGGCTGGAGATAGGCATTGAGGGCTGTGGTCGAGGTGCGCTCGAATTCGCGGATTTCCGGCAGGATCTGGGCCGAGTGCGCCACATGAGGATTGGGCCAGACCGCCCGTGCCGCCTCATAGGCGGCGCGCTCGTTGGCGGGGTTGGCATAGGCGTTGATGAAGACGATGGCGAGAGCTTCCGCGCCGGCATCCAGCAGCCTGCGGCAGGCCGCCTCGACCGCCGCGAGATCGACGGCGGTGCGGATGGTGCCGTCTGCAAGCGTGCGTTCAGGCACTTCGAGGCGCATTTCGCGGCTGGCAATGGGCGTGAAGTCACCCCACAGGCCCCACGTGTGCGGGCGGTCGCGGCGGCGCATTTCCAGCGCGTCGCGAAAGCCGGGCGTAGTGATGAGGCCGATCTTCGCGCCCTTGCGTTCAAGCAGGGCGTTGGTGCCAACCGTGGTGCCATGGATGATGGCACCGAGCCCCGCGATTGGCCCTAGCCGCTTCAGCCCCTCGATAAAACCGACAGCCTCGTCGCCGCGGTTGGAAGGGGCCTTGGCTGTCCGGAAGCTGCGCGTGGCTTCGTCGAAGAAGGCAAGATCGGTGAAGGTGCCGCCGACATCGACGCCGACGAGGGTACGATGCGGGCTCATATTGCGCTGACCTTGGTGATGGTTGCTGCCGCGCCGGGCGAGATCAGTTCTTGCCGGATGTCGCGGGCGATGGCGTCCGGCGAGCGCTTGGCGGGGTCACCCCAGCCGCCGCCTCCGGGCGTCTCAAGCCTCAGGCGCTGGCCCTGCTTCAGCCGGACGCCGGTGACCTTCGACGCCATGGGCGCGGTGCGCGGCCCTGCATCGCTGTCCCAGGTGAAGGTGTTGAGCGCCGCAGGGCCGCCGCCACCGACGCCGAAGGGCGCATAGCGGCCGCGCTCGCCCAGCAGCGAGACGTCGGCGCCGCCGGGTGAAAGGACCTCGATTTCGTAGACGGCACCAAAACCGCCACGATGCTCGCCGGCACCCGCGCTATCGGGACGCAAGGCCCACTGCGTGAACATCACCGGATAGGAGGCTTCGAGGATCTCCGCCGGTGGAATGGTAGCCGTGGAGATCGGGTTGTTGGCATGGTTCAGGCCATCCGAAAGCGGATTGCCGCCAAGCCCCCCGCCGAAGAACGAGAACATCACCCAGCGCTCGCCGGTTGGCCTGTGGCCAGCGATTGACAGCGCGTTGATCGTGCCGAAGGGCGCGGCTGTGGCGCGGGCCGGGTCCGCCTTGGCCAGTGCGCCGAAGACCACGCCGATCATGCGCAGGATCGTCTCGGTATAGCCGGCGACCGGACGGGGCGCACTGACTCCAAGAAAGGTCGTGTCGGGAATGTCGAAGCTGATCGGGTTGAGGCATCCCGCGTTGGCGGGCACGGCGGTGAAGACATGCTTCAACGCCACATAGCAGCACGCGACCGCGGTGGACCGGGCGATGTTGACCGGCCCCCGGCAGGGCGGCGATGAGCGCGAGAAATCCAGCGTCATCGTGTCGCCCGCGATGGTCAGGTCGAGGGCGATGGTCAGGCGCTCATCGACGATGCCGTCATTGTCGAGATAATCCTCGAAGCTGTAGCGGCCATCGGGCAGGGCGGCGATGTTCTGGCGCATCAGCGCATCGGCGCGGGCAGAGGCGGCGTCGAGGGCGGCCGTGACGACGTCGTCGCCATACTCGTCGATCAGGGCATGAAAGCGCTTCTCGCCGAGGTCAAGCGCGTTGAGCTGGCCATTGAGATCGCCCCAGTTGGAGCGCGGCAGGCGGGTGTTGGCTTGCAGGATATCGACGATATCCTGCTGGAGCACACCGGCCCTGAAGAGCTTGACCGGCGGGATCAGGACGCCTTCCTGGAAGCACTCGGTGGCCTGCGGATTGTAGCCGCCCGGCACGTTGCCGCCGATGTCCAGCCAGTGCCCAACCGAAGCAAGCCAGGCGAAAATCCGGCCTTGCCGGATGAGCGGGCGCACCAGCCTGAAGTCATTGAGGTGAGTGCCGCCGGCATAGGGATCATTGAAGATGAAGGTGTCGCCGGGCTCGATGCCGGCCCCCTCGGCCACCTTGTCGATCACCGCCTTGACCGCAAAAGCCATGGCCCCGACGAAGATCGGCAGGCCCTTTGCGCCCTGCACCAGCGTCGCGCCGGTGGTGGCGTGGTAAAGCCCGTGGCAGGCATCGCGCGCCTCGGCGATGATCGGGTTGAAGGCCGAGCGATAGAGCGTTGCATCCATTTCGTCGGCAACCTGTTCAAGGCGGCCAGCGAGGATCGCGAAAGTAACGGGGTCGAGTGCGCTCATTGGCCTTCGCCTTCATAGGATTTGCCGAGCGCCAGCATCTCGCCGGTGCCGATCACCTCGTTGAGGCTGCCAAAGTCGAACATCTGGTTGCGAAAGGCCGCGCTGGTGCCGTCTCGCACAAGTGTCGCGTAGAACGCCTGCGCCGTGCGGGCGATGGCGCGGACGATACCGCCGGGAAAGATCACCAGCGAGAAGCCGATGGCCTGCAATTCGGCGGTGGAGAGGATCGGCGTCTTGCCGCCCTCGACCATGTTGGCCATCAGCGGCAGGCGCTTGCCCAACGCGGCCACGACCTTGCCCAGTTCCTCCGCCGAGCCGGGGGCCTCGACGAACAGAACGTCCGCGCCAGCCTCGGCATAAAGAGCTGCCCGGTCGATCGCGGCACTGAAACCCTCGACCGCGATGGCATCCGTGCGCGCAATGATGAGCGTGTCTGCGCTCTGGCGTGCGTCGACGGCAGCGCGCACCTTGCCCGCCATTTCGGACGCACTGACCAGCCGCTTTTCGGCAAGGTGACCGCAGCGTTTGGGGTAGCTCTGGTCCTCGATCTGCAAGGCGTTGGCACCGGCCCGTTCGAACAGGCGCACGGTGCGCTGCATGTTGAGGGCATTGCCGTAGCCATTGTCGGCATCGACGATCAGCGGCGTCGCCACGCGGTCGCGGATCAGCGTGATGGTTTCGGCGACCTCGCTCATCGTCACGAGGCCAATGTCCGGCCGCCCGAGGCGCGTGTAGGCGAGGGCGGCACCGGACAGATACAACGTCTCGGCGCCTGCATCCGTGGCAAGGGCTGCGGTCAGCGGGTCATAGATCCCCGGTGCCAGCACGATGGGCGTTTGGGCGAGGCGAGATTTGAGGCTCATGACATCTCAGTGAGCTGGAGGATGTTGGCAAGGGAGGGGGCTGAATCGAGATCGAGGACCGCGTCCAGAAGCTGGAGGGCGCGTGCGTGGCCGATAACCGGCGTGCTGCATTCCATGAATTTCTCATGCACTTCTGCTGCAGCGTAGGGGTCTTCGGTGTCCCCCTTGTTGGTCAATGCTTCGGCTTCGAACGTGCGACCATCGGTCAGCACAAGCGTTACGCGCGCGGGGCGGAGAGCGGGCAATTGCGCCGTCAGCGAAACATCCTCATTGATGCTGATCCGAGTGGCAAGTTCGCGCGTCATGGCATCTTTGCGGGCCGGTTCGCGGAACGCGTCGAGCGTCGCCCCGCCATTGACGATGTAGGTCGCCATTGAAAACGGCATCGAGAACTTCGCCGCCAGCATGTTGCCCGGCGCCTGGTGGTCGAGTTGGGCTGCCCAGACATATGTGTCGACATTGATCGAGGCCACATTGGCCGGATCAAGCCTGCCACCCGCCTGTGCGATGATCCTGCCAAGGGCGTCGAGCGCGCCGTGGTTGTAACGACATGCGGCATGCCGCTTGAAATAGTTGCGCGCGATCTCCCAGCGGGTGCCGAGTTCCGCAACCATCTCGCCGGGTCGCCAGTCGTCTGCGGCAATGCCGCCATAGACCGAACCGACGCCGTCCACTTCACCGGTGAAGCCGCTGCTGACCAGATCCCACGCCATCAAGCCAATCATGTTTGAGAAACCGGCATAGGTGTTGCGGACAGTGGCCCCCTCCAGCATCGTGCGGCGGCTGGTCGTCAGCCCCAGCGAAGAGGCGACGTTGATCACTTCCGTGATCTCGGCGGCAGAGGCCTTGTTGAGCTTGGCGACCGCCAGGGCCGCGCCGACGACACCCCACGTGCCGTGGGGATGCATGGTGACGTGCAGCTTTGAGGCAATGCCGATGCGTGCGCCTATCTCATAGCCGAGAGCGGTCGCCAGAATGGCATCCTTGCCGCTGAACTTGCGATTGCGGGCGGCTGCCAGAACAGCGGGCACGACATGGATGCCGGGATGGCCGCGCGCATACTGGTTGCCTTCGTCGATCTCCAGCATCGTGCCGGCGGTGCCATCCATGAAGGCGTGCAACAACGGCGAACCTGCACGTCGCGCCTTGGCGGTTTTGGCTAGTCTGGCTGTTGCTGCCGCAACTTCCGGCTCTGCACGGCCTGCAATGATCGCGCCGAGGCAATCGAGGATCACCAGTCGCGAGCGCGCCATCACCTCCTCGGGCAAGTCCTCGAAGCGGGCTTTTCGGGCAAAGCCAGCCCATTGCTTCAGCCACGCCGGGCGCTTGCCCGTGACGAGGATGGAGGCAGGCACGACGCCAGGTGTCAAAATTGCCATCAGTTCACATTCCCAGATAGGTGGTCATCAGGCGCGGATCGCGGCTGAGTTCGTCGGCGCTGCCCGCCATCACGACGGCCCCGTTTTCCAGCACATAGGCGCGCGCCGCCAGTTCGAGTGACTGCACCACGTTCTGCTCCACAAGCATGACGGCCAGTCCTTCTGCCGCGATGCGGGCGATCAGCGCAAACATCTCCTCAACCAGCAAGGGCGAGAGACCCAGCGAGGGCTCATCCATGATGATCAGGCGGGGCTCGGCCATCAGGCCGCGCCCGATCGCCAGCATCTGCTGCTCGCCGCCGGACAAGGTGCCGGCAAACTGGGCCGACCGTTCCTTCAGGCGCGGGAAGATGCCGAAGACCCTTTCCAGATTGCGGGCACGGTTGGCGCGGGCACGGCGATAGGAGCCGAGTTCAAGGTTCTCGAACACGCTCATGTTGGGGAAGATCTTGCGGCCTTCGGGCACATGGATCAGCCCGGCGGCCATGATATCCGGCGCGGAACGTCCGAGCAGCGATTGGCCATCGAAACGGATGTCGCCGCTGCTGGCGCGGATCAGGCCCGAGATGGCGCGGTTCAGGGTGGTCTTGCCGACGCCGTTGGCCCCGAGGACAGCCACGATCTCCCCAGCACCGACCGAGAGCGAGACCCCGCGCAGGATCGGCACCCCGCCATAGCCTGCGACCAGATTGCTGATCTCAAGCATGGGGCGCTCCCGGATGGTCGCCGCGCGCTTGAGATTGCCGGATGTCCTGCGCCTGCATCCTCGCCGCCGCGCCGTGGCCGAGATAGGCCTCGATCACGGCGGGATCGCGCGAAACGGTGCCGGGTGGGCCTGCGGCGATGATCCGGCCCTGGGCCAGCACATGGACCGTGTCGCACAGGCTCATCACGGCCTGCATGACATGCTCGACGATGAGGATGGTCACGCCGCTGCTGCGGATCTCCTGCACCACGGGCATCATGTCCCGGATTTCTGACGGATTGAGGCCGGCCAACACCTCATCCAGAAGCAGCAGGCGAGGGGCTGTGGCGAGCGCGCGGGCGAGTTCGAGCCGCTTGCGGCCGGCCACGGTGAGCTGGCCCGCCGACTGGTCGAGCAAAGGCCCAAGGCCAACCTGATGGCCCACCGCATCGGCCTGTTCGAGTGCCGCTGAACGCGCCTTGTGGCGGAGGAAAGCCCCGACGGCGATGTTCTCGCGCACGCTGAGCCCGGCAAAGGGCTGCACGATCTGGAAGGTGCGGGCGATGCCCTGCACTGCACGCACATGGGCGGGCAGCGCGGTGATGTCGCGGCCTTCGAAGAGGACGGTGCCGGCGGTAGCAGGCTCGAAGCCGGCAATGACCGTGAATAGGGTGGTCTTGCCGGCGCCATTCGGGCCGATCAGCCCGGTGATCGAGCCTTCCACCACGTCGAGCGAGGCATTGTCGACGGCGGTCAGGCCGCCGAAGCGCTTGGTGACACCCTGGACACTGAGCAGTGTGCTCATGGCCGCGCGCCCTTCAGCTTGCCGAGCCAGCCTTGAGCAAGACCAAGAACCCCGCGTGGCGCATAGGCCACGCACAGGATCAGAAGCACGCCGAAGACAACCAGATCGACACCCGGAATGGCGCCGCCCGTCAGGTTGGCGAACGTGGTCTTGGTGACCTCGCTAAGGCCGAGCAGGACAACCGCCCCGACAAGCGGCCCGAACACCGTGCCCAGCCCGCCAATGATCGGAGCCAGCAGGGCCTCGACGGAAATCCACGGCCCGTAGGCGAGATTGGCATCGAGATAGAGGAACTTCTGGGTGTAGAGGCAGCCCGCGCTCGCGGTGATCGCGCCCGAAAGCGTGATGGCCTTGAGTTTGACGGCGAGGGCATCGACTCCGAGCGCCCTTGCGGCTTCCTCGTTCTCGCGCACCGCGACAAGGTGAGCGCCGAAGCGCGACCGGGACAGGGCCAGCGTCAGCGCGAGGGTTGCGGCCACGAATGCCAGGGCGAGCCAATAAGCCAGCCGCTTGTCGGCGAACTGCATGTGCTCAGGGCCGATGCGAAGCGGAACCAGCACGCCCGCGGCCCCGCCGGTGAAGCCCCAGGCATTGGCACTGATGCGGAAGACCTCGGCGAAGGCCAGCGTTACAAGCGCGAAGTACGAGCCGCGCAGCCGCGCCCTGAAGCTGAGATAGCCGATGGCGAAGCCTACGGCCGCTCCGAGCGCCATGGCCAGTGGCAGCGCCAGCCAGGGATTGATGCCGAAGCGGACCTGAAGCAGGGCCATGGCATAGGCCCCGGTGCCGAAGAACACGGCATGGCCGAACGAGAACTGGCCGCCATAACCGCCCAGGATATTCCAGCCCTGCGCCGCCAGCGTGATGATCATGGCAAAGGCCAGGAAGTTCAGCACCGTGTTCGAGGTGAGCCCGAGCGGCAACAGGGCGAGGCCAACAACGACCAGCGCGATCGGCATGTAAGGTTGCCGGCTCATGCCTTGGCTCCGAACAGGCCGGTCGGGCGGAACAGCAGCACGAGGATGAAGATCAGGAATATCCCGATCTGGCCGAGGCTTTCGCCGAAATACAGGCCGGACAGGCTCTCGACCACGCCGATGATCAGCCCGCCCACAAGAGCGCCCGCGATCGAGCCCATGCCGCCGAGCACCACGATGGTGAAGGCGACCAGCACGAAAGCGTTGCCGATGCGCGGATTGACGAGGAAGGTCGGCATCAGCAGGCAGGCGGCAATGGCCAGGCAGGCAGCGCCCAGCCCGAAGGTGACCGCATAGATGTGGTCGACATTGATGCCGGAGAGGGCGGCTCCGGTCTTTTCCTTCGCTACGGCGCGGATCGCCTTGCCGGTATCGGTGCGCGCCAGCAGCAGCCACAGCAGCAGCGCCACCACGAAGGAAGCAACGAAGGCGACCAGCTTGGGCACGGACAAGAACAGGTTGCCGACCTCGATCACCGAAAAGCCATAGGGCACGTCGATCGAGCGCGTGTCGGAGCGGAAGCCAGCGAGCAGGGCGTTCTCGATGATGATCGACAGGCCGAGCGTCACCAGCAGGATGTTGCTGTCATTGCCGTGGCTGGCAGGGTTGATGACGAAGCGCTGCACGCCGTAGCCCAACGCAAAGAACAGCGGCGTCAGGACAAACACGGCCACATAAGGATCAAGCCCGAACACGGAGTGGGCGATCAGCACGGCAAACATCGCCGCCGTCAACGTCGCGCCATGAGCGAAGTTGATGATGTGCAGCACGCCATAGACCAAGGTCAGGCCCAGCGCGATCAACGCATAGACAGCCCCCGTCATGAGGCCGTTTGCGAGCGCGGACAGGAAGATGTCGAGCTTGAGCATGAACTATAGCGTCATCCCCGGCGGCCCAACGGGCCGGGAAGGGGATCCAATCGCGTTGACAAGGTGGAGCCCCTGTCAGGCGCCATGAAGCGCTTCAGGGGATGGCACCGGATTTGGTCCAGCGCCATCATGGTCAGGCCTGCCCCGACCATGATGGCACCGATCCGATCAGACCGCCGGGAAAACGGCCTTGGCGTCGGCGAATTCGGACGGGAAGATCACCTTGATGTCGCCATTCTGGACCTGGGTGTTGACCGGAGCCGCACCCATGTTCTGGCCGTTGACGAACTTGGTCGGGCCATAGGGCATGATGTGGTCCGAGAAGGTCGAGGCAGCCAGCGCTTCGGTGATCTTGCCGCGATCGGCCGAACCGGCACGCTCGATGGCATCGGCCAGAAGCCGCACGCACGAGTAGTTCAGTGGCGTGTTGTAGAGCCAGAAACGACCGCCCTGTTCGGCCAGGGCCTTGACCTGTGCGGTCTTCGGCTTGCGCGGATCGGCCCAGTGATTGCAGTCCATCACCAGGTTGGCCGCATCCGGGAATTCCTTGACGAAGCGGAAGTTCGAGGCCGCACCGTTGAGGATCGCGTAGATGCCCTTGGGTCGGATGCGCTGCTGCTGCATGGTGCGCGAGAGCAGCACGAACTCGGCATAGTAGCTCGACGGGATCACGAGGTCGGGGTTGAGCGCGCGGATGCGCAGGGCGACGTTGGACATGTCGCGCGAAGGTGTTGGATGCGCGATGGTTTCAAGAATCTCGAAGCCGCGTGGCGGCAACTGGGTCTGGAGCAGCTTGGCCATGCCGGCGCCGAACAGGCCATCCTCATGGACGATGACGACGGTCTTCGCGGCCTTGCCGGCGGCATCGTTGAGCTTGACGAGGTTCTCGATGGCGGTCGACGTGACGTTGCCGAAGCCGGGGCCGAAGCGGAAGGTGTTCTTCAGCCCGCGTCCGACGATCTGGTCCGAGACGCCGACATCGCAGATGTAGGGAATGTCATAGCGCGAGGCAGCCTGGCTCGAAGCCAGCACGATCGGCGAGGCAAAGCCGCCGACGATGGCTGCAACGCCTTCGCCCTGCATGCGTTCCACCTCTGAGGTGCCGCCTTCCGGGTTCGAGCGCGCATCGCCGAAGACCATCTGGAGGCGCGCACCGCCCATCGACTTGATGCCGCCGGCGGCATTGATCTCGTTCAGCGCGATTTCTGCGCCGAGCCGTCCGTATTCGCCGTCCTGTGCCAGTGCGCCCGTGACGGGCTGGAGAATCCCGACCTTGATGGCCGGCGCCTGCGCCCGGACGAGGCCGGGGGCTGCAATCAGGGCACCGGTGGCGGCGGCGCCCCGCAGGATGGTGCGGCGGTTGATGCTGGTCATGCTCGTCTCCTCGTTGATGAAGGGCCTGCGCGGTCCGAGCGGGGCGCAGGTGTCCGTTGGGATGAAGGGGTGGAAGTCGTCTCTGGTGCAACGCGTGTGGAGGGCCGCCAGTGGCGGTTTGCGCCATCGCCGCTGCGCAGCATCTCCATGTGGAAGCTGTGCATGTCGGGCCGGTAGAGCGCCGACAGATGTTCAATGCCGCGGCCATCTGCGCCCCTGACCACGCGTGTCAGCGAAATCAGCGGTGAGCCGATCTCGACACCGAGGGCGGCGGCGATGTCCGGCCCGGCGAGCGTGGCGGACAGGGTCTGATCGGCCTTGTCGGCAACAATGCCGGAACGCTCCAGCAATTCCAGAAGGGGCCGGCTCGAAAGGTCGTCAGCCGTGTAGGTCAATCCGATCCGCTCCGGCACATGGGTGGAAAGGTGCGAGAACGGCACGCCGTCAAGGCTGCGCACGCGCACCGACCATTGGGTGCGCTCGCCGGGCTTGAGGTTGAGGGCTTCCGCGATGGCAGGCGGGGGCGTGACATAGTCGAAGGACAGCAGCCGAACGCCGGTGGCATGCCCCATCGCTTTCAGATGCGTCAGCATGTTCGACAAGTCGGCAATCAGCGGTGCATGGGTCCGTGCGGCATTGACGAACGTGCCTGCGCCCGGCTGGCGTGTGATCAGGCCGTCGCGGGACAGGCCATCAAGCGCGCGCCTGACCGTGACGCGGGAGAGGGCATGGGTCGCGGCCAGACTCGGCTCACTTGGCAGACGCTCGCCACTGCGAAGCGCGCCGCTGACAATCCGCTCCTTGAGGAGCAGATAGAGCCGGTGCGTCTTCGATGTCTCGATGGCGTCCACGTGCTGAAAAGGCTCCCGCGCATCTTGCGTGATTGTATTACATCTAGCACAAATCAGCCACGTCAAGAGCGGACTGGAGAGAAAGTGGCAGCAGCGGTTGAAATGTCCAGCGGTGTCGCCTTCGAAGCGGCCTGCGATGTGCTGGTGATCGGGGCGGGTGCGGCGGGCCTCGTCACCGCGCTCAGGGCGGCGGAGGCAGGCGCCGATGTGCTGGTGCTGGAGCGCGATGCGGTGCCTCGCGGTTCCACAGCCCTTTCGGCGGGGCTGGTGCCGGCGGCGGAAACCCGGTTCCAGCGCGAGGCGGGGATCGCGGACAGCAAGGCTGCCTTCGCTGCGGACATCATGGCGAAAAGCCATGGCGAGGCGGACGTCGCCGCCGTGGACCGTGTGGTCGATGTCGCAGGCGCTGCACTGGAATGGCTGGCTGACAGCCATGGGCTTGGCTTTTCCGTGATCGACAACTTCACCTATCCCGGTCATTCCGCCCGGCGCATGCACGGGCTGGCCAGCCGCTCCGGCGCCGAACTGATGGATCGGCTGCGGGCTGCGGCGGAAGCGGCTGGCATCGCCATCGTCAATAATGCCACTGCGACCACGCTTTATCGTGAGGGCGACGGGCGCATCGCCGGCGTCGGCCTCGTGCGGCCGGATGGCGGGAGGGACCGGATCGCCTGCAAGGCACTGGTGCTGGCCTGCAATGGCTATGGCGGCAACAAGGCCATCGTCGAGGCGGAAATCCCTGCGATGGCAGGGGCGCTGTATTTCGGCCATCCCGGCAATCAGGGTGACGCGGTGTTGTGGGGGCGGGCGCTGGGGGCGGCCAGCCGGCATCTCTCCGGCCATCAGGGCCATGGTTCGGTGGCGCATCCGCACGGCATCCTGATCACCTGGGCCACCCTCACCGAGGGCGGCTTTCAGGTGAACCTCGATGGCAAGCGGTTCGGCAACGAGGCGCTGGGCTATTCGGAAAGCGCCGCTACCGTGATCGCGCAGCGCGATGCAGTGGCGTGGACCGTGTTCGATGCCCGCATCGCAGCGATTTCCCGCCAGTTCGAAGATTTTCGCCAGGCCGAAGCGGCGGGTGCCATTCTGATGGCGGACAGTCTCGCAGCGCTTGCAGAGCGCATGCGGCTGCCAGTTGCCGCCCTTGAGGCAACAGCGGCTGAGGTGGCGCAGTTCAAGCGCGATGGCGCGGTCGACGGCTTTGGACGGAACTGGGCCGGCATCTCGCCGCTTGCCGCACCATTCGCCGCGGTCCGTGTCACAGGCGCGCTGTTCCACACCCAGGGCGGGCTTGTCGTGGACGGCCATGCGCGCGTGCTGAGGCCGGATGACACGCCCCTGCCCAACCTTTTCGCCGTAGGCGGCGCGGCGTGCGGCGTCTCGGGAGCGCAGGCCTCTGGCTATCTGTCTGGCAACGGGCTGCTGACGGCGGTGTCGTTTGGATATATCGCCGGCGCGTCGAGCGCTGCGCTGGCGCTGGAGGCTGCTGGCTGAGCCGCTGCTGACCGGTTAGGGCAGGGCTGCGAGTGTTGCCAGCGTGCCATGGCGATAGAGAGATGCCAGCGGCGCCCTGATGGCTGCGGCGAGGCGCGGATCCTGCCCGACCTCGCCAAAGCAATCGCGGATGGCGAGCATTTCGGTTGTCAGCCGTGCTGACAGCGCAGCGGCCGCCTCGTCATCGCCGACGCGGGCCACGCCGTCCGCCCCGGCAGCATGGCTGGCTGCTGCAAAGCGGGCGGCGAGCGGGTCGTTCACGGGCAATGGTTGGCCGTTCTCCCCCGTGCCGGTCATGAAGCGGCAGAAGCCGGCGAGCGCCACGCCAAGACGGGCGATTGGCTGGCCCGCATCGAGCCGTTCGCGCGCCGTATTGAGCAGCCGCTGCGGAATCTTCTGCGAGCTGTCCATGGCGATCTGGGCTGTGCGGTGCCGGAGTGCCGTGTTGTGGTAGCGCGCGATCAGCGCCGCCTTGTAGGCATCGACCTGCGCAGGCGTGAAGCCGGGAACGGTCGGGCCGAGTTCGTGGTCCATCAGGCCGCGCACGAGGCGGTGGAAATCCGGCATGCGGATCACATCGGCAATGGTCTCGAGGCCGGCCAGTTGGCCGAGGCATGCCATCGTCGAGTGCGTGCCATTGAGCAGGCGCAGCTTGAGCTTCTCGTAAGGGCCAACATCGGCGACGAGTTCGACGCCGGCGTCCTCGAAGTGCGGGCGGCCCGCGCCGAAATTGTCCTCGACCACCCATTGGCTGAACGGCTCGGTCATCACCGGCCAGGCGTCGGTGAGGCCAAGCGCCTGCGCGACGGCGACCCGATCCGCATCGGTGGTGGCTGGCACGATCCGGTCGACCATGGTGGAGGGGCAGGCCAGTTCGGCGTCAAGCCAGCGGCCGAGGTCGGGATCGCGCAGCCGTGCCAGATCGCCCAGCACACGCCGCACGGTGCGGCCATTGGCCGGCAGGTTGTCGCAGCACAGCACGGTGAACGGCACGATCCTGGCCGCGCGCCGCAGCCGCAACGCTTCGACGATCAGCCCTGGCGCACTGACGGGTGCGTGCGGATTTGCGAGATCCTGCCGGATGTCGGCATGGTCTGGGTCGAGAAGGCCCGTGCTGGCCGAGCGGCAATAGCCCTTTTCCGTGATCGTCAGCGTCACGATCCGCACGCGCGGGTCCGCCATGGCCAACAGCAGAGCGTCGCGCGCCTGGGGCGCGACGATGACCTTGCTGATGGCTCCGATCACGCGCAGGCGAGTTTCTTCGCCATCGCGCACGGCCAGCGTGTAAAGCCCGTCCTGCGGGGCCAGCGCGTCGCGCGTGTCGGCGGAGCGCAGGGAGGCCGCGATGATGCCCCAGTCGGTTTCCCCAGCCGCCAGCCGATCATCAATGGCAACCGCCTGATGGGCGCGGTGGAAGGCCCCCACGCCCAGATGGACGATGCCAGGTGTAACCGCGCTGCGGTCATAGACCGGCCGGGCGATCGCGGCAGGAAGATGCCCGATCGTGGCATTGGACAGGCGTGGCAGGCTCATTTGAACACCCCCGGAAGCCAGAGCGAGATCGCCGGCACATAAGTAACCAGCATCAACACGGCCACCGACGCGCCATAGAACGGCCAGATGGTGCGCATCGACTCGCCGATCGAGATCTTGCCGACCGCGCAGGCCACGAACTGGACCGAGCCCACGGGCGGCGTGTTGAGGCCGATGCCGGCGTTGAGGATCAGGATCACGCCGAAATGGATCGGGTCGACGCCGAATGACATCACCACCGGCAGGAAGATCGGCGTGCAGATGATGATCATCGGGGCCATGTCCATGAAGGTGCCGAGCACCAGCAGGATGGCGTTTATCATCAGCAGCACTGTGATGGGATCGTCCGACACGGCCTTCATGGCGGCCACGGCCTGCTGCGGCACCTGGAGGAAAGCCATCAGCCAGCCGAAGGATCCCGCCGCGCCGATGACCAGCAGGACCATGGCTGTGGTGCGCACTGCGCCGTGCGTCGCCTCGATGAAATCATTCCAGCCCAGTTGGCGATAGACCAATGCGGCCACCAGCAGCGCATAGAGCACCGCAATGCAGGAGCTTTCCGTGGCCGTGAACCAGCCCGAGCGGACGCCGCCGAAGATGATGAAGATCAGCAGGATGCCCGGCGTCGCGATGACAAGCGCTCGGCCGATGGCGGCGAAGCCGGGGAAGATGCCGGCCGGGTAGCCGCGCTTCACCGCCACAAAGTAGGCTGCCAGCATCAGTGCTGCCGCGAGCAGCAGGCCGGGGATGATGCCAGCGGTGAACAGGTCGGCGACCGAGAGATTGCCCCCCGCCGAGAGCGAATAGATAATCATGTTGTGCGAAGGCGGGATCAGCAGCGCGATGATCGCGGCATTGGCCGTGACATTGACTGCATAATCAGCGTCATAGCCCCGCGCCTTCATTTGCGGAATCATGATGCCGCCCACCGCCGAAGCATCAGCGACGGCCGAACCCGAAATGCCGCCGAACAGGGTGCAGGTAACAACATTGACCTGCCCTAGCCCGCCGCGCAGGTGGCCCACCATCGAGGCTGCGAAGTTGACGAGGCGCTCGGCGATGCCGCCCCTGATCATCAGGTCGCCGGCAAAAATGAAGAACGGGATCGCCATCATGGCAAAGGCGTTCATGCCGCTGTTGAGCTGCTGGAACACCACGATCGGCGGCAGGCCCATGTAAAGCACCGTCGCCAGCGAGGCGAGGCCGAGGCAGAAGGCGACCGGCGTGCCGATCAGCAGAAGCACTGTGAAGGTGCCGAACAGAACCCAGAGTTCCATGTCCGTCACTCCACCGATGAGGTCGAATGTGCCGGAATGCCGGCGGGCCGGGTGTCATCACCGCGGGCGATCAGGTTCACCAGGTTCTCGAAGGAGAATAGCGCGATAAGGAAGCCACCACCAACCAGAGGCAGGTAGTCCATGCCCTGCGGGATGTTGATGCCGGCCATCTTGGCACCCCACGTCGCCGCCGTGAGCTGCCAGCCATAGATCATCATGTAAACCGCGAAGATGCAGACCAGCACATGGGTGGTCAGGCGCATCAGCTTGCGCAGCGGCGCTGGCGCATAATGCAGGCCGATCTCGAAGCCAAGATGGTCGCCCTCACGCACGCCGACGGCTCCGCCGAGCAGGATGAACCAGCTCATCAGCAGCAGTGCGCCGGGCTCGGTCCAGGTCGGCGAGTCGTTGAGAACCTTGCGGCCGAAGACCTGCCACGCCACCGCGAGCGTCATCAGGACGAGGCCGATGGCGGCCGTCCACAGCGCTGCGCGCGAGATCGGCGCGAGCAGGCGCGCGAGCGTCTTCGACAGGGCGATCATCGGGGCATCCTGGCTGCTTGGGCGAAAGCGGGGGCAGGGTGGTGTGCGGGTGCGCGGTGCCTTGGCGCGGGCGAACCCGGCCATGGCACCGCGCAAGGCTTCATGTCACTGCACGGCCTGGATGCGAGCCAGCAGATCCTTCAGCTTGGCATCGGTGACAAAGCGGTCATAGACCGGCTTCATCGCGGCGATGAATGGGGCCTTGTCGACCTTGGTGATCATCGCGCCCTTTGCCTTCACGGCAGCTTCAGCAGACTTCTCGCGGGCTTCCCAGAGCTCGCGCATCTTCAGGGTCGACTCCTTTGCGGCAGCGCGGAAAATGGCCTGATCAGCCGGAGTCAGCCTGTCCCATGAGCGCTTCGACATCACCAGGACTTCCGGTGTCATCGAGTGTTCGGTCTCGGAATAGTGCTTGGCGACCTCGAAATGGCGGGTCGACTCGTAAGATGGCCAGTTGTTCTCGGCACCATCGATCACACCGGTCTGGAGGGCGGAATAGACCTCGCCGAACGGCATCGGGGTGGCGTTGGCGCCCAGCGCATTGACCAGCGCGATGAACATGTCCGACTGCTGGACGCGGATCTTGAGGCCCTTGAGGTCCTCGACCTTCGTGACTGGGCGCTTGGAATTGTAGAACGAGCGCGCGCCTGAATCGTAATAGGCGAGGCCGACCATGCCATGGGGCGTGAAGGCGGCGAGGATTTCGTCGCCGATTGGGCCATCCATGACCTTGCGCATGTGCTCCACCGAGCGGAACACGAAGGGCAGGCCCGGCACGTTGGTTTCAGGGATCAGGTTGTTGAGCGGGGCCATGTTGACCCGGTTCATGTCGATGACGCCGAAGCGGGTCTGCTCGACGGTGTCCTTCTCCTGTCCGAGCGTGGAGGCGGGGAAAATCTGGATCTTGAAGCGGCCGTTGGTGCGCTGCTCGATGAGCTGGCCCATGAACTTCACGGCCTCGACCGTGGGATAACCATCGGGGTGGGTGTCGGCCGAGCGCAGCGTCACGGTCTGGGCGCTGGCCGTTCCGAGCGCCAGTGCCAGCGTGCCGCCAGCGATAAGGCCCTTGAGGGTCGTGCGTCGTGTGGTCATGGGTCGTCCTCCGTTTTCAGGCGCTGTTTCGCGCCGTTCTTTGGTTGGTGGTGTCAGGCGTTCCGGAACCGGCATCAGAGCCTGTAGGCCTCCCTGGCGAGCCGGTAGGCGAGATCATGCGCAAGCGCATGGGCCTCATCCTCGTCGAGCCTGTGTTCAACCACAAGCCGGGCTAGGAAGGAGCAATCGCAGCGCCGTGCCATGTCGTGGCGCGCGGGAATGGACAGATAGGCTCGGGTGTCGTCGTTGAAGCCGACGGTGTTGGCAAAGCCGGCCGTCTCGGTGGTCAACTCGCGGAAGCGGCGCATGCCTTCGGGCGCATCGAAGAACCACCAGGCGGGACCGAGCCGCAGGGCCGGGTAATGTCCCGCCAGTGGGGCCAACTCGCGGCTGTAGGTGGTCTCGTCGAGGGTGAACAGGATCAGGGTCAGGCCCGGCTCGTGCCCGACCGCGTCCAGCAGGGGGCGCAAGGCCCGGACGTAATCGGTGGCCGTGGGAATGTCCGCACCCTTGTCGCGTCCGAAGCGGTGGAAGAGATGGGCATTGTGGTTGCGCAGCGACCCGGGATGAAGCTGCATCACCAGCC
Source organism: Hydrogenophaga intermedia (assembly GCA_943370645.1). Lineage (GTDB taxonomy): Bacteria > Pseudomonadota > Alphaproteobacteria > Rhizobiales > Beijerinckiaceae > Allobosea. The sequence continues at coordinate 99,448 of CALRRR020000006.1, read as the reverse complement.
CGTCTTCGAGGCTCATGCGGGCCATTTCCGTGAGCATCTGGCCGCGGAACAGCTCGGCGTCCTCGGCATCGGCTTTGCCTGTCACGACTTTCGCGAACAGTGCCTCGATCACCGGACGGGAGAGGTTGGCGGTGCGGGCGCTGGGGTGGCCATGGTCTGTGGCTGTGGCACCGCGCGCCTTGAACCAGGCCCGACGCTGGCGATGGGCTGCCAGATAGCCGCTCCAGGTCATTGTGTCTTCGCCGCTGATCGCGCCCAGCCGTGCGAGATTGGTGGCAAATCCCTCGAATTCGGGGTCAACCACGGCATCGGGCCGATAGGTCGGCAGTACCCGCCCATCCCAGCCCGATGCCACGATGGCGTCATGGTGGGCAAGGTCATCAAGGGCTGAATCCGTGGTGGCAATCGCCTCGATGCCGAAGCGCTTGTAGAGCGCCCTTGGCCGGTACTCTGGCTGCGGCAGCTTGTCGGCGATGGTGTCGTAGAGGCGATCCGCATTGGCCTCCGTCAGGCGCTCATCGATGCCAAACACATCCTCCAGAGCTTGTTCGAACCACAGACGCGTCGGCGTGCCGCGAAACAGTGGCCAATGGCGCGCGAACAGGCGCCAGATGGCCCTGTTGTCGCTCTCGACCGGACCGCCATCGCTGCGTGGTACACCCAGTGCTTCGAGGGGCACACCCTGCGAGTACAGCATGCGGAAGACATAGTGATCGGGCTTTACGAACAGCGTCGCCGGATCGGAAAACGGCTGATCCTCCGCAAACCAGCGCGGTTCGGTGTGGCCATGCGGGCTGATGATCGGCAGGGCACGGATTCCGGCATAGAGCCGCCGCGCCACATTGCGGGCGCTCTCTTCGGCAGGAAACAGCCTGTCGGGATGAAGCGCCATGCCGTCACGATCCTTGCCTGGGTTCTGGCCTTGCGCCCAGCGCCTGCCCGAAACCGACCACTTGCCATTCTGCGCCCTTGTGAGGACGTCACGATTTCTCCTTGTCGATATACTAATATATTAGTATGTCAATCGACGTGGGGATGGTCGACAACGAGGGTCTGCGGGCACTCTGCCCGACGGACAGGGACGGGATGGACAACCAGACGGACATGCTGCCAGCCAGCCATGAGGTGCCGCCTGACAAGGTGCGCCTTCCGCGCGTGACGGCGGCCGGGCACATCCTCGGCGTGCTTCGGCAGGACATTCTGTCCGTGCGACTAAAGCCGGGCGAGGCTCTGGCAGAAAAGGTGCTGACAGCGCGTTTCGGGGTCAGCCGCACTCCGGTGCGCGAGGCGCTGATGCGGCTGGCCGAGGAAGGGCTGGTGGAAATCTATCCGCAGTCGGGCACCTATGTCGGGCGCATTCCTGTGGCATCGCTGCCTGAAGCTGTGGTGATCCGTCAGGCGCTGGAAGGCATGGCAGTGGAGCTGTTTGCAGAGCGCGCGGGGCCTCAGGATCTCTCCGCGCTGGAACAGCTGATTGCCCGTCAGGATGCCCTGGCGCAGCTCGACGACCGTGACGGCTTCCATGCGGCGGACGAGGCCTTTCATGAACGCATCGCCCAGGGGGCAGGGCACCCGGGCCTGTGGCGACTGGCCCAGCAGGCCAAGAGCCAGATCGACCGCTGCCGCCGGATGACGTTGCCGGTTCCGGGGCGTATGCTGCACGTGATCGATGAACACCGCACGATTCTGCTTGGCTTGCGAAACGGCCACAAGCAGGCGGCTTCCGATGCCATGCTGGCGCACCTTTCCGCAGTCTTGCCTGACGCGGAAACACTGAAGGCACAGTTCCCCGACTATTTCGCGTGAAAGGACATTCCTTGAGACAGAGTTGGCGCTGGTTTGGCCCGAAAGACCCGGTTTCCCTTGATGATGTTCGGCAGGCGGGCGCAACCGAAATTGTCAGTGCCCTGCACGATGTGCCGATCGGTGAAGCCTGGACGGTGGGGGCGGTAGCTCGACACAAGGCCCTTATCGAAAACGCGCCAGCCGGCCGCTCGTCGCTGGCTTGGACGGTGGTCGAGTCGATTCCGGTGCCTGATGATGTGAAGCGCCATGGCAAGGAGGCCAAGGCCTCGATTGCTGCCTGGATTGCCAGTCTCGAAGCTGTTGCCGCGAACGGCATCCGCATCATCTGCTATAACTTCATGCCAGTGGTGGACTGGGCGCGCACGGACCTCGACTGGCCATTGCCCAATGGCGCAACCGCGCTGCGCTTCGACAATGACCGCTTTGCGGCCTTTGAGATGTTCATTCTCAAGCGTGAGGGCGCAGAGCGGGATTTCGATGCAGCCACACAGGCGCGGGCGAAGCTGGCCTTCGAGGCCATGTCTCAGGCCGACATCGACGAACTGATCCGCGTGATTGCGAGCGCGCTGCCGGGGTCAACCACCGAGCCGCTGACCATTCCTGCTTTTCGGGAGCGGTTGCTGCAATATCGCGGCATCGACCATGCCCGGCTGCGCCAGCATCTGGTGGAGTTCCTGGAAGAGGTCACGCCTCATGCCGACCGGCTTGGTGTGCGGCTGACCCTGCATCCGGATGATCCGCCGCGTCCGCTGTTTGGTCTGCCGCGTGTGGCATCGACGGCAGCGGATTACCGAGCCCTGTTTGCCGCCGTGCCGTCAGCGGCCAACGGCATCTGTTTCTGCACGGGAAGCCTGGGCGTTCGTGCGGACAACGACCTGCCGGCCATGGCGCATGAGTTCGGTCCGCGCATCTATTTCGCACACCTTCGCGCGACGCGGCGCGAGGCCGACGGCGCGAGCTTCCATGAATCGGACCATCTCGATGGTGATGTCGACATGGTGCGTGTGGTGCAGGCCCTCGTGCGCGAGACCCGCAGCCGCTCCGGCGGCAACCGCATTGTCTTCCGGCCCGATCACGGCCATCGCATGCTCGATGACCTCACCAAGTCGGTGACGCCGGGCTACACCGCCATCGGCAGGCTTAAAGGTCTCGCCGAATTGCGTGGCGTGATCCGGGCTGTAGAAACGCTGGAGGGGTATCTGGTCTAGGACGACTGGCGCAGACGGCGTCAGACAGCGCTGGCTCCCTGCACCAGACTCGCCATCTTGGCCCAGACGATGTCCGGATCGACCACGCCAAAACCGGCAAAGGTCGAGAACCCGCAATCCGTGCCGGCGATGACGCGGTCTGTGCCAACGATGGACGTGTAGCGTTCCAGCCGCTGGCGGATCAGTTCGGGATGCTCGACGAAGTTGGTGGTCGAATCGAGACATCCGGGGATCAGCACATAGTCGTCCGGGGCCTTGAACTCGTTCCAGACGGTCCATTCATGGGCATGCCGGGGGTTGGCCCCCTCGAACAGCAGGCCACGCGGCTTTGCTTTCAGAACCACGGGCAGCACCTTGCCCAGCGCGATGTCGCGCGTGTGCGGGCCCTCGTAGTTGCCCCAGCAGATATGCAGGCGCACCCTGTCGCCCGGCACATTGCGCAGGCCGTGGTTGAGCGCCTCGATATGCACCTCGGCGCGCCGCAGGAACTCGTCCTCGCTCAGATCGCGGTAGAGCATGTGCCGGCCCAGAGCCAGATCCGGCGCATCGATCTGGAGGATCAGGCCCGAGGCGACGATGGCTTCATATTCGGCGCTCATGGCATCGGCGATGTCGAACAGGTAGCTGTCGAGATCGGCGTGATAGTCCGAAGGTTGGAACAGGGCGATCACACCCGGGCTGGCCGAATTCATGAAGCCTTCGCCATAGCCCGATGCCGCCATGCCCGCCTTCATGGCGGCGATGTCGGTGTGCAGCGGAGCGAGGTTCTTGACCTTGATCGGGCCGACGCAGCGCGGGCGGCGATATTGCGGCGTGCCGCCGGCCTTGGCCAGCTTGTCAAGGAAGCCGGGATAATCCTGCAGGTCGCCGGGCGGGCTGCGCGGGCTGTCGCCCTCGAAGCCCGTGAGCCGGTCCTTGATATAGGTCGCGTATGAGATTTTCGAGGTTTCGCCATCGGAGGGCAGGTCGATGCCGACAGCCTTCTGCTTCGCGACGATGGCGGCGGTGGCGTCGCGCATGATCGTGTCATAGGCGGGTTCGTCGAAGGGCATGCCCTTCTCGCGGCCGAACAGCAGGTCGGCGACAATCTGGTTGCGGGGCAGGGAGCCCACATGGGTGGTCTTGACGGGCATGTCAGGCAGCCTTTGCGTTGACGAAAGGGACGGCACCTGCCGCGTTGCCGCGGCGCACGATATCGGCGATGCAGCTATCGGACGACGTGGCCCGGAAGGCGCACGCCAATCCTTTGGGCGTGGTGAAAGTGTCACCGGCCCCCAGCACGACGCTGCCGTCCGGGGTGATGATGTCCAGCGTGCCATTCTGAAAGAAGATGACGTCTTCCTCGTGATGAACACGGGCAAGCACGGAGGCGCCGGGGCCGATCAGCGTGACGTTCTCCTTGCCCTCCGAGCCAGCCGAGCGCGTGTCGATGAACGCGTTCTTGCAGGGGCGAAGGTCCACATAGGGGATCAGGCGGCTTTCAAGGGGCATGGCAAATCCTCCCGATCGTTCTTGCTCTTGGCTCTTTCATGCAGACTGCATGCGTATGCAAACTTGTCCACCGACGATCTCGCACACGGGTCATGTCAGCCTGTCCTGAGCGCGATCTGACGCCAGATGGCCGTCTCGTCGACCAGCCAGAACTCGCGGATGACCTTGCCGGCGACGACCTCGGAATGGGTGATGCCAAGCACGAAGAGCTGCGTGCCGCTGGCGTCTCCCCACGGGCCGCTGCCGGTGTGCGTGCCTGCCAGCCGCCAACGCGTGGCGACGCGCACCGGATGGCCCGGCTCTTCCAGTGCGATCGAGTGATCGACCACGAGGGCGAGGTCCGGCATGGCCTGCCGGAAGCGGGCAATGAAGGCTGCAAGATCGGCCCAGCCCGCGCCGAATGCGCCATTGGGCAACATGAGGTTGATGGCGCGGTCGTGGCTCTTTGCCAGTTCCGCGTCCGACAGTGCCCCGGCAAAAGCCGCCATCATCGCGTTGCGCACCATGACCGCCGCCGGATGCGGCTGGTGGATGGCATGGTCCTCGGCAATGCCGGCCTGCACCTGATCCCAAAGGTCATGCTGCCACGGTGTTTTTCCGGCTGCTGCGTCGGCCTGCGCCCATGCACGGCCCAGCGCCTCCGGTGTCGTGCCGATGGCCAGGGCCATCGCCCCCTGATCGCGAACCAGCCATTCCTCGGTGATGACATCGCCAACCACGAGGCAATCGGCAATGGTGCGGATCCGCATCGAACGGCCCGTCGCCTTGCCGAAGACGCCGTCGCCGCGATGGGTCATCGGGGAGAGGATGCGGTGCGAGGAGAGCATTCCCCGCTTCTGGCCATCGTTGGACCAGATCACGTCCTCGCCCAGCAATTCGCGGTCAGGGAACATGGCCAGCGTGGCCTCGGTGCCCGTGATCACGGCCTCAACGCCGGTGACAATGCCGGACGGGGTCAGCATCCAGCAGTCGGCGCTGTAATAGCGGCGGATCAGCTCGATCTGCCGGCCTTCCCAGATCTGTTCGGTGATGCCGATGATATAGTCATGCAGCGTGGCATACTCGGCGGAGAACCGGTTTTTCATGGGGCTGGCGCTCCGGATGTCACACTCTCTGGCCGCCAGACAAGCTGGCCGTTAATGCTGACGCAACCTGCCGGGATGCGAGCCGAGCCGCGCACGATCAGCTCGCCAGGTACGATCACGTCGCGCGGCACAGGGGCCTCATCCTCGATCTGCTCGATCAGGACCTCGACCGCGCGGTCGACCATGGCCGAAACGGGTTGCGAGAAGCTGGTCAGCGAAAAACTCGCCCAGCGCGCAGGGCCGACATCGTCGAAGCCGACGAGCGAAACATCTTGCGGCACTTTCAGGCCGAACTCGAAGCGGGCCACCTCCGAGATCGCCAGCGCCATGTGGTCGTTGCCGCAGAAGATGGCATCGGGCCGGTCAGGGCGGGAGAGCAGGTCGCGGGCAGCGGCTGCCGCCCCCTCGAACGTGTAGTGCCCGACGGCCCGCATCGGTTCAGGCAGGCCATGGGCCGCCATGGCGGCGCGGAAACCCCGTTCGCGATCCTGATTGGTGGACGAGACCTCGACGCCGGCCACGAAGCCGAAACGGCGATGTCCTCCAGCAATCAGGAACTCGCCGATCAGGCGGCCGCCGCGCTCGTTCTCGCCCGTCACCGACGAGACCTGCGAGGCGCGCGCCGTGCGGTTGAAGAGCAGAACCGGGATGCCCGCGGCGCGGCAATCGGCAGCAAGGGCTGATGACAGCGTGGTCGAGGCGAGGATCAGGCCATCGACCCGGTAGGCGAGGATTTCCTCCATGACCGGATCGGCATGGGCCGCCGCATCCGCCGTGAACAACAGGATGTGGTAACCGCGCGCCTGAAAGCGGCGCGACATCATCTCCAGCACGTCCGGATAGAAATGGTTCTGAAGGTAGGCAGCGACCAGCCCGATCACGCGGGAGCGGCGGGTGATCAGCGAGCGTGCGATGGCATTGGGCCGATAACCCAGCGTGCGCGCCGCCTCGATGATCCGGAGCTTGGTCTCGGCGGCGATGCTCGCACCGGGGGTGAAGGCGCGGCTCACCGCCGATTGCGATACGCCGGCGATGCGCGCGACATCCGTGGCGGTAGCAGGGCGATTGGCGCTGGCGCGGGCGTTGTTCATTCGGCAGTCCATCCACCATCGATCAGCATGGCGCTGCCGGTCATCAGGCTCGATGCTTCGGAGGCGAGGAACACCACCGCGCCGGTGACATCGCCGACCTGTCCGAGCCGGCCGAGCTTGATCTTGGCCAGAACGCGGGCCCGGAAGGCCTCGTCGGCGAGGAAAGGCGCGGTCATGGGAGTCTCGATGAAGGTCGGGCAGACTGTGTTCGAGCGGATGCCATGCCTGGCCAGATCGAGGGCCATGGCCTTGCTGAGCCCTTCGATGGCAAACTTCGAGGCACAATAGATCGTGCGGTTCTCGCCGCCGACATGGCCCATCTGCGACGAGACATGGATGATCGAGCCGCCACGACCGGCCACGATCATGCCGCGGGCTACCTCCTGCGCTGCGAAGAACGCCGCCCTGAGATTGAGCCCCATCACCGTGTCGAAATCGTCCTCGCTGACCTCCGTGAATGGCTTGGGGCGGTTCATGCCGGCATTGTTGACGAAGATGTCGAAGGATGGCCGCCCAGCCAGCGCGCGCGCCACGTCACCGGTGCGGGTCACGTCGAGCGGCAAAGCTTCGGCCACTTGCCCACGGGCCCGGATCGCTGCCGCAGCCTCCTCGATCTCGCTGGTCGTGCGGGCGCTGAGGGTCACGTGTGCGCCGGCGTCGGCCAGCGCCGCAGCCATGGCGAGGCCAAGGCCTCTACCTGCGCCCGTGACCAATGCGCGCTTGCCGTCAAGGCGGAAGGAGGGCGAGGCGGGAAGGTTCATGCTCAATCACTCCGCCGCGGTGGCGTAGGGCACGTTCTTGCGGCCATAGCGCCTGACACGGATGTTGGCCTGTTCGGCATGGCCGGCAAAGCCTTCCAGCATGCACAGGCGCGAGCAGTATTCGCCGATCATCGTCGAGGCCTCATCGGTCAGGACGCGCTGGTAGGTCACCGTCTTCATGAACTTGCCGACCCAGAGGCCGCCGGTGTAGCGGGCAGCGCCGCGTGTCGGCAGGGTATGGTTGGTGCCGATGACCTTGTCGCCGTAGCTGACATTGGTGCGCGGACCGAGGAACAGCGCGCCGTAATTGGTCATCCTTGCCAGGAACAGGTCGGGATCGCGCGTCATGACCTGCACGTGCTCGGAAGCGATGCGATCGGCCTCGGCCACCATCTCGTCGATGCTGTCGCAGACGATGACCTCGCCATAGTCGCGCCAGGCCTGGGCGGCGACGGCTGCCGTCGGCAGGATGGTCAGCAGCCGCTCGATCTCGGCCATGGTGTCGCGCGCCAGCTTCTCGGAATTGGTCAGCAGGATCGCAGGCGAGTTCGGGCCGTGCTCTGCCTGCCCCAGCAAATCGGTGGCGCACAGCTCGCCATCGACGCTGTCATCGGCGATGACGAGGGTCTCGGTCGGGCCGGCAAACAGGTCGATGCCGACCTTGCCGTAAAGCTGGCGCTTGGCCTCCGCCACATAGGCATTGCCGGGGCCGACCAGCATGTCTACGCCGGTGATGCTGTCCGTGCCCAGCGCCATTGCGCCGACAGCCTGCACACCGCCGAGGCAGTAGATCACGTCCGCGCCGGCCAGATGCTGGGCAGCCACGATCGCGGGGGCGAGCTTGCCCTGATAGGGCGGGGCGCAGGTGATGATGCGCGGCACGCCGGCCACCTTGGCGGTGATCACCGACATGTGGGCCGACGCCAGCAGTGGATACTTGCCACCGGGCACATAGCAGCCGACCGAATTGACCGGCAGGTTCTTGTGGCCAAGGACAATGCCCGGCAGCGTCTCGACCTCGATATCGTGCATCGAGGCCTTCTGGTGTTCGGCGAAGTTGCGCACCTGGGTCTGCGCGAAGCGGATGTCCTCGATGTTGCGGGCCGAGAGCTGGCTCATGCAATCGCGGATCTCGGCATCGGTGAGGCGATAGTCAGTGCGGTCCCAGCCATCGAAACGGATGGACATCTCGCGCACGGCCACATCGCCCCGGGCCTTGATGTCGGCCAGCAGGGTTTCGACCGTGGTGCGCACCTTCAGGTCGGCGTCGTCCTTGTCCGATTGCGCCATCGATGTCTTGAGCCAGCGGGCCATGTGATCAGTCCTTCAGCGTTTGGCAGCCAGTGCCCGCATTTCGGCGAACAGGTCACGGCCGAATTGCCCGAATACGTGCGGGATGTCGATATAGACCCAGTTCTCGGCCAGCCAGTCACCCTCGCGCCGCCACCAGTCCATGACGCGCATGGTGATGGCCCGGCCTGTGGCAGGATGGCCGAGCCAGGGCCCGGTCTGGGTCATTTCGAGGCTTGGCCAGCCACGCGAGGCAATGAAATCGCCATCGCCGATGCGGACCTTGTTCGGCGCGCCGCGCCTGTCCGGAAAGGCTGTGAGAAACGGGCGCTGGTGAAAATCCTGAAAGCCCTTGAGGCGGCGGTTGGAGCCGATGCCGGCCGGGCCGTACCAGAGCATGGTCGGTGACCAGAAGCGCTCCTGCGCCATCGATTCCAGGGTCTTGCCATCGTATTCGCCAAGACCGTTGCCCATGGCCATCATCAGCGCGAGGGTTTTCGCGCCTTCCACCGGATCGACCGTGTCAAGCTTCACGCCATCGTGCCGGCGCGGGCCGGGGGAGAACAGCGGGATGCCGGGTGAGGGCGGCAGCGGGTCGACACCAGCCTGCTGCATCAGTCCGATCAGATCCCACAGGGTCACGACTTCGAGGATCAGGCCTTTGCTGTCGACCCGGTGGAACTCGCCATAGCGCAGGCTGGCGAGGTGGCCAGTGGCCGGAATCCCGAAAAGCGGTTTGTCGAAGGTGCCGACATAATGGCCGCATGCCGCCACCCAGACCTCGCCATCCTGCTGGCCCATGGTGACGATGTCGTCGCGCCGCTCGACATCAGGCATCGCGGCAAGCAGGGGGCGCAGCGCACCATCAAGCCAGCCATCGAGGCCAACGCCATCATTGACGGGATGCTGGCCATGCCAGATCAGACCGGGTGCGAAAACCGAGCCGGCAAGGCCCAGATCGCTCGGCAAAGCATTCAGGCCATCGTGGACACGGCGTTTGACGGCGGCATTCAGTGTCATGTCAGTTCAACCCTTGACGGCGCCTTGTGTGAGGCCCGAGACCAGCTGTTTCTGGAAAAACAGCACCAGCACCACCAGCGGGGCGGTGATTGAGACAGCACCAGCGACGCCCTGCATGAGCTTGAAAGCGTCGTCGTCGGCATTCATGTAGGCCGACAGGGCCGATGTCATCGTCATCTTGTCGGCATTCATCATCTGCGACGAGATCAGGAAGTCGTTGTAGGCGAGCAGGAACGAGAACAGCCCCGTGGTGATGATGCCTGGCCACATCACTGGCAGGATCACCTTGACGAAGGCCTGGATGCGCGAGCAGCCATCGACCTGGGCCGCCTCGTCGAGTTCCTTGGGGATGTTCATGAAGAAGGATCGGAGCATCCAGATCGTGAAGGGTTGGTTGATGGCCACGAGAATGACGATCAGCGTCTCGTAGCGGTTCCACAGGCCTAGCTCGAAGAAGGCGAATTTGTAGGAAGGCAGCAAGGTGACATGCGGCAGGGCGCGGAAGATCAGCGCCACCAGCAGGAGCCAGAAACCCAGCGCCCCACCGTAACGCGCCAGCGCATAGGCCGCCAGACAGCCGATGGTCAGCGAGATCACCAGAACGCCGACCGTGATGATGGTCGAGTTGAGGAACTTCAGCCAGAAGCGATCACCAACCCAGAGCTGCCAGTAATGCTCGGCAGTGAAGGGCGCGATCAGCTTGGGCGGCACCGAGAAGGCATCCACCGGCAGGCGGAATGAGATCAGCGTCATCCAGAAGAACGGGAATGCTGCGGCGAGCACCCACACGGTGAGCCCGATGCCGGTCAGCAGCATCAACCAGAGTGGCATCCTGTCGGCGAGGTTCGGCGTATCGGATGGCTGGCTCATGCGAAGGCCCTCCGCTGGTCCTTGTAGGTCTTGATGATCAGCGGAATGAGCAGGACGACGATGCCCAGCACCATCAAAAGCGCTGCCGCGGAAGCCTTGTGGAAGTTCTGCTCGTCCGAGAGGATCTTGTAGGTCAGGTGCTGGAGGGAATCGGCACCCTGTCCGCCCGAGAACACCAGGATCGGCTCGAACACGCGGTAGGCGTCCATGAGGTGGATCAGCGTGACGAACACGAACAGCGGCATCAGGTGCGGGATGATGACGTGGCGGATGGTCTGCCAGCGGTTGGCTCCGTCGATGATGGCAGCCTCGCGGGTTTCCGATGGCACCGTCTGCAGGCCGGCATAGAGCACGATGAAGACGAAGGGCGTGGCCTTCCAGATGCCAACAAGGATGATCAGCAGCCGCGTGGTGAAGGCGTTCTGCATGAAGTAGATCTTGCCGAAGCCCAGTTGCTCCAGCCAGACGGTGATGATCGCGTTGTCGAGGAACAGCCACTTGATCGACAGCGACCCCACCACCGGGGTGACGATGAAGGGCAGCAGCGAAGCGAAGATCAGCACGCCTTTCAGCTCGCGCACGACCGAATTGACGCCCATCGCGATCAGGAAGCCCAGCACCAGGATGATCGGCGTGGTCACGGCGGTGTAGAGCAGCGTGAATTCGAGCGCGCCCCAGAACTTGACGTTGGTAACATCGCGGAACAGCGCCTTGAAGCGCTGCCAGGCCGAGGCGGGCTGGCCACCGGCCGCCACGGAGCGGTCACGTTCCCACGCCTCGGCGAGGTTCGCGGTGCCGAGCACTGTCTCGAAATTGCGCGAGCCATACCACTCGCGCACGATCACCGGATTGCCGGCCGCATCAAGCTCGGCAACAGGCCGGCGCTCGACACGGGTGCCAACAGGGGTGCGCACGGTTGTCTCGACGAAGCTGGTCTTTGTGTAGCTGTTCCACAGGCTCAGATAGACCACGCCTGCCAGAGGCAGTGCGATCAGCATCAGCATCGCCACCACTGAGGGCAGGACAAAGCCGAGGAAGGTGCGAAACGGCATGGCAACGCTCGTTGGGGTGGGGCGAGCAGGAGACCCGCCCCGGAAGCCGGCGCGAAGGGATCAGGCCCATGCGCCGGCTGGCTCTGTTCGGACAGCGCGCCCTTCCGGAAAGTCCGGAAAGGCGGGCTCAGGCGTGGCCCTGTCGCGAGGCGGGCCCTCGATAGCGCGGGCTCACTTGATGAAGCCGCGCTCCTTGGCCGTCTGGATGTATTCCTTCTCCGCGTCGGCCAGAGCCTGGGCGGCAGGCTTGGTGCCGGCGAGGACATCGGACGCTGCCTTGCCGAGCGCGGCATGGGCGAGGCTGAAATAGGGCTCGTCAGGCCACATCGCCGCGTTGGCATTGATGGTTTCGGCCACGCCCTTCGAGTGACGATTGGGCTGGAAGCCCGAACGCAGCCAGTTGGTCAGTGTCATGCCGCTCTTCATCGTGTCTTCGGAGATGCCTTCCATCATCACGAGGAAGGCGGCTTCCCGATCGCCGTCCATCTGCTTGGGCATCACGAACGCATCCCACCAGATGGCGTTGGACGGCTTGCCGCCGGCGGTGACGGCCGGGGCTGCCGCAAACTCGATCTGGTTGACCACCTTCGAGACCTTGTCGTCATCCATGGCAGCGGCACGCGAGGCCCACAGGATGCCCATGGCAGCCTGGCCCTGCTGGAAGGCCGTGGTCACGTCGGCGGTCGCGAGGGCCAGCGCGTTGGGCGACATGAAGCCCTTCAGCTTGTTCATGGTGTCGAGCGCTGCGACGGCCTTGGCATTGTTGAAGGTCGGCATGGCAGTGCCCGGCGCAAAGAACTCGCCGCCTGCGCCCAGATAGATGTTGGTGAATTCGGTGGCGATATCCCAGCCGGTCTTGTAGGCGGCAGTGAACGGCGTCTCGAAGCCGGCGGCCTTGAGCTTCGGCAGCGCGGCGAGCAGTTCAGGATAGGTCTTTGGTGGCTGCACACCGGCCTTTTCCAGTGCATCCTTGCGATAGAACAGGTGCTGGGCATTGGCCATGAAGGCGATGCCGTAGACCTCGTTGCCGACCGTCACCAGCATGCGGTCCTCAAGCTTGTACTGGGCCTTGTACTTGTTGACGAGGTCCGTCATCGGCTGGAGCTGGCCCTTGGCGAGCAGGTTGACCAGCACGCCGTTGGAGACATGGGCGACCTCGAACGGCGAGGTGCCGGCGGCAAAGGCCTGCTCGGTCTCGACGCGTGCCTTGTCGGTGACCTTGACGTTGACCGTCAGCCCGCTGTTGCCGCAGGCCTGCATGGCCTTGGCGATATGGTCGATCACCGGGAAGGCATTGCCGATGACATCGACTGTGCCGGTGCGGGTGATGTTGCACTTGGCCATGGCTGGCGATGCCAGCAACGCACCCAGTGCGATGGTTCCGAAAAGTCCGAATGTGCGGCGGTTGAACATGTCTCTCTCCCTTGTTCCCCGGTGATCAGAGCTTCATGCTAGTGACTTTGCATACGAATGCAATGCCTTCTGGATGCGCTTTTGCCGTGCCCATTGATCGTTGCTGGGTTCGGGTCTGCGCAATGTCCCGGACGGCGTTTCGCGCCATCGCTTTCGGTCTGCCGAAGCGCAAAAACCATTAGCCGGTTCAATGATGTTGGGCTTAGTGTTGGCGGCTTGAATCGCCGCGTCGTGCGGCTGCGCGTTGTATGGTCCGGAGGCTGGCTGAGATGGCTGGGCAATCGTTGCTCGTTTCGTTGCTGGGAGGCATCGCGCTGCTGCTGTGGTCGACGCGGCTGGTACGGACCGGCATCGAGCGTGCTTTCGGCGAGCGGCTGCGGCAACTCATCGCGCGGGCGACGAGCAACCGGGCTACGGCCTGCGCCAGCGGCGTGGTCGTGGCCACAGCGCTGCAAAGCTCGTCGGCGGCCGCGATGCTGGTTGCCAGCTTTGCCGAGCGAAAGCTGATCCTGCTCGCGCCCGCACTGGCTGTGATGCTTGGGGCCGACATCGGCTCGACCATGGTGGTGCAGGCGCTGGCCTTCGATCTGAAGGCATTTGTTCCGGCGATGCTGGTGGTGGGCGTCGGGCTGTTCACCTGGTCGAAGCCAGCCATGTGGCGCAACCTCGGCCGCGCGCTGGTGGGCGTGGCCTTGATGATCCTGTCGCTGGGCATGATCATCAGTGCCTCGCAGCCGCTGCAGAGCGACTGGCTGCTGACGCTGGTGCTGCAAAGGCTGGAAGGCCAGCCGATCCTGGCCCTTGCCGTAGCCGCGCTGGTGACCTGGGCGATCCATTCCAGCGTGGCGATGATCCTGCTGGTGATGGCCCTGACGGCGGCGGGCAGCATCAGTCCCTTGCTCGCCCTGACGCTGGTGCTGGGCGCCAATGTCGGCTCGGGCCTGATTGCTTTCGGCATGAACATGGCTGCCGGTCTGGCCACCCGCCGGGTCGTGCTTGGCAACCTGCTGTTCCGGCTGATCGGGGCGCTGGCTGCGATCCTTGCGCTGCCGCTGCTCATGCCGGTCGTGGGGTATCTGGGCGAAGGCGGCCGGTTGGTCGCCAATGCACACACGCTGTTCAACCTGGCGCTGGCGCTGGTGTTCCTGCCGCTGACCGGTGTCGCGGCGCAGTTGCTTGAACGGCTCCTGTCCGAACCGATGCCGCAGCCCGGCGAGCGCCGGATCGAGCATCTCGACGAGGGGTCTCTGAAAACGCCTGCCGTGGCCCTATCGGGGGCTGCCCGCGAGGTCCTGCGCACGGCGGAGATCGTCGAGGTCATGCTGCGCGAGGTGATCCTGGCTTTCGAGCCACAGGGGCAGGATCGGGTTGCCGCGATCAAGACGCTCGACGATCAGGTCGATCAGGCACAGGAGCAGGTCAAGCTCTACCTGACCCGCCTGACGCGCGGACCTCTGAGCGATGCCGACAGCCGCCGGGCCTTTGATCTCATCCTGTTCTCGACCAACCTCGAGCATGTCGGCGACATCATCGACAAGAATCTTCTGGAACTCGCGGCCAAGCGCAAGCGCCTTGGGGCGACCTTCTCCGAGGAAGGTTGGCGCGAGTTGCAGGACATGCACGCCCGCGCGGTCGAGCACTCGCGGCTGGCCGTGACCGTGTTCGTGACGCGCGATCTAGACATGGCGCGGCAACTGGTGCGCGCCAAGGACGATGTCCGATCTGTGGAGCGGGCTGCTACCGAGAGCCATCTCAGGCGGCTGCGCGAAGGGGCGGTCGCATCAATGGAGACATCGTCGCTGCACCTCGACATCCTGCGCGATCTCAAGCGTATCATCGCGCACCTGACGGATGTGGCCTATCCGATCCTCGAAGCATCGGGCGAACTCAAGGGCTCGCGTCTGGCACCGGGCCCGGCGGAGCCGGCTCGCGCCTCGTCCTAGGGCTTTGTTCACCGTGATGCGCTGTAGTCTGGCAACACATCCGTTGCCTGACAGGTTCTGCCGATGACACTTGACCGCCCCTTGTCCGTGATCGGCGCAATCAGCGGCACCTCGATGGATGGCATCGACGTGGCCTGGCTCGAGACCGACGGGCTGGCCCATGTCAGGCCGCTTGGTGGCGCGACGATGCCATACCCGGCAGGGCTCAGGGCCAACCTCAAGGCGCTGCTCGACGATGACCCGTCCCGGGCCGAACGGGAGCCGCTGGTCGAGCTTGAAGAGGCCGTGACCGATGCGTTCAGTGCGGCCATTGCCGCCTTCATGCAAGGAAAGGGTCTTGCCAGCTCCGCAATCGATCTGATCGGGCTGCATGGCCAGACCGTGTTTCACAGGCCGGAACGGCGCTTCACGCGCCAACTCGGGCTCGGCCAGCGCATGGCACGCCAACTGGGCGTGGCCGTTGTTGACGGCTTCCGGCTCGCGGATGTGGCGGCAGGCGGGCAGGGCGCGCCGCTGGTGCCGCTTTATCACGCGGCGCTGGCTGCGGATCTGCCCAAGCCGCTGATGGTGCTGAACCTCGGTGGCGTCGCCAATGTGACCTACCTCGATAGCGATCAGATCATCGCTTTCGACACCGGGCCGGCCTCGGCGCTGATCGACGATTTTGTGGCGCGGCGGTTTGGCGTCGCCTTCGATGATGGCGGGCAACTGGCGCGACAAGGCCGGGTCAACCATTCCGTGCTGGCTGCCCTGATGGACAATCCGTTTTTTGCCGCGCCGGTGCCAAAGTCGCTTGATCGCAATGACTTCCACAAGCGCGCGGAGATTGTGAATCAGCTCGGAGGCCACGATGCCGTGGCGACCCTTGCAGCCTTCACCATCGAGTCCGTCTCGGCCGCGCTGGCGCATGTGCCGCGCGTGCCGCTGCGCTGGCTGGTGGCCGGGGGCGGGCGACACAATGCCGAGTTCATGCGCGGGCTGGCAGCACGCCTCGGCGTGCCGGTCGAGCCTGTCGAGACGTTGGGTCTCGATGGCGACCTCATCGAAGCGGAATGCTTCGGCTATCTGGCTGTGCGCTCCCAGCGCGGGCTTCCCTTGTCGCTGCCATCGACGACGGGTGTTCCCAACCCGCTCGGCGGCGGCAGGCTGTGGCATCCGGTCTGAGACCGATCAGGCTGTCGCGCCATCGGCAACGGCCAGAAGATAGCGGCCATAGGTGCTCTTCTGCAGTTCGAGGCCAAGCGCACGAAGCTGGTCGCGGTCTATGAAGCCTTGCACGAACGCGATCTCTTCCGGGCAGCAGACCTTGAGGCTCTGGCGCTGTTCGAGCGCGCGCACGAAGTTGGTGGCGTCGGCCAGCGAGTCGGGCGTGCCCGTGTCCAGCCAGGCATAGCCGCGCCCGAGCTTCTCGACGTGGAGCTGGCCCATCTCGAAGTAGCGGCGGTTGATGTCGGTGATTTCCAGTTCGCCGCGCGGCGAGGGCTTCAGCGTGCGGGCGATGTCGATCACCTGCCTGTCATAGAAATAAAGCCCGGTGACAGCCCAGTTCGAGCGCGGCTTCAAGGGCTTTTCCTCGATGCTGACGGCGCGCATCGCGGCATCGAACTCGACCACGCCATAGCGCTCCGGATCGGCGACATGATAGCCGAACACGGTGGCCCCCGTCTGGCGGGCGCGAGCTGTGGCCAGGACATGGGTCAGGCCGCCGCCGTAAAAGATGTTATCGCCCAGGACCATCGCAGAAGGCCCATCGCTGATGAAGTCAGCGCCGATGATGAACGCCTGCGCCAGGCCTTCTGGTCGCGGCTGCACGGCATAGCTGAGCGACAGGCCCCAGCGCCCGCCATCGCCCAGCAGGCGCTGGAACTGGGGCAAGTCCTCCGGTGTCGAGATCAGCAGGATCTCGCGGATGCCGGCCAGCATCAGCACCGACAGAGGATAATAGACCATCGGCTTGTCGTAGACCGGCAGCAACTGTTTGGAGGTGACCATTGTCATGGGGTGCAGGCGGGTGCCGCTGCCGCCGGCCAGAATGATGCCCTTCATGGTGCCTGCTCCGTTGTCATGAGCCGGTCCATGCACCGGGCCAGCCCGATGCGCCAGTCCGGCAGGATGATCCCGTGGGTTTCATTTAGCCGTGCGCCATCGAGCACGGACCATGCGGGCCGCCGGGCCGGTGTCGGATAGTCCGCCGTGCCGATGGGGCGAACGCTGACCGCGCTGGCTCCGCGCCGGCCCCGTTCGGCAAAGATCGCCTCGGCAAAACCGGCCCAACTGGTCGCATCACCGGTCCCGCCGACATGAAAGATGCCGCGCAGCGCCGGCTCGCTGCGCTTCGCCAGCAGGTTCGCGGCCACGCCCAGCACCGCATCGGCCAGATCATCCGCTGGCGTTGGCCGCCCGATCTGGTCGGCGACGATTGAAATCTCACTGCGGGTTTCGGCCAGCCGCAGCATGGTCCTGACAAAGTTCTGGCCAGTCGCGGAAAACACCCAGGATGTGCGCAGGATGGCATGGTCGCCGGTTGCCGCCATCACGGCCCGCTCGCCTGCCAGCTTGCTCTGACCGTAGACGCCGAGCGGGGCTACGGGATCGTTCTCTCGATAGGGCGAGGTTGCGCTGCCATCGAAAACATAGTCGGTCGAGATCTGGATCACGGGCACGCCAAGCCTGGCAGCGGTGGTGGCCACAGCGCCCGCACTGGCGGCATTGATCGCATGGGCACGCTCCGGATCGCTTTCAGCCCGGTCGACGGCAGTCCAAGCTGCGGCATTGATGATGATGTCTGGCGTCAGCGCGCTCAGGGCAGGGGCGATGCTGGCGGGATGCTCGAGGTCAAGCTCCGGCCTGCCGCAGGCGACCAGTGTAACGCCCCTGCCGGCCCCACGTTCGGCCAGCGCGGTCGCCAGTTGTCCATGCCGGCCTGTGACGATGACGCGCATGGCTGCTGCCATCAGGGCGCCCCGAGGCCGAGCCGTTCGCCGGCGTAGACCTTGTCGCGCAGCGGCCGCCACCACCATTCGTTGGCCAGATACCAGGCGATGGTCTTTTCTATGCCGCTGTCGAAGCTTTCGCGGGCGCGCCAGCCAAGCTCGCTTTCGATCTTGCCGGCATCGATGGCATAGCGCTGGTCATGCCCCGGCCTGTCCCTTACGAAGGTGATCAGCCTCTCATGGGGCGCGCCTTGCGGTCGCAGATCGTCCAGCACCGCGCAGATGCGGCGAACGACCTCGATGTTGCGTCGCTCGTTGCGCCCGCCGACATTGTAGGTCTCGCCCGGCTGGCCACGGGTCAGCGCCAGGACAAGCGCCCTTGCATGATCGTCGACATGGAGCCAGTCCCGCACATTCGCGCCGTCGCCATAGACTGGCAGCGGCTTGCCGTGCAGCGCGTTGAGGATCACCAGCGGGATCAGCTTTTCGGGGAACTGGCAGGGGCCGTAATTGTTGGAGCAATTGGTGATCACGACCGGAAGGCCATAGGTGCGGGCCCAGGCGCTGGCGAGGTGGTCTGACGCGGCCTTGGAGGCGGAATAGGGGGAGCTGGGATCGTAGCGCGTGGTCTCCGTAAACAACCCGTCATCACCGAGCGAGCCATAAACCTCGTCGGTCGAGACATGCACCAGCCGGAATGCCGACTTGCGAGCTTCGGGCAGCGCGCTCCAGTAGGCGCGGGCCGCTTCAAGCAGGCTGTGCGTGCCCATCACGTTGGTCTCGATGAAGGCACGTGAGCCGGTGATCGACCGGTCGACATGGCTCTCGGCAGCCAGATGCATCACCGCATCCGGCTCGAAGGCGGCAAACTGGGCCGCCAGTTCCGGTCCATCGCAGATGTCGATCTTCGCGAGCTTGTACAGTGGGTTGGCCTCGACCTCGCGCAGGGAGCCGAGATGGGCCGCATAGGTCAGCTTGTCGACATTGAGCACCTGCCAGCCCAGATCTGTGACCGCATGGCGGATGACCGCCGAGCCGATAAAGCCGGCCCCGCCGGTGATCAGGACACGCATTGTGCCCTCCTGCTTCTTTGCCGACGGTGTGAAAGATCACGGCTCATGGCCGAACACTCCAGCAATGCTGCCCGTAAGGTCGCGCAGGCGCGGCGCTGCGGCATCCTTGGCTGACAGAACCGGGTCTGAGAGATCAGCCGGCCAAGCTATGCCGAGGTCCGGATCATCCCAGCGCACCGAGCCATCATGGTCCGGGCTATAATAGTCCGTGACCTTGTAGAGTACGTCGGTGTCGGCTGTCAGTGTCACGAAGCCATGCAGGAAGCCGGGCGGCACCCAGAGCTGGTGGCCGTTGGCGTCGGACAATTCGGCCACGACGTGCTGGCCGTAATGTGGTGAGCCCTGTCGGATATCGACGGCCACATCCAGCACTGCGCCGCGCACGACGCGCACCAGCTTGCCCTGGGCACGGGGCGGGCGCTGGAAATGCAGGCCACGCAGGGTGTGACGCCGCGCCGAGCGGGAGTGGTTGTCCTGCACGAACAGGACCGGGCCTGCCGCTGCCACAAAGGCATCATGCCGGAACACTTCGGAGAAGAATCCACGTTCGTCGCCGAAGCGCTTCGGCTTGATCAGCAGGACCCCGGGCAGTGCTGTGGTTTCGATATCCATCGGCATCTGCCTAAGACAGCCGCAGGAAATCGCAACAGCTTTTCGGTCCTGCGCCGGGACATGCATCGTGTGGTGCAACACATGCTGCCCTCCCGGAGCGCCTGATGGCAACAATATCGATGGCTGGAACACCTGCTGGTGCAACAGGTTCTTGACAGTTGTTGTGTAGAAGACCCGGCGTTCGGATCAGGAATGCGGGAGTTGGGTCATGACAGTACTCGTGTCGGGCGGAGCAGGCTACATCGGCGGGCACATGGTGCTGAACCTTGCTGACCGGGGGGAGCCCGTGGCGGTGCTGGACAACCTGTCGACAGGGTTTCGCTGGTCGGTGCCGCGCGATGTGCCGCTTGTCGTGGCCGATGCCGGCGATTTCGAAGCGGTTCTGGCCGCCATCCGCGCGCACAACGTGCGCTCCATCATCCATTTCGCGGCGCGCATCGTGGTGCCGGAATCGATGGCCGATCCGCTGGGCTATTATCTCGCGAACACCGTCAAGACGCGCACGCTGATCGCAGCAGCCGTTGCTGGCGGGGTCAAGGAATTCATTTTCTCGTCGACAGCCGCGGTCTATGGCGAAGCGTCGCTGGAGCCCTTGGCAGAAAGCCATGCGCCGATGCCGGTGTCGCCCTACGGCACCTCGAAGTGGATGAGCGAGATGATGCTGCGCGATGCAGCCGCTGCCCATGGCTTCCGCTATGCCGTCCTGCGATACTTCAACGTGGCAGGGGCTGATCCGAAGGGACGTTATGGCCAATCCTCGCCGGCGGCGACACACCTGATCAAGGTGGCGTCACAGGCGGCGCTCGGACAGCGCAGCCACATGGAGGTGTTCGGCCAGGACTATCCGACGCCAGATGGAACCTGCGTGCGGGACTACATCCATGTCAGCGATCTGGCGGAAGCGCACTGGTCGGCACTGAGCCATCTGCGTTCCGGCGGTGCCAGCGTGCTGGTCAATGCCGGCTATGGCAGGGGATACTCGGTCCGGCAGGTGATCGACACGATCCGCAATCTCTCCGGTGTCGATTTCGAAGTCCGGCAGGGGCCGCGCCGGCCCGGCGATCCGGCCTCGATCGTGGCCAATGCCGACAAGCTGCGTCATGATCTCGGCTGGCAGCCGAAGCTCGACGACCTTGGAACCATCATCGGGCATGCGCTCGACTGGGAGCGCGAGATGGTGCGCCGCGCCAACGGCTGAACGACGCCGGGCTGCGACGGCAGCGCCGGTTGTCAGGGCAGGGCGCGTTGACTAGCGTTCAGCCAATCTGTCGCGCTTCCAGAACGGTCGATCGGCGATCCGGAGCGCCCCCGATTGCAACCGGAGTGGCCGATGCCACCTCTCAAAACCATGCCAAGCCGGCGTCATGCATTGCTGCTGGCTGGATCTGCGGCGTTGCTGGCCGGCGGGAAAACCGCTTTTGGCCAGTCGCGTCCGGCTGCCGCGCCACGCGTGGCGGCTGCGTCCGACCTCAAGTTCGCGCTCGACGAAATCATCGCCGTATTCCGGCGCGAGACGGGGCTGGAGATCATCCCGGTCTATGGATCATCCGGCAATTTTCGCCGGCAGATTTCGCAAGGCGCGCCGTTCGAGATGTTCATGTCGGCCGACGAGGACTTCGTTTTTCAGTTGGCCGACGAGGGGCTGACGCGTGATCGCGGTTCACTTTATGGCATTGGCCGCATCGTGCTGCTGGCGCCACATGCCTCACCGCTTGCGGTCGACGAGGGGCTGCAAGGGCTGAAAGCGGCTCTGGCGGACGGGCGCATCAGGCGGTTTGCCATCGCCAATCCGGAGCATGCGCCCTATGGCCGGGCAGCAGAGGAAGCCTTGCGCCATGCCGGCCTGTGGGAGGCGATCCGGAACCGGCTGGTGCTCGGCGAGAATGTCAGCCAGGCGGCGCAGTTTGCCCTGAGCGGATCGACCGAGGGCGGCATCGTGGCGCTGTCGCTGGTCAAGGCCCCGCAACTGGCACAGGCCGGTCGGCACGCGCTGATCGCCGCCGATTGGCATAGGCCACTGACCCAGCGCATGGTGTTGCTGAAGCAGGCAGGGGAGGCAGCGACGCTCTTCCATGCCTACCTGCAAGGTCCGTCGGCTCGCGCGATTCTGGAGCGATACGGCTTTTCGTTGCCGAGATAGAAGGCCTTCAACGCGCCGATCAGACAGGGCGTCGTCAATCTTTCGTTGTCTTTCTCTCGCCGACTTGCCAGACCGGAGCCATGGACTGGACTGCCCTTGCCCTTTCTTTGCGGCTGGCCGCGTTGACGGTGCTGATCCTGCTGCCGGTCGGCATCTGGGTCGGGCGCTGGCTTGCCTTCAGTGGTTTCCGGGGAAAGGGCATCATCGAGGCGGCGTTGGCCTTGCCGCTGGTGCTGCCGCCGACCGTGATCGGCTATTATCTGCTGGTCGGCTTCGGCGTCGCTTCGCCGATTGGCGATTTGTGGTTCAGGCTATTTGGGCGCGGTCTGGTGTTCAGCTTCGAGGGGCTGCTGCTGGCCTCAGTCATCGTCAACCTGCCCTTTGCGATCCAGCCGATGCAGCGGGCCTTCGAGGCGATTCCGCGTGATGTGCGCGAGGCGGGCGCGGTGTCCGGCCTGTCGCCGTGGCAGGTGCTGGCGCGCATCGACCTGCCGCTGGCCTGGCCCGGCATCGTCACTGGCCTGGTGCTGACTTTCGCACACACGCTGGGCGAGTTCGGTGTCGTGCTGATGGTTGGCGGATCGATCCCCGGTGAGACACGCACTGTTGCGATTGCCATCTATGACCGGGTGCAGGCGTTCGACAATGCCGGCGCGGGCGCAATGTCGCTGCTGCTGCTGGCGCTGTCGCTGCTTGCGCTGAGCATCACCTACGGGCTCTCGGCGCGGGTCGGCAAACGCCATGGCTGATGCTGCGCTCTCGATCAGCCTGCGCCAGTCTGGGCCGATTCCGCTCGATGCCAGCATCAGCTCGGATGCGGGCTCGGTTATGGCGCTGGTCGGCCCCTCCGGCAGTGGCAAGACCACGATCCTGAGGGCTGTCGCCGGACTCTATCGACCTCGCCATGGCCGCGTGGTCGTCAACGGGCAGGTCTGGCTCGACACCGAACGCGGCATCGATGTGCCGCCGCATCTGCGCCGCGTTGGGCTGGTGTTCCAGAACTATGCGCTGTTTCCGCACATGACCGCACTGGCAAACGTGATGACCGCGCTTGGGCATCTGCCGGCAGAGGCGCGGCGGTCGCGGGCACTGGCCTTGCTGGACCGTGTCAATCTCGCTGGTTTCGAAGGCCGCAAGCCGGCGGCCCTGTCGGGCGGGCAACAGCAGCGGGTGGCCGTGGCGCGGGCGCTGGCACGCGATCCGGACGTGCTGCTGCTGGATGAGCCGTTCTCGGCGGTCGACAAGGTCACGCGCCAGAGGCTCTATGTGGAACTGCGCGAGCTGACGCTCAGCCTGTCGCTGCCGATCCTGTTCGTGACGCATGATTTCGACGAAGCGGCGCGTGTGGCTGGCCGGATGTGCCTGATCGATCAGGGGCGGGTGATCCAGACCGGCACGCCGCGCGAGGTGCTTGCCCGCCCGGCCAGCGTCCGCGCGTCAGCACTTGTCGACCTCAAGAATGTGTTTTCGGCTCAGGTCAGCCGCGTGGACCCAACACGGATCTGGCTCGACTGGGAGGGGCGCAGCATCGAAGCGCATGCGTCTGAGGGCTTTTCTGGGATATCGCAGGGGCAGGCCGTGTCATGGGCCATCCCCGCGACGCAGGTGCTGATCAGCCGCACCGACATGACCGTTGCCGATGAAACGCCGAACCGTTTCGCGGCCACGATCAGCGATCTGGTGCACCTGAGCGAAAGTGTTTCGGTCAAGGTCAGGCTGGACGGTCCGGACCGGCCCGAGTTGTCAATGACGCTGCCAGCGCACTACGCGCGGCGAACCGGGCTGGTGGCCGGCTCGGCCGTGACGATTGCGCTGATGCCCGATGGCATCCACCTGATGATGGATGCCTGAGCGCGTCAGCGGCGGCGGAGCGCAGTCCAGCCGGCAGCGACCAGCGCCGTCGCCAGCGCCACCTTGACCAGCGAGCCGAGCACGAAGGGCTGCACGCCGACTGTGAAGGCGCGCTCAAGGCCGATGCCGGTGGCACCACTGGCCAACTGCGCCAGATAGGCGAGCCAGAGCATCCCGAGGCCGAGGATCAGGGCATGGGCCAGCGCCATGCCGGATGCGACGCGAACCAGCGAGGCCCCGCGCCGGGCGAAAACGCCTGCCACCCAGGCCGCCGGGATGAATGACAGCAGGAAGCCGCCGGTGGTGCCGAGAAAATAGCCCGGGCCGCCCGCGCCGGGCATGGCAAAGACGGGAAGGCCAGCGAAGCCCTGGCCAAGATATAGCGCAACGGTTGCCGCGCCGAGGCGAGGGCCGAGCGCTGCCCCGAGGAACAGGACGACGAAGCTCTGCATCGTCATCGGCACCGGCCACATCGGAACCTGCACCTTGGCGGAGATGATCAGCAACAGCGAACCAGCTACAGCCAGAATGAGGCTGCGCAGCGGTGCCGACAGCCCGTCAAGAAGCCTTGGGAAGGCTGCGTCGAACAGGGTTGGGGCGGGCGCGGTGCGCAGGGTGGCTTCGGCCATGGAGCGGATCCTCGGGAGTTGGCATTCAAAGTCGAGAAAAGGCTGTATATGAGGTCGCCGGAGTGCTCACAAGCCGAAAGCAGGCACCACTCCAATGGAAAGCGGCCGCATGGCGGATGACCTGAATTTCGACCGGAACATGGACACGGAAGCTGGCCGCGTGGTGGCTGTTTCGCCGCTGGTCCGGCGGGTGGTGGCGCCCAATCCGGGGCCGTTCACCTTCACGGGCACCTGCACCTATATCATCGGCCACGGCACCGTGGCTGTGCTCGATCCGGGGCCCGATTCGCCGGCTCACCTTGCCGTCCTTGCAGAGGCACTGGCTGGGGAGAGCGTGAGCCACATCGTGGTGTCGCATACGCACCGCGACCATTCGCCTGGTGTGCCGGCACTCAAGGCGTTGACGGGCGCGGTGGTTGTGGGCTGCGGCCCGCACCGGCGGGCGCGCGATCTGGCGCTGGGCGAAATCAGCCCGCTCGATGCGTCGGTTGACCATGCCTACGCGCCGGATCTGGCGATGGTCGAGGGCGATGTGATCAGCGGGCCGGGCTGGACGCTGGGTGCCGTCGAGACGCCGGGGCATACGGCTAACCATCTGGCTTTCAGCCTGCGGGAGGAAAAGGCGCTGATGTCGGCAGATCACGTGATGGCGTGGTCGACCAGCATCGTTGCGCCGCCTGACGGCTCGATGGCTGATTTCATGGCCTCGCTCGAGAAGCTGAAGGGTCGGGACGAGGGCGTCTACTGGCCAGGCCATGGCGGGCCGGTGCGCGACCCGAACCGGTTCGTCCGGGCGCTGATCAGCCATCGTCGCCTGCGCGAAGCAAGCATCCTGTCGCGGGTTCGGCAAGGCGACAGGCAGATCGCCGCCATCGTGGCGCGGGTCTATGAAGGGCTGCCGCCGGCGCTGGTCGGGGCGGCAGCATTGTCAACATTCGCGCATCTCGAAGATCTGGTGCAGCGTGGCGTTGTCCGCTGCCCGTCCGGCGCACCGGCCCTGGATGCGGTGTTCGAGCCGGCCTGAGCCGCTCAGCGCGCCAGCAGCAGTTGCACCTCGTCGCGGAAGGACTGGATGCGCCTTGCATTGGTGCCGAGGTCATGCCGGCCCAGCCGTGAGACCGAGCGCACATCGATGCGCGAGCCGTCGACGCGGGGCCTGATGCGGATCGTCACATCATCGGCAAAGCGCAGGATGCGGGTGGTGGCGATGGCATCGATGCGACCGGCACCGGTCCGGCCACCGGGAACTGTGCCCTCGATCACCTGCCAGCCCATGTTGCGGGCTGCGGTCAACGCTGTCTCAAAGGCCTCTTCCGCCGGCAATTCCGTGATGATCGGAATGATGCGCTGGTAAGCCTCGCGCTGCGGCTGCCGGCTTTCGCGCGGACGCTCGGGCGGCACCAGCCCGCCGCGCGCCGCCAGCGCCGCCCGCGAGCGCGAAAAGGCCGGCGGATCGTCGATGTCGGTGGTGATGTCGTTGAGTGCCGGAAAACGTGCCAGTTGCACCAGCATGGCGGCAGGAGCCATGAGGACGGCAAGACCGATCACAATCGCCAGACTGACCCGCCCGGCACCCTTGAGCCCGTGATTCCAGATCATCACGCCGCCGACCAGCGCCACCAGAATGGTGAGGGCCGCCAGTGCAAAGCCCGAACCCAACGCCGCCAGCCCCGGCAGGCCCTGCTGGCCGCCGCGCACCAGCAGCGTGCCATAGAGCGTTACGACCACGGCAAACAGCGCGATCCGGACCGACCAGATCGCGGCACGTGACGGGGGCTGTTCGAGCACAAGGCGGCGCATAACCCGGTTTTAGCGCGTCGAGCCGAGCCATGCCATCGTCAAATCCAACGACCGTGCCCTCACGGCGATCGCCGCCTGCCGGAAATCGGGTGGTTCGAACAAGGAGACGACGATATGGCTCAGCAACCGACCGAGTCGGATTGGAAATCAGATGATCGCTCCATCGCCCGTGAACAGACCCATGTCATCGCTTGAATGGGTCATGCTGCTCGGCTTGTCGGTGCTGTGGGGTGGTTCGTTCTTTTTCGTTGGCGTGGCCGTCAAGGAGTTGCCGACGCTGACAATTGTGGCGATGCGCGCGCTGCTGGCAGCTTTGATCCTGCTGGCGGTGCTCAAGGCTGGCGGCATTGCGATTCCGACCAGCGGCAAGGTCTGGGTGGCATTGTTCGTCATGGGTTTTCTCAACAACGTCGTGCCTCACACCCTGATCGTCTGGGGACAGGGACATGTTGCGTCAGGTGTTGCATCGATCCTGAATGCTACGACGCCGCTGTTCACGGTGATTGTTGCGCATCTGCTCACGGCAGACGAGAAAATGACCGGCAACCGGCTGGCCGGTGTCGTGGTCGGCCTTGCCGGGGTTGCGGTCATGATCGGGGCGGACGTGCTGCACGCGTTCGGGATTGGCATTGTCGCCCAACTCGCCTGTCTTGGCGCAGCACTGTCCTATGGTTTTGCCGGTGTTTACGGGCGCAGGTTCCGGACGATGGGGGTCTCGCCGATGGCAACGGCGATGGGGCAGGTCGCTGCCTCAAGCGCGATATTGTTGCCTGTCATGCTGCTGGTTGACAGGCCATGGCTTCTGCCGATGCCAAGCGGTGAGGCTCTTGCCGCCATGGTTGGTCTTGCGGCCCTGTCCACAGCGTTTGCCTATGTGCTCTTCTTCCGGATCCTGGCCAGCGCCGGTGCCACCAACATCGCGCTGGTGACCTTTCTGATCCCGGTCAGTGCGATCATGCTTGGCATCCTGTTTCTTGGCGAGGTGCTGCTGCTGCGGCACATCGTGGGCATGGTGATGATCGGCGCAGGGTTGGCGGCCATCGACGGACGGTTGTGGAAACGGTTGCGTGGCCTCTGGGTCAGGTCGTCTGCCTGATGCTGTCGTGATGCTCTCATGGCCAGCCGTTGCTGACCGCCTGGCCTGAGGCCTTCACGCCCCGAACCTGTAGTCCCTGAACATCTCGCGCAGCGCGGTTTTCTGGATCTTGCCGGTGGCGGTGTGGGGAATGGCGTCGACCAGTTCCACCGCGTCGGGCAGCCACCATTTGGCGATCCTGCCAGTCATGAAGGCCATCATGTCGGCGTGGCTGGGCGCCCGGCCCGGCCTCGGCACGATCACCAGAAGGGGGCGCTCGTCCCATTTGGGATGGGCAATGCCAATGACGGCGGCTTCGGCCACATCCGGATGGCCCATGGCGAGATTTTCGAGTTCGATCGACGAAATCCATTCGCCGCCGGACTTGATCACATCCTTGGCGCGGTCGGTGATGGCCATGTAGCCGTTGGCATCGATCGTCGCGACATCGCCGGTGTCGAAAAAGCCTTCATCATCGAGGATGTCGCCACCATCGCCGTTCATGTAGCGGCCTGCGACGGCCGGGCCTCGCACCTTGAGCCGACCGAAGGTGCTGCCATCCCAGGGCAACCTGCGCCCCTCATCGTCGGTGATCTTCATCTCCACCGTGAACGGCGGATGGCCCTGCTTCATCTTGAGGTCGAGCAGGGCTTCCCCCGCGAGGCCATCAGTGGCCGGTTTGAGCGAGCAGAACGAGCCGAGCGGGCTCATCTCGGTCATGCCCCAGGCGTGGGCAACGGTCACGCCATAGCGGGTCTCAAAAGCCTCCGTCATGGCGCGGGGGCAGGCCGAGCCGCCGATCACCACGCGCTTGAGCGAACTCAGCCCGCCGCCGGTCGCATCCAGATGCTGGAGCAGGCCGAGCCAGACGGTTGGCACGGCTGCCGTGATGCTGACCTGCTCGCTTTCAAGCAGCCCATGCAGCGAAGGGCCGTCGAGCTTCGGGCCGGGCAGCACCAGCTTGGCCCCTGTCATGGGTGCGGAGAAGGCCAGTGACCAGCCATTGGCATGGAACAGCGGCACCACTGGCATGACCGCATCGCGCGAGGACAGGCCGAGGAAGTCGGGCGCGCACACCGCCATGGCATGCAGCACGTTCGAGCGGTGCGAATACAGCACGCCCTTGGGGTTGCCGGTGGTGCCGGAGGTGTAGCACAGGCCAGCGGCGGTCTGTTCCGGAAGATCGACCCAGGCGATGTCGCCATCTGCCGTCGCCAGCCAGCTTTCCATGTCGATGGCCCCGCGCAGGGACGTCTCGGGCATGTGGTCGGCGTCGGTCATGACGATGAAGCGCTCGACGCCCGGCAGGCGCTCCTGAAGTCGTTCCGCAAGGCCAACGAAGGTCAGGTCGAGAAAGATCAGCCGATCGCCAGCATGATTGACGATCCAGGCGATCTGATCCTCGAATAGCCGGGGATTGAGCGTGTGATAGATCGCACCAATGCCGGTGATGCCATACCACAGTTCGAGATGCCGGTCGGTGTTCCAGGCCAGCGTGCCGACCCGGTCGCCCAGTCTGATGCCGTCACGCGCCAGTTGCTGGGCAATGCGGAGCGCCCGATGCCGCGTCCGCGCGTAATCTGACCGCCTGATCATGCCTTCGGTGCCACGGCTGACGATCTCGCGGCTGCCATGCTGGATGGCGGCGTGGTCGATGATGCGGTGGATCAGCAAGGACCAGTCCTGCATCAGGCCTAGCATGGGCGCCTCCGGGGCCAGGGCCACTTTGCGGGCCTCGTGGGGCTTCGGTGCGCCAGCGCTCCGAGCCGATGATCATGATAGCGCATTCGCTGCTGCTGCACAGAGCCCGGCTGGCGGATCGGCACCAGCCTTGCCTGGACAGTGTCGGGGAATCTCATCCTTCGCGAGGGCTGGTGCGAGACGGTCAACCTCTGATAGTTGAGACCTGAACGGCAACCACATGGACAATCAGGGCAATGGCGGGCAGGGCGGCTGAGACTTCCGCAGGCAGGAGTGCGAGCAAAGATGCTGTGGCGCCTGATCCCGAGGCCGACGTCATGCGCGTCTGGTTCCGCTTCCTCAGGATGCACCAGCGGGTGTCGATGGCCATGACAGCACGACTCCGGGCTATCGGGCTGTCGGTTCCGCAATTCGATCTGCTCTCCACACTGGGCGAGCGCGAGGGCATCACCCAGAGCGAACTGGCCGAGAGGCTCTATGTCACGAAGGGCAATGTCTCGGGGCTGGTGGACAGGTTGGTCGAGGCCGGCATGGTTGAACGCCGCGCCATTGCCAATGACCGGCGCTCCTATGCGCTGCACTTGACGGACCATGGTCGCGGGCTTGCCCACAGGGGTCTCGAAGCACAGCGCACCTATGTGCGCGGGACCCTTGGCCAACTGGGCGACATCGATATCGCGCAACTCGACCGGCTGATTCTGGCTTGGCGCGATGCCGTGCGCCGCGATCTTGCCGCGCCTGCCTCGGCATCCTGACTGCCGTCTGCTTGCGATTGTTGCTGAATACTGCCTGAGGACTGCGCGGTCTGCTGCCTGTGTTTTGCCCAATTGCCCGATCGTCGTGCAAGAGCTGGCTCGACTTGTTGCCGCATTGCAACATGCGAGCTGTTTCATGGCCTTGGCGCGCCAAAAGACATCTGAAATCCGTGCAATACTCCAGTCGGGCTGTATGATTTGGCCAACGCATCTGGAGAACACGTGACCATGAAGTCTTTCCTTCTTGCCGGCGCCGTGGTGGCAGCCTTCGGAACCGCAGCTGTTGCCGCCGATCTTCCGGCCCGCAAGGGTGCGCCTGCCGCTCCTGCGGTCTCTGCCGCCTGCCTGGAAACGAACGCGCTCCCGACCGACGTCTTCGGCTTCACCGTCGGTTCCGACGTGACCGATGTTGGAGCCTGGGGCCTCGGCGTCACCGCCAATGGCAACTTCACGGGTCGCAGCCAGCGGCTGACCGGCCTGACTGGCGTGGCACAGCTCGCCACCGGCGTGTTCCGCTGCTTTGAAGCGGCGCCCTATGTCTTCGCCAACACCACCACCGCGCGGGACCGCGCCGGCTTCTCCGGCAATGGTTCGTTCTGGGGTGGCGGGCTTGAGCTGAAGTACAAGTTCCTCGGCCGTGATGTTCACGGTGTCGGTGCGACGCTAGACCTCGACGTCAGCGCCAATGGCAATCGCCTCTCGGGCATCCTGGGTGTTGGCAATGACAGCGCCGTCAACGTCGCCGGCCGACTGTTCCTCGACAAGGAACTGGTCGCGGGCCGCCTGTATGGTGCCGTGAACCTCGAGCACATCTCCAGCTTCTCGGGCAAGACCGGCATTCTGGTCGACACCTCGCAGTTCAACGTGCGTGCCGCGCTGTCGGCCAAGGTCCTGCCGAATGTCTTTGTCGGCGCCGAGGCCTGGTATTCGCGCAGCTACACCGGGGCTGGTTATGACCGCTTCCTCGGCGATGGCTTCTTCGTTGGCCCGAACATGCTCTGGGCGATCAACGACAAGTGGACCTTCAATGCCGCCTATCAGGTGCAGGTGGCCGGCAAGGTCCAGGCCGGGCCCGGCAATATCAACCTGACGAACTACAATCAGCATTTCGCCCGCGTGAAGCTCGGCTACGCCTTCTGAGCGCGCCAGACACGCCGATCCTGAGCGAGGCCGGGGTAACCCGGCCTTCTGCTTTTCGGGCGCCGCGTCGCCGTGTTTTGCATGGATACTCCGGCTCCCCCGCGCGTCTGAACCTGTGTCGTGAGTGTTTGGCGGGCCGGGACAGCAATCCTGCCATGGCGAAACGGGACGGTTTGCGTTAGGACAAAGACGTTCCTCGAACCGGATCTGCCGATGCTTCGCTTTCCGCTGCCTATCCTCCTGACGGCCGCCCTTCTGCTTGGCACCGGCATGTCCGCATTGGCGCAGGCCCCGGTTCTGGGATCGCCCAGCCTGTCGGCGCAGGGCTTCCAGCCGATTCCCGCCGTGCCTTCTGCCGATGCCGTCCCCGCTGCAACGCCGGCAAAGCCGAAGCCCCGCCGCGTGGCGCGCCCGGCCGCGACCCGCGAAACCTCGATCAATGCCGATGATCGCCGGCCAACGCTGACGCCGGACACGCTGCCAAGCACAGCTCTGGCCTCGGAACGCTATCTGGAGATCGTACGGGCCGGTGGCTGGCCGAGCTTGCCGAAGGGCACGAACCTCAAGGATGGATCGAAGGGCGCTGCCGTGGTGACGCTGAAGCGCCGCCTTGCGATCACCGGTGACTTCGAGGGCGAGATGGCCGGCGACGTGTTCGACGGGGCTGTCAGTGCTGCCGTCAAGCGCTTCCAGTTCCGCCATGGCCTGCGCCAGACCGGCATCGTGGCGGGGCGCACGCTCGACGAGATGAATGTCACGGCCCAGACCCGGTTTCGGCAGTTGGCCTCCTCGGCGCAGCGCATTGCCGGCAGCACATTCGCATTCGGCCCGCGCTATGTGGTGGTCAACATCCCGTCCGCCCATGTCGAGACCGTTGAGAACGATGTGGTCAGCCGCCGCTATGTTGCCATTGTCGGGCGGCCCGACCGGGCTTCGCCCACGGTCGAGACACGCATCACGGCGGTCAATCTCAACCCCAACTGGACGCTGCCCCCCACGATCATCAAGGAAGACATCATCCCCGGCATGCAGAAGGGCCGCAACGTGCTGGCCCAGAAGGGGGTCAAGGTCTTTGCCGGCGGGCAGGAAATCCCGGCCTCCAGCATCGACTGGTCGAGCGCGAGGGCGCTGAACTATACCTACCGGCAGGAGCCGGGGCCGCGCAATGCGCTTGGGCTAGTGCGTATCGACATGCCGAACCGCGACGCGGTGTTCATGCATGACACGCCGTCGCGCAACCTGTTCGGCGGCGACCAGCGTTTCAATTCGTCGGGCTGCGTGCGCGTGCAGGATGTGCGCGATCTGGCGTCGTGGCTGTTGGAAGGCACGGGCGGCAGTTGGGATCGCAAGGCCATCGATGCCGGCATCGCCAAGGGTGAGCGCAAGGACATCCGCTTGGCCCGCGCCGTTCCGGTCGCCTGGGTCTACATGACCGGCTATGCCACGCCCGATGGCGTGATTCACTTCCGCCCCGATGTCTACGGCATCGACAAGGTCGGCGGCAGCGCCCTGCGCCAGCTTGGGGCCGATGTGGGCGGGTGAGGGCTGACAGCTCTCGCTGGCGCGCTTCTGCAACTCTCGCATGGCCTGACAGCGGACCTTGCGCTTGAAGCCGTACCGGACTTCGCCCAGAACGCGGCATGACATCTGAACCTGACAAACCCATCCTGACCCGCGCCGGCCTGCTGGAAGGTGCGCGCCTGTCGGCTCCGCTGCTGCCGGGCGTGGTCGTGTTCGCCATGACCTTCGGCGCGGCGGCGGCAGGGCGCGGCCTGAGCCTGTTCGAGGCCGCCCTGATGAGCGCGCTGGTCTATGCCGGCATGGCGCAGATGGTGGCGCTGGAGGCCTGGCCGCAGGTCTGGAGCTGGGGCAGTATCGGCAGCCTCGCGGTGCTGACGGCGGTGGTCAACAGCCGTATGGTGCTGCAGGGCGCGTCGCTGCATCCGTGGCTGCGCAGCCATAGCCACGGCTTCAATGCGGCCCACCTGTTCTTCCTGACCGATGCCAACTGGCTGGTTGGCTCGCGCTACCATGCCGGGGGCGGGCGCGATCTGGGCGTGCTGATCGGCGTTGGCCTGACGATGTGGGTGCTGTGGCTGGCCTTCACGCTGCCGGGCTATCTGCTCGGAGCGATGGTCAGCGATCCGCACCGGTTCGGGCTGGATCTGGTCATGCCGGTGTTCTTCGCCGCGATGCTGGTGCCCTTGTGGCGCGGGCGGCGTGCGGCGGTGCCGTGGGCTGTGGCCGGGGCCGTGGCGCTGCTGGCGTCGAAGCTGCTGCCGGGTCACCTGTTCATTCTGGCAGGGGCGCTGAGCGGCATGCTGACGGCAGCGCTGATCCCCGATTCTGCCGCGCCAGAGCAGGCGCCATGAGCGCGTGGCTGGCGAGCCTTGTCGCGCCCGGTGTCGTGCTGGCCATCCTCGCCATGTGGCTGGCGACCTATCTATGCCGCATCTCGGGCCACTTCATGATGCACCTGATCCCGCTGACGCCGCCGTTGCGCAGGGCGCTGGCGGCGCTGCCGGGCTCGATCGTGGCGGCAACCGTGATCCCGATCATCGAGCGCATCGGGATTTCAGCCGGCCTCGCGGTCGGTGCGGCGCTGCTGGCCATGCTGGTGCGCCGCAACGAGATTCTGGCGCTGGTGGCCGGTCTCACCGTCGCGGTGGTGGCCCGGTCCTTGGGGCTGTAGGCACGGCGATCAGCGCCGCGCCAGAACAGTCTTCACGGCGTCGACCAGCGCGTCTTCCGGCACGGCGAATTGTGCCTCTTTCTGGCGTTCGAGGTATTCCTCGCGATCCTTGCCTTCGCGGCCGAGCTTGGCGAGTTCGGCACCGAGGATGAGGTCCTTGACTTGCACCGTGCCGGCGGCCTTCTCGTCGCCGCCCTGAATGACGACGCAAGGGGAGCGGCGCTTGTCGGCATACTTCATCTGGGCATTGAAGCCGGATGAGCCGAGGTAGAGTTCAGCCGCGATGCCAGCGCCGCGCAACTCCGAGACCATGCGCTGGTAGTCGCCGATGCGGTCCTTGTCCATGACGGTGACGACGACCGGGCCGGGCTTGGCGCTGCCGGCCAGCAGCGGCGAGTTGGTCAGCTTCAGCGCGGTGTAGAGCCGCGACACGCCAATCGAGAAGCCGGTGGCCGGCACGGGCTCGTTGCGGAACCGGCCGACCAGACCGTCATAACGCCCACCACCCGCCACCGAGCCGAAGCGCACCACCTGCCCATCCTCGTTGGTGACAGGGAAGGTCAGTTCAGCCTCGAAGACGGGGCCGGTGTAGTATTCGAGGCCGCGAACGACGGAGGGATCGATGCGGATGCGGTCAGGGCCGTAGCCGGCGGCTTCAACTTGTCGGTGTAGCTGCCGGAGCTCGTTGACCCCTTCCATAGCAACCGCATTTCCGGCCAGACTGTCCTCAATATTCATGAGCGTAAGTCCACCAGCCGAAGCTATTGAACTCATGGCCCCTGACCCCAGCTCTCCCCACCCAGTTGTGTTCAAGACCAGAGTGATCGCGTCATCGTCCAGCCCCACACCCTTCGTGAAATCCCCGCTCTCATCCTTGCGCCCCGGCCCGAGCAGCAGCGCAACTCCCTCCGGCCCGAACTTGTCCAGCTTGTCGATGGCCCTGAGCACACCCAGCCGGCGCCCGGCGTTCTCGTCCCCACCCAGACCAATCGATTCAAGAACGCCATCCAACACCTTGCGATTGTTGACCTTGATGACGTAGTCGCCGCGCTTGATGCCGACGGCTTCCAGCGTGTCGGCCATCAGCATGCAGGCCTCGGCATCCGCCGCCACGGAGCCAGCGCCGACGATATCGGCGTCGAACTGCATGAACTGGCGGAAGCGGCCGGGGCCGGGCTTCTCGTTGCGGAAGACATAGCCCGAGCGGTAGCTGCGGTAGGGCTTGGGCAGCGCGTCGTAGTTCTCGGCAACATGGCGGGCGAGGGGGGCTGTCAGGTCATAGCGCAGGGACAGCCACTGCTCGTCATCATCCTGAAACGAGAACACGCCCTCATTGGGCCGGTCCTGATCGGGCAGGAACTTGCCGAGTGCATCGGTATATTCGATGAACGGGGTCTCGACCGGCTCGAAACCGAACAGTTCGAAGCTCTGCCTGATCTTCGCCAGCATCGCCTCGGTGGCAGCCACATCAGCCGCATTGCGATCCTCAAGGCCGCGCGGCAGGCGCGCCTTCAGCTTGTCCGTTTTCGACATGGCAGTGTCCGTTTCCTTGTGGCCTGCTGGTTAGCCGCTGGCGCTGGCAGGGGCAAGGGCTGGCATCCTGGCGAACGCAGCGAAGCCAATCAGCCCTGGTGCGCGCGGCTCTGGATCGCTTCGCCATGTTCGCAATGACGGGGCGAGGGCAAATCCTTGAGATTGCACCGGTTAACTTGACTATCCCCCGGCCGCCACCCACATCCCGCTCATGGATGAACCTGTTCCCCTGCGCCTGATCGCCCTCGATGCCGAAGACCTGACCGTGATCTCTGCCCATGTGCAGGATGCGGTGGTGAAGGTGGGCGATCTCGCCTGGCTGCCCACCGAGAAGCGCTTTGCCCTGATGATGCGGCGCTACGACTGGGAGGGTGCGGCCAGCGGCCAACATCGCCGCCGCCTGACAGCCATGCATTTCGACCGCGTGACGGAGCTGAAGGCGCTGAACATCGACCCGAAGGCCAAGGAGACGGTGCTGAACCTGCTGGCCGTGACCTTCACGCCTTCGGATGCGCCGGCGGGCGAACTGGTTCTGACCTTCTCGGGCGGGGCTGCGCTGAAATTGCGCGCCGAATGCATCGAAGCCCAGTTGAAAGACCTGGGCGGAATGTGGGAAACGGCTCATCAGCCCAGCCACGAGGGCTGACAGTCCGACCGTCGTTCCAGCGAAAGCGCGCATGCCCATCCGCCTGAATTCCAGCGCCGCAGATTTCGCGGCGGATTTTTCCCGTTTGCTGGCGATGAAGCGCGAGGTCTCGGAAGAGGTCGATGGCGTGGTTGCGGCGATCATCGCCGATGTGCAGGCGCGGGGTGACGCGGCGCTGATCGACTACACACAGCGCTTCGACCAGATCGCGCTGACGCCGGCGACCTTGCGGGTCAGCGAGGACGAGATCGCGGCTGCCGTGAAGGCCTGTGAGCCTGCGGCGCTTGAAGCGCTCCGCTTCGCCAAGGCCCGCATCGAAGCCTTCCATGCCCGCCAGAAGCCCGAGGACCAGCGCTTTACCGATGCGACCGGCACCGAGATGGGCTGGCGCTGGAGCGCCATCGAGGCAGTGGGGCTCTATGTCCCCGGCGGCACAGCCAGCTATCCGTCGTCAGTGCTAATGAATGCCGTGCCGGCCCGCGTGGCGGGCGTGCCCCGCATCGTGATGGTGGCGCCTATGCCGCATGGCCGGGCCAACCCGCTGGTGCTGGCCGCCGCGCATCTGGCCGGCGTGACAGAAATCTACCGTATCGGCGGGGCGCAGGCCGTGGCGGCACTTGCTCACGGCACTGCGACCATCGCGCCCGTGGCCAAGATCGTGGGGCCGGGCAACGCCTATGTGGCAGCGGCCAAAAGGCGGGTGTTCGGCACAGTCGGCATCGACATGATTGCCGGCCCTTCCGAGGTTCTGGTCATTGCCGATGCCAGCGCCAACCCGGCCTGGGTAGCGGCTGACCTGCTCGCGCAGGCTGAGCATGACACCGCGGCCCAATCCATCCTGATGACAGACAGCCGCGAGATTGCCGATGCGGTTGAGGCGGAAGTGGCTTCGCAACTGGCGCTGCTGCCGCGCCGCGAGATTGCCACCGCCAGCTGGGATGCCTTCGGCGCCATCATCGTGGTCGATGACCTGATGGGGGCGGTGCCGCTCATCGACCGGCTGGCACCGGAGCATCTCGAAATCTGCACGGCGGACCCCGAGCCGCTGGCGGCTGCGATCCGCAATGCGGGAGCCATGTTCCTCGGCCATCACACGCCGGAGGCGATCGGCGACTATGTCGGCGGGCCTAACCATGTGCTGCCGACGGCGCGCTCGGCGCGCTTCTCTTCCGGGCTCGGCGTGCTCGACTTCATGAAGCGCACCACGCTGCTGAAATGCAGTGCCGATGCGCTTCGAGCTTTGGCTCCGGCTGCCGCTGCGCTAGGAGAAGCGGAGAGCCTGCAGGCGCACGCGCGCAGCGTGACCATCCGGCTCAATCTTTGAGGCACGGGACAGATCCTTCCGGGGGCAGGACCAGACGACGGCATGAGCCAGACCAGAAGCAACAACCGGCTTGTCCTGATCACGCTCGACGAGGCGTCGCTGGGTCGTGGCACGCCTGATCAGGAGCATGAGCGCGCCATTGCGATCTATGACCTGATCGAGGTCAACCACTTCGCCATTCCCGGGCGCGAACACGGACCCTACAAGCTCGCCATCAGCCTGATCGAACGCAAGCTGTGCCTCGATATCAGAAGCGATGGCGACCAGCCGATCATCATGCATTTTCTGTCCCTGACCCCGTTCAAGCGGGTGATCAAGGACTACGAAATGATTTGCGAAAGCTACTATGAGGCCATCCGCACCTCATCGCCGGCGCAGATCGAGGCCATCGACATGGGCCGGCGCGGGCTGCACAACGAGGCAGCGGAGATCCTGAAGGAGCGCCTCGACGGCAAGCTGGACGTGGACCACGACACAGCGCGCCGGCTGTTCACCCTGATCTTCGCCCTGCACTGGAAAGGCTGAGGCTCCTTGGCTGGTGAAGCGCCTGTGCCGCGCCGGCCGCAGAGCGTGTTGTTCATGTGCGCCCAGAATGCAGTGCGCTCGCCGATGGCGGAGGGTCTCGCCAAACATTTCTTCGGGCGCTCGCTGTATGTGCAGTCCGCCGGCGTGCGCAAGAGCGAGGCGGACGGCTTCATGGTCGCCGTCATGGACGAGATGGGAATCGATGAAAGCCGGCACCGGCCGCGCACGATCGACGAACTCGAAGAGTGGGAAGGCCTCAACTTCGACCTGATCATCACCCTGTCGCCTGAAGCGCATCAC
This sequence comes from Hydrogenophaga intermedia, assembly GCA_943370645.1. Classification (GTDB taxonomy): domain Bacteria; phylum Pseudomonadota; class Alphaproteobacteria; order Rhizobiales; family Beijerinckiaceae; genus Allobosea. The sequence goes on along the minus strand of CALRRR020000006.1, from coordinate 61,689 downwards.
AAGGCGCTGGGGCTGACGCGGACCATCGCCGCAGAGGTCGAATACTGGCCGACAGCCGACCCCACCATCGTTCAAGGCTCACGCGAGCAGATGCTCGAAGCCTACCGCGAGGTGAGGGACGGGCTGGCGAAGCGGATCAGGGAGCGGCTGAAGGGCTAGAACCCCGTGCGCTGGCGGATGGCTGCGCTAAGGGTGCCGTCGTCGAGGTAATCGAGTTCTCCGCCGACCGGCACGCCATGGGCGAGGCGGGTGACCTTGACGGGTAGGTGCGCCACCCGGTCGGTGATGTAATGGGCAGTCGTCGCGCCATCGACCGTGGCATTAAGGGCCAGGATCAGTTCCTTGATGGTGGGCTCGGCAGCGCGCGCGACAAGGCTGTCGATGGCGAGGTTTTCCGGCCTGACGCCGTCCATGGCTGACAAAACACCGCCAAGCACATGGTAGCGCGCATTGATGGCAGCGCTGCGTTCCAGCGCCCAGAGGTCGGCGACATCCGCCACCACGACGATAATGCTGTCATCGCGCCGGGGATCGCGGCAGACTGAGCACGGATCAGAGGTGTCGATGTTGCCGCAGGTGGAGCAGACCACGATGCGTTCGTGCGCCACCTGCATGGCTTCGGAGAGCGGCCCGAGCAACTGCTCGCGCTTCTTGACGAGGTGCAGCGCCGCACGCCGCGCCGAGCGGGGCCCCAGGCCCGGCAATCGTGCGAGCAACTGGATCAGCCGCTCGATTTCCGGGCCGGCGGAGAACTTCGCCATCGGGCGGATGCGCTCAGAACAGCTTCATGCCGGGCGGGATCGGCAAGCCCTTGGTGATCTCGGCCATGCGCTGCTCCATGACGCGCTCACCCTTGGTGCGGGCGTCGGAACAGGCCGCGATGATCAGATCCTCAAGGATTTCGCGCTCGTCCGCGTTCATCAGCGAGGGGTCGATGGTGATCGACTTCATCGCGCCCTTGGCTGTGGTCATGACCTTCACCATGCCGCCGCCTGCGAGGCCCTCGACCAGGGTGTTGTCGAGTTCGGCCTGCATGTCGGCCATCTTGGCCTGCATCTGCTGCGCCTGCTTCATCAGGCCCATCATGTCACGCATCTGATCTACTCCTGCTCAGGTGACGCCGGGGTTTGCCCGACCGGGCAACGCGCCGGCTTTTCAGAATTCGATGTCCGGATAAGGATCGCCATCGCTGTCGAACAGGCCTTCGCCGGATTCGAGGGAAGCGGCAAGGCCCGCATCGGTTTCGTCGCCACCTTGCGCCGCATCCGGGCTTTCGGCCGCCGCACGGCTGCGCACGTCGATGATCTTGGCGCCCGGAAAGGCTGCCATCAGTGCCTGCACCGCCGGATGGGTTGCCGCGCTGTCCTTGCGCTCGCGATCCTGCGCCTGCTTCTGCTCGCGCAAGGTGGCCTGTCCTTCGGCCTGCACGAGGGTCACCATCCAGACCTGACCGGTCCAGTCCTTCAGTTTGCGGGCCAGTTCCTGCACGATGCTGCGGTCGCCCGTTGGCTCCAGCGAGATGTCGAGCCGGCCCTGTTCGATGCGGACAAGCCTCAGATCGCGCTGGATCGCGGCCTGAAGCTTGATGTCGCGGTTGCGCGCGGCCAGCGCCAGAATGTCTTCGAGCGAGCCGACGCGCAGGAAGGGCTGGGTCTGTTGCCGGGCTGCCTGCGCCGAAGCATGTGCGCCGCCGCTGCCGCCGGCGGGGAGGGTGCGCTGAATGCTGGTCGGCATGGCCAAAGCCGGCCTCGCGGTCGCGAAGCCCGCTGATGCTGCCGGTCCTGCCTGCGGGCTAGAATCACGCACGGACGGTCCGGCCTGCGCTGCTGCTCCGCGTGGGCCGGGCGTCATCGCGCCACCCGATTGCAGCAGCTTCAGCGCTTCATCAGGGGTTGGCAGATCCGCAGCATGGGCAATGCGAACCAGAACCATTTCCGCGGCTGGCAACGGCCTGCCGGCCTCCTTCACCTCGGCGATGCCCTTGAGCAGCATCTGCCAGGTGCGGGAGAGCACGCGGACCGAAAGGGTTTCGGCAAAAGCGCTGCCGCGCACGCGCTCGGCCTGGGTGAGGGCGCTGTCCTTGCCGGCTTCGGGCACGATCTTGAGGCGGGTGACCAGATGGGTGAATTCCGCCAGTTCGCTCAGCACCGTGCCGGGGTCGGCGCCGGCATCATACTGCGCCTTCAGTTCGGCCAGCGCTGCGGCAAGATCCCCCTTGAGCAGAAGCTCAAACAAATCGATCACGCGGGCCCTGTCGGCAAGGCCAAGCATGGCCCGCACGTCTTCAAGCCCGATCCGGCCGGCCGCATGGGCAATGGCCTGGTCGAGCAGGGACATGGCATCGCGGGCCGAGCCCTCGGCCGCACGGGCAATGGCCTGAAGTGCTTCCTCGTCAGCCTCGACCTGCTCGGCGGCGCAGATCCGTGCCAGATGGCTGACGAGCACGCCCGCCTCGATACGGCGCAGATCGAAACGCTGGCAGCGCGAAAGGATGGTGACCGGTACCTTGCGGATCTCGGTGGTGGCGAAGATGAACTTGGCGTGGGGAGGCGGCTCTTCCAGCGTTTTCAGGAAGGCGTTGAAGGCCGAGCCCGAGAGCATGTGCACTTCGTCGATGATGTAGACCTTGTAGCGTGCCGAAACCGGCGAATAGCGCACCGCATCATTGATCTGGCGGATGTTCTCGACGCTGTTGTTGGAGGCGGCGTCGATCTCCATCACGTCAATATGCCGGCCCTCGATGATGGCCTGGCAATGGATGCCGGGCGTGGCCAGTTCGATCGTGGGTTGGCCAGTGCCATCGGCGGTCTGGAAGTTCAGGCCGCGCGCCAGGATTCGGGCCGTGGTCGTCTTGCCGACGCCGCGCACGCCGGTCAGCATCCAGGCCTGCGGGATACGGCCTGAACTGAAGGCGTTGGACAGGGTGCGGACCATCGCCTCCTGCCCGATCAGGTCAGTGAAATCCTTCGGGCGATACTTGCGGGCCAGGACCTTGTAGGGCGAAGCTTGGCTTGCCGGGGCCGGCAACAGGCCGGCATCCAGAAAACCCGGCTGGTCAGGCATCTCGCCGGGGTTCTCTTCGGCCATGCGCGCACGGGTCTTCTGATGGGAGCAACGGCGCTGCGCGGACCGCTGGTCCTGAGTCTGCGAGGCGCTGCTCGATGGTGAAAGTGGAAGGCTGGACGAAGACCCGCACGGTCTCGTTGGGGCTGCTTCCTTCCGGACCTGACCCGGTTGGCGAGTGTTACGTCCTTCACCAACCTTCCAAGGCTCATATGCGATAGCTCGCTGCCAGATGCAAGGCTGCACCCGATGGCGGCGGGAACGCCAAAGGGACCGGTTGTGCAGATTGCCGTTGAGCGGCGTGCATCGGGGTCGCGTGGTTTTGCATGTCGTTCCGGATCGAATCGTCCTAGCTTCGGGCAATGCCAACACTGCACGTTTCGTCCCTGTCCCGCCTGCATGATACCGTGCTCAGAACCGGTGCCAGCCACGTGGTGACGCTGATCAATGTCAACACGGCTGTCGAGCGCCCGCCATCGATCACGCCGGACCGCCACCTGTTCATCGGCGTGTCGGATATCGTGCAACCCATGGATGGCCACATCACGCCGGGCGAAGAGCATGTCCGCCGCCTGATGGCGTTCATGCGGGGCTGGGATCGCGAGCGCCCGGTGGTGATCCATTGCTGGGCCGGCATCAGCCGGTCGACCGCCGCCGCCTACATCTCGGCCTGCATGTTCAATCCGTCACGCGGCGAGGACGAGATCGCACTGGCCTTGCGCAAGGCCTCGCCCTCGGCAACCCCCAATGCGCGGCTTGTGGCGATTGCGGATGAGATCCTTAGCCGCAACGGGCGGATGGTGTCGGCTATTGCCGGAATCGGACGGGGCGAGGATGCTTTCGAGGGTACGCCCTTCTCGCTGGCGTTGGACGCGGGCTGACGGGCGGGGCCGGCCGGGCGGGTTTTGCGTTGCTCGCAAGCGCGCTGATGCCTCACAATTCGATCACAAATTCGTGATCGAACAAATGCCCTGTGGGATGACATTGCGTCAGCGGGTCGCTTTTGCAGCCTGACGCGCATGCTGCCCCGCATGCGTCGCAGTTTATGCTGCAAACTGATGCGCAAAGCGTCTCTTGCGATATCGATGTGCAATACATGCATCTGCAAAGCTGGCTTTCAACTCGCTTTTTCTCTAGTGGTCTGCCTGTCTTAAAAAACGGCGCATCTTACGTTAGGTTTTGGTTCCAGTTGCGTGACTTTTATTTTTTCCGAATTTTTCATGTAGAATTTTGACCTTTTGGTCTAATGCGTCTGTTTGGCTAAAGCATAATATACTTTCGTACCATTGTTTTGACCGTTTGAAATGAGTGTTCTCTATCAGCCGAGATGAGCAAATGAACGAAGTTGCCAGTCGCCAAGCAATGCCTCTGCCAGACCTTGATGCCCGCGACAGGACGATCCTCCGGCTGCTGCAAGAGAATGGCCGGATCACGAACGCAGAACTTGCGGAACGGGTGCACCTGTCGGCCTCGGCCTGCCTGCGCCGCGTGAAGCAGCTGGAAGAGAGCGGGCTCATCAAGGGCTATGCCATGTTGCTCGATGAAAAGACGGCCGGATTTCCGGGCACCGCCTACGTTTCGGTGACGCTTGACCAGCAGGGCAGGGCTTCGCTCGACCGCTTCGAAAAGGCCATCATGCAATTCGAGGAAGTGCTCGAATGCTATCTGCTGGCCGGCAACCACGACTATCTGGTCAAGGTGGCCTACAAGGACAGCGCCGATTTCGAGCGCATTCATTCCGAGATCATCACGCAGTTGCCCGGCGTTTCGCGCGTCAATTCTACGATGACGCTGCGCACCATCAAACGCACCTCAGCCCTGCCGATCTGAGGGGGGCAGCCCCACGGCGCAGCACAGTGCTTGCCCCTGAGGCGGATGGGCGCGATACAGTCATGGTCAAACCCCCAGCGTGATGCCGAGTCGAAACCGTGGCCGATCCTAAATCCAACGATGACATCAAGGACCTCGCCTTCGAGCAGGCCTTGCAGCAACTCGAACAGATCGTGGCCCGGCTCGAAAGCGGCAATGTCGCACTCGAGGACTCGATCCTCATTTACGAGCGTGGCGAAGCGCTCAAGAAGCGCTGCGACCTGCTGCTCAGCAAGGCCGAGGCGCGCATCGAGAAGGTATCCGTATCCGCCGATGGGCAGGCTGCGGGCCTGACGCCGCTCGATCCGGAAAACTAGCGGCTTCCAGTCTCCCTTCAGCGTAGCCAATCATGCAGGAGCGCGCTTGCGGCGCGCGTTGCCGCGTGGGAGATTCCAGTCAGGACCTGACGAGGAGCGCCCATGTCCCACCAGCCTGCGGATGATCCGGCCCCCGGCGATGTCCATGCCTGCGCGGCCATCGAACAGGTGATCGTGCCGCGTGCCCGCGACCTTGGCGGGTTCGAGGTCCGGCGTGCCTTACCATCGGTGGGCCGCAAGATGGTCGGGCCATTCATCTTCTTTGACCAGATGGGGCCATCCGAGTTCCTGCTCGGGCAGGGGCTCGATGTGCGGCCCCATCCCCATATCGGGCTGTCGACCGTGACCTTCCTGTTCGACGGCGAGATCATGCACCGCGATTCGCTGGGTACCGAACTGGCGATCCGGCCGGGCGAGCTCAACCTGATGACGGGCGGGCGTGGCATCACGCATTCCGAGCGCACGGGCCCCGAGGTCAGGGCAAGGGGCTCGCGCCTGTTCGGCATCCAGGCCTGGGCGGCCTTGCCCAAGACGCATGAGGAACAGCCGCCGGCCTTCGTTCATCACGGTGCGGAAGACCTTCCGGTCATTCGCGACAATGGCCTGCGCACGCGGCTGATCATGGGTTCGGCCTATGGCGAGACCTCGCCGGTCAGCTTCCCGTGGGCGGCGCTCTATGCCGAGGCAGTGCTGGCGCCGGGCGCGATCCTGCCGCTCGATGCCGACTATGAGGAGCGGGCGATCTATGTCGTGTCGGGCGAGATCGACATTGCCGGCGACAGTTTCGGGGCAGGGCGGCTGCTGATCTTCCGGCCCGGCGACCGCATTTCGGTTCTCGCGCTGTCCAACGCGCGGCTGATGTTGATCGGCGGCGATCCCATGGACGGGCCGCGCCACATCTGGTGGAACTTTGTGTCATCCTCGAAGGAGCGCATCGACCAGGCCAAGGAAGCGTGGAAAACCGGCAAATTTGATGGTGTGCCGGGTGACAGCGAATTCATTCCGCTGCCGTCGTCCTGAACAGGCGGGCGGCTTCGCTCAAATCTCGATGCGGAAGACCGCGCCGGTTTCGCTCGGCTCCAGTTCGATGCTGCCGCCGTGCAGGCGCACCAGTTCGGCAGCGATGGCAAGGCCAAGCCCGGTGCCGCCGGCGGTTGTCGAGCCGCTGAAAGCCTCGAACAGCAGGCCGCGTGCCCGCTGCGGCACGCCGGGGCCGTTGTCGGCAACGCGGATGATGCTGCGCGCGTCGACCTGCTCGCAGGTGATGGTGACGACCGGATCGGCGGTGCGCGATGCGGCCAGCGCCTGCCCGGCATTGCGCAGCAGGTTCGACAGCACGCGGAACATCTGGTCCGGGTCGAGCGAGACGCGCATCCCTGGGCTGACCTGATTGTCGAGGCGCGGCTGTCCCGGCTGTCCGTAGCCCAGCATGTCGCCAACATCGCTGGCCAGCGCCGCCAGCGAGACCGGCCGGCGTTGCGGATCGGGCTCGGTGACCCGGCCATAGGCCAGCGTCGATTGGCAGAAGTCGATGGCACGCCCCAGCGTCGCGATCAGCTTGGGGCCGAAGCGCTGCACGGACGGGTCTTTCGATTCCCCGATCCTGTCCGACAGAAGCTGCGCCGATGCGAGCATGTTGCGCAGGTCATGGTTGATCTTGCTCACGGCGAGGCCCACGGCGGCGAGCCGCTTTTTCTCGCGCAGAGAACTGGCCAGCGTCCGCTCCATGCCAGCGAGGGCAATCTCGGCGTCGCCGATTTCATCTTGCCTGCCGGAGGGCCTGACGATGCGGTTGGGGTCTTCGGGATCACCGGCGAACGCCATGACGTTGCCGGCCAGCCGCTTGACCGGGCGAATGATCAGCCAGCTCAGCGCCAGGAAGAGCAGGCCAGCTGTCATGACGGCGATGAACAGCGAAATCCAGGCAATGTTGCGGGCAAACTCCAGCATGGCATGACGGAGCGGTCGCTCGTCGATGACGATTTCCACGAAATCCGCCTCGCCCATCGAGCGGCCAATGACGCGGATGCGCCGCTCGGCGCCGTTGAACAGGATGTCGAAGCTCTCGATGATCGAGGTCATCCGCCCGCTGTCGCGCAGATCGACGGTCCGGCCCACTTCAGGCGGCAGGTTCTCCTGTGCCAGCAGGCGACGGGCACCCCCGGCACGCGCCGCGATGGCCAGCGCTCCGACGCCGTCCAGCAACTGGGTTTCAAGACCTGCCGGCAAGCCTTCGCGCGGCGAGGCTTCCAGCACCATCACGGCGACCTGCGCCGCTGCCAGCCGGTCATCGAGCCAGTTGCGGCGGAAGTTGGCCACGGAGGGCACGAAGATCAGGATCTCGGCCACCATCACGAAGATGATGGTCAATGTCAGCAGCTTCAGCGACAGGCCCATACGCCAGCGCGACCGCGCCGGAGGCGGATCGGGAGTGGCATTGCTGGTGTCGATCTTCGATGCGTCCAAACGCGATGCCTCAGCCAAGCTTCCTCAAGAACCCGAGGATGCGGCGAATCCATGGCTTTCCTGCGAGAGGGCCGAAATGGGTGACGGCCACACGCTTGGAAACCTCCGATAATGTGGGATAGGGGAAGACGAAGCCGGTCATCTCGCCGATCTTCCAACCCTTCTGCACAGCAATGATCCAGGGCAACAGCAGGTCACCGGCATTCTTGCCTGCGATCACGACGCCGAGGATGCGGCTCTTCTTGTCGATGACGACCTTGATCATGCCATCAGGCGCGCGCTCGGCCTGGGCACGGTCGTTCTCGGCAAAGGGCCAGCGCAGGATCTGCACCACGTGGCCAGCGGCGCGGGCGGATTCTTCGCTCATCCCGACACTGGCGATTTCAGGGTCGCAGTAGGTCACGCGCGGAATGGCGCTGTTGCTGACTTTTGCCGGTAGCCGGAACAGCGCGTTCCGGATGACGATGCCGGCGTGGTAGTTGGCGACATGCGTGAACTGCAGCCCGTCCGTCGCACCGGTTGCACAGTCGCCGATGGCGTATATGCGGCTATTCGAGGTCTTGAGGCCATTGTCGACATCAATGCCCTTCGCATTGTGGCGGATGCCGGCAGCATCCAGGTTGAGGGCCTCGATGTTCGGCGTTCGGCCTGCCGCGACCAGAAGATGCGAGGCGGCGATGACCTCGCCGCTGTCCAACGTGACGCGGATGGCGCCAGCCTCGCCTTCAACCTTGACCGCCTTGGCACGCTCGCGGACATCAACGCCGTCGGCCCTGAGCGCGCGGAGCGCAAAGCCGGCTGCCTCCTCATCCTCGCGGCCAAGCAGGCGGCCGAATTCGATCAGCGTGACCCGCGCGCCGAGACGGCGGAAGGATTGACCAAGCTCCGTGCCGATGGGCCCGCCGCCGAGCACGATCAGATGCTCGGGACGGGCCGTCAGGTCAAACACCGTTTCGTTGGTCAGATACGGGACCGTCTCCAGTCCGGGAACCGGCGGAGCGGCCGGGCGCGAGCCGGTGGCAATGACAAAGCGGCGCGGCTGCACCTCGATCTCGCCGACGCGGATGGTGCGCCGATCAAGGAAACTGGCCTCGCCAAGCAGCACGCGCACGCCAAGGCTGGTGAAACGTTCAACCGAATCGTTGGGGGCAATGGCGCCGATCACCTCGGCGACATGGGCCTGGACGCGGGCGAAATGCACCTGGGGCGCGGGAGCCACAAGGCCGAACGGGCCGGCACGGCGGATGTCCTCGGCACGGTGCGCTGCCGCAATCAGGGCCTTGGAGGGCACGCAGCCGACGTTAAGGCAGTCCCCGCCCATCTTGTGCCGCTCGACCAGCACGACCGGCACGCCGAACATCGCTGCTGCAGCCGCCACGGACAGGCCGCCCGAACCGGCCCCGATCACACACAGATCAGGCCTCAGAACCTCAGCCATGGCGGTTTCCGATCTGTTCGAACATTCCTATCGCGTAACCCACGGCGAATGCCCTCGCAAGCTGCGTGCCGGCCTGGATGCCGTCTTCTCCAACCATAGGGTGAGACGGTAGTGCGGCGTGTGCCGCACCGCACCTCGCGGTTCTCCCTGTCCTGTTGCCTGTCCTGTCCGGGGCATGATTCCGGGCTGCCGGAAGGGTGGCTGCGCGGTTGACTTGGCTGGCTCCATCCGTCATAAGCCGGCCCAAGTCTGGTGCCTGCCTGTCGGCGAGCGCCGTCCTTTTTGCGATATCATGCAAGTGAGCCGGATGGCAGCGTTTCGCGACGCGTCATCCTCCTTGCCTCAGTTGAAGACCGGAGACGTTCCGTGAAGAGAACTTATCAGCCAAGCAAGCTCGTGCGGAAGCGCCGTCACGGTTTCCGCGCCCGCATGGCCACTGTTGGTGGCCGCAAGGTGCTCGCTGCCCGCCGCGCCCATGGTCGCAAGCGCCTCTCGGCGTGACGATCGGGGCAGGACTGCGTGAGGCGGTCCTGCTGCCAGCAAGGTTTCTTCCTTGCATCGAAGCGTCGGCCAGCGTTGTGACGGCAAGGGTTCTGGAGGACTGCATGCGCACGTCCGCACCGCGCCTGATCCATATCACCAAGCGATCAGAGTTTCAGGCGGCGGCTGGTAACGGTCGCCGCTTTCGTTCGTCTGCGCTGAGCATTCAGGTTCTGGATCGGCCAGACGATGACATCGGCATCCGGATTGGCCTGACAGCCTCGCGGAAGACCGGCAACGCCGTGAAGCGCAACCGCATCCGGCGCAGGCTGAGGGCGGCCGCCCGGGACGCCTATGCCGCGAGCGCAGCGGACCGCGACATCGTGGCGGTGGCGAGGCCCGAGACAATCAGTGCAGGCTACGGAGAACTGGTGCGCAGCTTCCGGGATGCCTTGACCAAAGCGCGCCCGCAGCGGACACAGCAGCCGGCCACGGCCGTTGTCGACGCAGCAAGGCCGGCGAACGCCGACAGACCTGCCAACACCCATCGAACTGCCGACGCACATCGCTCAGCACAACACGAGACGAAACGGTCATGATGAACCGCGAAGACAACAAGAACCTTCTGCTTGCGATCGTGCTGTCGGCGGTGGTTCTGCTGGGCTGGAACTACTTCTACGGTGTTCCGCAGATGGAGCAGCAGCGCAAGGCGGCGCAGCAGATCCAGCCGGCGCAGCCCGGCGTGGTCACGCCCACGCCCGGTGTTGCGCCCGGCGCTGCCACACCCGGAGTGGCGCCTGGGGTTGCGACTCCCGGCACGGTGCCGGCGCTGCCCGGTGCCGTCACCCGCGAGGCCGCTCTTCAGGCATCGCCGCGTGTGACCATCGACACGCCGCGCATGATGGGCTCCCTGTCTCTGCTTGGGGCGCGCATCGATGATGTGCTGCTCAAGGCATACCGCGAGACGGTGGACGCAACGAGCCCGAACATCGTGCTGTTCTCGCCGCAGAATGGACCGAACGCCTACTACGCCGATTTCGGCTGGGCGCCCGGCACAGGTGTAGCGGCCGCCGTGCCCGGACCGCAGACCTTGTGGACCGCCGACCGGACCACGCTGACCCCGGCGCAGCCTGTCACGCTGACCTGGAACAACGGGCAGGGCCTGACCTTCAAGCGCGTGATTGGCGTCGATGCCAACGCCATGTTCACTGTGGCCGACACGGTGGAGAATGCGACCGGTGCGCCGGTGACGCTGTTCCCGTATGGTCTGGTTGCACGCCATGGCAAGCCGGTGACGCAGGGCTACTTCGTGCTGCACGAGGGCCTGATCGGCGTGCTCGGCAACAATGGCCTGCAGGAATACACCTATGACAACGTCGAGAAGGAAGCGGTTCTCGGCGGCTCGCAGCGCGGCAAGGTCTGGAAAGACCTGACCAGCGGCTTCCTCGGCATCACCGACAAGTACTGGGCTGCGGCCGTGATCCCCGATCAGGAACGCAAGTTCGAGGGTCGCTACTCGGTCAACATGGCCGGCAACAAGACCTTCCAGGTCGACTATCTCGGCGAAGGCGTGACCATTGCACCCGGCACCAGCGCCGGTGCAACGACGCGGCTTTTCGCCGGGGCCAAGGAAGTCGCCACGGTCGACGGCTATGAGAAGTCCCAGAACATCAAGCGCTTCGACCTGATGATCGACTGGGGCTGGTTCTATTTCATCACCAAGCCGATGTTCTATGCCATCGACTGGTTCTATCATCTGTTCGGCAATTTCGGCGTGGCGATCCTGCTGGTCACCGTGCTGATCAAGCTGATCTTCTTCCCGCTGGCGAACAAATCCTACGCCTCTATGGCCAAGATGAAGGCTGTCCAGCCCGAGATGGTCGCGATCCGCGATCGCTTTGCTGACGACAAGATGAAGCAGCAGCAGGCGCTGATGGAGCTCTACAAGAAGGAGAAGATCAATCCGCTGGCAGGTTGCTGGCCGGTTCTGATCCAGATCCCGGTCTTCTTCGCGCTCTACAAGGTGCTGTTCGTGACCATCGAAATGCGGCATGCGCCGTTCTTCGGCTGGATCAGGGATCTGGCTGCGCCGGACCCGACCTCGATCTTCAACCTGTTCGGGCTGTTGCCGTTTGCCGTGCCGGCAATGCTGCTGCTCGGCGTCTGGCCGATCCTGATGGGCATCACGATGTTCGTGCAGATGAAGCTCAACCCGGAGCCGACCGACCCGGTGCAGAAGATGGTGTTCACCTGGATGCCGGTGTTCTTCACCTTCCTGCTCGGCTCGTTCCCCGCCGGCCTGGTGATCTACTGGACCTGGAACAACTTCCTGTCGATCCTCCAGCAGGCCTACATCATGAAGAAGTTCGGCACCAAGATCGAGCTGTGGGACAACCTCAAATCGATGTTCGGCAAGAAGCCAGCGCCGGATGCCGGCAAGAACTGACGATCGCCGTGGCGGAACAGTTGGGCTGACGGGGGCCGGCCATGCCGGTCCCTGACCCATCGATCCGCCACCCGATCGCGGGCTGGAAAGGCACCGCCTATCTCAAGGCGGTGGTGAAGAGCCCGCTGATCGAGGTGGGCGACTTCTCCTACTACGACGACTCGCGCGGGCCCGAGCACTTCGAGGCGCGCTGCGTGCGCTACCACTTCGATTTCATCGGCGACCGGCTGATCATCGGCAAGTTTGTGGCGATAGCCCAGGGTGCGCAGTTCATCATGAACGGGGCCAACCACCCGATGGGCGGGTTCTCGACCTACCCCTTCAACATGGTCGGTTTCACTGACAAGCCGGCCTTCAGCGCCGACGGGCTGACCAGTCGCGGCGATACCGTGATCGGAAACGATGTCTGGATCGGTCGCGATGCCGTCATCATGCCGGGCGTCACAATCGGTGACGGGACTATCATCGGAGCGCACGCGGTCGTGGCGAAGGATGTGCCGCCCTATGCGGTCGTTGTCGGCAATCCGGGAATCGTCAAGCACCTCCGATTCGATGCCGAAACCATTGCTGCGCTGCTGGCGATCTGCTGGTGGGACTGGCCCATCGAGACCATTCAGGCGAATGTGGCGCTGATTGCCGGCGCGGATATCGACGCGCTGCGCGCGGTCGCGTAAGACGCGCCATGACCGATCAGGAACCCGACTTCACCGAAGCTGGCCGCAAGCTGTTTGCCGGCGACTGGCAATTCATCTGGGCGGCCAGCAAGGCTGACGGCCTGCCGCCCATGGCCGGGTTCGAGTTCGCGCTCGCTGGCCGTTCGAATGTCGGCAAATCCAGCCTCGTCAACGCGCTGACGGGCCGCAAGGCGCTGGCCCGCACGTCTCACACGCCGGGCCGTACCCAGCAGCTCAACTTCTTCCGCATCGGTGATCGTGCCACGCTCGTCGACATGCCGGGCTACGGGTTTGCGGCTGTCGGCAAACAGAAGGTCGAGACCTGGACCAAGCTGATCCATGACTATCTGCGCGGGCGGCCCAATCTGGCGCGCGTCTATCTGCTGATCGATGCCCGCCATGGCCTCAAGGAGGTCGACACCGAGGTTCTGGAGACGCTCGACAAGGCCGCCGTGTCCTACCAGATCGTACTGACCAAGGCGGATGAGGTGAAGAAGTCCGAGATTCCGGCGCTGCTGGAGCGGACGGCTGCAGCCATCAAGCGTCGTCCGGCGGCTTTTCCCGAGATTGCCCTGACATCGAGCCGCGATGGCGATGGCATTGCGGACCTGCGCGCCAGCATCGCGCGCCTGCTGAGCGAGCGCGGGCAGTAGCGTCTCGCAATCCGGCGGCGGCGAACCGGAGCGGTGTGCTCATATGCGCCCTTGTGGGGGGCGACGCCGCGTGACACCGTTCCATCATGAACGCGAGCCAAGTCCATCTGATGACTGCCGGCCTGTTCGGCGCGCTGGGCGTCGGGCTCTGGGCCTATGCCACCCATGCAGGCCAGCCCTCGGGGGCGATTGCGGCGCAGATGCTGCTGTTGCATGCCGGCGCACTGGTGGCGCTGACCGCGGCGCGCAAGCTCGAACTGCTGCCAGGGCGCGCGGCTGCTGTCCTGATCTCTGTGCTCGCTTTCGGTGTGGTTCTGTTCTCCGGCGATCTGGCGATGCGGGCTCTGGCCGGGCAAAAGCTGTTTCCGATGGCGAGCCCGATCGGCGGCATGCTGATGATCGCAAGCTGGCTTGGCCTTGCCGTTTTGCCACTCATGCGACGTGGCGCATGAAGGCGCTTTCACAGGCGCGGACGATCGGCTAGAAGCGCGGCGACCGAGCCGCCCCTGACTGCCACCTGAGCGCTGCCTGACTGGCCCGCGCGCCGGAGCCCCGCCACCATGACCGACCTTTCGAAGCTTTCGCCCTCGCTTCAGGCTGAACTTCTGGTGCAGGCCCTGCCGCACATGCAGCGCTATGACCAGCAGGTGGTCTGCATCAAGTATGGCGGCAATGCCATGGGCGATGCGGCCACCGCTGAGGACTTTGCCGAAGACGTGGTGCTGCTGGAGCAGTCCGGCCTCAAGCCGGTGGTGTGCCATGGCGGCGGGCCGCAGATCGCGCGCATGCTCGACAAGCTCAACATCAAGAGCGAGTTCAAGCAGGGCCTTCGCGTCACCGATGCCGCCACGGTGGATGTCGTGGAGATGGTGCTGGCCGGTTCCGTGAACAAGGAAATCGTGGGCTACATCACCCGCGAGGGTGGCAAGGCCATCGGCCTGTGCGGCAAGGACGGCAACATGGTCACGGCGCGCAAGGTGCACCGGACCATGGTCGATCCCGATTCGAAGATCGAGCAGATCCTCGATCTGGGTTTTGTCGGCGAGCCCGAGAATGTCGACACGACCGTGCTCAACGCCGTGCTCAAGGCGGAGCTGATTCCGGTGCTGGCACCGGTCTGCTCGGCGGCGGATGGGCAGACCTACAACGTCAATGCCGACACGTTCGCTGGTGCCATTGCCGGCGCGCTCGGGGCCAAGCGCCTTCTTCTGCTGACCGATGTGCCGGGCGTTCTGGACAAGAACAAGCAGCTCATCAAGGAACTGACGATGGAGCAATGCCGCAAGCTGATTGCGGACGGCACCATCACCGGCGGCATGATCCCGAAGATCGAGACCTGCATCTATGCGCTGGAAAAGGGCGTCGAGGCGGTCGTCATCCTCGATGGCAAGGTGCCGCACGCAGTGCTGATCGAGCTGTTCACCGATGCCGGTGCGGGCACGATCATCCGTCGCTGATCAGGCGCTGTATCTGCTGTCCCGTCCCGCCATCACGCGGCGGGCGTCAATCGAACAGGCCGCCTTGCGGCGGTGCCTGCGGCTTCCGGGGGGCAGGAGCCGCCTTCGGTCCCGTTGCGCCATCCACCGTCACACCCACTTTCCCGTCAGCGAACTCGACCGTGAGCGCGGTGCCGGGCAGGGCTGATGCTGTGCTCCTGACCGGGTCGCCGCTTGCGTCGCGCACCAGCGCAAAGCCGCGCTTCAGCACGCCGGTATAGCTCAGGGCTTCCAGCAGTTGCGCGCTGGCGGCGACGCTGGCCCGGCGCTGGCTGGCCATCGAGGCGAGCGCGCGGCGTCCCCGCATCAACAACTGGTCGAGGCGCTCGCGCTCGCGGTCGATGCGTTTTTTCTCTTCGCGCAGAATCGCTTGGCGCGCGGCGATGAGGCGTTGAGTCAACGCGGCCAGCCGCTCGCGGGCCATGCCGAGCCGCACTTGTGGCGAACGACGTTGCAGGCGCTGGCTCAGGGCCGAGAGGCGTCGCTCGAAGCCGAGAGCATTGGCGCGCAGCGCGGCGGGAAGGCGCGTCGCCGCAAGATCGAGCCTCTGGCGCGGCACGTTGAGCAGGGTCTCGCGGCTTGGCAGCGCCCGTGCCGCGGCGCGCAGTCCCTGACGGCGCTGCTCGAACAGGCGGCGGATGGCCGCTCCGCGCCGGCGGGACAGGTCATCGACCGTGGCCAGCAGTTCGCCGCGCACGGGCACCGCCTTTTCTGCTGCACCGGTCGGCGTCGGGGCGCGCAGGTCCGATGCATAGTCGATCAGCGTCCAGTCGGTCTCATGGCCCACCGCCGAGATCAGCGGAATGCCGGAAGCGGCGGCGGCCCGCACCACGGCCTCATCGTTGAAGCTCATCAGGTCTTCGAGCGAACCGCCACCGCGCGCCACGATCAGCACATCGGGGCGCGGGATCGCACCACCCGGAACCAGCGCATTGAAACCCCTGATGGCTGCAGCGACCTCCGCGCCGCTGGTTTCGCCCTGCACGCGCACAGGCCAGACCAGCACCCGGCGGGGAAAGCGGTCTTCCAGCCGGTGCAGGATGTCGCGAATCACCGCGCCCGTGGGCGAGGTGATGACGCCGATCACCTCCGGCAGATAGGGCAGGAGTTGCTTGCGGGCTTCATCGAACAGACCCTCAGCCGCCAGCTTGCGTCGCCGCTCCTCCAGCAGAGCCATCAGCGCGCCAAGGCCGGCGGGCTCGATGTGGTCAATGATGATCTGGTAGGAGGATTTGCCGGGGAAGGTGGTGATCTTGCCGGTGGCGATGACCTCCAGCCCTTCCTGCGGCTTTGTCTTCAGGCGGCCAAACACGCCCTTCCAGATGACCGCGTCGATCTTGGCGTTGGCGTCCTTCAGCGAGAAATAGACATGGCCGGAGGCGGAAGGGCCGCGATAGCCGGAAATCTCGCCGCGCACCCGGACAAAGCCGAACTGGTCCTCGATCGTGCGCTTGAGCGCGCCGGACAGGTCGGAAACGCTCCACTCGAGCGCGTTGGTGGCAGGGTTCGACTCAGGCTCCATGCCGTGGTTGTGGCAGGTTTCCAGGCGTCGGGGGAGGGGGTGGAAGCAAGGCCATTGAACAACGCACCGGCTTGGGGCTAAACCGCGCCCAT
Source organism: Hydrogenophaga intermedia (assembly GCA_943370645.1). Classification (GTDB taxonomy): domain Bacteria; phylum Pseudomonadota; class Alphaproteobacteria; order Rhizobiales; family Beijerinckiaceae; genus Allobosea. Next base: position 45,173 of record CALRRR020000006.1, on the reverse strand, counting down.
GAACATTCTGCTGATCGGTTCAGGCGGCCGCGAACATGCGCTGGCCTGGAAAATCTCCGCTTCGCCCCTGTGCGACATGCTGTTCATTGCTCCGGGCAATCCGGGCACGGCCCGGTGCGGCGTCAACGTCGCCATGGACGTCGCCAACCACGGCGATGTCATCGCCTTCTGCGCCAGCCATGATGTCGGGCTTGTCGTGGTTGGGCCGGAAGGGCCGCTCGTGGCCGGGCTGGTCGACGACCTGACAGCCGCTGGGATCAAGGCTTTCGGCCCGCGCAAGGCCGCGGCGCGGCTGGAGGGCTCCAAGGCCTTCACCAAGGAATTGTGCCGGGAAGCCGGCATCCCGACGGCGGACTATGCCCGTTTCGATGCGCTGGAGCCGGCGCTGGCCCATGTCTACGCCCATGGCGCGCCGATCGTGATCAAGGCTGACGGGCTGGCCGCCGGCAAGGGTGTGGTGGTGGCGCAAAGCCTGGAGGAAGCCGAGGAGGCGCTGGAGATGATGTTCGCCGGTGGCCTCGGGCAAGCCGGTGCCGAGATCGTCATCGAGGAGTGCATGTTCGGCGAGGAAGTCAGCTTCTTTGCCCTGTGCGACGGCAAGACTGCCTTGCCGCTGGCGTCGGCGCAGGATCACAAGCGCGTCGGCGATGGCGACACTGGCCCGAACACGGGCGGCATGGGCGCCTACTCGCCTGCGCCGGTGATGACGGCCGCCCTGCAAGATGAGGTCATGGCCACGATCATCCGCCCGACCATGGCGGCAATGGCGCGGCGCGGCACGCCATTTACCGGCATTCTGTTCGCCGGCCTGATGATCACCGAGGATGGCCCGAAGCTGATCGAATACAACACCCGCTTCGGCGATCCTGAATGCGAGGTGCTGATGCCGCGCATGAAGTCGGACCTCGTGGCGGCCTTGCTGGCGGCGTGTGACGGCCTGCTGGCCAATGTCGACGTGCGCTGGTGGGACGATGCAGCGCTCACGGTCGTGATGTGCGGACGAGGTTATCCCGGCACGCCTGAAAAAGGGGCTGTGATCGAGGGTATCGGCGCGGCAGAGGTGCTTGATGGCGTCCTGGTGTTCCACGCCGGAACGGCCGAGCACGGCGGCGTGGTCACGGCCAATGGCGGCCGTGTGCTCAATCTCGTCGGGCTCGGGCCGACAGTGGCGGCGGCGCGTGCGAAGGCCTATGCTGCGGTTGATGCTATCACGTGGGATGGCGGGTTCTGCCGCCGGGACATCGGCTGGCGGGCTCTGAGCTGACGAGGCCTTTTTCGATGAACGACACATCCGCGCTGTTTCCCGGTTTCGAGGCAAAATGGCTGGATGGCGACGAGGGCCGCATTTTTGCCCGCGTCGGCGGCTCGGGGCCACCGCTCGTGCTGATCCATGGTTTTCCGCAGACCCATGCGATGTGGCACCGCATCGCGCCGCAACTGGCTCAGACGCACACAGTGATCTGTCCTGACCTGCGCGGCTACGGCTGGTCCTCTGCTCCGCCGAGCGAGGGCGGCGCGCGCTATGCCAAGCGCGAGATGGGCAAGGACATCGTTACGATCATGGAGCAGCTTGGCCATGTCACCTTCGCGGCAGTTGGCCATGACCGGGGCGCCCGCGTGGCCTATCGGCTTGCGCTCGACCATCCGGGGCGGCTGACGCGGTTGGCCCTGCTCGACATCCTGCCGACCTTCTTCGTCTGGAAGCAGATCAAGGCAGGTGCAATGCCCGGCGCGCACTGGACGTTTCTCGCTGGCGAGAAGCCCGGCCCCGAACGCGAGATCGGGCTTGACCCGGCCGCCTACTTCGAAGGCCTGATGGCCAAATGGACAGCTAGCTCCAGTTTGGACGCGTTTTCGTCCGGGGCACTGGCGAGCTACCGGGCCAGTTGCAACGACCCGACCCGCATACACGCCATGTGCGAGGATTATCGGGCCGGAGCCACGCTCGATCTCGACGCCGATCTCGCCGATCTCAAGGCCGGCAAGGTCGTGGGCTGTCTGACGCTGCTGGTCTGGGGCAACTTCTATCTGACCGGCAAGGATGTGAACCCGCTCGATGTCTGGCGCGGATCGTTCACCCCGGAGGCTGTCGGCACGCAGGTTTCGGGTGGGCATTTCGTGGCCGAGGAGGATGCGCCCGGCACGCTGACCGCGCTCCGCGGCTTTCTCGCCTGATGGGGGGCTTGCTGCCGGCCGTCACGCACCTGCCCGTCGCCGGACCGCAAGTGGCGCTGGCGCTTGGCGCAGGCGGCGCGCGCGGGCTGGCCCACATCGTGGCGCTGGAAGCGCTGGACGAGCTTGGTATCAAGCCAGTTGCGCTGGCCGGTTCGTCGATTGGCGCGATCATCGGCGCTGCCTATGCGGCTGGGATGCCGGGGCGCGCCCTCAGGGCGTTCGTGCTGGCGTCATTCCGCCAGCGGCCGCGCGTGGTGGCCAAGCTGCTTGAGGCCAGGGTCGGCAAGCTCTCGCAATTGATCAACCGGTCCGGGCTCGGCAACCCGGTGCTGGTCGATGGCGAGCGGTTGCTTGACCTGTTCTGGCCCGAGGCCGTTCCCGACCGTTTCGAGGCTTTGAAGATCCCGTTCATGGCGGTGGCGACCGACTTCCACATGCGCAGTGAGGTCGTGCTGTCGAGCGGCGCGCTGACGCCCGCGGTCGGGGCCTCGATGGCGCTGCCCGGCATGGTGCGTCCGGTTGTGATCCAGGATCAGGTGCTGATCGATGGCGGGGCGGTGAACCCCTTGCCTTACCAGCATCTGGTGGATGGCCGGCGCTTCGTGATTGCAGTCGATGTCTGCGGCGCGGCCTTCGTTTCAGACCGGCGCGTGCCGGAGCCGCTGGAGGCGATGTTCGGGGCTTCGCAGATCCTGATGAGTTCGGTCGTGCAGCGCATGATCGAGCGCAGTCCGCCCAACCTGCTGCTCAGGCCGGATGTGGGCGCCTTTGCCGGGCTTGATTTCTTCAAGGCCGCCGAGATCCTGGCTGCTTCCGAACCGATGAAGGATGTGCTCAAGCGTGCGCTGGATGTGCATCTGGGCAGGGCGGAATCCTGAGGCGGGCGAGATCAATCATCAAGGATGGCCCTCATACGGGTTTAACCATTGTCATGCAGTCTGGAAGGCCCATCTAAGGGCTCCGCTCCCGTGGCGGCGCATCACACCCGGTCCCACCTTGAACCAGCATCCGATTGCCCTGACCGCCAAACGCGATTTTGCCCATGTCGACACCTGGGTGTTCGATCTCGACAACACGCTTTATCCGCACGAGGCGCGTGTCTGGCCGCAGGTCGATGCGCGGATCACGCTGTTCGTGACCGAGCTGTTCGGCCTCGACGGGCTTTCCGCGCGTGCCCTACAGAAATACTACTATCATCGCTATGGCACGACCCTGAAGGGCCTGATGCGCGAGAACAACATCCAACCGGATGACTTCCTCGATTTCGTGCATCACATCGACCTTGCGTCGCTCGAGCCGGACCCGGCGCTCGGTCAGGCCATTGCCGACCTCCCGGGCCGCAAGTTGATCCTGACCAATGGCACGATCAAGCATGCCGAGAACATTGCCGGAAAGCTCGGGATTCTCGACAAGTTCGATGGCCTGTTCGGCATCATCGAGGCTGGCTTCACGCCCAAGCCGGAGCGGGCCACGTTCGATCAGTTCTTCGCCCGGCACAACGTCGACCCGACCCGGGCGGCGATGTTCGAGGACATCGAGAAGAACCTGATCGTGCCGCATGATGTGGGCATGAAGACGGTGCTGATCCTGCCCAAGACCCCCGATCCGTTCCGCGAGGCATGGGAACAGGCCGCGATCGACGCCGGCCATGTCCACCACATCACCAGCGATCTGACGGGCTTCCTGCGCGCCGTGCGCTGATCAGGCAGCCGCCGCCAGGTCCTGCTGCGGGCGTACGCCGCCTGCCCTGCGCAGGGCGGCTTCGAGGTCGCGGATATCCTCGTGATGCACCACCCGGTCGCGGCCGGCGGATTTCGCGAGATAGAGCGCGCGGTCGGCATTGGCGAGCAGGGCTTCGGGCGTGGCGGCATCTCCCATTACAGCAATGCCAATGCTGGCGGTGACAGAGATGTCTGTGCCGTGGTGCTGGGCGGATGTGGAGCGGAGCGCCAGGATCATGGCCATCGCGGTTGCTGCAGCCCTGCCGGAATCATGGGCAAACGCCACAAACTCCTCGCCGCCGAAGCGGCCGAGCACCATGCCGGGCTCGATCGTCTCGCGCATGATCCGCGCGGCATGGCGCAGCGCGGCATCGCCGCCAGCATGGCCATGGTGATCGTTGATCATCTTGAAATGATCAAGATCGATGTAGAGCAGCGCACCAGTCTGCCCGGCCCGCTGGCAGGCATCGATCGCATCCTTCAATTGGTCGAGCAGGGCAGCGCGGTTCGGAAGTCCGGTCAGCGGATCGGTGAGCGCCGCGCGCCTGATCTGCTCGCCAAGCTGGTTGGCGCGCAGGATTTCGAGACACAGCATCAGGCTTGTCGGGCCGGCGACGATGGCACTGGCCGCGGCGACGGCGATGACGGCGATGACGGCGATGGCGTCGGCGTGCGGAATGATCGACAGCATCGTCGCCGGCGCCAGGGTGTGCAGGGCTGCAAGCGCGAGCGCGACCGACACCAGGACGGCGCCTGCTGTGACAAGCAGAGCCAGTCGGTAGGCGTCGCGCCGTGCCTTCATGCCCGGAAAGCTGATCATGGTCGTCCCATCAAAGTCCACCCGACGCCACAATAGGCAGAAACAGCTTCGATTTGACTTGCCACTTTCGCTCAAATTTGAACGATCCCGCCAGTTCGTCGCTCTTGCTATGCGAGATGCGGCACTGCCGGCAGACGGCAGCGAGCTTGACTGGGGGCGCATCATCGGCTTTTCGTGCGCCAGCATTCTTGCATGACATTTCCGGGGACTGACGGCTATGAGCCAGCATACGGCAAACACCAGCGATCTCGCCCGCAGCATCGAGGCCGCATGGGAGGATCGGGCCAGCATGAGCCCCTCAACGTCCGGCCGCGTCCGGGACGCCGTTACGGAGGCATTGGGGCTGCTCGACAGCGGCGCCTTGCGCGTTTCAGAGAAGATTGACGGCGCCTGGGTCACGCATCAATGGCTGAAGAAGGCCGTGCTGCTGTCCTTCCGGCTCAACGACAATGCCGTGATGCCGTTCGACAGCGACAACGCTGGTTCTGCGGACAGCCCGGTCTATGGCTGGGACAAGGTGCAGACCAAGACTCATGGCTGGAGTGCCAACCGTTTCCGGGAGGCAGGCTTCCGCATGGTGCCCGGCGCGGTGGTGCGCCACTCGGCTTTCATTGCCCGCAATGTGGTGCTGATGCCGTCCTTCGTGAATGTCGGCGCCCGCGTCGACGAGGGCACGATGGTCGACACCTGGGCCACGGTCGGCTCCTGCGCGCAGATCGGCAAGAACGTGCACCTCTCCGGCGGGGTCGGCATTGGCGGCGTGCTGGAGCCGCTTCAGGCCAACCCGACCATCATCGAGGACAACTGCTTTGTCGGCGCGCGTTCCGAGGTGGTCGAGGGCGTCATCGTGGGCGAGGGGTCGGTCATCTCGATGGGCGTGTTCATCAGCGCCTCGACCAAGATCATCGACCGCAGCACCGGCGCGGTTCACATCGGCAAGGTGCCGCCCTATTCGGTGGTGGTCTCGGGCTCGCTGCCTGGCAAGCCGCTGCCGGACGGCTCGCCCGGCCCGTCGCTTTATTGCGCCGTGATCGTCAAGACCGTGGATGCGCAGACGCGCTCCAAGACAGCGATCAACGATCTGCTGCGCGACTGATACCATGCTGACACCGCTCGTGGGGGCTGATCCCGTCGCGCTGGCGCAGGCGCTCGTGCGCTGCCCGTCTGTCACGCCCCATGAAGGGGGTGCGCTCGCGCTGCTGGCGACCGAGCTGGCGGCTGCCGGCTTCACGGTGCATCGACCGGTGTTCAGCGAAGCGGGCTATCCGGATGTCCACAATCTCTATGCCCGCTTCGGCAGCGCCAGCCCTGTGTTCGTGATCGCCGGCCACACCGATGTTGTGCCGCCAGGCGACACGGCGCGCTGGGGTCGCGATCCGTTTTCCGGCGCGATCATCGATGGCGTGCTGCACGGGCGCGGAGCTTGCGACATGAAGGGCGGGCTGGCCGGGATGACCGCTGCCGCAATCCAGTTCGTGCGCGACAACCCCGATTTCCCTGGCTCGATCGCATTTCTGGTTACCGGAGACGAGGAGGGGCCGGCGGTCAACGGTACCGTCAAGCTGCTCGAATGGGCGCATGCCCGCGGCGAGCGCTTCGACCATTGCCTGCTCGGCGAGCCGACCAACCCCGAACGCCTTGGCGACATGATCAAGATCGGGCGGCGCGGCTCGCTGACCTGTCGGCTCCTGGTCAAGGGCCGGCAGGGCCATGTCGCCTATCCCGAGCACACGACCAATCCGATCCGGGCGCTTGTGCGTCTTCTGGCGGCTGTCGAGGCCAGTCCTCTTGATGCTGGAACCGCCTATTTCGGCCCTTCGACGCTGGAGATCACCACAGTCGATGTGGGCAACCCGTCACCAAACGTGGTGCCGAACGAGGCACGTGCCACGCTGAACGTGCGCTTCAACGATACCTGGAACCCAGAGTCGCTGGAGGCAGAACTGCGCCGCCGGCTGGCCTCAGTGAGCATTGCCGGGCACTACGAAGCGGAGTTCGGCAAGACCAATGCCGTCTCCTTCGTGACCGAGCCCGGTCCGTTCGTGTCGATGGTCAGCGATGCCGTCAAGGCCGAGACAGGACTGGTTCCGAAGCTGTCGACGACGGGCGGCACATCGGATGCCCGCTTCATCAAGAACTATTGCCCGGTGGTGGAGTTCGGAACAGTCGGCAAGACCATGCATCAGGTCGACGAGAGTGTCGCTACTGCCGACATCGAAGGCGTCTGCCGGATCACACGGCGCGTGCTGGGGCAGTATTTCGGGCGTCAGTGACCGGTCTCGCGGCGTGCCATATTGGCAGCCGCGTGAGCCACTCCTTGTAGCCGAGATCGTTGCTGGCTGTCCCCGATCTGGCGTTTCTGAATCGAAGTGGCGCTCGCGCCCGGTCCTTGTGGCCGCCGATCAATAATCGACGCGCGTCAGATACAGACCGCACGGCGGTGCAAGGCCGGGACACAGCGCCCGGTCAGCGGCCTTCAGGATACGGGCGATATCTCGCCGGCCCCACTTGCCGCGCCCGACAGGCAGCAGCGCGCCCGTCATCGAGCGCACCTGATGGTGCAGGAACGAACGCGCTTCGGTCTCGATGCAGATCTCGTCGCCGTGGCGCATCACCACAAAACGGTCGATGGTGCGGACCGGCGAGTTGGCCTGGCATTCGGCGGCGCGGAAGGTGGTGTAGTCATGTTCGCCAAGATAGGCCTGCGCGGCGTCGTGCATTGCCTCGTGGTCGAGCCGATAGGGCACATGCCAGACACGCATTGCTTCCAATGCAGGCGGCGGCCTCCGGTCGAGGATGCGGAAACGGTAATGGCGCCGTGTTGCTGACATGCGGGCATCGAACGTGTCGGGCACGACCTCGGCCGACAGGACGGTGACGGGGTGTGGCCGGAGGTGGACGTTGGTAGCATCGCGCACGGTGTCGGTGCGCCAGTCCTTGTCGATGTGCACATGCGCCACCTGGCCGGTGGCGTGCACGCCGGCATCGGTGCGCCCGGCGCAACGCAGGCGCACAGGCACGCCGACAAAGCGCTCCATCGCCTCCTCGACCGTCTGCTGCACCGAGGGGGCATTGTCCTGCCGCTGCCAGCCCGAATAGGGCGTACCGTCATACTCGATGGTGAGCTTGTAGCGCGGCATGCAGGGTCACGAACCGGCGGCAAGCACCGCGCCGCGGCCTAGCCTCGCGCCGCGAAGGAAAGCATCGGCCAGCATGGCGGACTTGCCGGCGCGCTGGACCTGCAAAAGCCTGAGCGCGCCGCTGCCGCAGGCGACAAGGCCAGTATCGTCGAGCAGGGTTCCGGGCGCGCCGGAGCCCTCTGCCGCCTCGGCGCGCAGGATTTTCAACCGCTCGGCGCCCTTACCAAGATCGACATCGGCAAAAGCACCGGGAAAGGGCGACAGACCCCTGATCTGGTTGTGCAGCGCGATGTTGTCAGCATGCCAATCAATGCGGCTGTCGTCATTGGCGAGCTTCGCGGCATAGGTCACGCCCTGCTCGGGCTGCGCGGCGAACTGCAACGACCCGCGCGCCATGGCCGCGACGGCGCGCGCCATCAGATCGGCACCGAGCGCGGCGAGGCGATCATGCAACTCTCCGGCCGTCATGGCAGGGCTGATGTCCACAGCCTCGACCATGCCAACCGGGCCGGTATCCAGCCCTTCTTCCATGCGCATGACGCAGACCCCCGAACGCGTATCGCCGGCCATGACAGCGCGCTGGATCGGGGCTGCGCCCCGCCAGCGTGGCAGAAGCGAGGCATGGAGGTTGACGCAGCCAAGCGCCGGGGCATCGAGGATCGCCTTTGGCAGGATCAGGCCATAGGCCACGACGATGGCGAGGTCAGCGTTATGGGCCGCAAAGGCCTCCTGCTCGGCCGCACCGCGCAGGGAGCGGGGGTGAAGCACAGGCAGGCCGAAGCGCTCCGCCGTGCGATGGACAGGGGAAGGCCGCAGATCAAGGCCACGGCCGCCCTGCGCCGGAGGGCGCGTGTAGACCGCGACGATCTCATGCCCCTGGCCGAGCAATTCGGTCAGGGTGGGCACGGCGAAATCCGGCGTGCCCATGAAGACCAGACGCAGGCTCATGCGCCGCGCTCGCGTTCCTTCGCCTGCTTGGCGAACTTCTTGATGCAGCGGTCGCGCTTGAGCTTCGACAGGTGGTCGATGAACAGGACGCCATCGAGATGGTCGATCTCGTGCTGGATGCAGGTCGCCATCAGGCCATCGACCTCGATCTCCTGCATCTTCTCTTCAAGATCCATATAGCGGACCTTGACCACCGCCGGGCGCTCGACCTCCTCGTAGTATTCGGGGATCGACAGGCAGCCCTCTTCATAGATGCCCAATTCCTCGGATTCCCAGGTGATCTCTGGATTGAGGAAGACGATGGGTTTCCGTTCCTCGTCCTGCTTGGCTAGATCAATGGTGACGACGCGCTTGGCCACGCCGATCTGGATGGCGGCAAGGCCAATGCCGGGCGCGTCATACATGGTGTCGAGCATGTCAGCAGCGAGCGCGCGGATATCCGGCGTCACGGCGGATACCGGTTCCGACATCTGCTTCAGCCGCGGGTCCGGCAAGATCACGAGGGGTTTGATGGCCATGGCTGGGAAACCTGAGAAAACACTGGCCCGCACATAAGATGTCAGGGGAAGAAGGTCAATTCGTTCGTTTTTTGTTCTTTTCAGGAGGGCGAATCTGGGGTAGCTTCAGGACATGCAGGGAATTGTGCTCACGATTGGCGACTATCAGGTCAGTGCCATGCAGGCGGCCTTCGGCTTCGGGCTGGTGGTCGTGGTCCTGCTGGCCTGGATGGTGCTGAGCCTCAGGCGCTCGAGCTTCGAGCGGACGCTGGAGGCTGCTGCGGCCACAGAACGCGCCCGCGAGATGGACGACAAGGTGGCCGAGATGAACCGGCTTCAGGCCGAGTTGACCAGCCGCATGCAGACCATGGCCGAGATTTTCGGCTCGCGGCAATCGGACATGACGCGGCTCGTCGCCGAGCGACTGGATGGTCTGCGCAGCCATCTGGGGCAGGGGCTTGAAGCCAGCGGCAAGAGCACCACCGAATCACTCCAGAAGCTCAACGAGCGGCTGGCTGTGATCGACAGCGCCCAGAAGAACCTGACCGACCTGACCAGCGAGATGGTGTCGCTGAAGGACGTGCTCTCCAACAAGCAGGCACGCGGCGCCTACGGCCAGGGCCGCATGGAGGCGATCGTGCGCGATGGCCTGCCGGCCTCCGCCTATGATTTCCAGGTCACCCTGTCCAACCGCACACGGCCCGATTGCGTGATCTCGCTGCCGGGAGACACACGCAAGCTGGTGATCGATGCCAAGTTCCCGCTGGAGGGCTTCACCGCCTATCGCAGTGCCGACACCGAAGAGCAGCGCAAGCATGCTGCCGCCCGGGTGCGCGCCGACATGGGTGGTCATATCAAGGACATCGCCGACAAGTATGTCGCGGCGGAAGAAACGCAGGACATGGCCCTGATGTTCGTGCCGTCGGAGGCGATCCACGCCGACCTGCACGAGCATTTCGAGGATCTGGTGCAGCGCTCGCACCGGGCACGGGTGGTGATCGTGTCGCCGTCGCTGCTGGCGCTGGCGATCCAGGTGATGCAATCGCTGGTGCGCGATGCCCGGATGCGCGACGAAGCGCGCGTCATCCAGACCGAAGTGGCCAAGCTGCTCGATGACGTTCGTCGCCTGAGCGAGCGCGTCGAAAAACTCGACACGCACTTCCGCCAGGCCAGTGACGACGTCTCGCAGATCCGAACCTCGTCGGACAAGATCCTGAAGCGCGGTGAGCGGATCGAGGCGCTGGAGTTCGAGGATCAGCCGGCGCAGGGCCAACTTCTGGCCCCGCCGCCACGGCTGCGGGCGGCGGAGTAGGCCGAGGGATCAGGGCCGCAAGCGCCTAACGGCCTGCTCCCCCTATCCTCAGAGGCCTTGCCCCATTCCGCTGCCTCAGCCGGCGTTCGTCAGTGTCGCCGTCAGCGCCGGGCGGACATTGATCGACTGGAAGACCACGCAATAGCGCTCGGTGAGCTTGAGCAGCGTGTCGAGCTTGTCTTGCGGCGCATCGCTGACAACGTCGAAGGTCAGGCGAATGGCGCTGAAGCCGACGGGCGCATCCTTGGCCACGCCGAGCGTGCCGCGGAAGTCGAGATCACCTTCGGCCCGGACGGTCCCCTTGGTGAGGTTGATCTCAAGCGCGGTTGCCACGGCCTTCAGGGTGACACCGGCACAGGCGACGAGTGCTTCCAGCAGCATGTCGCCCGAGCACAGTTCCGCGCCGCTGCCGCCGCTGGCGGGATGCAGCCCTGCTTCCATGATGGCGCGGCCGGTTTCAAGCTTGCAGGCGATCTTGCTCTCGTCAATCTCGCCCTGGGCCTTCAGCGTGATGATGGCGGCTTCCGGAGCCGAGCGGTAGCTGTCCTTGATCGGGGCCTGAAGGGCCCTGAGTGTTGCTGCGTCCATGGCGGTTTTCCTTGTAAAAAGATGTTGTTAGGCGAGAGATCGCCCAATTTGATTCCGCTGGCAAGACCTAGCGTGGCGCGGACATGGCGAGCGCGCTCCGGCCTTCACCACCAAGCCGCTTCCCCTGCCGTCGCCCGGGCAGCCGGCTGCGGAGCAGGCTTCAGCGATTGATCGAGGCTCTTGAGAATGCTGCGGCTGAGGCTTTCGAAGCCGGTACCCATCCGGTCACGTGGGCGCGAAAGCAGATTGGGAAACTCTTCGTGCAGCCGGCCCGGATTTGGGCGCATGACGATGATGCGATCCGCCAGCGAGACAGCCTCCTCGACATCGTGCGTGACCAGCAGAACCGTGGGGCGGCTTTCATCCCAGAGTGAGAGCAGGTGCCGGTGCAGGCTCTGGCGCGTTGTCGGGTCGAGCGCGGAAAACGGCTCGTCCATGATCAAAAGGCGGGGGCGGGTGATCAGCGCGCGGGCGATGGCAGCGCGCTGCTGTTGGCCGCCCGACAACTCGCGGGGCCAGCGGTGGCCATGGCCAGACAGGCCGACACGGGTCAGGGCATTGGCCACCAGCCCCTCGCGCTCGAAGGCGGAGAGATGCGAGAGACCGAATGCGACGTTGTCGTCGATGGTCAGCCACGGAAACAGGCGCGGCTCCTGGAAGATGACGCCGACATCGGCGGACGGGCCGGAAATCACGGCGTCGTCGAGGCGGATCTGGCCGCTGGTGGCGGTGTCGAGGCCGGCTATCAGGCGCAGCAGCGTGGTCTTGCCGCAGCCCGAGCCGCCTACCAGAGCCACAATCTCGCCGGTGCCGATGGAGAGATCCAGCGTATCGAGGGCCTTGTTGCCGTCTGCGTAGGTTTTGGAAAGCGCGTCGATGCGGAGCATGAGGTGAGCCTAGAGCCTGTCGCGGCCGACATCCTGCCAGGTCAGCAGGGGGCGCGTGACGACAACGAGAAGGCCATCCGCGAGTTTGCCGAGCACAGCAAAGGCGATGATGGCGGCGAGAATGCGGTCGGGGCGACCCAGTTGCTGGCCGTCCACGAGCAGATAGCCGAGGCCTTCGCTGGCCCCCATGAACTCGGCGGCGACGACGAACATGAAGCCGAGGCCCAGACCGGTGCGCAGGGCGGTGATCCATGCCGGCAGGATCGCCGGCAGCGTCACCCGCCTGATCATCTGGAGGCGCGAGAGCCGGAAGACGCGCCCGACCTCGATGATCTTGCGATCCACGCCCGACAGCGCGGCTGCCACGCCGAGATAGACCGGGAAGAACACGCCCACAGCGATCAGCGCCACCTTGGAGGCCTCGAAGATGCCGAGCCAGAGAATGAACAGCGGCACCCAGGCGATCGAGGGAATGGCCCTGAGAGCCTGAAGCGTCGGGTCCATGATCCGGCGCATCAACGGGCTTGCACCCGAGACGGCTCCAAGCACGGTGCCGGCGGCAGCGCCGAGCCCGAACCCGGCGGCAACCCGCCAGAGGGTAGCTGCCGCGTGCGAGGCAAGTTCGCCGGTCTGCGCTAGGTCCCACAAGGTGGCCCCGATGCGCGAGGGCGGTGGCATCAGCCTGCCATTGCTGAAGCCGAGCCGAACCGACGCTTCCCAGACCAATGCCAGCGCGAACGGCAGGACAAAGCCGATGATTCCGCCCGCTCCCCAGCGCCGTGACGGAACCGGCAACGTGCCGGGCGCCGTGGTCAGGGAGGCTGGCGCGTCCGACCTGTCGGCCGGGGGGGCGCCAGCCTGCGTCGTGCTGGCGGGCAGGGTCATGATCGGCCGCGTCCTGGTCGTCAGTTCGAGGCGGCGGTGAAGCGACGGTCCAGAAGTCCGTCAACGGCTGCCTGGATGTTGGTTGTCGCGGGCAGGATGCCGGCCTGCTTCAGGGCTTCGCCGGCGGCGACGATGGTCTCGATCTGGGCATTGCCGATCGGGCCATGGGTCAGTTCGGTGCGCTGGAGCTGGCGCGCGACAACCGGCTCGGGCAGCTTGGTGAAGTTCACGAGCAGTCGTGTCAATTCCGCCGGGTTCTCGACTGACCACTTGCGGGCCTCTTCATAGGCCTTCAGCACGGTGCGCACGAGGGCAGGGTTCTTCTGGGCGAACTCCTCGCGCACATTGAGGATGCCCCAGGTGTTGTCGGCGGCCTTGCGGTGGAAGAGCACAGCACCGGTCTCGATCTCGGCGGCTGCCATCAGCGGGTCGAGCCCGGCCCAGGCATCGACGTCGCCACGTTCAAGCGCGAGCCGCCCGTCCTGGTGCTGGAGCAGCACGAGGCGGACATCGCGCTCGGTCAGCTTCGCTTCGGCCAGGGCCCGGACAAGGAAGATGTGCGGATCGGTGCCGCGGGTGACGGCGACGCGCTTGCCCTTGAGATCGGCAACAGTCTTGATCCCGCTCTTGGCGGTCGTGACGAGGGCGGTCCATTCCGGGCGCGAGTAGACATAGACCGAGCGGATCGGGTTGCCGTTGACGCGTGCGATCAGCGCAGCCGCGCCAGCCGTCGAGCCGAAATCGAGCGAGCCGGCATTGAGAAACTCGAGCGCCTTGTTGGAGCCGGCGGACTGGATCCAGCGCACCGATATGCCCTCTGCCTTGAGCGCGTTCTCCAGGATGCCACGCTCCTTGAGGACAAGACTGACGGGGTTGTAGGTGGCGAAATCGACCCGAATTTCCTTCGGGGCTTGCGCCAGTGCGTTTGTTGAAACGAACGCTGGTGCAGCAAGCGCAATGCCGGCTGCAAGGGTGGCAAAGAGGGCGCGAAGGGTCTTGCGGCGGGTGATTGGAGTGAGAGTTGTCATCGTTTCTATCCTTCTGTGGTGTTTCGCAGAGGGAATTCACGTGATCTCCGGCGATTGCCGTCCATCTCATGCTCCTACCGCTTTAGCTGCACTTGTTTCGCGCCCGCAAGCTGCTGGCTCAAATCGGCGCGTAAGGGTTCGATAAATCGGACAATCCTGTTTGTCAAACAGAAATCCGCTGGGTCTGTGAATTGAAATATTACACAGATGCTGACGTGAATAGCGATGGGTGCGGCGTTTCCAGCGGCTTCGCATGCCCTCGCACACCTCCGCTGCTGGACGGCCGGTGCCCTTGCCGCCTGCCAGGGCCGGTCTGCAAGCAGAAGGGTGGCGCAGGAGTGCGCTTTGTGTCATGCGAGGCCAGTCGCGGCCCGTGGCCGCATGTCGGCGTGCCATGGCCAAGATTCCTCATCCTACTCTTGATCGTTTCGTGGCTGAGCCCGCCGAACTGGTCGATGCCCTTGCCGCAAGCGGCGACCGCGCTGCCCTGCGCGCCGATCTGACAGTGCGCCTGCGCGAGGTACTCGAAGAGGGCTGGCAAGCGGCGCGCGAGATGCTGTCGCGGCCACGGTCGGGGATGGCGGCAGCGCAGCAATTGTCGACCGTGATGGACGCGGTACTGGTAGCCTTGCACCACGCTGCGACGCGGCATCACTACCGCGCCGACAATCCATCCATGTCGGAGCGCATCGCGGTCGTTGCCGTCGGTGGCTACGGACGCGGCACGCTGGCGCAGGGCTCTGATGTCGACGTGCTGTTCTTGTTTCCGCACAAGCAGACCGGCTGGGGTGAAAGCGTGGTCGAGAGCGTGCTCTATCCGCTCTGGGACCTGAAGCTGAAGGTTGGCCACTCGACGCGCTCGGTCGATGACTGCATGCGCGAAGCCAAGGGCGATATGACGATCCGCACGGCCTTGCTGGAGGCGCGGTTGGTCTGTGGCGACCGGGCCTTGTTCGACGATTTCCAGCGCCGTTTCGATCTTGAAGTCGTCAAGGACAGCGCGGCAGAGTTTGTTCATGCCAAGCTGGCGGAGCGGGAGATGCGGGTCAACCGGGCAGGGGCCTCGCGCTACAAGGTCGAGCCCAACGTCAAGGACGGCAAGGGCGGCCTGCGTGATCTCAACACGCTGTTCTGGATCGCCAAGTATGCCTATCGGGTGCCGCATGCCCGCGATCTGGTGGCTGCCGGTCTGTTCACCGCCGAGGAGTTTGCCGCCTTTTCCCGAGCCGAGGATTTTCTCTGGCGCGTGCGCGGGCTGATGCACATGATCACCGGGCGGGCCGAGGAGCGGCTGTCCTTCGATCTGCAGCGGCATGTTGCGGCCGAGTTCGGCTATGCCGAGCGGGCCGGCATGTCTGGCGTCGAGCGCTTCATGAAGGCCTATTTCCTTGTCGCCAAGGATGTCGGCGACCTGACCGCTATTGTCTGCGCTGCGCTGGAGGCCCGCCACCAGAAGGAGCGCCCCACCTTGCAAAGGCTCCTGAGCGGGCTGGGCGTGACGAGGCGGCGCAAGCTGTCCTATGGCGGCACCGACTTCACCATCGAGAACGACCGGCTGACCGTGGTCAACGAGCAGGTGTTCGAGCTTGATCCGGTCAATCTGATCCGCCTCTATGCGGTCGCGGCCAACAACGATCTGGCCATCCACCCCGATGCCACGCATCTGGTGACGCGCTCGCTTAAGCTGATCACGCCGGCGCTCAGGGCTGACCGTGATGCCAACCGCCTGTTCCTCGAGATCCTGACATCGAAGCGGGCGCCGGAGACGGCCTTGCGCCGCATGAACGAGTCCGGCGTGCTCGGCCGTTTCGTGCCTGATTTCGGCCGCGTCGTGGCGATGATGCAGTTCAACATGTATCACCACTATACCGTGGACGAGCATCTGATCCGGTCCATCGGCATGCTGGCCGAGATGGAAAGCGGCAGGATGGAGGCCGAGCACCCGCTGGCCAACACCATTTTCCCCACCATCACCAACCGGCGCGCGCTCTATGTGGCGCTGTTCCTGCACGATGTGGCCAAGGGCCGGCCCGATGACCATTCGCTGGCAGGCGCTGAGGTGGCGCGCAAGCTGTGTCCGCGCCTCGGCCTTGGCAGCGCCGAGACGGAGACCGTGGCCTGGCTGATCCAGTACCATCTGGAAATGTCGACCATCGCGCAGAGCCGTGATCTGGGCGACGCCAAGACGATCGAGAGCTTTGCCCAGATTGTGCAGACACTGGAGCGGCTGAAGCTGCTGCTGGTGCTGACCGTGTGTGACATCAAGGCGGTTGGCCCCGGTGTCTGGAACGGATGGAAGGGCGAATTGCTGCGCACGCTCTACTATGAGACCGAGGTCGTGCTGGCCGGCGGGCACTCCGCCATCGAGCGCAAGGAACGTGTGGGCCGCACCCAGCGCGCACTGGCAGCCGAGCTGTCCGACTGGAGCGAAGCAGCGCGCGAGGCCTACGTCGCGCGGCATTATCCGGCCTACTGGCTCAAGGTCGATCTGCCGCGCAAGATCAAGCATGCGCGCTTCCTGGCCGAGGCCGAGCAGCGTGGCATCACCACGGCCACCGCCGTCGAGACCGACAGCTTTCGCGGCGTGACCGAACTCACCATCCTCGCGCCCGATCATCCGAGGCTGCTGGCGATCATCACTGGCGCCTGCGCGGCCGCTGGGGGCAACATCGTCGATGCGCAGATCTTCACCACCACCGATGGCCTGGCATTGGACACCATCTTCGTGTCGCGGGCCTTCGACCTCGATGACGACGAACTCAGGCGCGGGGAACGGATCGCGCTGGCCATCGAGCGGGCCCTGAAGGGGGAGATCAAGATCGCCGATCTTGTAGCGCAGCGCCGGACAGCCCCGCCGCGCGGCGGCACTTTCACGGTGGCGCCGGAGGTCATCGTCGACAATGCCCTGTCGACGCGGCACACAGTGTTGCAGGTTTCGGGGCTTGACCGGACGGGTCTGCTCTATGACCTGACAACAGCGATCGGCAAGCTCAACCTCAACATCGCGTCTGCGCATATCGCGACATTCGGCGAGAAGGCGGTCGACGTGTTCTATGTCACCGATCTGACCAACGCCAAGGTGGCGACACCGCAGCGGCAGGCCACGATCCGCCGTGCGCTGCTCGAGGTCTTCTCCGCAGATGCAGTGACGGGCGAGCCTGACGCGCGCGTGGCCGCCCGCGCTTGATTTTCGCGGCTCCAGCCACGATATCCCGATCAACCCTTTCCAAATTCAAGGTGATTCCTGTGTGGGACCACCGGGGCAGGCTGCCAGAAGCGTGCAAGCGGCTTTCCGGCCAAGTCCGCCTCAGACGATGACAATCGGTCGTGTTTCCTGCTGTCAGATGGTGCCATCTGGAAGCAGCGCGATCCAGACATGAATGGTGCCGAGATGAACGATCCGATGGCAAACAAGCCGGCCGCCGAGCCCGAAGCTCAGAACATCTCCAGCCCCGGCGCTGCCCAGAACGGTGAGCAGCCGCACGATGCGGCGGGCGCAGATGCTGTCGCGGCGCTCGAAGCCGAGAAACTCGAACTGAAGGACAAGCTGCTGCGCACGCTGGCCGACATGGAAAACCTGCGCCGGCGCACCGAGCGCGAGGTGCAGGATGCCAAGGCCTATGCGGTCACAGGGTTTGCCCGCGACCTTTTGGGCGTGGCCGACAATCTGCGCCGCGCGCTCGAAAGCCTCGGCGCAACCGCGCAGGACGGGATGGATGCCACGACCAAGCTCATGGTCGAGGGCGTGGAGCTGACCGAGCGCGAACTGGTCAAGACGCTCGACAAGCATGGCGTGAAGAAGCTCGATCCGCTTGGGCAGAAGTTCGACCCGAACATGCATCAGGCAATGTTCGAGGCCCCGGACCCGACCCATCCCAAGGGCCATGTCGTGGCTGTGGTCCAAACCGGCTATGCCATCAGCGGCCGTGTGCTACGCCCGGCTCTCGTCGGCGTCTCGTCCGGAGCTGCGAGGGCGGAGCCCGCGGCCGAAGAGCCTCCTGCCGCCTGATCTGCCATCACGGTGCGGCTCTGCCAGGGTAAAGCCCGGCTTTGCGTGCGGCGATGTGGAGCGCTATCCTGAGGCAACACGGAAGGCCGTTCCATGCCCGCGCACGCGATGCTCTCGACTGACAGCGACATCCTGACAGCGGCCGAGGCCTGGGTCCGCGAAGGACGCGGCGTCGCCCTGGCGACCGTGACCGAAACCTGGGGCTCGGCACCGCGCCCTGTAGGCTCGCACCTGGTGATCGATGCCGAAGGCAACTTTCTGGGCTCCGTCTCCGGGGGATGCGTCGAGGGTGCCGTTATCAGCGAAGCCATCGACGTGATCGGCGATGGCAAACTGCGCATGCTCGAATTCGGCGTGGCCGATGAGACCGCATGGCAGGTCGGCCTGTCATGCGGCGGCCGCATCCGGGTTCTGCTCGAGAGGGTGTCGTGAAGCTCGCCCTGCTCAGTGCACTGAATGCCGAACGCGCCGCGCGCCGTGCCTGCGTGCTGGTCACCGAATTGGATGGCGGAGCGCAAAGGCTGGTGCTGGAGAACGACATGGTGCGCGAGCCGCTGGTGTCTGATCCGCTCTGGCCGGTGCTGCGGGAGAGCTTCCGGAGTGGCAAGAGCGGCACGGTCGAGCAGGATGGCAAAGCCCTGTTCCTGAACGTGCAGGTTCCGCCGGTGAAGCTGGTGGTGACGGGCGCCGTCCATATCAGCCAGGCGCTAGTGTCGATGGCACGCGAGCTTTCGCTTGATCTCGTGGTGATCGATCCGCGCACCGCGTTCGCCTCGCCCGAGCGCTTTCCGGGCGTGCGGCTGATCGCCGATTGGCCGGATGCTGCGTTGGAGCAGGTGCCGCTCGACCGCTACACCGCCTTCGTGGCGCTGACGCACGATCCCAAGATCGATGATCCCGCGCTGGAGGCCGCGCTCCGGTCCGAGTGCTTCTATGTGGGGGCCCTTGGCTCGCGCAAGACCCATGCCCGGCGCGTCGAGCGCTTGCAGGCAGCCGGTTTCAGCGCCGATGCCATTGCGCGCATTCGCGCGCCGATCGGGCTCAACATCGGGGCGGTAAGCCCGGCTGAAATCGCGCTGTCGATCGTTGGCGAGATTGTGTCGGTGATGCGGGCCGAGAGGGTCGCGGCGAAGGCCGCTCCTGTCTCGTGAGGTTCGGTGCAGTCCCGGTGGATGAGGCGCTGGGCGGTGTCGTGGCACACACCTTGCGAAACAGCGATCTGGTGCTCAAAAAAGGCACGATCGTCACGGCTGCGCATGTCGAGCAACTGAGGGCCGCCGGTGTGGCCGAGATTGTGGTTGCCTTCGTCGATGACGGAGACCTGGGCGAGGATGAGGCAGCGCTTCGGCTGGCGCGCTCGCTGGCAGGGCCGGGCACCGAGATCGAGCCGCCATTCACAGGGCGATCAAACCTTTTCAGCCAGAATAGCGGCCTTCTGATCGTCGATACTGCTGCCATCGATGCCGCCAACATGGTGGACGAGGCCATCACCATCGCGACGCTGACTCCGATGAAGAAGGTCGGCGTCGGCGAGATGATCGCGACCGTGAAGATCATTCCCTTCGCCGTGGACGCGGCGGATGTGGCCAAGGCGTCGGTGCTGGCCAAGGCCGCCGTGCGGGTCGCTCCGTTCTCGGAACGGCGCGTCGCGGTGATTTCAACCACGCTGCCCGGCCTCAAGCCCAGCGTCATCGACAAGACCCTTGCTGTGCTGGATGACCGCCTGCAGGACCTGGCGTTTTGCAGCGCCTTCAGCGATGCGCGTGTTCCCCACGAGACAACTGCGCTCGTCAAAGCGCTGGAACAAGCGGCGGCTGCCGCTGCCGAGATCATCATCGTGTTCGGAGCGTCCGCAATTACCGACAGGCGGGACGTGATCCCGTCAGCCTTGGTGGCGGCAGGCGGGCGCATCGAACATCTCGGCATGCCTGTCGACCCCGGCAATCTGCTGTTGCTTGGCGCGTTGCGCGGCGCGCATGTCATCGGCGCGCCGGGCTGCGCCAGAAGTCCGCGCGAGAACGGCTTTGACTGGGTCTTGCAGCGACTTTTTGCGGGGCTTCCCGTTGGGCGCTCCGACATCCAGCGCATGGGAACCGGCGGCTTGCTGATGGAAATCTTCTCGCGCCCGCAGCCGCGCTCGCAGGCGGAGCACGCCAATCATCCGCAGGTGGCTGCGCTGGTCCTCGCGGCGGGCCGTTCGAGCCGCATGGGCTCCAACAAACTGCTCGAAGACATGCACGGCAAGCCGGTGGTCCGGCACGTCGTGGAGGCAGCACTGGCATCAAGGGCAGGGCCGGTTTTCGTGGTTACGGGCCATCAGGCATCGGAGGTGTCCTTGGCACTGGCAGGACTGGATGTGACATTCGTCCACAATCCCCGCTTCGCCGAGGGCATGGCGACCTCGCTGCAGGCTGGCGTCGATGCGGTTCCAGACAGCAGCGCGGCTGCACTTGTCATGCTTGGCGACATGCCGCTGGTCTCGCCTGCGGTGATCAACCGTCTGGTCGACAATCTTGCAGGAAGCGTCACCGCACGCGCTGTCGTGCCTGTTGCCGACGGGCGAAGGGCCAACCCGGTCGTGATCGCGCGCAGCCTGTTCGGTGCTGTGGCGAGCCTGTCCGGTGACGTCGGCGCCCGCAAACTGCTGGATGAGGCCGGCGACGATGTGATCGAGGTGATGGTGACCGACGAAGGTGTCGTGATCGATGTCGACACGCCCGAGGCCCTGGCCAAAGCGCGGCGCCTGAAAGGATCGTGAGCTTCAGGCCGCCTTGGCGAAACGACCACCCTCCGCCAGCATGGCGTCGATGCGGTCGGCGGTGACGGGCCGCGAGAACAGGTAGCCTTGCAGTTCGTGGCAGCCGACAGCCTGGAGAAAGCGGTGCTGCTCTTCGGTCTCGATCCCTTCGGCACAGACGATGAGCCCGAGCGCACGCCCCAGATGCACAACCGAATGCACCAGAATGGCCGACTCGCCGGTGGTTTCCATCGATTCAAGGAAAGACCTGTCGATCTTGATCTTGTCGAACGAGAAACGGCGCAGATAGATCAGCGATGAATAGCCGGTCCCGAAATCATCCAGCGCCAGACTGATGCCGTGCTGGCGCAGCTGGGAGATGGCGTCCTCTGCCTTCTCCTCGTCCTCGACGATCATGCCTTCGGTCAGTTCCAGTTCCAGCCGGTTGAGATCGAAGCCGACCTGGTTGATGCATGCCACGAGATCACGCGCGAAGTTCGGTTGCTTGAACTGGGCCGCAGAGACGTTGACGGCCACGCGCAGCCCGTCCCAGCGCTTGCCATCTTCGCAGGCGCGGCGCAGCACCCAGTTGCTCAGCGGTACGATCAGCCCGCGCTGTTCGGCGAGCGCGATGAATTCGAGCGGCGGGATCAGCCCGCGAACCGGGTGCCGCCAGCGCACCAGCGCTTCGACCCCGAGGATTCGCATTCCGTCGGCAGACACCTGTGGCTGGTAGTGGAGTTCAAGCTGGTCGTTGGCAATCGCATCGCGCAATTCCTCCTCGACCAGTTGCTTCATCTTCATGTTGGCATCGATGCTTTGCTCGAAGAAGCGATGCCGGTTGCGCCCGTCCTTCTTGGCCTCATAAAGCGCGCTGTCGGCCAGCTTCATCAGGGCTTCCATGTCCGCGTCCTCGTGGGGTGCGAGCACGATCCCGATCGAGCAGCCGATGCTGATCTCTGCGCCGCCGATCTGGATCGGCTGGTTCAGCACCTCGCGCAGGCGGGTTGCCAGGGACGAAGCCTCGTGGCTGGTTTCGGTGGCGATCTGCACGACGCCGAACTCATCGCCGCCGAGGCGCGCCACGATGTCGGCCCCGCGCACAGTGTCAGAAATGCGCCGCGCGGTCTCGCGGATGACCTCATCGCCAGCCTGATGGCCAAGCGTATCGTTGACTTCCTTGAAGCGGTCGAGATCGATCAGGTGCAGGGCAAAGCCGCCATGGCTGCGTTTGCTGCGCTCGATCTCCTCCGACAGGCGCTGGCTGAAGCTCAGGCGGTTGAGCAGGCCGGAGAGGTGATCGTTGCTGGCGAGGCGATTGGCCTTCTCCTCCTCGCGCGACATTTCTGCGCCGAGCTTGCGCAGGCGGTCGAACAGGACCGCGAATGCTGCAGCGATTGCGACGATGCCGGTCACGATCATCATCAGCAGATTGGGAAGCAGGGCTGCCCCCGGCCGGTCCGGTTCCCACGACAGGAAGCCGACGCGGTTGCTGTCAGCATCGAAGATGCTGATCGCGAAGGTCGGAACGGTGGTTTCTCCGGACTGGAAACGCAGTTGCCTCAGCCCGTAGCGCTTGCCAATCTCGCGCAGGGAGCCGTCCGCAAGGCTCCTGATGGCGACGACCATGTCGGCCTTCTGGCCTTCGCCTGAGGCTGCCGGCTTGATTGGCACGACGCTGGCAAGGGCCAGGGTCGAACCGTCATGAATCAGGGCGGATGCGCCGTATTCCCGCTCGAAACCGGGGGAGGCGAGGTTGAAACCAATATCGTTAACCTGCGAGGGACGACCAAGGGTCACCTGGTTGATCAGGTGCTGCACCATCGGCTTGAGCAGACGGAAGCCGGCCGCACCGGCCGGGGAGCCTGCTTCCGCACCGATGATGACCGACTGCTGCTTGTCGAGCACATAGATCGAGTCAAAGCCGAAGAAGTGCCAGCCGTTCTCCAGACGTGAGCCGAGGGCGCGGGTACTGGAAAGGCTGCCGCCGCCACCATATCGCCCGGACTGGCCCGAAGCCACGATCGACGCCTGATACTGCGCTTCGCTGAGCTGGGCTGCCACAGCCATCGAAAGCCGCGCCAACTGATTGTTGGTTGAGCTGCGGTTGGTTTCTTCCGTCAAGGTGATCAGCGTCGACGTCATCAGCACGATGACGCACAGGATGATGCCGCCCAGCAGAATGGAAGCGCGAGAAATGAACGCCGAAGATCTGGATGAAAACGACAATATCTGCCACCACCACGAGGAACCGCCTCAAGATGCCGCAAACACTTTAAGATGTTGTTGACAATGATCGGCGGCGTCTCGCTTTACCGGGATGCGGCCAGCGCCGCTCACGCATCCTTGCGCGGCAGGTAGGGAGGGCGCGGAATGGCCATGTGGGCCGCCCTGAGCGCCGCCGACCAGCGCTCGCGCAGATCGTGGAAGTAGGGCTCGCCCGCTTCAATGCGGTGCACCAGTTCCGGCTTCAAGGCATCGGCCCGCATCACCAGCACGTCGATGGGTAGCCCCACGCCAAGGTTGGAGCGCATGGTCGAATCCATCGAGATCAGGGCGACCTTCAGCGCATCGTAGAGCTGGGTCTGGTAGGTAACCGCACGGTCGAGAATGGGTTTCCCATACTTGTGTTCGCCGACCTGCAGGAAGGGCGAATCGATGCCGCATTCAATGAAGTTGCCGGCGGCATAGATCATGTAGAGCCGCATCGGAGCCTGCCCGATCCGTCCGCCGAACAGGAAGGAAATGTCGAACTTGACGTTGGCCTCTTCGAGCGCCTGCGCGTCAAGCTGATGCACCTTGCGAATGGCGCGCCCGACGACCTGGGCCGCGCGAAACATCGTAGGTGCAGTCTCCAGCGTTTCGATCTCGTCCGTATCCGGATTGAGCACGCCCTCCTGAAGCAGTCCAAGAACGGTCTGCGTCACCGAAAGATTGCCGGCAGAAGCAAGAGCAACGGTCCGGTCGGGTGTGGTGAACACGTTGAGCTTGCGAAAGGTCGAGACATTGTCGAGGCCCGCATTGGTGCGGGTGTCGGCAATCATCACGAGGCCCTCGCGGACCAGTATCCCGGCGCAGTATGTCATCGTTCACCTCGGCAGTTGCACGCGGCTGGTAGCATCGCGGCACGGTGCTGGCTACGGCACATGCAACTCACGGACGCTGCGACTGGTAGGGCAGGGTTCCCAGCTACTGGTCGATCTGGGCGACGCTCAAGGCCACATGGGCAGTCTCGCCGCCGCCGCCGACGCGGGTCAACCGCACCGGCGCGACATCGGCCTGGTCGAGACCGACAGCGACCCGGACATGCCGGTCGGTCGGGCAAAGGTCGAGACATGGATCAAAGCCGATCCAGCCATAACCCGGCACGTCGGCTTCGGCCCAGGCATGACGTTCTGCCAGCCGCGGGGCGGATGGATCCACCGGCTCGCGCTGGGGTGCCAGATAGCCCATGACGAAGCGCGTCGGGATGCCAAGCTCGCGGGCGCATACGCAGAATACGTGGGCAATGTCGGCGGCCGTGCCGACCCGGCGGGCGAAGGCCTCACTGGCCGTGACCTGCCCTGTGTCCTGACTGTCGCCGAGTGTCATCTCGGCATGCAGCGCCGACATCAGCGCGTGGAGCAACTCCAGCGGCGTCTGGTCCGGCCTCGCCAGCTTGCGGGCAAAAAGGATCAGCGCTTCGGTGGGCTGGGTGCTGGGAGTATGGCGCAGAAAGACCCCGGAGGGCACCGCATCGGCCACCCCGCGCACAAAGCCCGTGGTGTCGGTGGTCTCAATAATGCCATCGATGCGGATGGCCAGATGCTCGAACGGCCCATCCGCCTGGAACTGATGGACAAGGTTGCCAAAAGCGTCCTCGCCGGAGCGCAGGCGGCCATCGATCGAGGGTTCGATCCGCCACGACACGACGACTTGACCCTCATGGTCGCGCGGCATGACCCGCAGCGCCTGCATGATCGAGCGAACGGGGGTCTCGTAGCTGTAGGCTGTCTCGTGGGAGATCCGGATACGCACGGGCTCGACCTTCTTCCGACCAGGGCTTCCGACAAGGAGATCAGACCAGATACTGCTCTGAAATCGTGGAGCCAAGCCTGTTGTTGTCGTCGATGAACTCGGTGATGAACTCGTGCAGGCCGTTGTCGTAGATGTCACCCATCTTGCGATTGGCGAGCGTGCTCAGCGTCTTGCGGGCCATGCGCTGCGAGGGGCCCTGCCGGCCATAGGTTTCCCCAAGCGCATCAAGGAAGCGGCTGATGTTCTCGTAGCAGCTGGCGAAAGAGCGCGGCATCTGGCGATTGAAGATCAGCAGATCGGCGACCAGCCAGGGCTTGATCGATTCCCGGTAGACCCAGTGATAGGCAGTCAGGGCCGAGACCTCGCGCAGGATGGTGGTCCACTGGAAGTAGTCCAGCGATCCGCCGACCCGTTCGGTCTCCGGCAGCAGCACGTGATACTTCACGTCGAGGATGCGGGCCGTGTTGTCGGCGCGCTCGACATAGACGCCAAGCCGCGAAAACCAGTAGGCATCGGAGCGCAGCATGGTGCGGTAGGCCGAGCCGTCGAAGGTCAGCGACAGGGTTTTGACGAACTCGATGAAGCGCCCGAAATCGTCACGCGTCAGCTTGCGGCCGTCATACTTCTTCAGTTCCAGCCAGGCGCTGTTGAGCGCATCCCACATCTCGTAGGTGAGGGCGGTGCGAACCGCGCGAGCGTTGGCACGGGCGATTTCGATGCAGTTGCGGATCGAGGACGGATTTTCCGGGCTGAAGCACAGGAAATCATGAACATTGGCTTCGTTCGCGGTCTGATGGTGCTGACCGAACAGTTCCTCGCAACCTGCTGTCTTTACGCAGCTTTCCCATTCGGAAGCCGCGCCGCCATAGCTTGACGGCAGGTTGGAAAGACGTGTCGTCGCTTCAAGAATCCGGGCCAGATATTCAGCGCGCTCGACGTAGCGCGAAACCCAGTAGAGGCTGTCTGCGGTGCGGGAGAGCATGTGCGTTATCCTGTTCTCACGCGTCCAGAACCCAGGTGTCCTTGGTGCCGCCACCCTGGCTGGAGTTGACCACGAGCGAGCCATCCTTGAGGGCGACGCGGGTCAAACCGCCCGGCACGCAGCGAATGCCATCGGAGCCGGTGAGCACGAAAGGCCTGAGATCGACATGGCGCGGCGCCACGCCGGAGGCCACGAAGGTCGGGCAGGTGGACAGCGCCAGCGTGGGTTGGGCGATGAAGCCCTCCGGCTCTGTCTTGAGTTTCTTGCGGAAGGTCTCGATCTGGGCCTTGGAGGCGTGCGGGCCAACCAGCATGCCATAGCCGCCCGAGCCGTTGACCTCCTTGACGACGAGTTCAGGCAGATGGTCGAGCACGTATTTCAGTGCGTCGGGCTCGCGGCAGCGATGGGTCGGCACATTCTTCAGGATCGGCTCCTCGCCGGTGTAGAAGCGCACGATCTCCGGCATGTAGCTGTAGACGGCCTTGTCGTCCGAGACGCCGGTTCCGACCGCGTTGGTCAGCGTGACGTTGCCGGCCTTGTAGGCGCCGATCAGGCCGGGCACCCCCAGCACGCTGTCGGCCCTGAAGGCGAGGGGGTCGATGTAGTCATCGTCGATGCGGCGGTAGATCACGTCGACCCGCTTCGGACCCTGCGTCGTGCGCATGTAGACGATTTCGTCGCGCACGAAGAGATCCGAGCCCTCGACCAGCTCGATCCCGAGCTTGTCGGCGAGGAACGAGTGCTCATAGAAGGCGGAGTTGAACTGGCCCGGCGTCAGCAGCACCACATTGGGATCGCGCGAAGCGGTGCGCGGTGCCAGCGAGCGCAAGGTGGCCAGCAGGGCATCGGGGTAGTTCTCAACCGGCGCGACCCGGTGCTGTGCGAACAGCTCCGGGAAAAGCCGGAGCATGACCTCACGGTTTTCCAGCATGTAGGACACGCCGGACGGTGTGCGGGCGTTGTCTTCGAGCACGTAGAAGGTGTCACCGTCGACACGCACGATGTCGATGCCGGCGATATGCACGTAAAGATCATGCGGCACCGGCTGGTTGATCATCTGCAGGCAATAGCCGGCGTTGCGATAGATCAGGTCCTCCGGGATGATGCCGGCGCGGAGGCATTCCTTCGGCCCGTAAATGTCTTTCAGGAACATGTTCAGCGCGGTGACGCGCTGGCGCAGGCCGCGATCGAGCAAGGACCATTCAGGGCCGGTGATCACACGGGGAATGATGTCGAAGGGGATCAGTCGTTCGGTGGATTGCTCGTCGCCGTAGACCGCAAAGGTGATCCCGATCCGGCGGAAGAACACGTCGGCCTGGCTGCGGCGCGTCGCGAATTCTTCGGGCGGCGTGTTTTTCAGCCAGGTCTCGAGCTTTGCATAGGCATCCCGCGTCGTGCCGTCGAAACCACTCATCTCGTCAAAGGCTGCCATCCGGCGTCTTCATCCCTCAGTCACTGGTCTTCTTCGGCGCTTTGTCTTGTTGACGAGACTGTGACAGGCAAATTTCAAGCCAGCAAGGGGCAAGTGCATTGGAAAATCGAACGATTTACGGCTGTTGAAGTGCAGCCCTTGCAATCGTGGCTCCAGCGTCGGAGGTTCTGGTCAGGCCTTTGACCTCCCGCTTCAGGACCATCGCATGCCCATGATCGCGCGCCCATCCCATGACAAGACCAGCAAGCTGATCACCTTCCTCTATTATGTCGATCTGCCACGGGCGATGGCGTTCTATGAGGATGTGCTTGGCCTTTCTCTGGCAATCGACCAGGGCTGGTCGAAGATCTACGAGGTCACGCCGCAAGCCTACCTTGGCCTCGTCGACGAGGCGCATGGCAGCCACCGCGCACACCCGGTCAAGCCGGTGCAGGTCTGCCTGCGCGTGGACGATGTCGATGCGTGGTGCGCCTATCTCCAGAGCCGCGGCGTGGCCATCGTCAAGGGCCCGAAGGATGTGCCTGCGCTCGGCATCAGGGTCATCGTGTTCGATGACCCGGAAGGCTATCAGATCGAGATCCAGTCGGTGATCGGCTGACCGAGCTGGCGATCAGCCGCGCTTTTCGCGCACGGCGGCGAGGATTGCCTCTGACAGCGGGGAGGCCAGCAACGTGCCGATCTCCGGCGCCAGCACCCGGCGCCAGTTGGCCCGCTCACGATCGGTGCCAGGCAGGTTGATGCGGGTGGCATCACCGGCCAGATCATCAGCCTGAACCAGCATCAGCACAGAGGGCGATGCCGCCAGGAAGCGGTGGATCTCGACCATCAACTCGGGCGTCAAATCCGCCTCGCGCGCGGCGGCGAACCCGGCGCGCGCCATGGCAGCGAGCAGGGTCGCCTTTTCCGCTGCACGTTCCCTGTCCAGTTCGGCTTCGAGGTGGGCAGGCAGCAGGCCGAGCGCCAGAATTTCCGCAAGATCAGTGCCTTGCCACCATCCGGCGAGCGTGGGCAGATCGTGTGTGCCGATGCAGGCCGCCGCCATGGCTGGATACTGCGCGGGTGGGTTGAAGTCCTGCCCCTCGCGCTCCAGCCAGAGCACGCGGTAGGACAGGATCTTGCGCTCGTCCATGGCGGCGCGGAAGCCATCCGGCACGGTGCCGAGGTCCTCGCCGATCACCATGCAGCGCGCGCGCTGGCTTTCGAGTGCCAGCACGGCGAGATGCGCGTCGCGGTCGCTCGCGACATAGGCGCCCTCGGTGGCGGATGCCCCATCGGGCACCCAGAACAGCCGTTGCAGCCCCATGGCATGGTCGATGCGCAGCGCGCCGGCATGGCGCATGTTGGCGGCCAGCAACCGTCCAAAGCCGCGATAGCCGTCGCGTTCGGTGGCCAGCGGATCTGGCGCAGGCAGGTTCCATACCTGTCCATCGGCTGCAAAAGGGTCGGGCGGAGCGCCGATCGAGACGCCGCGCGCCAGCCTGTGCTGGCAGGCCCAGGCCTCTGCGCCATCCGGGGCCGAGCCCACGGCCAGATCGCGATACAGGCCGATGGCAAGGCCGGTTGCTGCCGCCGCTTCACCGAGTGCCCGCTCGCTCAGCCACTGCTGGAACTGGGCAAACCGGATCTCGGCGCGCTGGCCGGCGGCAAAGCTGGCAATGGCGGCTGGCTCTGCATCGCGCAGGGCTTGCGGCCATTGCTGCCAGGGTTTGCCGCGCTGGTGCGCGCTGATGGCTTCGAAGGCTGCAAACTGGGCCAGATCATCGCCCCCGGCGGCAATGAAGGCGGAGAACTCGTCCTGAAGTGCGGCAAAAGCGCTGCCGGCAGCATGCTGCATGGCGCTGAAGGCGGCTGCCAGCACCTCGCGCTTGGCGTGCCAGACGGCGGGATAGTCGACTTCGGTGCGCGCTGCACTAGCGGCGAACAGCGCCTCGTGACGGGCCAACGCGACACGCACGGCCGGAACAGTGGCGAACGGCCCGCTCGCCAGATCAAGATAGACCGGATCGAGAAAGCGCCTGTCGCTCGGGTGATAGGGGCTTGCGCGCTCGCGGTCATGGCCGAACTGGGCATGCAGCGGGTTGAGCCCCAGTGTTGCTGCGCCCCGCTCCGCTGCCAGCTTGCCGAACTTGGCCAACGTGGTGAAATCGCCGATGCCCTGATCGCCATTGCGGCGAAGGCCATAGAGGTGAGCCGCGATGCCGAACGGGCGGCTGTCCAGCCCATCGGGCAGCCAGCAGGTGCGCGGCGCGATGATCACGGCGCAGGTCTCGTCCGGCTGGTCCTCGATCCGAAGCTGGTAACGACCCGCAGGCAGCGGCGGCAACGGCACATGCCGGCTCTGGCGAGGGCGGCCGTCGAGCCCGATCCGTTCATGGATGTCGCCATCCGAGGGTGGCACGGGCAAACGCTCCACATTGCCGTCCTCGCCCTCGAGGCGCAGCATCATCTGCCGGCCATGGGACGGGGGCAGGGCCACGCGTGCCGGCACGTTTTCCGTGCCGATGAGGGTGAGGGGCATGGCGCGCTCGTCGCGCAGCGCGACCAGCGTTGCCAGGCTTGCGCGGGCCTCGCTGGTGCTGGCGGCGGGCAGGCGCATCGCCGCGAGCATGGCGCGCTGCACATCGGGCGTCACCGCATGATGCCGGCCCGAGACCTCCCACCAGTCCGGCGCGATGCCCGCCGCTGCGGCCAGTCGTGCCAGCAGGGCCGGATCGGTAGCGGAGGAACGGCGCGGGCTGGTGGCCGCAATCTCGGTCAGGCAGACGACCGAACGCGGGGTAATGTGCAGCGTCTCGCCCGCAACTGCACCGGCGCCCGGGAGGGACCAGCCATGGCCCGGTCGCGGCTCCGGAAGGGCAATGTCTGCCGGTTCATGACCGGCATGGAGGATGACGATGGCGCGGCTGGGCGTGCCCCCGTCAGGCGTATGCAGCACGGCAATGAGCAGGCTTTTGTCCGGGTTCGACCAATCCTCGTGCTGCATTGGTTGGCCGTCCGGGCGCAGCCACGACACGTCGGGCAGGCCGCTGGCATCGACGGGATGGCCGGTGAGCGGTGCATCGGCATGCAGCGCCGGCGTGGCGAGGCGCAGGCGGATCAGGGCTGCGACGTGGGTCGCCAACTCCATGTCGGCTTTGGTCCAGTCCAGCCAGGATAGCGCGTTGTCCTGGGCGTAGGCGTTGTTGTTGCCACCCTGGCTGCGGCCCATCTCGTCGCCCATGGCGAGCATCGGCGTGCCGCGCGAGAGCAGCAACGTTGCCAGCAGCGCGCGCTGGTCGGCTGCCCGTGCCGCGCGGGTGGCCGGATCGTCCGAAGGGCCTTCCGTGCCGTGGTTCCAGCTCAGGTTGGCGTCGGTGCCGTCGCGGTTGTCTTCGCCATTCGCCTCGTTGTGCTTGGCGGTGTGGCTGACGAGGTCGGCGAGCGTGAAGCCGTCATGCGCGGTGATAAAATTTATGCTGCGCGAAACAGGCCGCTTGCGGGCCGCGAAGACATCGGCCGAGCCGGCGAAGCGGGTGGCCATCTCGCCGATCAGGCCAGCATCGCCGCGCCAGAAGCGCCGCGCCGTATCGCGGTAGCGGTCATTCCATTCGCCCCAGCCGGCAGGAAAACGCCCGAGCTGATAGCCGCCCATGCTGATGTCCCACGGCTCGGCGATCAGCTTGAGCTGGCTCAGCACCGGGTCCTGCGCGATGGCGGCCAGTAGCGGGTGGTCGGGATCGAACCCATCGGCGCGCCGCCCCAGCGTGGTTGCGAGGTCAAAACGAAACCCGTGGATGCCGCCGCGCTCTGCAAAGCGCCTGAGGCTGTCCATGGCGAGGCGCAGCACGGCAGGCCGATCCAGCGCCAGCGTGTTGCCGCAGCCGGCATCGTTGGCATAGCGGCGCGGATCATGCGGATCGAGCCGGTAGTAGCTGGCATTGTCGAGGCCGCGCAGCGACACGGTGGGGCCAAGCTCGTCGCCTTCGCCTGAGTGATTCAGCACGACATCGAGCAGGGTCTCGATGCCGGCAGCTTCCAGCTTTTCTGTCGTGGCGGCGATCTCGTCCCAGCCGCCGGGGGCAAGGCGAGGGTCGGGTGCACCGAAGGCCACCGGGTTGTAGCCCCAATAGTTGCTCAGTCCCAGCGGGCCGAGATGGCGCTCGTCGAGCCAGGCAGCGACAGGCAGCAACTCCACGCTGCTGATGCCGAGATCGGCCAGATGCTTCAGGGCGGCAGGATGGCCGAGACCGCCGAAGGTGCCGCGACTGGCCTGCGGCACCTTGGGATGCAGCATGGTGAAGCCGCGCACGTGCATCTCGTAGATCACCGTGCGGTTCCACGGCACGGGTGCTGACGGGGGCAATGGCGCGGCAGGCGCCAGGATCACGGCCTTGGGCATGAACGGGGCGCTGTCCGCATCGTCGAAAGACAGGTCGGCGTCCGGGTGTCCTGGCACGTAGCCGAACATGGACGCGTGCAGCACAAAGGGCCGGTCGATCAGCCCAGCATTCGGATCAAGCAGCAGCTTGTGGACATTGAAGCGATGCCCGTCGCGCGGGGCATGCGGGCCATGGGCGCGCAGGCCATAGCGCATGCCGGGCCTCAGCCCCGCGATATGGCCGTGAAAGATATCGCCGGTGCGCTCGGGCAGGGCGATGCGGGCCGTCTCCCGGTCGCTGTCATCGAACAGGCATAGCTCGATCCGCGTGGCATGGGCCGAGAATACGGCGACATTCGCCCCGGCGGCATCGACCGTGACGCCCGGCGGGTCGGGCCTGCCGGGCCCCAGTCGAAAGCCGGATGCCATCAGGTGATGACGGAAGGGGCGCTGCGCCCGGTGTAGTGGCCGATCCGGGCCAGCTCGCCAGCGAGGTTTACCAGATCCTTCAGCGCCACGCCGGTTTCGAGGCCATGGCGGGCGGTGTCCGCCTCAAAGCGCTCGATGTAGACGCGCAAGGTGGCCCCGGCCGTGCCGGTGCCCGAGAGCCTGAAGACGATGCGCGAGCCATCGGCCATCAGCAGCCTGATGCCCTGCGCGGTCGAGAGCGAGCCATCGACGCTGTCGTGATAGGCGAAGTCATCGGCCTTGCTGATGTCGAGGCTCCCGAAGCGCTTGCCACCGAGGGTTGGCAGCATCTCGCGCAGCCTAGCCATCAGCGCATTGGCGCCATCGCTCGGCACCTCCTCATAGTCGTGGCGGGCGTAGTAGTTGCGCCCATAGGTGCGCCAGTGCTCGCTGACGATGGCGGCGACGCTCTGCTTGCGCGCGGCGAGAATGTCGAGCCAGAGGAGCACGGCCCAGAGGCCGTCCTTCTCGCGCACGTGGTCGGAGCCGGTGCCGGCGCTTTCCTCGCCGCAGATGCTGATCAGCCCGGCATCGAGCAGGTTGCCGAAGAACTTCCAGCCGGTGGGCGTCTCGAAACAGGGGATGCCGAGAACCTTGGCCACCCGGTCGGCAGCTTGGCTGGTGGGCATGGAACGGGCGATGCCGGCGAGGCCCTTGGCGTAGCCCGGCGCCAGGTGGGCATTGGCCGCGAGCATGGCGAGGCTGTCAGATGGCGTGACGAACTGGCCGCGACCGATGATCAGGTTGCGGTCCCCGTCACCATCGGACGCCGCGCACAGATCTGGTGATGCCGGCGACATGGCCAGATCGAGCAGATGGCGCGCGTGAACGAGATTGGGATCGGGGTGATGGTGGCCGAAATCCTCCAGCGGCGTGCCATTCATCACCGTTCCGGCCTGAAATCCCAGCATGCCTTCGAGAATGGCATGGGCATAAGGGCCGGTGACGGCCGACATGGCATCGAAGCGCATGCTCAATCCGCCCTTCACGGCGGCGCGGATGCGGTCGAAATCGAACAGGTCCTGCATCAGCAGCGCATAATCGGCGACTGGATCGACAATCTCGACCAGCATCGGGCCTGCCGCGCCGTCGATAGATGTTGTGCCCACCTTGTCGAGATCGATCTTCACCGGATCTGCAATCAGGTAACGGTCAATGGTCAGGGTGCGGGCATGGATCGCCTCGGTGATCTTCTCCGGTGCAGGGCCGCCATTGCCGATGTTGTACTTGATGCCGAAATCGCCGTCCGGCCCGCCGGGGTTGTGGCTTGCCGAGAGCACAAGCCCGCCGAAGGCCTTGCGCTTTCTGATCAGGTGCGAGGCGGCCGGCGTGGACAGGATGCCGCCCTGGCCGATCAGGAGCCGGCCAAAGCCGTTGGCGGCGGCCATGCGGATGACGGTGGCGATCACCTCGCGGTTGAAGTAGCGCCCGTCGCCGCCGAGCACGAGGGTTGTGCCCCGGTAGCCCTCAAGGCTGTCGAACACCGATTGCACGAAGTTCTCGACATAGCGCGGGGCCTGGAACTCCGGCACGCGCTTGCGCAGCCCGGAGGTGCCGGGCTTCTGGCCGGCGATCGGCGTGGTGGCCATGGTGTGGATCATCGGTGGCTCCGGTGGTTCTGGTCAGTGCGCGGCGATGAGCGCGCGGTAGAGATCTGCATATTGGCGGGCAGGGCCGCGCCACGACACGTCTCGGCCCATGCCGGCACGGCGAAACGCAGTGAAATGACACGGCGCGGCAAACAGGGCAGCGGTCCGGCCCAGCGCGCCGCGAAGGCCGTCCGCCGTCAACGCATCGAACACAACGCCCGTGACGCCGTCCTCCACCGTGTCGGCCAGCCCGCCGACTCGGGAGACGACGGGCACCGTGCCATAGCGCAGGGCGCAGAGCTGTGTCAGCCCGCAAGGCTCGAACCGCGACGGCACGATGAGCGCATCCGCACCGGCCTGGATCTGGTGCGCCAGCGCTTCGTCGTAGCCGATCTGGACACCGATCCGGCCGGGATGACGTTCTGCGGCATGCCGGAAGCGTTGTTCCAGTGCCGGCTCGCCGGCTCCAAGCAGCACAAGCTGGGCGCCGAGGGCGAGCAGATCGTCGAGGGTATCGGCTAGGAGGTCGAGGCCCTTCTGCCAGGACAGCCTGCTGACCACGCCGAAAAGCAACGCATTGCGGTCTGGAGCAAGGCCGAAACGCTGCTGGATTGCAGCCTTGCAGGCAGCGCGGCCCTTGAGGTTGTCCGCGCTGAAAGGAGCCGCGATCAGAGGGTCTGTCTCCGGGTTCCAGATGGCGGTGTCGATGCCGTTGAGGATGCCGGACATGGATGCGCCGCGATAGCGCAGCAATGCGTCAAAACCCATGCCTCCTGCCTCGGTGCGGATCTCATTGGCATAGGTTGGCGAAACCGTAGTGACATGGCTGGCCAGTTGCAGGCCCGCCTTGAGATAGCCGACCGCACCGTGGTGCTCGAAGCCGTCGAAGCGGAAGCCCGAGGCGGGCAAACCCAGCAGCGGCACGAGGCTGGCCGGAAACTGGCCCTGGAAGGCGAGGTTGTGCACGGTGAAGACGCATGGCGGCGGGTTTGGCCCGCCGTGGTGCAGGTAGGCCGCCGTCAGGCCGGCCTGCCAGTCGTGGGCATGGACGAGCTTGGGCCGGTAGCCCTTGACGGCCCCGCGCCCGATGGTGGCGGCGATGGCGGACAGAGCCGCGAAGCGCCGCGCATTGTCGGGCCAATCGCGACAATCGGGGCCGAGATAGGGGTTGCCGGCGCGCCCATAGAGATGGGGAGCATCAAGCGCCAGAAGATCGAGGCCAGATGCCTTGCCGCGCAGCACGCGGGCCGGCCCGCCGAACAGGTCGGCAATCTCCAGAACTGGCCGGGCCTTGCCGAGCGCCGTGAGCACCGCGGGATAGCCCGGAACCAGCGTGGTCACCGCCACGCCCTCGTTCGCCAGCGCGCCCGGCAGTGCGCCGGCTACATCGGCCAGCCCACCGGTCTTGACCAGCGGAAAGATCTCCGAGGTGACGGCGAGAACAGGGAAGGGACGTGTTGCCATGGCCGGAATGCGCGTCACCCGAGCCGGTCGATCATGGCCTGGGTGATCAGGCAGACGCCCTTCTCGCTACGCCGGAAGCGCTTGGCATCGAGCACCGGATCGTCCCCGACGACGAGCCCGTCAGGAATGCTGACGCCGCGATCGACGACAACCTTGTTCAGATGCACGCCGCGCCCGATCTCGACATAGGGCAGGATGACCGCTTCCTCGATGCGCGAATACGAGTTCACCCGCGCGCCGGTGCACAAAAGTGTGCGCCGGAGGCTGGAGCCCGACACGATGCAGCCGCCCGAGACCAGCGACGACACCGCCATGCCGCGCCGGCCATCCTCGTCATGCACGAATTTGGCCGGCGGGGTGATCTCGCCATAGGTCCAGATCGGCCAGTCACGGTCATAGATGTCGAGGTCGGGCACGACATCGGTGAGGTCGATGTTGGCCTCCCAGTAGGCATCGATGGTGCCGACATCACGCCAGTACGAACTGGCCTCCTTGCTGGAGCGGATGCACGAACGCGAGAAGTGGTGGGCATAGGCTTTGCCGTGCTTGACCAGATAGGGGATGATGTCCTTGCCGAAATCGCGGCTGGAATGCGGATCGGCCGCATCGCGCTGCAATTCGGACAGGAGGAACTTGGTGCGGAACACGTAGATGCCCATGCTGGCCAGGGCCATGTCGGGCTTGCCGGGCATGGCAGGCGGATCGGCGGGCTTTTCGAGGAAGTCGATGATCCGGTCGTGGTCGTCGATGTGCATCACGCCGAAGCCGGTTGCTTCAAGGCGTGGCACTTCCAGGCAGCCGATGGTGACATCGGCCCCTGTGTTGGCATGCTGCTGGAGCATGTGTTCGTAGTCCATCTTGTAGACATGGTCGCCGGCCAGGATGACCATGTAGTCCGCGCCTGCGGTCTCGATGATGTCGATGTTCTGGTAAACCGCATCGGCGGTGCCGGCATACCACTGATCTTCGGAGATGCGCTGGCTGGCGGGCAGGATGTCGAAGCTCTCGTTGCGCTCCTGCCGGAAGAAGTTCCAGCCGCGCTGCAAGTGCCGGATCAGGCTGTGCGCCTTGTACTGGGTGGCGACGCCGATACGCCGGATGCCCGAGTTGAGCGCATTCGAGAGGGCGAAATCGATGATGCGCGCCTTGCCGCCGAAGTAGACCGCCGGTTTGGCGCGCCTGTCGGTCAGCTCCATCAGGCGGCTGCCGCGCCCGCCTGCCAAGACATAGGCCATGGCGGAGCGGGATAAGGGCGCGCTGGCCCCGACCGACCGGTTGATCGAGGGCGCGGCGTCAATGTCGCTGGTCCTGATCCGTGTCGGCATGGCGGCAACTCTCCCTGTGGGTGGCTCCGGGCCTGCGGATCTTGCGTCCGCCTGCCGGTCGAAACGATTGATGTCAGCCTAGTCTGCCATCCGGTGCGGCGGAAGGCTCGAATTGGAGATAGAGTGTCGCCAGCGGCGGGATGGTGAGGCTGGCCGAGGCCGGCAGGCCGTTGGCCGGTTCGCCCTGCGCCCAGACCTGACCACTATTGCCAGCGCCGGTGCCGCCATAGACGCCGGCGTCGGTATTGAGGATCTCGCGCCAGAGCCCGGCATGGGGCAGGCCGATGCGATAGCCGCTTCGTGAGACCGGCGTGAAATTGCAGACCACGACGACGGGCGGGCTGCCATCGTCCGCCCGCCGCAGCCAGACGAAGACTGATTGCTCCGCGTCGTCACCGACAACCCATTGGAAACCTTCCGCCTCGCAGTCGAGCCGGTGCAGGGCCGGCACTGACCGGTGCAGGTGGTTGAGATCACGCACCAGCAACTGCACGCCGCGATGAGGCGGCGCATCGCACAGGTGCCAATCGAGGCTGGCCTCGTGGTTCCACTCGCTGCGCTGGCCGAATTCCTGGCCCATGAATAGCAGCTTCTTGCCAGGGTGCCCCCACATGAAGCCGTAATAGGCCCTGAGGTTGGCGAATTGCTGCCAGTCATCGCCCGGCATCCGGCCAAGGATCGAGCCCTTGCCGTGCACGACCTCATCATGGGAGAGCGGCAGCACGAAGTTCTCGGTGAAGGCATAGAGCAGGCCGAAGGTCATCTGGTCGTGGTGCCAGCGGCGGTGGGCGGGCTCCTTGGCCATGTAGCGCAGGGTGTCGTTCATCCAGCCCATGTTCCACTTGAAGCCGAAGCCCAGCCCGCCGGCATGGACCGGCTGCGACACACCGGGCCACGAGGTCGATTCCTCGGCGATGGTGGCCGTGCCTGGGTGCTGGCCATAGGCCAGCGTGTTGACGCGCCGGAGAAAGGCCACGGCCTCGAGGTTCTGGTTGCCGCCATGGATGTTGGGCAGCCACTCGCCATCCTTGCGCGAATAGTCGAGGTAGAGCATCGAGGCGACTGCATCGACGCGCAGCGCATCGATATGGAAGGCGTCCAGCCAGTAGAGTGCATTGGCGGCGAGGATGTTGGCCACCTCGGTGCGGCCGAAATCATAGATCGCCGTGTTCCAGTCCGGGTGGAAGCCCTTGCGCGGGTCGGCGTGTTCATAGAGCGCGGTGCCGTCGAAACGGGCAAGGCCGTGCACGTCTGTCGGGAAGTGGGCGGGCACCCAATCGATAATCACGCCGAGCCCGGCCCGGTGTGCCGCATCGACAAAGCGGCGGAAGCCGTCCGGATTCCCGAAACGGCTGGATGGCGCAAACAGGCCGATGGGCTGGTAGCCCCAGGAGGCATCGAGCGGATGTTCGGAAACCGGCATCAGTTCGAGATGGGTGAAGCCCATCCAGTTGGCGTAGGGAATCAGTTCGGCTGCCAGCCGGTCATAGTCGAGATACCCGCCATCGCCGCTCCGGCGCCAGGAGCCGAGATGGACCTCATAGGTGGTCATCGGCGCGCGGCGCTGGTCGCGGTGGCCGCGCTCGGCCATCCAGCCATCGTCTCCCCAGACATGGGCCGTGGGGGCGGCCACCTTCGAGGCGGTGGAGGGACGCATTTCCGCAGCCATTCCCATCGGATCGGCCTTGAGGGGCAGAAGCTCGCCGCCCGGTCCGACGATCTCATATTTGTAGGCGGTGCCGGCGGTGACGCCGGGCGCGAAGATTTCCCAAAGCCCCGAGGTCACGCGCTTGCGCATCTGGTGGCGGCGGCCATCCCAGGCATTGAAATCGCCCACCACGGAAACACGCGTGGCATGGGGAGCCCAAACGGCGAAATGAACACCTTCGGCGCCCTGATGCACCATCAGGTGCGCGCCGAGCCGGTTGTAGAGCGTGCGATGCGTGCCTTCGACCAGCAGATAATCGTCCAGTTCGCCAAGCACCGGGCCGAAGGCGAAGGGATCGTCGAGCTCCCAACTCGCGCTGGCATTGCCCGCCTTCAGCCGGTAGCCTGCGGCGGCGCCATGGGGCAGCAGCCCCTCGAAGAACCCTGCATCATGGCGGCGGAAGAGATGGGCCAGCGGCTTGCCGCCGCGCTCGATGACGCTGACCGTCTCGGCATGCGGCACGAAAGCCCGGATGACAACGCCCTTGGCCACCGCATGTGGGCCGAGCAGGGCAAAGGGATCGCCGTGGCGTGCCTCGACCAGGGCCGCGATCTGGGCATCGGAGGCGCGCCAGTCGGCACCCGAGATGTCGTCGGCCCTGGTTGGTCGTCGTGACACCTCAGCTCCGCTTCATGTCACAGGGCCGTGCCGTGGAGGGCTGGTCGGGACGCCCCAGATCTCGCTGGCATACTCGGCAATGGTCCGGTCCGATGAGAACCAACCCATGCGCGCCGTGTTCAGCACCGCCTTCGTCCACCACCGGGCGGGATCCTGCCAGAGATCATCGAGGCCGCGCTGGGCGGCATAGTAGGAATCGAAATCGGCACTGACCATGAAATAGTCATGGTAGGTGACGGCATCGACCAGCGCCTTGAATCGTCCCGGTTGATCGGGCGAGTAGACACCGCCACCGACGGCGTCGAGCACCTCTTTCAGGATTGGCGAGGCCGCGATCAAGCCTTGCATGTCGATGCCCTCGGCACGGCGGGCGGCGACCTGTTCGGTGGTCATGCCGAAGATGACGATGTTGTCGTCGCCGACATGCTCCTTCATCTCGACATTGGCGCCATCCAGCGTGCCGATGGTGAGCGCGCCGTTGAGGCCAAACTTCATGTTGCCAGTGCCGGAGGCCTCCATGCCGGCAGTCGAGACCTGCTCTGAGAGGTCCGCCGCGGGGATGATCGTCTCGGCCAGCGAAACGTTGTAGTTGGGTAGGAACACCACTTTCAGCAGGCCGCGAATGGCCGGGTCGCCGTTGATGACACGGGCCACGTCGTTGGCGAGTTTGATGATGAGCTTGGCCTGATGGTAGCTCGCCGCCGCCTTGCCGGCGAAGATCTTGACGCGCGGCGTCCAGTTGCGGGTCGGCTGTGCCCGGATCGCATCATAGAGCGCGATGGTCTCAAGGATGTTGAGCAACTGGCGCTTGTACTCGTGGATGCGCTTGATCTGGACATCGAACAGCGCGTCCGGATCGAGACGGACGCCGAGCCGTTCCTTGACGGTGGCTGCAAGCACCAGCTTGTTGGCGCGCCGTTCGGCGCGGAAGCGGGCCTGGAAGGCGCTGTCGGTGGCGAGCGCCTCAAGATCGCGCAGGCCTGCGGGGTCATCGAGGAGCTTGGGGCCAACGGCCTCGACCAGCAGGCGCGTCAGCCCCGGATTGGCCTCGAACAGCCAACGCCGGAATGTGATGCCGTTGGTCTTGTTGACGATGCGGCCCGGAAACACCTCGTCCAGATCGCGGAACACGGTCTTGCGCATCAGGTTGCTGTGCAGGCCCGAGACGCCGTTGACCTTGTGCGAGCCCATGAAGGCGAGGTTGCCCATGCGCACGCGCCGACCGTTGTGCTCATCGATCAGCGAGACAGAGGCCATCAGCCCGTCATCGAGGGCCGGGTTGGCCCTGATGCGTTCGAGTTCGGCGGCGTTCAGCATGTAGATGATCTGCATGTGGCGCGGCAGCAGGCGCTCCAGCAGCGGGACAGGCCAGCTCTCCAGCGCCTCAGGCAGCAAGGTGTGGTTGGTGTAGGAGAAGGTGTGGCGGGTGATCTCCCATGCCGCGTCCCAGTCGAGACCATGCTCATCGATCAGGATGCGCATCAGTTCCGGCACGGCGATGGCGGGATGGGTGTCGTTGAGCTGGATGGCGACATGATCGGCCAGCGTGCGGATGCTGCCGTGCTGGCTGATGTGCCGGCGCACCAGATCCTGAAGCGAGGCGGAGGCGAAGAAGAACTCCTGCCGCAGCCGCAGTTCGTGGCCGGCAGGGCTGGAATCGCTCGGGTAGAGCACCTTGGACACCGCTTCGAGACGGACCCTGTCAGCCAACGCACCGACATGGTCGCCCCGGTTGAAGGCGTCGAGCCTGAGTGGGTCGGAGGCTCTCGCCGACCACAGGCGCAGGGTGTTGACGTGCTGCCCGCGCCAGCCGACCACCGGCGTGTCGAAAGCCACCGCGTCGACGCTCTCGGCAGGCCGCCAGACGTGGCGCAGGCCGCCATCGCCATCGGTGAGCGCTTCCACCGAGCCGCCAAAGCCGACCGGATAGGCGACCTCGGGCCGCTCGAACTCCCATGGATTGCCGAAGGACAGCCAGTTCTCGGGATACTCGAGCTGCCACCCATCCTTGATACGCTGCCTAAACAGGCCGTGATCGTAGCGGATGCCATAGCCATAGGCGGCGATGGATAATGTCGCCATGCTTTCCATGAAACAGGCCGCCAGCCGCCCGAGCCCGCCATTGCCGAGGGCGGCGTCGGGTTCGAGAGCGCGCAGGCGCTCCAGGTCGACACCCAGATCGGTGAGTGCTGCGCGAGCCGTGGTGGTGAGACCAAGGTTGCCGAGCGCGTCGCCGAGCAGTCGTCCGATGAGGAACTCCAGAGACAGGTAATAGACCCGCTTGCTGCCATCGCCGTAGACCTTGCGGGTCGTTTCCATCCAGGGATCGACGATGCGGTCGCGGGTGGCCAGCACGGTCGCGATCAGCCAGTCCCGGTCCGACGCGCTCTCGCTGTCCTTGCCGACTTCATAGGTGAGCTTGGCAAGGATCGCGGCGCGGAATTCGGCGGCCTCCCGGGAGAGGGCAGGGGCGGGTGAGCTGGCGAGTGGCATGGCAGACGGCATAAGGCGAACACATTCCGGACGGCTGGGCCCTCGCAATGGGCCAGGCATAGCTTTGACGCAGCGAACCGCCGCACGGTTGCGAACGCGGCGCGGCACGCTGACCTTAGCGGAGCTTTTGCCGCACTGCGAGACAATCCGTGCCGGGCTGAAAAAGCCGATGCAAAGCTTGTGCAAGGCCCTTGCGCCGGTTGTTGGCGGGGCTCAATGTGAGCTCTCCCATCCCACTGCCAGAGATATCATCGTTATGAAACGCCTTGCCTTCGCCGCCATGCTTGCGGTCGCTTTTTCTTTGACCTCCCTGACCAGCGCAGCCATCGCGCAGGTCATTGGTCGCTACAATGTCGAGGGCCGGAACCCCTCCGGCTCGACCTATGCCGGCACGGCCACGATCGAGAAGACCGGCGACACCTACCGTGTGGTCTGGACCATCGACGGCACGCGCTACGTCGGCACTGGTATAGGCAGCGACGAGGGCATTGCGATCAGCTATCGGTCCGGCAACAACACGGGGATTGCGCTGCTGGGCAAGGAGCCATGGGGTTATGGCCTGGTCTGGACCTACATGGGCGGGACCGACCTGGGCACCGAGCGCTGGACGCGCCGCTGACGTCCGCGCAGCGAAGGCTGTTTTCGACTTGAAAGCGCACGGCGCTTGCGGCATAGGAGCGGTGTGACGGTCTCGGTCGTCATGCCGCTGGAATAGGGGCTTAGCTCAGTCGGTTAGAGCGACGGTCTCCAAAACCGTAGGTCGAGAGTTCGAATCCCTCAGCCCCTGCCAGCATGCCTGCCCGACCCGGACGCTAAGCATGGTCCTGCGACCATGGATTGACGCCGGCTGAATTTCGGGTAAACGCTTCGCCGCATTCCCTGAGATGTTGTGACGGCGCGGCTCTCCCCGCGCCGCCGATGTTTTCGGGAGACGTCAACCAGTGTCAACAAGGCCGCCCGGGGTGTTTCACCGAGGGCTTGAGAGAACGATGGCGAAGAGCAATCCGTTCGAGTTCCTGCAGCAGGTGCGGTCCGAAGCGTCGAAGGTGACGTGGCCGACGCGCAAGGAAACCATGGTGACCACGGGCATGGTTCTGCTCATGATCGTCGTGGCCAGCCTGTTCTTCCTGTTCACCGACACGGTGATCCGCTGGCTGCTCGCGCTTGTGCTCGGCATCGGCCGCTGAGATCACTGCCGGAAACGATTGAGGATTCAAACTGACATGGCCAAGCGCTGGTACATCGTCCACGCCTACTCGAACTTCGAGAACAAGGTGCGCGATTCGATCCTCGCCCAGGCGAAGGAGCGGAGCCTCAGCACGCTGTTCGACGAGGTCATGGTTCCGACCGAGAAGGTCATGGAAGTCAGGCGCGGCCGCAAATACGAGACCGACCGCAAGTTTTTCCCCGGCTATGTGCTGGTCAAGTGCGACCTGACCGACGAGGTCTATCACCTGATCAAGAACACTCCGAAGGTGACTGGGTTCCTCGGCGCGGACAAGTCCAAGCCGCAGCCGATTCCCGATGCCGAAGCAGAGCGCATCAAGGGCCAGGTGCAGGATGGTGTTGACCGTCCCAAGCCCACGATCATGTTCGAAGTCGGCGAGCAGGTGCGCGTGGCCGATGGCCCGTTCGCGTCGTTCAACGGCGTCGTCGAGGACGTCGATCACCCGCGTGCCCGCGTCAAGGTTGCCGTTTCGATCTTTGGCCGGGCCACTCCGGTCGAACTGGAATACAGTCAGGTTGAAAAGCTCTGACTTTATGAGGCCGATGGTGATCGGCGCGGGATGACCTTGTTCGAGGTTTACCCGCGCTGAAACTGACGGCCACACCACCCGCGGGAGGCATGCCGGTTCGCCGCCGGATTTCCATGCCGCACCGCGACCTTCAAACCGGCTTGCCGGCCCCCGCTTGGCGTTTGGGGGCGGAGCCAGATTGGGAGATGAGCCATGGCGAAGAAAATCACCGGCTACATCAAGCTCCAGGTTCCGGCAGGTGCCGCGAACCCGTCACCACCGATTGGTCCGGCTCTCGGCCAGCGTGGTCTGAACATCATGGAATTCTGCAAGGCCTTCAACGCGAAGACCGCGCAGATCGACAAGGGCACGCCGATCCCGGTCGTGATCACCGCGTTCCAGGACCGCTCGTTCACGTTCGAGATGCGCCAGCCGCCCGTGTCCTTCTTCCTGAAGAAGGCTGCCGGCCTGAAGATCGGCAAGAAGCCCGCCTCCGGCTCCAAGACGCCGGGCAAGGGTGCTCCTGCCGGCAAGATCACCGAAGCGCAGCTCGTTGAAATCGCCGAAAAGAAGATGGTCGATCTCAACTGCTCGACGGTCGAATCCGCAGTCTCCATGATCCGTGGCTCTGCCCGGGCCATGGGCCTTGAAATCGTGGCGTGAGGAGCTGACCGATGAGCAATCCAGGAAAGCGCGTCACCGCTGCCCGTGACGGCGTCAGCCGCACCAAGCTCTATGGCCTCGATGAGGCCGTGAAGATGGTGAAGGAGCGGGCCACCGCCAAGTTCGACGAGACCGTCGAAATCTCGATGAACCTCGGCGTCGATCCGCGCCATGCTGACCAGATGGTCCGCGGCGTCTGCAACCTGCCCAATGGCTCGGGCCGCACGCTGCGCGTCGCTGTGTTCGCACGCGGTGCCAAGGCCGATGAGGCCACCAAGGCCGGTGCCGACATCGTCGGTGCCGAAGACCTGTTCGAGGTGGTCAATGGCGGCAAGATCGACTTCGATCGCTGCATCGCCACGCCGGATATGATGCCGCTCGTCGGCCGTCTCGGTAAGGTGCTGGGCCCGCGCGGCCTGATGCCGAACCCCAAGGTCGGCACAGTGTCGATGGATGTCACCGGCGCGGTCAAGGCTGCCAAGGGTGGCTCGGTCGAGTTCCGCGTCGAGAAGGCTGGGATCGTGCATGCCGCCGTCGGCAAGGCCTCTTTCGATGCCGACAAGCTGGTGACCAACATCAAGGCTTTCGCCGATGCGGTCTCCAAGGCCAAGCCGGCTGGCGCGAAGGGCACCTACATCCAGCGCGTCGCGATTTCGTCGACCATGGGCCCCGGCGTCAAGATCGACCCGGCCACGGTCTGAGGCGCAAGCCAT
The DNA here is from genome assembly GCA_943370645.1 of Hydrogenophaga intermedia. Taxonomy (GTDB): domain Bacteria; phylum Pseudomonadota; class Alphaproteobacteria; order Rhizobiales; family Beijerinckiaceae; genus Allobosea. Next base: position 861 of record CALRRR020000006.1, on the reverse strand, counting down.
CAGTTCCACGTCCAGGCGTGTTCCAAGCCTGAAATAGGCGAATTCACAGCCCCGCATCGTGAGATGCGGGGCTTTTTTGCGATTTTCCGCCGCTTTTCATGCGCGACCTGCTTGGATTCCCGGGTTTGTGTTCCATATCCGGAAAAACGCGTAATTTTGACAGGAGCCTGATTTGGCCACTTCTCCCTCCGCATCGAGCCAGACATCCGCGAGCGGACCAAACCCGGAGGTGGTCGGCGCCTTCGTGCTGATGGCGGCGACGGTGGCGGCCCTGATCTTCGCCAATACCGGGCTGGCCGGCGTCTACAAGGCGCTCCTCAACACGCCAATCAGCCTTGATGTGGGCAGCTTCCAGCTGGCGGATTCGCTGAAGAACTGGGTGAAGAACCTGCTGATGGCGATCTTCTTCCTGTTCGTCGGACTGGAGATCAAGGCCGAGTTCGCCGAAGGGGCCCTGTCAGACCGCAAGCGGGCGATCCTGCCTTTTGCCGGCGCAATCGGCGGCATGGCCGCTCCCGCCGCGATCTTCCTGGCCCTGGCAGGGTCCAACCCGGCCTACGTCAACGGCTGGGCTATTCCGTCGGCCACCGATATCGCTTTTGCGGTCGGGGTCGTGGCGCTGCTCGGCTCGCGGGTTCCTCCGGCGCTCAAGGCTTTCCTGCTGGCGGTTGCCGTGATCGACGACCTTGGCGCGATCCTGATCATCGCGGTGTTCTACACGGCCGAGATCAGCATGGGTGCCCTTGGCCTTGCTGGGTTGGCCATCGCCGCACTCGGACTTCTCAACCTGCGCGGTGTCACGCGACTCCTGCCCTACATGCTGGTGGGCGTCGCATTGTGGCTGTTCGTTCTCAAATCCGG
>CALRRR020000005.1:0-176017 GCA_943370645.1 Hydrogenophaga intermedia | reverse complement strand
CCAATGATGGCGGCCAGCAGGGGCGCAAGAACGCCGATGATCAGCGAATTGCGCGAGCCAAAGATCATGCGCGACAGCACATCGCGGCCGAACTGGTCGGTCCCCAACCAATGCTCGGCCGAGGGCACGCGGTTGATCTTGATATAGCTCTGCGCCAGCGGATCATAGGGGGCGAGAAGCGGCGCGAAGGTCGCGATCAGCACGAAGACGCCGATCAGGGCCACAGCCGCCATCGTGCTGGGCCGATCCAGCAGCACTTGCCGCAGAATGACAAGCCGCGAGGGTTCCGGCGCGATGAGCTCGGTATGGTCGGCGGCGAGCGTCATGCCTGCACTCTCAGCCTTGGATCGACAGCGATGTAGAGCAGATCGATGAGAAGGTTCACAAAAACGACGAGGAGGGCGAAGACGATGATGCCGCCCTGGATGACGGCATAATCACGCTCGCTGATCGCACCGATCAGCAAGGTTCCGACGCCTGGCCGGTTAAACACCAACTCCACCGCCACAGAGCCCGACAAGGTGGCGAGCAGGCTGATGCCGAGGCCCGTGGTCAGTGGCAGCATCGCATTGCGCAGCGCATGTCGATAGATGACACGGCCTTCGCGCGCGCCCTTGGCCCGGGCGGTGCGGACGTAGTCCTTGCCGAAGACCTCGAGCAGGGAGGTGCGTGTGAGCTTGCCGATGAAGGCGGCCTTGAGGAAGGCAAGCGTAATGGCGGGCAGCATGATGTGATACATGCGATCCCAGAAGCCGACGCCGCCGCCGCTGATCGGAAACAGCCCGAGATTGAGCGAAAAGACGATGAGCAACAGGGCCCCGAGGTAGAAGTCGGGCACGGCGTAGCCAACGAGCGAAAACAGCCGGACGCCGGAATCGGGCAGCCTGTTGCGGTGCGTCGCAGCCAACACGCCGAGCGGCACGCCAATCGCCACGCCAATGAAGGTCGCGACGATGGTGAGTTCCACCGTAAAGGGCAATGCATGGGCAAGCAGCGACACGACCGGCTGGTTGTGCAGCAGCGAGCGTCCGAGGTCGAAGGTCAGCACGCCGGCGAGGAAGTCGACATACTGACGCCAGAGCGGCTTGTTGAGCCCGAACTGCTCACGAAAGGCCGCGAGCTGTTCGGGCAGAGCATTATCGCCAAGGGCAGCGAGGGCCGGGTCGCCTGGCAGAATGCGCATCGCCACGAAGACGAGGGTCAGGACAAGCAGGACCGTCGGCACCGCATCGAAGAGCCTTCTGAGGAGGAACTGGCCCATCCGCCCTCGTTCCTTTCAAACGCGCTTGGTGGCGCGATGGAACCGCCAGCGCGCATAACCACCCTTCACCTCATAGCCGAGGTCGATGTTCCCGCGCCGTGCGACGGTGAAGGATAGTGTCGAGAGCCCGATGAGCGGCAGGTCCCGCAGCACCTGAAGCTCGATCTGGCGGCAGATGGCCTCGTAGTCCTTGAAGCTTGGCGAGTTCAGGGCCTTGTCAAGCAGATCATCGATCCCGGGCATGGCAACGCCGTAGTGGCTGTAGTTGCCACCGCCGGTGCCATCCGCCTTCACCAGCGAGGCCTTGGCAAGTTGCTGCTGGTAAAGCTGGGTCGGGATGGGCGGGTAGCTCGATGAGTGCATGGCGAGCGTGTTCTTGTCCGAGCGATTGTCGGCATGATAGGCGGTGTGATCGCCGATCTTGAGGTCCATGTTGAAGCCTGCGGCGCGCAGCTGCTCCTGCACGATGAGCATGGTCGAGGCGTAGTCCTCCCGCCGGCTGCTGTTGGCCGAAAAGCTGATCCCGTTGGGAAATCCTGCTTCAGCGAGAAGCTGGCGCGCCCGGCGCGGATCATGCGCATAGCGCAATTCGGGCGGCAGTTCCTCGGTCTTGAAGCCGGCCGGGAAGCCGGGTGGCTGCAGGTTGGCCAGGACCCCGCCCATGGGCGCCAGGGCCTGCGCGACAGCGGGCCGGTTGATGGCGTGCATGAGCGCCTGCCGGACCTTGAGGTTGCCGAAGGGCTGGCGCGTCAGATTGACATGCAGGGTGTTGAACGAACCCGGCGCCGTCATGTCCATCTTCAGCGTGCGATCGCGCTGGAGGATGGAATCGACCCAACCGGGGGCCCGCACGGCCTCCATCATGTCGATCTTGCCAGCGAGTACGGCCAGCGTGCGCGCCGTGGTGTCGGCAATATAGAGGCACTCCACATTGCCGATCTTCGCCTTCTGACCCCAGTAGCCCTCATGGCGCTTCAGGATAACCGCCCCGTTCGGGTCGAACTTGGCGAGCTCGTAGGGGCCCGTGCCGACAGCGTCGGTCGCGAAGCGCTCGCCCATCTCGAGCGCCGCCTTTTTCGAAACGATCGAGGTGTTGTTGCTGAAGGCAATCGAACCGAGAAACAGAGCATCCGGACTCTTGAGCCTGATCACCACGCCATGGCGGCCATCGGGCTGCACATCGGCGATGTTTGACATCACAGTGGTGTTGGTGCCGTTCTTGATGGCGCGCTCATAGGAGAAGACCACGTCCTCCGAGGTCATCTCGCCATAGCCCTTGTGGAACTGCACTCCCTCGCGGAGCTTGAAGCGCCAGGTCAGCGCATCATCAGACTGCGTCCAGCTGGTTGCGAGGGTTGGGATGTTGTCCTCTGGCTTCACCGCGAAGCGGCCGTCATCGGGCCGCACGAGCTGTTCGTACATCTGCTCGGTGGCCCAGTTGTCAGAGCCTTGCGTGGTCAGGTTCGGGTCGCTGTGCCGCGGTCTTGCGGCGGCGATGCCGATGCGCAGGACATCGGCTTCCTGTGCGTGGGACGAGGCGAGCCCGGCGACACTTGCCGCAAAGGCGGCGGTCCCGAGTTTGAGCACTTCACGACGATCCATGGACTTCCCTCCGTTATGCGGTTGTTGTCAGACGCTCTTGCGCCTGAGTTCGCCGTCGTTGATGGCAATGCCCAGCCCGGGACCATCCGGGATGGCAAATCTTCCGTTCTGGGGTTTGGGCAGATCGGGAAAGGCTGCATTCATGCGGCCCGATCCATCCGCATATTCGGCCGGCTTGGTGAGATGCATGATCGCGCCAAGGACGTGCAGGTTGGCGATATGACCGATGGTGGGCTGGGTCTGGTGCGGCACCAGCTCGACGCCATGGGCGTAACAGATGGCAGCGCACTGCATCAGGCCGGTGATGCCGCCCATCTTGACGATGTCGGGCTGGACCATCCGCACGCCGGCATTGATGATGTCGACCAGCGCCTGCAGCGTGTAGGTCTGCTCTGCGGCTGAAACGGTGATGTCGAGCCGTTGCGCCACTTCGCCCATGTTGCGCACGTCGTAGTGCTGAACGGGCTCTTCGAACCAGGCATAGCCCAGCTCCTCGAGAGCCCGCCCTACCCTGATCGCGCCGCCGACCGAGTAGCCATTGTTGGCATCAAAGGCGAGGGGGAAGTCCTCCCCAACCAGCTTGCGCACTGCCCTGGCCTTCGCGATGTCACCGGCGATGTCCATGTCCAGCTTGGAGCGATCGCCGTCGCGGCGGATCTTGATCGCGGATGGCTTCTCGCGCTGGAAGCGGCCATCAACCACCTTCAGCACCTCTTCGACCGAACGGTTCGCGTTGCCGCCAATCGAGGAATAAAAGGCCACGTCGTTGCGCCACGCCCCGCCAAGCATCTTGGCAATGGAGAGGCCCAGCACTTTTCCCTTGATGTCCCAGAGCGCGATGTCGATTGCCGCGAGGGCACCTGTCACCGCGCCTTCAGGTCCAAGCTTGATGTTGCGGTGGAAGAACCGGTCATGGAGAACGGCCTGATCGAAAGCATCAGCTCCGACAAGCCCGGGAGCGATGTCCCGTTCGATGATGCCGAGCGAATGCAGTCCACCCTGCATGGGCGACGCCTCGCCATAGCCGACGACGCCATCGGTGGTTGTGACCCGGACGAAGGCGCTCCGGCTTCCCGGCGGATCCTCCGGCGACCAGGCCACCTGGAATGGTTCGACGCTCTTAATCGTTGCGCGTGCTTGTGTCATCGTCCTCGCCTCCCCTGGCGTGGAACGGCAAGACATCGGCTCATGTGGTCCATGTTGCTTGCGCCAGCGCCTTCTGCGCGCCGCAGCCGCTTCAATGGGCCCTCATGTCGCCATGTCCATCCGCTCCCTGCGCTTCCATCCGTCTTGTGCTTCTTTTTGGCGGGACGTGCGCAAGCGCCGGCCCGCAGGATCATGATCTGACGCCACCACAAACTGTTCTGGCAAGCCATGCAGCGCGCGCATCAGCCCGCTCCCTGCGCATAGAGTTGTGTGCGCCTGAAGCGCGCTGACGGGCGGCCATCGGCCAGCATCAGCTCATCGGTAACGACATAGTGCTTGCCGCGACGCTCGAAGACCTCTGCGATCACGCTCGACGTCTCGATCCGCATGCCGGGGCGGACGAGTGCGAAATGCTGCGCTTCGCAGGCCGTGAGCACGACCGGGCCGGGCCAGCGGAAGCTGGCATTCACCTCGAACATCGCCCGCCGCATCAGGAATCCGGGATGGGCGAGGCCTTCATTCTGGTAGAGGGGGTGCGTTTCCGCGAAGTCCGACCGCGACTGCCTGATCTCCTCCTCGGTCAGCAGCGAGCCGGGCGTGGTTCCGGTAAGGCCGATGAGCTCGGCGCCGACGGCGATGGCCGGGCGCGTGTCCGAGACAGCGCGGAGCGGCCAGGCGTCCAGCCGGGGCAAGGGAATATCGGCCGCCGGTGCAATCCAGCCTTCGGCGGCGGTGCGGCCATCCGCACCGACGAGGGCTAGTGCGAACCGTCCTGTTCCGGGCTCCGGCGTGATGGTGATCTCGACCGCGTCACCATTGTAGACCGGGCGGCGGAAGCTGGCGCCCATGGAACCGGCCTCGATCCAGCGCCGACCCCACATGTCGACCGCAACGCGGCTGAAATGCCCGTAGAGAAAGGCCCCCGGAATCAGCGCGGCACGATAGCCCATGCGCCGCGCGACCTCATCGTCATGAACGCTGCCCTTGTAGCGGGGGCTGTCATCGAGCCTGATGGTAAGGGCGATGGGTTCGGGCGCTGCGGCGATCATGGCGGCGCGCTCCTAATGGCCTGGCAGCGGCCGCGTGGCGGTCGCATGGGCTGCCTTGGCAAGGACGATCTCCTGCGGCGCAAGGCCCGCGATGCGCGCCAGCACCTCCTCTGTGTGCTGGCCGAAGGCCGGCGCTGGTCGGCGCTGGCCGCCGGGTGTCACGCTGAGGTGGAACGGGAGGCCTGGATGCGGATGCTCCCCCGCGTCGGGATGTTCGAGGCGACGGAAGAAGCCGCGCTGCAGGAGATACGCATCCGTGGCGACATCGCTCGGCGTCTGCACCGGCGCGGCCGGAACGCCTGCTTCCTGGAGACGCGTAGCCAGCGCATGCCGGTCCTGCGTGGCGGTCCATGCTTCGATCACGGCATTGAGCTCATCCTCGTGCCGCTTGCGCGCCGCCAATGTGGCGAAGCGCGGGTCTGCAACAAGGTCGGGGCGCGCCATTATCTTGCAGAGCGCAGTCCATTCGGCCTCGTCCCGGACGGCAATGGCAACCCAGGATTCGGAGCCTGCGCAGGCAAAGGCATCATGCGGCGCGGCATGGGCGACCCTGTTGCCGTTCCGGACCGGGTCCATACCCGTTTCCGCAGCTGACAGGATCTCACCCCCGATGAAGTGCATTGCGGCCTCCACTTGCGGCACTTCGACATGCTGGCCTTCACCCGTGCGCTGGCGATGAACGAGCGCCGTCAGGATGGCCGCTGCGGTGTTGAAGCCGCCGATCGGGTCGAGGTAGGAAGGTCCGGTCGTTTCCGGCTGCGCATCGCGGTAGCCGACAAGGCTCGACATGCCGGCGGCCATCTCCATGGTCGGCCCCAGAGCTGCGTGGTTGGCCAGCGGGCCTTTGAGGCCGAAGGCTGGAAGTTCCGCCACGATAATGTCGGGCCGGTCACGCCGGAGGCTTTCATAGTCGAGGCCGAGCTTGGCCAGCGTGCCGGGGCGGAAGTTGCAGATGACAACATCGCAGGCCATGGCGAGGCGCCTGGCAATCTCGCGGCCCTCGCTGGTCTTGAGGTCGAGGATGCACGAGAGCTTGTTGACGTTCTGCGAGTTGAACAGGAATGAGCGGTCATAAGGCCGCTCTCCCGGCTGGCCCGAGGGGAAATTGTCCGGGTTGGGCGTTTCCTTGTTGAGCCGCCAGGAATTCACCCGGTTGGGCGATTCGATGTGGACACATTCGGCTCCAAGGAAGCCCAGGACACGGCCGGCCATCGGTCCGGCCCACGCTGTTGTGAGTTCGAGCACGCGAAGGCCCGCGAGTGGACCCGAGCCGGCATTCGCCGGGGCAAGAGCCTTGATGGGCGCGAAGGGAGCGCGCTCCTGTTCCAGGGGCTGCGCTTCTCCCAGAGCAGGGGCGCCGCCGGAAACATGGCGCGGGGTGCGCGAGAGCCGGAATGGCGCGCCGAGCAGCCGCTGCCCATCTGGAAGCTGCTCCCACCAGCCGCGCTCCGACAGATGCGCCTGATGCGGCAACTCGGTCAGCCGGTAGGACTTGGCTGCGATGATGTCGGCGCGCTGCAGCTTGTCGACCAGGGCCTCGGCATCCTCGCAGGCAAGACGCTCCTGGATAATCGCGAAGAGCGTGCCCCAGTTGCGGCGGCGGATCGCGGGGTCGGCGAAGCGCTCGTCGTGGATCAGGTGCTGGAGGTCAACTGTCTCGCAGAACCTGATCCAGCGATGATTGTAGATCCAGATGCAGACCCAACCATCGTGGCACAACACCTGCCCGCACGGATTGGTGACGTCTGCGCGGCGACGGAGCGTGCCGCTGTAGATGTGCTGAAAGGGAAAGGGAAAGCACATCGCTGCGGCAGTCTCCGCAGCCGAAATCTCGACATGCTGGCCGGGCCCATCCGGCCCGCGCGCCAGAAGTGCTGCCAATGCTCCGATATATGCCGCCAGGCCAGCGGCGTAGGAGGAGCGCTCGCCGCAGCCGTAAAGTGGCTCGCGGCCATCAGCCCCGTTGTTGAACATCATCCCGGACAATGCCTGGATCACGATCTCGGGGCCCTGCCAGCCTGCGCGCAGCCCTTCGCGCCCGAAGGCGCTGATGTCGACGGTGATGGCCGAGGTCGGGAAAGGCAGGGCGCTGCGCTCCGCGTTCGGCAGGATCGCGACATCGGCCGAGGCAGCAAGCGCCTGAAGCTCCGTGCGCGACGCATCAAGGACAGTTGACGACTTGCCTGAATTGAGATGCAGAAACGTCAGAGAAGCCCCGGTTGCGCCCGAGAAAGGCCCCCGGCGCCGAATTGCCGAGCCGCAGGGCGGCTCAATCAGGGTGACCGAAGCGCCGAAATCCGCAAAAAGCCGCGAACAATACTGCCCTGCCACCGATTCAGACAGGTCAATAACGCGGATACCATGCAGTGCACGGCCCGACATGCCCTCGTTCCTTCCCGCCTCGTCTTGTCCGTCCGGACATCCGGACGCCTGCGAGTTGACGGAAGACTAGGTTGAAATGAACGACGATGCAACAGCCTTTCAGGGTCTATCTTGGATCGCGGCTTTGTGGAGATAGATGACATCAAAACGGCGCATCTCGGCGGCCTATGTGGGCGCAACTCTCCAGTATCAGACTTTTCTGAGAGGTTTCTGCTCCTAGTTCGATCCAAATCTCTGTTGCATCAATGATGCAATTGACGTTTATGGTCGCCATGAGCGAATCTGTCCTGACTTCCCGCGACCTTGCCGAGATGATCGGCGTCAGCCAGTCGGCTGTCTCCCGCGCCTTCACGCCAGGAGCTTCCATCTCACCCCAGTTGCGCGCGCGCGTGCTCGCAGCTGCGGAGCGGCTTGGCTACAGCCCCCATCCGGTCGGCCGCAGCCTTTCGGGTCTGCAACGCGATGTGGTGGGCCTCGTTATTTCAGACCTCAGGAACCCGTTCTATTCCGCACTTCTGGAACGGCTGACACAGGCACTGCAGCAGGCTGGCCTCCAGACCTTGCTTTTCAATGTCACGCAGGGCGCCGACGTGAAGCAGCAGCTTGCGGCACTGAGGCTCTTCAATGTGACGCTTGTCATCGTGATTTCAGCCACCGTGTTGTCGGCAAAGGATCTGCTGTGGGCGGCTGAAGGGCGCCGCATGATCCTCGTGAACCGCGTGGCGGCGGAAACCGACCTGCCTTCGATCACCTGCGACAGTGTGGCGGGCACGCGCGCGGTGGCTGACCATTTCCATGAGCTGGGCGTGCGCAAGGTCGGCTATGTCGGGGGTCTTGCCCATACCGTGATCGCACGCGAGCGGCGGGATGCCTTCATCACCCGGATCGCCGAGCACGGCATGACGCTGACTGATGCGCTAAGCGCAGGGGAATACAGCTATATGGCCGGGTGGACGGCCGCGCAGGAGCTGTCGCTCTCCAGCCGGCCAGAGGCCGTGTTCTTTGCCAACGATATCCTCGCTTTAGGCGGCATGGATGCCTTGCGCGATCAATGCGGGCTGTCGGTGCCCCGGGATGTTGCCGTGGCGGGCTTCGACGACATCGCCATGTCCTCATGGCCGCGCTACCAGCTCACGACAGTCCGGCAGCCGATCGCCACCATCGTCGACTCCGCCATGGCGCTGGCGATGCAGACGCGGCCGCCTGACGGCGGCCCGCATGATCTGCGGCTTCCCGGAACGCTGGTGGTCCGCGCTTCGACGTGTGCAAGCAAAGCGCCCACCAAAGCCGGCGCTCTGCCCTGATCCAAGCCATCGGCCCTGATACCGCTGGCGTGCTGGCGGGCCAACGACGGGAACGTGCGATGCTTCGCTTCCGGCGCGTGCGTAGTTTGCAGAAGCTCGCCGCAGTCCATGGCTCGATCCACAACCACTTCGAACAGGAACGCACGCTCATCAGCCGCCGGAATTTCGCTCCGCAGACCTTCGGTTCAAGGATCGACGTACCGGCGCTGGTCGCATGGCCTGAACTCTGCGTGGCCTGAACACGGCTGGGTTAGGGCGAGTTCCGAGATCTTTCCGGTTTGTTTGGCAGCACCGCCATTCTTCCACGTAAAAATCTGGCTTGTATGGTTTTTTCGGGCGAATCCTTTGCCGTGCCTGTATCCAGTTCCACACGTGTGCTCTGGTGGGCGTGTGGCAAGATCGAGTGAACCGCACTGGGTTTGCCGGAGGCCCCATCTCCCAAGAAGGTGGAGCCATCATGAGCAAGACAACGAACAAGTTTCCTCCCGCCAGGGCACACTGCGATGGTCCACATGTCCGCTCCCGTCACTGTCATCCGAAATTGTGCTTGGGCGATTGTTCGCGCCGATGGCGAGGCCAGCCATAGCTACCGGCAGGACGTTGATGTCGCATTCTCGGAGGAAGGTTTCCTGCATGTCGGGCCAGCCTATGCAGGCAAGGCCGAGACCGAGATCGACGGACGTCAGGTCATGGCAATGCCCGGGCTCGTCAACATACATTGTCATTCCGGCGACGAACCCATCGCCAAAGGCCTTTTCGAGGATGTCGGCACCGCCGCACTCTGGGGCAATGCGCTGTACGAGTATTCGGCGCTGGTCGACTCTGATGCCGATGCGAAAGCCGCCTGCCAGATTGTGATGCTGGCCGATCTGATGCGTTCCGGTGTCACGACGCATCTCGACATTGCAGGCGTCCATCCACTTTGGCTGCCGCTTGCCGCGCAAAGCGGTATGCGCGCCTGGCTCGCGCCCGGCTTCCGCGAGGCAGCATGGCGGATGGAGGGGAGCCACCGGCTTGATTTTTCGTGGGACAAGGTGCGGGGGCGTGAGCGCTACCAGCAGGCCTTGGCTTTCGTCGACGAGGCACGGGCGCATCCCTCGGGTAGGATCGATGGCGTCATCGCACCCTCGCAGATTGAGACTTGTTCGGAAGAGTTGCTGCGCGAGGCGGCAGCCGAGGCCCGGTCCCGCGGCTATCGCATCACCATTCACGGCGCGCAGACCATGGCCGAACACGAGGAGCTCCTGCGCCGGTCGGGAGAGACTGCGCCGCAGATGATGGAGCGGCTCGGGTTGCTTGGGCCCGACCTCATCATCGGTCATTGCATTTTTCTCGATCATCACAGCTGGACGCGGCAGCGGACGCGGGACGATCTGGCACCGCTCGCGCGCTCTGGCGCCACCGTAGCGCACTGCCCCGTGACCTTCGCCCGCTCTGGCATGACGTTGCAGACGCTGGGGGGGTATCGCCGTGCCGGCGTCAATGTCGGTCTCGGCACCGACAGCTATCCGTTCAACATGCTTGAGGAGATGCGCGAGGCGCTCATCTGCTCGCGGGTCACCGCAGGATCGGTTTTCGACCTCGATACGGGGACACTGTTTGACGTTGCGACCACCGGCGGCGCGAAGGCGCTGGGCCGCGATGATATCGGCCGCATCGCTGTTGGCGCAAAGGCCGATCTCGTGCTTGTGGATTTGTCCGTCCCGACCATGCAACCTGTGCATGACCCGCTGCGCAACCTGATCCATTGCGCAGCCGATCGTGCTGTGCGCGATGTCTTTGTGGATGGCCGCAACATCGTGCGCGATGGCAAGGTCATGACACTCGATGTCGAGGGAGCAGTCCGGCAATTGCAGGATGCACAGAAACGCGCCTGCCGGTCGGCAGAGCAGGCTGATCCACAGCGCCGTTCGCTGAAGACACTCGCGCCCCTGTCACTGCCGCTTGGCTGCTCTTGATCTTCCTGCCTGATCAGGCTGACTTTCCTTGAGGAGGGGTCGATGGCCGACTACGTTGATAGTTATTACGCCCGCACCCGCAGCCCATCGCCGGAACGGGGCGCGCTCCGAGGGACCGTCAGCGTTGATGTGGCCATCATCGGCGGCGGGCTGGCGGGACTGACTGCTGCGCTCGAACTGGCACGTGCTGGACGCAAGGTGGCCATTGTGGAGGCGGAGCGCATTGGCTGGGGTGCTTCTGGCCGCAACGGTGGCTTTGTCGGCCCGGGATACGCCACAAGCCTCTCACACATTGCAATGATGGCGGGCCGCGACGCTGCGCTTGATCTTTACCGGCTGTCGATCGAGGGCGTACGGATCGTCGAGGACAATCTCGACGCTCTCGGTCGGGCAGACAATGTCGTGACCTATGGAAAACTGAGCGTGCTGCGCCACGCTGACGCGTCTGCCCTCAAGGCTCGTCAGGAGCAGATGGCGCGGGATTTCGACTACAAGCTGGAGTTCCGCGACAAGGCCCAGGTCCGCGCGGTGCTGCGCTCGACGAAGTACTACGACGCGTTGTTCGATCCCCGGGCGTTCCATTTCCATCCGCTCAACTATGCGCAGGGTCTCGCCTCCGGCATCGAGGCGTCTGGCGGGCAGGTGTTCGAAGCTTCGCCCGTGATCGACACCGCACTTGATGGCGCAACCAAGGTACTGCGCACGTCCAATGGAGAGGTGCAGGCCCGCGATGTCGTGTTTGCAACGGGCGGCTACACGGGCCAGGTGTCACCGAAACTTCAGCGCGCCATGTTGCCGATCGCGACCTATGTGCTGCTGACCGAGGCCGCACCCGAGCGCATCGGGGCCGCCATCGGCGTGCCTTATGCGATCAGCGACAGCCGGCGTGCAGGCGACTACTACCGCCTTGTCGATGAAGGCCGCAGGCTGCTCTGGGGCGGCCGCATTACCACCCGCAAGAGCGAGCCTGCACGTCTTGCGGACATGTTGCGCGCAACGATGGTCTCGACCTATCCATCCCTCGCTGGCATCGGGATTGATGTCGCCTGGTCGGGGCTCATGTCCTATGCGCGCCATCTCATGCCGATGATTGGCCAGATGCAGCCGAATGTCTGGCATTGCTACGGGTTCGGCGGACATGGCCTCAACACCACCGCGATTGGCGGCAGGGTGATTGCCGAGGGCATTCTGGGCGCAAGCGACCGCTACCGGCAATATGCGCCATTCGGGCTCAACTGGGCAGGCGGCCCCTTTGGCAGGGCCACCGCCCAGATGACCTACTGGTCCTATCAGGCCATGGATTTTGCCAAGGAGTTCCGCGCGTCGAGAGCCGGGTGAATTCCCTGCCTAGTGGTGCCCTGTGCGCAGGCGACGCTCGAGATACCGGCTGTAGGCCCCCATTCCATAGGAAAAGACGAGATACACCGTCGCGGCGAAGACATAGCCCTCCAGCACGGCAGCGCCGATCCATTCCGGGTCCAGCATCGCGGTCCGTATCGTCGAGAGAAAATCCAGCAGTCCGATGATCGTGACCAGCGTCGTGTCCTGGAAGAACCCGATCGAGATGTTGACCAGCGGCGGGATCACGATCTTCAGCGCCTGAGGCAGCACGATCAGTCGCATCGATTGCCAGTAATGCAGCCCCAGTGCACCAGCGGCCTCGTGCTGGCCGCGCGGGATTGCCTGCAATCCACCACGCACAGCCTCGGCGATATAGGCCCCTGCGAAAATGATGATCGCGATCTGGGCGCGCAGCAGTTTGTCCACCGTCACGCCGGTCGGCATGAACAGCGGCAGCATCACAGACGCCATGAACAGGATCGAGATCAACGGCACGCCGCGAATGACCTCGATGAAGACCACGGCGATGATGCGGATCGCGGGCAGTTTCGAGGCGCGCGCCAGCGCCAGCACAACGCCAAGCGGAAAGCCCAGTGCAAGGCCAACAGCCGTGAGGATGAAGGACAGCGGCAGGCCGCTCCACATTGTAGTCGGCACGGCCCTGAGGCCGAACATTCCGCCTGAGATCAAGATCATGCTGGCGGTGATCACCATTGCCCAGAGTGCAAGGAGCCATCGCCCCCAGAAGCGCGGCATCATCGAAACGCCAATGGCTGCAAAGAACAGCGCCATCGACAGGCCAGGGCGCCAGTGCTCGTCGTAGGGATAGACGCCAAAGATCATGAACCGCGCCTTTGTGACGAGAAAAGGCAGGCAGGCGCCGCTGCTGGCCCGGCACACGGCGGCACCACCTTCCGTAACCGCACGGGTCACAAGCCAGCCCCAGACAGCCTTGACGATGATCCAGAACAGCCACAGGCAGATCAAGGAGATCACCGCGTTGAGCGGCGTTCCAAACAGCGGCCTCACGACGCGCTGCAGATAGCCCGGCTTCGGTGGCGGCATCACGGATGCTGGATCGTTTTGCGCCATCACTCAACGCTCCTTGAGCGCCACGCGGGCGTTGTACCAGTTCATGAGCAGCGAAATCATGATCGACAGGCTGAGATAGACCATCATCATGATGGCTATGCCTTCGATCGCCTGACCGGTCTGGTTCATCGTCGTGTTTGTGACGAGCACCAGATCAGGGTAGCCGATCGCGGTTGCGAGTGACGAGTTCTTGAACAGGCTGAGATAGGAACTCGTGAGCGGCGGAATGATGACCCGAAGCGCCTGCGGCAAGACCACGAGCTTCAAGGACATGCCGCGGTCGAACCCCAGCGACTTGGCGGCATCCCATTGCCCTTTCTGAACCGAAAGAATGCCGGAGCGCACCGTCTCCGCGATGCCGGCTGACGCAGAGAGCGTCAAACCCAACAGGAGTGCCGTAAACTCTGGCTTGAGATGCGCTCCTCCGGTGAGGCGGAACCGACCTTTCTGAGGGTACTCGATGGCGATCTCGGGCTGAAAGACCAGAACGGCGATCAGGACCGGTGCAAACAGCGACATCAGCACCCAGGGCCAGATGCGTCTGGCCTGCCCGGTCACGACCCGCTGCGCGATCATGCGCCTGCGCACGAACATGGCCAGCACAACGCCGGCTGCAAAGGCCAAAAGCACGTTCGTGTGGGCTGGTGACCACATCATGGCCGGGATCGTCAGACCGCTGTTTGAGACAAAGACATGCGGCACCAACTCGATGGCCTCGCGCACCGGCGGCAACATCGTGATGATCAGCCCGTACCAAAGGAACAGGTACAGAAGCAGCGGCACATTGCGCAGCACCTCGACATACAGGAAGGCAAGTGACCTGAGCATCGGATTGCTCGACAGCCGTGCAATGCCGATGACAACACCAATCAATGTGGCGAAGGTGACCGCCAGCGACGAGACCCAGATCGTGTTGAGAACACCGGTCAGAAGGGCGCGGGCGAAAGTGTCGGTCGGCTTGTAGTCGATGAAACTCTGGCTGATGACGAAGCCGGCTTCGCGGCCGAGGAAAGCAAAGCCAGTGACGATGTTCTGCTCGGCAAGTTTCTGCGATACATTGGAAGCCAGATACCAGCCGGTCGCGACAACGCCTGCCACCGCCAATACCTGATAAAGAATGGCACGCACACGCAGGTCGTAGAACAGTCGCATCATTCCGGCGTGCCCGTCTGAACTCTTGACCTGAGGAGAGATGGGCCCGGCAGGTGACAATCAATCACCTGCCGGGCTCTTGGATTTATGCCGGAACAGATCCCGGCAGGAACCTCACCTGAACGGTGGCGAATAGAGCAGACCGCCTTCCGTCCACAACTTGTTCGGACCGCGGGAAAGACCGATGCGGGTGTCTGGTCCCAGGTTGCGGTTGAACACCTCTTCATAGTTGCCAACGCCCTTGATGACGTTGAATGCCCATCGCGGCTCAAGACCAAGCATTTTGCCGAGATCGCCAGTGACGCCAAGCATGCGCTGCACTTCGGGGTTCTTGCTGGTCAGGAAGGTTTCGACATTGGCCTGGGTGATCTTGAGTTCTTCCGCGGCAACCATTGCGTAGACCGCCCAGCTGACGATATCGCGCCAGTTGGCATCGTTCTGTCTGACGACCGGTGCCAGTGGCTCCTTCGAGATCGTCTCAGGCAGGATGACATGGGCCTTGGGATCGGGCGCAACAGAGCGGACCGACGCGAGGTCAGAGCGATCTGTCGTGATGGCATCGCAGCGGCCGGTGAAATAGGCGTTGCGCCACTCATCCGAATTCTCGATCACGACCGATTCATACTTGATGTTGCGGGGTCGGAAGAAGTCTTCGAGGTTCTGCTGTGTTGTCGTCCCTGGCAGGACGCAGACGACGGCGCTGGCAAGCTCGCTGGCACTCTTAACGTTGAGCTTTGCGGGCACCATGATGCCCTGACCGTCATAGAACACCACCGGTCCGAAATCGAGGCCAAGCGAATTGTCTCGCGAGAAAGTCCAGGTGGTCTGGCGCGACAGGACATCGATTTCGCCGGACTGAAGCGCCTGGAAGCGCACATTGGTGCTGAGCGGAACCGACTCGACCTTTTCCGGATCACCGAACACAGCCGCGGAAATGGCGCGGCAGACATCGGAATCGAAACCACGACGCACGCCCTTGTCATCAGCAAACGAGAACCCGGCCGACACGGGTGAGACGCCACACAGTACCTTGCCACGCTTCTTCACAGCATCAAGCGTGGCCTGGGCATTGGCCGGCGCTGACATGGCCAAACCAAGACCAAGAGCCATGCCGAAGCTAGCCGCGATCCTTAGTGCACTGAACTTACTCATGAATATTCTCCCCAGAAGGAGCGGAAACACCGCGCCATGGGGCAACGGTATATCACTCTGCTTGACTGGACAATTCGTATTGCCGGACGATGTCAGATTAGCGGTCCGGCGTCGTATGGACTTGCCAACGCCGCACACTTCCACCAGTCAGCCGAATCAGAAGCGCAGCTTCCGTGGACCCTTTGGCGCGGGCACGTGCGAGCGGCACCACCCCTTTTCTGTCCGCCAGTTTGGGATCGGGGCCCGCCTCGGGCACACGCCGGGTCGCTTCCTGATGGCGCGTGCCGCCTGAACTAATAATTCCGATTTCTGGCAGACAAGTCCAACCGAGGTTGCCGAGACGCTGGAGGAAACTCAGGGTCTCGGACTATCTGGAAAAATCGGGGCACGTCAGATCGGCCCCTACGACCATCCTATCGAAGACAGTATCGCATCGAGAATATAGCTACCTGTCATCAGAAGAATGACAGTCCAGACCAACGCCAGAATGGTGACGACCATGGCGACAACCACAGCAAGGCCATCCCTCTGAAGGATTGTAAGCGCAGTCAGGCTCAAAGCGATAACCGGAAGAACATTGCCCAACGGGAGCGGCAGCGCCAAGGCGACCGACAGGAGCAGCATCGGGAATCCCAGCGCAGCTTGTGCGCCAAGGCCTGTCAGATGCTTCAGCCGTCGCGGCTTCAGCAGCGCCTCGGCTCGACGCAGCGTTGGCACCGTCTTGTCTGCCATCGCGGCGACGATCGAAGGGCGGATCTGACGCTCTCTCAGCCATAACGGCAGCCAGACACGCCGCATGCCGCACATCACCTGGACGGCCACGAAGGCGAGGCAACTGCCCAGGAAAACCGCGATCGGTCCTGGCAGTGGAATCATGGCCGGCAGGGAGAACAAGAGGATTGTCAGGCCAAGATTGGCGCGGCCGAAACCGTCCAGCACCTCACCGACGGTGATCGCTGTCCGGCCCTTGACCTGCTCGGCCAATGCGAGGATTTGCAACGACGCCGCGCCGTAACCAGCAGGATGACGTGCAATCGCGGCGAATGTCATGTGGCCCTACGAAACTGGCTCCAAAGTGGCCTTCTGCACCATTGCTGGATAGTCGGTGTAGCCTTCGGCCCCGCCGCCATACCAGGTTGCCTGAACCGAGGCGGCGATTGGGGCATTGGCCCTGAGCCGTTCAACCAGATCGGGATTGGCGATATAGTCCCTGCCGAAGGCGACCAGGTCAGCCGCGCCGTTGGCAACGGAATCGATGGCCATCTGGCGGGAATAGCCATTGTTGCCGATATAGGCTCCGCCAAACGACTTTCGCATGGACAGGTAATCAAACGGCGCGACATCCCGCGTCCCGCCCGTCGCACCCTCGATGACGTGGATATAGGCCAGACCACGCCGCGAAAGCTCCGAGACAAAGTATCCGAAGAGCTTGGCGGGGTCGCTGTCCAGCGCATCATTGGCCGGGCTCACGGGCGACAGGCGAATACCAACACGTGATTTGGGGTAGACCTTCAGGATCGCATCGGTCACTTCGAGACCAAAGCGTGCCCGGTTCTCGATGGTCCCGCCGTAATCGTCGGTGCGGTGATTGGTGCCATCCTTGAGAAACTGGTCGATCAGGTAGCCGTTCGCGGCATGGATCTCGATGCCGTCAAAGCCTGCCGTCTGTGCATTCCTGGCTGCCTGTACATAGTCAGCCACGATACCGGGTATCTCGCTGGCTTCCAGCGCACGCGGCATCGACGTTGGTGCGAAACCGGCTTCGGTGAATGTCTTTGTCTTGGCCATGATGGCCGAAGGTGCGACCGGGGCCGCCCCGTTGGCTTGCAGCGAGGTGTGCGAGACACGCCCGACATGCCAGAGCTGCATGAAAATGCGGCCATCGGCCTTGTGGACCGCATCGGTCACGGCCTTCCAGTGCTTGACCTGTTCCGGCGTGTAGATGCCCGGCGTCCAGGCATAACCCTGGCCTTGCTGCGAAATCTGCGTCGCCTCGGTGATGATCAACCCGGCGCTCGCACGCTGCGCGTAATAGAGCGCCGTGAGGTCGTTGGGTGCATCCGTGCCGTGCGTGGCCCTGTTGCGGGTAAGCGGCCCCATGACGATCCGGTTTGGCAGAGCCAGATCACCGAGCCTGAAAGGCTCGAACAGTTGGGCCTCATTGCGGTTCATGTCGAATGTCTTCCATGGTTGGAGAAGCTTGTTGAAGGTGTCTTGCCGGTCTGGACAACAAGCTAGCGGCGCACGCTCACAAGAGACAACTGGGCGACACCCGCAGCCAGGTTGAGACCAAGTTGCCCTTCGACAGAGATAGGTTGCAAACTGTAGGCACGGTTTGAGCCGCCAATGAGTGCGTTGACGCCAAGCCCGACGCCTGCTGTTGCTTCTGCACTCGCGCCGACATAGTCGCCTGCAAGTGCGCCTCTGGTGGGCCGCGGAGTTCCCGCCACGACGCCCCAGAGAAGGACGCCCCTCGAAGTTGCGCCAATGTCGAGCCCAAAGCGGCGGATCGTCCCGCGGTACGCTTCACGTGGACCCCGCGTAGGACGGAATATGCAGTTCATGTCGCGACTGGATGTGATGATGAGGCCAAGCCCGCTGGAAACATTGCATCGCAGTGTTCCAACCTTGATGGCATCCTGTGCTTGGCCGGCTGTCGGCAGAAAAGCACAGCACACGGCCAGAGCCCCCGCAGCAGTCATGGCTTTGATGTTCATATCTTAGTTCTCCGAACTTGATCAGTTTCAACACCGCCAAGCCGGAATTGTTCCTTTGAGGGGCTGAAGAGAGCCGCCTCGACGCGGCACTCGCCTGCGGACCGATCATCTACACCTCCGGCAACCTCAGCCTCGCCACTTCACCGCAAAGCAGCACCGCATCGATGCCCCGGGGCATGGTTCCCTGCCCGAGGCCGATAACCGGGATTGGCGGAGCCTCATTGCAGACCGATTTTCACTCCGTGCCTGCCCTGCCGCCCCAGGCGGCAAGGCCTTGGCCGGAGGACGACGCTGCCAACCTGCGGTCGGCGGCTCTAAACTCGCCCTTAACCGTAATCGGTCAATTGGTCAGAACATACGTGACTGCGCAGTGGCCGGACCCGCTGCGGCTCGAAGGTGGCAAATCCATGCGGCTGATCGTCGGCACAATCATCGTCATCCTCTGCGTCTTTGGCGGCTATGCCGCCATGGGCGGCAAACTTGGCGTGCTTTGGCAGCCTTGGGAGTATGTCATCATCCTCGGTGCGGCGATCGGTGCCTTTGTCATCGGCAACGCCGGGCCGGTGCTCAAGGCTGTGCCGGCCATGTTCGGGACGATCTTCAAAGGCCCGAAGTACAAGCGGGAAGCCTATGTCGAACTGCTGGCGATGCAGTTTTGCCTGTACAGGCTTGTGAAGCAGAAGGGCCTGCTCGCGCTCGAGCAGCACATTGAAAATCCGCACGATTCGACGCTTTTCAATGCTTTCCCGACTTTTGCGGCGAACCATCATGCGGTCGAGTTCGTCTGCGACTACATGCGCATGTTGACGCTGGGTGCCGACAACGTCCACGAGATCGACGCCCTGATGGACGAGGAGCTGGAAACTCACCACCAGGAGCAGGAACGTATCGTTGGTGCCATGCAGGGGATCGCCGACGGAACGCCGGCGCTCGGCATCGTCGCCGCCGTGCTCGGCGTGATCAAGACGATGGGATCGATCGCCGAGCCGCCGGAGGTGCTGGGAGGCCTGATCGCCGGCGCGCTTGTCGGCACCTTCTTCGGCGTCTTTGTCGCCTATGGCTTCTTCGGGCCGATGGCGCAGTCGCTCAAGGGCACCTTCGAGGCGGAATCCAAGTATTACCTCTCCCTCAAGGCGGGCCTCCTCTCGCACATCAGCGGCCAGCCGCCGGTGATGGCGGTGGAATTTGCCCGCAAGGCCCTGATGAGCGACGTCCGCCCGACTTTCGCCGAAGTGGAAGCGGCTACCGCCGATCTGCCTACCAACATCTGACCCAATCTCCCGCAGGGACCCAATGGCCAAGACCGACCAGCCGATCATCATCAAGAAGGTCAAGAAGGCCGCTCACGGGCACCACGGCGGGGCCTGGAAGATCGCCTACGCGGACTTCGTGACCGCCATGATGGCGTTCTTTCTGTTGATGTGGCTGATCAGCATGACGACGAAGGAGCAGAAGGTCGGCCTGGCGGAATACTTCACGCCGGCGGCCATGAGTCTCAGTACCAGTGGCGCCGGCGGCATCCTGATGGGAACTGCCATTGACAAGTCAGGCAACAAATCATCTGCCCCACGACCCGAGATGGAGCGACGCCCTCCGTCGGCGACCCGCGACGCGACGGCGGGCAACCCCGCGCAGGATGACGCAGCGCGCCGCTCCAGCTTGAGCCGCGACGCCAGCCGCCCGCTCGTCAGCGCGCAGGCCCAGCACAGCGCTGCAGCCAGCCTCCGGCAGGCGCTCCAGAGTGTGCCTGAAATTGCCGAGATGTCGCGCAACATCGTGATCGAGCCGACCAACGAGGGGTTGAATGTATCCCTCGTGGACCAGGACGGCCGCTCCATGTTCCCCGACGGCTCGGTCCAGCCCTACGAGCGCACCCGTCTCGTGCTGCAGGCGCTTGCGCCCACCCTGCGCCGGATGCCCAACCGCTTGTCGATCACCGGCCATACATCCGCCGTTCGCCCGGGCGCGGTGCGGGGTGCCGATTCCTGGGGCGTCACCGCCGGCCGCGCGCTCGCCGTGCGCGAAATCCTGGCGGCTGCGGGGCTTCCCCACGACCGCTTCATGTCCGTGACGGGACGCGCCGACACCGAGCCGGTCTTCCCCGACAACCCCTACATCTCACCGAACCGGCGGGTGACGATCATACTGCTCAATGAGGAGCCGCCGCTGCCCCCGAACGTCCTGCGCTGACAATTTGCTCAGGCGGCCGTCACGGTTCGGGCTGCTTCGCTCTTCGCCTTGACCGGGATCATCAGATAGCGCACGCCGTTGGCTTCCGCTGCGGGGAAACGGCCGGCCCGGATGTTGACCTGAATTGACGGCAGCAGGAGCCGCGGCACGGCCAGCTTCGCATCGCGCGCCTCGCGCATGCCGACAAAATCCGCTTCCGCGATGCCGTCCTTGACATGCACGTTCTGCGCCCGCTGCGCGGCAACGGTCGTCTCCCAGGCATAGTGGTCACGGCCCGGCGCCTTGTAGTCATGGCACATGAACAGGCGCGTCTCCGGCGGCAACGACAGCACACGCTGGATCGAGCGGTAAAGCATGCGCGCGTCGCCGCCGGGAAAGTCGGCCCGCGCCGTGCCGTAGTCTGGCATGAACAGCGTATCGCCGACAAAAGCCGCATCCGCGATCAGATAGACGATGTCGGCCGGCGTATGGCCGGGCGTGTGCAGGATGCGGCCTTCCAGCTGGCCGATGGTGAAATGGTCGCCTTCGCAGAACAGGTGGTCGAAATCGCTGCCATCAGTCTTGAGATCGGTGGCGTTGAAGACGGGGCGAAAGATGCGCTGCACCTCCTTGATGTGCTCGCCGATACCAATGCGGGCACCGGTCTTCGCCTTGATGTAGGGCGAGCCCGAGAGATGGTCCGCATGGGCATGGGTCTCAAGCGCCCACATGATGCGGTATCCCTCCTCGGCTGCCTTGGCGAGAATGGCATCGACCGAGCGTGTGTCGACCTCACCGGCATTCTGGTCGTAGTCGAGCACGGGATCGATCACCGCCGCTTCGCGCGTCGCCGGATCGGCCACCAGATAGCTGACCGTGTTGGTGGCGTCGTCGAAGAAGGCGTGGATCAACGGCTGTGGCCGTGCATCGGCAGGCTTGTTGAACTCGTTGGACATCGCAGGGCTCCTTGTTTGCGGAATTGGCTGGGGACCTGGCTGGCCTTCGCAAAGTCAGCCCGATCCGGTCTTGACTTATATATCAGCATTATCTAAATAAGCAACAGATTGATTAGAGGCTCTGCATGAAAACGCTCACCCGCCCGCTGGACAGCGCCACCTTCGAGGCCAATGCCATCGAAGTGGCCGATATCCTCAGAGCCATCGCCAACGAGCGCAGGCTTCAGATCCTCTGCGTGCTGATGGAGGCCGGCGAGGCCAATGTCGGCACGCTGGTGACGCATGTCGGGATCAGCCAGTCGGCCCTGTCGCAGCATCTCGCGAAGATGCGCGACGAAGGCCTGCTCGCCTTCCGGCGCGAGAGCCAGACGCTCTGGTATCGCATTGCCGACGATCGCATCCGCGACCTGATGGCCGAACTCTACCGTCTTTACTGCCACAAGGCCTGACACCACCCTCGAAAGGAACCCCAGCATGTCAATGAAGCATCTTTCCCCCGCAGACGCCTTTGCGCTGATGAACAAGGGCGCCATCCTCGTCGACATCCGAGAGGCCGACGAATACCGCCGGGAAAACATTCCAGCGGCACACCATCACGCGCTCTCCACACTCGGGCGGCATCCGCCAAAGTCTGAGGGCACCGTGATCTTCCACTGCCGGAGTGGCAATCGCACAGCGGCCAACGCTGCACACCTCGCGGCCTCGGTCCCCGGCGCAAAGGCCTTCGTTCTGGAAGGTGGCATCGAAGCCTGGCGCGATGCCGGCTTGCCGACCCGCAAGGATGCGCGCCAGCCTCTTGAGCTGATGCGTCAGGTCCAGATCGGCGCAGGTTCGCTGGTTGCTGCCGGCACGGTTCTCGGCGCGTTGGTCCATCCCGGCTTCCACGCGCTCTCGGGCTTTGTCGGCCTCGGGCTGGTCTTTGCGGGTGTCACCGGCTTCTGCGGCATGGCGAAGCTGCTGGCCCGCGCCCCGTGGAACCGTGTCGCAGCAACTGCGAACTGAAAGGATGAGTGTGATGACCGACCTTCTCTCCGGCCTGTCTGGCACGATCGTCGGCTTCATCCTCGCATTGGTCGGCGGTGGCGGCTCGGTGCTCGCGGTGCCGCTGCTTGTCTATGGCGTTGGCGTTACCTCGGCCCATGTCGCCATCGGCACAAGTGCGGTGGCGGTCTCTGCCAGTGCGCTTGCCAACCTGATCGGGCATTCCCGCGCGGGCAACGTCAAGTGGCGCTGCGGGCTGGTTTTTGCAGCCGCTGGCGTGGTGGGAGCGCTGTTCGGTTCGACCGCTGCGCGCCATGTCGATGGACAAAGGCTGCTGGCCCTGTTCGGCCTGCTGATGATCGTGGTGGGCGGCCTGATGTTTTTCAGGCGCGAGGCCAACGGCAACGCCGATGTCCGGCTGACACGGGCCACTGCTGCCGCCTTGCTCTCCAAGCTGATTGGTCTGGGGCTCGGCACCGGGCTGCTCGCCGGCTTCTTCGGGATCGGCGGCGGCTTTCTGGTGGTGCCTGCATTGATGCTGGCAACCGGCATGGCGCTGCCCTTTGCCATCGGCACGTCGCTGATTGCGGTCACCGCCTTTGGTGCATCGACAGCGGCCAATTATGCGGTGGCAGGGCTGATTGACTGGCGCATCGCGGCGCTCTTCATCATCGGCGGCATCGCTGGCGGCCTGGCAGGAAGCGCGCTTGGCCACAGGCTGGCGGCCCGCAAGGGTGCCCTTGGAACCGTTCTGGCAGCCGTCATTGTCACGGTCGGCATCTATGTGGTTGCGAAAGGCTTCGCAGCCTGATGCCAAATCCGCCAGAGATCGACGATCAGAAGCTCAAAGAAAGCTGGAAGGTGGTCGGAGTGGCAGGATTTGAACCTGCGACCCCTACGTCCCGAACGTAGTGCTCTACCAGGCTGAGCCACACTCCGACACCGCGCCGAGGCGCGCTCCGCCATGACGGGCTTCGAGCGGATGGGGGCGTATAGCGCTGGCGCGGAACCGGCGCAAGACGCAAATCGCGCCGCGCCTGCCAGCCATGCCAGAGCAACAACACATGCAACCTTCCCGGACTGGTGCGTCAGGCCGATTGCCTGTTGCATTCTGCCGGCATGGCAGCTAACTCCCGCCCCACGGTGGGGCGTCGCCAAGCGGTAAGGCAGCGGTTTTTGGTACCGCCATTCCCAGGTTCGAATCCTGGCGCCCCAGCCATTCTTCCCGGTCGATGAGTGCAGCAGCACACACGAACCCGGAAACCGCCACCAAACGACGTAGCCTCCTGACGGGTTCGAATCCCGACGCTCCAGCCAAGCTTCCGGCACTCCATGATCCGGCGACAAACGCCGGAATAAATCTGTCGCCAGCGCGTTCTCCTGCTGACCGTCCCAGAGGCGGTCTTGTCCAACAGGAGAGTGACATGAAGAAGATGATGACAGCGACAACGCTCGCCACCGCAGCACTGGTGACGGTCGGCGTGCTGGGTGCCCAGGCCCGAGTGGCCACGCCCGATACGCTGGCAGTGGCGACGACTGACGCGCGTCTGCAGCTTGCCTCAAACAGCTCATCCAACAGCTCGTCGAACTCGAGCTCCAATTCCAGCTCGAACTCCTCGTCGAACTCCAGCTCGAACTCGTCTTCGAACAGCTCATCCAACAGCTCGTCGAATTCGTCTTCGAACTCCAGCTCGAACAGCTCCGGCCGCCGCTGAGCAGCCGGGCGTGACAAGGCCCTGACAAGCTGACGACAAGGGAGGGGCCGGTTCGCCGGCCCCTCTGCCGTTTGTGCATGCCAAATGGGTTCCGGTCCGTCCTTGCCTGTCCGCGACAAGGCACCCGAAAGGGCACCTTGGTCATGCGTCTGCCTCCGGATGCGGGCATCCAGAGGCATCATCAATCACTTTATGCCGTGCGGCAGGAGGGATCGCCATCAGCGGCGTTCGCGCGCGACCTGACGATACCAACCCTCGGCGGCCTGGGTATGCCGCATGATCTTCGTGCGGCGCTCCGCTTCCTTTGCTGTCTCGGCGCGGATTTCCGCCTCGATACCAGCCGCGTCACGACGGAACGGGATCACCTGCACCACAGGGGTACCCTTCTCGATCGTATGAACTCCGTCAGGAGCCGTCGCGATGAACGGGAAGTGGATCAGTGACTGGTAGGTGTCGGTGTCGACTACGCCGGCCAGCACCTCGAAGACGGGGCGAACGCGGTTCAGGGGCGGCACAAACAGGCAGCTCCAGCCCGGCGGCGTCTCGATGGTCCAGTAGTTGTGCATCTTGCACGGCGGGCGCGGCTCCATCGGGTTGCCCGCGACCTGATAGGCATGGTGGTTGCTGACCATGACCTTGTCGAACTCCCAGCCGGCATTGACGGTCTGCCCGCCATCGCTGATTTCGAGCCGGACGGTTGCTGCTGCCGGGATGATCCAGCCGGTCATCATCGCATCGAGGAAGGGCATGCAGCGCTTCACCGTGAGGCCGTGATCGGTGGCACTCAGGCGCTCCTTGTCGACAGCCGGAAGCTTCCGGAACCAGTCCGGCAGCACAGAGCGGGCCGGCATCGGGGGCGCGATCACGCCTTCGTCCTCGGCAGCACAACGAAACACCAGTCTGGGGGCGGGGCGGGTCAGGGCGCGGATCGAAGGGAACATGGCAGGTCTCCTGTGGGAAAGGCATTCCCCGCAAGAACGGGCCGGAGGCGCTGTCTATTCCCGGCTGCCCGCACAAATCGGCGCGGGGCGGGAATAGCCCGGCCCGCAGGGCGTTCTGTGAGCAGGACAAGCGCTGTGCTTGCGTCCTTCCCCCAGGCCTGCCGGCCCGGCGGGGTTCTCACGACAACCAACAGGGAGACTTCCCATGCGTTTTGGAACACCAGACAGGGACCGTCTGCTGGGCACCAGCCTCGCCGACATTCTGAACGGCCTGCAGGGCGACGACACGCTCGAGGGCTTCGATGGCAACGACACGCTTTATGGCGGCGAGGACAACGATGTCCTTTACGGCGATGGCGGCAATGACCGGCTTTTCGGCGAAACCGGCGATGACGAACTCTTCGGCGGCGCAGGCAACGACGTGCTTAGCGGCGGCGAAGGCAACGACCTGGTCGAGGGCGAGGATGGCGATGACACGCTGACTGGCGACAAGGGCGAAGACCTGATGTTCGGCGGCATCGGCAATGACAGCCTCAATGGCGGCGACGACAATGATCGTCTCTTCGGCGGCGATGGCCAGGACACCGTGATCGGCGGCTTCGGCGACGACGAGGTCTTTGGCGGCACCGGCAACGACCTGCTCTATGGCGGCGAAGGCAACGACCTTGTCGAAGGCGGCGACGGCGATGACGTGCTTCACGGTGACAAGGGCAACGACATCATGTTCGGCGGCACCGGCAACGACCGGATGTTCGGCGGCGAGGATTCCGACGAGCTCTACGCCGGCGACGGCGCGGACCGTGCCTTCGGCGGCGCGGGCGATGACCAGATCTTCGGCGGCCTCGGCAATGACACGCTCGCCGGCGATGCAGGCAATGATTGGCTGGACGGCGGCGCGGGCATCGACCGGCTGACTGGCGGACTGGACAACGACATGTTCGTCCTGGCACGCCAGACCGCCGATCGTGACGTCATCACCGACTTCACCACGGGCTCGGACAAGATCGTGGTTGATGCGGCCCTGTTCGCACTGACCTCCGGAACCAGCTCGCTGATGGAATCACAGCTGGTGTCAGCAGGGGCCAATGGCACGGCCGGCCAGTCCACCTTCATCTTCAACGCTGCCACGGGTGTGCTGCGCTACGATGTCGATGGTGCCGGCGGCGCTGCGGCGGTCCATGTCGCAACAATGCAGGGCACCACCCGCCTGACGATCAGCGACTTCGAGATCTTCTGATCGGCAAGTCCTTCACCGGGGCTCAGGCACCGGTGAAGGGCAGCGCGCCTCCAAGAAACGCATAGGGCCGGACGCTCACACGTCCGGCCCTTCTTCGTGTTGGAGTCTACCGAAGCGGACGGGCTTCCTCAGCGCCACTGACGACCGATCAGCGCCTCGACCTCGGAGGCAGGGAGGGCAGATCCGGCTCCGCCGGCCTCGAGCAGCGCATCGATGGGCCCCGTTCCGGTCGCAGGGCGGAAAACCTGGCTTGCAGCATCACGCGGCAGGGCCAACTCGATCCGCCAGCCATCGCCGTTCTGGCAGGCCACACCTTCGGCAGCAGAACCGCTGCGCGCATGCGCCACGCTGAGCGTGCGGCAGATGCGCCGGTTGCCCATCCGGTAGCTGCCCGTCACGCTGCCAGCCAGATCGGGGCCGAACGCCACTGTCTGGCCATCGCGTGCCGCCGCGATGGCGGCCAGAGCAGGGCCCTTGGCCGATGCGAGCGCCGCCACTGCGGAACCCGGCATGGCAGCATTCTGTCCGGCCAGATAGCCGGCCAGACCGGCGGCTAAGCCCGCAAGACCGGCGGCCATGGCCAGCGGCACCCAACCGGCCCTGCGCTGGGGCGTGGCCGTGATCGGGGGCTTGGTCTGGGCCTCGCCTGCACGGGGCTGGAAAGCGACAACGTTGGCCCCCTGCCCTGCCTGCCCACCCATGATGGCGGCTACCAGACGCTCCGGCGGCTTCTCGGTCATGACGCTTGCAAAGGAGCCCTTCAGCGCATCCCGCGTGGCGAGGAAGGCAGCAAGCCGCTGTTCGAGCTGAGGACTGGCCTCGACGGCGCGCGCCATCTCGTCCATGGCGGCATCGTCAAGGGTTCCGTCCGCGAACATCATCAGGGCCTCGTCACTGATGCCGTCGTCAGGTGGCGGCTTGGCGGAAGTCATCGCTCAGGTCCTCACTCGCCAGCGTCGATCGAGCGCTGGCCCGGTTCAAGTCCAAGGTCATTCGCAATGGCCCGGCGCGCCCGCGCCAGCCTGCTCATCACGGTGCCGATCGGAATGCCGAGAACCTCGGCAGCCTCGCGGTAGCTCAGTTCATCGATGCAGACGAGCATGAGCACGCTGCGAAACTCTTCGGGCAACCGCAGCACGGCCTGCTCGACGGCATTGGCCTCAGACCGCAGTTCAACGGTCCTGACCCCGTCATCTCCCGCCAGCTCAAGGCCGTCATCGACATCGTCGTGCGGCCCCTGCTTGCCGACCCTGCGGATCTCGTCGATCCACAGGTTCCGCATGATGCGAAACATCCATGAATCGAGCCGGGTTCCGGCCTGATAGCTGTCCTGCGCCTTCAGCGCCCGTTCGCACGCTGCCTGCACCAGATCGTCCGCACGATCCTGCGACCGCGCAAGCGACAGGCCGAAGCGCCTGAGCCTTGGCAGGAGCGCAACCAGTTCCGGACGGATGTCCACCCCCATCAATCACCCTTCAGACGCCAGATCGCACCATGCTGTGCCGTCCCTACTCCAGGCCAGGGTGGCACTGGAGGTCAAGGGACGCATACCATGCCCGACCTGCAAGCGAAGAACGCTGGCCATGCCCAACTATTCCCACATTCAATGCCCTGATATGAAATGATCTCGGTCCGGTGCCGGAAAGAGTTGCCCATGTTGCCAGGTTCATCCCGCAAGGCAGTGCCGTCCGGCAAGGCGAAGCCCCGGACGGGCTGCGGCCTCGTCCTTGGCTGGGCATGGTCCGGCCTGCTGGCGATTGCGTTGCTCGTGGCCATTCCTGTGCTGTCCGGCTCCGAAGGTAGCGGCGCATTCGTAGCCCTGGCCGACGACGATGATGGTCCCTCGGGGCCTTCCGGGCCTTCAGGTCCATCCGGCGGGGCATCTGCCGGGCATGGTGGAGGCGGCGGCGGCAACAACGTCATGGCTCCGTGGGCAGGGCGACGCAGCCGCAACGCCAACTGCTACCTGTTTTACTGCCCGCCGCGTACGCGCCAGATGCGGACCATTGCCCAGCGCAGACGGGCAGCGCCCCCGGTTGCGGCAGCGCCACCGCTGCGCCGTGAGTTCGTGGCCTTCGACGTCACTCCCGACGAGCGCGCCGCGATCGCGCGCCAGCGCTTCACCGTAGTGGCCGACGGCCCCCTGACGACGAGACCGGGCCGAATCCTGCGCCTGCGGGCGCCGGAGGGCATGGGCCAGCGCACAGCCCTTCGCCGGCTTTCTGCCGCCGCACCGGGCGCCGTGCTCGCGCGCAACGACCGGTACCGCTCCTTTCTCCGACCAGCGGCCCAGCAGCGCCGCGCCTTGCCGGGGCGCACGCTATCCGCCGCCGTCGGCTGCGCTGCCGGCGCAACCCTTGCCATGATCGACACAGCGGTCGACCCCTCGCATCCCGCCTTGTCAGGTGCCGATGTCAGCACGCTCGCCTTGCGGGCACCGGACCGGCAGCCCTCCGCGAACCGCCACGGCACGGCTGTCGCCTCGATGCTGATCGGCAGGGAGGGCAGCCCGGCCCCCGGCCTTGCACCGACGGCACGGCTGGTGGCGATCGATGCCTTCCACCGCGATTCCGCCGGACTTGATGCGACCGATGCGTTCGATCTGGTGCGGGCGCTGGACCTGCTGGCCAACCAGCAAGCCGCTGTCATCAACCTCAGCCTGACAGGCCCTGACAACCCGGTTCTCGCCCGCATGATTGCAGCCCTGGTCGATGCAGGCCGCCTGATTGTGGCTGCCGCCGGCAATGATGGACCGCGCGCACGTCCGCTGTATCCGGCGGCATATCCCGGCGTCATCGCTGTGACAGCCGTCGACGAGGCAGGTCAGCCGTGGCGACGCGCGGCACGTGGCGAGCACATCGCATTTGCCGCGCTCGGCGTCGATCTGGCGCTGGCTGGCCGCGATGGCGGAGCTGAAGCCTACACGGGCACATCATTTGCCGCGCCCACCGTCTCGGCGATGATCGCGGCCAAGAGCCTCAAGGTTGCGGAGACACCGCTGCGCGACCGTCTTGCTGCGCTGGCACAGGACAGGGGCGAGCCCGGCCGCGATGCGGTCTACGGCCACGGCATCGTGCAGCCCGCCGATGCCTGCCGCTGATCGGCTTCAGAGCCCGAGCCGCATCGGCTGATCTTCATTGACCGGCATAAGGCGTTGGCCTTCCGACAGCACGCCACCGCGGATGATGCTGGCATAGACGCCGCAATCGACATGCCCGTAGGCGCCCATCAGCGTGCGCACGACGGGAAGGTCACGCAGTCCGGTCTGCGGATCGACGGCGGTAGCGGCGCAGCGATCGATCGGCTTGCTGATGGCAAGGCGCACACCGCCGCTGGTCTCGAAGGTCTGGCCGACCAGCGAGAATTCCTGCCACGGCTCCAGCCCCTCGACCAGAATGTTGCCGCGAAAGCGCAACGGATCGACTGGTGCGCCAATGCGCGCCTCCAGATCCCGCACCGACGCCAGATTGATCAGCGAAACCGCGCCGCTGCGCGAATCGGTAAAACGGAAGCCGTCCGGTGCCGTCAGGACCCGAAGCGGCCCGCGGCGGCTTGCAGCCGGAACGTAACTCGCCAGAAAGCGCTCGACAGCACCGCAGCCGTCCGCAGATCCGAGATCGGCGCTGACCACCTCGCGACCCTCATGGACGATGGACAAGGTGTTGCTGGCGTCATCATAGCGCGTCACGAGGCGGGCCAGTTCGTCGTTCTTCATCAGCATCAGGAACTTGATTTTTGGCTGATGTTCGGGCCGGGACGGATCGAAGCCGGACGGGCCATTCTCGACCGCGAACTTCCGGTCTGCCGGGAAATGCCCGCCGGCATCGAGCACCACGCGCGTCAGCCGCTCTGCCGAGAACCCTTTCAGAGGATAGCGGTGGAGACTGACGATCCGCATGACCGCGCTCATGTTGCTTCCGCCTCCTCGACAAGAGGCCGGGTGCAGCCCCATTCGGCCAGTTGCTGCTCCGTCGCCTCGATCACGAAGAACCGCGCCGCGTCTCGGTCGTAGCCCTCGCCCAGCAGGTAGTCGTAATCGGTATAGCGGTGGCGCACATGGCTGGTCAGGGCCAGCCAGATGCCAGCCGCCGGGCTGAGATCGCGCAGCGTGCCCTTGCCGGCGCGCGCCAGCACATCGAGGGCATCGGAATGGGGGATCAGCGGCGCGAGGTTGCGCAAGGTCCGCACCATCGCCATCTGCCGCCGCGTCGCCATCAGCACCCCCGATTCATCAATCGCAGCGAAGAACATCGCGGCAGCGCTGGCAACCCCTTACGTTGCAGATAAGCCACACCTACATGAGGGATGGACCGGATGCCCTGATGGGGCCGGTTCGCGATGACAACGCAGCAGCCGGCGTCGCCATTTCGGGGCGTCAGGGCAGGCGGGCACAAGGACAAGGTCATGAATCAGGACAAGTACACCGATCGCGCCAAGGGCTTTCTTCAGGCAGGGCAGACCATTGCCTTGCGCGAGAATCACCAGCAGTTCACGCCGGAGCACCTTCTCAAGGCCCTCACTGACGACCCGGAAGGCATGGCAGCCGGCCTGATAGACCGCGCCGGCGGCTCTTCCAAGACAGTGAAACAGCTCAATGACCTGGCGGTCGGCAAGATGCCGCGCGTGACGGGCGGCGGCGGCGGCATCTACCTGACGCCGGCCCTGGCGCGCGTTTTCGCGACAGCCGAAAAGGCCGCCGAGAAGGCCGGCGACAGCTTCGTGACGGTCGAACGCCTGTTGCTCGCTTTGGCAGTGGAAAAGGACACCGATGCCGGACAGTCGCTGGCCAAGGCAGGTGTCACCCCGGCTTCCCTCAACAGCGCCATCGAGGTGATCCGCAAGGGCCGCACGGCGGACTCGGCCTCCGCCGAGCAGAGCTATGACGCGCTCAAGAAGTATGCGCGCGATCTGACCAGCGCGGCGCGCGAGGGCAAGCTCGACCCGGTGATCGGGCGCGACGAGGAAATCCGCCGCACCATCCAGGTTCTGTCGCGCCGCACCAAGAACAACCCCGTCCTGATCGGCGAGCCCGGCGTCGGCAAGACCGCGATCGCGGAAGGCCTTGCCCTGCGTATCGTCAACGGCGATGTGCCGGAGAGCCTCAAGGACAAGCAGCTCATGGCGCTCGACATGGGCTCTCTGATCGCCGGCGCCAAGTATCGCGGCGAGTTCGAGGAGCGGCTGAAGGCCGTGCTCCAGGAAGTGACGAGTGCCGAGGGCGGCGTGATCCTGTTCATCGACGAGATGCACACGCTGGTCGGGGCAGGCAAGGCCGACGGTGCGATGGATGCCTCGAACCTGCTCAAGCCGGCGCTGGCACGCGGTGAGCTGCACTGCGTCGGCGCGACCACGCTCGACGAGTATCGCAAGTATGTGGAGAAGGACGCGGCACTGGCACGGCGCTTCCAGCCCGTGTTCGTCGATGAGCCGACCGTGGAGGATACGGTCTCGATCCTGCGGGGCCTCAAGGAAAAGTACGAGCAGCACCACCGGGTGCGCGTGACCGACTCCGCCCTCGTTGCGGCTGCCACCTTGTCGAACCGCTACATCACGGACCGCTTCCTGCCCGACAAGGCGATCGATCTTGTCGATGAGGCCGCGGCACGCCTGCGCATGCAGGTCGACAGCAAGCCTGAGGAACTCGATTCCATCGACCGCGAGATCGTGCGCCTGCGCATCGAGCAGGAGGCGCTGAAGAAGGAAACCGACGCTGCCTCGAAGGACCGTCTGCAGCGCCTGTCAAAGGAACTGGCCGATCTTGAGGAGCGGTCCGCGACCATCACCAGCCGCTGGAAGGCGGAAAAGGACAAGCTCGGCCACGCGGCAGCGATCAAGACCCAGCTCGAGACTGCCCGGAACGATCTGGCCCAGGCCCAGCGCAAGGGCGAGTACCAGAAGGCGGGCGAACTCGCCTACGGCATCATCCCGAAGCTGGAAAAGGAACTGGCCGAGACCGAAGGCGCGGAAAACGGTGCCGGCCTGATGGAAGAGGCGGTCACGGCGGACCACGTGGCCCAGGTCGTGAGCCGCTGGACCGGCGTGCCTGTCGACCGCATGCTGCAAGGCGAAAAGGACAAGCTGCTCAAGATGGAGCAGACGCTGGCCAGCCGTGTCATCGGCCAGGCCGAGGCAGTGTCGGCGGTCTCGACCGCCGTGCGCCGCGCCCGCGCCGGCCTGCAGGATCCGAACCGGCCCATCGGCTCGTTCATGTTCCTCGGACCGACCGGGGTCGGCAAGACCGAACTGACCAAGGCGCTGGCAGCCTTCATGTTTGACGACGAGAGCGCCATGGTCCGCATCGACATGTCGGAATACATGGAGAAGCACTCCGTCGCACGGCTGATCGGCGCGCCGCCCGGCTATGTCGGCTACGAGGAGGGCGGAGCCCTGACCGAGGCTGTGCGCCGCAGGCCCTATCAGGTCGTGCTGTTCGACGAGATCGAGAAGGCCCACCCGGATGTGTTCAACGTGCTGCTGCAGGTGCTTGATGACGGCCGCCTGACCGACGGCCAGGGCCGCACGGTCGACTTCCGCAACGTGCTGATCATCATGACCTCGAACCTTGGTTCGGAGTATCTGGTCAACCAGCCCGATGGCGAGGATACCGATGTGGTCAGGGCCGATGTCATGGGCGTCGTCCGGAGCCATTTCAGGCCCGAGTTCCTCAACCGGATCGACGAGATCATCCTGTTCCATCGGCTCAAGCGCACGGAAATGGGGGCCATCGTCGACATCCAGATGGGGCGCCTGCAAAAGCTGCTGGCCGACCGCAAGATCAGCCTCACGC
Organism: Hydrogenophaga intermedia; assembly: GCA_943370645.1. Lineage (GTDB taxonomy): Bacteria > Pseudomonadota > Alphaproteobacteria > Rhizobiales > Beijerinckiaceae > Allobosea. The sequence goes on along the minus strand of CALRRR020000005.1, from coordinate 143,075 downwards.
TCAGTGACGAGGCCCGGCAATGGCTGGCCGACAAGGGCTACGATCCGGCCTATGGCGCGCGCCCGCTCAAGCGCGTGATCCAGAAGGCCTTGCAGGACGGTTTGGCCGAACTGATCCTCGCCGGCGAGATCGCCGATGGCGAGACGGTGCCGGTCACGGTCGAAGCTGGCATGCTGCTGATCGGCGGCAGGCTGTCGGGCAAGGAGCGCCGGCCCTCCGATGCACCCCTGAACTGAATCGCCCGGCAGGCGGGCAGGCTGTCAGCCTTGTGACGGTCTGCCCGCTGCAGCAGGTGCCTTGACGCCCCAGAGCAGGGCCGCGCCAGCCACGAAAAATACGATCAGCACGGCCAGCCCCGCTTCCTGCCGGTTTGTGATGTCGGTCGCGAGCGCCACCAGCGTCGGGCCCATGAAACTGGTGACCTTGCCGGACAGGGCAAACAGCCCGAAGAACTGCCCGGCCTTCTCGGGCGGCGACAGCCGCGCCAGAAGGCTGCGCGACGCGGCCTGAAGCGGGCCGGCCACCAGACCGATCAGCATGCCGAGGCCGAGATAGACCTGCTCAGGCAGGCTGCCGAAAAGGCCGTCTCCGGCCACCGCCGGTGCGGCTGGAACGACAAACAGGATATGTCCCTTGCCGAGCGACAGGATGCCGAGGCAGGTCACGATCAGCACCGCGATCGAGCCCAGAACGACGGGCCTGCCGCCGAAGCGGTCGTCCAGACGCCCGCCGGCCAGCGCCCCGAACGTGCCGGTGACGGTGAGCAGGATGCCGAAAATGCCGACTTCAATCGTCGACCAGCCAAAGACACCTGCAGCATAGATCGCGCCGAACGCGAACAACGCCACCAGCCCGTCCTGATAGACCATGTTGGCAATCAGGAAGCGCGCCATCGATGGCCAGCGCCGCACCTCCCGGAGGGTTTCGCGAAGCTGGCCAAGCCCGCGCCCGGCGGCCTGTCTGAGGCTGACGCCGGTCTTCGGCAGATCGGGCGTGAACAGGAACAGCGGCGCGACAAACACCACGAACCACAGCGCCGTGAGCGGTCCGCTGATCCTGTCGCCCTCGCGCAAGGCGGGATCGAGCCCGAAGGCGGGGCTCAGCCCAAGCAGGGTGCGCCCTGTCTCCGGGTTTGCTGCGAGGAACCCCAGGACCAGCACCAGCGAGACAAGACCCCCCAGATAGCCCATGGCCCAGCCTGTGCCGGAAAGGCGGCCGATGCGATGGGGCGGCACGAGCTGTGTCATCATCGCGTTGTTGAACACGGTCGCGAACTCGGCACCGATCGCCGCCAGCACGAACCCGGCCAGCGCGATTGGCACGGCTGATGGATGGCCCGGCACGGCGAACCAGAGCAGGCCCGCGCCCAACACAAGCAGGGCGCCGAAGCTGGCAATCCAGGGTTTTCGCGGCCCGGTCATGTCGGCCACGCCGCCCAGCAGCGGCGACAGCAGCGCGATGGCGAGCCCGGCGGCACCGGTCGCATAGCCCCACAGCGCCTGGCCCTGCGCCGGATCGGACGCCAGCGCCGAGGCGAAGAACGGCGCGAAAATGAAGGTCGTGATCAGCGTGAAGAACGGCTGCGCCGCCCAGTCGAACATCACCCAGCCCGCAACGGCCCGCCGCGGCGGGTAAGCGATGCCCCCCGGCGCGGCAATGGCTGCTGCGGTCCCCGGCGGCTTTGTCACTGCAAGGTCGTGTCGCTGTCGGAGCCGCTGCGGGCAAGCTCCATTTCCGTGATCGCCACGAGCATCTCCGCACGTGTCTTGAGATCACCGGCTTCCAGCAAGGCCTGCTTTTCCTTCGGGCCGAACGGCGCCATCATCGACAGCGCGTTGACCAGCGCCTCGTTCGGGGCCTCGTTGACGCCCTTCCAGTCGATCTTGAGTTCGTTAGCGAGCGCGAACTCCTTGAGCGCGCGCAACAGGCCGGCGCGGTCGACATCGTCCTCGCCGGCCCTGGCCTCGAAGTCGCTGGCGAAGCGGCTGTAGCTGACCTTGGCCTGTCGGTAGGGCGTGAGCGCCCGCACTTCCTCGATGACCTCGAAGCGCGCGACCCCGGTCAACGTCAGCAGATAGCGTCCGTCGCCGGTCTCGGCGATCTGGGTGATACGCCCGATGCAGCCGACGCCATAGAGCGACGGCGTCAGGCTGGTGCTGTCCTCGGCGCCCTCGTCGGGCTGGATCATGCCGATCAGGCGATGGCTCTTGAGGGCATCGTCGATCATGGCCAGATAGCGCGGCTCGAAGATGTTCAGCGGCATCTGCCCCCGCGGCAGCAGCAGCGCGCCCGGCAGCGGAAACAGTGGCACCATGGCCGGGCAATCTCCGGGGCCGCGGTAGACGGCATTCATGCTCATGCGGCGCTCCTGTGTGCCGATGCGGATCCGCTCACGAGAACAGCACGGTGGACAGCTTGCGCCGGCCACTGATCGCGGCATCGTCCATCGGGCCCCAGGCCTCGAAGAACTGCACGATCTGCTTTCGTGCACCGTCGTCATTCCACTTGCGGTCTGCCTTCACGATGGCGATCAATTGATCAACCGCCTCGTCGCGGCGATTGTGTGCGTTGAGCGCCAGCGCCAGATCGAACCGCGCCTGATGATCCTTCGGGTTGGCCTCCACGGCCTTCATCAGGCCGTTGACGTCACCGAGGGCGGCGGCCTGCTCCGCAAGCTCGATTGCGGCGCGCACGCCACTGAGCGCGGCATCGCCAGCCTTATCCTCGGGTGCCAGCGCCAGAATCTGTTTGGCCGCCTCAAGATCGCCCATGTCGAACTGCAGCTTCGCCATCCCGGCAATCGCCGCCAGATTGGCCGGCTCCTGGGTCAGCACGGCCGCGTAAAGCTCCATCGCGCTGGCCGGATCACCAGCTGCGGCGGCAGCGCCGGCTGCCTCGATCATCTCGGCGGCAGGCCCGGGTCCGACCGGTCCGACCAGCTTTTCGATGAACTGCTTGATCTGCCCTTCAGGCACGGCCCCCATGAAGCCATCAACCGGCTGGCCCTTGGAGAAGGCGATCACGGCCGGGATCGACTGGATGCCAAGCTGTCCGGCAATCTGGGGGTGCTCGTCGATGTTCATCTTGACGAGCTTGACCTTGCCGCCCGCAGCCTTCACCGCCTTCTCGATCACGGGTGTGAGCTGCTTGCACGGCCCGCACCACGGTGCCCAGAAGTCGACCAGCACCGGCTGGGTCATCGACTCGGCGATCACATCCTGCCGGAAACCCTGGGTGGTCGTGTCGCGAACGAGGCCTGCGTCCGCAGCGGCGGGTGGGGCCATCATGCCAGTGTTGCCAAACATCGTCTTGTCCGTCTCGTCTTGCCTGTGTTGCCCGTTGCCGCGTGGTCGCCGCCGCACCGGAACGTTGCGTGTCGCCATGACACGCCAGCCTCCGGCGCGCACGCAAAAACACACGTGGCGACCCCGTCTTGGTCGATCCATCCAATGTGGGGATGCAGGCAGCCGATGTCCATCCGTCGTCTGGCTCTGATCAAGCAGCAATCGCCGCGCTGTGCCTGCGCGCGTGAAGCCTGTTGCCGGCACAATCCAGCCACGGGCCCGGCATGGGTGGCGGCACGGCAGGCGCGACATGGCGCCGCGCGATCATGAGCACAAAACAGCAACATCGATCCACTGGCTTATGCTAAAAGCTTGGCGACGTCGAAGAACGGCCAACAGCACAGGCGCAATGGTTCAGATTGTCTGGTTCAAACGCGACCTGCGCACCGTGGACCACCGCCCGCTGCTCGAAGCCGGCAGTGCGGGACCTATCGTTCCGCTCTATGTGGTTGAGCCAACCTATTGGCGTCAGCCTGACACCTCCCGGCGGCAATGGCTTGCGATCCAAACCGCTCTCGAAGAGCTTGCCAGTCGTCTTCGCGCATTGGGCGCACCGCTGGTAACGCGCGTCGGCGAAATGGTTCCGATCCTCGATGAGATCCACCGCAAGCACAGGATCAGTGCCGTTCACGCGCATGAGGAAACCGGCAACGGCTTCACCTTCGAGCGCGACAAGGCTGTCAGGGCCTGGTGCCGCCGCCATGCGGTGCCGTTTGCCGAGCATCGGCAGTTCGGCGTCATTCGCTGCCTGAAGAACCGCAACGACTGGGGCAGGCTCCACCATCAGCAGATGGCTGCGCCGGTTCTGCCGGAGCCGCGACGGCTGGTTGCAGTCGATGCGGTGACCAGCGAGCCCCTGCCGACCGCACAGGCCCTGGGCCTCAACCCGGATGGTTGCGATGCGCCGCAGCCCGGCACGCGCGCCGAGGCTCTGCGCCTGCTCGAAACGTTCTTTGGAGGGCGCGGCGCAACCTACCGCCGGGCCATGTCGAGCCCGCTGAGTGGGGAGCAGGCTTGCTCGCGCCTGTCCGTGCCGCTCTCGACCGGAGCCATCTCGATCCGCGATGTCTTGCACCGCTGCCACGACAACCGGAAGCGGATCGCCGGGCTTGGCCAGCCCGAACGACCTGTCCCGCTGACAGCCATCGACAGCCTGGTCGCACGGCTGCACTGGCACTGCCACTTCATCCAGAAGCTGGAAAGCGAACCTGCATTGGAATGGCGATCCCAGCATCCGCTGCATGAGGCCCGTCGCCTCGCGACAAGAGCCGATGATCCGGTTCTGGAAGCCTGGGCGACCGGCCAGACGGGTTTTCCCTTCGTCGATGCCTGCATGCGCTCGCTGTTGGCCACCGGATGGCTGAATTTCCGGATGCGAGCCATGGTTCAGGCCTTCGCAAGCTATCACCTTGCTCTCGACTGGCGGCTCTCGGGGCTCAGACTTGCGCGTCTGTTCACCGATTACGAGCCCGGAATCCATTGGCCGCAAGTACAGATGCAGTCAGGCCAGACCGGCATCAACACGCCGCGCATCTACAACCCGGTGAAGCAGGGCCACGATCAGGATCCGGATGGAATCTTCACCCGCCGCTGGGTTCCCGAACTGGCACGGCTGCCACTCGCCTTCCTGCAAGAGCCCTGGCGCATGAGCGAGGCCATGCTGGACAGCGCCGGTCTGACCCTTGGGAGGGATTACCCGGCGCGCATCGTCGACCACGAGATCGCAGCGCGCGACGCACGGTCACGACTGACCGAAGTTCGCAAGCAAGCTGGCTACCGTGACGCTGCAAGGCAGGTCTATGACCGGCATGGCAGCCGCAAGCGCAGCATCGGCAACGACAACCCTGCGCGACAGGCGTCGGAAAAGCGACAGCGCAGCCAGAGCAACATCCAGCAGTTGCGCCTCGACCTCTGACGCGGGTTGCAGGTTCCGTTTCCGGCAGGCAAAGCAGCAATCTGCTGTCCGCACTATGTCTCCGCAGCCGGCGCGGGCAATGCCACGATCATCGGCTCATGGCCCGTGGCGCGGAAAAAGGCCAGCAGGCTGTCCCGCGAGAGGCTCGTCGTCATGCTGTTGATCAGCGGATGGCAATTGATCACCGCCTCGGCCATCAGCGCGGCCTCGATCACGACGGTGACAGCATGGCTGCGGTCATTGATCACGGCAAGAGACGTCACCGATCCGGGGGTCACGCCCAGAAACGTCATCATCTGGTCAGCGCTGCAGAATGAGAGCCGGCCTGTGCCGCCGATCACCTCATGCAGCCGTTTGAGGTCGATGCGCTGCTCATGTTCCGCAACAACGAGGAACATCCGGCCCCGCTTGTCCTTGACGAACAGGTTCTTGGTATGCGCGCCCGGAATGTCGCCGGTGATGCGCTTGCTCTGCTCGACCGTGAAGGCCGGCTCGTGGCTGACCGTCGGCGCAGCGAGCCCGAGGTCGGCGAGATAGGCTAGGATACCCTCCGGCGTGGTCGGTGCCCCAGCCTTGGACGCATCGCCAGCGATGTCATCAGGCGCAGCGATTTCGGGCGTGAACGGTTCGGACATGGACAGGCAGGCCATTGCGTGACGGGATGCCGCCATACACCGCAACCGGCCCCTCCCACAAGAACTGCACAAAGGGGCTTGCGGAGCCGGACGGATTGAGGCAAAGAACGCGCCTCGCAGCCGGTTCGCTGGCGACGGGCCCACGGATGCGGGTGTAGCTCAGTGGTAGAGCACGACCTTGCCAAGGTCGGGGTCGAGGGTTCGAATCCCTTCGCCCGCTCCAGGTCTCTTTTTGGACGTCAGGTCTTTTTCAGGACATCACGTCTGACTTCGCCCCGCGCCTCGACGCGGGGTGTTGTGTTTCTAGGGCCCGCGGTCCTCTCGGAGATCTCGTGACGATGGCCAAGCTTTCAGCCCGCGATGCTGCCGAAGGCTGGCCTCTGCTCAGGCGGCTGTGGCGCGATGAGGTCCGGCATTTCCGCCTCCAGCTTGTTCTCATTCTCGGGCTCGTACTGCTGATTGCCGGCACAACCAGCCTTTATCCCGTTCTCATCAAGCTCGCCTTCGATTCGTTTGCCAGCGGAGCTCCGGCCAGCGGCGATGCCCTGTTCTCTGTGCTGCGGCGCTGGCTGGCAGCGGTGACGGGCGGCAGCGTCGGGCCGATCCATATCATTGCAGTGCTGGTCGTCATCGTCACGTCGATCAAGGGCTTTTCGCTGCTTGGCCAGATCGTGCTCACCAACAGCGTGGTCTCCCGCGTGGAAGCCCGGATGCAGGCGAGGCTCTACGGCCATCTGGTTGATGCCGATCTGGCCCAGATCCAGCGCGAAAGCCCGGCCACCACCACCCAGCGCTTCACCACCGACTTCGCGTATGTGCGCGAAGCGCTGACCCGCATCATCAACATCGCTGTGCGCGACGGCATCACCGCCATCGGCCTGTTCGGCGCGATGCTCTGGATCGACTGGCAGCTCACACTCGTCGCCATCGTCGTCGTGCCCTTTGTCGCCGGCCCGATCATCGCCATCGGCAAGAAGCTGCGGCGCGTGGCCACAAGCCATCAGGAGCAGAGCGGGCTGATGGCGGCGCTGGTCGCGGAGAGTCTTCAGGGCGCGCGCGCCAGCAAGGCCGACCAACTTGAATCCTACCTCAAGAGCCGGGCCAACGCAGCCTTCGACATGATCCGCAAGCTCCGCATGAAGGCCATCAACGCCCGTGGGCGTGTCGAGCCACTGCTGGAAGTCGGCGGCGGCATTGCGGTTGCGGCGGTGCTGTTCGTGATTGGCCTGAGGGTCAGCTCCGGAGTGGGTACCATCGGTGACTTCACCGGCTATGTGACGGCGCTGCTGTTGGCTGCCCAGCCCCTGCGGTCGATGGGCAATCTCAATGCCATCGTGCAGGAGGCTCTGGCCGCCTTGAAGCGCTACTACGCCACACTCGATGAAGCCCCGCAGATCGTCGAACGGCCGGGCGCAGCCGATCTGGTGCTGGCAGCGGCCGGCATCTGCTTCGACAAGGCCTCATTCCACTATCGCGACGACCAGCCCGCCGTGACCGACCTCAGCCTTGATGCGCCCGGCGGCAAGGTCACCGCTCTGGTCGGCCGCTCCGGTTCCGGCAAGTCGACACTGCTGGCGCTTGTTCCGCGTCTTTACGACGTCACCGGCGGCTCGGTGAGCATCGACGGGCAGGACGTGCGTGACCTGACCTTGCACAGCCTGCGGGCGCGCATTGCCGTGGTCTCGCAGGACATCATCCTGTTCGACGACACCATCCGCGCCAACATTGCCTTCGGCCGGCCCGGTGCCAGCGAAGCAGACATCGTCGCAGCCGCAGAGGCAGCGGCGGCCCACCGCTTCGTGACGGAACTGCCCGATGGCTACGACACCCGTGTCGGCGATCGCGGCTCGCGCCTGTCGGGCGGCGAACGGCAGCGCATTGCGCTGGCCCGCGCCATCCTCAAGGATGCCCCGATCCTGCTGCTGGACGAAGCCACCAGTGCACTTGACGCGGAATCCGAGCGTCTGGTGCAGGATGCGCTGGCCCGGCTGATGAAGGGCCGCACCACGCTGGTCATCGCCCACCGGCTGTCCACCGTGCGCGATGCCGACCAGATCGCCGTGATGGAGCAGGGCCGGGTGGTCGAGATCGGCAATCACGACGCACTGATGGCCGCCGGCGGAGCCTATGCCCGGCTGCACAGGCTTCAGGTGCTGGAAGACTGAAAGCCGACGGCTATTCGCGCTTGAGCAGCCGGTCGATCAGCAGGCTCGCCCAGAAGCCCTCGTGGAAGGCCGCTTCGACCGCCGCCGGATCATAGACGTCGCGCACCCAGTCCATGAAGCTCAGACCCTTCGCTTCGCCGTCGCGCGCGAAGGCATCGAGGAAGGCATCAAGCATCCCGGTCTTGGCCATGCGCACATGGCCATAGCGCAGCGAGAGCTGACGTTTGGCCTCCGCCACGGGCCTTCCTTCGCGCACCAGAAGGTAAAGCGCCGAGAACAGCCCTGCCCGATCCGCACCGGATTTGCAGTGCGCCAGCACCGGATAGCTCAAACCGGCGAAATAGTCCGGCAGGCCCAGCAACATGTCGCGGTCCGGCGCGGCGCGCGACCGCATGGCGATCTCGCTGAGGATCAAGCCATTCAGTTCGCAGGCCTCGCGCTGGAGAGGCCAGGCCCCGTTCTCGCGCCCGCCTCTGAGATTGACGATGGTGCGCACGCCCTCACGGGCAAGACGGGCGAAATCCTGCGGGGCGGGCTGGGCTGAACGCCGGAAGTCTGGCGTCACCGCGTGCTCGTTGAGATAGACCAACCTGACGATGCCATGGTCGACGAACAGCATGTTGAACCAGGCCCGCAGGCGCTGCGAGCCGGTGATCAACGGGCGGTCCCACTGCGCCACACGTTGCTGGCGCGCGGCCCAGCGCTGCTCGGGCGTCTTGAAGATGTTCAGCACGCGCGATGACCCGTCATGGCCCGGCACATAGGGCGGCTTCGGCCAAAACGCAACGCACGGCGCACGGCGGCGGGAGGGCAGCAGGCAGGCACGGCGCAGCCACTCAATGCCGGAAATGCCGATGCCCGGTGAACACCATGGCCAGCCCTGCTTCATCCGCAGCCCGGATCACCTCGTCATCCCGCATCGAGCCGCCTGGCTGGATCACGGCCGTTGCGCCGGCCTCCGCGGCCGCAATCAGGCCATCGGCAAAGGGAAAGAACGCGTCGGACGCAACCACAGAGCCCTTGGCAAGACTTTCGGCCAGCCCGGCATTGCGCGCTGCTTCAGCCGCTTTCCAGGCAGCGATGCGCGAGGAATCGACCCGGCTCATCTGGCCGGCGCCGATGCCGACGGTTGCAAGCTGGCGGGCATAGACGATGGCATTTGACTTCACATGCTTGGCCACGCGGAAGGCGAAGCGCAGATCGGCCAACTCCGCCGCCGTCGGCGCGCGCTTCGTCACCACCTTCAGCGTCATGTCATCCACCACGGCATTGTCCCGTGACTGCACCAGCAGTCCGCCGGCAACCGTGGCCACCATCAGGCCGGGCGCACGCGGATCGGGCAGAGAGCCGGCGAGCAGCAGTCTGAGGTTCTTCTTGGCACTGATGATTGCGAGGGCCTCGGGGCTGGCAGCAGGCGCGATGATCACCTCCGTGAAGATCTCGACGATGCGCCGCGCCGCAGCGGCATCGAGCGGCTGGTTGACCGCGATGATGCCGCCGAAGGCCGAAACCGGGTCGCAGGCCAGCGCCGCGAGATACGCCTCCTCAACGGTCGCGGCCTGCGCAACCCCGCACGGATTGGCGTGCTTCAGCACCACACAGGCCGGACCTTCGGACGGATCGAACTCCGCCACGCATTCATAGGCAGCGTTGGTGTCGTTGATGTTGTTGTAGGACAGTTGCTTGCCTTGCACCTGCCGCGCACTCACCACGCCAGGCCGGGCGTCCGGCGTCCGATACAGCGCAGCGCCCTGGTGCGGATTTTCGCCATAGCGCATCTCCTCGGCCAGAAGCCCGCCGAAAGCCCGGATCGGCGGGGCGCCAAGGCCGAGCTCCCCCGCAAACCAGTTGGAGATGGCCGCATCATAGGCAGCGGTCCGGGCATAGGCCTTCTGCGCCAGCCACTTGCGCATGGTCAGCGTGATCGCGCCATTGTGGGCCGCCATGTCGGACAGGACTGCAGCATAGTCCGCCACGTCCACCACCACCGCCACATCGGCATGGTTCTTGGCTGCAGCACGGATCATTGCCGGCCCGCCGATGTCGATGTTCTCGATACAGTCATCGTAAGGCTTGCCGGCGGCGACTGTGGCCTCGAACGGATAGAGGTTGACCACCAGCAGATCGATGGTGCCGATGCCGTGGGCCAGCATCGCGGCCTGATGTTCGGGATTGGAGCGCACGGCCAGAAGTCCACCATGCACCGCCGGGTGCAGGGTCTTGACCCGGCCATCCATCATCTCGGGAAAGCCCGTCAGATCGGACACATCGCGCACCGGCAGGCCGGCAGCGGCAATCGCGGCAGCGGTGCCGCCGGTCGAGACGAGGTCCACGCCGGCACTGGCCAGCGCGCGGGCGAAATCTTCCAGGCCGGTCTTGTCGGAAACGGAAATCAGGGCACGCGCGATGCGGCGGGTCTGGTCAGGCATTTGTGGCGTTGTCCCCATCTGGCCATGCCGGAGCCGTCCCGCACAGTCCGCTGTCATCCGTCACCCGCCCTTGGGAGCAGCAGCCGTGCGGATTGACGAGCCAGCGGCTAGCACAGGGTGCGGCGCAAATACACCCCCAAGCTGCCTGCAAGTGGGGTCGGCGGCGCGGATCAGCGGCAGGTCAGGGGGCGCTGGCGTCGCCGGCGTTGGCGGCGCGATGCAGTTGCGCCATCGATTCCACCAGATCAGTGATCTGCCTCCGCACCTTGCTGTCGGTGATCGAGATGAAGGCGCGGGCCAGTTGCTGGCCGTCAGACATGGCCACCATCTTGTGGACGAAGGCCGCCGCCGGCGTCTCGCCCTCGACGGATGGCGTTGCATCATCCGAACCCTCGAAGAAGAAGGAGATCGGCACATCCAGCGCCTGCGCCACCAGTTGCAGTCGGGCCGGGCCGATGCGGCTCACGCCCTTCTCGTATTTCTGCAACTGCTGGAACGACGTGCCGATCATCTCGGCCAGTTCCTTCTGGGTCAGGCCGTTGAGAAGCCGGCGCATCCGCATGCGCGATCCGACGAAGAGGTCGACAGGCTGCCGTGTTCTCAAGGGCGTTTCTCCCGTTTGCGCGCCTCGCAGGTGCCGGCGGAGGACTGCGCGAATCACCTTCTGCGATCGACTTGTTGTGGCAAATGAAAGCTTAACGCTTCGTGCCAGGCCCTCTCAGGGCACGCTGGCGGCCACGAACCCGAGTGGCAATCCGGCGGCCGCGAGCATGCCGTAAAGCGGCACGCCGGGCAGCGCGCGCGCCACGATGGCGCGGGCGGCGATCAGCTGTTCGAGATCGATCCCGGTCCGCACGCCCATGGCTTCGAACATGAAGACGAGATCCTCGGTGGCGACATTTCCCGATGCGCCGGGGGCATGCGGGCAACCGCCCAGTCCGCACAGCGAGGAATCGAAGGTCCGCACGCCAGCTTCGAAGGCAGCAAGATTGTTGGCAAGGCCGAGCCCGCGGGTGTTGTGCATGTGCGCTGCCCCGCACTTGTCGCCGATCTCGCCGATCAGCCGCGTGAATAGCCGGCGCGTCTGGGCCGGGTTTGCCATGCCTGTCGTGTCCGAAAGGCCGGAGATATCGACACCCGCCTCGACCAGCGCGAGGCTGAGCCGGATCACGTCGTCCTCCGGCACAAGGCCGGCAATGGTGCAGCCGAAAGCCACCGAGATGTTGGCTTCGATCGGCACATGCGGCGCGCGCTCGTTGCGCATCGCGACAATGCGCTCGACCTCGCTGACCATCTCGGCGCGCGTCTTGCGCACGTTGGCCAGCGAGTGCTCCTCCGAGCCGGAGACGGGGATGGTGAGTTTGTGCGCACCAGCGGCGATGGCGGCCTCCGCGCCGCGCAGGTTCGGCACCAGCGCGAGCACGGTCAGGCCGGGCAGGCGGGCAGACGCGGCGACCACCTGTGCCGCATCAGCCATCTGCGGCATCAGGTGCGCCGGCACGAACGAGCACACCTCGATTTCGGAGATGCCGGCATCGTGCATGGCACTGATCCAGGCCAGCTTGTCGGCGGTGGCCATGACCTGATCAATGATCTGCAGCCCGTCGCGCGGGCCGCACTCGCTGATCAGGATCTCCGCCGCCATGCCAAAGGCCCTTTCGGTCTCGCGCGCTCAGGCAGCCTTGCGCGCCTTTGGCGTGATCAGGCCCTTCTTGATCAGCGTTTCGGCAATCTGGACCGCGTTGAGCGCGGCGCCCTTGCGCAGGTTGTCGGACACACACCAGAACGACAGGCCGTTCTCGATGGTCTGGTCCTCGCGGATGCGCGAGATGTAGGTGGCATCCTCGCCGGCGCATTCGTGCGGCGTGGCGTAACCACCGTTCTCGCGGCTGTCGATCACCATCAGGCCGGGCGCGCTGCGCAGGATGGCGCGCGCCTCGACGGCCGTCACCGGCTTTTCGAACTCGACGTTCACAGCCTCCGAATGGCCGACGAACACCGGAACCCGCACGCAGGTGGCGGTCAGCTTGATCTTCGGGTCGAGGATCTTCTTGGTCTCGACCATCATCTTCCACTCTTCCTTCGTGTAGCCGTCCTCCATGAACACATCGATGTGCGGGATGACGTTGAAGGCGATGCGCTTGGTGAACTTCTTCACCTCCGCGCCACCGAGCGAGTAGATGGCCTTGGTCTGGCGGTCGAGCTCGTCCATGCCCTCCTTGCCGGCACCGGACACCGACTGATAGGTCGCGACCACGACGCGCTTGATGCCGAAGCGGTCATGCAGCGGCTTCAGCGCCAGCACGAGCTGGGCCGTCGAGCAATTCGGATTGGCGATGATGTGCTTCTTGGTGAAGCCAGCCAGGGCATCGGCATTGACCTCCGGCACCACCAGCGGAACGTCCGGATCGGTGCGCCAGGCGGAGGAATTGTCGATCACCACGCAGCCCTGCGCGCCGATCTTCGGTGACCAGACCTTCGATACATCGCCGCCTGCCGACATCAGGCAGATGTCGGTATCGGAGAAGTCGTAGTGGTCCAGCACCTTGCACTTGAGGATGCGGTCCCCGAACGAGACTTCCGAATTGATCGAGCGGCTGGATGCGAGCGCGACGACTTCGTCGACCGGGAATGCACGCTCCGCGAGAATGGAGAGCATTTCCCGGCCCACATTGCCGGTGGCTCCCGCGATGGCGACCTTGTAACCCATGCTTCTGATGACCTTGGCTTGCCGGTTTGGCTGGAATTTCCCCCGGGAATTACCTGTCAGGACCTGTCTTGTCCATCAAGGCTGGTCTCCAGACCCCCGTCGGGGGAAATCCCGGAGCGAGGAGAGACGTCAGCGCGTGGTTTTGCTTTTGGTCGTTGCCGGAGAGCCAGACGTGCACGCGCCAGCTGCTGCCCTCAGGGGCAGGCTGGTCGGGGCAACGCGAGTGGCGGCAACGAACGGCATGGCGCGGTCTGGACGTCTTCTGGAATTCCCGCCGGATTGGCTGGATTTCACCTTCCTTAAGCGGCAGAAGCCGGATTTTGTCAATGCTTGACCCTGCCTCGGCCACGGTCCGACCTTGGTGGCTGGCCGTTCGTCGATAGCCCTTCGCCGGTGCCGCCTGAAGCGGCGCGGGCTATTGATCGCGCCAGCGCTGCACCGGCACGCCGGCCACAGGCGAACGGCCGATCAGGAGGATGCCCCCGTCAGGATCACCGTGCTCGGGCTCCTGGAGGCTGGTCAGCACCAGCGTCTTGAGATCGTCACCGCAGAAGCACGGCATGGTCGGCGTCCTGACAGGCAAGGGCGTACTGCCCAGCAAGGTCCCTTCCGCCGACCAGCGGTTGAGCCGGCCGCCGAACACGCCTGCGCTCCAGTAGCCATCCTCGATGTCGCAGGCCGCACCATCGGGTTTGCCGAGTTCGGCGGGGGAATCATCGACAATGCGAACGATCTGGCCAAGGCTGCCGCTGGCAGCATCGAATTCGATGCGGTCGATCCAGCCCTGATGCGAGTCCGCATGATACATCGTGCGCCCGTCGCCGGACCAGGCCAGCCCGTTGGAAACGCCCAGACAATGCGCCCGCGCCACGCCGAGCTTGCCGCGGCCATCGATCCGGTAAAGCGAGCCGGAAGGTGTCCGGCCCTCGTGCACCATGTCCATTGAGCCGACCCAGAATGCGCCGTCAGGCCCGACCTTGCCGTCGTTCAACCGGTTGCGCGCCGGCTCGCCAGTGATCTGGACCAGCGGCTCAAGGTTGCCACTGTCCGGATCGAGAATGGCCACCGCATGCTGCAATGCCACGATGATCCGCCCGCTCTCAGCCAGTCCGATCGACCCTGTCAGGCTCGGCATCGGCCAGGTCCGGAAGCCGCTGCCATCGAGCCTGATGGCGTGGACGGCCGGCCCGCGGATATCAACGAAGAACAGGCATTGCCGGCGATCGTCCCAGACAGGCCCCTCCCCGAGTGACGGGCGGCATTCTCCAAGACGGGCAAAACTGAGGTTCATAGAAACATTCCTTGAGCGTTGCCGCCCCTACGTACTGGGTCGCCTGACCGACATTGTCGCTTGGTCAGACTGCGACGATCGGGCCAAACTGGCAAGTCGCCCCGATACCATGCACTGCGCCTTGCAGCCGCGCCAGGCCATCCTGGCTCGGCCTAACGAGACGCTGCTGCACGGTTTGGCTGTGGTCGCGGTTACGCCGAAACAGGGCTCCGGCATGGTGAAAGCGCGATGTCAGGCGGAGCTTCCGAGACGAATGCAGGCATCATGGCCATCGCTTGACATCAATTATCATATGATAATACCTTTTCACCATGAGGCCGAAGAGCTTTCACGCGGCAGTCGTTGATCGGCTTGCTGCGATGATCATCCAGGGAGAGGACGCCATGGGGTCGCAATTGCCGACCGAGGCGGATCTGTGCACCACGATGGGTGTCAGCCGCACGGTGCTGCGTGAAGCGGTCAAGACCCTGTCGGCCAAGGGCATGGTCACGACCGGCCCGCGCACCGGCACGCGCGCCCAGCCGGCCTCGGCCTGGAACCTGCTTGACCCGGACGTGATCCGTTGGCGGCTCATGTCCGGCATCGACCAGACCTTCGTGCGCGACATCCTCGAGCTGCGCCTGGCGATCGAGCCGGATGCTGCAGCCCTGGCCGCGCAGCGTGCCAGCGAGGCGGACCTCGACCAGTTGCGTGCGGCCTATGCTGCCATGGAAGCCGCGGTCGAGCACGGCGGCGGCTATCTCGAAGCCGACCTTGCCTTCCACGAGACCATCCTCGCCGCCACGCACAACCAGTTCCTTGCGGCCCTGACGCCGGCCATCGACGCGCTCCTGCGCGTGTCATTCCGTTTCTCGGTCAAGAGCCGCGAGAGCGCCCGGTCGTCGCTGCCCCTGCACAAGGCTGTGCTGGCCGCGATCGTGGCGCGCAATAGCGCAGCCGCCGAGGAGGCGATCCGCATCCTGATCGCTGCAGCACGCCGTGATGTCGAAAGCGACATGGCGCGCGATGATTTCCTGACCCGCGAGGCCGGCCGATGATGAAGACATTGGAAGACAGGTTCTTCAAGGCGCTCGAAGCGCTGCTGGTGCTGTTGTTGGCCGCCATGGTGATCATGGTCTTCGGCAACGTCATGATGCGCTGGTTCTTCAACGATGGCATCCAGATCTCGGAAGAGATGAGCCGCTATTGCTTTGTCTGGCTGACCTTCATCGGGGCCGTGGTGGTGATGCGCGAGCATGCGCATCTGGGCGTTGACGCGCTGGTCGGCGCGCTGGGCCCACGCGGCCGGTTGATCTGCATGGTGCTCTCGGATGCGCTGGTATTGCTCTGCTGCGCGGTGTTCTTCTGGGGCACCTGGAAGCAGGCCCCGCTGAATGCCACCAACGTCGCGCCCGTATCGGGCCTCAACATGCTGGCAGTGTTCGGGGTCGGTTTCTTCACCTCCGCTGGGATCGGCGTGATGGTGCTGCTCAGGCTCGTCAGAGCCTTGACTGGTCGCCTCCGCCCCGGAGAACTCGACATGTTCGCAGGGCGTTTCTCGGATGAAGCGGCTGCCCACAGCGTGCGGGGGAAGATCGAATGACCGTCATCGTCTTCCTGGTCTCGCTCTGCGGAGCCATGGCGCTGGGCATGCCCTGCGCCTTCGCGCTGATGGTCTGCGGCATGGCCATCATGGCCTGGATGGTCACCATCGGCATCTACCCGGCTTTTGACGCGCAGGTCATCGCCCAGAAGATGCTGGACGGGTCCGACAGCTTCATCCTGCTGGCCATCCCGTTCTTCATGCTGGCCGGCGAGTTGATGAACGCCGGTGGGTTGTCGAAGCGGATCGTCAACTTCGCACTGGCGCTGATCGGCCATCGCCATGGCGGACTGGGCTACGTGGCGATCATCGCCGCCGTGATCATGGCCTCACTCTCGGGCTCGGCCGCCGCCGACACGGCAGCACTCGCCGCCATTCTGATCCCGATGATGCGCAATGCCGGCTACAACGTGCCACGCTCGGCCGGGCTGATTGCCGCCGGCGGTATCATCGCCCCGGTGATCCCGCCATCGATCGGGTTCGTGATCTTCGGTGTCGCGGCCAATGTCTCGATCCCGCAATTGTTCATCGCCGGTATGTTTCCAGGCCTGCTGATGGGCGTCAGCCTCGTGTTCGCCTGGTGGTATGTCGCCCGCAAGGAGAACCTCACGCCCTATCCCAAGCGCACCTGGACAGAGCGCTGGCAGGCCACCAAGGACGGTGCCTTCGCCCTCGCCATGCCGGTCTTCATCCTCGGCTCGATCCGCTTCGGCTTCGCCACACCGACCGAGGCCGCCGTGGTGGCCACCGTCTACGCCATGTTCGTGGGCATGTTCATCTACAAGGAACTGAAGCCGAGCCAGCTTTACGGCCTGTTCCTGTCAGCCGCCAAGATGACGTCCGTAATCATGTTCCTGGTTGCGGCAGCGCTGATCTCGTCCTGGCTGATCACCGCCGCCAACATCCCCGGCGAGATCGCGAACGTGCTCCAGCAGATCACCACCAACAAGACGGTGATGATGCTGATGATGATGGTGCTGGTGCTGGTTGTCGGCACCGCCCTTGATTTCGCCCCGACCGTGCTGATCCTGACGCCGGTGCTGATGCCAATCGTCAAGCAGGTCGGCATTGATCCGGTCTATTTCGGGGTGCTGTTCATCATGAACAACGCGATTGGGCTGATCACGCCGCCTGTTGGCATCGTGCTCAATGTCGTCTCCGGCGTGGCCCGCGTCTCGATGACGGATGTCATCAAGGGCATCAATCCTTTCCTGATTGCCCAGAGCCTCGTGCTGTTTATTCTGGTGCTCTGGCCGCCCCTCGTGATGGCGCCCTTCCGGCTTCTGCAAGGCCGGATCGGATTCACGCAATTCGTCCAGCAACTGCTCGGATACTAACGGGCCAAAGTGCCCATAACGGAGGAAGACCCATGTTGAAATCCACATTGATCGCGGCGGTCGCCGGCCTCGCCCTGATGACCGGCACGGCCCACGCACAGTTCGCCGATCGCACCATCCGCGTCTCCAACGGCATCAATGCCGATCACCCGGTCGGCAATGGCGTCACCAAGATGACCCAGTGTCTTGCCACGAAGTCGGGCGGCAAGATGAAGCTCCAGGCCTTCTGGGGCGGCGCGCTCGGGGGTGACCTTCAGGCCACCCAGGCGCTGCGCTCCGGCACCCAGGAAATGGTGATCACCTCGTCTTCTCCGCTCGTCGGCATCCTGCCGGACCTCGGCGTGTTCGACCTGCCCTTCCTGTTCGCCAACGAGAAGGAGGCTGACACGATCCTCGACGGGCCGTTCGGCAAGTTCATTTCCGACAAGCTGCCCGGCGTTGGCCTCGTCAACCTGTCCTACTGGGAGAACGGCTTCCGCAACCTGACCAACTCGCGCAAGCCGGTCGAGAAGGTCGAGGACTTTCCGGGTCTCAAGGTCCGCGTGATGCAGAACAACATCTTCCTCGACACCTTCAAGACCGTCGGCACCAATGCCGTTCCGATGGCCTTCCAGGAAGTGTTCGCGGCGCTTGAAACCAAGGCCATCGACGGCCAGGAAAACCCGTTCGTGACCATCGACACCTCGAAGATGTATGAGGTCCAGAAGTATCTTTCGATCACCAACCACGCCTATACGCCGTTCATGGTGCTCTACTCGAAGGCGCTGTTTGACCGCCTCTCCGCAGATGAGCAGAAGGCCCTGTTCGAATGTGCCGCCGAAGGCCAGAAGGAACAGCGCACTGTCTCCCGTGACCTGTCCAACAGGTCGCTGGCCAACCTGAAGACCAAGGGCATGCTGATCAATGAAATCGCGCCCGAACAGCAAAAGCGCATGCGCGAGGTGGTCAAGCCCGTCTATGAGCGCGGCGCCGCCACCATCGGCAAGGAAACCGTGGACCGGATGCAGGCGGAACTCGCCAAGATCCGCAACTGATCCCAGCCATTCCACATGCAACAGTCATCCCGGCTCAAGGCCGGGATGACATTCTTTTCCGGTCCCAAACTCCAAGCGTCAGCCCCATGAAAATCACCCGCCTTGAAACCATCCGTCTGGAGGAATTCGGCAACATCATCTTCGTGCGCCTGCACACCGATGAGGGCATCACCGGTCTTGGCGAGACCTTCATGGGCCCGAAAGCGGTCGAGGCCTATCTGCATGAAACCGTTGCACCGAAGCTGATCGGCGAGGACCCGCTGCGCATCGAGGCCATCAACCTCAAGCTGCGCAACTACCTCGGCTGGCGCTCGGCCGGCGTCGAGACGCGCGGCAACTCCGCCATCGACATCGCGCTGTGGGACATCTTCGGCAAGGCGCATGGCAAGCCGGTCTGCGACATGCTCGGCGGCCGGACCCGCGATTCCATCCGCGTCTACAACACCTGCGCCGGCTACAAATATATCCGCGACAGCCGCGCCCAGGCGGTTGCCAACTGGCATCTGGGCGAACAGGGCGGCCCCTATGAGGACCTGGAAGGCTTCCTCAACCGGGCCGACGAAGTGGCCCATTCCCTGCTGGAGCAGGGCATCACCGGCATGAAGATCTGGCCCTTCGACATCGCCGCCGAGCGGACGAACGGCTTCGACATCTCGCCTTCGGAACTGAATACGGCGCTCGAACCTTTCCGCAAGATCAGGAAGGCCGTGGGCGACCGGATGGATATCATGGTCGAGTTCCATTCGCTCTGGAGCCTGCCCATGGCCAAGCGGCTGGCCGAACGGTTGGCCGAGTTCGACACCTACTGGCACGAGGACCCGTTCCGCCTCGACAACATCAGCGACCTGAAGGACTACGCGCCGCACTCGAAGGCCTGGGTCTGCGCGTCGGAGACCTTGTCGTTCACCCATGCCTTCCGCGAGTATCTCCAGACCGGCGCTGCCGGCGTCGTGATGCTGGACCTGTCATGGTGTGGCGGGCTGAGCGAGGCCCGCAAGATCGCTGGCATGGCAGAAGCCTGGCACACACCGGTCGCGCCGCATGACTGCACCGGCCCTGTGGTCTATGCCGCCTCGTGCCATTTCTCGCTGTATGCGCCCAATGCCCTGATCCAGGAGAGCGTGCGCGCCTTCTACACCGGCTGGTACACCGAACTCGTCACCGACCTGCCGGTGGTCGAGAACGGCATGGTGCGCCTGAACAACAAGCCGGGCCTCGGCCTGGAACTGCTGCCGGACCTCACACGCAGGTCCGATGCGCGCGTCCGGACATCGGACGCCGCCAGCCTCTGATCTCGCGCAGTTCAGGCATACCCAGACGCCGCACCAAACACACACCGCAGCCTCGCACTTTTTTGCAGGCCTGACGTCTCGCCGGCCCTATACACAGCCCTGCCCGTGGCGCGATATGAACGGGACGAGACCGGAGAACCGCTCATGCAAGCTGCCATCTTCCGTGGCACCATCCCCGCCCTCATGACCCCCTGCACCGCCGACCGCCGGCCGGACTTCGGCGCGCTCGTCCGCAAGGGCAAGGAACTGGTGAAAGCCGGGATGTCGGCCGTCGTCTACTGTGGCTCGATGGGCGACTGGCCGTTGCTCACCGATGAGCAGCGCATGGAAGGCGTCGAGCGCCTTGTGGGCGCGGGCTTGCCCGTGATCGTCGGCACCGGCGCACAGAACCCGGCCCGCGCGGCGGCGCTGGCAGCGCATGCGAAGCAGGCCGGCGCGAAGGGCCTGATGATCATTCCGCGCGTGCTGTCGCGCGGGCCTTCGGTCGCCGCCCAGCGCGCCCACTTTGCCGGCATCCTCGAAGCTGCCGTTGATCTCCCCTCGGTGATCTACAACAGCCCCTACTATGGCTACGAGACCCGCGCGGACCTGTTCTTCGACCTGCGCGCAAGCTATCCGCACCTGGCCGGGTTCAAGGAATTTGGCGGCGCGGCTTCCCTGCGCTATGCGGCCGAGCACATCACCGGGCGCGATCCGTCGCTGGCCCTGATGGTCGGCGTCGACACGCAGGTGGTGCATGGCTTCGTCAATTGCGGCGCTGTCGGCGCCATCACCGGCATCGGCAATGTGCTGCCACACGAGGTGCTGCTGCTGGTCGACCTGAGCCTGAAGGCAGCTGCCGGCGATCCCGTCGCGCGGCGAAAGGCGCTTGAACTCGAACAGGCCCTCGGTGTGCTCTCATCCTTCGACGAGGGCGCGGACCTCGTGCTCTACTACAAGTATCTGATGCTGCTTGAAGGCAATCCCGAGTATGCGCTGCATTTCAATGCCAGCGATGCGCTGTCGGCGAGCCAGCAGCACTATGCGAAGCAGCAGCTGGCCCTGTTCAAGACCTGGTTCGCCGGCTGGTCGCAGCAGGGCTGAGGCCTTGGCAAAACTGCTGTTCATCGGCACGCAGGACTGGCTCTTCGCCCGGCATCACCTGCCGCTGGTGCGTGCAGCGCGCGAGCGTGACCATGATGTTGTGGTCGCCGCCGCGGACCATGGTCAAGGAGCGCGCATCGCTGCGGCTGGCGCGCGCTTCGTTCCGCTCAATCCCGGCCTGTGGCGGAACCATCCGGTGGCCGTTGCGCGTTGCGTCAGCACCTTGCGGCAGATCATGCTGGAACAGGCCCCTGCGCTGGTCCAGCTTCACGGCATTCGCGCCGCTCTGGCAGGATTGGCGGCGGCAAGGCTGGCAGCCATTCCCCGGCGCATCGTATCCGTCAACGGGCTCGGCATCGTCAGCGCCGGCACTGGCCTGCCCGGGGACGGGGTGCGAGCATTGGCACGGATGCTGACGGGCGCAGCCATGACTGGCGGCACCCGTCTGGTCTTCGACAATCCCGCCGATGCGGCGGTCATCGGCCTTGATCCGGCAAGCCCGTCGCTTCGCATCACTGGTGGGGCGGGCGTCGATCCTCTGATCCACATGCCTGAGCCGATGCCCTGGTCGCCTCCATTGAAACTGGCGTTCATCTCGCCGCTGCTCTGGGCCCATGGCCCCGGGCTTGCGGTGGACGCAGTCGCAAAGGCCCGTGCGGCGGGTGCGGATGTCACGCTTTCGCTGATCGGAGCGCCGTGGCCCTCCAGCCGGAAGGCGGTCCCCACATCGACCCTCGAAGGCTGGAGCAGCCAGCCGGGCATCGGCTGGTTTGCGCCAGCCACCGACATGGCGCAGGTCTGGCGTCAGCACCATGCCCTGATCCTGCCCGCGGGGGGCGGTGATGGCCTGCCGGCCATCGCGCTTCAGGCAGCAGCGTCGGCGCGGCCGCTCATTGTTTCGTCCTCGGCAGGTGGCTCGGCGAGCTTCGTGCGCGACGACGTCGATGGCCGCGTGGTGGACGGCTCCGATCCGGATGCACTGGCGCAGGCGATCATCCAGTTCGCACGCGCTCCGGCGCTGGTCGAGCGCATGGGCCGCTCGGCCCGCGAACGCGTGCTGAACGGCTACACCGAACGGCAGGTGATGGACGCGTTCAAGCGTCTCTGGGCAGAAATGCTCGGCCCGGAGCGCCCCGCGTGAACGCAATGGATCATCCCGCGCGCCTTGCCTTCGTTGCGGCACACACGCGGCTCCTGTCCGTGCCACATGCTCCGGAACTGAGCCTTTATGTCGCCGACGAGGCCACCGCCCTGTGGCAGAAGACTGAGGACGAACTGGGCGCGATCGGGCTTGCGCCGCCGTTCTGGGCCTTTGCCTGGGCTGGTGGACAGGCCCTGGCGCGCCATGTGCTGGATAATCCCGCGCTGGTTGCAGGACAGCACGTCCTCGATTTCGCCTCCGGCTCCGGGCTTGTCGCCATTGCCGCCGCCAAAGCCGGCGCGGCACGCGTCGAGGCAGCCGATATCGACGGCTTTGCCCTCGCAGCGATGGATCTGAATGCGCACGCCAACAACGTCCGGATCGAGCCTGTGGGTGCAGACCAGATTGGCACGGACCGTGGCTGGCACACGGTGCTGGCCGGCGATATCTGCTACGAGCGCAACCTTGCCGAACGCGTGATGACGTGGCTGGCAGGGCTGGCAGCGCGCGGTGCCATCGTCCTGATCGGCGATCCGGGCCGCAGCTACCTGCCCACGCAGCGCCTGACGCATCTCGCCACCTATCAGGTGCCGGTCACCCGCGAACTGGAGGACCGGGACATCAAGGCGACCGGCGTCTGGAGGCTGGATCCCTGAGGTCGATCCCCGCCGGCCGGTCCGGCCTCAGCCGAATTCCTTGCGCAGATCGATCGTGGCACGCTGGCCAAGATCATCGAAGTGGCGGGCCAGCCAGGCCTTCGCAGCCTTGCGCCCGGCCTCCCGCAGCATCACGAAGAAATCCCATTTGGCCGTGAGCTTGGACGAGGCATCGAGATCATTCAGTGCCTGGCTGAGTGCAATGCGGTGCATCAGCACTTTCTTGTAGTCCTTGGTGGAGAGGTTGCCCTTGTCGACCAGCCTCGCCACGAAATCGATGGCGCGCAGTTCGCGCAGCAAGGTGGCGTTGAAGGTGATCTCGTTGAGCCGGTTCTGGATGTCGCGCGGTGTTGTGGGAACGCCCTTGCGCTCAACCGGGTTGATCTGCACCAGCAGGATATCGTCGGTGCCGGTGCCGTAAAACAGCGGGTAAAGCGCCGGATTGCCCATGTAGCCGCCATCCCAGTAGGGCACGCCATCGATCTCTACTGCCTGGAACACGGTCGGCAGGCAGGCCGAGGCCATCACATGGTCGGCCGTGAGGTCCTTGCCATCGAAGACCGCGCCCTTGCCCGTCTCGACGTTGGTGGCCGCAATGAAGAGCCGGAACTGCTTGCAGGCCCGGACCCGCTCGAAATCGATCTCACGCTCGAGAAAATCCTTGAGCGGATTTATGTTGAGCGGGTTGAAATCATATGGGCTTGCCGACTGCTTGAAGAAGCCGAGCCAGAAATCGCCGATACCGAAGCCCCGCAGAGGCGAGGCCGTGAAGAAGCTGTCGAAGATGGTGCGTTGTGCCGCACTCAGCTTGCCGTCGCTGCTGATCGCCCGCCAGAAGGTTTCGAGGCCCTTGCGCGCGCCGTCAGGCCCGCCATTCAGCCAGCCATCGGCCATCACCACAGCGTTCATCGCACCAGCACTGGTTCCCGAGATCGCCTCGAAGGCCAGCCGCCCGTCCTCGATCAGGTGGTCGAGCACGCCCCAGGTGAAGGCGCCATGCGCTCCGCCCCCTTGCAGGGCCAGCGAGATGCGCTTGACGGGCGAGCTCATGCCGCCGTCCAGCCGCCATCGATCGAGATGGTGGTGCCGGTGATCGAGCCTGCAGCATCCGAAGCCAGATAGACCGCACAGGCCGCGACCTCCTCGATCGAGACGAAGCGCTTGGTCGGCTGCGCCTTCAGCAGTACGTCGTTGATCACCTGGTCTTTGGTCAGGCCGCGCGCGGCCATGGTGTCCGGGATCTGCCGTTCGACCAGCGGTGTCCAGACATAGCCCGGAGCGATGTTGTTGACGGTGATGCCGTCCGTCGCCACTTCGAGCGCCACCGTCTTGGTCAGCCCCATCACCGCATGCTTGGACGCAACATAGGCGGACTTGAACGGCGAGGCGACCAGGCTGTGTGCGGAGGTGATGTCGATGATGCGCCCGAACTTGCGCGCCTTCATGCCGGGCAAGGCCGCAGCAATGGCGTGGAAGGCCGAGAAGAAGTTGATCCGCATCAGCAGGTCGAGCTTCTCTTCGGGGAAGTCCTCGATCGGCGAAACATGCTGGATGCCGGCGTTGTTGACCAGAATGTCGACACTGCCAAGCTCGCTCTCGGCGCGCCTGACCAGATGCCGCACCTCAGCCGTGATGGCCATGTTGGCCGGATCGAACAGCACCGTGACACCGCTCGTCTTCGCCAGATCGGCCCGGATCGCCTCGCAGTCAGGGGTCGGCAGGCCGTTGAGCATGATGTTGCAGCCTTCCGCAGCCAGTGCCCTGGCGATGCCAAGCCCGATCCCGCTGGTGGAGCCGGTGATGACGGCGTTGCGACCTTTCAATGACATGGCACTGGTCCTGACGGTTGGGAAACGCACTTCCGGAAAACAGAATGCTGCACTGCAAAATAGGGAGTGTTTCGCCACATGCAAGCGCCCGGCAAACCAAGGCGCTATCGCTCACACCGCTTCGACGGCAAAACGGCGGCTCGGATTGACGAATTCGTCCTGCGCGGCAACCGTCAGGATCTCGCGCGATCCGGCCTCTGCCGTGCGCCTGAGCAGGCCGTAAATCGAGGCCGCAGCCTGCCCCAGCGCCTCGGCAGCGGAGCGCGACCGGGCGAAATGCACGAAGAATAGCGCCATGATCGCATCGCCAGCACCGTTGACGCTGATGCCGAGCTTGGGTGTCCGCACCCGCCATGTCCCGCTGCCGTCGGCTGCCATCATGTCGATGCAGTCCGGCGGGGTCTCGGATGTGACCATCGAGGTCAGCAGCACCACCTCGGGCCCACGCCGCTGGAGCGCCGCGACCGCCTGCTTGGCCTCGGCCAGCGTCGAGACCGGCAGGCCTGTCAGGTATTCAAGCTCGAACTGGTTCGGCGTGACGAGGTTAGCCATCGGCACGGCCCTGTCGCGCATGAACTCGGGGATGCCGGGACGCACAAAGATGCCGCGCCCAACATCGCCGATGACCGGATCGCAGGCATAGAGCGCAGCAGGATTGGCGGCCTTGACCCGCGCCACTGCCGACAGAATGGCGTGGCCGATATCCGATGAGCCCATGTAGCCGGAAATCACGCCCCCGCAGGTGGGCAGGACACCACGATCGGCGATGCCGTCCATGATCTCGTCGATCATTGAGCCATCAAAGACCCGGCCCTTCCACGCGCCGTAGCCGGTGTGGTTGGAGAACTGCACGGTGTGGATCGGCCAGACCTCACAGCCGAGCCGCTGCATCGGGAACACCGCCGAGGCGTTGCCGACATGACCGTAGGCGACATGGGACTGGATCGAGAGGATGTTCATGATGAGACGATGTCTGGGTCCGGCCCGGGCATGCAGGCCGGAGCAGTTTCATCCTGACCGCAGGAGCTGACCGCCTCCAGCGAAAAGATGTGATGTCACAACAGCGCCGCGCTGATGAGACCCCGGCAAGAGCAGGGCCATCCAGCGCGGCAGCTGTGCCGATCTCAGGCCCCGGCCTTCTGCGCGAACTGCGGGCTGAAGGTCTTGTTCAGGTCGACAGTCGCACTGGCGAGTTCAGGGTCGAGCGTCTTCAGCACCTCCAGCATGCTCTTCATGCCGCTTTCGGCGATGATGCCGGTGCGCGAATAGCTCTCCTTGAGCTTGGCCACGGCTTGCAAATAGACCGGCCGGTCGCCGAGATGATACTCGGGCGGCACGATGTCGGCCACCTGGTCGGGCGTGGCCGTCTCCAGCCATTTCAGCGCCTTGACGCAGGCATTGACGATGCGCTGCGTGGTTTCGGGGTTCTTCTCGATGAAATCCTGCCGCGAATAGATCACCGCCGCCGGATTGGAGCCACCGAACAGCGCCCGCGTGCCGGCTTCGGTGCGGGTGTCGATCAGCGTCGTGATCAGGCCATCGGCCTCCAGCTTCGAGACCACGGGATCAAGGTGCGAGATCGCGTCGACCTGGCCCTGGATAACGGCCGCAACGGCGCTCGCGCCGCCACCAATGCCGATGATCGGCGAGTCAGTGGCCTTGAGCCCCGCCTTGACCATGGCGAACTGCACGGTCAGCGCAGTCGATGAGCCCGGCGCAGTGACGCCCAGCTTCAGGCCCTTGAGATCGGCGACCGTCTTGACCTTGTCAGCCAGCGCCTTGCGCACGGCGATGACGATGCCGGGAAAGCGGCCAAGCTCGACGACGGCGCGGATGTCCTGCGCCTTGGCCTGCATGCGGATGGTGTGTTCGTAAGCGCCCGCCACGACATCGACCGAACCGCCGACAAGTGCCTGGAGGGAGCGCGCCCCGCCGGCGAAATCGTTGATCTCGACATCGAGCCCCTGCTCCTTGAACAGCCCGCGCCGGTCGGCGATCGCCAGCGGCAGGTAATACAGCAGCGCGCGGCCACCGACGCCGAGCACGACCTTGCTCTTTTCCGGCGCACGCTGGGCCAGTGCCGGCATCGGAAGCCCCGACAAGCCGGCTGCGCCGATGCCGGCACCAAGCCCGGCCAGAACGGTTCTGCGTTGAATGCTCATGCTGTTTCCTCCGTGTGAAGCCGTTTTGGCTCTTGTTGTGATGGGTCCGCGCACCGCAGGCGATCAGCCATTGGCGCTCGTCGAAGCCTGCCCCGGTCGCCAGACCAGAAGACGATTTTCGATCATCGTGACGAGGGTGTCGAGGATGATCACGAAGATGGTCAGGATCAGCATGCCCGAGAACACGCCGGTGACATCGAATACGCTTTCCGCCTCGTGGATCTTGTAGCCCAGCCCCGCCGAAGAGCCGAGATATTCGCCCACGACGGCACCCACCAGCGCAAAGCCCACCGAGGTGTGCAGCGACGAGAACATCCAGGTCATGGCAGCCGGCCAATAGACATGGCGCATCAGTTGCCGCTCGTTCATGCCCAGCATGCGGGCGTTGGCCAGCACCGTCTGCGAGACCTCGCGCACGCCCTGATAGACGTTGAAGAACACGATGAAGAACACCAGCGTGAAGCCGAGCGCCACCTTCGACCAGATGCCCAGCCCGAACCACAGCGCGAAGATCGGCGCCAGCACCACGCGCGGCAGGGCATTCGCCGCCTTGATGTAGGGGTCGAAAACAGCCGCCAGCAATTCCTTGCGGGCGAACAGGAAGCCACAGAGCACACCGCCCGTGGCCCCGAAGACGAAGGCGAGGACGGTCTCGGTCAGCGTGATGCCGAGGTGATACCAGATCTCGCCGCCGGTGAACTGCTTCCAGGTCCGGGCCAGCACATCGATGGGCGTGGAGAAGAAGAACTGCATCTTCTTCGGCTCGGCAAACAGCGGCGTCGTGGTGGCGATGTGCCAGCACAGCAGGAACACCACGGCGACCAGCACCTGCAGCAAGGTGATCTTGAAACGGGAATGGCTACTGTTCATCGCCCGTCCCCTGCCTGGGTGCCGTCGGCCACCATGTCCTTGCCCTCGCCGGCGGCATAGGCCTTCTGCACCTCGACCTTGAGCGTCTGCCAGATCTGCCGGTGGATCTCGTGGAAGTCCTTGTCGAGCCGGATATCGGCGATGTCGCGCGGCCGTTTCAGTGAGACCCTATAGTCGCCGACGATACCGGCAGCAGGCCCGGCCGACATCACCACGACCCGGTCGGACAGCGAAATCGCCTCTTCCAGATCATGGGTCACGAACATCACGGCCTTGCGGTCCTTCGACCACAAATCGAGCAGCAGATTGCCCATGATCTGCCGGGTCTGCGCATCCAGCGGGCCGAACGGCTCGTCCATCAGCAGGATCTTCGGATCGCGGATCAGCACCTGCGCCAGCGCGACGCGCTTTTTCTGCCCGCCGGACAGCATGTGGGGATAACGGTCGGTGAAAGCCCGGAGGCCGACCCGCGCCAGCCAGGCCCGCGCCCGCTCATCGGCCTCCTTGCCGGCAACGCCCTGCGATTCCAGCGCCACCGCCACGTTCTGCAACGCCGTTTTCCACGGCATCAGGGCATCGAGCTGGAACAGGTAGCCGGCCTTCAGGTTGAGCCCCCGGAGCGGCTCGCCAAGAATGCCGACCTTGCCGGCGCTCGGCTGCAGCAATCCTGCGGCGGCATTCAGAAGGGTCGACTTGCCGCAACCGGTGGGGCCAACCACGGCCACGAACTCGCCCGGCGCCACATCGAGGTTGATCTGGTTGACGGCCTGATAGCGCCCGCCATCCTTGAGATTGAAAGTGATGTCTATGCCGGCGAGCGACACCGCAGGGGACGCCGCCTGCGCCCCGGCTCGCGCCAGCGCGTCTGCCGCGACGCCAATCGCCCCTGCTCCTTGCATCGCCGACGCTCTCCCTATGCGACATCTGTCGCCCGCGCCACTTCAGCGGCGTCTTGCCTTGCGCCGGAGACTAGCCGCCGTCGAAAACATGTCAACATCGCTGACGCAACCTGTGCAAGCACAGCCTTTGTCACCGAACGGCCTCGAACCTGACATAGGCGTGGTAGCATGTTCAGGTATGATCTCCCACGAGTTCGGTTGACTTGTGGGGCGAATGCTTCCAGTTGCCTTGAAGAACGCACACGCCAAACGTGCCGCAGTCAGGAGACCAGCCCCTTGGACATGATGGATGCCTGGATGCGGACGGCAGCCGAGTTTGCACAGGCCAATGCCGCATGGGCACCTGTCATCGTGTTCGTGGTGGCGTTCTGCGAGTGCATCGCGTTCCTGTCATTCCTCGTGCCGGCAACGGCCTTCTTCACGGTCTTTGCGACGGCGGCGGGCGCAAGCGGCCTCGCCCCACTGCCTTTGGCTCTGGCGGCCACAGCCGGGGCCGGCACAGGCTTCTGGCTGTCCTATGTGGTCGGCGTCAGGTTCGGGCCCAGTGCCGGCAGCTACTGGCCGTTCAAGAACAATCCCGACCTGCTGAAGAAGGGCCATGACTTCTTCGAGCGCTGGGGCGCGCCGGGTGTCTTCTTCGGTCACTTCGTTGGCCCTGTGCGGGCCGTGATCGCGGTGGTGGCGGGCATCGTCAAGATGCCGCCGCTGCACTTCCATCTGGCCAACTGGTCGGCATCATTTGTCTGGGGCTTCATGTTCTTCTATGGCTTTGGGCTGTTCGGACAGCAACTGGCCCGTTGAAGGACACGCCACGACAGCGGACTGGTTTCTCGCCGCGCTGATGAACGCAAGCTGCAAGCAACATTCAGTTGCGCTTCAGGCCCTGTCCGCAAGAATGTCATTGTCTGGTCTTGATGCGCCCTGAAAATCGCGCTCCAATCCAGTTCAGCATGGGCTTGGCCATCTGGCGATTCCCCGTGAACACATCCGTGCCGGCCCGGCGGCGCGCATGTGTTTCTTTAACAACCGGTCGCATCCCTTGGGGGATATGAACATGACGAAGTCCCGCTTTCTCGCCGGAGCCGCTGCCTTGATGATGGCAGCCAGCCCCGTGCTCGCCCAGACCGCACAGCCGACCACGCCAACCGCTCCGGCCAGGCCAGCCCCCGCCTCCCCGGCCCCTGCCGCGCCAGCCCCCGCCCGTCCGGCAACAGCCCAGCCGGCAGCACCCGCTGCTCCGGCGCGCCCGGCCACGGCCCAGCCTGCCGCACCTGCAGCAGCCCCTGCCGCAGCACGCCCGGCAGCTGCCGCGCCTGCCGCCGTCGGCAAGGTCGTCAACATCAACACGGCCTCCGCAGACGAACTGGACACGCTGAAGGGCATCGGCCCGGCCCGCGCCAAGAAGATCATGGAAGAGCGTGCCAAGGCCCGTTTCCGGAACTTCGACGATCTGGTGCAGCGCAATGTGCTGCCCTCCAACGTCGAGGCCGACCTGCGCGGCAAGATCAGCTTCTGATCGCATCCTCCAGCCGGATCGATCGTTGATCAGGCAAAGCCCCGGCAGGTCATCCTGCCGGGGCTTCTTGCTTGAGGTCTCCGGCGGCATGGCCGCGATTTGGCATTGACTCGGGCGCGGCCCCGCCGCACTCGACCGGGGCATGACAACCCTTTCGCCCCTCGCTCCGGCAGACCCGCGCCGGGCCGCATTGCTGGTGATCGCCGGCGCGCTCGGACTACGACTGCTGATGGCCGCCGCCATCGGCCTCGGCACCGACGAGATCTACACCGTTGCCATCGCGCGCAGCCTGTCCTGGTCCTATTTCGACCATCCGCCACTGCACCAGTGGATCACCCATGCGACAGCCTCGCTGCTTGGTGAAGGCCGGCAGCTTCGCCTGCCCTTCATCGGCCTTTTCGCGCTCACGACATGGCTGCTGTTCCTGATCACGGAACGGCTGTATGGCCCTGCCGCAGGCTTCTGGGCTGTCGTCAGCCTCAACCTCGCAGGCTTCTTCACGCTTTCCGCCGGCTCCTGGATCGTGCCGGACGGCGTGCTGCTGCTGATGCTGGCCATCGCGGCGCTGGCGCTGGTCCGGCAGTTCTTTCCGGTCGCAGGCGAAGTCCCCACACCGTGGTTGAACTGGCTTGTCGCGGGGGCGGCGCTCGGCCCTGCTGGCCTGTCCAAGTATCACGCAGCGCTCGCCGCCCTAGGCATCGCCGCCTTCGTGATCACGACGCCCGAAGGCCGCCGCTCCCTCAGCCATCCCGCGCCGTGGCTGGGAGCCGTGCTGGCCGGCGTCATCGTCCTGCCGGTATTCATCTGGAATGCACAGAACGGCTGGGCCTCGTTCCTGTTCCAGGCGGCACGCAGCCAGGGCGCCGGCTTCTCGCCATGGCTGGTTCCGGCCTCGCTGCTGGCGCAGGCTGGCTGGCTGCTGCCCTGGGTGTTTGTCCCGCTCGTCTCGGGGCTATGGCTCGGCTGGCGCAATTTGCGCGACCGGCGCTTCGGCTTCCTGATGGCGCTGGCCATGCCGAGCATCGCCGTGTTCACGCTGACGCCGGCATTCGGAAATCTCGGGTTGCCGCATTGGGCCATGCCAGGCTGGTTCTTCGTGATGCCGCTGGCAGGACTGGCCCTGGCCAAGCTGGCGGAAACCGGAACACGCCCGATGCGCTGGGCCCGCATCTCGGCGCTGGGTTCGGTCATCGTGCTCGCCCTGCTGGCAAGCCAGGCAGCGACCGGCTGGCTCGGCCGGATCATTCCCAACCTGCCGCGCCACGACCCGACGCTGGAAACCTTCGGATGGGATCAGTTGCGCGGCCAGCTCGCCGCGCAGCAGATCAGTCTCGGTGAAGGCCGCTTCATCGTGGCAGATAGCTGGCAGAATGCCGGCCGGATCGATGTGGCGCTGGCCGGGTCCGTGCCGGTCATGCCCGGCACCGGCGATCCGCGCCACTATGCCTTCATCGTCGACCAGACGCCCCTGATCGGGCGCGATGCGGTCGTGATCGTGCGCGCCCGCCGCGAGGCCCTGCTGCGGCAGCAACTCGCCAGCCACTTCGCAAGCCTCGGCCCTGGCCAGCCGATCCGCCTCGGGCGCGGCGGGCAGGTGGAGGTCGAGCTTGTGGCCATCGTCGCGACAGGCTTTGCCAAACCGCTGCCATGGGCCTATGGACTGCGCCCGTGAACGACGCGATGCCCCCTTCCCTGCCGATGACACTGACAGCCCCCGATCTCACCGTCGTGGTGCCGACCTTCAACGAGGCTGCCAACGTGCGCCCGCTGGTGGCACGGCTTGAGGTTGCGCTGGCCGGCATCTCCCACGAGATCATCTTCGTCGATGACAATTCGCCCGATGGCACGGCCGATGAGGTGCGCGCGCTCGGCCGCGAAAAGCCGCATGTGCGCTGCATCAAGCGGATCGGCCGGCGCGGCCTGTCTAGCGCCTGTGTCGAGGGCATGCTGGCCGGCCAGGGGCCGGTCGTTGCGGTCATCGACGGCGACTTGCAGCACGATGAGACCATCCTGCCGCAGCTTTTCGGGCTGATCCGGTCCGGCGAGGCTGATCTGGCTGTCGCCAGCCGCTATGTCGAGGGCGGCAGCGCCGACAGCTTCTCTGATGCGCGCGGCAAGGGCAGCCGCCTCGCCACCGAACTGGCGCGCAAGATCCTCAAGGTCGGGTTCAACGACCCGATGAGCGGGTTCTTCGCCACACGGCGCGATGTCGTCGAGGCCGCCGCGCCGAAGCTGTCCGGCGAAGGCTTCAAGATCCTGCTCGACATTGCAGCCAGCCACCCGACGCCGCTGCGTGTCAGGGAAGTGCCGTTCGTGTTCGGGACACGGCTGCACGGCATCTCGAAGATGGACAACCGCGTGGTGGCGGATTTCCTCGGCTTGCTGGTCTCGAAAGCAACAGGCGGGCTGGTCTCCATCCGCTTCCTCACCTTCGCCGCCGTCGGCGTCTCGGGCGTGGTGGTGCACCTGTTGGCCCTTCGTGGGCTGATCGCCGCCAATGCCGGTTTCACCCTCGCCCAGGCTGGCGCGACGCTGGTCGCCATGACCACCAACTTCACGCTCAACAACCTGCTGACCTACAAGGATCGCAGCCTGCGCGGGATGGCCTTCGCGCGCGGGCTCCTCGGCTTCTATGCCGTGTGCAGTGTCGGCGCTGTCGCCAATGTCGGCGTGGCCACCTGGCTGTTCGAGGGCAACCAGCTCTGGTGGATCGCCGGGCTGGCCGGCGCGGCGATGGGCGCGGTCTGGAACTACGTATTCAGCGACCTGATCATCTGGCGCAAGAAAAACTAGCGCGCTGCTGAAAGATCACTTTTCGTCATCGCGAGCGCAGCGAAGCGAACCAGCCGGCGCGACAAGATGATCCTCCGACAAAAAAGCGCAGCGAAGCTGGATTGCTTCGCTGCGCTCGCAATGACGGGTTGGATGCCAGTCTTCAGTTCTTCGACTTGTCGACCAGCGCCTTGGCCTTGATCCAGGGCATCATGTCGCGCAGCTTGGCGCCGACTTCCTCGATCGGGTGGGCTGCCATGCGGGCGCGGGTGGCCTTGAACGAGGTCTGGTTGACCTTGTTTTCCAGCATCCAGTCACGCGTGAACTTGCCGGACTGGATGTCGGTCAGCACGCGCTTCATCTCGGCCTTCGTCTCGGCGGTGATGATGCGTGGGCCGGTGACATACTCGCCGTACTCGGCGGTGTTCGAGATCGAGTAGTTCATGTTGGCGATGCCGCCTTCGTAGATCAGGTCCACGATCAGCTTCACCTCGTGCAGGCACTCGAAATAGGCCATCTCGGGGGCATAACCGGCTTCGGTCAGCGTCTCGTAGCCAGCCTTGATCAGTTCGACCAGACCGCCGCAGAGCACGACCTGCTCGCCGAACAGGTCGGTCTCGCACTCTTCCTTGAACGAGGTCTCGATGATGCCGGCGCGGCCGCCGCCATTGGCCGAGGCATAGGACAGGCCGAGGTCATGGGCATTGCCGGTGGCATCCTGATGGATCGCGATCAGCGTCGGCACGCCGCCGCCACGCTGGTATTCGGAGCGCACCGTGTGGCCGGGGCCATTCGGCGCAATCATGAACACGTCGATGTCCTTGCGGGCCTCGATCAGGTTGAAGTGGATGTTGAGGCCGTGCGCGAAGCACAGCGCCGCACCGGGCTTCATGTTGGCATGCAGCTCGTCGCGGTAGATGTCAGCCTGAAGCTCGTCAGGCGTGAGCATCATCATCAGGTCGGCCCACTTGGCGGCCTCGGTCGGGGTCATGCAGGTGAAGCCGGCGCTCTCGGCCTTGGCGCGGGTTGGCGAGCCGGCCTTCAGCGCGATGCGCACGTCCTTGACGCCGGAATCGCGCAGGTTCAGCGCGTGGGCATGGCCCTGGGAGCCATAGCCGACGATACAGACCTTTTTGCCCTTGATCAGGTTCAGGTCGGCATCACGATCATAATAAACGCGCATGGGCATGTCCTCTTGGGCAATTGGCGGCTTCAGGGCCGTTTCTGGAAGTCAGGCAGGTTCGACAGGTGCTTTAGTGGAGCACTCGCGCCTCGTAAAGCGCGGATCATGTGCTGGCTGCACGGGCACCATCACAGCCACTCCCGCACCAGCGGCCACAGCGAGGCAGCGAGCGCGAGGGCCATGGTGATGTTGAACATGCGGCACAGTTTTGGATCGGTGAGAAAACGCCGAAGACCGACGCCAAAAACCGTCCATGTGCTCACCGAAGGGATGTTCACGGCGCCAAAGATCAGCGTCACCACCACCACAGTCACGAGATACTGGTTCGGGTTCGTATAGGTTGCCATGGCAGTGACGGCCATGACCCAGGCCTTTGGATTGACCCACTGGAACGCGGCTGCACCAAGGAAGCTCATGGGCGTCCCCGAATTCTGAGTAGGCTGATCAGCCATCGGGCCGCTGTTGGCGATCTTCCAGGCCAGCCACAGCATGTAGGCCGCGCCGACATACTTCAGTGTTGTGTAGATGACAGGGAAGCGCTCCAGCAGCTGCCCAAGACCAAGGCCGGTCGCGAGCAGAAGCACCATGAAGCCGATGCCGATGCCCAGCATATGCGGCACCGAACGGCGAAAGCCGAAATTCACCCCCGAGGCCAGGAGCATCATGTTGTTCGGCCCCGGCGTGATCGAACTGACAAATGCAAAGACGACCAGTGCCATCAGGAGATCATGGCTCATCGCCTCAGCCGCCCGCCTGCTGCGCCGCCAGCCGCTGGAACAGGAGCGCGAGGCAGATCAGCACGAAGCCGAGCCACCATTCGCGCGACTTGAGCTGCGAGCGCTCTTTCGCCTTCTGTGGCGTATCAAGCCCGCGCACGCGCTGCACCATTGGCCACAGGAACAGGCCAAAGCCGATCGTGGCAAAGATCTTCGCAGCGAGGTCGAGATCGAACGTCACAGCGCTCACATCACCTCGGAACCGCGCGCCATGGCCGCGATGCCGGTGCGGGAAACCTCGGCCAGGCCGCAAGGGCCGAGCACCTTGATGAAGCGCTCGATGTCATCGGTTGCGCCCGTGAGCTCGAACACGAACGAGGTCACGGTGGCGTCGATGGTGCGGGCCCCAAAGGCAGTTGCGAGCCGGAGCGCCTCCATGCGGTGGTCACCCTTGCCCACCACCTTGAGAAGGGCCAGTTCGCGCTCGATCGACTCCCCCTGAAGCGTCAGGTCAACCACCCGATGCACCGGCACCAGCCGGTCGAGATGGTTCTTGATCTGGTCGATGATCTTCTCGGAACCGGACGTCACGATGGTGATGCGCGAGATATGCTTCTCGGCTTCCGTCTCGGAGACCGTCAGGCTCTCGATGTTGTAGCCACGACCGGAGAACAGCCCGGCAATGCGGCTGAGCACGCCCGGCTCGTTGTCGACGATGACCGACAGGGTGTGCCGGCGCACGGTCTGGTCGAAACTGACGGCAGGATAATGGGAGACACTCATGACGGGTCTTTCTTCAGGGACGAACGAATTCAGGACGAACGAGAGGGCGGGCGCGCCCGGCGAAGGTGGGGGCGGTGATCGACCAGCACGGGCTCGTCGATCTCGTCCTCCTCGACGATCCAGGGTTCGGCCAGAGCGGCCGTGTGCCAACTCCGGAAGCCGGCCGTGCCCTGGACAGCCGCGATATAGGCCTCACCGACAGCATCGAGCCTGATGCCATAGGTGGTGAAGCGCGTCGTTACCGGCGCAAACATCGCATCCGCAGCGCTGAACGCCCCGAACAGGAACGGACCGCCGGAAGGGTCCTTTTCGCCGAAGCGCTCGCGCGCTTCGCGCCAGATCCGGTTGATCCGCGCGACGTCGGCCGCCACCTTCTCCCCGCGGTCGCGCGGCGAGTGCTCCCAGGCGAGGTTCATCGGGCAGGCATTGCGCAGCGCCTGGAAGCCCGAGTGCATTTCCGCAGAGATCGAGCGCGCCATGGCCCGCGCGCCATGGTCCGATGGCCAGACGTGTTTTTCAGGGAAGCGGTCCGCCACGTATTCCATGATGGCGATGCTCTCCCAGACCTGCACCGGACCATCCAGCAGCGCCGGCACCTTGCCCGCCGGCGTGAAGGCGGAGATTGTCCGCTTCCACTCCGGATCGTCGAAGGTCTTGCCGAACGGCACCAGTACCTCCTCGAAGGGAATGCCCAGTTCGGTCAGCAGCAGCCAGGGCCTGAGTGACCATGACGAATGGTTCTTGTTGGCAATGACGAGCTTCATGAGATCTCTCCCGGTGAACGATGCTGCAGGATGCCGTGTCCGCGCCGGTTTCGCTCACGCAAAACCGTGACGGCGGACATCAGCCTGTGTGATGCATCCTCAGACCAGTTCGCGCCCCTTCGCATCGATCACCGTCTTGGTGTCGCCGGTGAAGTCGTTGAGGATCATCTCGTTGTGGGCCTTGCCTGACGGGATCATCGGGAAGCAGTTCTCTTCCTTGGCAACCACGCAGTCGAAGATCACCGCCCTCGGCGTCTCGATCATTTCCATGATCGCATCGTCGAGCTTGGCCGGGTCGGAGCAACGGATGCCGTGGCTGCCGTAGGCCTCCGCCAGCTTCACAAAATCGGGCAGCGCTTCCGAATAGCTCGACGAATAGCGCCCGCCGTGCAGCAATTCCTGCCACTGGCGCACCATGCCCATGTACTCGTTGTTGAGGATGAAGATCTTGACCGGCAGGCGGTATTGCAGCGCGGTCGACATCTCCTGGATATTCATCAGGATCGAGGCCTCGCCGGCAATGTCGATGACCAGCGCCTTGGGATGCGCAAGCTGCACGCCGATCGCCGCCGGCAGGCCGTAGCCCATGGTGCCGAGCCCGCCCGATGTCATCCAGCGGTTCGGCTCCTCGAAGTGGAAGTATTGCGCCGCCCACATCTGGTGCTGGCCGACCTCGGTCGTGACATAGGTGTCGCGGTTTTTGGTCAGCTCATAAAGGCGCTGCACCGCATGCTGCGGCTTGATGATCTGATCGGAGTTCTGGAAGCCCAGTGAGTTGCGGCCACGCCACTCGTTGATCTGGCCCCACCACGACTTCAGTGCCGGCTTGTCGACCTGCGGGCTGAGTTCGCGCCAGAGCCTGACCATGTCCTCAAGCACATGGGCACAGTCGCCGACGATCGGGATCTCGACCTTGACGTTCTTGTTGATCGAGCTTGGGTCGATGTCGACGTGGATCTTGCGCGAGCCGGGCGAGAACGCATCGATCCGGCCGGTGATGCGGTCGTCAAAGCGTGCGCCGATGTTGATCATCACATCGCAGCCATGCATGGCCAGATTGGCCTCGTAGGTGCCGTGCATGCCGAGCATGCCAAGCCACTGCTTGTCGGCCGCCGGAAACGCGCCGAGCCCCATCAGGGTCGAGGTGCAGGGAAATCCGGTCAGATGCACCAGTTCGCGCAGCAGCGCCGAAGCGTGCGGGCCGGCATTGATCACCCCGCCACCCGTATAGAACACCGGGCGCTTGGCCTTGGACATCAGGTCGATGGCCGCCTTGATCTTCGACAGATCGCCCTTGACCGTGGGCCGGTAGGTCTTGTGCTGGTTGTCCTTCGGGCGCGAATAGACACCCTTGGCGAACTGGATGTCCTTGGGGATATCGATCACGACCGGGCCGGGCCGACCATTCGAGGCAACATAGAACGCCTCGTGCAGGATGCGCGGCAGGTCCTCGATGCGCTTCACCAGATAATTGTGCTTGGTGCACGACCGGGTGATGCCGACTGTGTCGCATTCCTGGAAGGCATCCGAGCCGATCAGGTGCGTCGGCACCTGCCCGGTGATGCACACCAGCGGGATCGAATCCATCAGCGCGTCGGTGAGGCCGGTGACGGCATTCGTGGCGCCTGGCCCCGATGTCACCAGCACGACGCCGACCTTGCCGGACGAGCGCGCATAGCCCTCGGCCGAATGCACGGCCCCGCCTTCCTGCCGCACGAGGATGTGCTTGACGAAGTCCTGCTGGAACAGCGCGTCATAGATCGGCAGGACAGCCCCGCCCGGATAGCCGAACAGATGTTCGACGTTCTGATCGCGGAGGGCGCGCACGACCATCTCGGCGCCGGTCATCATCTCGCTCATCGGCTTGGTCTCCTGGGTAGTGTCTGGGCTGGCAAGGTCCGGTGGCAGGTTGTCAGGGCCATGGCACCGAAAAGGCAATAAAAAAGGCCCCGGAAGGGACCTGCGGATATGCGCCGGGGATGAGGGTGACGGTCCTCAGACCGCCCTCGACCGGCGCATCATTACGATAAGAAGCGTGTTCATGGATGGTTGGTTAGCGGAATGGCGCGGCAGCGTCAAGGAGTGGCACCGGCGAAAGCGCCCGGCAAGATCAGGCCGCCTCGCCGCCCATGCCAAGTTGGCTGAGCACGTCGTGTCGCGCAGCCTCACTGTCCAGCCATTGCCACCCCTCCATCTGGTTCCGGAACCAGGTGAACTGGCGCTTCACATAGGCGCGCGTATCGGCCTGTCCGCGCTGGATGGCATCGTTCAGCGGCATCTCGCCCCTGAGGTAGGCCATCAGCGCTGGCGCACCATGGGCGCGCATGACCGGCAGCAGCGGATAGAGCCCGCGCGCGGCCAGCCCGCGCACCTCGTCGAGTGCCCCTGTGGCGATCATGTCCAGAAACCGGGCATTGATCCGTCCATGCAGGGAGCCGCGTTCCGGCGCGAGGAACAGCTTGAGCAGCCTCTTGCCGGCGAGCGGACCCGGCGCACGCTCACCATGGAAGCTCGACAGCGAGCGGCCCGTGGCAGCGAAGACCTCCAGCGCCCGCATCACGCGCAGCCTGTCGGTCGGCCGCAAGGTTGCAGCACCGGCCGGATCGCACAGCGCCAGCCTTGCATGCAAATCGGCCGTGGAGAGTTCGGCAGCAGCAGCTCGCTCGCGCTCGCGCACCTCGGCCGGCAGGTCCGGAATGCGCGAGAGCCCAGCTTCAAGCGCCTGAAAGTAGAGCCCCGTGCCCCCGACGAGGATCGGCAGCCGCCGGGTGGCGTGCAGGTCCTCCAGTTCCGCCTTAACAGCGTTCACATAGCGCGCGACCGAGAAGTTCTCGGCCCCATCGACAAAGCCGTAGAGCCTGTGCTCGGTCGCCGCCTCGTCTTCGGGCGAGGGGCGCGCGGTCAGCAGCCGAAGGTCACGGTAGACCTGCATGGAATCGGCATTGAGCACCACGCCGCCGGTCAGGCGGGCCACCTCGATCGCGAAAGCCGACTTGCCGCTGGCGGTCGGACCTGCAATGAGCACCGCGTCATACCGTGTCACGAAAAGTCCTGCCCCCATGGCCCATGTTGCTACGCTTGTCTCGAACCCGGCAAACCCGGCGCTGACGCCAGCCTTGCTGGCCCGCGCCGCCGATCTGCTGCCCCATGCCGGCGCAGCTACATGGCTCGCTCCGGGTATCGCGGCGGACATCCCCTTTGCAAGGCCGGACGCGCCCCTGGCCAAACTGGCCGACCGCATCCGCGACGCCCTCGCTGCGCCCCTCGATGTCATCGTGCAGCCGCTGGCACACCGCCGCAAGCGCTTGTTCCTCGCCGATATGGATTCCACCATGATCGGGCAGGAATGCATCGACGAACTGGCGGACTTCGTCGGCCTCAAGGCCGAAGTGTCCGCCATCACAGAGCGCGCCATGCGCGGCGAGCTGGCATTCGAGCCGGCCTTGCGCGAACGGGTGGCGCTGCTGAAGGGCTTGTCCGTCGATGTCGTCGACGAGATCATCAAGAGCCGCATCACGCTCACGCACGGCGGCCGCGCGCTGGTCAGGACCATGCGGGCGCACGGTGCCTACACCGCTCTGGTCTCAGGGGGCTTCACCGTGTTCACCAGCCGCATCGGCGCGACGATCGGCTTTCACGAGGATCGCTCGAACCTGCTTGATGTCACCGGCGGATATCTGGCCGGCACGGTGCGGGAGCCCATTCTCGGCAAGGAGGCAAAGCTCGCTTCGCTGGTAGAACTGCGCGAACGAGCCGGCCTCGCCAGTGCCGAAACCATGGCTGTCGGCGACGGGGCCAACGATCTGGCCATGCTGACCGAAGCGGGCCTCGGCGTGGCATTCCGTGCCAAACCCGCCGTGGCGGCCGCCGCCCATGCCCGTATCGATCACGCCGATCTCACGGCGCTGCTCTATGCGCAGGGCTATCGCATCGACGAATTCGCTCCGGACTGACCACACGCAGGCGCAGTCCGGAGGAGAGTCTCGGATGTGAGCTTCAGTTGATGGTCACGGCGACGAAGCGCACGTCGCCAGCGGCATTCTGGACCTGGAGCAGGGCAGCCCTGCGGCCATCCTTCTTCAGTTGCTCGACCCTGCGGTTGACATCAGCAGGCGTGCTGACAGGCTCCTGTCCGACTTCAAGGATCGTATCGCCAGGCACCAGCCGCTTGTCGGCGGCATTGGAGTTGGCGTCGACCTTGGTCACCACGACGCCGCGTGCGTTGTCCTTGAGGCTGAATCGGCGCCGGACCACATCATTCATGCCGGTCAATTCCATACCCAGAACGGTCGTGGTCGCAGGCGCGGCATTCGGCGCCCCTGGCTGTGCTCCGAGCGCGGCTTGCTGCTGGCGCTCGCCATCCTCAAGCCGGCCGAGCACGACCTTGCGGGTTTCTTCCTTGCCCTTGCGCATGATGCGCACATCGACTTCCTTGCCCACGGGCGTCGCAGCGACGATGCGGGGCAGGTCGGTCGACTCGCGCACATCCTTGCCATCGAACTGGGTGATGACATCACCCGTTTCGAGGCCAGCCGGCTTGGCCGGGCCCTTATCGTCGATGCCGGCGATAAGCGCGCCGCGCGCCCGGCCGAGGTTCAGCGCCTCAGCCGTTGCGTCATCGACATTCTGGATGCGAACACCCAGCCAGCCACGACGCGTCTCGCCGAATTCGCGCAACTGGCCGATCACTGGCACGGCCAGCGCCGACGGCACGGAAAAGCCGATGCCGACCGAGCCGCCCGAGGGCGACAGGATCGCGGTGTTGATGCCGATGACCTCGCCTGCCATGTTGAACAATGGCCCGCCCGAATTGCCGCGGTTGATGGCGGCATCGGTCTGCAGGTAGCTGTCATAGGGGCCGCTCTCGATGCGGCGGTTCTTGGCCGAGACGATGCCGATCGAGACCGATCCTCCGAGGCCGAAGGGGTTGCCGATCGCCATCACCCAGTCGCCGATCCGGGCCTTGTCGCTGTCGCCAAACTTGACGGCCTTCAGCGGTGTGTCGGATTTCACGCGCAGGACAGCGATATCGATCTTCGGATCCTTGCCCACCACCTCTGCCTTGAGGCGGCGACCATCCGAGAAGATCACCGTGACATCGTTGGCCTCGCCAACAACGTGGTTGTTGGTGATCACGATGCCGGACGGATCGATGACGAAGCCGGACCCTGCCGACTGGCCACGGCGCTGCTCGGGCTGCTGAGGGCGCTGGTTGTTGCGCGGCTGGTTCTCGCCCTGCTGGCCCGGAGGCTGGCCCGGCTGCCCTTCGCGGCGACGGTTGAAGAACTCCTCGAACAGATCGCCGAACGGCGTATCGGGACCGAGGCCCGGCACATTCGGCACCGTGCGGTTACGCGTCTCGACCGTGGTCTGCGCCGAGATGTTGACCACCGACTCCATCACCTGCTCGGCGAGATCGGCGATCGACGGCAACTGCGAGGCGCGGCTGACCTGCGCCTCAGCCGCAGTGCCGGACAGCAGCACAGGTGGCAGGCCGAGCGGAAGCGCCACGGTGGCTGCCAGAAGCGTGCGAGAAACGACCGCG
The DNA here is from genome assembly GCA_943370645.1 of Hydrogenophaga intermedia. GTDB lineage: Bacteria > Pseudomonadota > Alphaproteobacteria > Rhizobiales > Beijerinckiaceae > Allobosea. Next base: position 101,422 of record CALRRR020000005.1, on the reverse strand, counting down.
GCACAACGCCTGACGGTCAGGCGAGCGGTGCGGCTGTCAGCGGATTTGATCATCTTGATCCTCACAGGCTTGGGCCGGAACGCGGACGTCTGGCCCGCGGATCATCGACCTCTGATTGTAAAGAGAATGGGGCCAAACAACGGCGTGGGGAAGGGCTAACCCGCAAAAAACCGGCGCGCCGCCCATATCACAATCACGCCAGCAACGGCCGACACCAGCCCGACGATGCGCAGGATGTCAGCCGGCGTTTCGGCTGCCGAGCGCATGGCCTCCTGGGCCTTGCCGGGCAGCAAGGCAAACAGGACGCCCTCGATGACCAGAACCAGGCCGATGGCCACAAGAAAGTCTGTCATCAAGGGCTTTCCGGAAAAGGCATTGGGCCAAGCCCAATGCCGTTACCGCACGTTCACGCCGCTGTCACTTCTTGCCGTCTTGCCTGGCACGACCCTGGGGATCGTTGAAGAAGCGGAAAAAGTCCGAGTTCGGCGACAGCACCATCCGGGTCTCGCCCGCCTTCAGCCCGGTCTCATAGGCCTGCATCGAGCGGTAGAACGAGAAGAACTCCGGGTCCTTGTTGAACGCCGCCGCGAAGATGCGGTTACGCTCGGCATCGCCCTGACCGCGCGTTTCATCAGACTTGCGGCCGGCTTCGCCAAGCAGCACCTGCACATCCCGATCGGCGCGGGCGCGGATTTCCTGCGAGGTCTGCGAGCCATTGGCACGCAGGTCCGCAGCTTCGCGCTGGCGCTCGGTCTGCATGCGCTGGAACACGGCCTGGCTGTTGGCAGCCGGCAGGTCCACGCGCGTCAGCCGCACGTCAACGATCTCGATGCCGAAGGCGCGCGCCTGACGGTTCACGTCATCCTGAATGCGGTTCATCAGGGCGGCGCGGTCCGTCCGCACGATGGCGGTGTAGGTGGCGTCAGCCAGCGTGTTCCGGATCGACGAATTGGCGATGCGGTTCATCTGGGCGTTGGCACCGTTGATGTTGTTCACCGTCTGGAAGAACAGCAGCGCATTGGTGATGCGGTAACGGGCAAAGGCGTCGACCGACAACCGGTTCTGGTCCGAGGCCAGCACTTCCTGCACGGGCAGGTCCAGATCAAGCACGCGCTTGTCGATGGTGATCACCGAGTCGATGAACGGCATCTTGAACTTCAGGCCCGGGTCGGTGATCACCCGGTTGATGGCGCCGAACCGCAGCACGAGGGCCTGCTGGGTCTGCTGCACCACGAAGGCGGACAGGACCGCAACCAGCGCGACCGCGCCGAGCACGATCATGGAAACGAGTTTCAGGGGGCTGTTCATCGTGTCGTTCCCTGCTGCTGGGTCTGAGCCGTCGGACGACGCTGGAGCTGGTCAAGCGGCAGGAACGGCACCACGCCATTGCCCGCGCCGCCGGTGTTCTGATCGATGATCACCTTGTCCATGCCGCCGAACACGCGTTCCATCGTCTCGAGGAACAGACGTTCCCGCGTCACGTCAGGCGCAAGCTTGTACTGCTCGTAAATCTGCGTGAAACGCGAGGCCTGACCGGTCGCTTCCGCCACCGACCGTTCCCGATAGGCTTCCGCTTCCTGGATCAGGCGGGCAGCCTGACCACGGGCCTCCGGCACCACGCGGCTGGCATAGGTCTCGGCCTCGTTGCGCAGTCGGCTCTGGTCCTGCTGGGCAGCCTGGACATCGCGGAAGGCCTCGATGACCTGCGCAGGCGGGTCAGCCTTGAGCATCTGCAGGCCGCTGATCAGCACGCCGGCATTGTAGGAATTCAGTGTGTCCTGAAGCAGGGTACGCACCTCGGTCTCGATCGGCACGCGGTCCGTGGTCAGGATCGGCTGGATCGGGCGGCGACCAATGGCCTCGCGCATCGAGCTTTCAGCCACGGCCCGGATGTTGCTCTCCGGATTCTGGATATTGAACACGAAGTTCTCGGGGCGGGCCGGGTCGATCTGCCACTGCACCTGGAAGGCGACGTCGACGATGTTGCCGTCACCCGTCAGCATCAGACTGTCTTCGCCGCTCTGCCGCTGGACCTGCTGCCCGCGCTGGTTGACCAGCAGGGCCGAACCGATCTCCATGCGGTTGATCTGGGTGACGCGCGGCTTGATCACGCCGCCGATCGGAGCAGGCCAGTTCCAGTCAAGACCGGGCGCCGTCTTGGTCGTGTACTTGCCGAACACCGTCTTGATGCCGATTTCGTCGGGTCGCACAGTGAAGAAGCCCGTGGCCAGCCAGCCGAACACGGCCAGAAGGCCGATCAGCACAGCGCCCTTGGCGCTCATGCCGCCGCCAGTGCCGCCGGGCATGATGTTCTTCAGCCGGTCCTGACCCTTGCGCAGGATGGCTTCAAGGTCGGGAGGGCCACCTTGCGGGCCCGAAGGACCGCCGCCCCCACCGCCGCCGCCCCATGGGCCGCCGCCATTGCCACCACCGCCACCGCTGCCGCCGCGATTGCCCCAGGGACCACCCCCGCCGCCGCCGCTGCTGCCGCCTCCCCCGCTTTGATTGCTCCAGGGCATGAAAAACCGCCTTTGTTGAGTTCGTGCTGTGGCCGCGCATCACGGCGCACCACGTCACCGTGTGAATTGGGCATCGCCAGCCGTTCCGTCAACACGCCAGACGTCAGATGCGACGTTTCAGATCAAGAAAGGTGAACGGATGCTCATCATCGGGGCCAGCAGGGTGGCTACTGCTGGCCATTTGCTGCCATTCAGAGCGGGCAAACTCCGGAAAAACCGCGTCGCCTTCCGGCTCGGCGTGCACGAAGGTCAGGTGCAGGCGCTCGCACAGCGGCAAGGTCTGAGCATAGAGATCGGCCCCGCCGCCGATCACCACCGCGTCGGCGCCATGGGTGCGCGCAAGGTCCTGCCCCAGCGCCAGCGCCTCGTCGAGCGAGCGGGCAAGCAAGACGCCGTCTGCCTGGAAGCCCGGATCGCGCGTCAGCACCACGGTGTGACGACCCGGAAGCGCCTTGCCAATCGACTGGAACGTCTTGCGGCCCATGATCAGCGGACGGCCCATGGTCAGCGCGCGAAAGCGTTTGAGATCGGTCTTCAGCCGCCAGATCAGCCGGTTATCATGGCCGATGACCCGGTTGTCGGCCAGCGCGGCCACGGCCACCAGAGGCACGCTCATGGCGCTGGTCCCCCAGCTTGCGCCAGCCGACGCAGTGCCTCGCCCGACAAATCGAAGGTTGTCCACTCTTCGCGCGCCTCAGCACCGAGCGAACGGTAGAAGGCAATCGAGGGTTCGTTCCAGTTGAGCACCCACCAGCGCAGTCGGCCGAGACCCTCGTCGACACAGCGCCTTGCGAGGTTCGCCAGAAGCGCCTTGCCGATAGCCTTGCCCCGATGCTCCGGGCGCACGAACAAGTCTTCGAGATAAAGGCCATGCCGGCCCTGAAAGGTTGAATAGGTGTAGAACCAGAGCGCGAAGCCCACGGGTTCGCCGCCCCATTCGGCAATCTCGCAGAACACGCGCGGCTGCTCGCCAAACAGGTCACGCGCGATGTCATCCTCGCGGGCCTCGACCTCGTGGAGCAGCTTCTCGTATTCGGCCAGCTCGCGAATGAAGGTGAGCACAAGGCCGGCATCGGCCGGCATGGCAGAGCGGATGACCAGGCTCATATCGCGATCGGCGCCTTGATCGCAGGATGTGGATCGTAGCCTTCGATGACGATGTCCTCGAAGCGGAAATCCTCGAGCCGCTTGATCTCGGGATTGAGCCTCAGGGTCGGCAGCGGCCTGTGCTCGCGCGACAATTGCAGCCGCGTCTGATCGAGATGGTTGATGTACAGATGCGTGTCGCCGAACGAATGCACGAACTCGCCCGGCTTGAGGCCGGTGACCTGCGCCATCATCTGCGTCAGCAGCGCGTAGGAGGCGATGTTGAACGGCACGCCGAGGAACACGTCGGCACTGCGCTGGTAAAGCTGGCACGACAGCCGGCCCTCGGCCACGAAGAACTGGAACAGGCAATGGCAGGGAGCCAGCGCCATCTTCGGGATGTCCGCCGGGTTCCAGGCCGAGACGATCAACCGGCGCGAGTCCGGATTGCGCCGGATCTCATCGGTCACCCAGGCGATCTGGTCGACAACGCCGCCATCGGGCGCAGCCCAGGAGCGCCACTGCCGGCCATAAACCGGGCCAAGATCGCCGTTCGCATCGGCCCACTCATCCCAGATGCTGACGCCGTTCTCCTGCAGGTAGCGCACATTGGTGTCGCCGCGCAGGAACCAGATCAGCTCATGGATGATCGACTTGAGATGCAGCTTCTTGGTGGTGACCAGCGGAAACCCGTCCGCGAGGTCAAACCGCATCTGGTGGCCGAAAACGGCAAGCGTGCCGGTTCCGGTCCGGTCATCCTTGCGCACTCCGTCATCGAGCACGCGCTGCAAGAGATCGTGATAGGCTTTCATGCCTCGGGATATAGGCCATCATTCGCCGATTCGCAGCCTGCGGCCTCGCTCGTCCCGGTCATTTTTGGCGCAGGCGCGGCCAGTTGCCGTCGGCGGACACGATGAAGCCCGGAATGTCGGTCTCCCAGGTCTTCTGGACACTGGCATCGTAGTTCAGGAACAGGCGGCCTCCGACGATCTTCCAGTGCCTGGGGTCGCCCTTGGCCTTGTAGCCCTGAGCTGCAGCCCACGCGCAATGGCCGCCATAGGCCGGCGCGAAACGCTCCGGTTCGGCAGCAAACGCATCCCGGTTGGCCGCATTGGAAAAGCGCCAGGTCGCACCGTTCCAGACATGGCTGAACTGCGCCGACCCCTGCACGGGACGGCCGGCGTTGACATAGGCCACCACATCGAAGCCCCCGGCACCGGTGCCGCGGATAATGTCCGTGTAGATCTCAGACCCGCTCGCCGGTGCAATCCAGGCTCCGGTCGCGCCAAGGCCACCCAGCCCGGCGGCCCCAAGCGCGATCAGCGCGGCGCGACGTGTGATGATGTTCGGCATGTTGTTCCCTGCCCTGGCCAGTGTTTCCGACAGGCCGAATTCGTCCGGCTGCGCGGTTTGTTACACGGCGCAAGCCAGCGGCCTTTCATCCGGCCCGATTGATCGCTATATCAGCCCTGCCGGAGCAATCCGGCTATGGTGATAAACGGCAATCGAAATAAACCATTCGGACCCGGGGGCGGTACCCGGCGCCTCCACCTCAGGCCTGCGCGCAGGCCTTGGGCGGGGGCGAAACAGGATCGACGAGGGTGTAAAGGGTTGGCTTTTGCTCGGCATGGTACCACCGTCATCGGGCCATAGCATAGTTGCCAATGACAACAATGCGCGTGTTGCAGTTGCCGCGTGAGCGGTAATTACACACAAACCTAAGTCCTTGCGCTTCGCAGCGTAAGGCGGGGCCCGGAGGAGCCTGGCAACAGAATCCTCCACCTTCACACAATCTCATCAAGGCTCCTCCAGACCCCTGATCCTTGGGAGCCTCGCAACAGAATCCTCCACCTTCACGCAGTCTCATCAAGGCTCCTCCAGACCCCTGATCCTTGGGAGCCTCGCAACAGAATCCTCCACCTTCACACAGTCTCATCAAGGCTCCTCCAGACCCCTGATCCTTGGGAGCCTGGCAACGGCATGACGTGCTGCACTTGAAATGGTGCGCGAGCCACAGCACCATGGCGGCTCGCCAATGACGAGGCCAAGCTTTTGCCGATACTCGACCTCTCAGCCCATTTCAGCCGTTACCGTGCCGTTGAGCGGCGGATTCACCTCGCGGCCCACAGCCATCACTATTGGCCCGACATCACCCGCGAGGCACAACTGGCAGCCTGGGATGATGCCTGCCTGCATGCGGATGAGAAGTGGGGCGTCATCTTCGGCGAGGTCATTCCCGCCGTGCAGCGCGGCATCGCACGCATCCTGAACCTGCCCGATCCCGAAACCATCGCCTTTGCACCCAACACCCATGATTTCGTCACGCGCCTTCTGTCGGCGCTGCCTGAGGGGCGCGTGCCGCGCATCCTGACCAGCGATGGCGAATTCCATTCCTTTGCCCGGCAGGTCGCGCGCCTGGAAGAGGACGGGCTTGTCGCCGTCGAGCGCATTGCCCATGAACCCCTCGCCAGCTTTCCCGATCGGCTGTGCGCGGCCGCCCGCCGCGGTGGCCATGACCTCGTCTTTGTCAGCCAGATCCTGTTCAATGCCGGCGGATCATGCGGCGATCTTGCGACGCTTGCCAACGCCGTCCCCGATCCTCACACCCTCATCTGCATCGACGGCTATCATGGCTTCATGGCGCTGCCGACGGACCTTTCCGCCATCTCGGGCCGGGTGTTCTATCTGTCCGGGGGCTACAAATATGCGATGGCCGGCGAGAACGTCTGCTTTATCCACTGCCCGCCCGGCCACGCGCCGCGCCCGCGCGACACAGGCTGGTATGCCGCGTTCGGGGCATTGACCGAAAGGCAGGTCGGCGTGCCCTATGGCGCCAAGGGTGGCCGCTTCTGGGGGGCGACATTCGATCCGGTCGGACTTTATCGCCAGCGCGCCGTCTTCGCCTGGATGGACGAGATCGGGCTGACGATCCCGGCCCTGCATCATCATGCGCTGGCCTTGCAGGAGCGCTTCCTCGAAGGCGTCAGGGCAAGCGCCCTGGCCGATTTCCGCGCCGCCCGGCTGATCACACCAATGTCGACCAGCCAGCGCGGCCACTTCCTCACCTTCGAGACATCGGCGGCAGGCTCGATGCACGAGCGCCTGCTCGCGGCGGGCATCATCACCGATGTGCGGGCCGATCGCATCCGCTTCGGCTTCGGCTGCTATCAGACCGCCGAAGACATCGAGATCGCTGTCGATGCCGTGTCACGCGCTCTGCGACACCCGAACCGGATCATCTCGCCCGCCTGATCGCTGGCTTGAGGCCGCTCAGTCCTTGCCGGGTGCCCGCGAAACCTGCGCCTGCTCGAACGTCGCCATGTTGTTGTGTGTCGCCACGGCGGCCTTGATGATGCTGGCGGCCAGCGCGCCGCCGGTCGCTTCGCCGAGCCGCATGTCGAGCGCCAGCAGCGGGGCCTTGTTGAGCCTGACCAGAACCTCGCGGTGTGCACCTTCCGCCGACAGGTGCCCCGCCACGCAATGGTCGAGCGAGGCCGGATCGAGCGCATGCAGGATCGCCGCGGCTGCGGTCACCACATAGCCGTCCAGCACCACCGGGATGCGCTGCAGGCGCGCAGCGATGATCGCCCCGCAGATGGCGGCGATCTCGCGCCCGCCCAGACGCCGCAGCACTTCGAGCGGGTCTTTCAGCCACGGGCCATGCAGCGCCAGTGCCGTGTCGATCACCAGGATCTTGCGGGCCAGCGCATCGTCGTTGACGCCGGTGCCGCGCCCGGCCCAGCGCGCCCCGCCGCCGCCGTAAAGCGCTGCATAGATCGCCGCCGCCGCCGTGGTGTTGCCGATGCCCATCTCGCCGAGGATCAGGAGATCCGTGCCGCCTGAAATGGCCTCCATGCCGAAGGCCATCGTGGCCACAGCTGACTTCTCGTCGAGGGCGGGTTGGGCCGTGAAGTCCTCGGTCGGAAGGTCCAGCGCCAGATCGAACACCTTGAAGCCGAAATCGAACGCCGCGCAGATCTGGTTGATCGCCGCCCCGCCCGCCGCAAAGTTGTCCAGCATCTGGCGGGTCACATCCTGCGGGAAGGCCGAAACCCCGTGCTGCACGACGCCGTGATTGGCGGCGAACACGCAGACCAGCGGCCGGTCACAGCTCGGCCTGCCCTTGCCCTGCCAGGCCGCCATCCAGGCGGCGAGTTCCTCGAGTCGGCCAAGGCTGCCGGCCGGCTTGGTCAGTTGACGGTCGCGCTGCTCGACCATGCGCACGGCCTCCCTGTCCGGCCCCGGCATCGACGCCATCAGCGCCCGCACGTCATCGAAGGGCAGGCCGGAAGCGGAAACAGACATGGTCAGGGCTTTCTGGTGTTGGCACGGCCAAGGGTGGCATGTGGCACCGCTACTGGCCCCTGGCGGGGTCGCGAAGCGGCACGGCCCCTGCTACAGCCTTGTGCCATGCGCCGTCCAGAGCAGGGCCTGTGGCAAACGCACCGACTAGGAAGCGCCCAACCAGATGGATGCAGGCAAGCCATGACCGAACCGTCCGATGCCGCACAGGTCCAACCCACCCTGCCCGCATTGACTCCGGCCCGCTTTGGACTGGCAGTAGCGCGCTGCGTGCGCTTCTATTCGCGCCTGCCAATGCCGGCGATCCCCGGCGAGGCTGACCCTCACGCCATTCCGGACTTTCGCATTGAGCCGGTCGGGTTGCCTGTCGCCGCTCTGATCATTGCGCTGCCGGCGGTGCTGGTCACGGCGCTGGCTGCAGCGGTGCGGCTTGATCCGGTGCTGGTGGCAGCGCTCGCCATCACGGCACTTGTCATCACCACCGGTGCATTCCACGAGGATGGTCTTGGCGACAGCGCCGATGGGCTGTTTGGCGGCCATGACCCGGAGCGCCGCCTTGAGATCATGAAGGACAGCCGCATCGGCACCTTTGCCGGATGCGCGCTGGTGCTTTCGCTCCTGATCAGGGTCCTGGCGCTGGCCGCAATCGTGCGGGCCGGCGGGCTTGATGGAGCCATCGGGGCCTTGCTGCTCGCTGCCGTCACCTCACGTGTCGAAGGGGTGCGGGTGCTCGCCACACTCCCGGTCGCCAGAGCCTATGGCGCGTCCGCCGCGGTGGGAAAGCCCTCGCTGCGCGTGGCGCTGATTGCCATCGGTCTGGGGCTGGCTCTCGCAGCAATCATCGCCATCCTGTGCGGCTTGCCACTCTGGGGCGTCGTCGCCGGTCTGGTCCTCGGCAATCTCGCCGTCAGTGTCCTGACCGGGCTGGCGCGCCGGCTGATCGGCGGGCAAACCGGAGACATCGCCGGCGCCGCGCAGCAACTGGCAGAGGTCGGTGTCTATGTCGGGCTGGCTGCCGGCTTCGCATCCTGAAGCTTCGGCATCGGCCTGGCGACGGCAGCCCTTCCTTCCCGGCAAGGGCCACGCCATATCGGGCAGGTTCGTGCTCCCGCATGCCAACCCCAGGTTCGCACTATGCTAGCCCTGATCCTGCTTATCGTCGTCATCGCGGCCATGATCATTCTGGTGATCTTCGGCGAGGGTGAGTCCATTGCCGGGCTCGAACCCTCCCTGTTCGCCTCGCTGGTCTCGGCGAGTGCCTTCGGTGTGCTGGTGCTGAGCTGGGGCAGCGAGGAGTTTCGCGGCAAGTGGCGCGAGGCAGCCCGCAATGCAGCGATCTGGCTGCTGATCACGTTCGGGCTGCTGGCAGCCTATGCCTACCGGTTTGAATTCCAGGATATGGCCAACCGCGTGCTGGCGGAGGTCGCCCCGGGGCGCGTGGTGATGGCGCGTGGCGGCGAGGTGACCATCGCGCGCTCGGGCTCTGGCAGTTTCATTGTCGCCGGCAAGGTCAACGGCCGTGACACGAGGCTGCTGTTCGACACCGGCGCCAGCGCCGTTGTGCTGACCGATGCTACGGCCCGTGCTGCGGGCATCGACCCTGACAAGCTGAGCTATTCGGTGCAGGTATCCACCGCCAATGGCCGCACCACGGCAGCGCCCGTGCGGCTGGACAGGCTGGAGATCGGCCCGATCAGCGAGGTCCGCGTGCAGGCGCTGGTGGCAAGGCCTGGAGCGCTCGGCGAGAACCTGCTCGGCATGAGCTTTCTGGAGCGGCTTCAGTCCTATCAGGTCAGCGAGGACAGGCTCGTGCTGCGCGGCGCGCGCTGAGGCTCAGGGACCAAGCAGATCGATCAGCGGCGGGATCAGCGGCTCGTCCGCCGGCGGCATGGCCAGTTCGCGCAGTTTGCCTGGGCGCACCCACTTCAGGGCCTGCCCCTCGCGCGACACCGGCGTGCCTTCCCAGCGGCGGCAGATGTAGAGCGGCATCAGCAGGTGAAAGGCCTCATAGGCGTAGCTGGCAAAGGTCAGCGGCGCGAGGCAGGGCTCCTTCACCACAAGGCCGAGTTCCTCGTTGAGTTCGCGGATCAGCGCAGCTTCCGGCCGCTCACCGGGTTCGAGTTTTCCGCCGGGAAACTCCCAGAGCCCCGCGAGCTGCTTTCCCTCCGGTCGCTGGGTCACCAGAATCCGATGGTCCGCATCGACCAGTGCGCAGGCCACCACAAGTACGAGTTTCATGATGATCCCCTCGGTCTGGCGCGCGGCGCGCTGGTGACGATGAACACGCCAACGAGCACGATGAGGCCGCCAGCGAGCTGGTTCCAGGTGAGTGCCTCGCCGAGCACCACAACGCCGATGGCCACGGCGATGACTGGCACCAGATAACCGGTCATCGAGGCCCGCGTCGGCCCCGCACCCCGGATCAGGCGCATGAAGATCAGGATCGGCAGCCCGGTGGCGATGACGCCAAGACCCAGCAGTGCTCCGGCATGGGGCAGCGCCGGCATGAAGGCACCTGCGCCAACCCAGACCAGCGCGATCACCGTGGCGATCAGCGCGGAGACCACCTGTTGCCCCAGCGCCAACCGCTCCGGCAGCGCCGATCTGATCTGGCGGGTGTAGATATTGGCGATGGCATAGCAACTGGCCAGAGCCAGCATGGCCAACGCGGCAGGGGCTTCGGCGCCGCCCTCGAACATCTTGGGGCCGATCAGCATCAGCGTTCCGACCAGACCGACCACGACACCGGCGCCGCGCTGCCAGGTCAACCGCTCCTCGGCAAAGGCCAGATGGGCCAGCAGCACCGTCAGCAACGGACTGGCTGCCTGGATCATGGCGGCAGGGCCGGTGGCAAGACGGCTGAGCGCGTAGGCGGCCAGCAGGTTGGGGATCCAGCCATTGAGCGAGCCGAGCACCAGCCAGTCGCGCCACTCGGCCCGGGCCGGAAGGATCGACTGGCGCTTCACCAGACCGACGATGAGGATCAGCGTCAGCGCCCCGATGATGGCGCGCAGCGAGGCCACGATGATCGGCTCGATCTCGCCTTGCGTCAGCTTCATGAACAGGAAGCTGGTCGCCCACAACAGCGAGCAGCCGACCAGATGCACGGTAATGAACAGGCGACTGGCGTGAGGCTGGCTCACCGACGGGAGCTCATCGGGCCGCGATCACGAGCGGTAGTCGCCGTTGATCTCGACATAGGCCTTGGTCAGGTCGCAGGTCCAGACCTTGGCGCGGCCCTTGCCCATGCCCATCGTCACGCGGATCTCGAGATCCTGTCCCTGCATGTAGGCGGTGGTGGCCGCTTCCGAATAGGCTGGGTCACGCGCACCCGCCGTGGCCACGCGGATATCGCCGAAATAGATGTCAAGCAGGTCGCGCTCGGCCGGCTCGCCGGCCTTGCCCACCGCCATGACGATGCGGCCCCAGTTCGCGTCCTCGCCAGCAATCGCGGTCTTGACCAGCGGCGAGTTCGCGATCGACAGGGCCACGCGCTTGGCCGAGGCATTCGACACCGCGCCCTCGACGGTCACGCCGACGAACTTGCGGGCTCCCTCGCCGTCGCGCACCACGAGGTGCGCCAGTTCGGTGAGAAGGCTGGAGAACGCGGCCTTGAAGGCCCCGAGACGGCGGTCCCCGGCGCTCTCGATCCGCGGTGCCCCGCGCCCGGCCGCAGCCTGCGTCGCGAAGGCCAGAAGTGTGTCGGAGGTCGAGGTGTCACTGTCGACGGTGATGGCGTTGAAGCTACCCTTGACGCTTTGCGAGAGCAGGTATTGCAGCACCGGAGCTGCAATCGGTGCATCGGTGAACACATAGGACAGCATCGTCGCCATGTCCGGCGCGATCATCCCGGCGCCCTTGGCGATGCCGACCAGGTTCACATCGACGCCGCCAAGCTTGACCGTGCGCACCGCCACCTTGGGATAGGTGTCGGTGGTCATGATCGCTTTCGCGGCATCCAGCCACGGCCCGTCCTTTGCGGCCTTGGCGCAGGCGTCAAGCACACCCTCGAACTTGCTGGCATCAAGCGGCTCGCCGATCACGCCGGTTGACGAGATGAAGACCTCGCCAGGCTTGCAGCCCACGGCTTTCGCCGCGATCTTGGCTGTCTGCGCCACGGACTCGCGGCCTTTCAGCCCGGTGAAGGCATTGGCATTGCCCGAGTTGACCACCAGCGCACGCGCCGTTCCGCCCTTCAGCGCCTCCCGGCACCACTCGACCGGGGCTCCGGGACACTTCGAGGTGGTGAACACACCTGCCACCTCGGTGCCGGGCGCCATCACCGCCATGAACACATCGCGGCGGTTCTTGTAGCGGATGCCCGCCTCTGCCGTGGCGAAGCGAACACCCTCGATGGCGGGGGCTGCGGGGTAGGATTTCGGCGCGAGCGGCGAAACGGGAACATCCTTGCCAGCCATGGCGGCACTCTCCGGCAGGTTGGGGCTGTGGCGCTCAGGGCTTGGGCTGGTCGAGCCGCTCGAGTTTCAGGTCGCCGCGCAGGCCCATCACGATGTCCTGCTGGGCCTTGCGCACCAGATAGGTCTCGATCTCGCCCTTGACGTCCTCGAACTTCGGCAGCGGCTTGGAGCGCTTGTCCTCGACCTTGATCACATGCCAGCCGAACTGGGTCTGCACCGGCTCGGAGACATCGCCGGCCTTGAGCTGGAAGGCCACCGCGCCGAACTGCGGCACCATGCGGTCCTGCGTGAAGTAGCCGAGGTCGCCACCTTCCTTGCCTGAACCGGGATCACGCGACAGCTCCGCCGCCACCTTGGCAAAATCCTCGCCCTTGCGCACGCGGGCCAGGGCAGCCTTCGCCTCGTCTTCCTTCTCGACCAGGATGTGACGGGCGCGCACCTCTTCCTCGGGCTTCATCGTCTTCATCGTGTCGTCATAGAGCTTGCGGGCCGCCTCGGTCGAGGCAGCAGACTTGGACTGGCGCGAGATGAACTCGTCCATGAGTACCTTCTGACGGAAATAGTTCATCCGCAGGGTGAATTCGGGTAGCTCGGCAATCTTCGCGCGCTCGGCGGCGCGCGCCCCGATCTTGAGGTCGGCCAGATAGCCGATCAGATACTCGCGGCGCTGGGGAGCCGGCACCTGCGCGATGCGCTCGCCCAGATCCTCGCCGGCCAACGCGATTTCCTGTTCGGTGATCTCGATCCCGTCGATCTTCGCCACGACCTTGTTGTCCTGCGCCATGGCAGGGCTGCCGGTCAGGCAGGCGAACATGGCGACGCCGGCCAGCAGCGCGAGGAGCGGCGCGCGGCCCTGCGGGCTGCTGAAGCGTTGAAAGCCTGATTGAATCATCGCGCGATCCTTGTCACGGTTATGGCGTGATCCGTCACCTGCCAGCCCTTGCGCGGGTTGGCAAGAGCCGACGGCGCAAGGGCGGCTCAACTTCCCGTCAGGGCAAGCCGGCGACGAGGCCCGTTGCCAGAGCCCTTGTGCAACAGGGCGTGCAGCCCCCACATCAGTGCTCGGCGCTGGACCGAAGCGCCTTGCGCCTGTATGCGTGCGCGCAACAGGTCATGACGTTCATCACGGCAGCCTTGGCCTTCAAGGCCTTGCACTGCCGGATCAAGAAAGACACCGCATGTTTGGCGCGTTTGCGAAGAAGTTGTTCGGCTCGGTCAATGATCGCCGCGTGAAGGGCTATCGCCCACGCGTCGAGGCCATCAATGCGCTGGAAGGCGAACTGGCCAAGCTGACCGATGAGCAGCTCGCGGCCCGCACAGTCGCCTTCCGGCAGCAACTCGCCGAAGGCAAGACCCTCAACGATATCCTGGTTCCGGCCTTCGCCACCGTGCGCGAGGCCGCCAAGCGCACGCTCGGCCAGCGCCACTACGACGTCCAGTTGATCGGCGGCATGGTGCTTCACGAAGGCTCGATCGCCGAAATGAAGACCGGCGAAGGCAAGACACTGGTCTCGACCCTCGCGGTCTACCTCAACGCCCTGGCCGGCAAGGGCGTGCATGTCATCACCGTCAACGACTACCTCGCCCGACGCGATGCGGAGTGGATGGGCCAGATCTACAGCTTCCTCGGCATGACCACCGGCGTCGTGGTGCACGGCGTGGACGACGATGGCCGCCACGCCGCCTATGCCTGCGACATCACCTACGGCACGAACAACGAGTTCGGCTTCGACTACCTGCGCGACAACATGAAGTATGACTTCGCGCAGATGGTGCAGCGCGGCCACAACTTCGCAATCGTCGACGAGGTCGACTCGATTCTGGTCGACGAGGCCCGCACGCCGCTGATCATCTCGGGCCCGACCGAAGATCGCTCCGAGCTTTATGTGGCGCTCGATGCGCTGATCCCGAAGCTTGATCGCGCCGACTATGATCTCGATGAGAAGCAGCGTCAGGTCTCGCTGACCGAAGCTGGTACCGAGAAGATGGAAGAGCTGATCCGGGCAGCTGGTCTGCTCGGCGACGGCGGCCTCTACGATGCGCAGAATGTCAGCATCGTGCATCACCTCAACCAGGCCCTGCGTGCCCACACCCTGTTCACGCTCGACAAGGACTACATCGTCCGCAACGACGAGGTGGTGATCATCGACGAATTCACCGGCCGCATGATGCAGGGCCGGCGCTATTCGGAAGGGCTGCACCAGGCGCTCGAAGCCAAGGAAAAGGTGGCGATCCAGCCCGAGAACGCGACCCTCGCCTCGATCACCTTCCAGAACTACTTCCGGCTCTACGACAAGCTGGGCGGCATGACCGGCACAGCCGCCACCGAGGCGGAAGAGTTCCAGCAGATCTACAAGCTCGACGTTGTCGAAATTCCCACCAACATGCCGGTGCAGCGCGTGGACGAGGATGACTCGGTCTACCGCACCTTCGAGGAGAAGGTCAGCGCCATCATCGTCGAGCTCGAAAAGGCCTCGGCCCGCATGCAGCCCGTGCTTGTCGGTACTGCCTCGATCGAGCGCTCCGAACTTGTGGCTGAACTGCTGATCAAGGCCGGCTACAAGCAGCTGGACTTCACCCAGACCAACGTTCTCGACAGCCTCTACAAGGCTGCCCGCGAGGGCAAGGCGACCAAGCAGTTCGCGGTTCTCAACGCCCGCTTCCACGAGCAGGAAGCCTACATCGTGGCCGAGGCCGGCGTTCCCGGCGCGATCACCATCGCCACCAACATGGCGGGCCGCGGCACCGACATCAAGCTGGGCGGTTCGGTCGAAATGCGCATCAAGGCCGAGACAGCCGAGATGGAGGATGGCCCCGCCAAGGAAGCCAGGATCGCGGAGATCAAGGCCGAGGTGGAACGCTTCCGGCAGATCGTGCTCAACGCCAAGGAAGAAGTCGAGATCGAGCCGGCCAAGGGCTCTCGCCCGGCCAAGACCGTGACCATGCCGGGCGGTCTCTACATCATCGGCACCGAACGCCACGAGAGCCGCCGCATCGACAACCAGTTGCGCGGACGCTCCGGCCGCCAGGGCGATCCGGGTCGCTCCAAGTTCTTCCTGTCCTTGCAGGACGATCTGATGCGCATCTTCGGCTCGGACCGGATGGACGGCATGCTCCAGAAGCTTGGGCTTCAGGAGGGCGAGGCCATCATCCACCCCTGGATCAACAAGGCCGTCGAGAAGGCGCAGGGCAAAGTCGAGGCACGCAACTTCGACACCCGCAAGAACATCCTGAAATACGACGACGTGATGAACGACCAGCGCAAGGTGGTGTTCGAACAGCGCCGCGAGTTCATGCGCCAGGCCTCGATCCGCGAGACCATCAACGAGATGCGCAGCCAGGTTGTCGACGACGCCGTGCGTCATCACATCCCGGAAGATGCCTATCCAGAGCAGTGGGATGTGGTCGGGCTCAAGGAGGAGGTCCTCAAGACGCTCAATCTCGACCTGCCGGTCGACGAATGGGCCAAGGAGGACGGCATCGCCGACGAGGAGATGCGCGAGCGCCTGCTCAAGGCCGCCGATGATGACTATGCCGCGCGCATCGAGCGCAACGGCGACGAGGTCATGACCTATGTCGAAAAGCAGGTCCTGCTGCAGATGCTCGACCATCTCTGGCGTGAGCATCTGGTCACCCTCGACCACCTCCGGCAGGTGGTCGGCTGGCGCGGCCTCGCCCAGCGCGATCCACTGAACGAATACAAGTCGGAAGCGTTCCAGCTCTTCGACGGGCTGATCGACAAGCTGCGCGAGCAGGTCACCAGCCAGCTGATGCGGGTCGAGGTGCGTTTCGAGGAGCCACCTGCCGACGCGGCCCCCGCACTGGGTCAGCTTCCCCGCTCCGACCAGCAGGCCATGTTCGCGCCAGCCGAGGCGGTTGCGCCGGCGCAGCGCGATCCGAACGATCCTGCAACCTGGGGCCGTGTCGGGCGCAATGAGCCCTGCCCCTGCGGTTCAGGCAAGAAGTTCAAGCATTGCCACGGTCAGGTCGGCACCACCGCCTGACAGGCTTCCCTGACAAGGCAGGGCTGCCCCGCAGTGCGCATTGGGGCGCAGGCGGAGTAATCACGCCGGACGGCCACCGGAAACTGACCGGACAGGGCGAACCTGTCCGCTACCGGGATGTCCCTCGCAGAATTTTATTGCTTACTGGACAGCGGCGACACTGGGTGCGCCCGGCGCTGCGGCCTGCGGTGCCGTACGGCTCTGGCCGTCGGCACGCCTTGGCGGCTGCGGCGCTGTCTGCGTGGCCCGGCCGGCTGGCGGGGTCACAGCCACCGGTGCGGGGGCTGGCGCTTCGGCGGCGGGCTGGGCCGCACTGAACGGGCTGAACGACAGCATGCGCTGCATCATCGAGGGCTGCGCGGCCGGCTCCGGCGTTGCGGCTGGCGGCGCGGCGGCATTGCCCCGTGCAACCTGCGACGTACCTGTTGATGGGGTTCCGGGCTGCACCGAGCCTGCCCTCGCAGTCGCCGCGGGCGTGACCCGCGTCGTCGTGCTCGACGCCAGCGCTGGGCCAAGCGATGCGGCTGCTGTTGCCGACCGCGGCGTGGCGGCACCCGGCGAAGCCACGACGATTTCCTGCGGGCCCGAGATCACGGCATCAGGGCGGCTGACGCCAACAGCGCGCGAGCCCCATGCAGCCTTCTGTTCAAGTGCCTCAGGGCCGCTGGCCATCAGCACTTGCGTGAACTTGTCGTGCTGGCCGCCATCCTGGTAGACCAGCCGGATGGCGGGCGTGCCCTTGGCGACCAGAGCCGCGACCTGGGCCTCGTCCTGACGGCGCTTTTCGGCTGCGGCGGCAGCAATCTGCTGCGTGTTCGGGTCTTCGCGGCAATCGCCCGTGCGGTTGAAGGCATAGCGCGCCTGGCACACCGAAACCTTGGGCTCGACCCGTGCCACCTCGAACATGTCGGAACCTTCCTTGAGGTTCCGCCAGAACGGCATGTTGGCGTCGTAGCGATGCTTGGCGAGGTTCTCGGCCGTCATGCGGAATGGCATGGCCTGCATCTGCACGGCCCGCTGGCCACCATTGTGGGCCTCGCGGACAATGGCATAGATCTCGGCGATCTGGTCGTCGCTCATCGAGTAGCAGCCGGCCGACGAGCAGGCCCCGTGCACCATCAGGTGCGCGCCGGTGCGACCATGGGTGCGGTCGAAGGCATTGGGGAAGCCCATGTTGAACGACAGGTAGAATGACGAGTTCGGGTTCATGCTGGCGGGCGTGATGTCGTAGAAGCCCTCAGGAGCCTGCCGGTCGCCTTCGCGCTTCTTGGGGCCGAGCTGGCCGGACCAGCGGCACATCGGATAGCTCTTCAGCAGCGCATACTGGCCATTGCTGGCCATTTTCCAGATCTCGAGTTCCGATTCCTTCTTGAAGGAGCGGATCAGCACAGGGCTGTTCTTGTTCATGCCCTTGGTGGACATCAGCGCCTGAACATCGGCCGGGATCGGGATGTTATGGCGTGCGGCACCGCGCGGACGGTTTTCCTCGCAGGCGGCAAGGCCGAGGCCGATGACCAGAACAAGCGAGAGTGGCTTCCAACGCAAGGCACATATCCAAGGTTCTGTCCCGCCACGGGACGATCAATCTGACGACTGGATTATAACCGTTAGCCTTGCCGGATGGTTACCACAAGCGGGCGCTATCTCGAACCATGGTCAACAGTTTGTTAACGGCGAAACTGTGGCGGCGACCCGCCGCAAGGCCGCCTCACATCAGTTTTCGGCCAATCGCGAGAAACTTGTCGGCGCGCTGGTTGCGCAACTGCTCCGGCGAGAGCCCGGCCAGTTCGCCGAGCGCAGCCGCCATGGCATGGCCGGCCCGCGTGATCGCCTCATCCGGGGCGCGGTGCGCGCCGCCGGCGGGCTCTGAGATGATCCGGTCGATGATGCCGAAGCGCAGCAGGTCCTGAGCGGTGATCTTCATGCCCGTGGCGGCATCCTGCGCGCGGGCTGCGTCCCGCCACAGGATCGAGGCTGCCCCTTCCGGCGAGATCACCGAATAGACGGCATGTTCGAGCATAAGCACCCGGTTGGCCGTGGCGATGGCGACAGCGCCGCCCGACCCACCTTCACCGATAACCAACGAGACATTCGGCGAGCCAAGCGCCAGGCAGGCCTCGGTCGAGCGGGCAATGGCCTCGGCCTGGCCGCGCTCTTCCGCCTCGATACCCGGGAATGCGCCGGCGGTATCCACAAAGCACAGAACCGGCAGGCCGAACCGGTCGGCCAATTCCATCAGCCGCACGGCCTTGCGATAGCCTTCCGGCTTGGCCATACCGAAATTGTGCCGCAGACGTGTTTCGGTGTTCGAACCCTTTTCCTGCCCGATCACGCAGACCGGCTGGCCCTCGAAGCGCCCGAAACCGCCAATCACCGCCTCGTCCTCGCCAAAGCCTCGATCACCGGCCATTGGCGTGAACTCACTGATCAGCTTGGCGCAGTAATCCACGAAATGCGGTCGTTGCGGATGGCGGGCCACCTGGGTCTTCTGCCAGGGCGTCAGGGCCATGTAGAGCCCCTTCAGAGACTGATCCGACTTGGCCTCAAGCTTGGCGATCTCTTCGCCGATTGCCACCGCGTCACCCTTGGCAGCCATGGCCTTCAATTCGTCCACCTTCGCCTCGAGATCGGCGATGGGTTTTTCGAAATCGAGGTAACTTCTCATGGTCAGGCTGATCCGGCGACGGGGCTCTCGAACTCAAGTCGCCCGGCAGGACGACCAAACCGGAAGGGCCGCGGCGTCGCGCCGGGAGGCACTGGTTCGGCCCTGATTTGGCGACCTCAGGCGTGGCTGTCAAGTTTGGGCCTGCCGCCCGGCGCTGGGCGACGGCGCAGGCATCGGCACCAGAACCTGCCTGAGCGCGAAGGCACGGCGGCTCTTGGCAGGCGCGCGCCGGTAGAACTGCTTGGTGGCATCGATGACGTGGACACCCGAGAAAGGCAGGCCGAGCCCGGCTCCCAGCTTCTCCCACATCGGGGCCGAGCGCAGGATCGACTGGCGCTGAAGCGGCGGCGTGAACAGGGCTTCGGCCCAGTTCTCCGGCGAGAACAGCGTATCCCGCATCAGCCGTTCAAGCTGGCGGCGCGAGAACGGGCGGCCATGGCCAAAGGGGGTGCCATCCATGCGGGCCCACAACCCGCGCCGGTTCGGCACGATCAGCAGGATGCGTCCTCCCGGCGCCAGAACCCGCCAGCATTCAGCCAGCAATTCCTCAGCGTTCTCGCTTGATTCCAAAGCATGCACCAGCAGCACCCTGTCGACCGAGGCGTCATCAAGCGGCAGCAGCAGCGGATCGACGAGAGCCGACGACGAACCACTGCCCGAAGGCCAGTTCACCACACCTTGTGTGGCCGGCATGAAGGCGAGGCAGCGCTCAGTCTGGTCCCGCAGCAAGGACAGGTAAGGCACGGCATAGCCGATCCCAACCAGCCGGCTGCCACCGACATTGTCCCAGAAGCGCAGCACCGCCCGGCCGATGAAACGCCGGGCGACGTGGCCAAGCGGGCTGGCATAAAAGCTGCGAAGATCGACGACATCCGTGCTCATGGTGCGATACCATTGGCGGATCGCTGGACAAGCGCAAGGCCTGACGCCCATGATGGTATCCGCTGCGACCGCTGCCGAGGATTCCCGCTTGCCTGTTGACCTGCATGTCTTCCGACTCCTGTCCGACAATTGCGGGGCGCTGGTGCATGACCGCGCCACCGGCCTTTGTGCGGCGATCGACGCACCCGAGGCAGGCCAGACCCATGCAGCAGCCATCGCTAGGGGCTGGACCATCAGCCATCTGTTCATCACCCATGAGCACGGCGATCATGTGCAGGGCGCGGAAGAACTTGCCCGCCGCACCGGCTGCGAGATCATCGGCCCGGCGGAAGCCCGACCCATTGCCCCACTCGACCGCGTTGTCGGGGAAGGCGACCGGGTCATGCTGGGCGAGACCGCGTTCGAGATCTGGGCAACGCCCGGGCACGCTGCCGGCCACCTATGCTGGGTTTCGCAGGAGGCCAGGCTTGCGGCTGTCGGCGATGTGGTCTTCGTCATGGGCTGCGGGCGCCTCTTCGGCGACACCGCTGCGCAGATGTGGCGCTCGCTGTCGCGGATCGCAGCTTTGCCGGATGATGTGACGCTGATCACCGGGCACGACTACACCGCCTCCAATGCCCGATTCGCACGCGCGATCGAGCCCGGCAACGCGGCCATCGCCGAACGGGCCGACGAAGCGGCGCGCCGGGCTGCAGCCGGCACCTTCTGGGCTTTGACCACTGTGGGCGAGGAAAAGCGCACCAATCCCTTCCTCAGGGCAGGCGAGCCGGCCATCATGACGGCGCTCGGGCAAACCGATCCAAGCGCCAGCTTTGCCCGCCTGCGCCAGATGAAGAACGACTTCAGGGGCTGATGACATGAACCCGCAAGATCTTGACGGCCTTGGCGCAGCCGAGGTGGTGGCGCTGCTCGGTCTTCAGCCACACCCGGAAGGTGGCTTCTACAAGGAGACCTTCCGGGACACGCGCCTTCTGGCCGATGGCCGGGCCGCCTCGACCGCGATCTACTATCTGCTCGGCGTCGGCGAGGTCTCGGAATGGCACCGGGTCGATGCCGCGGAGGTCTGGCACTGGCATGCCGGCGCGCCCATGGTCATCACCATGTCGCCCGATGGCCACGATGCCGAAGCCCACCATCTCGGACCCAACCTGCGCATGCGGCAACGCCCGCAACTGGTGGTGCCGGCCCACTGGTGGCAGACCGCCACCAGCTTGGGGCACTGGACGCTTGTCGGTTGCACGGTCGCGCCGGGCTTCGATTTCAAAGGCTTCGAGATGGCGCCGCCGGGCTGGCGCCCGATGCCGCGCAAGCCCTCGGCGACGTGAAGGATTGCCTCAGCGGCGGGCGGGCAGCGAGGCCGTGACGGCACCCGCCACGATCAGCAGGCAGGCGAGCGCCAGCGCCCAGCTGGCCGCCGCCGCGCCCGTGAGCACCAGCGCCAGCGTCGAGATCACCGGCGCGGCATAGCTCGCCACGCCCAGAAGGCGGATGTCGCCGCGCTTCATGCCGATGTCCCAGACGAAGAAGGCGAGCCCGACAGGCCCCAGCCCAAGGCCGATCAAGGCCAGCCAGCCCGAGGCATCCGGCGAGGCGGTGGTCTCGAATGCCAGATGGCACAGCGCGGCCAGAAGGGCCGTGATCAGGCATGAGCCCGCCACCGCCTCGGTCGGCACCGAGGCCATCCGCCGCGACAGCACCGAATAAGCCGCCCAGACCACGGCGCACCCCGCTGCCAGCAGATATCCTGGAAGATGACTGGCCTCGAAGCCGGCGACGCCACGGCCCGCAGCCAGCACACCGACGCCGGCAAAGCCGATCAGTGCGCCGAGCACGTGGCGCGGACTGAGGTGCTCACCCGGCAGCAGGCCTGAAAAGATCACGATCAACAGCGGCCACAGATAGGCCACAAGGCTGGCCTCCGCCGGAGGAGCAAGCTTCAGCGCCGCGAAATAGAGTGCGTGATAGCCGAACAGCCCGCCAATCCCCAGCGCCATGGCCGCGGGTGGCTGGCGCAGCAGGGCGAGCTTGCCCTGCCAGGCAACAATGGCAAGCCCGATGCCGCCGCCAATGGCAAAGGTGATCGCCGTGACCTGAAAAGGCGGGATGCCGGCGGTTGCGGTGGTGAACAGCGCCAGCAGCCCCCAAAGCAGGATCGCGACAAGGCCGAGAAGGGTGGGGCGCGAAAGTTGAAGCATCTGCAACCTGGAATGGAAATCACACCTGATGCAGCAGATTGATCAGCGCAACAGTTGATGACAGCCTTGTACGACAACGCAGGAAAGGAACACGCATGGCCCTGTCAGCACTTGAACATCTGCGCAAGTCCCGCTCGCCGAAGATTGTGGCGCAGTTGCCAGAAGGCGCACGGCACTGGGGACCGCCGGGCGCCAGCATGGTCGTGTCGACGCCTGGAGAGGTCGATGCGCTGATCCGGCAGGTTCCGGCCGGGAAGATCACCACGTTGGATGATCTGAGAGCCTGTCTGGCTCGCCGCCACAACACGACCATCGCCTGCCCGGTGTCGACCGCGATCTTCATCGGCGTGGCAGCGCGCGCCGCAGAAGAAATGCGTGCGATGGGTTCGACGGACATCACGCCGTTCTGGCGCGCTCTCAGGCCGGATGGGTCGCTGAACCCGAAATACCCCGGCGGGATCCGTCTTCAGCAGGCCTGCCTCGAGGCAGAAGGGCACCTGATCGTGCAACGCGGCAAAAACAGCTTCGTCGTTGAGTTCGAAGCGGTTCTTGCCGAGTTGAACTGATGGCGTCAGGCCATGTACTGACCGCCATTGGCGCTCAGCGTCGAGCCGGTGATGAAGCCAGCCTCATCGGCGGCGAGGAAGACCACAGCGCGCGCGATTTCCTCGGGCTCGCCAAGACGGCCCACGGGGATCAGCGGCAGGATGTTCTTCTCGACCACGGCAGGGTCGATGGCCTTGACCATCTCGGTAGCGATATAGCCCGGGCAGATCGAGTTGACGGTGATGCCGGCACGCGCACCTTCCTGCGCGAGTGCCTTGACGAAGCCGATGTCGCCGGCCTTGGCGGCGGAGTAGTTGACCTGTCCCATCTGGCCCTTCTGGCCATTGATTGACGAAATGCAGATCACGCGGCCGAACTTGCGGGCGCGCATGCCCTCCCAGACCGGGCGGGTCATGTTGAACAGCGAATTGAGGTTGGTGTTGATGACCCCGTACCACTGGTCCTTGGTCATCTTGTGGAACATGCCATCCTTGGTGATGCCAGCATTGTTGACCAGCACATCAATCGGGCCGAGATCGGCCTCGACCTTGGCGATGCCGGCAAAGCAGGCATCGTAGTCCGACACATCCCACTTGTAGGTCGGGATGCCCGTCTCCCGTGTAAAGGCCGAGGCAGCCTCATCATTGCCGGCATAGGACGCGCCAACCTTGTAGCCGGCTGCCTTCAGCGCCTTCGATATGGCGGCGCCAATGCCGCGGCTTCCCCCGGTCACGAGAGCAACACGTGTCATGGATCTTCCCTTCCCTGATGTCTTTTCTGATTTGGCGGAGTTACTGCAAAGAAAGATCGAGGCCGGGAGCGTAGCTGACGCCCTCGACATCCTTGATGATGGCCTGGCCGCAAATGACGCGACCAGTCTTGTCGTCGAAGGCCAGGGTCGGGTTGCCGTAAAGCGTCCAGCCCCTGCTCAAGGCCTCCGACACCCGATGACAGAAGGCCGCGTCATCGGGTCCGGTGAGGTAGCGATACAAGGTGGTGGGCCGGGGGGCCGGCACTCAGCGCTCCAGGCACATGGCGACACCCATGCCGCCGCCGATGCACAGGGTGGTCAGGCCCTTCTTGGCGTTGCGCTTGCCCATTTCATGGAGCAGCGTCACCAGCACGCGGGCACCGGACGCACCGATCGGATGGCCGATGGCGATGGCGCCGCCGTTGACATTCACCTTGGCCGTATCCCAGCCCATGTCCTTGTTGACCGCGATGGCCTGTGCGGCAAAGGCCTCGTTGGCCTCGATCAGATCGAGATCGGCAGCCTTCCAGCCGGCCTTCTCCAGCGCCTTGCGCGATGCCGGGATCGGGCCGCTGCCCATGATGGCAGGATCGACACCGGCCGTGGCCCAGGAGGCGATGCGGGCCAGTGGCGTGAGGCCGCGCCGCTTGGCTTCGGCCGCCGTCATCAGCACGACGGCCGCGCCGCCATCGTTGATGCCCGAGGCATTGGCCGCCGTCACGGTGCCATCCTTCGAGAAGGCGGGCTTGAGCTTGCCGACGCCTTCCAGCGTTGTGCCATGCTTGGGGTACTCGTCGGCATCGACGATGATGTCACCCTTGCGGCCGGAGATCGTGAACGGCACGATCTCGTCCTTGAACTTGCCGGCCTTCTGGGCTGCTTCGGCCTTGTTCTGCGAGCCAACCGCGAAGGCATCCTGTTCGTCGCGGCTGATCTGCCACTTGAGGGCGACATTCTCTGCCGTGTTGCCCATGTGATAGCCGTGGAAGGCATCGAGCAGGCCGTCCTTCAGCATCGAGTCGAGCATCTTCATGTCGCCCATCTTGGTGCCGGCGCGCATGTGCGCCACGTGCGGGGCGAGCGACATCGATTCCTGGCCGCCGGCGACGATCACGGTCGCGTCGCCATTGGCGATCTGCTGCATGCCGAGGGCAGCGGCGCGCAGGCCCGACCCGCAGAGCTGGTTGAGGCCCCAGGCCGTGGCTTCCTGCGGGATGCCGGCGGCAATGGCTGCCTGCCGTGCCGGATTCTGGCCCTGCCCTGCCGAGAGGATCTGCCCCATGATGACCTCGTCAACATCGGCAGGATCGACACCGGCACGCGCCAGCGCGGCCTTGATGGCGGCTGCGCCCAGTTCGTGGGCAGGGGTGACGGCAAATGCGCCATTGAAAGCCCCGACCGCCGTGCGCGCCGCGCCTACGATCACGATGTCCTGTGAAGCCATGATGTATCCCTCTCTTGTGTTCGCCCGGCCTCGACGAGGCTTGCCTGCACCTGTCTTGTCGGCAGTAGGTGATGGTTGTCGAAGCCAAACGGCCATCCGTCAAGCATCCAGATCAATTGTTTTCATGCGACTTTGAGCCATCTCCCGCTGCCACACATGATCGCTGGCACGGTTCTGGCCACCAGCTTGCAGCGCCGGGTGCCTCACGGCACTTGCAGGCAACGCACAACGCGCTATCGTGCCTGCATCATATTTATGCGCCGGTTCATTTGAAACGCCGACGGGACAAGGATTGCCATGGCCGCTGACAAGGAGCCGACCGTCATCAAGAAGTACGCCAACAGGCGGCTCTATCACACCGGCACGAGCTCATATGTCACGCTGGAGGACCTTGCCCTTCTGGTTCGCAACGGCGAGGAGTTCCTCGTCTATGACGCCAAGAGCGGCGAGGACATCACCCGCTCCGTGCTGGCCCAGATCATCTTCGAGGAAGAGAGCAAGACCGGGCAGAACCTCCTGCCCATCGCCTTCCTGCGCCAGCTGATCCGCTTTTATGGCGACAGCATGCAGGTGCTGGTGCCGCGCTATCTGGAAATGTCGATCGACAACCTGACGCGCGAGCAGCACACCTATCGCGACCACCTGTCCAAGGCGTTCGGAGCCACGCCGTTCGGCTCCAAGGCCGTCGAGGCGATGGAGGCGCAGACCCGCGCCAACATCAAGATGTTCGGTGACGCGATGCGCATGTTCACGCCGTTCGGCATTCAGGGCGCAGCCGAAGGTGGCGGAGCGACCGGTCAGGACAAGGGCGACGCGGCCAAGCCGGCGGCAAAGACAGCTGCCGGCGAGGACGAACTCAATGCCCTGAAGCGCGAGATGGCGACGATGCGCGACAAGCTTGACCGGCTATCGGCCAAGTCCTGACGATGTCACCGGACGGAGCAGCGTTCAGGCTGCTCTGACGTGACTGGCAGATCCTGGGGTCCAGATTTCTGCGGCACCGGTCAGATGACCCTGGAGATAGGTCACGCCCCAGTCTGCCAGCATGCGCGCGGCCGCTTCCGTATCCACCCATTCGGCCACGGTCTCGACATTGAGGTGCTGCGCCAGGTCGAGCAGCGTGCGCACGAAGAAGCGGTCGTCGGTCGATCGGGCCAGGTTCTGGGTGAAGGCGCCGTCAAGCTTGAGGATGTCGATCGGGAATTCGCGCAGGTGCCGCAGCGAGGTGTGACCCGCACCGAAATCATCGATGGCAACCTTGCAACCGCAATCCTTGATGGCGTGGATCACGCGCAGGCTTTCCTGGGCATGCGAGATCGTGGCGGTCTCCGTCACCTCGACGATCATGCGCTCGCTCAGGCCGGAATGCGTGCGCATCAGCAGGCGGAAGGCGTCGAGCCAGACCGGATCGGTCAGCGAGATCGGCGAGACATTGATCGATAGCACGGCCGACGGATCCTGGACGAGGCCGGCGGCGGACAACTCCAGCACGCGGTGATCGAACAGCCTGACCAGACCGCGCCGTTCAAGCACGGGCAGCAGGTCTCCGGGCGCGAAATAGCTGCCATCCGGGCGCTCGATCCGAACCAGACCCTCATGGAAGGCCAGGCTGCGGTCGCTGGCCCGCACGACCGGCTGCCGCGCCATGCGGATCCGCCGTTCGTTGAGAGCTCCGAGCGCATCGTGATCCATGCTGGCTGCATCGCTGATCACGGCCGGGCTTGCGCTGCGTGCGACCATCACCGCTTCGAGCGAACCGCGCCGCGCATCGAGCAGCGCGGTTTCAGCAGCCGTCAGCAAGGCGCCGCTGTGCCGCGTGAGGTCGGGCGCGATCGCCGCACCGATGCGGATGCGGGCCAGAGCGACACCGCGCGTCGTCTCGATGGCTGACTTTGAGACCGCCCGCACGAAGCGCCGCGCAGCCGTCTCGATCTGGCCAACGGGACAGCCGGTCAGGATGATGGCAAAGCGGTTGCTGGAATAACGCATCAGCCGGTCGCGTGTCCGCATCACGCTGCGCAGCCGTTCCTGAACGGCGATCAGGATCTCGTCCGTGGCCTCGTGGCCAAAGTCGTCGTTGATGCGCATCAGGTCATCGATGGCGGCGGCCAGCACCACCACCGAGCGGTCCGCCGGCATCTGATCGGCCATCAGTTCGTCCAGGCGCTGCACCAGCGCCGAGCGATCGCAGATCGTGTAGCTGGGCGCGGCAAGATCGGTATCGGTGACAGGCCGCTCCAGCCGCAGCACGCCGCGCGCCCGCACTGGTGTGCCGTCAATGCCTCCGAACCAGCGGCCCGTGTCTTCTGCCCACATCTTGCGCTCACCGAGCAGCACCGCATAGCGCGTGCGGTAGGGCACCCCGTCGCCGAGATCGGCCCCCGAGGCGTCCATGATGGCGTCATACCGGCTGCGGCCCGCACCCGGCTCAAGCAGGCGCGCGAACGCCAGCCCCTTGTTCAGCATGCCGGCCTGCGCATCGCCAAGGATGTCGCTGGCATTGGGGCCCCAGCGCAGGTCGTCGCTGGGCAGATCCCATGTGTAGACGACTTCGCCGATCGAGCTCAGCACATCCTTCGGATCAACCGGATCGTGGTTCCGGCGTGGATCGTTGAACATCTGGGGCTCCCGACTGGGCTGTTCCGTTCGCCGCAGGCGCGGACCAACAACCTGATTCTGCCCGGGAACGATGCGGCTCGGCTGCTTAAGGGCCGGTTAAGTGCAGCCCGGATCTTGCGAAGTCCCTGTCCAGACGGCCCCGCACGCAGGAAATTGCACCATGTCCGGACAGTTTGATGCCAACAATGAGCAAAATGGCACAGGTCGCGCGCTCGTGCTGGTCCGGGATGGGAGCGCGGATGCGGCGGCCTCGCCGGGCAAGCCGGGACACGGACCCGGCAACGCCCCGCCCGCGACAGACATCGGCTTCCTCGCCCAGTTGATCGCCTGCCGCCAGGGCGTCAGTGCCTATCGCCGTCATCGCCGCGAGGAACCGGCCGTGGCGAGCCTGCGGTATCGCGCCGGCGCAGTGGCAGCCGATACCCCCGTGCCGCAACCCCGCACCGTGCGCCTCGCCTGAGAGCCGGAAGCTGGCCCGGCATGATGCGCGCAATCCGGCTTCACAAGAAAAAAGGCCGGCAAATGCCAGCCTTCGGATCGTTCGTGGTCATCGGGAACGCTTGAAGCACCGCAGTCCCAACGCTTGAGGCCGGGACTGCGGCCTCAACAGGACGATATCAGCCCTTGGGCTTCAGGATCTGGCGGCCGCGATACATGCCGGTCTTGAGATCGACATGGTGCGGGCGGCGCAGTTCGCCCGAATCCTTGTCTTCGACATAGGTGGGCTGCTTCAGGGCATCTGCCGAACGGCGCATGCCGCGGCGCGACGGCGACGTCTTTTTCTTTGGAACGGCCATAACGAAACTCCGGGATCATCACCGCGGCACGGCCATGGCAGGACGGCAGGACGGAGACGGTTGTTCAACAGAAGGGGGCACATACACGCTTGCTTGCGCGCTGGCTAGAGCTTTTCGGCAATCGCTCCACCGGCCAGGCGCCCGGCCCGGCATCATGACGCGCCGAGCACGCATGCTGCCCTGTCACCCAGCCCCGCCATGCGCTGCTGGATGCGGAAACTGTTGGTCCTCGCCCGCTGTGACGGCGTTGCTGGATTGCGCAGGCGCGGATTGGGCAGGCTTGCCGCCAGCAGCGCCGCCTCGCGGCGGGAGAGGCCGGCAGCACTTCGGTTGAAATAGCGCTGCGCAGCCGCCTCGACACCGAACAGCCCCTCGCCGAATTCTGCGACGTTGAGATACAGCTCCATCATCCGGCGCTTGGACCAGGCCAGATCGGCCAGCAGCGCCAGCGGCAGTTCCATCCCTTTGCGGATGTAGGAACGGCCATGCCAGAGATAGAGGTTCTTGACGGTCTGCATCGCGATGGTCGAGCCGCCGCGCTGCGGTCCGTCCTCATCGCTGAGCACCTCGCGCAACGCTCCCCAGTCGATGCCACGGTGGCTGCAATAGCGCTGGTCCTCCGATGCGATCACGGCGCGCACCAACTCCGGCGAGATGCGCTCCAGCGGCACCCAGACGCGTGTCACCGGTTGCCCGCTCGCAAGACGCCAGAGCATCAACGTCGACGGCATGGGCAGGACCGCGGCAGCCAGCAGCAGAAGCGTGATCAACCCTGTGCCGCCTGCGACCAGCCATAGCAGGAGCCGCCTCCAGCGCAGGCGCATCCGACGCGGTGGTCCGGCTTTTCCCGAAGCCTCGGGTCTGTCGGCATCGGCTCTTCCGGTCAACACGCTGTCCTGCCTGATGCGGTTCGGGTTGAGACGGGCAGGCAGGCACGATACACCGGATCGCACACGCCTTTGCCACAGGACATGACATGCCCCATGGACACACGCCATGAGTGATAGCACAAGCCGCCCCGATACCAGCTTTGCTGCGCGACTGTCCGAGACAGCCAGCAGTGTCGAGACTGCCCTTGCCAACCTGCTGGATGACCGCCAGCGCGACCACGAGATCGCCCGGCCAGCCCGCCTGCTGGCCGCCATGCGCCACGGCGCACTCGGCGGCGGCAAGCGCCTGCGGCCTTTCCTGCTCATCGAAACAGCGCGGCTGTTCGGCGTGGCACCTGCCGAGGCCATGCCGGCAGCCTCGGCCATCGAGCTGATCCATTGCTATTCGCTGGTCCATGACGACCTGCCGTCCATGGACAATGACGACCTGCGGCGCGGCCAGCCGACGGTTCACAAGGCCTTCGATGAAGCGACCGCGATCCTTGCCGGGGATGGCTTGCTGACCTTGGCCTTCGAAGTCCTGGCCGGCAGCGCGGCGGAAGCTGCCATCCGTGCCGATCTCGTGCTCTGCCTCGCCCGCGCTTCGGGTCTGGCAGGCATGGTTGGCGGGCAGATGCTCGATCTCGACGCCGAGGGCCGCTATGCCGAAAAGGCAGCTCGCGGCACGCCCTCGCCCGGTGAAGTGCGCCGTCTTCAGGCCATGAAGACCGGAGCGCTGCTCGCAGCGGCAGTGGATATGGGGGCCATCCTTGGCGGGGCCTCGCTCGGTCAGCGCGTGTCGCTGTCGACTTTTGGCCAGGCACTCGGCGCTTGCTTCCAGGTGGCCGACGATGTGCTGGATGTCGAGGCCAGCCCCGACATCATGGGCAAGGCGACGGCCAAGGATGCCGATGCCAACAAGGCGACGCTGGTCGCCGCCCTCGGGCTTGAGGCCGCGCGGGCGGAGCGCGACCGGCTGGCCACGGATGCCATCAGCGCCCTGAGGCGCTTCGGGCCGGAAGCGGACACCCTGCGCGCGGCCGCGCGCTTTGCCGCCGAGCGGGCCAACTGAGCGGCGCGGCCGCTGCTGCGATCAGACGGTCACCTGCGTGCCGACCTCGACCACGCGTCCGGTCGGGATCTGGAAGTAGCTGGTGGCATCGGTCGCGCTGCGTGCCATCGAGATGAACAGCTTGTCCTGCCAGAGCGGCATGCCGGAATTGACCGATGGCTTGATCGAGCGGCGCGACAGGAAGAAAGACGTCGACATGATGTCGAACTTGAAGCCCTGCTTGCGCAGGATGCCGAGCCCCTTGGGAATGTTCGGGCTTTCCATGTAGCCGTAGCGCAGTTCCATCTTCCAGAAACCGTCCGAGATCGGCTCGATCCTGACCCGCTCATCCTCGGAAATGCGCGGCACGTCCAGCGAGCGCACGGTCAGGATGGCGTTCTTCTCATGCAGCACCTTGTTGTGCTTGAGGTTGTGCAACATCGCGGCAGGCGCCACGACAGGGTCGCCGGTCAGGAAGACGGCGGTCCCCTTCACCCGGTGGGGCGGGCTTTTGGCCAGCATGTCGAGCAGTTCCAGCAGCGGCACATCCGCCTTGCGGGTCTTCTCGAACAGGATGCCCGAACCCCTGATCCACGTCGCCATCAGGATGACCAGCACCGCCGCCAGCATCACCGGCACGAAGCCGCCATGGAACAGCTTGAGCATGTTGGCGGAGAAGAAGGCCACATCGATGGCCAGGAACGGCAGGATCACGCAGCAGGTCGCAGCAAGGCTCCAGCGCCAGCCTTTCCAGATCACGATGAAGGCAAGAATGGCATCCACGGTCATCGCCCCGAACACCGATATCCCGTAGGCATTGGCCAGCCCGGATGATGAGCGGAACGACCAGACCAGACCCAGCACGACCACCAGCAGGATCCAGTTGACGCGCGGCATGTAGATCTGGCCCGACGTGTGCTCGGATGTGTGCCTGACTTCCATGCGCGGCAGGATGCCGAGCTGGATCGCCTGCCGCGTCAGCGAGAAAGCCCCCGTGATCACCGCCTGGCTGGCGATGATGGTGGCGACCGTCGCGAGAATCACCAACGGCAGGATCAGGAAATCCGGTGCCAGCTTGTAGAACGGGTTATCGATCGTGGTCGGATCATGCAGGATCAGCGCGCCCTGTCCGAGGTAATTCAGCCAGAGGGCGGGAAACACCATGAAGAACCAGGCGCTCTGGATCGGTCCGCGGCCGAAGTGGCCCATGTCTGCATAAAGCGCCTCAGCGCCTGTGACGGCCAGACAAACAGTACCGAGCACCACCAACGATACGCCCGGATGGTTGATGAAGAACTTGACGCCATACCAGGGGTTCACCGAGGCGAACACGCCGACGTCATCCTGGATGTGGTAAATCCCAAGGCTTGCCAGCGTGAGAAACCAGATGCCCATGATCGGGCCAAACCACTTGGCCACTCTCTCTGTACCGCCGCTCTGGACCGCGAAAAGGCCAATCAGGATCGCCGACGCGATGTACACCACATAAGGCTCAAAAGCCGGGGTGACGAGCTTGAGCCCCTCCACAGCCGAAAGAACTGAAATCGCCGGTGTGATCACGGCATCGCCATAAAACAGCGCAGCGCCAACCATGCCGAGCCCCAGCACCCAGCCGGTGCCCTTGGCCTTGCCGACCGCGCGCTGCGCCAGCGCCACCAGTGTCAGCGTGCCGCCTTCGCCATTGTTGTCGGCCCTGAGCAGGATGAGGACATACTTGATGGTCACCACGAACACGAGCGACCACAGGATCAGCGACAGCACGCCGATGACGATGTCGCGCGGAACCTCGCGGATCACAGCCGCGCTGTGGCCGCCATGGCTGCCGATGTTGCCGCTCATGGCGGCATTGATGGTTTCGCGCAGCGCATAGAGCGGGCTTGTGCCGATATCGCCATAGACGACGCCGAGTGCGCCAAGAGCCAGAGCTGCAAAACCGGCCTTGCCGTGGCCATGGCCGGGCGGATCGCCACCCTGGCCATCATTCGGGGCGGGGTCGCCAAGGCCGAACCTGTGATCGTCCTTCGCAAAGGACGTCTTGTCGGTAGCCATCAAGGATCTCCGCTCATGCGGCGCTGCAACAAAAGGCTGGCGGCTCTACCACATTCATGAGGGCGATCAAGGGCAGGTAAGCGCCTGCCTCCCCGATCGCTCCGGCCATCTGCTGCCACACCGGCAGTGGCGCAACGCTACCGGGCCGCACGGCCGGACACACCATAGCGGGTTTCCACATAGGTGCTGACCATGTCCTTGAACTCCCCGGCAATGCCTGCGCCGCGCAGGGTGGCGACCTTCTTGCCGTCCACGAAGACTGGCGCCGTGGGTGCCTCGCCCGTGCCGGGCAGGGAAATGCCGATGTCGGCATGCTTGGATTCGCCGGGTCCATTCACGATGCAGCCCATCACGGCGACGTTGAGGGTCTCCACGCCCGGATAGCGGCTCTTCCACTCTGGCATCGAGGTGCTGATCCAGGTCTGGATGTCGCGCGCCAACTCCTGGAACACGGTCGAGGTCGTGCGCCCACAGCCGGGGCAGGCTGCCACCAGCGGCACGAAGGCCCGGAAGCCCATGGTCTGCAACAATTCCTGTGCGGTCTTGACCTCGATGGTGCGGTCGCCGCCCGGCTCGGGTGTGAGCGAAAAGCGGATCGTGTCGCCGATGCCTTCCTGAAGCAGCACGCCAAGCGCGGCAGACGAGGCGACGATGCCCTTCGAGCCCATGCCGGCCTCTGTCAGCCCCAGATGGATGGCATAATCCGACCGGCGCGCCAGTTCGCGGTAGACCGAGATCAGGTCCTGAACCCCGGAAACCTTGGCGGACAGGATGATGCGGTTGCGCGCAAGACCGATTTCTTCCGCCCTGGCCGCCGAAAGCAGCGCCGACTGCACCATGGCCTCGCGGGTCACGGCGCGCGCTTCGAGCGGGGTTGGCGAGGCAGCGTTGAGGTCCATCAGGTGGGTCAGCAGTTCCTGATCGAGCGAACCCCAGTTCGCCCCGATCCGGACCGACTTGCCGTGGCGGATGGCCATCTCGACGATCTGGGTGAACTGCCGGTCCTTCTTGTCCTTGAAGCCGACATTGCCCGGATTGATGCGATACTTGGCCAGGGCTTCGGCGCAGGCCGGATGGGCGGCCAGCAGCGTGTGGCCGATATAATGGAAGTCGCCGACCAGCGGCACGGTGACGCCGATCCGGTCGAGCCGCTCGCGCACATGCGGCACGGCAGCCGCAGCCTCGTCGCGGTCGACCGTGATGCGTACCAGTTCGGAGCCCGCCCGGGCCAAGGCCGCGACCTGGGCCACCGTGGCCGCGATGTCGGCCGTGTCGGTGTTGGTCATCGACTGGACCACGATGGGGGCACCGCCGCCCACCATGACGCCGCCGACATCGACCCCGACGGTGCGGTGCCGACCCGCCGGGCCGGCTTCGGCTACACCCGCAGCAAGCGCTAGATCACCCATCTGCCAGATCACTTCCCCTGTTGCGCACAGACGTTGCCCAGCGCGCTGCCGGCGTCAAGCCGCAATGATCCGGACAGGGGCGCTTCGCCGCAGTGCGACCGGCCCCTTTGCGGCAAGGCACGGGTGTTGTTACATTGTCCGCAACAGGGCCGTCGCGGCCCCTCCAAGGATCGTCCCATGCAGCGCGCCACCAGCATCGTCCGCAAGCCTGCCGTCAAGGCCGACAAGGTCATCGACACCGTCGTGCTCGCCCACGAGGACCGCCAGCGCCGGCGTGCCGTGCTGAAAACCGTCCACGGCAGCGAGATCCTGCTCGATCTCGACAAGGCCGGCGTGCTGTCGGAAGGCGACGCGCTGAAACTGGACGATGGCGGGCTGGTGCTCGTCACCGCCGCCACACAGGATCTGATCGAGATCCGCGCCGAGAATCCGCTCCGGCTGATGCGCGTAGCGTGGCACATCGGCAACCGGCACACCCCGGCGGAAATCACCGCCGATGCCCTCTACATCGAGGACGACCACGTTCTGGCGGAGATGATCCGCGGTCAGGGCTGCTCGACAACAAAGGTCTCGCGCCCGTTCAAACCCGAACGCGGCGCCTATGACCATGGCGGCCACGACCATGGCCACGATCACGGTCACAAGGGCCATGACCACGGACATGACCATGATCATCATCATGATCACGACCAAGGGCATCACCATGATCACCATGCAAAGGCACATGCGAACCCGCCCCATGGCCAACCCGGCCACGTGCATGGTCCCGATTGCAATCATGACCACAGCCACGATCACACCCACGACGTGCTTCAGGTCGGCAGCCATGATCACAAGCATGATCATGACCACAAGCATCATCACGGCCATGACCATGGCCATGCACCGCGCGCCAAGCACGACCACTGATCGGACTTGAAAACCGCGCAACTCCTGCTGCTGACCTGGTTCTCGCCGTCCTATCCGGTCGGCTCGTTCGCCTATTCCCATGGCCTTGAATGGGCGCAGGAGGCCGGCGACCTGCCGGATGCAGCCAGCCTCGCGGCGTGGCTCGCGGACCTGATCGAGCGAGGCGCGGCGCGCAGCGATGCCATCCTTGGCGTAGCGGCCTGGGATGCGACAACGGCAGGTGACTGGGCGGAAGTGGCAAGCATCGCTGAACTCGCCCTTGCCATGGCGACCTCGACCGAGCGGCGCATGGAAACCGTGACACAGGGCAATGCCTTCCTGCTGGCGACGGCGGCAGCCCACCCGGTGCCCGAACTGGCTGAACTGAAGCAGGTTGCCGGCCCGGATGTGGCCTATCCCGTCGCTGTCGCCGTGGCGGCCGCCGGCCATGGCATCGCCAAGGAGGAGCTGCTTCCGGCCTTCATGCTGGCCTTCGCCGCAAATCTGGTCTCGGCCTCGGTGCGGCTCGGCATCGTCGGGCAAACGGATGGCCAGCGCGTTCTGGCGGGGCTGATGCCTGCCATCAGCCGGGCCGCGGCCGAGCTTGTCAACGCTTCGCTCGACGATCTTGGCGCTTGCGCCTTCCGTTCCGATATCGCTTCATTGCGTCACGAAACCCAGTATTCGAGGCTGTTCCGCTCATGAACCACTCCCCTCACGGCCCGTTGCGTGTCGGCATCGGCGGCCCCGTCGGCTCCGGCAAGACCGCGCTGATGGAACTGCTGTGCAAGGCGATGCGCGATGACCTCGATCTGTGCGCCATCACCAACGACATCTACACCAAGGAAGATGCCCGCCTGCTGACGGTGGCCGGCGCCCTGCCGGTCGAGCGCATCATGGGTGTGGAGACGGGTGGCTGCCCCCACACCGCCATCCGCGAGGATTGCTCGATCAATCTGGCAGCGGTTGCCGAGATGCGGAGCAGGTTCCCCGACCTCGACCTGATCCTGATCGAGTCGGGCGGTGACAACCTGGCCGCCACCTTCTCAACCGAACTGGCCGACCTGTGCATCTATGTCATCGATGTGGCCGCGGGCGAGAAGATCCCCCGCAAGGGCGGGCCGGGCATCACCCGCTCCGACCTCCTGGTGATCAACAAGATCGACCTCGCGCCCCATGTCGGGGCGGATCTGTCGGTGATGGACCGCGACGCGAAGCTGATGCGCGGCAAGCGCCCCTTCGTCTTCACCAACATGAAGACGGGCCAGGGCCTCGCCGAAGTCCGCGCCTTCATCGAGCAGGCAGGCGGGTTGGCGAAGGCGGCGACTTGAGGGGTTGTTCTCCCTGCCCATCTGGACAGACGTGGCAAATCGGCCATAACGCCGCTCATGGTCGCCCCTTTGATATCCCCCTGGCGCTTTTCGGTCGCCCCGATGATGGACTGGACGGACCGGCATTGCCGGGCTTTCCACCGTGTCATGTCGCGCCATGCCCTGCTTTACACCGAGATGGTCACGGCCAATGCGATTATCCACGGCGATCCGGACCGGCTCCTGCGCTGGAACAAGGCAGCCGAAGGCAAGGTCGCGCTCCAGCTTGGCGGCAATGACCCTGCAAAGCTGGCCGAGGCCGCACGCATCGGCGAGGCGTTCGGCTACGATGAGATCAACCTCAATTGCGGCTGTCCGTCGGACCGGGTGCAGGGCGGCGCCTTCGGTGCCTGCCTGATGCAGACCCCTGCGGTGGTCACCGACTGCGTCGCGGCCATGAAAGGCGCTGTGCGCCTGCCGGTCACGGTCAAGTGCCGCATCGGCGTCGATGATCAGGATCCGGAAGCCGCGCTCGATGCCCTCACCGCTAGCGTGCGCGCGGCTGGCGTCGATGCGCTTGTCGTCCACGCCCGCAAGGCCTGGCTTCAGGGCCTGTCGCCGAAAGAGAATCGCGAGATCCCGCCGCTCGACTACGACCGTGTCTACCGTCTGAAGTCAGCCAACCCGGACCTGCCGGTCGCGATCAATGGTGGCATCAGGGCGACTTCCGAATGGCAGTCCCACCTTGCCAACCTCGACGGCGTGATGATCGGGCGCGAGGCTTACCAGAACCCGGCCATCCTGCTTGAAGTCGATCCTGTGCTGTTTGGCGAAGCGCCTCCCATGGCCGACGGCTTCGCGGCCATGACGGCCTTCGAGCCCTATGTTGCGTCAGAGCTTGAGCGTGGCACGCGGCTGCATGCGATCACGCGCCATCTCACCGGCATGTTCACTGGCCTGCCCGGCGCGCGCAGCTTCCGCCAGACTCTGGCCACCGAATGCATGGCGCCTGCTGCCGGGCTCGATGCCTTGCGCGCCGCCGTCGCCTGCGTCGCCCGCGCACCGGAACCGGTGCAGCGCGAGCCGGCTGGACGGGCCGCCTGATGGGGGGCGCAATACGCTCCGAAGACGCGGCCACACGTGTCGCCGCCAGCTTTGACAAGCAGGGCCTGATGCACACGCTCGGTGCCATGCTCGGCCGCGTCGAGCCCGGTGCGGTCGAGATCAGCCTGCCGGTCGCCGCCCACATCGGCCAGCAGCATGGCTTCGTCCATGCCGGCGCGGTCGCCGCGATCGCCGATTCTGCCGCCGGCTATGCGGCCCTGTCGCTGATGCCGCCCGGCTCGGGTGTGCTGACCACGGAATTCAAGATCAATCTGCTCAGCCCCGCCAGCGGTGAGCGGCTGATTGCCAGGGGCAGGGTGATCAAGGCGGGCCGCACGCTGACACTGGCGCTGAGCGAGGTTTTCGCGGTCAGGGACGGCCGCGAGAAGCTCTGCGCCATGCTCACGGCAACCCTGATGACGGTCGAGGGCCGCGACGGCATTGCCGATTGAGTTGCCGAAGCCGCACGAGCCTTGCCGGCATTCGACCAATGTTCCACAGGCGGGCGCGCTGACTGCGGCTTTTCGCCTGCCTGTTCGGGTTGCGCGGTCCGGATCAGCATGCTACGGCACCCCCGCTTTCCGGGAAAACTGGTTCCCGCGAAGTCTCCATTCATGCGCATCTCGCGCGGTCCGGATGCAGCCCAGATCCGGGTTTCTGCATCCGGCGATCGTGAACAAGAGAGATTAGACACGTGGCCCAAGGCGGTTCAATCGTATCAGGTGTGAGCGGGCGCTATGCCTCCGCGCTGTTCGAGCTGGCGCAGGAGATGAAGGTCGCCGATTCCGTCGGCGTGAACCTTGATCGCTTCGGCGCCATGATCGAGAGCAGCGCCGATCTTCAGTCTCTGATCCGCAATCCGGTGTTCACAGCGGACCAGCAGGTTGCGGCCGTCAACGCCGTGCTGGCCGGATCCAAGATCGATGGTCTTGCGGCCAAGTTCATCGGGCTCGTGGCCGCCAAGCGCCGGCTCTTCGCGCTTCCGGGGATGATCGCCGGCTTTCGCCAGCTTCAGGCCGATGCCAAGGGCATCGTGCGCGCCGAGGTGACGGTGGCCGAACAGCCATCCGCCGCCCAGGTCAAGGATATCGCCGCCGCGTTGAAGGACACGGCCGGCAAGGAGGTCGAGATCGACCTCAGGATAGATCCCTCGCTCATCGGCGGGCTCATCGTGAAGATGGGCTCCCGGATGGTCGATGCTTCGCTCAAAACCAAACTCAACTCGATACGTCTTGCGATGAAAGAGGTCGGCTGATGGAACTCCGCGCCGCAGAAATCTCCGCGATCCTGAAGGATCAGATCAAGAATTTCGGCTCCGAAGCCTCGGTGACCGAAGTCGGGCAGGTCCTGTCCGTCGGTGACGGCATCGCCCGCTGCTATGGCCTCGACAAGGTCCAGGCCGGCGAGATGGTCGAGTTCGAATCGGGCGTGCGCGGAATGGCGCTGAACCTCGAAAGCGACAACGTCGGTATCGTCATCTTCGGCTCCGACCGCGAGATCAAGGAAGGCCAGACCGTCAAGCGCACCGGCGCCATCGTGGACGTTCCGGTCGGCAAGGAACTGCTCGGCCGCGTCGTCGACGCGCTTGGCAACCCCATCGACGGCAAGGGTCCGCTCAAGGCCAAGGCCCGCGCCCGTGTTGACGTCAAGGCCCCCGGCATCATCCCGCGCAAGTCGGTGCATGAGCCGATGGCAACCGGCCTCAAGTCCATCGATGCGCTGATCCCGATCGGCCGTGGCCAGCGCGAACTGATCATCGGCGACCGCCAGACCGGCAAGACCGCCGTGGCGCTCGACACGATCCTGAACCAGAAGGCCAACAACGAAGGCACCGACGAGAACCAGAAGCTCTACTGCGTCTATGTCGCCATCGGCCAGAAGCGCTCGACCGTCGCCCAGTTCGTCAAGGTGCTCGAAGAGCGCGGCGCGCTTGAGTATTCGATCATCGTTGCGGCCACCGCCTCCGATGCCGCTCCGATGCAGTTCCTGGCGCCGTTCTCGGGCTGCGCCATGGGCGAGTATTTCCGCGACAACGGCATGCACGCCGTCATCATCTACGACGACTTGTCCAAGCAGGCCGTTGCTTATCGTCAGATGTCGCTGCTGCTGCGCCGCCCGCCGGGCCGCGAAGCTTATCCTGGCGACGTGTTTTATCTGCACTCCCGCCTGCTCGAGCGCGCCGCCAAGATGGGCGATGCAGCCGGCAAGGGCTCGCTGACCGCGCTCCCGGTCATCGAAACCCAGGCCAACGACGTGTCGGCCTACATTCCGACCAACGTGATCTCGATCACTGATGGCCAGATCTTCCTTGAAACCGACCTGTTCTATCAGGGCATCCGCCCTGCCGTGAACGTCGGTCTCTCGGTCAGCCGCGTCGGTTCGGCCGCGCAGACCAAGGCCACCAAGAAGGTCGCCGGCAAGATCAAGGGCGAACTCGCCCAGTATCGCGAAATGGCCGCCTTTGCCCAGTTCGGCTCCGATCTCGACGCCGTGACGCAGCGCCTGCTGAACCGCGGCGCGCGCCTCACCGAACTGCTGAAGCAGCCCCAGTTCGCCCCGCTCAAGATGGAAGAACAGTGCTGCGTGATCTACGCTGGCGTGAACGGCTATCTGGACGGCCTGCCGGTCTCCAAGGTCCGCGCCTTCGAGGATCAGCTCTTGTCGCTGCTGCGCGGCAAGCATGTCGATCTTCTCAACGCGATCCGCGACTCCAAGGACCTCTCCGATGCCAGCGCTGCCACGCTCAAGGGCATCGTCGCAGGTCTGGCGAAGTCGTTCGCCTGATGTCATGGCGGGTGCGTCGCGGCATCTGATGCCTTGGCGCGCCTCTAACCACTCGATTGCTTCGTCGCATGCGCGTCTTGCACTGACGAAAGGGACACAGCCGACATGCCCTCGTTGAAGGACCTTCGCACGCGCATCGCCTCGGTGAAGGCGACGCAGAAGATCACCAAGGCCATGCAGATGGTCGCGGCTGCCAAGCTGCGCAAGGCGCAGATGGCTGCCGAGGCAGCCCGCCCCTATGCCGAGAAGATGGAAAGCGTGCTCGCCAACCTCGGAGCCGGTGTCGACGCCTCCAGCGCGCCGCGCCTTCTCGCCGGCACCGGAGCGGACAAGGTTCACCTGCTGGTGGTCTGCACCGCCGAACGTGGCCTGTGCGGCGCCTTCAACTCCTCGATTGCCCGCCTTGCTCGCGAACACGCCAACCGCCTCCTCGCCGAAGGCAAGACCGTCAAGATCCTGTGTGTCGGCAAGAAGGGCAACGATGCCCTCCGCCGCACGCTCGAACGCAACATCATCGACCTGATCGAGTTCCGCTCGGTGAAACAGATGAGCTTCGTGCAGGCTGACGAGGTCGGGACCCGCGTGCTCAAGATGTTCGAGGCCGGCGAGTTCGATGTCGCCACACTGTTCTTCTCGCGCTTCAAGTCTGTGATCTCGCAGATCCCGACTGCCCAGCAGCTGATTCCGGCCGAAATCCCGGCGAAGTCCGCTGGCAAAGGCGCGCAGGCGGTCTACGACTACGAGCCTGAGGAAGCCGAAATTCTCGCCTCGCTGCTGCCGCGCAACATCGCCGTGCAGATCTTCAAGGCCCTGCTTGAGAACGCCGCCTCCGAACAGGGCGCGCGCATGTCGGCCATGGACAATGCCACGCGCAACGCGGGCGACATGATCAAGAAGCAGACGCAGAAGTACAACCGGACCCGGCAGGCGATGATCACCAAGGAACTGATCGAGATCATTTCCGGCGCCGAAGCGCTCTGAGGATATCCGCGCATGGCCCTGACCCCGATCATGACCACCCATGCCACCACAGGCGGCGGCCGCAATGGCCGCACCTCGCTGGAAGGCGGCAAGATGGTGCTCGGCATGTCCCTGCCGAAGGAACTCGTTCCCGGCGGCCCCGACGGCATGAACCCCGAACAGCTGTTCGCTATGGGCTGGTCGGCCTGTTACGGCCAGGCCATCATCGCGCTCGCAAAGAAGCACGATGTCGACCCGGCGCGGGCTTCGGTGACCTGCTCGGTCACGCTCAACAAGGACGAGACCAGCTTTGCACTGACAGCCGAGCTGAAAGTGTCCATTCCGGGTGAGGATCCTGCCAAGGTCAAGGCCCTGGCCGAGGACGCCCACTCGATCTGCCCCTATTCCAAGGCGACACGCGGCAATGTCCCCGTGACGCTCACTGTCGTTTGATCATCCAAGGATCGGAGAGAACCATGGCAAAAGCCACCACCAAGGCTCCCGCAAAGGCTGCCGCTGCCCCGAAGGCCGCCGCTCCCAAGGCAGCATCCGCCGCCAAGGCTGCGACCACGTCGAACAAGCCCATGGGCAGGATCACCCAGGTCATCGGCGCGGTCGTCGACGTGCAGTTCGAAGGCGAATTGCCTGAAATTCTCAACGGCCTCGAAACCCAGAACCTCGGCAATCGGCTGGTTCTCGAAGTGGCCCAGCACCTTGGCGAGAGCTCGGTGCGCTGCATCGCGATGGACTCGACCGAAGGTCTGGTGCGCGGCCAACCGGTGACCGATACCGGCAGCCCGATCATGGTTCCCGTTGGTGAAGCCACCCTTGGCCGCATCATGAATGTCATCGGCGAGCCCGTCGACGAAGCCGGCCCGGTGGTCGGCGAAGCGATGCGCGGCATCCATCAGCCAGCCCCGTCCTATTCAGAACAGGCAACCGATTCGCAGATTCTCGAAACCGGCATCAAGGTCGTCGATCTGCTCGCGCCCTATGCACGCGGCGGCAAGATCGGCCTGTTCGGCGGCGCAGGCGTCGGCAAGACCGTGCTGATCATGGAACTGATCAACAACATCGCCAAGGCCCACGGCGGCTACTCGGTGTTCGCCGGCGTCGGCGAGCGCACCCGCGAAGGCAACGATCTTTATCACGAGATGATCGAATCGGGCGTCAACCAGGCCCCGGGCAAGAACAACGGATCGACCGCCGGCTCCAAGTGCGCACTGGTCTATGGCCAGATGAACGAACCTCCAGGCGCCCGCGCCCGCGTCGCGCTCACCGGCCTGACCGTTGCCGAGCACTTCCGCGATCAGGGCCAGGACGTGCTGTTCTTCGTCGACAACATCTTCCGCTTCACGCAGGCTGGCTCCGAAGTGTCGGCGCTTCTGGGCCGCATCCCGTCCGCCGTGGGCTATCAGCCCACGCTGGCCACGGACATGGGCAATCTCCAGGAGCGCATCACCACCACGACGAAGGGCTCGATCACCTCGGTGCAGGCGATCTATGTGCCGGCAGACGATTTGACCGACCCGGCACCAGCCGCCTCGTTCGCCCACCTGGACGCAACGACCGTGCTGTCGCGCTCGATCGCCGAAAAGGGCATCTACCCTGCGGTGGACCCGCTCGACTCGACTTCGCGCATGCTCTCTGCAGCCATCCTTGGCGAAGAGCACTACGACGTCGCCCGCAAGGTCCAGTCCACCCTCCAGCGCTACAAGTCGCTGCAGGACATCATCGCGATCCTTGGCATGGACGAGCTGTCCGAAGAGGACAAGATGACCGTGGCACGCGCCCGCAAGATCGAGCGCTTCCTCAGCCAGCCGTTCTTCGTGGCCGAAATCTTTACCGGCTCGCCGGGCAAGCTGGTTCGCCTCGAAGACACGATCAAGGGCTTCAAGGGTCTCGTCGAAGGCAAGTATGATCACCTTCCCGAAGCCGCCTTCTACATGGTCGGCACCATCGAGGAAGCCGTCGAGAAGGCCCAGCGTCTGGCAGCAGAAGCCGCCTGATTGGACATTCGGCAGTCGGAAAAACAGTCGGTCTTCTAAAAAAAGAACGCCTCGTTCTCCGACTGCCAATTGCCGACTGCCCACTGCCTACGGAGCATTTCATGGCCACCTTTCACTTTGAACTCGTCTCGCCGGAGCGTGTGCTGTTTTCAGGCTCGGTCGACAGCGTCGTCGTGCCGGCGTCCGAAGGCGACATGACGGTTCTGGCCGGCCATGCTCCTGCGATGTCGACCCTGAAGCCCGGCGTCGTGACCGTCGCCGAAGGCAAGGGCAGCCCGCGGCGCCTGTTCGTGCGCGGTGGCTTTGTCGATATCAACGACGCTGGCCTGACCATTCTGGCCGAGCACGCCATCCCGCTTGAGGATCTCAAGCCGGAGATGATCGCCAACGACATCAAGAACGCGATGGACGATGTGGCGGATGCACGGACCGTCGATGCCCGCGTCGCGGCACAGAGCCGGCTGGATGGCCTGAAGCAGCTTCAGGGCGCTCTGGTCAACTGACCCAAAGCATGACCGGGCGGGCATGCAGCCCGCCATGTCAGAGTTGGGATGACAAGACGGGCCCTTGGCCCGTTTTTCGTTTGATCAGCACAGTCGCTGCACCGGAAACGGTCACACCGGTCCCGGTGCTTGAATGAGAGCGATGCCGCGCCTCAAGCCAGAGCGGCATGCTCCTGCGTGACATAGGCGATGCGCACCATGTTAGTGGCACCCGGTGTGCCGAAGGGCACCCCAGCCACAACGGTGATGCGGTCTCCCACCTTGGCATAGCCTTCCCGCACCGCAAACTTGCAGGCACGCGAGGCCATGTCGTCGGCGTCGGAGGCATCCTTGGTCAGGACCGGATGAACGCCCCAGACCAGCGTCAACCGGCGCGCCGTCTCGCGGTTCGGCGTCAGCGCGATGACGGTGGCGTTCGGCCGCTCGCGCGCGATGCGGATCGCAGTCGACCCCGACGAGGTCCAGGCACAGATCGCGCCGAGGTTCAGCGTATCGGTAATCTGGTGGGCAGAGGCCGCAATGGCGTCGGCACCTGTCATTTCCGGCGTTGCCCGCTGGCCATCGATCAGGGCGCGATAGACCGGATCGCTCTCCACCTCCTCGGCGATGCGGTTCATCATCGTCACCGACTCGATCGGATAGGAACCTGAGGCGCTTTCGGCAGAGAGCATCACGGCGTCAGCTCCCTCGAACACCGCAGTGGCCACATCCGACACCTCGGCCCGTGTCGGCAC
Organism: Hydrogenophaga intermedia; assembly: GCA_943370645.1. Taxonomy (GTDB): domain Bacteria; phylum Pseudomonadota; class Alphaproteobacteria; order Rhizobiales; family Beijerinckiaceae; genus Allobosea. The sequence goes on along the minus strand of CALRRR020000005.1, from coordinate 57,524 downwards.
CGGCGCGGTGATCATGCTTTCCAGCATCTGCGTGGCGACCACCACCGGCTTGCCGGTGCGGCGCGCCGCGCGGGTGATGCGCTTTTGCGTGCCGGGCACCTTCTCCAGCGGCATTTCGACACCCAGATCGCCGCGCGCCACCATCAGCGCATCGGCCGCTTCCATGATGGCGTCCAGCCGCTGCACGGCCTGGGGCTTCTCGATCTTGGCCAGGATCGCGGCGCGGCGGCCGACAATCTTGCGCAGGTCGGCGATGTCCTCGGGCCTTTGCACGAAGCTGAGCGCGATCCAGTCGACGCCGACTTCGGCAGCCACTTCCGCGTCGGCCCGGTCCTTGTCGGTCATGGCCGAAACGGGAATGACGGTGTCGGGCAGGCTCACACCCTTGCGCGCTTTCAGCACCCCGCCGATGACCACGCGGGTCACGGCCTTCGTCTTGCTCGCGCTCTCGACCACCAGCTTGAGCTTGCCGTCATCGAGGATCAGGGCATGGCCCTTTTCAAGCGCCTGCAGGATTTCCGGGTGCGGCAGATGCACACGCGTGGCGTCACCCGGCTTCTTGTCGCTGTCGAGCGTGAAGGTGGCGCCCACGTCCAGCATCACGCCAGCCTCATCAGCAAAGGCCCCGACCCGGAGCTTTGGCCCCTGCAGATCGACCAGAATGCCGACCGGCCTGCGATAGATGGTTTCCAGCGCCCGCAACATGGCCACCTTGTCGGCCAGTTGCTCGCGCGGCAGGTGGCTCATGTTGAGCCGGAACACATCCGCGCCGGCCTCGAACAGCTTGCTTGCCATCTCCGGATTGGAGGAGGCTGGGCCAAGCGTGGCGAGAATCTTCACTCGGCGATGGCGACGCATGGAGTCCGGTCCTTGTTCTGATGGCCTTGGCGCATCGGCTATTTGGGAGCATCGGTGAGCTGGATGGTCCAGCTCTTCTGCTCGCCTGTGTCGACCTCGAAGAAGTTCGCACGATCAAAGCCGCGCGGCAGGCAATCCTCGATGCCACGAATGGTGAACTCGCGATTGCGCACGCACATCACCGACTTTCCGGTCCACTCGCCGCCCTTGTCGTAGTCGACGGCGTGGATGTAGTAGAAGCGCGCTGCCAGCGTGCCGCGCAGAATGGTTTCGCAGCCGCGCGGGCTGAGGTTCCACCAGCCTTCGGTGATCCAGCCCTGTGCATCGCGGTAGCCGAGAGCAACGCCCACACGGCTGGTGGTGTTGTTGCAGATTCGCAAGTCCGCGAGGGCTGGTCCGGCCCAGAGCAACATGGCACCTGCCAGCACAAAGGCACGCGCACGGCTGAATGCTGGGCGGGAAGCGGCGGCGATCATGTCGGCGGGTGCATCATGGATCAATCAGAATGACTCGGCAGTCATTCACGTTGGTCAGTGTCGGGCCCGGCGTCAACAGGTCGCCCAACACCTCGAAGAAGCCTGTCGAATCGTTGTCGGCCAGCATCGCGCCAGCATCGAGCCCGGCCGCAGTGGCGCGCGCCAGCGTGCTTGCGTCGATCAACGCGCCGGCCGGGTCGCTGGCGGCGCCACCGCCGCCGTCCGTGCCATCCGTATCGCCGGAAATCGCTGCGATGCCGGCGGCCCCGTTCAGCGCCAGCGCGAGCGCCAGCGCATATTCCTGGTTCGGTCCGCCGCGCCCTGTGCCGGAGATGGTCACGGTCAACTCACCGCCCGAGATCAGCGCCGCCTTGCGGCCCTTCCTTTGCAGGTCGAGCGCCTGCACTGCGTGAGCGCCGGCCACTGTGCGGGCCTCGCCTTCGAGATCGGCGCCCAGAGAGATCGGCTCGTAGCCAGCCGCAACGCATGCCTCCGCTGCCGCTTCGATGGCAGCAGCCGGCTTTGCGATGATACGGAAGCTGGCCCGCGACAGGCGCGAATCGCCCGGCTTGGGTGTTTCCATGGCAGGATCGGCCAGCAGGCTTGTGGCACTGGCAGGCAGGGTGATGCCGTGGCGGGCGATCACGGTCCGGGCATCGGCGTTGGTCGAGGCATCGGCAACAGTCGGACCGGATGCGATGATCGACGGCTCATCGCCCGGCACATCCGACACGGCTAGCGTCAGAACCGGGGCCGGCCAGGCCGCCAGCGCCAGACGCCCGCCCTTGATCCGCGACAGGCGCTTGCGCACCGTGTTGATCTCGTCGATCGAGGCGCCGGAGCGCAGCATGGCGCGCGTGATCGCCTGTTTCTCCGGAAGGGTGAGGGTGCCGGCAGGCGCGATCCAGTTGGCCGAGCCGCCGCCCGAGAGCAGGACCAGCACGAGGTCATCCGGCCCGGCAGCCTCGGCGAGGGCGAGAGCGCGGCTGGCCGCTTCCACGCTGGCGGCATCCGGCACAGGGTGGCCGGCCTCGATCATCGGGATCAGTCTCGTCGGCGCGCCATAGCCATGGCGGGCAACGGCAACTCCGGTGATGCGTGAAGGCTCGACTTTGAGCGTGTCGAGATAATGCGCCTCAGCTGCCGGTGTCATGCTGCCGGCAGCCTTGCCGGCCGCCAGGATGATGAGCCGGCCGCGCGGCATGGCCGGCAGGTGAGGAACCAGACTGCGGGCCGGCAACGCTGCGGCCACGGCGGCGCTGTAGATAGCAGTCAGGGTCTGGGCAAGCGGGCGGGCAACAGGCATGAGGCAATCTGGTTCAGACCAAAGTCCAATTCCTGTTAGACGCATTCCGCACGTTATGCCATCAGCATTCCATGGGGTCCGGGGCACGGGATGATGGCCGATCTTGCAAGAATGACCGGGGCCGCCCTCAGGATCGGCGATGTCGAGCGCCAGCCGGGAGCGCTGTCCAGTCAGGCGCTGGTGCTTTGCGACCATGCTTCCAACGCCATTCCGGAAGCTTTCGGCACCCTCGGCCTGGCTCCGGGCCAGCTTGAACGCCACATTGCCTATGACATCGGAGCAGCCTGGGTCAGCCGCCGGCTTGCTGCAAGGCTGGGATGCCCTGCCCTGCTCTCGACCTTTTCGCGGCTGCTGATCGACCCCAATCGCGGCCTCGACGATCCGACGCTGGTCATGCAGATTTCGGACGGCGCGATCATTCCCGGCAATGCGCGGATTGCACCAGCCGCCATCGCGGAGCGGATTTCGGCCTTCTACGCGCCGTATGATGCGAGCGTTGCAAGCGCGGTCAGCGAAGCTCTCACAGCAGGGTTGCCTCCCGCCGTGATCTCGGTGCATTCGTTCACGCCGGCCTGGCGGGGCCAGGTCCGGCCCTGGCATATCGGGCTGCTCTGGGACCAGGATAACAGGCTCGTCGCCCCGCTTTTCGCCGCCCTGCGCGCTGATCCCGATCTCGTGGTCGGCGACAACGAGCCCTATGCCGGCTGGCTCCGTGGCGACACGATCGATCGTCACGCCACCCGCCACGGCCTGCCCAATGTCCTTGTCGAACTCCGGCAGGATCTGATCGACACGCAAGCGAGGGCCGAGGCTTGGGCCGACCGCCTTGCGGCGATGCTGGAGCCCATACTGGCCAATTGGCGGAGCGAGCCGAAGCCCACTGGCCGCGCCGCAGCCGGTGCGTGAGCGCCGGACATGCGCGCCGCGCAGTTGCCCCGGCCTGACGGCACGGGCAGGGTGAGTGCCAACACCGGAATCACCTTGTGCCCGATCTTCTGACCTCCCCTGCCTTCTGGATTTATGGCACGATCGCGGTTGCCGCCTTCGGGCTGTCGAAAGGCGGGTTCGTCGGGCTTGCCGTGCTGGGCCTGCCGGTCTTCGCGCTGGCCCTGCCGCCGCTGACAGCGGCGGCGATCATGCTGCCGGTGCTGATGGCGCAGGACATCGTCACAATCTGGGCCTTCCGCAAGAACATCGACCGGCGCAGCTTCGTGGTGCTGCTGATCGGCTGCCTGATCGGCACGGCCATCGGCGCCGCAACCGTGACCTCGATCTCCGACGCGGGCCTGAAGCTCATGGTCGGCATCATCGCGCTGGCCTTCGCAATGAACTGGTGGGTGCTCCGCCTGCGCGGCGTGGCCGAGGCACCGCCCTACCGCGCGCCCGATGCTGCCGGCGTGTTCTGGGGCATCTGGTGCGGCGTCACCAGCTTCATCGCCCATGCCGGCGCCCCTCCCGCACAGGTCTACCTGATGCCGCAGCGGCTGGCCCCGGCGGTGTTCGCCGGCACGCTTGGCTGGCTGTTCTTCGTGGTCAACATCGTCAAGCTCTGGCCCTATCTGCAACTGGGCCTGATCACCCGCGAGACGCTGATCGGGTCGGCAGCGCTGCTGCCCTTCGCCATCGCCGGCAACATGTTTGGCATCTGGCTGGTCCGGCGCATCATGGTCGCCCGGTTCTATCCGCTGATCTACGGCATGCTGCTTCTGGTCGGGCTCAAGCTCACCTGGGACGGGATCACCGGGCTGATCTGAAAGCTGCACATTGTTCGCCGGCTGCGCTGCGCTACATGGTGGCTCACAGGCTCACCCCCCCTTTGCCGGAACGATGCTACGAGGTCCGAGATGTCCCAAGCCGCCTATGCCCGTGATCTCGACAAGAACCCGGCCAATCACCAGCCGTTGACACCGCTTGGCTTTCTCGAACGCACGGCGGCGATCTATCCGGAGCGGACCGCGATCATCCATGGCGCGCTGCGGGTCAGCTATGCCGATTTCTATGCCCGCTCACGCCGGCTTGCATCGGCGCTGGCAAAACTCGGTGTGGGCCGCGGCGACACCGTGGCGGTGCTGATGGCCAACACGCCCGGCATGCTTGAATGCCACTACGGCGTGCCGATGACCGGGGCTGTGCTCAACACGCTGAACACGCGCCTCGACGCGGCGGTCATCGGCTTTTCGCTCGATCATGGCGAAGCCAAGGTGCTGATCACCGACCGGGAATTCGCCAGGCTCGCAGGCCCTGCGCTGGCGCTGGCCAAGGTCAAGCCCATCGTCATCGACTACGACGACCCGGAGTATGACGGCGCGGGTGACCGGCTCGGCGCTCTGGATTACGAGGCCCTGCTGGCCACCGGCGATCCGGATTTTGCCTGGCAGCCGCCTCAGGATGAATGGGACGCGATTGCCCTCAACTACACCTCCGGCACCACGGGCGATCCCAAAGGTGTGGTCTATCATCATCGCGGCGCGCACCTGCTCGCCCTTGGCAACATCGTCACCTGCTCAATGGGCAAGCACCCGGTCTATCTGTGGACCCTGCCCATGTTCCATTGCAATGGCTGGTGCTTCCCCTGGTCGCTTTCGGTGGTGGCCGGCACCCATGTCTGCCTCAGGCAGGTTCGGGCCAAGTCCATGTTCGATGCCATTGCCGACCATGGCGTCACCCATCTGTGCGGCGCGCCCATCGTCATGTCGACGCTGCTCAATGCGCCGGCCGCCGAGAAGCGGGCCTTGCCGCATGTGGTGCAGTTCTACACGGCAGCAGCCCCTCCACCCGAGGCTGTGCTGGCAGCCATGGCCGGTGCAGGCTTCAACGTCACGCATCTTTACGGGCTGACCGAGACCTATGGCCCCTCGGTCATCAACGACTGGAACGAGGACTGGAACACGCTTGGCATAGCCGAGGCCGCAGCGCTGAAGGCCCGGCAGGGGGTGCGCTATGTGCCGCTGGAAGCGCTCGATGTGCTCGATCCCGACACGATGAAGCCCGTGCCGCGCGATGGTCAGACCATGGGCGAGGTGATGTTCCGGGGCAACGTGGTGATGAAGGGCTATCTCAAGAACCCGGCCGCGAGCGCCGCAGCCTTCGCTGGCGGATGGTTTCACTCCGGCGATCTGGGTGTGCGCCACCCCGATGGCTACATCCAACTCAAGGACCGCTCCAAGGACATCATCATTTCAGGCGGCGAGAACATCTCCTCGATCGAGGTCGAGGATGCTCTTTACAAGCACCCAGCCGTGCAGGCCGCCGCAGTTGTTGCGAGACCCGACGAGAAATGGGGCGAGACACCGTGTGCCTTCCTTGAACTCAAGCCCGGCCACGCCGCGAGCCAGGAGGAGATTATCGCCTGGTGCCGCAGCCATCTGGCCAGTTTCAAGTGCCCCCGCCATGTGGTGTTTGCCGAACTGCCCAAGACCAGCACAGGCAAGATCCAGAAGTTCCGCCTGCGCGAGATGGCAAGGTTGGTCCAGCCCGGGGCCTGAAGCAGGCCGAACCGACGGGCAGCTCCGCTCACCGGACAGCACAAAAAAACCGGCGGATGCGCCTAGCATCCACCGGTCCCGTCTGGTCTGCGTCTGCCTGGCCAGCTCGGCAAGATGCCGGGCAGGCAAGATTCATCCGCGATCAGGTCAATGCAAGGTCGCCTTGGCCACAAGAGAGCCCTTGAGCTTGGTGATCTCGTCCTTCAACTGCAACTTCTTTCGCTTCAACTCCGCAAGCTCGACGTCGCTGGCCGATGGGTGCGCGAGCGCCTTGGCGATCGCGCTTTCCAGGGCCTGGTGCTTCTTTTCGAGCTCGACGAGATGGGTCTGCAGCGACATTGAAGTCCTCCGTTTGTGGATCGAACTTGGTGAGTCTGACAGGTCTCAAGCTGGCTGTCGAATTTCAGCCGTGCGGCGCACAATGAAATTTGAAGCAACCACGATCGAAAATTTAGATCGGTGGAGCCTTGCCCGCACTGCACTTGCATCCTAACCTTTCGTGGCAAATGCGGCCAAAAAAGAGCAACCCTCCATGATGCGTTTTGATCTGGACGAAGAGCGGCGCTCGGCTTTCGAAGCCGAATTGCACCGGCTGCGCCAGGAGCATGGCGATCTGGATGCCGCCATTCTGGCACTGGAGCGCATGCCGCTCATCGACCAGATCCAGATCATGCGGCTCAAGCGCCGCAAGCTCTACCTCAAGGACCGCATCCATTTCGTCGAGGACCAGCTTACGCCCGACATCATTGCGTGAGAGTCTTGCCCGCGCAGTGTCGGCATGCCGAAATCCGCAGCCGCTTGGGCATTGTTCCGGATAGCAGGCTCCCGACCGGCAGACTCCTCGCGATGTTCGCAGCGAACGAAAACTGTTTCCACTTTGGTGCCGCATGCGATAAAGCCCTGCTTTTGCACGGAAAGCCGCGCGCATGACATCGGCAAAGGCCCCGATCGCCATCATCATGGGCAGCCAGTCGGACTGGGCCACCATGCGCCATGCCGCTGAAACACTCGCAGCGCTCGGCATCGCCTATGATGCCAGGATCGTCTCCGCCCATCGCACGCCGGACCGGCTGGTCGCCTTCGCCAAGGGCGCCAAGGCGGAAGGCTTCAGGGTGATCATTGCCGGGGCTGGCGGCGCGGCGCACCTGCCGGGCATGACAGCGGCCATGACGGTGCTGCCCGTCTTTGGCGTACCGGTCGAATCCAAGAGCCTGTCGGGGCAGGACAGCCTGCTCTCGATCGTGCAGATGCCCGCCGGCATTCCGGTCGGCACCCTCGCCATCGGCCGCGCCGGTGCGGTCAACGCAGCGCTGCTGGCCGCCGCTGTCCTGGCACTGACGGACGCTGCGCTCTGTGAACGGCTCGAAGCCTGGCGACAGAAGCAGACTGATTCGGTCGCTCTTGCACCACGCGACGAGGCCTGAGCGGTGCTGCCTCCTCCGGTGCCTGACAAAGCTGCTATCCTGTCGCCCGGCGCGACCATCGGCATTCTCGGTGGCGGGCAACTGGGCCGGATGCTGGCCCTGTCAGCTGCACAATTGGGCCTGAACTGCCACATCTTCGCGCCCGAGGCAGACAGCCCGGCTTTCGGCGTGGCTGCTCGCCACACCTGTGCGGGCTATGACGACGAGGTGGCACTGGCCCGGTTCGCCGACGCCGTCGATGTCGTCACCTACGAGTTCGAGAATGTGCCGGTCAGCACCGTGCGCTTCCTCGAAGCCCGCGTGCCGGTCAGGCCGGGCTCGAAGGCGCTTGGCGTTGCGCAGGACAGGCTGGCCGAGAAGCAGCTTGCCCGCAGCCTCAAGGCCACCACGGCGGCCTTCGCCAGCGTCACCAGCCACGCCGAACTGGTCGCAGCCCTCGCCGTGATCGGACTGCCCGCCGTGCTCAAGACCACGCGCCTTGGCTATGACGGCAAGGGGCAGGCCAAGCTCACGGCCAAGGAAGGTTCGGAGGCGGCATGGCAGGCCATGCGCGGCCAGCCGGCGATCCTCGAAGCTTTCGTCGCGTTCCGGTGCGAGGTCTCGGTGGTCGCAGCGCGCGGGCTCAATGGCAGTTTCAAGGCTTTCGATGTCACGGAGAACGAGCATCGCCACCACATCCTGCACAAGTCCGTGGTGCCAGCGACACTCGCAACGCCCAGCGCCGACCAAGCCGTCGCAACCACGCGGCGCATCGCCGAGGCACTGGATTATGTCGGCGTGCTCGGCGTCGAGTTTTTCGTCGTCACAGGCGACGGCAGCGACACGCTGGTCGTCAACGAAATCGCGCCGCGCGTGCACAATTCCGGCCACTGGACCATGGATGGTGCCGTCACATCCCAGTTCGAGCAGCATATCCGGGCTGTTGCCGGCTGGCCGCTGGGTTCCACAGCCCTGCTCGGCGCAGGCGCGGAGATGCTCAACCTGATCGGCGACGATGCAGCGAACTGGCAGGGCATCCTCACGGACCCGTCGGCGAGACTGCATCTTTATGGCAAGGCCGAGGCCAGGCCGGGCCGCAAGATGGGCCATGTCAACCGGCTCAGGACAGTGCCCGGTTCACACAGCTGACGTGCCGATCTTGCCGGCGTGACTGTGGACACGGCCATGGAATTTTGCTAGACGCGGCCATCCTGACATCATGCCTTCCTTGGCTTGACGTCACTTTTCAGTTTCCAACTTCCAGAAGCAGGTCACACGTGCAGGTTCTCGTTCGCGAAAATAACGTCGATCAGGCGCTCCGGGCGCTGAAGAAAAAGCTGCAGCGCGAAGGCGTCTTCCGCGAAATGAAGCTCCGCGGCCACTACGAGAAGCCCTCCGAGAAGAAGGCACGCGAGAAGGCCGAGGCTGTTCGCCGCGCCCGCAAGCTCATTCGCAAGCGCCTTCAGCGTGAAGGGCTTCTGCCGCCCTCCAAGCCGCGGGTCATCGCCGGCGCCAAGCCGCCGCGCACCTGACCCTCTGGCACCCGATGACGGGCGGCCCTGCCGCCGCCATCTTTGCTGAGTTTTCTGTCAACGGCGCATGGATGTCATCCGTCCAAGCGCCGTTGCTGTGTCTGGTTGGATGGCATTGAAGCCGCCTTTCTGTGCCCGATGATCCACGCACGTGGTTCGGCACAGGATGGTCAACGCACAAGGAACAGGACATGCCGGGCGTCGCACGCTTTGTGATCTTGCTGTCCCTTGCGGGGGGCCTTGCCGCCTGCGAATCCGTGTCTGCTCTCGGGCCGGCAGCTGCGGTCGCAGAGATCGAGACGGGCGATACTGCCGCTGCATCCGTCAACCTAGCCTCGCTGTCCGAGGTCGTGAACCGCCGCCCGACCGATCCTGAAGCCTTCAACCAGCGCGGCGCCGCCTATGCGCGCCTCGGCCGTTTTTCCGAAGCCGTAGCGGATTTCACCAAGGCGGTGAGCCTCGATCCCGGTTTTGCACCAGCCTATACCAATCGCGGCCTCGCCCAGCGCCAGACTGGCCGCAACGATGCGGCCATGCAGGATTTCTCCCGCGCCATTCAGGCCAACCCGAATTATGCGCCGGCCTATCTGGCCCGTGGCAATCTGCTGCGCTCCCAGAACCAGCTTGCCGAGGCGGTCAACGACCTCAACCAGGCGATCCGGCTCAATCCGGAGGGGGCCGAGGCACTGCATGCGCGCGGTCTGGTCTACCAGCGCCAGGGCAATCACCGGCAGGCCGTGCAGGACTTTGATTCGGCCATTGACCGGAACCCCTACAACGCGCCGCCCTATACCGCGCGTGGCCAGAGCCTCAACCAGCTCGGGCAGTATGCCAAGGCACAGGAAGACTTCACGGCATCGCTGAATGTCGACAACCGCAATGCTGACGCATGGGCCGGGCTCGGCTTTGCGATGGAGCGGATGAACAAGCCGCGTGAAGCCGGCGAGAATTACCAGCGGGCCCTGACGCTCGATGCCAACAATGCTGCCGCCCGGCAGGGCGCGGCCCGTGTGAGTGGCGGCGGGGGCGGCGGCCTCTTCCGTCTCTGAGAGAGAGCGCTGCCGGCCCTCAAGACCGCGCAGTATCCTACATGGATCAGGCAGACGGGGCGGCTTTTCAGGGTTGGTTTCCTGCCATGGCGGCCCGCATCTTCGGCAACAGTGCCCTGCCGATATCCGGCACATGGCAGCGCCCCTCGATCACCGTGAGGTTGGGTTTGGCCGGAAAGGCCGCCAGCAAGCGCTGGCTTTCTGACAGCGGGATCACCCAGTCCTGTGCGCAGTGCTGCGCGATCACCGGGATGCGCACGTTTGGGGCCTGATCGATCGAGCGGAACGGATCGCGGGACAGCAATGTCACCGGCAGGAACGGGAAGCGCAACCGGCCAAGATCAACGATCGAGGCGTACGGCGAATCCAGCACCAGCAGCGCTGCCTTGCGGCTGGCTGCCAGCCCGATGGCAACACCCGTTCCGAGCGATTCGCCGAACAGCACCAACCGGCGTGGCTCGACACGCCCCGCCAGCCAGTCATAGGCCGCCTCGGCATCGCGCCGGAGCCCGACCTCGGAAGGATGACCGCTTGAGCCGCCATAGCCGCGCCAGCTCACCGCCAGCAAGCCCGACCCGTCGTCGGTCATCCGCTGGAAACGCCCGGCACGGCGGCTCAGGTTGGCTCCGTTGCCATGCAGGTAAAGATAGACCGGCAGCCCCGGTTCATGCGGCGCCTTCCACCAGGCCTTGATGGTTTCGCCGTCGCTGGTGACGAGCGTGATCGCCTCTGCGCCCGGCAGGCGGTCGACATCGCCGGCCACATCCCGCACATCGGGAATGAACAGCATCGAGCGCTGCACGGCATACATGTAGGCGCAGATGGCAAGATAGCCGAGGATCAGCGCCGCAGCCACAATGAGCCCCGTGCGCCGAAGCCAGCGCCGCCATGGCCGGCCCACCGATGGACCAGTGCCCTCAGCAGCCGTCATTCGTCGAGCCGCTTCATCCGCTCGATGCTGTAGCGGCGGTAGCCGAGATGATCATACAGCCGGTCTGCCGGCTCGTTGCCAGCCAGCACGCCGATGAAGATCGACGGCACGCCCTTCTCCCGCGCGAATGCCTCGGCGGCTGCAATCAATCGCTGCCCAAGGCCCTTGCCGCGCATGGCTTCCGCCACCACAAGCTCTGCGATGTAGGCATGCCGGTTGTAGCGCGTATGCACATAGGCCTGTGCGCTTTCGATAACGCAGAGCAGATAGCCGACGACCGCGCCATCTATCTCGGCCACAAGCTCGATGCCGCCATGTTCGGCCATGCGGCGGCGGTTGGCGCCAAGCCCGGACGCCGCAGCCTTGCGGTCGGGGGCTCGGTCGCCGGATACGCCATTCTCGAAGCGGTTCAGTTCCCAGATCAGGTCGATCACCGTCTCTCGATCGGCGTCGTCCATATCGCGGATAATGGCCTGACTCATGGCGTGTGCCTGTTCAGTCGAGGGACGGTGCGACCGCCGCCCCGCGATGACAATGACCTGGCACAGAACAGTTCCCAGCCAGGCGCGGCGCTGTTCTCAGTGAGCCAGCGCCTTGACGATGCTTTCGACCATCTTCTTGGCATCGGCGAGCAGCATCATGGTGTTGGGCCGGTAGAACACCTCGTTGTCGATGCCGGCATAGCCCACGCCGCCCATGCCGCGCTTGACGAACAGGATGGTGCCAGCCTTCTCGACGTCCAGTACCGGCATGCCGTAGATCGGCGAGGTCTTGTCGGTCTTGGCGGCCGGGTTGGTCACGTCGTTCGCGCCGATGACAAAGGCCACGTCTGCCTGACCGAACTCGGAGTTGATGTCTTCCAGTTCGAAGACCTCATCATAGGGGACATTCGCTTCGGCCAGCAGCACGTTCATGTGGCCCGGCATGCGCCCGGCAACCGGGTGGATCGCATACTTGACCTCGACGCCTTCCTTCTTGAGCAGGTCGCACATCTCGCGCAGCGCATGCTGGGCCTGCGATACGGCCATGCCATAGCCCGGCACGATGATCACCTTCTGGGCGTTCTTCATGATGTAGGCAGCATCTTCAGCAGAACCGGCCTTGTAGGGGCGGGCTTCTGTAGCGGCGGCAGCACCGGCATCTTCGGCACCGAAACCGCCGAGGATCACGGAGATGAAGCTGCGGTTCATCGCCTTGCACATGATGTAGGACAGGATCGCACCCGACGAGCCGACCAGCGCACCGGTGATGATCAGCGCCATGTTGCCAAGCGTGAAGCCGATGCCCGCCGCGGCCCAGCCCGAGTAGGAGTTGAGCATCGACACCACAACCGGCATGTCGGCACCCCCGATCGGGATGATCAGCAGCACGCCAAGCGCGAACGAGACGATGACGATCAGCCAGAAAACCGCGTGGCTCTCGGTGCGCAGGAAAATCAGGATCAGGATCGCAAGCGCGACGCCGAGACCGATGTTGATCGCATGGCGCTGGGGCAGCATGATCGGCTTGCCGGACATGCGGCCATCGAGCTTGAGAAAGGCGATGATCGAACCGGTGAAAGTGATCGCTCCGATGGCGACGCCGAGCGCCATCTCGAACAGGCTGGCGGCCTTGATCTGGCCGACCTTGCCGATGTTGAAGGCTTCAGGCGCATAGAGCGCGGCGCCGGCCACCAGCACAGCAGCCAGACCAACGAGCGAGTGGAAGAACGCCACAAGTTGCGGCATCTGCGTCATCTGCACCTTGCGGGCCATGTAGGCCCCGATGCCGCCGCCGATGCCGAGCCCGAGCACGACCAGAAGCCAGCCCGAGAAGCCGGCGGGGCGGAAGAAGATGACGGTGGTCAGGATGGCAATCGCCATGCCGGCCATACCGAAGAGGTTGCCCTGACGGCTCGTCGTCGGATGGGAAAGCCCGCGCAGGGCCAGGATGAACAGGATGCCTGAGACCAGATAGAGCAGGGCTGAAAGATTGGCGGCCATGACGCGTCAGCCCTTCTTCTTGTACATCGCGAGCATGCGCTCGGTGACGAGGAAGCCGCCGAAGATGTTCACGGAAGCGAGGATCAACGCGAAGAAGCCCATAACCTTGGCCCATAGCGGCCCGTCGCCCATGGCAGGGGTGGAACTGACACCGACGGCGAGCAGGGCGCCGACCACGATCACCGAGGAAATGGCGTTCGTCACCGACATCAGCGGCGTGTGCAGGGCCGGCGTCACCGACCAGACGACATAATAGCCAACGGCAACCGCCAGCGCGAAGATGGCCAACTGGAAGACGATCGGATCAATGGCACCGCCCGATGCAGCGCTCGCGGTTGCGGCGATCTGGTCGGCGTATTTCTGTGCCGCCTCGGCTGCCTGTTTGGCGGCATCGGCTGCGGCGCGGGCCCGGTCGAGAGCCTCCTGGGGTGTGATGGTCGACATGATGAATGCCCCTCTTGTCCGTTGGCTGACGCGGCTTAGGCTCAGGCTTTGGGCTGGAAATTCGGATGCACGACAGCGCCGTCACGGGTCAGCAGCGTCGCCTTGACCAGTTCGTCATCCCAGTTCACGGCGAGCGCCTTTTCCTTCTTGTCGATCATGGTTTCGACGAAGGCATAGAGGTTCTTCGCATAGAGCGCCGATGACGTGGCGGCGAGACGGCCCGGCACATTGAGATGACCGACGATACGCACGCCGTTGTCGGTGACGACGATCTCGCCCGGCTTGGCCAGTTCGCAGTTGCCGCCGCGCTCCACCGCCAGATCGACGATCACCGAACCAGCCTTCATGCTCTCGACCATGGCCTTGGTGATCAGGCGCGGCGCCGGCCGGCCCGGGATCAGGGCCGTGGTGATGACGATGTCCTGCTTGGCGATATGCGAAGCGGTGAGTTCGGCCTGCTTGGCCTGATACTCTTTCGACATTTCCTTGGCATAGCCGCCTGCCGTCTGGGCCTGCTTGAACTCATCATCCTCGACCGCAAGGAACTTGGCGCCGAGTGATTCGACCTGTTCCTTGGTAGCGGGCCGGACATCGGTTGCGGTCACGACTGCGCCCATGCGTCGCGCCGTCGCAATGGCCTGAAGCCCGGCGACGCCAACGCCCATGATGAAGATGCGGGCGGCTGGCACAGTGCCGGCAGCGGTCATCATCATGGGCAGCGCGCGGCCATACTCGGCAGCGCCGTCGATCACCGCGCGGTAGCCGGCGAGATTGGCCTGCGAGGACAGCACGTCCATGACCTGCGCGCGGGTGATGCGCGGCATGAATTCCATGGCAAAGGCACTCACGCCCGCCTTGGCGAGGCCTGCCAGCGCGGCATCCTGGCCATAAGGGTCCATGATGGCCACGACGATGGCGCCCGACTTGAGGCTCTTCATCTCGGCATCTGCCGGACGGCGCACCTTCAGGACGATGTCGGCATCCTTCATCACGTCCTTGGCGGACTTGGCGATGGTGGCGCCGGCCGCCTCGAAATCGGCATCGGAGATGCCTGCATCGAGGCCTGCCCCCTTCTCGATGCTGACACTGGCACCAAGACCGATGAACTTCTTCACGGTCTCGGGAGTGGCCGCGACACGGGTCTCGACGCCCTTGGCTTCAGCCGGAACAGCAATGCGCATCTGGGAAGTCCCTTTGAGCAACAAGGATCAGTGAGAGCCGCCCATGAAGGCGAGCGCGGCAAGCATGAGCACGAGCGGGACAGCCGGCGCACGCCAGCCGATCTTCGGCGCAGCAATGCCGATGGCCGCTGTGATCAGGGTAAGGATCGTGCCGAAGATGACGGTCATCCAGGCATGCTTGACGCCGCCGACGGCGAGAGCGACCACGATGGCAAGGCATGCCACGGTGCCCACTTCGGTAAAATGAATGAAGCCCTTGAAGGTGCTTTCGTGAGCCTTGTAGTCCATTGCGGGATGGCCGGCGTCGCCGGAATTGCCATGGTCAGCCATGCTTGCCCCTGTGCGAAAATAAGTCGGTATCGAACCTTGTCTGCGTTTAGCGCAAGGACATGACAAGATGCAACGAGTCAACGGACAAATGGTCAGGCTGCTTGCAGCCAGACCACAGCGCGTGTGAGGGCCGGAGCCAAAGATCGAAGCTCATCGATTCAGGGCCCCCGCATCCACATCACGGCCCGGAGACAGACGGCTTGAGACCGACGGCCGCCAAGGCTTGATCCTGCCTTTTGCCAACTGTCTCGGCAGAGAAGTTGGCCAGTTCATCCTCGATCATACGGAAGAAGTTCATTTCCGTGCGCAGATGCAGGAAAACGCCGCCAAGCCCGATGGCGGCACGGTCCATGAACACGAATTCCTGCGGCACCGTGACCGGGCCCTTCTCCTTGAGAGCCTGATGCACGCTGAACGCCTCGCGCCGGCCATAGGCACCGGGGCTGACCCCGTCGGCAATGGTGCGGACGCGGTCATCCAGCAGCGGTCCGTAGATGAACTTCGCCCAGATGTTGAGGATCTCGATCAGGTCCTTGTTCAGGTTCTTGAAGCCCCAGACCTCGTAGGCGTGGACGATCCGGGCTTCGTCGTTGCTCAGCAGGCCATTGCGCAGTTCGTTGACGCCATTGACGAAGGTCGGCGGGAAAATGCGCACGCAGCCGTAGTCGAGCAAGTTGAGCCCACCCGGCTGTCCGTCCTGATCGAACACGGTGTAGTTGCCCAGATGCGGGTCGCCGTGAATCACGCCATAGCGGATGAACGGCCGCCACCAGGCATGGAACATAGCGCGGGCGATGCGGTTGCGGGTTTCAAGGTCGGCTTCCTTGTGGCTGAGCAGCTTGCTGCCCTCCAGCCAGTGCATGGTGAGCAGGCGGCGCGTGGACAATGACGGCTCGACCTTCGGCACGCGCACATCGGGAGTCTCGGCCAGCATGAGCTGATACAGGGCAGCATGCTTGGCCTCGCGGTGATAGTCGAGTTCCTCGCGCACCCGTGCGCCCAGTTCCTTGGCGATCTCGCGGGTATCGATGGCCTGGTCCATCTGGCGGTGCAGGGCCAGCAGCAGTTGTAACTGCTTCAGATCGGCCTCGACCGCCGATTCCATGTCCGGATACTGCAGCTTGCAGGCCAATCGCGTGCCGTCGAGCGCGGTGGCCTTGTGGACCTGTCCCAGCGAGGCCGCAGCGGCAGGCTTCAGATCGAAGCTCTCGAAGCGCTGTCGCCAGTTGCCGCCCAGTTCCGCCATCATGCGCCGGTTGACGAACGCGACTCCCATCGGCGGCGCTTCCGATTGCAGCTTCTGCAATTCCTCGGCGTATTCGGGCGGCACCACGTCGGGGATCGTGGCAATCAGTTGCGCCACCTTCATCAGCGGCCCTTTCAGCCCGCCCAGCGCCTGCGCCAGCGCCGCAGCGTTGCGCGCATCACCGCCGCTCGAACGCCCTGTCAGGAACGAGGTTGCGATGCGGGCCGCCACCCCGCCAACATTGGCACCGACGCGGGCATAGCGTGTGGCGCGGGCTGAAAAGCGGTTCTGTTCGGTATCGGGGGGAATGCTCATGCTTGTCAGATAAGGCGCAGGCTGGCCCGCGCCAAGCGGTGATGGCGTCGCGGGGTCAGCCCGGCGCCAGCGCCTTGCGCACATCGGCTGGCACAGTCAGCGTACCACCGGCCCTGACGATCAGTCCGGCTGCCTCGGTCACCAGCGCGGGATTGCCGCGCTCCTCACCGAACGGCGCATCCTCGAGGCCGACGCGGACATGCACGCCGCGCCCGACAGCGTCTGCGATCAGCGGCCGTATATCGACCTGAAGGCCCGCGATCATCGCCGGCGCTCCGGGTGCGCAGTCCGCCAGCAAGGCGAGATGTGCGGCAAGCGCCCAGCCACACGGGGGAAAGCCCCAGGCATAGCCATCCGAGAACATCAGGCGGTAGATCGGCACGGGCAGCGACGGATAGCAGGCAGCCAGCGCGGCTCCGGCGCGCGTGAACCCCGGCTCGTAGATCGCGAAGCTTGGATGAAGCCGGTGCCGTTCCGCAATCGCCATGCCTTCGCGGATGTGCTCCTCGGGGTTCTGGTAGACAAAGCCCGGCACGCCAGCGGCGATGTCGCCAAATCCGGAAAAGTTGACGCTGCCCGGATCGATCACGCCCCATTCCACCAGCCCACGCCGGCCAAGTTCATCAAGGTGGGCATACCGCCCTGACGCAGACACCGCGTCGCCGGCAAAACCCGATCCGGCAATCGGAATGGTGGGGTAGATGATGGCGTCGCAGCGGCTGCGGATACCTTCGATCGCTCGCGCATAAACCTGCCAGTCATCGGTCTGGCGGCCCGTCGCCTCGTCGTAGACATGCAGGTGGATGATGGCAGCACCAGCCTTCGCCGCGGCAACTCCGTCGGCGATGATCTCGGGAATGGTGATCGGGATGCCGGGCTGCCGGCTGCGGCCCCACGGCCCATTGATCGCGGCCTCGAGCCAGATCGGGCCTGTCACCCCATCTGCTCCAGTTCGATGATCATACGCTCGATCAGCCCCAGCCCAATCTGCCAGAAGGCAGGATCACGGGCATCGAGGCCGAACGGCGCCAGAACCTCGGAATGGTGCTTGGTGCCGCCCGCTGCCAGTAGGGCGAAATAGCGGTCCTGGAACCCGTCCGCCGAGCGCTCGTAGACGCCGTAGAGCGAGTTCACCAGGCAGTCGCCGAAGGCATAGGCATAGACGTAGAACGGCGAGTGGATGAAGTGCGGGATATAGGTCCAGAAGGTTTCATAGCCGGGCCCCAGCCTGATCGCGGGCCCCAGGCTCTCGGCCTGCACAGACATCCACAGGTTGCTGATCGCATCGGCCGGCAGTTCGCCGTTCTTGCGCTCCTCGTGCAGCTTGCGTTCGAAGGAATAGAACGCGATCTGGCGCACGACCGTGTTGATCATGTCCTCGACCTTGCTCGCCAGCATGGCCTTGCGCTGGCTCTGGCTGGTGGTGGCGTCGAGCAGGCGGCGGAAGGTCAGCATCTCGCCGAAAACCGAAGCGGTTTCGGCCAGAGTGAGCGGCGTCGGGGCCATCAGCGCGCCATTGTGCGCCGCCATCACCTGATGCACGCCATGGCCAAGTTCGTGCGCCAGCGTCATCACATCGCGCGGCTTGCCCTGATAATTGATCAGCACATACGGGTGTGCGGATGGCACGGTGGGGTGCGCGAAGGCGCCGGGCGCCTTTCCGGGCCTGACAGGCGCATCGATCCAGTTTTCGTCGAAAAAGCGGCGGGCAATCCCGGCCAGCCTTGGCGAGAAGGTCTCATAGGCACCGAGAACCGTATCACGTGCCTCATCCCACGGAATCGCGCGCTGCTCGACCTTGGGCAACGGAGCGTTGCGATCCCAGAAATCCAGCTCTGTCCTGCCAAACCAGCTGGCCTTGAGCGCATAGTATCGGTGTGAGAGGCGCGGATAGGCGGCACGCACCGCGCTGACCAGCGCCTCGACCACTTCCGGCTCGACCCGGTTGGCCAGATGCCGCGATTGCGCGACATCGGTGAAGCCGCGCCACTTGTCCTGGATGTCCTTGTCCTTGGCCAGGGTGTTGGTGATCAGCGCGAAGGTCCGGGTGTGCTGGCCGAACACATTGGCCAGCGCTTCGGCACCGGCCTTGCGCACCTTGCCATCGCTGTCCTGAAGCTTGTTGAGCGTCGGCTCCAGGGTCAATTCCTGATCGCCGACCTTGAAGCGCAGCGAGGCGATGGTCTCGTCGAACAACCGGTTCCAGGCAGCCCGGCCGGTCACGGATTTCTCGTGAAACAACTGCTCGATCCGGTCGTCGAGCTGGTGCGGCTTGTCCTTGCGCATGTCATCGAGCCACGGCTTGTAGTGGCTGAGCGGCGGGGCAGAAGCCGCCGCATCGAGGACCTTGTCGTCGATCCGGTTGAGTTCAAGCGTGAAGAACAACAGCTCCGTCGAAGCGGCCGTGATGCGTTCCTGTGCGTCGCCGTAGAACTTGGCCCGCTGCGGATCGGTGGTGTCGCCTGAATAGACCAGACCGGCATAGGACATGATCCGGCCCATCAGGTCGTCGAGCACCTCGTAGGCTGCGACGGCCTTGTGCAAGGCCACAGATGCATCGGCCTGCGCCGCGATCGCCGCCAGCTTGCCGCGATAGGTGCCGGCAAAATCAAGAGCCTGCGAAGCGGCCCGCTCCATGTCAGCGGCGAATGCCGGCGCGTCCATCGACGGATAAAGATGCGTGAGGTCCCATTCCGGCAAGGTGCCAAGATTGGGCTCGCGGTTCTGGCGCCGATAGGCCCCTTGCACTGGGGCAAAGACCGCATCGGCAGGCGAGAGCCCGTGGTCTGTCGTGGGCGTCATGGGTCGGAACCTGTCATCTCAAGCGGACACATCCGGCAAGGACATGCGTTGACATCAGCATATGTGGTTTTTCCCGCGCGCAATCAACTGGCCGGCGGTGTCAGCGGGCTGCGACGTCTTGCCGGGCTGCTTGGTCAGCTTAAGCGCCGCTTAACCGTTGTGCCCGACAGTGCCCCGAAACGACACAGGCGATTCCCGCCGCGTCGTCCGGAATTGGACTGAGATGAGCACCACCGTCCTGATTGTCGATGATGACCCGGTCCAGCGCCGCCTTCTGGAGGCGATGGTGCGGCGCTTTGGCTATGAAGCGCGCACCGCCGACAGCGGCACGGCGGCGGTCCGCATGCTGACCGGCATGGAAGGCGAGGCAGTCGATCTGGTCATTCTCGATCTGGTGATGCCCGAGATCGATGGAATGGGCGTGCTAGCCGCGCTGAAGGACAAGGGGCTCGAAAAGCCGGTCATCGTCCAGACGGCCCATTCGTCGATCGAAACCGTCGTTGCCGCCATGCGCGCAGGCGCGTCCGACTTCGTCGTCAAGCCGGTGGGCGCTGAACGCCTTCAGGTCTCGATCAAGAATGCACTCAAGCTGGGCGCGCTGGAGGACGAGATCCGGCGCATGAAACGCCGCGCCTCCGGCACGCTGGGCTTCCACGACCTGAGCACCCGCAGCGCCGAGATGGCCCGCGTCGTGCGCCTTGCCGAGCGCGCCGCCAAGTCGAACATCCCGATCCTGATCGAGGGTGAATCGGGCGTCGGCAAGGAAGTGCTGGCCCGCGCCATCCAGGGATCGAGCGACCGCAAGGGCAAGCCCTTCGTGACCGTGAATTGCGGTGCCATTCCCGATAATCTGGTCGAGTCCATCCTGTTCGGCCATGAGAAAGGCTCGTTCACCGGCGCGACCGAAAAGCACGTCGGCAAGTTCGTCGAAGCCAGTGGTGGCACCCTGTTCCTAGACGAGGTTGGCGAGTTGCCGCTCGATGCGCAGGTCAAGCTGCTGCGCGCGATCCAGGAGGGCGAGGTCGACCCGGTGGGTGGCCGCAAGTCGGTGCGTGTCGACATCCGGCTGATCTCTGCCACCAACAAGAGCCTGCTCGAACAGGTCAAGCAGGGCCAGTTCCGCGAGGACCTGTATTATCGTCTCAATGTCTTCCCGATCATGTTGCCGGCCCTGCGCTCGCGACGCGAGGACATCCCCGATCTGGCGAAATCCTTCGTGGCGCGCTTTTCAGCCGAAGAAGGCAAGCGCATCCGCGGGCTCTCCGCCGAGGCCGCTGCGCTGCTCCAGCGCTATGACTGGCCCGGCAACGTGCGCCAATTGGAAAACGCACTGTTCCGCGCCGTGGTCCTCTCCGATGGCGACGAACTGACAATCGCCGAATTTCCGCAGATCGCAGCTCAGGTCGATGGCTTCGATGTGCGCATTCCGCCTGCGCCCCAGCCCTATGCTGTCACCTCGGGCGGAGCCGAGCCGCCGCGGATCATCCAGGTTCCGGTGCGCGACCCCAATGCCATCGATCTGACCGAAGGATCGGACATGCGCCGCATGGATGATCTGGAGCGCGACATCATCAAGTTCGCATTGCAGCACTATCGCGGACACATGTCGGAAATCTCGCGCAAGCTCGGCATTGGCCGGTCGACCCTCTACCGCAAGCTCAAGGACTATGGTCTCGAAGAGAGTGCCGGCCTCGACATCGCCGACGAAAATGCCGCCTGAACCTGCGCGGCTTGTGCGCTCCCGCACATCGCGCCACCAGACGGGGTGAATATCGGCAAAAACACGGGCCAAAAGGCGAGAAATCGCCACATTCTGGCGACGTGTTGCAGGAATGTGATTGCCCGGCGCAAGAACCGGCGGCACTATCTGCCGATTCGAGCTGAGCATCCGGGAGAATGAAAATGGCCATGAGGCGCGTGACCTTGTCGGCGTCGCTATTTGCCTTGTGTGCCGCGTTCCCCACACTGATCACTCCGGCCCTTGCCAGTGACGAGAGTGCGTTTCCGGCACCGCCCGAGGCGTTCGAACTCGTGCTGACCCCGTCCGATCTCGGACTTGGGCAGTCCACTGCCGTGCTCGCACCTGTTGAGCCGGAACCGCTGATTGCCGTTCAACTCAGCGAAGCCGAAGTTGAGCGGAACTTTCCGGCCCCGCCAGAGCTACCGCCGCTGGTCCTCGATATTCCTGTTGAAAAGCCGGCAACGGACCTCGCAACGGCGCCGGCCACGGAAGCACCCGCTGCATTGCCGGTGGATTCCGGCATTGCAGCAGCGCCAGCGTCGCCTGCCACAGCAGAACCCGGTCCGATGCTGACGGCTGCCATCAAGCCGGCAGAGCCGGTGATCGAGCAGGACGCGCCGGCGCTGTCACCGCTGACATCGGCCGCACCCTCGCCTGCGGAAACGCCCGCCGCCGCGATCGTGCAGGATATCCCGGCCCCACCCTATCCTGCCATCATCATTCTCGACGAGCCCGCAACGCCGCCCGCCGCCGAGCCGGCACGACCGGTGATCGCAGCGCCCGCAGCGCCGGACGAGATCACGCCGCTGCTGGCTGAACGGCTCGCAAAGGCCGTGGCCCAGCCGTGGCTGCCGGAGCGTGACGAACGCGCCATCATCTCCTTCTATGAAGCGCGCGGTCACAAGCCCTTGTGGCACTCTGCCGAGGGCCTCACCGAGGTCGGCCAGCGCCTGCGCACTCAGCTCTCCCGCGCTGCGGAGGACGGCCTCCGCCCCGAGGATTATGCCGCGCCGCGGCTGATCAACCCGCGACCACTCGATCTGGCCCTGGCAGACATCCGGCTGACGGCGCTGGCCGTGCGCTATGCCCGCGACGCGCGCGGTGGTCGCATCGACCCCCGCCGCCTGTCCGCACTCATCACGCCGAAGCTCGATCTGCCATCTGCCGGCGAGGTTCTGGCCCGGCTCGACGGCCATGCCGAACCCGACACGGTTTTGGCATCCTATCAGCCGGCCCATGAAGGCTACCGCGCACTGAAGGCCAAGCTGGCCGAGCTGCGCCAGTCCCAGCCGCAAGCGCAGCCCTTGGTCCGCATTCCTGCTGGTCCAGCCATCCGCATCGGCATGCGCGATGACCGCATCACCCTGATCCGCGCCCGTTTCGGCTTCGCGCCGGAGGATGGCCGCATGCATGATGCCGGGCTCGCCACGGTGGTGGCGAGCTTCCAGCGAGACAATGCGCTGCCAGCCAATGGCGTGATCAACCGCGCCACGATCGACGCCATGAACGGCGGCGACCCCTCTGCGAAAAGCGCCGATCTCATTGCCAACATGGAGCGCTGGCGCTGGCTTCCGGGCGATCTCGGGACCGAGCATCTGATCGTCAACGTGCCCGAATACATGGTGCGCAAGGTCGAGAATGGAGAGGTCGTCCATGCCGCGCGCGTGGTCGTCGGCAAGGCTGAACGGCCGACGCCGATCTTCTCGGACCTGATGGACCACCTGGTCCTCAACCCGTCATGGACGATCCCGCCGACGATCTTGAGGAAAGATGTGCTGCCCAAGCTTGCAGCCGACCCCGGCTATGCGGAGAGACGCGGCTATCAGGTGATCCGGCGCGGCAACAACATCACCGTTCGCCAGCCGCCCGGTCCCGGCAATGCCCTTGGCAACATCAAGTTCATGTTCCCGAACGACCATGCCGTATACCTGCACGACACGCCGTCCCGGAACCTGTTCGCTTCGGCCCGGCGGGCCTATTCATCAGGTTGCGTGCGCGTCGAGCGCCCGCTCAAGCTGGCCGAACTGGTTCTGGCCGGCACCGATGGCGGCTGGTCTGAACGGCGGCTGCAAAGCCTTGTCGGTTCGGGCGAGCGCACGATCCGGCTGACGCGCAAGCTGCCGATCCACATCGTCTACATGACGCAGGCGGTCGATGCGGATGGCACGCTTCGCAACTTCGAGGACATCTATGGCTTTCAACGCAGGACGCGCGAAGCGCTCGGCCTGTGAGCGGAAATCAGCATGGCGGTGTTCAGCTTGATCTGCATCACGCAGGCGTCGGCTGACATCGGGCATGGCTCTTGAACGTTTGCACGTTTTTGCCATGATTGATGACTATGAGCCGGTTAGGGAGAAGCATCCCGTTCCGGAGCCGCAACAATGTCTCCGGTGAGGGTTTGTTGATCCCATTTGTCAACGAAGGGTTAACCACCATCGGCAATGGTGTGCACTTCGGTGGAGTATCCGCTGAGTCCGTCGCGGCAGTCACAAGGTCATTGCCAGTTATGATCATCAGCGAGATGGTGGATCGTGGTTTTGGCATCCGGCGCTAGTCACGCCCGCTGTGCCATGTCGCGCTGGCGTCACCGTGCCGGCGTCGTGGCGCTGTCTTTCGCTGCGCTGGTGGTCGGCTCGCGCACCACGCAGGATGCCGTGGCCAATGGCGACACCCGCACCATCAGCATCCAGCACATGCACACCAAGGAATTGACGACCGTCACCTTCCGGCGCGACGGTCGCTATGTTGGTGAAGCACTCGACAAGCTCAACAATGCCCTGCGTGACTGGCGCAATGATGATGTCGTCAAGATGGACCCGCGCCTGTTCGACATCGCGTGGGAAGTGCATCGAGAGGTCGGCTCCAGCAGCCCGTTCCATGTCGTCTCGGCCTATCGCTCGCCCGGCACCAACGCGATGTTGCGCCGCCGGTCGCGCGGCGTGGCCAAGCACAGCCAGCATACCATGGGCAAGGCGATGGACTTTTACCTGCCCGACATCTCGACCGCGCAGATCCGCGCCGTCGGCATGAAGCTGCAACGCGGCGGTGTCGGCTATTACCCCACGGCCAACACCCCGTTCGTGCATCTCGACGTCGGCAGCGTGCGCTCCTGGCCGCGTATGACGCGCGATCAACTCGCCCGCATTTTCCCCAGCGGCAACACCGTGCACATCGCGGCCGATGGCCGGCCCATGGAGGGCTACGAGGTCGCGAAGGCACAGATCCTCGCCCGTGGCGGCAGCGTTGGCGGCTATGCCTCGTCCGATTTCGACGAAGGCGCGATCATGCAGAGTTCGCGGCGCAGCCTCTGGGCATCCCTGTTCGGCTGGAACGAGGAAGAAGAAGCCTTGACAACGACGCGTGGCCGGGGCCGCGCCCGCACAGCGTCCAGCCAGCAGACTTTGGCCTATGCGCCGTCTGGTGGCAGCGAGAACAGCGATCTGTATTCGATCATGCGGCAGCCAACGGCTGATACGCAGGCCCCGGTGACCGCCCGCGTGCCAGCACGCGGCCGCGGCACCGAAACGCAGGTGGCAGCCGTGCCGCGCAGCGCGGAAGCAGAAGTGCCGCCCGCGCCAGCACAGGCTCCGGCACCGCCAGCACCCGCCCAGCCACGCTTCGTGGCAGCGCCATTCCCGATCGCGCGCCCGAGCAATCTCGGCCCTGCTCAAACAGCTCCCGTGCAGCTGGCCTCCGTCGAGCCCGGCTCAACTGGTCAGCGCCTCAACTGGCAGCAAGGACCAAGTGGCATTCCGGCCGGGGCAGAACAGACCCCCGCAGCACCGGCAGGTCGTCTGGTGCAGGCACCGGTCCCGCCACGCAGGCCGGATGACATGCCGGCTGCAGGCTCGGGCGGCCCGGTCCTTGCCGCAGCCACTACCGTCCCGGTGACCTTGCCCGCGCAAAGCCCGGCTGCCCCGGCGCCGCGGGATCCTCCACCGCGGCTCGTGGCCATCAATCACCCGCTGCCACCCGAAAGACCGCGTCTCGCCGTGGCTGCAGCCGCGCCGGCGAGCAGTTCGGCCATTGTGACAGCAACACCCGCGCTGCCAGCTGCACGCCTTGCTGCACCGGCACCGGCGCCGTCGCGCACCGCCCCAAACCCGGACCGCTCGGCGCTCGACAATCTGTTCGCAGCGGTGGCCACAGGATCGCTGCCGGACAGCGCGGCCAAGGTCACCACCACCCGAGCACGCACGACCCAGCCCCAGCCCGGCCCGGTCGCTGCCGATTCAGCGCCGGCTGCATCGCTCGGATTCACCCAGCGCGATCCGAACGATACGAGGCCGGACCGCTTTTCAGGCCCCGCGGTCAGGCCGCTGCCGACGAACTACACCAGCCGCTGACCTCAGCCCGGTCAGGCCGATTCGCCGACCGCCTGCAGATAGAGGTCGAGGATCGCTTCTTCCTCGCGGCGCTCGCGCAGGTCGCGCTTGCGGATCGAGATCACCTTGCGCAGCACCTTGACGTCATAGCCGTTCGCCTTGGCCTCGGAGTAGACCTCCTTGATGTCGTCGGTGATGGTCTTCTTCTCCTCTTCAAGCCGCTCGATGCGCTCGACGATGGACTTGAGTTGATCGCCCTGGAGGGGTTCGGACATGGCACTCTTCCTTGTTCAGAAGGCCGGAATGCAGCCTGTCGCCGGCACCGTCAAGCACCTGAACCGTCAATGCTGTGGCTTGTTGGCCTCGAATGCCGCCTGCTGCTCGGCGCTGGCTGCGCCCTGGTGCAGCGCCTTCCAGGCGTCGTAGCTCATTCCGTAGACCAGTTCGCGGCTTTCATCCTTGGACAGCGCGATGCTGCGCTCGTCAGCGGCATCCTTCATCCAGTTGGACAGGCAGTTCCGGCAGAACCCGGCCAGATTCATCATATCGATGTTCTGCACATCCGCCCGCTTGCGCAGGTGCTGCACCAGACGCCGGAAGGCAGCAGCCTCGAGCTCGGTCATAGTGGCGGCGTCGATGACGGTCTTGTCTGACATGGGAATGACCTCTGGCAAGGATATCTCCAGAGATAGGGTGTGGCAGGCACGGGCGGAAGGCCCTCAGCGCTGCCCATCGGTGCGGGTTGCCATCATGGCATTGACGGCGATGGCCGCCAGCACGAGAAACCCTCCGAGATACTGCAACGGCACCAGCCGCTCGCCGAGGATCAGCGCGGCGAACAGGCTGGCAAACAACGGCTCCGCGCAGAACGTCAGCCCGCCCACCGCAGCAGAGACCCGGTTAAGTGACAAAAGCTGCATCGCCATCGAGACCACATAGGCGAGCAGCGTGACGGCAACCGCCAGCGGTGCCAGCGCGAAGATCCCCGGCCCATGAAAGCCATCGATCCAGCCAAGGGTGGCAACCACGGCTGGCAGCACCAGCAAGTGGCCCCAGAACAGCTTGGAGATCGTGGGCGTCACCGGCATGCGCGCCGCGGCGAAGAACTGGATCGCAGCGCCCGCCGCCGCCAGCAGCGACAGGGCCAGTCCGCGCGGATCGAGGCTATCGAAGCGAGGCCCAACCACCAGCGCCACGCCGGCAAAGGCGAGCAGCACGATCACAAGCCGCATCAGGCCGAAGCGCGTCTTCTCGACGAACGGTTCGGCCAGCACGATGAGGATGGGGAACAGGTAGAAGATCACCGCCGCCACGCTCACCGGCAGGAAGGCCACCGACGACATGTAGGCGGTTCCGATGATCGAACTCGACAGGCCAAAGATCAGCAGCGATCGCCCTTCACCGGGCGCGATCGCAAGGTTCGCCGCAAGGCTCCTGCGCGAAACGGCGATGGCGACGGCAAGGCAAGCCAGCATCAGGAAGACGCGATAGAACACCATCAGCGCCCCGGTGATCCCGACCGTCGAGGCAATCTGCGCGGTGACGATGTTGAGCCCGTAGCCGGCCGAACTGCCGAGCGCCAGCATGATCCCGATCCGGGCCGCTGATGGTGGGATGGGAGCGCTCATCGCCGGTCAAGCCGGTGGCAAGATGGCATCACGCGCAGCAGGACCGGGCAGGAAGTCACGCGCGACCCGGCCTCACTCTGCGGGCGGCGAAGGGCGACGAGGCGGCAGCGTAGCTGGTCTGGCTGGCGGGGCGACAGGCCGTGAAGCCGCCGGCTTGGCAGCGGGGCTTGCCGCCACACCGGTCGTGCCGGCGCGCGGAGTTGGCTTGGCGGCTGCCGGGCGCGCGGCTGTTGCCGGGCGGGACGGTGCCACGGATGCCGTGGCAGGCCGGGCGGGAGCAGGTTTGGGCTTGATGCCGGCTGCCGAAGACGGGCGCAGCGCCGCAGGTCCGCCTTGCCCGATCGCGCCTTGCAGTCTGATCGGACCCGCGCCGCCCGGACTGGTACCTGCTGGAGCAACATCGCGCGAAGGCGCGAAGGCAGCTGCGGCGGCGCCTGCAGCAAGCGCTCCGGCAACAGCACCAGCCGGCGCGATCGCGCCAGGTGCAGCGGGCGTGCCCGGACGCGCCGCAGCCACGGCCGATGCCGGGCGACCCGAAACATTGGCTGCCAGCGGCGCCGAAGCCGACCCGGGGCTGCGCCCATAGGCGACGGGAATGGGTGTGAACTGCGCGCGCGGCCCGAGCGTGATGCGCCCGCCAGTGCTGCGCGTCGTCGAAGCCTGCGGACCGGCGAACAGGGCATAGATCCCGGAGGAATCACTCCCGGACGATGGCGCAAACGAGATCGCACCACTGGTTTCGACATCATCGGCAAGCGGCGCGCCGCGACCGAAAGCACGCACGTCGGCGCAGATATTGCGCGCCCGCGTCCCGCTTGCGCCGATCGAGGCGACACTGCGCCCCGTGCCACCCCACGAAGAGAACGCGGCATCGAGGATCTGCGCTGCCTTGACGGTCCGCTCCGCGCCAGAATAGGCCCCAAGCACAACGGCGATCAGGGTGCGGCCGCCCCGCGTCGCAGTGGCAACGACATTGAAGCCCGACGCACAGACAAAGCCTGTCTTAAAGCCGTTGGCGCCAGAATAGCGCCCGATCAGGCCATTGGTGTTGTTCAGCGTCACCTTGCCGAGCTGCACAGCGCCAATGCCCCAGTAGTCGGCATATTCGGGGAACTCGCGCATCATCGTCATGGTCAGCACGGCCAAGTCGCGCGCGCTGGTCTGCTGTTCGGGATCATGCCAGCCGTTCGGGTTGCGGAACGCCGTGTCCCGCAGACCCAGACGGCGCGCTTCGGCGTTCATCATCTCGACGAAGTTTGGCACCGTCCCGCCGACACCTTCGGCGATCACGTAGGATATGTCGTTGGCTGATTTCACCATCATGATCTTGAGGGCGTTATCGAGCGTGATTTCCTGCCCGGCCCTGATGTAGACTTTCACCCTGGGCTGCTTGGCTGCGAGGGCGGATGCCGGGATTGCAGTCTGAAGGCCTATGCGGCCGGCTCGCACAGCCCTGAGTGCGACATAGGCCGTCATGATCTTGGTGGTGGAGGCCGGATGCCAGGCCTGCGAAGCCCTTTCCTCGTGCAGCACGGCACCGGATGCCGCATCGATCACCAGCGATGGTCCGTTGCTTTGCGCAAGCGCCGGCCTCACCCCGGCGCACAGCACTGCAGGCGCAAGGAGCATCATCAGGAAAGCGGATTTGGCTGATGTCATGGACGGGATACGGAGCGTTGAACGAGCGAGCGTGAACAGAAAGCCGTGACAGAACAGATGGCAAGCAACAGGCAATTGTCAGATCATGCGATGTGCTTGCCGGTGCGACAGGAGGCAGCTCGCCATGCGGCCTGCCTGAACCATCGCGCGAAACGACGCGCACAACGCATACCTACCCCTCGGCCAGCGATTTGCCTAGCACCCCGCAATGGTCTTGTGTGATGCGCTCCGCTGTCGCTGCCCGGCGACGCAACCCGCAAGGCCCTCCGTGCTCTCCCCTTTTCTGATGTCCCTGCTGTGGATCCCGGCGACCCTGATCGCGGCGACAGCCCAGACCGCGCGCAACGCGACGCAGCGCAGCCTGACGGAGGCCATTGGCGTCGTTGGCGCAACGCAGGTCCGCTTCGTGTTCGGCCTGCCCTTCGCGGCGCTGTTCCTGGGTCTCGCAAGCCTGCTTGCTGGCGCGCTTCCCCCTTCCCTCAATGGCACCGCTTTCCTCTGGTGCCTGGGCGGCGCGGCCACCCAGATCATGGCGACCGCGCTGATGCTTGCCACGATGAAGCAGCGGTCCTTTGCGGTGACCACCGCCTACACCAAGACCGAGCCCGTGCAGGCCGCCGTCTTCGCAGCACTCGTGCTGGGCGATCCGCTATCCTTGCCGAAGTTCGCGGCCATCGCGGTTGCCACGCTCGGCGTGCTGATGATTTCGTTCCGGCGTGGCGAGCCGGTGCTCGGCGCAGGCCTGCGGCCACTGGTTTTCGGCATGCTGTCCGGCGCCTTCTTCGCGCTCGCTGCCGTGTGCTTTCGCGGGGCCATCCTGTCGCTGGAAGAAGGGGTCTTCTTCCTGCGCGCCTCGACCATTCTCGTCTGGGGGCTTGGCCTTCAGTCGCTCATGCTGATCATCTATCTGGCGCTCCGCGACCGGCCAGCGCTGACCGGCAGCTTCCGCGTCTGGCGGCCATCGCTGTTTGCCGGGTTTCTCGGAGCCCTTGCCTCGCAGTTCTGGTTTATCGGCTTTTCTCTGACAGCCGTCGCCAATGTCCGCACACTGGCGCTGGTCGAGGTGTTTCTGGCCCAGATCATGTCGCGCAAGCTGTTTGCCGAAATGACAAGCCCGCGCGAGATCGTCGGCATGGGGTTGATCGCGATCGGTGTCGGGGCAATCCTGCTGCTCGCGATCTGAAACCCCCCAATCCTGCAAGCCGGGCGTGCGCAGCCGCTGCTTGCCGATTGCACCGCTTGCAGGCATGTCATGGGACAAGAACGCTCAAGCGCGATGCGAGGGAGAACGCTGCAATGACCGCTGCCGCAAAGGCTGCCATCGTCGGATGGGCCCACACGCCGTTTGGCAAACACGATGCCGAGACCGTGGAAAGCCTGATCGTCCGTGCCGCCAACGAAGCGCTGGAGCATGCCGGACTCGATGCGTCAGATGTCGACGAGATCGTGCTGGGTCACTTCAACGCCGGCTTTTCCGCGCAGGATTTCACCGCCAGCCTCGTGCTTCAGGCCGATCCGAAGCTGCGCTTCAAGCCGGCCACCCGTGTCGAGAACGCCTGTGCCACCGGCTCGGCTGCCGTGCATCAGGCCGTCCGGGCGATCCGGGCAGGCGCAGCCCGCACCGTGCTCGTGGTCGGCGTCGAGCAGATGACGACCACTCCCGGCCCGCAGATCGGCCAGAACCTGCTGCGCGCCTCCTATCTGCCGGAGGATGGTGACACTCCGGCAGGTTTCGCCGGCGTCTTCGGCCAGATTGCCGCACGCTACTTCCAGCGCCATGGCGACCAGTCCGATGCACTCGCGGCCATCGCGGCCAAGAACCACCACAACGGCGTTTCCAACCCTTATGCGCAGATGCGCAAGGACCTTGGTTTCGCCTTCTGCCGCGCCGAGAGCGACAAGAACCCGTTCGTGGCCGGCCCCCTGAAGCGGACCGATTGCTCGCTGGTCTCCGATGGCGCGGCAGCGCTCGTCATCGCCGATCTCGACACCGCCATGGGCATGTCACGCGCCGTCGCCTTCAAGGGCATGGCCCATGTCCAGGACTTCCTGCCGATGTCGAAGCGCGACATCCTGAAGTTCGAGGGCTGCGCGCTCGCCTGGCGCAAGGCGCTTGATCAGGCCGGCATCGCGCTGGCTGATCTGTCCTTCGCCGAAACCCATGACTGCTTCACCATCGCTGAACTGATCGAATACGAGGCCATGGGGCTGACAGGCGAGGGCGATGGTGCCCGCGCCATCCGCGAGGGCTGGACTGCCAAGGATGGCCGGCTGCCGATCAATCCATCGGGCGGACTGAAATCCAAGGGCCACCCGATCGGGGCCACTGGCGTGTCGATGCATGCGCTCAGCGCCATGCAATTGATGGGCGAGGCCGGCGACATGCAGATTGCCGGCGCCAAGCTTGGCGGCATCTTCAACATGGGCGGCGCTGCCGTGGCCAACTATGTCAGCGTGCTGGAGCGCGCGAAGTGACGAGACACTCTCGAACAGCGCTGCTCCTTCCGCATCCGTCAGGGCAGCCGACAGGTGTGCCATCGTTCAATCCGGGAATGGTCTGAACCCACACCGTGCGCATCTTCTTCGCCCTCATCCTCGCCTATATCCTGTCAATCTTCTATCGCTCCTTCCTGAGCGTGATCGCGACACCCCTGATGGCCGACCTGGCCATCGGGCCGGCCGAACTCGGAGCCTTGAGTTCGGCATGGTTCATCACCTTCGCCGTGATGCAATTCCCGGTCGGCCTGGCCCTCGACAGGGTTGGCCCGCGCCTCACCGTATCGGTTTGCATGGGCATTGGCGCGGTGGGTGCGATCCTGTTCGCATTCGCGCCGACGGCGGCGGTTGCGACAGGAGCCATGGCGCTACTCGGCATCGGCTTTTCGCCCGTATTCATGGCCGCGCTCTACCTTTTCGCACGATCAGGACCATCGGCTGGCTTTGCTGGTCTTGCCTCCCTGTTCATCGGGCTGGGCTCGCTGGGAAACCTCCTGGGAGCCGCGCCACTTGCCCGTGCCGCCGATGCCTTCGGCTGGCGGCCGACGATGGCCGGCGTGGCAGCCCTGTTCTGTCTGGCGCTGCTGCTGGCGGCCAGTCTGCTGCGCGATCCGCCGCCCCTGCCAAAGACCGACGATGCCGATGATCAAGGCATTCTGGCCGGCATCCGCGCCATCGTCTCGATCCGTGCGCTATGGCTGCTCGCGCCAATCACCTTCACTGCCTACGCCATTCTGGTCACAACGCGCGGGCTGTGGGTCGCGCCCTTCCTTGAAGAGGTCAACGGCCTGGATCGCGCCATGCAAGGCAATGGAGCCTTCGCCATGGCGCTGGCGATGACGGCGGGCGCTTTCGTGTTCGGTTGGGTCGAAAAACATCTCGGCGGCCCCAAGCCGACCGTGCTCTGGAGCACGTCCTTGACGGCGGCGCTGTTCGTCGCCCTCGCGGTCAGCGGCCATCTTGGCGGGCTATGGGCGATTGTGCTGTTTGCAGGCATCGGCATCGCTGGCTTCAACTACGCCATCCTGATGGCCCATGCGCGCCTGTTCTTTCCCGCCCATCTGATTGGCAGGGGCATGACCACGATGAACTTCCTGTTCATTGCGGGCGCCTCGGCCGTGCAGATCGGCTCGGGCTGGTTCATCGCGGCAGAGCGCTCGCAAGGGCTGGCAGCCACCACGACCTTCGCCAACCTGCACTGGCTGTTCGCCGGACTGCTGCTGGCCAGCGTGCTGATCTATGCCCGCGCTCCGGCCCGTGCACCGGAGGCAACACCCCTATCACGAGCCTGAGCCTGAAACTGCCGGCAAAGGCCGTCAGCGATCAGGCCACGGCCAATGCGCCGACGATCTGGCGCATGTTGTGTTGCATCATCGTGATGTAGTCGGGTGCAGGCCCGCCAGCCGGGGTCAGCGCATCGGAGTAAAGCGTGCCACCGACACGCGCGCCGGTCTCCTGCGCGATGCGCTGGATCAGTCGCTGGTCGGAGATGTTTTCGAGGAACACGGCGGGGATCTTCTCGGCCTTGATCTGCCGGATGATGCGACCGACTGCCTGGGGCGAGGGCTCGGCGCTGGTCGAGACCCCGCTCGGCGAGATTAAGCTGATCCCGTAAGCCTTCTCGAAATACTGGAAGGCATCATGCGACGTGATGACCTTGCGCCGATCGGCAGGAATGCGCGCGATGCTGGCGCGCAACTCCGCATCGAGCGCGTCCAGTTTGGCGCTGTAGGCCCGGGCATTGGCGCGGTAGGTTTCTGCGTTAGCCGGGTCGGCAGCGACCAGTGCCGCCTCGATGTTGGCCACGTAGATTTTCGCATTGGCCACCGACTGCCAGGCATGGGGGTCGTTCTCACCGTGATCATGGCCGGCATGCGAATGGCCACCGCCCTTCGATTCCGCCTTGAGCGGCACGATCGAGCGGGTCGCGGTCACCACCGTCGCCTTGGTTGCGGACGATTTGATCAGGCGGTTGACCCACCCCTCGAAGCCGAGCCCGTTGATGAAGATCAGCCGGGACGCCACCAGCGCCCGCGCATCCGCCGGTGTCGGCGAATAGACATGCGCGTCAGCGCCTGCCTGCACCAGCGAGGTCAGCGCGAGCCGGTTGCCGCCAACCTGGGCGATGAAATCGGCAAGGATCGAGAAGGTCGCCACGACAGGCAGGGGCGCGCCCGGCGCAACAGGCGCACTGGCAGCCGTCTGCGCCAGGGCACTGCGTGAACCGGCCACAGCAGCACTGGCGAGGATGGCGAGGCCGGAGACGACCGATCGGCGGTCAAGCGTGGTTCGTGAGAACATGAGGCTGCGTCCCTGCTGTTAGCCGCGACCCACTGGCGCCAGCTTGTGCCGATGCCAACCAGCCGCTATCGCTGACGCTCCAGGTTGCCGCCGACCAACAATCCGCAGGCGGATGGAGCAATCGGATGTTATATGTTATCATGTTTGCAGCATGTCAATCGGAGGAAGCGAGAGCCCGATGCCGCAGCCGGAACGTCCTGCCCCGTCCCGCCCGCTGTCCCTCACGCAGGTCCGCATTCTCGACCTGCTGAGCCAGGCGACGCGGCCGCTATCGGCCTATGACCTGCTCGGCAAGCTGCGCAGCGAAGGCGTCAACGCGCCGCCGACAGTCTATCGCGCCCTCGAACGGCTGATGCGGGACGGGCTGGCCCACCGCATCGAGTCGCTCAACGCCTTTGTTGCCTGCAACAAACCGCACCATCATGAGCTTGCTGCTTTCGCCATCTGCGATCATTGCGGCACGGTGGCGGAAGTCCGCGACGCTGATGTGGAAGCACGGCTCGGGCATGTCGCCGCGCGCTCGGGCTTCCATGTCTCGAAAGCCACGGTCGAGTTGCACGGCCATTGTGCAGCGTGCAGCGAGAAAGCCCATACACACGACATCGGGCACGTGCGCTGAGGCGCATCGCCCGGTCAGGCAAACACCACCAGCAGATCCTTGGCGTCGATCTGTCCGCCTGGCTTGACGAGGATATCGGCCACCTCGCCGTCCCGCTCGGCATGCAGCACGGTCTCCATTTTCATCGCCTCGATCGTCAGGACCACATCGCCTGCCGTCAGTTTCTGGCCTTTCTGCACGGCAATGCTGGCCACAAGGCCCGGCATGGGTGCGGCCAGATGCAGCGGGTTGGCTGGATCGGCCTTGGCGCGCGCCACGACCTTTGATGTCACGGCCCGGTTTGGCGCCTTGATCGTGCGTGGCTGGCCGTTGAGTTCGAAAAAGACTCTGGCAAAGCCTTCGTCATCGGTTTCCCCGATGGCCTGCAGGCGCAACACCAGCGCCTTGCCTTTCTCGATCTCGATGGTGATCTCGTCGCCCGGCGCCATGCCATAGAAAAATACCGGTGTCGGCAGCACCGAAAGCGGCCCATACTTGCGCAGCATCGCGGCAAAATCGCCAAACACCTTGGGGTACATCAGCCAGGATGACAGCTCGGCTTCGCTGAGGTGCCGTCCGATTTTCCGCTCGGCATCGGCGCGCGCTGCCTCCATGTCGACGGGGGGCAGCAGCGAGCCGGGCCTGACCGTGATCGGCGTCTCCCCCTTCAGCACCTTGGCCTGCAGGCCGCTCGGCCAGCCGCCCGGAGGCTGTCCGAGATCCCCGCGCAGCATCTCGACCACCGAGGCCGGGAACGCCACGTCACGCGCCGGGTCAAGTACGTCAGCCGGCGTCAGGCCCTGTGCCACCATCACCAGCGCAAGGTCTCCGACCACCTTCGACGAGGGCGTGACCTTGACGATGTCGCCCAGCAGCATGTTGGCATCGGCATAGGCCCTGGCGACCTCGTGCCAGCGGCTTTCGAGCCCCAGCGAGCGGGCCTGTTCCTTGAGATTTGTGAACTGCCCGCCGGGCATTTCGTGCAGGTAGACCTCCGAGGCCCCGGCGCGCAGGTCGCTCTCGAACGCGGCATATTGCTGCCGTGCCGCCTCCCAGTAGAAGCTGATCCGTCGGATCGCCTCCGGGTCGAGACCGCTGTCGCGATCCGAGCCCTTGAGCGCCATCACCAGCGAGCCGAGGCACGGCTGCGAGGTCAGGCCCGACAGCGCATCGGTGGCCGCATCGATGGCATCGACACCGGCATCAACCGCCGCCAGCAGGGTCGCTGCGGCAATGCCGGACGTGTCGTGCGTGTGCAGGTGGATCGGCAGGCTGATCTCCTGCTTCAGCGCCCCGATCAGCGCCCGCGCCGCCGCAGGCTTGAGCAGGCCGGCCATGTCCTTGATCGCTAGGATGTGGCAGCCGGCACGCTCCAGTTCGCGCGCCAGCCCGACATAGTAGCGCAGGTCGTATTTCGACCGTGCCGGATCGAGCATGTCGCCGGTGTAGCAGATCGCGCCTTCGGCCAGCTTGCCCTCGCTCGCCACCGCATCGATGGCGACCCGCATGTTCTCCACCCAGTTCAGGCAATCAAAGATGCGGAACAGGTCCATGCCGGCCTGCGCCGCCTGGCGGATGAAATGCTGCACCACATTGTCGGGATAGTTGGTGTAACCGACACCATTGGCACCGCGCACCAGCATCTGGGTCAGCAGGTTCGGTGCCCGTTCGCGGATCAGCGACAGACGCTCCCAGGGGTCTTCCGAGAGGAATCGCATGGCCACATCGAACGTCGCCCCGCCCCAGCATTCGAGCGCCAGCAGGCCCGGCAGGCCATTCGCATAGGAGCCCGCAACCGCTGCGAGATCCGCCGTGCGCATGCGCGTGGCCAGCAAGGACTGGTGCCCGTCGCGCATGGTCGTGTCGGTGATCAGAATGCGCTTTTCGGCCTTCATCCAGGCGGCAAAGCCGGCCGGCCCCAGCCGGTCGAGACGCTGGCGGGAGCCTTCGGACGGCACGGCCCCGAAATGCGGAGCAACCGGCTTGCGGGCATCGGCAGGAGGCCGCGGGCGGCCGCGCGCCTCCGGATGGCCGTTGATCGTGACATCGGCGATGTAGGTCAAAAGCTTGGTCGCCCGGTCACGCTTGCGCGAGAACTGGAACAATTCCGGCGTCTCGTCGATGAACCGCGTGGTGTAATCATTGGCGGCAAACTTCGGATGACCGACGAGGTTCTCCAGAAAGGCGAGATTGGTCGCAACCCCCCTGATCCGGTATTCGCGCAGCGCCCGGTCCATGCGCCGGATCGCCTCGATCGGAGTGCCAGCCCAGGCGGTGACCTTCTCCAGCAGGGGATCATAGGCCCGGGTGATCACCGCGCCGGAATAGGCCGTGCCGCCATCGACCCTGATGCCGAAGCCCATCGCGCCACGATAGGCCGTGATGCGCCCGTAGTCAGGCACAAAATTCTCTTCGGGATTTTCGGTCGTGATCCGGCATTGCAGGGCATGGCCGCGAAGCGCGATGTCGGCTTGCGCCGGAATGCCGGTTTCGAGATAGCCGTCGGCTCCCGTCGCACCGATCCGCCGCCCTTCGGCAATCAGGATCTGCGCCTTGACGATGTCGAGATCGGTCACGACCTCGGTCACCGTGTGCTCGACCTGGATGCGCGGGTTGACCTCGATGAAGTAGAACGCGCCGGTTTCGGCATCCATCAGGAACTCGACCGTCCCGGCATTGTGGTAGTTCGCTGCCTTGCCGATCCTGAGCGCGGCCTCGCACAAGGCCGCCCGTTGCGCTGCGTCGAGATAGGGTGCCGGCGCGCGCTCCACGACCTTCTGGTTGCGCCGCTGGATCGAGCAATCGCGTTCGAACAGGTGCACCAGCGTGCCGTGGCGATCTCCGAGCAACTGCACCTCGACATGGCGCGCCCGCCGGACCAGCTTCTCCAGATAGACCTCGTCCTTGCCGAAAGCGGATAGACTCTCGCGCCGCGCAGCCTGCACCTTCTCGATCAGGTCAGCCTCGCTCTCGACCACGCGCATGCCGCGTCCGCCGCCGCCCCAGCTTGCCTTCAGCATCACCGGAAAGCCGACCTTGTGCGCCATCGCGAGGATCATGGCCGGATCATCCGGCAGGGGTGGCGTGGCCGGCATCACCGGAACACCGGCTTTCTCCGCCAGATTGCGGGCCGATACCTTGTTGCCGAGCTGGCGCATCGTCTCAGGTGAAGGGCCGATGAAGCTGATGCCAGCCGCCGCGCAGGCATCGGCAAATTCCGGGCTTTCGGAGAGAAAACCATAACCGGGATGGATGGCATCGGCCCCCGCCTCGCGCGCCGCGCCGATGACGGCCTCGATCGACAGGTAGGAGGCCAGTGGGCCGAGCTTGCCACCATCCGCAGTCTCGCCGACCAGATAGGCCTCGTCCGCCTTGAAGCGGTGCAGCGAAAGCTTGTCTTCTTCGGCGTAGATGGCGACGGTCCGGATGCCCAGTTCGGTTGCCGCGCGGAAAACGCGGATAGCGATCTCGGACCGGTTGGCGACAAGCAGCTTGCGGATCGGTCGCATCATGCGCAGGGGCTCCCATTCTGGCCGGCTTCGCGCAATCTGTTGATATATCGACAGTTTCTGATGAAACCATCACATATTGCAGCGCACAAACGGTGGCACTGCGCTGGCTTATTGGCAAGTGGGGCGGAATCCGGATGGGCTGTCAGCCGGTCCGGTGCGGCCCTGCCCTGACCAGCGAGATCAGGCCCCCGGCCGGGCCGGCAAGGACCGAGACCAGAAAGATCGCCCCCATGGTCAGGATCATCGCGGGTCCGGTCGGCAGGCTGGCGTGATAGGACAGCACAAGCCCCGCCACGCCGCCGGACATGGCCACAAGCCCTGCGATCAGGACCATCCAGTTGAGATCGCGCGCCCAGAACCGCGCCGTCACCGCCGGCAACACCAGAAAGCCGACAGCCAGCAAGGTGCCGAGCGCATGAAAGCCGGCCACCAGATTGAGCACCAGCAGGATCATGAACACGAAGTAGGACAGCGCGCCGGATGAACTCACCGTGCGCAGGAAGCCGGGGTCGAGGCCGTCGAGCACCAGCGGACGCCAGAGCAGCGCCAGCGCAGTCAGCGTCACCGACGAGATCGCTGCAACCAGGATGAGCGTCGCGTCATCAAGGGCCAGCACAGAGCCGAAGAGAAAATGCATCAGATCGACGTTCGAATTGCCGAGCGACACGATCATCACACCCAGCGCCAGCGAGATCAG
Source organism: Hydrogenophaga intermedia (assembly GCA_943370645.1). Lineage (GTDB taxonomy): Bacteria > Pseudomonadota > Alphaproteobacteria > Rhizobiales > Beijerinckiaceae > Allobosea. Next base: position 19,227 of record CALRRR020000005.1, on the reverse strand, counting down.
ATAGAATGAGGCCAGCGTCGCGTCCTCCCGAAGGGCCGTGAACCGCGCCAGCGTGCCGGCCAGCAGCGCAATCAGCAGTCCGGCCAGCAACCCGCCGATCGTCATTGGCCACAGCGAAAGGCCGAACAGCGCGTAGGCAATGGCGGTGCCGGGCAAGATGGCATGGCTCATGCCGTCCCCCGTCAGCGACATCCGGCGCAGCATCAGCAGAACCCCAAGCGGCCCCGCCGCCAGCGACAGCGCGAAGATGCCGGCCAGCGCCCGGCGCATGAACGCGAATTCCGCGAAAGGCGCGATCAGCCAATCCATCAGCCCGGCGTGCCCGGTGGCGACGTTGGCTGAGGCGCATGGGAATGATCATGAGAATGGTGGTGGGCATGGTCATGCCCGTGGGAATGTCCATGCTCGTGCCCAAGCGGAGCGTGGCCATGTCCACCATCCGCGCCAATGTGATCGACCTCGCAGAAGGGCGCGCTGTCGTCGAAAGCTTCGGTCATGCCCCGTGCTTTAGCCATGTTGGCCTGTGTCAGAACCTCTGCCGTTGCGCCCCACGCGATGGCCTGGCGGGCGAGCAACAGCGTTTCGGGGAAATGCGCCCGGACCACGGCCAGATCATGCAGCACGGCCACCACGGTCCGGCCCTCTGTGCTCCAGCCGCGGACCAGCACCATGAGGTCGTCGACCGTGGCATTGTCGATGGCGGAAAACGGCTCGTCGAGCAGGATCACCGGCGCATCCTGAAGGCTTACCCTGGCGAACAGCGCCCGCTGCAACTGCCCGCCGGACAAGGTGCCGACCGGGCGTCGCTCGAAACCGGAAAGGCCCACCAGTGCCAGCGCGTGGCTGATCGCATCAGTGTCCACCCGCCGGAATGCCTTGAAAAGCCCGCGCCGCTCCCACAGGCCCATGGCCACCAGATCGAACACGGAGACGGGATAGCTGACATCGATGCCATCTTTCTGCGGCACGTAGGCAAACTGCCCGCGCACCGCCAGATCGCCGATGATGCGACCTCCCAGTGGCTTGAGCTCGCCGATCAGTCCGCGCAGCAGGGTCGACTTGCCGGCACCATTCGGCCCGACAATGGCCAACAGGCTACCCGGCGCGATCAGCCCGCTGAGGTGATGGACGGCGGGATGCCGGTCATAGCCAAGCGTCAGGTCTTCGAGCCTGATGGCAGGAACATTGGCCAAGGCGCGGCCGGCCGTCGCAACTGGCAAGGGAGCGGTCATGGTGCAGCCATGGCCCAGAAAACGGCAAGCCAGATAAAGCCGATGAGAAACCCGACCAGCGCCAGCCTGAGGGGTGCCGACATGCGCATCAGGGAAACCTGCGGCGTCATCGCAGGCACGGCGGGGCGTGGGCTCACGGGGTTGCTCATCAGCGGCTGCGCGGCGGGGCTGCCTCGCCGGGTGCACGCGCCTGGATGGCAAGGGCGTGAACCCGGTCGGCGAGTTCTGCCGCCAGCAACGCGTTGACCATGCGGTGCCGGTCGAGGCGGCTCTTGCCGGCGAAGACCTCGGCTTCGATCTCGACACGAAAATGTGTCTCTCCGCCCTCGCGCCAGCCTCCGTGGCCGCGATGCTGGTCGCTATCGTCGTGAACGGCGAGAAAGCTCGGTTGCAACCCCTGCTTAAGCGCTGTCGTGATACGGTCCTTGACTGTCATGCGAGAGCCTTAGCCCATTGTGTCGCGGTCAGCAAAACACCATGTGCGCTTGCCCGCCGGCTTTTCCAGACCTATTGAACTGGCCATGAACCTCAACTCGCCCCTCTTTGACAGCATCCGCGTCAAGCGTGAGCCGGAGCCCGAGGCGAAGCCGCAGGAGCGTGTCTGCGATCACCCCGGCTGCCGGGCCAAGGGCGAGTTCCGCGCGCCGAAGGGCCGCAACTTCGAGGGCCAGTTCTTCTTTTTTTGCCTTGAACATGTGAAGGCCTACAACGCCACCTACAACTATTTCAATGGCATGAGCGACGATGCGGTCGCGGCCTACCAGAAGGATGCCTCGATCGGCCACCGGCCGACATGGACCCTCGGTACCAATGCCAAGAACCCGCGCGCCGCCCAGCGCGGCGCCAAGCGCGCCCCGCCCGAAGGACCTGAGACAGAGGATCTGTTCGGCCTGTTCGAGAATCGCTTCAAGGCCAAGCGCAAGGCCGAGGAAGAACAGCGCAAGCTGACCGAACCCACCCGAAAGTCGCTCGATTCGCTCGGTCTCGAAGAGGCGGCCACCAAGGTCGAGATCAAGGCGCGCTACAAGGAACTGGTCAAGCGCTTCCATCCGGACGCTAACGGCGGCGACCGCTCGCGGGAGGCGCGCCTCACCGAAATCGTCAACGCCTACAACCATCTCAAGCGCGCCGGGCGGGCCTGAGACGGCAGCGGAAGGCGCTGTGGCTGCCTGCGCGCTTTGCGCACGCCTGCTTCGCTCAACGCACGATTGCCGCCTCCAGCCTAAATCGGTAAGGAACGAGGGAGTCGGCAGCCCTCCCGGGCTTGCCAGGTGCGCGTGATTGGCCGCTGTCTTGCTTGCTCCTGCCGGGCGAGGGCAAGACTCACGGCGAGGCACGGCCCGACAGCTCCTGCCGGAGAATGGAAGCATGACGACGACGGACTACACCACCGGATTGCCCGACAAGACGATTTCTGTGCGCGAAACCTTCGGCATCGATGCCGACATCTCGGTGCCGGCCTATTCCGCCAGCGCCGCGCATGTACCTGATCTTGATCCGGACTACCGCTTCGACCGTCAGACCACGCTTGCGATTCTGGCCGGCTTCTCGCGCAACCGCCGCGTGATGATCTCCGGCTATCACGGCACCGGCAAGTCCACCCACATCGAACAGGTAGCGGCGCGCCTCAACTGGCCTTGCGTCCGCGTCAACCTCGACAGCCACGTCTCGCGGCTCGATATGGTCGGCAAGGACGCCATCGTGCTCAAGGATGGCAAGCAGGTCACCGAGTTCCAGGACGGCATCCTGCCCTGGGCTCTGCAGAACAACATCGCGCTGGTGTTCGACGAGTATGACGCCGGCCGCCCGGATGTGATGTTCGTGATCCAGCGCGTGCTCGAGCAATCCGGCAAGCTGACCTTGCTCGACCAGAAGCGCGTGATCCGCCCTCACCCCGCCTTCCGACTCTTCGCTACGGCCAACACGGTCGGCCTTGGCGACACATCGGGGCTCTATCACGGCACCCAGCAGATCAATCAGGGCCAGATGGACCGCTGGTCGATCGTCTCGACGCTGAACTACCTGCCCCATGACAACGAGGTCGAGATCGTTCTCGCCAAGTCGCCGCACTACAAGGGCACGCCCGCCGGCAAGGAGATCGTCAGCAAGATGGTCCGCGTCGCGGACCTGACCCGCAACGCCTTCATGAACGGCGATCTGTCCACCGTCATGAGCCCGCGCACGGTGATCACCTGGAGCGAGAACGCCGACATCTTCCAGGACATCGGCTTTGCCTTCCGGCTGACCTTCCTCAACAAGTGTGATGAGCTTGAGCGCACGCTCGTGGCCGAGTTCTACCAGCGCTGCTTCGGCAAGGAACTGCCCGAGAGCGCCGTGAACGTGGCGCTGAGCTGAAGAGGACCATATGGCCAGCGTTCAGGTTGAAAAGACCTATGCGAAGGCCAGGAAGGCGATCCTCAAGGGGCTCGTGGCCTACAATCGCAGCCAGATCGGGCGGCGAAAGTGGAAGAACCTTGCGATCACGATCCGCAATGATGCCGGTGACATCGTCGGCGGCGTGACGGGCGAGGCCTGGGCGGACTGGTTGTTCGTCCAGCTTCTGTGGCTGGATGAGGCGTATCGCGGCCAGGATCTCGCCAGCCGCGCGATGGATGCACTCGAAGACGAGGCACGGGCGTTCGGTGCGAAACATGCTTATCTCGACACGTTCAGCTTTCAGGCCCGTCCCTTCTATGAAAAGCGCGGCTACCGGGTGTTTGGCACGCTCGAAAACTATCCCGATGCGCACTCCCGCTACTGGATGACGAAATCGCTATGACGCTCTCGAACCGCAAACCCGGCCAACCCAAGGAGGCCCCGACCGAGCCGCTGAAGCGGGCGGTGTCCGCTTGCATGAAGGCGATCGCGCGGCAACCCGAACTCGAGATCACGTTTGCCGCCGACAAGCCTTCGCTGATCCCCGGCCGTGCCCGCCTGCCCGAGCCACCGCGCAAGCTCACGGCCGGCGATGTCGCCATCCTGCGCGGCCATGCCGATTCCATGGCCCTGCGCATGGCCTGCCACGACGCCACTGTCCACCGCAAGATGATGCCGGAAGGCGACGGCGCGCGGGCAGTCTACGATGCCGTCGAGCAGGCCCGCGTCGAGGCCATCGGGGCGCGCCGCATGGAGGGCGTCGCCACCAACCTCAGTGCCATGCTGGAGGACAAGTATCATCGCGGCGCGCGCTACGAGGACATCACCGACCGGGCCGATGCGCCCGTTGAAGATGCCGTTGCGCTGATGGTGCGCGAGAAGTTGACGGGGCTGAAGGCCCCTCCCTCGGCCCAGAAGATCGTCGATGTCTGGCGCGATTTCATCGAGGAGCGGGCAGGAGCGGAGCTTGATGCCCTGACCAGCACGATCGAGGACCAGCGCGGTTTTGCCCGCGCGGTGCGCGACCTGCTCTCGTCGCTGGATATGGCCGACGAGATGACCTCCAGCCCGGACGATGACGACAGCGCCGAGGACAGCGAGGACGAACAGCAGAACGAGGAGCAGGAGGACGGCGAGGCCGAGGACCAGAGCCAGGGCCAGCAGGCCGAGGTCGATGTCAGCGAGGATTCCGCCGACGAGCTGCAGGAAGGCGCTTCCGAGTCCGATGACGCCCCCAGCGGCGACTGGCGCGAGGACGAGGATCAGGTCGATTCCGAGGAAGCTGGCGATGCGCCGCGTCAGCGCGACATGCGCGGCAACGAGCACAAGGGCCCGGACTACAAGGCCTATACCAGCAAGCATGACGAGGTGATCGAGGCCGAGGAACTCTGCGATGCGGAGGAACTGACCCGCCTGCGCGCCTATCTCGACAAGCAACTGGCCAGCTTGCAGGGCGTCGTCGCGCGGCTTGCCAACCGGCTCCAGCGGCGGCTGATGGCGCAACAGAACCGCTCCTGGGAGTTCGATCTGGAAGAAGGCGCGCTCGATCCGGCACGTCTGACCCGGATCATCCTCGATCCTTACCAGCCGCTCTCCTTCAAGCGCGAGAAGGATACCAACTTCCGCGACACGGTTGTTTCGCTGCTGATCGACAATTCAGGTTCGATGCGGGGCCGGCCGATTACGGTGGCCGCCACCTGCGGCGACATCCTCGCCCGCACGCTGGAGCGCTGCGGTGTGAAGGTCGAGATCCTGGGGTTCACCACCAAGGCCTGGAAGGGCGGGCAAAGCCGCGAGGCCTGGCTTCAGGCCGGCAAGCCGGCGACGCCTGGTCGTCTCAACGACCTGCGCCACATCATCTACAAGTCTGCCGATGCGCCCTGGCGGCGGGCACGCAAGAACCTCGGCCTGATGATGCGCGAAGGCCTGCTCAAGGAGAACATCGACGGCGAGGCTCTGGACTGGGCGCACAAGCGTCTGCTGGGTCGCCCCGAGCAGCGCAAGATCCTGATGGTGATCTCGGACGGTGCGCCCGTCGATGACTCGACCCTGTCCGTCAATGCCGGCAACTATCTCGAAAAGCATCTCCGGCACATCATCGGCGAGATCGAGAACCGCTCACCGGTTGAACTCATCGCCATCGGCATCGGCCATGACGTCACGCGCTACTACAAGCGCGCCGTCACCATCGTCGACGCCGAGGAACTCGGCGGCGTGATGACCGAAAAGCTCGCGGAGCTGTTCGAGGACAATCAGGCCGGCGGAACAGGGCGTCAGCCATCCCGGAGGATGCAGTGAGGCTCAGCCGGCGCGCTGCGCTCGGCGGCGCGGCGGCGAGCCTTTCAGCGCTGGCCCTGCCGGACGCGGCCAGTGCAAGGCCCAGACTGTCTGGCCTGGATGGCGAGGCCATTGCGGTCGCGGCAACACGGATATCCTCGCTGCTGGCACGCGCGCCGGGGCAAACGCGCTTCGGCGCCTTGTCCTTCCGGGGTGGGCTGGTGCTGTCCTCGCCCAACGCCGTCTTCGGCGGCTTCTCGGGCCTTTGGCGCAGCCCCGATGGCGCGCAGCTGGTGGCCGTGTCTGACTCCGGCCACTGGCTGACCGCCGACATCCAGCGCGAGGCGGGCCGGTTGAGCGGCCTTGGCAGTTCCACGCTGTCGCCCATGCTCAATGCGTCGGGGCGAGCGTTGTCCAGAACCCGGTCCTATGACACCGAATCCCTCTGCATCGATGGTGGCGTGGCCTACGTCGGCATAGAGCGCAGCCATGAGATCCTGCGCTTCGACTGGGCGCGGCGCGGCACGGCAGCACGCGGGCAACCCCTGCGCCTGCCGCCCGAAGCCCGCCAGTTGCCTTCGAACCGGGGATTCGAGGCCGTCGGCGTCGCGCCGGCCGCAAGCCCGGTGGCAGGAGCGGTCGTGGCCATCGCCGAGCGCTCCGGCGAGCATGATGCGCCAAGCTTCGGGGTGCTGGTCGGCGGCCCCCAGCCCGGCCTGTTCAGCTATCGCCTCACGGATGGCTACGAGGTCACGGACCTCGCCTTCCTGCCCGATGGCGACATGCTGGTGCTGGAGCGATGGTATCGCCCCTGGCGCGGCGTCGGCGCGCGTCTGCGCCGCGTGCCGGCCCGCAGCCTGATGCCGGGTGCTGTCCTCGAAGGGTCGCTGCTGCTGGATCTCGACCTCGCCCATGAGATCGACAACATGGAAGGGCTGGCCATCCACCGGGAAACAGGCCGCACCGTCGTGACCATGATCTCCGATGACAACTATTCCGGTCTCCAGCGCACAATCCTGCTGGAGTTCGAACTGGCTGGCTGAACAGTCGGCGAAACCCGATCTTTCACCCGAACCAGATCAGGCGTGCCCGAAAACAAAAAAGCGGCCCGAAGGCCGCTCTTTGAAGCGCGTTGCGACAGCGCTCAGCTTGCTGCGGCGAGCTTCTTCTGCAGGTCGCGCTTGAGCGACAGGGCACCGGTCGACAGCTCGTCGTTGTTGGCCTTGAGCAGGAAGCTGTCGAGACCACCGCGATGATCGACCGAACGCAGGGCGTTGGCCGAAACACGCATCTTCACCGAACGGCCGAGCGCGTCCGATGTCAGCGTGACGTTGACGAGGTTCGGCAGGAACCGGGTCTTGGTCTTGATGTTCGAGTGGCTGACAAGATTGCCAACCTGCACACCCTTGCCGGTGAGTTCACAACGACGCGACATGACAATCTTCCTTTGGCGATCAGGGCCCTCAAACAAAACCGCCGACGCGCAGACGCGCATCGGCCAGCGAGAGCCGGATAAAGTCTCAGTCGGGCGGTCTATGACGCAAGCGGCTTGGCGCGTCAAGAACAAGTGATCAGACGATGGCCGCGCACTGTGCCAGGTTCATGTCCCGTTGAGGATTTGCAGGTTAGTGACGATTAACCATGTGTGCCGGCTCGCTGATCGATTCGGCGCGCTTGGCCGTGCAGCAGGCCGGAGTTGAGCCCATGCGTTGCGTGTCAGCAGCCATCCTGTCCGTGTCGGCCCTGCTCATTGCAGTGCCGCATGCCCAAGCCCAGACACCGGCTCCCGGTACCTGGGAGGCGCGTTATGGCGTGTCGCTGATCGGCCTTCCCATCGGCACGGCCAATGTCACCGCAAACATCGACAATGCGCGTTACAAGATCGAGGTTCAGGCCCGCCTGACCGGACTGGCAGGGATGGTCACCGGCGGCAAGGGCGCAGGCTCGGCCAGCGGCGCGCTCAACGGCACGCGGACAGCGTCTGCCGGCTATGCCGCTTCGGGCTCGAACGGCCGTGAATCGCGCACCGTGCGTATGGCCGTCAGCGCCGGCAACGCCACGGGCGTCGAGATCGTGCCACCTGTCATCAAGAAGCCCGACGCCATTCCACTCACCGAGGCCCACAAGCGCGGCATCACCGATCCGGTCAGCGCGCTGTTGATGCCGGTGGCCGCCGGCCAGGACCCGATCTCGGCTGCCGCGTGCGACCGCCAGATCCAGATCTTCGATGGCAATGCGCGCTATGACATCGCGCTGAGCTTCGCCGGCACCCGCTCCGTCAAGACCAAGGGCTACGAAGGACCGGTGGCCGTCTGCAAGGCACGCTACATCCCGATTGCCGGTCACCGCGATGGCAGGGCCACGCGTTACATGGCGGAAAACCGCGACATCGAGGCCTGGCTGGCGCCGGTGGCCGGATCGCGGCTGGTGGCTCCCTATCGCATCGCCGTGCGCAGCGAAATCGGCATGGTCGTGATCGAGGCAAGCAGCTTTGGAGGCCCGACGGCCACCGTCCGGGCCGAGCGGCGTTGACAGCATCCTCCCATCAGAAAGCTGTGTGCTGGTGAACTGATGTGGTAGGGATTGCGGCGATGAAGGCCGTGTTCTTCAAAGCCGTACGCATGGCGTTCGCAGGTCTTCTGATCGGACCAGGCATCGCTGTGGCTTTCGTGCTGGCAGCCATCGTGTTCGATCCGAAATGCGGCGTTGGAGATTCCGGAGGCTGCGCGATGGGTGTGGTGACCGCGCCGCTTGCCGTCGCCCTTCCGAGCATGGCGCTCTTCTTCATCGTGTCTTTCTTCTGGGGACTCTGGAAGCTTGACCGGAGCGATCCGCTGGAATGACCCGGCACACAAGCCCAAGGGCAAGGCTGCTCCGGTGCGCCATTGATCCCGGTTCTCCCCGCGCGCCCCGGCGTTTCGATGCGGAACAAACGTGGACTATGCCGAAGTCGATGATTCGGGCCGGTTTCGTTCCAGCCCTGTTCCGGCCAATGAACAAGGGGTCCTATGTGTTGGGGGCTGTCATTGCGTTACCCCGCATCATGCGTCCGAGCGGCGCACCCCTTGAGTCCAACAGGCCAAGGTCTTCGCTCCACCTTGCGCCTGACGAAACGGTGTGCTGTCAGACAGCACCATGCTGATGCGCTCCTTGCCCGCCTCCGTGCGAACCCGTGGCGTCACGGCAGTGCTCGGCCCCACGAACACCGGCAAGACGCACTATGCGCTCGAGCGCATGACGGCGCATGCCACCGGCATGATCGGCCTGCCGCTTCGGCTTCTGGCGCGCGAGGTTTACGGGCGGCTTGTCGCGCGTGTCGGCGTGCAGGCCGTGGCATTGGTGACCGGCGAGGAGAAGATCAAGCCGGACCGGCCACGCTTCTGGGTTTCGACTGTCGAGGCCATGCCGCGTGACATCAACGTCGACTTCGTGGCGGTGGACGAAATCCAGCTCGCAGCCGACCTTGATCGCGGCCACATCTTCACCGACCGCCTGCTGAACCAGCGCGGGCGCTCCGAAACCCTGCTGATCGGCGCGGGCACCATGCGCCCGCTGATCGAGCAGTTGCTGCCAGGCGTGACGGTGGTGACACGGCCACGGCTGTCGCACCTGAGCTTCGCCGGCGAAAAGAAGCTGACGCGCCTGCCGCCCCGTGCCGCCATCGTCGCCTTTTCTGCCGATGAGGTCTATGCGGTTGCCGAACTGATCCGGCGGCAGAAAGGCGGCGCGGCGGTTGTCATGGGCTCGCTCAGCCCGCGCACGCGTAATGCCCAGGTCGAATTGTTCCAGGCCGGCGATGTTGACTATCTGGTCGCCACTGATGCCATCGGCATGGGCCTCAACCTCGATGTGGAACAGATCGCCTTTGCTTCCGACCGCAAGTTCGATGGCAACCGCTTCCGCAGGCTTTATCCGGCGGAGTTCGGTCAGATTGCGGGCCGCGCCGGGCGCAACATGCGCGACGGCCTGTTCGGCACGACGGGACGTTGCCCTGCCTTCGAGCCAGAACTGGTCGAGGCGATCGAGAACCACCAGTTCGATTCGGTCCGCCAGCTGCAATGGCGCAACCCCGATCTCGACTTCCGCTCGCTCAATGCCCTGAAAGCCTCGCTGGCCGTGCAGCCGAACGAGGCCGGCCTGACCAAGGCACCGGCGGCCGACGACGAGATTGCGCTGGAAATCGTCAGCGCCGACCCCGAACTGCGCAATCTCGCCAATGGCCGCGAGGCGGTGGAAAAGCTCTGGGATGCCTGCCAGGTGCCAGACTACCGCAAGGTCTCGCCCCATATCCACGCTGAACTGGTCTCCACCATCTACCGCTTCCTGATGGAAAAGCGCGTGGTGCCGGCGGATTGGTTCAAGCGCCAGATCGCCATGCTCGACCGCACCGATGGCGACATCGACACCTTGTCCAACCGCATTGCGCAGATCAGGACCTGGACCTTCGTCGCCAACAGACCTGACTGGTTGCCGCATCCAGAGCATTGGCAGGGGCTGACACGTCAGGTAGAGGACAAGCTGTCCGATGCGCTGCACGAGCGTCTGGCGGCCCGTTTCGTGGACCGCCGCACCTCCGTGCTGATGCGACGCTTGCGGGAGAACACGATGCTAGAGGCACAGGTCACCACCACTGGTGACGTCATGGTCGAAGGCCAGCATGTTGGCAGCCTGTCCGGCTTCCACTTCATTCCGGATGCCAACGCATCCGGGCCGGAGGCCAAGGCGCTGAACGCCGCGGCACAGAAGGCGCTTGTCAGCGAGCTGGAAGCGCGCGCGGCCCGCCTGTCGCTGGCCGGCGATGACAGCATCGTGCTCGCCAATGACGGCCTGATCCGCTGGAGTGGTGAGCCGGTGGCGCGGCTGATGGCCGGGGAGAAGATCCTGACCCCGCGCATCCGCATGATCGCTGACGAAAACCTGACCCCTGCCGCCCGCGAGCAGGTGGAACTGCGCCTCGACATGTGGTTGAAGGCCCACCTCACGCGCCATCTGGGCGCGCTTCTGGTGCTGGAAGATGCGCCAGACCTGACCGGCATGGCCCGCGGCATCGCCTTCCAGTTGTCCGAAGCCCTCGGCGTGCTGGACAGGGCCAAGGTGGCCAATGACGTGAAGGCACTGGAGCAGGATGCCCGCGCCGCCCTGCGCAAGCATGGCGTCCGGTTCGGGGCCTATCACCTTTACATGCCGCTTCTGCTGAAGCCGGCACCGCGTTCGCTGGCGTCGCAGCTCTGGGCGCTCAAGCATGGCGGCCTCGACCAGAAGGGCCGCGACGACATCGCCCATCTGGCCCTCTCGGGCCGCACCTCCATCCCCGCCGACAAGGAGGTCGCCCGCGACCTTTATCGCTCCGCCGGCTTTCATGTGGCTGGCGAGCGCGCCTTGCGCGTTGACATCCTCGAACGCCTTGCTGATCTGATCCGACCGGCGATTGCCTACCGGCCCGGCGTGACACCGGGCGAGCCACCAGCCGGCACTGCCGACGGCGACGGCTTCGTCATCACCGGCGCGATGACCTCGCTGGTCGGTGCCTCGGGGGCTGATTTCGCCAATGTGCTGAAGGCGCTTGGCTATGCCGTGTCCACAAGGCCCGGCCCTGCCATCACGGTCCCGCTGCTTGCCGCAGCCCCGACCGAGCCCGTGAAAGCAGCGCCTGAGCCGGCTGAAGCAGCGCAGGATACTGCGCCGGCGGATCAGGCCCCGACGGATGCGCTGGAAGCCCAGAGCACCGACGGCGCAGCCCAGGACGCAACAGATGATGCGTCGGCCAGCGCCGTAACAGGAGCTCCGGACCTCACCGAAGCTGTTCCGGCCGAGGACATGGCAGCAGAGGATGCGCCAACCGAGGCCGCCCCTGCGGATGTGGCGCCTTCAGGCATCGCCCAGTCCGTGGCTGAAGCCGAGATCGAGGTCTGGCGGCCCATGCGCAAGCATCAGGGCCAGCAGGGTGCCCGCCGCGACAATCCGCGCGGCGAACGCCGCGGACGCGGCAAGGGCCCTGCAAGGGCAGCCCCCGATGCTGCCGCCGGTCGCGGCCCCAAGCCCGGACGCATTGTCTACAAGGCACCCGACGTGGTGGAAGGCGCGGTGGCAGAAGCAGCAGCTCCGGCCGATGCGGACCGTGCCAGCCGTTTCCGCCCCGACCGCAAGCCGCAGGACGGAGCAGCGCCTCGCGGCGAACGCCCCTTCCGCGACCGTGACGGCAAGCCGCGTGAAGGCAGCAGGCCGGGCGGGCCGGATCGTGGCCGCGAGGGGCAGGGCCGCCCTGGGAGGGACGACGGCGAGCGCAAGCCTTTCGGCAATCGCGAGGGCCGTGGGCCGCGCCCCGAGCAGCGCTTCGACAGCCGTCTGCTGCGTGATGACAGCCAGAAGCCGCGCGCCGACCGTCAGCCCGATCCTGACTCGCCCTTTGCCAAGCTTGCGGCCCTCAAGGCCAAGCTTGAAGGCCAACCCAAGGGCTGACGCTTCCCTTGACCATGCCGCAACCGCGCCAGCGTCTCGACAAATGGATCTGGTTCGCGCGCTTTGCCCGCACGCGCTCCGCAGCGCAGGATCTGGTCGAGGCAGGCCGTGTCCGCATCGCCGGAAAGCGCATCACGTCGTGCGCGCATGGTCTGAAAGAGGGTGACGTGCTGACGATCGCTGCTCCGCATGAGACAGCAGTCGTGCGCGTGACCGGGCTGGGGGAGCGGCGAGGCGACGCAGCCAGCGTGACGGCGCTCTATGAGAAAGTCGGGTAGGATAGCGAAGATGGCCCGTTTCCGGCGTGCCCGACGCCGAGGTGCGCGGTGTAAGCAAAACACCTTTCTTGAACGGCCCGGATGCACGGTCTACAGAAACGGGTCGAGAGCCTGAACGGCCAAACGGGGAATGTTTGATGACCTATGTCGTCACGGAAAACTGCATCAAGTGCAAATATATGGACTGCGTCGAAGTGTGTCCGGTGGATTGCTTCTATGAAGGCGAGAACATGCTCGTCATCCATCCGGACGAATGCATCGATTGCGGTGTCTGTGAGCCCGAATGCCCGGCCGAGGCCATCAAGCCCGACACCGAGCCCGGCCTCGAGCAATGGCTGAAGCTCAACGGCGACTATGCCAAGTCATGGCCGAACATCACCCAGAAGAAGGATGCACCGGGCGACGCCAAGGCGTTTGACGGCAAGCCGGGCAAGTTCGAGGCCTACTTCTCGCCCGAACCGGGCGAAGGCGATTGACATGCACCGCTGATGGCACGCGGTGCCTGCCACGAAGCGTTAACCACGATGGCCCAGCCCGTGGTTAACCAATCGTGAAAGCTTTGAAACCCGGCCATTTTTGTGATATGCTCTGCATACAGTCGAGTTTTCGTGTCCACGCTCCCGATTGGTCGGGGTTCAGCACAACAGGATGTCGTTGATCAGGTCCGTTTCTATGGGCGGTCCGGGGCAATGGCATGTCGGCGGGATATGAAGAGACCAGACCGGCTGGGGGAGTGCGCGGGCGTTTGAAACACGCAAGCGAAGCAGAGTGGGGCCTTCATCGCATGGTGCGGGCCTGAGGACTTTTTGTCTGCGCGACAGCAGACCGACAGGAGAGTCAATCTAGATGTCCACCGTCAAGAAGAGCACGACACGCCTCGGTTTCAAGACCGGCGAATTCGTTGTCTATCCGGCCCATGGCGTCGGCCAGATCACTGCCATCGAAGAGCAGGAGGTCGCCGGATTCAAACTCGAATTGTTTGTCGTGAGCTTCGCGAAGGACAAGATGACCCTGCGCGTGCCGACTGCCAAGGCCGCCACTGTGGGCCTGCGCAAGCTGGCCGACGAAGCCGTCGTGACCAAGGCGCTGGAAACCCTGACGGGCCGCGCCCGCGTCAAGCGCACGATGTGGTCTCGCCGCGCTCAGGAATACGAAGCGAAGATCAATTCGGGCGACATCATCGCCATCTCCGAAGTGGTGCGCGACCTGCATCGCTCCGAAGCGCAGCCCGAGCAGTCCTACTCGGAGCGCCAGCTCTATGAGGCAGCGCTTGACCGGATGGTGCGCGAAATCGCCGCGGTCGACAATGTCACCGACACCGAGGCGCTGAAGAAGATCGAGGGCCAGCTTGCCAAGTCGCCACGCCGCGCTGCCAAGGGCAGCGAGGAAGCCGAGGCCGAAGACGCCCAGGATGAGGCCGAAGCCGCCTGATACGCCAGCCTCCCTGCATTCTTGCATCAAGCCCGGTGTCAATGACACCGGGCTTTTTCTTGCGCTGGCAAGAAGCCATCAAGAACGGGCCACGATCAGCAGGTCAGCAAAGACACGCTTGGCTTTTCTTTTGGCCCGCCACTGGACGATTCCAAACAAAGCGTTAAGCGCCCCTGATCCAGTGCGCCTTCCGGTCCGTAGCATTACGTATGAGTGGAGGGTAGCGGCAATGGATGATGTCGCCAGGGTTCAGCGCAGTTTCGTCAGGGCCGCGATGAACGCCCCGTTCCTCGAACGCGACGAGGAACGCGCCCTCGCCGTCCGCTGGAAGGACAACCGCGACGAATATGCTCTCCATCGGCTGGCCTCCGCCCACATGCGGCTGGTCATCGCCCTTGCGGCCCGTTTCCGGCACTATGGCCTGCCCATGCCCGATCTGGTCCAGGAAGGCCATGTCGGCCTGCTCGAGGCCGCCGCCCGCTTCGAACCCGAACGCGAAGTCCGCTTCTCGACCTACGCCACCTGGTGGATCCGGGCGTCGATCCAGGACTACATCCTGCGCAACTGGTCAATCGTGCGCGGTGGCACGAGCTCGGCCCAGAAGGCGCTGTTCTTCAACCTGCGCCGTCTGCGCGCACGGCTGACCCGCAACGGCGACGAGCGCATCAGTGACAACGTCCATCAGGAGATCGCCACCACGCTTGGCGTGTCCAAGGCCGATGTCGCGACCATGGATGCCCGGTTGTCCGGTCCTGATGTTTCGCTCAATGCGCCACTGCTCGACGATGATTCAGGCTCGACGGCTCAGCGGATGGACTTCATCCCCGATACGGCCCCGCTGCAGGATGAGGTCGTTGGCGAGACAATCGACAGCGACCGGCGCGTGAAGTGGCTCAGGGCAGCTCTGGCCGTGCTGTCGGAGCGCGAACTGCGCATCCTGCGTGAGCGCCGGCTGAACGAGGAACAGGCGACGCTGGAAGCGCTGGGAGACCGGCTGGGCATTTCAAAGGAGCGGGTGCGCCAGATCGAGAACCGCGCGCTGGAAAAGCTCAAGCGCGCGCTGATGGAACGCCACGCACAGCCCGAGGTCGTGCTGGTCTGACCCGCAACGGCCTTGTTCAAGGGCCAGCCGTCACTCGACGATCAGCTTGTAGCGCTGGCCGGGCGTCAGCGCCGTGTTCCGGTCAAGCCCGTTCAGGATCAGGAACTGGTCGAGCGCCTTGTCATCGCTCGCCATCTGCGCTGCGAGACTTGCCGACGTATCGGCCGATGATGCCACCACCGTGCGCAGGCGCAGCGGCCGGATGCCGGCTGTCTCGCCCGGCGTCAGCTTGCGGAAGCTCGCGACCGCCGCCCTGAAGCTGCGGTCGATGTCGCTGTCCGCGCCCTTCGCGGCAAAGATGAACCGGTAGGTGCGCTGGTCGGACTGGATCGCCGCCAGCCGGAAAGTCCAGTCTGTCCCACGGCCGGAGGTGAGGGCAGCCGGCAGGCCGTTGACTGTGGTGCGCTCGACCGGACCGGGCGTAACCCCTTCGATCCAGCCTGCCCCGACATAGCTTTCAAGCGACTGGTTGCCGTCGATCTGCACCGAATCGAACCGCATCGCGCGTGAGCCATTGCCGCCGACGCCGAGCACGGCATCGGGCGTGCTCTCCAGCGTCAGGCCTTCGGGCGCGGTGAAGCTCAGACCAAGGCCCGGATTGATGTAGCGCCGCCCGCGCACCGCACCATCCTTGGGGTCATCGCCGAAGGACAGGCCTTCCAGCGCAGCAAGCCAGCCATCGCGGTCACGCAGACCCAGGCCCGGCGCCGCGATCTGCCGGGCGGAGGCGAGCGTCAACTGGATGCGCTCATTCGTCGAGGGATGGCTGGACAGGATGTCGAGCCCCCGCGAGCCCGGCCTTTCCCCCATCAGCATGGCGCGGTGGTTGGTGGTTCGGCCCAGCGAAGCGAGGAAACGCGATGCGCCGTAGGGATCGAAGCCGGCTGCGGCAATCGCCTTGACGGCAATCAGGTCGGCCTCCAGTTCCTGCTGGCGCGAGAAGCTGGCGATGTTCACCTTTGAGCGTGCCTGCACCAGCGCTCCTGCCGCCGGATCCTCCAGCACCTGCGCCACGACGCGACTGACCAGTTCGGAGCGTTGCTGCAATTCGGCCCGCTCCACCGCGTGGCGCGCCTGAACATGCGCGATCTCGTGCGCCACGACTGCGGCAACCTCCGCCCGGTCATTGGCAAGTGCCAGAAGGCCGCGCGTCAGATAGAGCCGGCCCGTGGGCAGCGCGAAGGCATTGACCACGGGCGAGTTGAGCAACGTCACCTCATAGGGGGTGCCCGAACCGGTCGCGGATGCGAGCTTGGCGACAGTCTCGTCGACGATGCGGCGCACGGCAGGCGCGCGATACTCACCCCCGAACGTGGCCAGCAGGCGCTGGTGCTCGCGCTGGGCCGCGCTGTCAGCCAGCTGGGCCGGGCGGCGCGGCGGCTCCGGCGGCAGGAACACGGGCCTGTCCCCGGCACAGCCAGCCAGCAGCAGGGCCAGCAGCAGGGCGCATGACCGCAAGGCCACGCCGGATGTCCAGCGTGTCCGAGGTGTCCACACGTCCCTTTGCCGCATTACCCCGGACATGCCCCGCATGCTGCTCCATTCACTCCGCAAACTCGATCGACGAGACGTCGTCGACCAGCACCCGTGCCGGACGGCCGAGGCTGGCGACACCGCGCACCCTGACGTTCTGGCCTCTCAGGGTCTGCGTTGTCCACCCTTGCCGCTCCAGCGCGCGCCAGACCGGCATGCCAAACTCCGCGCTGGCCCCGACCTGACGCTGCCCAAAATTGAGATAGGTTGTCGTTCGCGTCTGGCCAACATGCATGACCTTGCCCTGCATCACGATCACCTCACCTGCCTTGAGGGCCACACGCGCGCCATCACCGGCATCATGCAGCCCCAGTTCCGCCACAGCCCAGCGCCCGCGCCTTGCACGTCTGGCCTGCTGTTCTGCTTGAAGATAGCGAATGCGGCAGTTTGGCGGCAACTCAGGGGGCCAGACCATGGCAAATCCGTGTTGGACAAGCGCAAGCGCCAGATCATCGCCCCGATCGGCATCGCCCACCACCACCGGCAGCCGCGACCAGCGATCTGGCACCGGCTGACCGGTGCCGCGAAGCGCCTGTCCTTCCCATGCCTTGAGCAGGGCTTGCAGGTCATTGGATGCACCATCCGGAGGCTCTATCTTCACTCCAACCAGTCGCCCACGCGAGTCACCCGGCAACCTGACATCGCCCTCTGGCGACAGGCCGCTGAAGCCCGAAGCCAGCGGCTCCCCCGCTCCCTCCCAGCACGAGGTCGCAGCAGCAGGACCGCCAGCCAGAGCTGTGGCGAAAGAGATCATCACGAAGGCGGCCAGCAGGGCGGGCCATCGTTCGGCCCGCGCCGAAGGATGGTGCCCGCCTTGCGCCATCAGCTTCCCGTCACAAGGCTGTAGAGAAAGCGCAGACAGACCAGCATCAGGAAGACCCCGAAGGCCAGTTCCAGCTTGCGGCGCGGCAGCTTATGCGCCCACTGGGCACCGATCGGTGCCGTATAGATACTGGCCGGCACGATGCAGGCAAAGGCGATCATCGAGACATAGCCAAGCGACCCGGGCGGCAGCAGCGCCATCTTCGACCAACCGGCATAGATGTAGCCAAGAGCACCCGGAATGGCGATCAGCACGCCAAGACCGGCTGAGGTCGACACGGCCTGGTGGATATTGCGGCCATACAGCAGCATGAAGATGTTGGAGATCTGGCCGCCACCAATGCCCATCAACGAGGACAGGGCACCGATCACCCCGCCGATGATCCGCATGACGAACTTCGACGGCAGCGTGTCCGAGATCTTCCACTTGTCATTGCCGAACAGCAGGCGCGCGGTCGAGATGGCCGCCACGCAGACGAAGACCAGCTTGAACAGCCCGGCAGGCGCATGGCGCGCCACCAGACTGCCCGCGATGACTCCGACAAGGACAGGAAGGATCCAGAGCTTGAGGATCTCCTGATCGACCATGCCCTTGCTCAGATGCTTGCGATAGGAGCTGATCGCGGTCGGGATGATGGCCATCAGCGAGGTGCCGACGCACAGCGGCATCCTGACCTCCGGCGCCACGCCGACGATGCCGAAAACCTCATACAGGACCGGCACCATGACAGCGCCGCCACCCACACCGAACAGCCCGGCCAGCAGGCCGGTGGCAGCCCCGCCGGCGAGCAGTGCGAGGGCCATCAACCCGAATTCGACATATGTGGCGGACATGGTGGCCTCGAAAGGGAGCGCAGGAGAGCTTCTCCTGTGCGGCAGATCACCGGCATGGGCAAGTGCAGCAGGCGCAATCGGCACATGCAGGATCGAGGACGCGCCCGATCAGGGACAAGCACGATGCAGACCGTTCTCGCGCCTTCCATCGTTTTGCCTCTCTTCCTCCGGGCGGAAATCATGCTAGACGAGGCCCGATGTCCCGGTAGCTCAGCAGGATAGAGCAACGGTTTCCTAAACCGTAGGTCAGGGGTTCGAATCCCTTCCGGGACACCACTTTTCGCTTCGCAGTCGTCCGAGATTGTCCGTAAGCGTCTGAAAAATAATAGAAAATAAAAACACGATTGTCCGAGGTTGTTCGCCTGCGGGTATCGGAGTGCGTTTGGAGCCAGCGAAATTGCGGGTATTATTGCGGGTATCCGGTCGATACCCGCAAAGGCGTTACCCGCAATGCCACTCACCGACACACAGATTCGCAATGCCAAGCCGACCGAAAGGCAGTTCAAGCTGTCCGATGGTGGCTGGCTGTTCCTTGTCGTGATGCCATCTGGTTCGAAGCTCTGGCGCATGGCCTATCGGTTCAATGGAATCGAGAAGACCTTGTCCTTTGGCGGGTATCCAGAAGTCTCGCTGAAAGATGCACGCACTCGCCGGGATGAAGCCAAAGCGCTCGTGACGCAGGGGATAGACCCAAGCCAGAAACGCAAGCTCGACAAGCTCAGTCACGCCGCCAGCATGGCCACCACGTTTGGAGGCATCGCCGAAGAGTATCTCGAAAAGCAGCGACGCGACGGGCGCTCGGAACGGACCCTTGAGAAGGGCCGCTGGCTTCTGGCACTGGCCCGCCCTGCGCTTTGGGACCGCCCCATCTCCGAAATCCGCG
>CALRRR020000004.1:0-181197 GCA_943370645.1 Hydrogenophaga intermedia | reverse complement strand
GGCGCCACCTGTTGCCGCCCCGCCGCGCGCCGCGCCGCCACCACGGGCCGCCCCGCCTGCCGGGCGTAGGCCCTGCGGACTTCCCGGTCTGCCACCCTGCTGACGATGGTCCTGAACGCCTGCCACCTTGGGTGGCAGGCTTAGGCACTGGCGGTCTGCGCTCCGGGCAGGGCGCATCTGCTTTAGAATGATTAGCGTTCGGCATCGCCCGGGCTTACATTGTGCCCAGAACGTGGATTCCCCTCACCGATGTCGCCACCTGCCAGCACTGCCCCGAAGCCTGCCGTCTCGGCCGCATCGGGCGGGTTCGTTTCAACCTTCCGCGCCTTGTGGCCCTATCTGTGGCCGCAGGATCGCAAGGATCTGCAGATCCGTGTCCTGCTGGCCTTCGTGCTGCTGGTCATCGGACGGGTCATCCTCGTCGGCGTACCGTTCTCCTTCAAATACGCCACCGACGCGCTGAGCGCCGAACTGGCGAAGACGGGCAGCATCGGCGTCGGCTGGCTGATCGCCGCGCCGCTGGCGCTGACCGCGATCTACGGCCTGATGCGGGTCGGCTCGGCCGGCTTCATCCAGATGCGCGATGCCGTGTTTGCGCCGGTGTTCATGCACGCGGTCCGCAAGCTCGCGCACCAGACATTCGCGCACCTGCACCACCTCTCCTTGCGCTTCCATCTCGAACGCAAGACCGGCGCGCTGACCCGCGTGCTGGAGCGTGGCAGAAGCGGCATCGAGGACATGGTCCGGCTTGGCCTCAACCAGCTTGTGCCGGTGATCGTCGAGCTCACGCTGATGATCATCGTGCTGCTGTGGACCTTCGACTGGCGCTATGTGCTGCTGCTGCTCACCATGGTGACGCTCTATATGGGCTTCACCATCAAGGCGACCGAGTGGCGCATCAACATCCGCCGCAACATGAACGACAGCGACACCGACGCCAACGGCAAGGCCATCGACTCGCTGCTGAATTTCGAGACGGTGAAATACTTCAGCGCCGAGCGGCGCGAGACGGCGCGCTATGACGTCGCCATGGCCAAGTACGAGAAGAACAGCGTGCGCGCCTACCAGTCATTGGCGGTGCTCAACTTCGGCCAGGCGCTGATCTTCTCCATCGCGCTGACCATCGCCATGTGGATGTGCGTCGATGGCATCCGCTCGGGCCGCAACACGATCGGCGACTTCGTGCTGATCAATGCCTTGCTGATCCAGCTCTACACGCCGCTCAATTTCATGGGCACGGTCTACCGCGAGATCAAGCAGGCCACGCTGAACATCGAGGAGATGTTCGCGCTGCTTGGCCGCGATCCCGAAATCCTCGACAAGCCCGGCGCGCCAGCGCTCAAGGTTGCGGCGGGCGAGGTCCGCTTCGAGGATGTGCACTTCGCCTATGTTCCCGAGCGCAAGATCCTCAAGGGCATCAGCTTCACCGTGCCGCCCGGCAAGACGGTCGCCATCGTCGGGCCATCCGGGGCTGGCAAGTCGACGATCTCGCGGCTGCTGTTCCGCTTCTACGAGCCCAATGCCGGGCGCGTGCTGATCGATGGGCAGGATATTGCCAGCGTGACGCAGGCCTCGCTGCGTGCCTCGATCGGCATGGTCCCGCAGGACACGGTGCTGTTTAACGACACGATCGGCTACAACATCGCCTATGGCCGCGACGGGGCTTCCGACGACGATGTCAGGGCTGCCGCTGCGATGGCGCAGATCGACCGCTTCATCGCCTCCCTGCCGGATGGCTACAACACCCAGGTCGGCGAGCGCGGCCTCAAGCTTTCGGGCGGCGAGAAGCAGCGCGTGGCGATCGCCCGGACCTTGCTGAAGGCACCGCCCGTGCTGGTGCTGGATGAGGCGACGAGCGCGCTCGACAGCTTCACCGAACGCGAGATCCAGGATTCGCTCGACAAGGTCTCGGTGGGACGCACCACACTGGTCATCGCCCACCGGCTCTCGACGGTCGTCAACGCCGACGAGATCATCGTGCTCGACAAGGGCGTGATCGCCGAACGCGGCAGCCATGACATGCTGCTGGTGCAGAACGGCATCTATGCCGCGCTCTGGAACCGCCAGCGCGAGGTCGCCGTCGCAGAGGAAACCCTCAAGCGCGCCGCTGCCGCCGAGGAACCCAGCGTCAGGATCACGTTGACCAAATGACGCTCGCCGCTCCTGCCCGGTCCGCGCGCTCGTTTCCCCTGTTCATCCTGGGGCTGGCGACCACGCAGATCCTGGGCTGGGGCACGACGCTTTATCTGCCCTCGATCCTCGACCGCCAGATCAGCGCCGATCTGGGCGTTGGCCGCAACGTCATCTATGGCGGCATCACCGTCATGCTGTTCATTGCAGCGTTGGTCGGCCCGCGCTTTGGTCGCTGGATCGATGAAGGCGGGGCGCGCCACCCGATGCTCATCGGCAAGCTGCTGCTGGCCGCAGGGCTGGTAGGCATCGGCCTGAGCACCGGCCCGTTGGGCTATCTCGCCGCCTGGGTGCTGATCGGCATCGGCACACCGCTGTCGCTCAGCATCGGCTCGCTGGCCTCGGTCACCCAGAGCTTCCCCGAGCGCGGACGGCGCGGCCTCAGGGCGCTGATGCTGTTCGGCGGGCTGTCCAATGGCCTGATCTGGCCGCTGACGGGCTGGCTGGAAACGGAGATCGGCTGGCGCAACGTCTGTTTCGTCTACGCCGCCGTGCAGGTTCTGGTCTGCCTGCCGCTGGCACATGTGCTGATCCGCGCACCAGTGGTGCTCGACGACGCGGATCCGGCAGCGCCCAAGGTTGCGACCGGCCAGTTGTCCGAGGCCCAAAGGCGGCAGGGCTTCTGGCTGCTGATCCTCGCTGCCGGGTTCAGCGGTCTTGTCTCATGGGGGCTGCCGCTGTTCTTTGTCGCCATGTTCCTGCAAGGCGGCATGGAGGCAGGGATGGCCATCTTTCTGGCTTCGGTGACAGCTTATTTCACCTTTCTGGCCCGCATCATCGATTTCGCGCTGTCCGGCAAGGTGCCCGGTGTCCGCATCGTGGCCGGGGCCTCGCTGATGTCGCCGCTCGTGTTCGTGCTGATGCTGCTGGCGCTGGGCACCTTGCCGCCCGGCCTGTCGCAAACCACGCTGCTGGCCCTGGCGATGGGGCTCTATGGCGTGGCAACAGGGCTGATCGCGACCTCGCGCGCCACCTTGCCATTCGAGCTGTTCGGCTCGGGCGGCTATGCCTCGATGCTGGGCAAGCTCTCGTTCTTCCTCAACATGCTGTTCGCGGCCTCGCCGCTGCTGTTCGCCGTGATCTATGACGGGCTCGGCAAGCAGGCGGCGATCGTGGGCGGGCTGGCGGGAAGCCTCGTCGCCGCCATCGCCTATATCAGGCTCGAACGGCTGGTCTGCGGCAAGAGCGCCGCCTGATCGGGGCTTCGGCGCACAGCTTGCCTGCACTTGCCTATGGCGCGGAAGCACGTTCCCTCTTACATGAGGGCCGAACGATGTGTCCGAACACCGAAAGCTGCCCCCGATGTCCATCCTCGATTCCGTCAAGAAGCTGTTCGTTCCCATCCATAAGGAAGGCTATCCGTTCATCGCCATCGGTGCGGTGGCGACGGCAGTGCTCGGCCACCTCTGGTCGCCCTTTGGTTGGATCGGCCTGATCATCACCATCTGGATCTGCTATTTCTTCCGCGATCCGGCGCGCGTCACCCCGCAGCGCGAGGGACTGGTGATCTCGCCCGCCGATGGCCGCATCAGCATGATCGTGCAGGCGGTGCCGCCGCCTGAACTGGAGATGCCTGCAGAACCGATGACCCGCGTGTCGGTGTTCATGAACGTGTTCGATTGCCATGTGAACCGCTCACCCGTGAGCGGCACTGTCCGCAAGATCGCCTACACGCCCGGCCTGTTCCTCAATGCCGAACTCGACAAGGCCAGCGATGACAACGAGCGCAACGCGCTGATCATCGACACCCCTGCCGGCCCCATCGTGGTCGTGCAGATTGCCGGCCTGATCGCCCGGCGCATCGTGCCCTTCATCAAGGAAGGCGCGGTGCTGGCCCCTGGTGAGCGGTTCGGCCTGATCCGCTTCGGCAGCCGTGTCGATGTTTACCTGCCACTCGGCGTCAAGCCGCTGGTCAGCGAAGGCCAGACCGCGATTGCCGGTGAAACCGTGATTGCCGACATCGGCTCCGCCGAGGCCGCCCGCGTCTTCCGCACCCAGTGATCCCGCAGCGCCCGGTTCTGACCGGGCAGGGTTGTTCTATTCCAGCCTGAGCCCGTCGATGGCCGCATCGATGGTGGCGCCCGTGTCGTCGGAATCCGCCGACACGGCGATGCCGACCAGCGGGCCGGGGTCACGCCCGAAGGCCCGGCGGAAATCAGCGGCCAGGTCAGCCTGCTCGGACAGCCATTTGCCGTCGGCCACCGCGCCCGGCACACGCAGCACCAGCTTGCCGCTGGAGCCCATGTGCGGGCTGGCAACCACGGCATTCCGGGCCCCGCTGCCGCCCCAGACATAGACCAGCGCAGCGCCAGACGACCACCACATGGCCGAGGTCAGACTCTGCGCGCCTTTGGCGGCATTGGCTGCCGCGGCATCGCGCGCGAACACGAAATAGAGCGCGATGGCGCGGTCATCCCCGCCCTTTCTGGAAAGGTCCGTGGCCGGAGGGCCGCTGTTGACCCGCCAGCGCCAGCGCGCGGCGGTGAGCGGCCAGTTGTCCTCATCGAGGCTGCGCCAGATCACGCTCACTGCCTTCTGCCCGCGGATGGTGAGCTGGTTTGCCCCTTCGGCGGCAAAGCCCATCGGTGTCAGCGAACGGAAGGTCAGCGGTTTCCAGCCCTGACCTTGCAGGCTCGGCCCGAAGCTGATCGGGCCAGCAAGGGCAGGGGTAGCGCACGCCAGAAAGGCCGCAGCAACGACCGCTGCTGGCGCACTGCGCGAGCGGGGAGGGCGACAGGTTCGCACCACTGGAGGTTGCGGAGCGGTTGGCGGACGGGAGGAGGGATCGATGGTCATCAGCAGTTATACACCGCCTCGCCCTTGCCGGACGCGCTCCTTGCGAAGTTGTGATCATCGCACCGGTTACCCGGCCTGGCCCGGCCTTGCCGGCTTGTGAGCCCCGCAGCTTCAGATTACGGTGCGGCCATCCGCGAAAGGCCTGTCGAGTGAGCGATCTGTTTCCCCCCTTCCAGCCTGACCGGGACGAGCCGAAGAAGCGGCGCTTCAAGCCGATCCCGTTCCGGCTTCTGGCCCCCAACCTGATCACGCTGCTGGGCCTCGCGCTTGGCCTCACAGGCATGCGCCTGGCGATCGAGGGCAAGCTCGAACTGGGCGTTGTCTGCGTGCTCATCGCCGCTGCGCTCGATGGCGTCGACGGGCGGTTGGCGCGCTTCCTCAAGGGCACCTCCCGCTTCGGCGCACAGCTCGATTCGTTGGCCGATTTCGTCAATTTCGGCGTCGTACCGGCGGTGATCCTGTATCACTTCGTGCTCAGGGACCTGAAGAACCTCGGCTGGATCATCTGCATCATCTTCGCCATCGCCATGTGCCTCAGGCTGGCGCGCTTCAACGTCATGATCGACGATCCGGACCGGCCTGACTGGCAGAAGAACTTCTTCACCGGCATGCCGGCCCCGGCTGGTGCTGTCACGGTGATGCTACCGCTTTACCTGCATTTCCTCGATGTGCCCGTGCAGCCCTATGGGGCCGTTCCGGTGGCGCTCTATGTGCTGGCCTGCGCCTTCCTCACGATCTCGACGGTGCCGATGTATGCCGGCAAGACGCTTGGCGCGAGGGTGCCGCGCCAGTGGGTGGCTCCCATTTTCGTCATCGTCACGCTGGCCGTGGCGTTGGTCGTGGCCTATCCTTTCGAGGCGCTGAGCCTGATCGTGATTGGTTACTTCGCGGCGATCCCGCTCGGCATCCGCGCCTTCCGCGCACGCGAGAAGGCGGATCGAGACGCTGCGAGGGCGAGCGCCGGGCAGCCAGCCGCGCCTCCTGCTGCCGAAACGGTCGCCTGACAGGACAGCGACATCGTCAGGGGGCGGTCACCAACCACACCGCTATCCCGGCGCTAGGCCGGGGTGACAGTGCAGTTGGCAAGAGCCGACGCACAGTTCACTTTTGCGCGCTGATCCCGTAAGCCACTGGGCGCAACAACAGAAGTGGACCGCCCGTGTTTGGCCGCCGCGCCCCATCGTCCTCCCCGTCGCCCTCTCCGTCGGTGCCCGGCTGGCGGCCACGGCTGGTGCTGGCCTCTGCCAGCCCGCGCCGGCTCGCCCTGCTTGATCAGGCTGGCATCAAGGCCGATTCGCTGCTGCCGACCGACATCGACGAGACCCCGAAGAAGAACGAGCGCCCGCGCGATCTGGCCCGGCGGCTGGCCCGCGAGAAGGCCGAGGCTGCCCTTGTCGTGACCCGCAACCAGCCGGAACTGACAGGAGCATACATCATTGCCGCCGACACGGTGGTTGCGCTGGGCCGCCGCGTGCTCCCAAAACCCGAGATCGTGGATGAGGCCGCCGAGTGCCTCAGGCTGCTGTCGGGCCGCGCCCACAGGGTCTACACATCAGTCACGCTGGTGACGCCGAAAGGCGCCTTCCGCGAACGTCTGGTCGAGACGCGGATCCGCTTCAAGCGCCTGTCCTCGGAAGACATCGAGACCTATCTGGCCAGCGGTGAGTGGCGCGGCAAGGCCGGCGGCTATGCGGCCCAGGGCATTGCCGGCTCATTCATTGTCAAACTGGTCGGCTCGCACAGCGCCGTTGTCGGCCTGCCGCTCTACGAGACGCTGTCGCTGCTTGGCGGCGAGGGCTATCCAGTCCACATGGGCTGGCTTCAGGCGGCCAACTGACACCGGTGGCGAAAGGCCGCGCATGCAGGAGATGAGCGCATGAACATCGCCTTGTGGTTGCAGCGCACGGCCCTGGCCGCTCCCGATGCGCCGGCACTCGGCCATGGCCTTGCCGTTACCGCCAGCTACGGCGCGCTGGCTGACATCGTGGCCCGCCGCGCGGCAGGCCTCCGGCAACGTTTCGGGCTGGTGGCCGGTGACCGCGTTGCCATCATTGCCGGCAACACCCCCGCCTATGTCGAGGCGCTGTATGCCATCTGGCATGCGGGGCTCGCCGCCGTGCCGGTCAATGCCAAGCTGCATGGGCTGGAGATCGCCTACATCCTCGAACATTCCGGCGCGCGGCTGGCCTTCTTTTCAGCCGATCTGGAAAGCGTCGTCGCCGATCATGCCCCGGCCTCGTTGGAGCATCTGGTCCGCTTCGGCTCGGATGACTGGCAGCAGCTGGCGACTGCGGACGCTGCCGCGCTTGCACCGCGCGCCGGCAGCGATCTGGCCTGGCTGTTCTACACCTCCGGCACAACCGGCCGGCCCAAGGGCGCGATGCTCTCCCATGGCAACCTCGCCGCCATGAGCCAGGCCTATGCGCTGGAGGTCGACCGCGTCGAGGTCGGCGATCCCATCCTGCATGCCGCCCCCATGAGCCACGGCTCGGGCCTGTACATCATGGCCCATGTCATGCGCGGCGGCATCAATCTGGTGCCCGAAAGCGGGGCTTTCGAGCCGTCCGAGATCGCGGCCACCATGAACCACTGGCGCAATGTCTCGATGTTTGCCGCGCCGACCATGATCAAGCGCCTTGTTGGCAGCGGTGCGGCCTTTGCGCCCGGCGCCATCCGCACCATCACCTGGGGCGGGGCGCCGATGTATGTCGAGGACACGCGGGCGGCGCTCGCGCATCTGGGTCCGTGCTTCGCCCAGATCTACGGCCAGGGCGAGAGCCCGATGACCATCACCCACCTGCCGAAGGGCGAGGTCGGCGATGCCAACCACCCGCGCTGGCTGGAGCGCCTCGCCTCGGCGGGCCGCGCCTTCGCCTGCATCGAAACCACTGTCGTCGATCCCGAAGGCCGCCACCTGCCGCCCGGAGAAACCGGCGAGGTGATCTGCCGGGGCACGCCTGTGATGTCCGGCTACTGGAACAACGAGGCGGCCAGCGCCCGCTCGCTGCGCGATGGCTGGCTCCACACCGGCGATGTCGGGGCCTTCGATGCCGAGGGCTATCTGGTGCTCAAGGACCGCGCCAATGACCTGATCATCTCCGGCGGCTCGAACATCTATCCACGCGAGGTCGAGGAGGTGCTGCTCGAACACCCCGCCGTGCGCGAGGTCTCGGTGATTGGCCGGTCCGACCCCGACTGGGGCGAGGTGGTGATCGCCTATGTCGTCGGCGAGGCCGGCAAGGCGGAGCTCGATGCCCTGTGCCTGTCGCGCATCGCCCGCTTCAAACGGCCGAAGGACTATGTCTTCGTGGACGCCCTGCCAAAGAGCCACTATGGCAAGATCCTCAAGACCGATCTGCGCCGCACCGATGCCGCGCGTCTTGCAGGGGAGGGGTCGTGATGGCAACGCCGGTCGAATTTTCGGTGCGGGCAGCCAGCCGCACCTGTCCGGTCTGCTCGAAGCCGACCGAAGCCGCTTTCAAGCCCTTCTGTTCGAAGCGCTGCGCCGATGTGGACCTCAACCGCTGGCTGACCGATCGCTACGCTGTCCCGGTCGAGGAAGGCCGAGACCGCCCGTCCGACGATGACGCAGACGGCGACAGCGGCAGCCTGCGCGGCCGCTGAAAACGCCGGGGATGACGGTTGCCATTCGCCTTGTCATGGCGAGTGCAGCGAGGCCATCCAGAACACTGGCTCCTGTCCCGTGCTCGGCTGCCGGGCTTCGCTGCATGGCTGGCCGCTTTCGCCACGCTCACCGTGGCGGTATGGCTGCTTGTCGCCGTCGTTCCGCGCTGTTGCGAGCCAAGCTGGATGAGCGCGCTGGCATCTGATGGCCGCCCTTGTCTGACATCTGATCAGTTCACCGCCGTGTTGAGATCACGCATGGCCAGTGTGGCATCGCAAGGCAACGAAACTCTGGACAGGCGAAAAGCGAGCGACTATACCCCGCCCACCAACGCGGTGCGCCCAGCGCGACCGCCGGCGCCCGAGTAGCTCAGTTGGTAGAGCAAGCGATTGAAAATCGCTGTGTCACTGGTTCGATTCCGGTCTCGGGCACCACTCTCCCCTTCATAGAAGACCATTTAACCCCAAAAACAGCCCATAGCAGGCGGTTTTGCCGGGTTTTTGCGTCGTTGGCGTTCATGGGCATCCGTTGACGGGCAGCGGCTTTGTTGGTCTCACTGTTGGTCTCCTGGCAACGCGCCTTAGCAGGAGACCAACAAATGGCCCTTTCAGACGTGCAGATCAGGGGCGCAAAGCCCGCTGATTCCGTGGTTGAGCTCTCCGATGGCAAGTGTTTGCGGCTTTGGGTGACACCGGCAGGCGGCAAAATCTGGAAACAGGCTTATCGCCACGGCGGCGCGCAGAAGACGCTGACCATCGGTGCCTATCCTGAAATCACCTTGGGGCCGGCCCGTGACCGGCGCGACCATGCGAAGCGTTTGTTGGTCGCCGGCATCGATCCAGCCCAACAGCGACGCCATGCGGCAACGTCAAAGCGGCTGAAACGCTGGTGGAACTCGAAAAGGCCGGCTGGATCGAAGTCACGCGGGCGGGCGTGTTTGCCGGCGCGAGGCCTTCAACACTCTATCGTCTGACGAGATATGATTGCAGCGTGACGGGTGATCCGGCCAGCCATGCCTATCTCACCGCCTTTGTGCCGCCCAGACAGGTGCTCAAACGAAACCCGACCGGTGCCAACCAGAAGCTGGCCGGGTTCTGTCAATCCAGCCAACAGGTGCTGGATAGCAATGGAGAGGCACCGGACAATGCGCCCGTGCCCATCACGGACGCCTTGCGCAAGTCATTGATGCGAAAGGGCTTGATCCCAAGAACACGGGTTAAGACAGGATAGCCCAACGATACGCGGCACATAGCTATTATAGGTGCTGGTTGCTGCTACCGCCTGTTTTTACAGGGCAAATACAGCATGGGCGGCGGCGCTTGCCCCATGTAAAGCTGCCCATGCTGTCGGCTACCGCGTCCGAGCAAGGAAGCGCTTACCGCGCATCTTCCTGCGCGACCATGAGGACATCCAGCCTGGACTCCCTCGACAAAAGCAATTGAAGCAGGCCACCGGGTCATCTAACGCACAAGCGGGCAGTCCCGATAAAAAAGGAGTACTTGATGTTTCGTGTTCTCGTTGCCGCAGCGGCGCTCTTTTCGGCGCAGGCGGTCACCAGCGCGCATGCGCAGAGCGACTATCCCTTCAAGCTGCATAATCGTTCGCAGGGCTGGACGATCAGCGGCTTCCAGACGTTCCAGAACGGAAGCTGGAGCACTAACTGGCTTGATGCGCCGATCCGCGCCGGCAGCAGCGTCAACATGGATTGGAAAAGCAATGCTGGCTCCTGCACGGTGCGCTTCCGTGTCCAATGGGTCGATTACAGCCCGACCGAGCATCGGGCGGATTTCTGCAAGCTCCGGAATCTCTACATGCTGAATGAAGGCTTCAGCACTGATTGATCGGCGAAAGCCGGTGGAATAGCTGCGGCGCTGAAAATCTAGAATGCGCAGCAGGAGCCGGAAGATGCAGCACGGGCGGCGGCGCTTGCCCCAAGGCAAAGCTGCCCGTGCGAGGGACTTTCGAGAGCGATACGCGCGGGCGCGCGCGCGAGACAGTGGGGCAGGGCCTCAATGCGCTGGCGCATCAATAACCCGCACCGACACCGGCATGTCGCAAAGGCCAGCACCGGAGGGAACAATTGCGAGCCTTGGACGTTAGTCCAATCGAATGGCCACGCCTGAAGGCCAAGCAGCGATGCCCAAGAGACGATTTGGGACATGGTCGATGCATAGGCCAAGGGGAGACGTCATGGCGCGCACTAATCTTCTATACGGATTGATCGGTGTTCTCGCGATTGCTGCAACCGTGCTTGGTATCCAGCTTTATCGAGAAAAGCAGGCAACAACAGGTGTTGAAATCAGCATTGGAGACCGCGGCATTTCGATTGAACAGAAGTAATTGCACATTCCTTTCACTGGAATGAACGATCAATTTTACATGCAGAGGTAACACAATGTCACTTGGAACAATCCTTGTCATCATCCTCATAATAGCTCTGCTAGGTGGCTTTTCTGGTCGCTTTGGTGGCTATGGCTATGGCTTTGGTCACCGTGGTGTCGGTCTCCTTGGCACTATCCTGATTATTGCTTTGGTTCTCGTTCTGCTTGGACGTATCTGAAGCCCACTCAATGGCCTTGCCCTTGGCGTAGTCCATCGCGCAACCGATGAGCGCAGGCGCGCGCGAGGAGCAAACTCTGCAGCAAAGCGTTGCCGTAGTTGCCAAGTGCGCGCGCGGGGCGGGCGCTGCTTTGGTCAATAAACAAACGGCGGAAAATGGCTGCGGGCAGCCGTTAGGAGGGCGAATGGCTTCTCGCCTGCCTGCGCAAGGATGCAAGCAAAACGCGCGGGCGGGCGTCGGATTTTATTGAAGGAAGCCTCGTCCCCCCTAAGCAGGGGGGTAGCGCCGGCCTGTGATGCTCGAGACGAACTGCCTGTAGGTGGGGGCCTCGAACTGGATTGACGGATCAACCTTACTGAGAAGGCCAGCCATGAATGACCTGCCCTTGCTTGTCAGGAAGTAAATCAGCCGTCGCGACTCCATCGGGTCACCCGCGGACGTCACAAAGTCCTTTCCTTCTATCCCCTTGCGATGCACCAGCCCCAGTGCAGCGATGTTGCGGCTTACTGAGGCCTGTGCGAGGCCTGTCAGGTCGCATAACTCCCGCGTCGATATGCCGGGTCGCATGGCAATCCACAGGAGGATCTCAGCCTGTTGCATTGGGAACTCAGGGTCAATGTCCCTGAACGCCTTGAGAATGGCCAGAATGTGAGAGATTGCAGCTATCTGACCAGCTTTTGCAGGTGCTGACATTGGTGCTCTCCAAGAGATTGCCGCCAAGCGGATCGGGTTGCTGGGGCCTTTAAAGAAAGGCCGGAATGCGACAGGAACGGCAATCGTTTGCGAGCGCGCTATAACAGGGCCCCGATAGGCTGCAAAGCTTTACGCAGCGCGCGCGAGGCGGGCTTGGCGTCTTTCGAGGGCATTCGTTGACGTTTGGGAAGTGCGCTCTAGTTGTCCCTAATGAAGCAAGGGGGCTTAGATGAAACTCGCCTTGGCACTGATACCGTTGGCGTTGATCGGTTGTGCTCGTGGTGAGGCTATCCGCACGTCGGCAAACACGATGATAGTACAGGCCGGGGCCGCACCAGCTTGCGGCGCACAGGGCGCTTTGCGCGTTGCCCAGAAGGTCGCTGCTATCGAGACGATCCGCGCTGGCTTTGACCGCTTCATCATCACAGGCACGGAAGGGCAGAGCAATATCGCGGTAGTGCAGGGGCCAGGCACCGCGAACACCACCATTTCAGGAAGCCGAGGATTCTATCAGGCCCAGACCACGTTCACGCCCGGCCCGACCTACACGGTTGGCTCGCATGACAGGGGCCTTGCTGTTGTGCTGTTCCGCAATTCCGATCCGGGGGCTTCGAACGCCATCGACGCGCGAGAGGCGCTAGGCAAGGACTGGGCTGAACTGGTCAAGACTGGCGTTCGCACCTGCCTGTAAGACTGGCCTTGG
The DNA here is from genome assembly GCA_943370645.1 of Hydrogenophaga intermedia. GTDB lineage: Bacteria > Pseudomonadota > Alphaproteobacteria > Rhizobiales > Beijerinckiaceae > Allobosea. Next base: position 168,630 of record CALRRR020000004.1, on the reverse strand, counting down.
CAAAGCTCGGGCGCTGGCGTCGCCAATAAACAAACGGTTCAAATGGTAGTGACTAAGTTGGAACGTCCAATTCTGACCAGCCATCCATCGCACTTTGCCTTGCACCAAGCGCCAACGTTGAATCATCGCTGGAGTGTAATCCCTTGCCTACCTGTCTCTAACGGCACATTTTTTGACCCATGAAAAAGTCTATCGCAGCTTTTCTCTTAGCGACATCGCCGGCTTTGGCTTCCGATCCGGTCTCGGTCAGCATCGAAAGTGTCGGCAGATCAAGCCCCGGATGGGCGCGCTTCGTCATCAAAGCTCAGAACAACACAGGAACTGCGTATAGACTGGTGTTCTACCGATGCACGGCTTTTTTGAAGGACCGCGCAGTAGGGACGCAATTGGGCATCATCTCCAACATTCGCGCCAACGGAACTGCGTTCGACAACATGTCAATTGAGGTTAGCCAGCGACCAGATGCAGCTTCATGCTCCTTTGATCGCATCGGCAACTCTAGCTAAACTCCAGCCCACGGCGGGACGGCCTCAGAACTTGAGGCCTGAAAGCGCTTGCACCGCTTTCCCGGCCGGCAATCTTGGATGGTCCAAAAAAGATTTGCTGGACCGCCTATGACCGCAGAAATTCAGGGGCAGTCGCGTAGCTTGTTGGTCTATTTGTTGGTCTTTCGATGATATCAAATTAAAAAATATAATATTTCACAATGGTTTAGGCTTTTATTTCGGTTCCGGTCTCGGCACCACTCTCCCCTTCGCAGGCAGTCACTGACCACCGGAAGCCGGGCAAAGGCGTGGGTTCTGTGCCTGGCCGATGGCTCATGGGCGTGGCCTTAGACCGCGTGCCCCACCAGCAGGCCAATTGCCGCTGTCGCGCCCATGGCGATGGCGCCCCAGAACGTCACGCGCAGCGTTGGTCTCCAGATCGAGGCACCGCCGATCCACGCGCCAGCCGCCCCCAGCGCAGCGAGGCAGAGCAGCGATCCAGCGGAGATCGTTGTGGCCAGCCCTGCAGCGGGAGCGAAGATCGCGATCAGCAGGGGCACGGCGGCACCGACGGCAAAGGTCAGCGCGGAGGTCAGCGCGGCCTGCACCGGCCGTGCCACCACATGCGCCGAAAGTCCGAGTTCGTCGCGGGCATGGCTGGCAAAGGCGTCCTTGGCGGTCATCTGCTCGGCCACCTGCCGTGCCAATGTCGGCTCGACGCCGCGCGCGACATAAATCGCGGTCAGCTCGGCCAGTTCTGCGTCGGGCTGCTCCGCCAGTTCGCGCCGCTCACGGGCGAGATCGGCGGCCTCGGTGTCCGATTGCGAGCTGACGGAGACATACTCGCCCGCCGCCATCGACATCGCCCCTGCGACCAGACCTGCGAACCCGGCAACAAGCACCTCGCTGGGCGCTGTGGCCGCAGCCGCGACGCCGACCAGCAGGCTCGCTGTCGAGATGATGCCGTCATTGGCCCCCAGGACAGCCGCCCGCAACCAGCCGATCCGTTCGATCAGGTGTGTTTCACGATGAAGGGGGTGCATGGGAACCTCGATTCAATTCAGCATCATGCGTGCGCCGCAGGAACAGTCCGTCCACGCTATGCGGTGACTGTGTTCGTTTTAAATTCCGCGGAGCGTGCTGAACACGCCTGGGACGGGTCGCACATTGTCCGTGACAATCTTGCCCCTGTCGTTAACAGTCGCGGATATGGCATTCAGCGTCATGGCACTCAGGGGCGCTGCGGCAAGGCCTCGGCACGGGTTCAAACATGGCGGATGCGGATCACGATTGGAACACGATGCCGTGGTGGTGCTGGGCCGCGCCTCTGGCTGCCGGTCTCCTTGTCGCTGCGAAGTCCGCTTCTCTCGTCTCCCCGACCAGTGCGCCGGTGATCGGTCTCGCGGTCCTGCTTCTGGGCGGAGCCGTCTTCGCCGCTGTGCACCATGCCGAGGTTCTGGCGGTCAGGATCGGCGAGCCCTTTGGCTCGATCCTGCTGGCGCTGGCCATCACCACGCTTGAAGTCGGCCTTATCATCTCCGTCATGGCATCGGGCTCGAACGGCAGCGACGCGGTGGCGCGGGACACGGTCTACTCCGTCGTGATGATCGTGCTCAACGGCATTGTCGGGCTTTGTCTTGTCTTTGGCTCGGCACGTCATTTCGAGCAGGAGTTCCGCGTTCAGGGGGCGGCGGCCATCCTCAGCGTGATCGCTACGCTGGCGGTCGTCTCGCTGGTCCTGCCGAATTTCACGCGTACAACGGCCGGCCCGACATTCGCGCCAAGCCAGCTCGTGTTTGTCGGTGCTGTTTCGCTGGGGCTTTATGCGCTGTTCGTCTTCGTGCAGACCGTGCGGCACCGGGCTGATTTCGTGATCGAGTATGCCGGTGCAGGAGAGGGCGAAAAGCCCACCACCAGAACCACGATCCTGAGCGCCATCTTGCTTGTGCTCAGCCTTGGTATTGTCATCCTGCTTGCCAAGACACTTTCGCCAATCGTCGAGGCGGGAGTGGTCCGGGCCGGTCTGCCGCTGGCCGTTGTCGGCGTTGTCATTGCCACGCTGGTCCTCCTTCCCGAAGGTTTGACGGCGATGAAGGCCGCCAGGCGCAACAGGCTGCAAACGAGCTTGAACGCATCCCTTGGCTCGGCTGCGGCCAGCATTGGACTGACAATCCCGATTGTCGGAGCGGCATCAATCTATCTGGACAAGCCGCTCACACTCGGGCTCGGTCCGGAGGCCATGGTTCTGCTGATCCTGACGCTGTTCGTCAGCACGCTGACCTTCGCAACCGGGCGCACGACGGTGTTGCAGGGAGCCGTTCACCTCGTGATTTTCGGCGTGTTCCTGTTCCTCGCTGCTGTCCCGTGAAGGGCATCCGCCTGACCTGACGCGTGCGTCAAAAGGCATTGCTTCAGCCGGCAGGCCTGTGACACCGACATGATGAGCGACACCGAACTGTGCGCCATCGCACAGCGCGCAAGCGCGCTCCGCAGCATCCCTCGTTCCTGGATAGGAAGGATGTCCTGCGATGCGTCGGCTGAACACTCTCTGCCGGGACCACAAGCACATCATCGGGTGCACCGGGCGAACATGGCTGCTGGGCGCCATGGCGTGTCTTGCCCTTCTCACACCTGTCCGGGCCGACGGGCCGCCGCCATGGCGCAAGGACTTTCGGGGCACCTGGGCGGATGACGCGCACTGCCGATGGTCGGAAATCTTCATGCTGGTCTATGACCGCAGGACCGCAAGTTTTCCGGAGCGGAGTTCCGGGGAGCCAAGCCTGCATTGCGATATCCTCAGCGTCAGAGGCAGCCGACCGGAATGGCGGCTTCGGCTGTCCTGCAGAAGTTGGGCCCCGCCGGACCTCTACAAGAAGAGGTTTGAAGTCCGCCAGACGCTGACCTTGTCCGCCAGCGGCTTCGAGATGGTTGTCGTGACAGAACCCTTTCTCGGGCATCCGGCGCGGCGGGAAGAAACCCGCTATTGCCGCGGGGCGAACGAGCCGCAGCCCCCTCTCATCTGCTTCGACAACGAAAAAGGGCATACCGTGCCCTGCGAGCCATGAGCGTGAAAAGGGTTGTCTGCATGCCCATTCGCAAAGTGGGGCTCGCCAGCTTCGGTGCAGCGGCCTTCCTTGCCGGAATGGTCTCGCCGGCGTCTGCCAAGGAAGAGGTTCGTATCTTCGGCAACTGGCTCGTCGGCTGCGACAACGCCCATGTCTGCACGGCCATCGTCTTTGCCGAGCCATCCAAGGCTGTTGCAGAGCCCGGCATTCCGCTCCTGCAGATCCGTCATCATCCGGTGCGCGATGCCACTCCTGAAATCCGCATCGTCGATCCCGGGCCATCCGGCGAGGGAGATCGCCTCGCAAAGAGCCGCGCGCTTCTCGTCGTCACGCCGACCGGCGCGGAAATCGTCAAGGGGCCGACGAGCCACAGGGCGGAGTTCGAAGGCAATGCCGGCTTCCGTTTCCAGAGCAGCCGCGCCAGAAGCATCCTTCATGCACTTCGCTCGCGCACCGACAGGATCACGATCAGCATCGGTGAGAAGGAGAACCTGCGCGTCAACACGGCGGGTCTTGAGGCAGCGCTCGCTTACATGGACGACCAGCAGGAACTGGCGGATACGCCGGGCGCTCTGGTCCGGAAACCGGATGGCGTGCTGAATGACTATCTGCATCCCACACCCCCCGATGTCGAGACCGTCGAGGGGGCGGCTTTCGGTGAGCCCTCCGACAGCGGCATTCCGCGCCGGAACCTCCTCACCGTGCCCGGTTGCAAACCACTCCAGCCGGATGGGACCGCGCAGGGCTATCCCTTGCGAGGATCTGCCATTCTGTTGCGGAGCGATTGCGCCGGTGATGGCCAGAACCAGCTCAGCGCCTGGTATCTCCTGCCGGGCATCAATGGCCGGGCCGGACCCCACCTTTGGTCCAGCGGGACGGACGGCAAGCGCCGCGATGGTGCGCTGCTCGCCAACGTCGAGGTCTTGCCGAATGGCGGGATAATCCGCGCAACCCGGTTCCGGGCCGCAACAAGGGATTGCGGCATTCACGAGCGCTGGGGCTGGACCGGGGAAGGGCGGTTCGAGCTGATCGAACGCCGGGAAATGCCCCTTTGCCGGACTGTAGGGCCGGCACATTGGATCATTACCTATCGCGCCAATTTCATGTCACCCGGCTAGGTCAGCATGCACATCCTCACCGTGAGGGACCGATGGACAGGTCTTTCAAACAGCCTCCGCATCCGCACTGCGCGGATGGTTGACCGACCCGAAACAGCGCGGCGTATCGAGGCGCTGCTGCGGCAGAGCGGCCACCCGATCGCCTATGAGGTCTTTGATCGCGCCTTCGTGCTATGCGCACCCCATCTGCCGGGAGTAAAGGGCGATCCCGACATCTCCATCGTGATCGGGGATGCCGAACATGACCTTTTCTATGTCGCCCAGCGCGAACGCGGTGGGCTCAGTTTCGTGTCCGTGCATGAGGCCATCCATGATGCCCTGCGGGATTTCCTGTGGCGGAGCACGGGAACCTCGGGCACGCTGAACGGATCAGCACTGCTTGCGATGAAAGACCCGTCATGACGTTGATCTCCGGCTGGCACCGCATCCTGTTTCTCGTCATCGCCATCGCAGCATCAGGCATCGCGGCGGAGCCCCTGAGCGCGCGCGATCAGCCGGGCCTGCGGACCTGTGAAGGCATCGTGGCCTATGGCGAGGATAATCCCGAAGTCAGACTGATGAAGGTGGTCACAAAGGGCCAGCGCCTGCCGTTCTACCGCAACCGCACGGAAAAGACCCCGCACTGCCCGGCCGAGGTTGATAGCTGCCAGCTCAAATCCTTTGTCGTTCCGGGCGATCTGTTGCTGGTCGGCCCTGATATGGATGGCTTCGCCCGTGCGAGCTACATTTCGCCCAATGCCCGGCGCGTGAGAAACCAGTTCCGGGAGACCATCGGCTTTGTTCCGCTTTCAGAACTGGCGGTGGTCAAGGGTGCCACTGCGACGCCTGCTGACTGGAGCGGAACCTGGTTCCGCTCGGCCGAGGCGGAAATCGAAATCGGGCAGGACGGTGCCGGCAAGCTGAAAATCCTCGGACAAGCGACCTATGGCGGACATGATCCGGAGCGGGTGAAGCGCGGGGCCATCAATGTCGGCGAACTCGAAGGAATCGTCGACATGCCGAAAGCCAATATGATCGCGCTTGGCGATGACTTTGACGGCACGAAGCCCCTCGGCAAAGACCGCTCCGACTGCCGCGCCAGGCTGCGGCTGTTCGGTCCCTATCTTGTCGTGGAAGACAATGGCGGCTGCGGCGGCAACGGTGTCACTTTCATTGGCGTCTACATGCGGCGGCGTTAGCCCCGCGCAGGGCTCCGGCATGCCTCCTGATCGCAATGCCTCGACGCGCTGCGCGGTGCGGGCCTCGCCTCGGACTATTTCAGGCTTGATGCGAGGAAGGCCTTCAGGCGCTCGCTTTTCGGCGCACCGAGCACCTCGGCGGGCGGCCCTTCCTCCTCGATGACGCCGCGATGCAGAAAGACGACGCGGTTGGCAACCTCGCGCGCAAAACCCATCTCGTGGGTGACGACCAGCATGGTGCGGCCTTCCTCCGCCAGCGAGCGCATGACGCGCAGGACCTCACCAACGAGTTCGGGGTCAAGGGCCGAGGTGGGCTCGTCGAACAGCAACACCTCGGGCTCCATGGCGAGCGCGCGGGCGATGGCGACACGCTGCTGCTCGCCGCCCGACATGTGCGCCGGGTAGGCATCCTTGCGGTGCGACACGCCGACCCGATCAAGGTAGCGTTTCGCTCGGGCGATGGCCTCCGCCTTCGTCAGGCCCAGCACCTGCATCGGTGCTTCGATGATGTTCTCCAGAGCGGTCATGTGAGCCCACAGGTTGAACTGCTGGAACACCATGGACAGCCGGGCGCGGATACGCTGGAGCTGCGCCGGGTCTGCGGCGTTCAACTCTCCCTTGCGGTCCGCGATGAGCTTCAGCTCCTCGCCGCTGACGACGATTCGCCCGGCATTGGGCTTTTCCAGCAGGTTGAGACAGCGCAGCACCGTGCTCTTGCCGGACCCGGACGAGCCGATCAGCGCGATCACGTCGCCGGAGCGGGCGGCGATGGTCACGCCTTTCAGCACCTCGACCGATCCGAAGCGCTTGTACAGGCCTTCGACGAGAAGCTTCTGTTCAGGTGGCGATGGCGCGTGAGAGGCAGCCTCGGTCATGATGGGGTCCTCAGGGGCTCGCCCGATGGGCTTGGCGATCAGGTGATCTGTGATCATGCGCGGGCCGGTGCCGGATCGGCGGATTTGGGTTGCAAGTGCTTGAGGAAACGCCGTTCCAGCAGCTTGACGAGGCCGACCAGCGTGAAGGTGATGGCAAAGTAGAAGACGGCCACCAGCCCGAAGGCTTCGACCGGAGCGAGGTTGTTGTAGTAGACGTCCCGCGCCGTGCGGGTCAGCTCGACAATCGTGACGGCGCTGGCGATCGAGGTCGCGTGCATCACCATGACGAGTTCGTTGCCATATTGCGGCAGCGCGCGGCGAACGGCGCTGGGCAGCAGGATGCGCCGGTAGATCGTCGCGGTGGACATGCCGAGGCTGCGCGCCGCCTCGACTTCGCCATTCGGTGTCTGGCGCAGGGCGCCCGCGAGGATCTCGGTCGTGTAGGCGGTGGAGTTCAGCGCAAAGGCCAGCCAGGCGCAGAACCAAGCATTGCGGAACAGCGGCCAGGCCGCACTCTCGCGCAGCCATTCGAATTGGGCGAGCCCGAAATAGATCATGTAGAGCTGCACCAGCAGCGGCGTGCCTCGAAACACGTAGGTGTAGAGGAAAACCGGCTTTGCGAGCCACGGATTGGCCGAGACCCGGGCGAAGGCGAGCGGCACCGAGAGCACGAAGGAGGCGCTGACGCAGATCAGCATCAGCAACAGGCTGATCTGCAACCCGCGCCAGTAGGCCGGCAGCGATTCCGCAATGAGGCCCCAGTCGATCATCAGAGCTCAGCCTTTCTGACGCCGAGCGAAAAGCGGCGCTCAAGCCAGCCCAGGCCCAGGATCGAGACCGTCGTGACCGCGAGATAGATCACCGCAATGGTGGCGTAGAAGGTGAAGGGCTGGCGCGTGGCCGCCGACGCGAGGTTGGCCCGGTGGACCATGTCGTCGAGCCCGATGATCGAGAGCAGCGCCGTCGCCTTGATCATCACCAGCCAGTTGTTGGTGAAGCCGGGAATGGCGTGGCGGATCATCTGCGGAAAGGTGATGCGCCTGAGCACCTGCATCCGCGTCAAGCCATAGGCGAAGCCTGCCTCCATCTGGCCCCGGGGGATGGCGAGAATCGCGCCCCGGAAGGTCTCGGTCAGATAGGCCCCGAAGATGAAGCCCAGTGTCATCGTGCCCGCGATGAAGGGATTGATGTCGATGTAACCGAGGCCCGCCCGGTCGGCGAGCTTGTTGATCATGATCTGCCCGCCATAGAAGATCAGCAGCAGCAGCACGAGTTCCGGCAGGCCGCGGATCAGCGTTGTGTAGGCGTCGACGAGGATGTTGGCCGTGCGCGAGGCGGACAGCTTGGCGCTGGCTCCGATCAGCCCGAAGACGCAGGCAATCGCCAGCGACACGGCCGACACCAGCAGTGTCGATCGCAGGCCATCGAGGATGGCTGGAAGGTAGCCATGCAGCATCGCTCTGTCCCCGGGCGCGATGCCGCCGCACCCTGCGCGGGCCGGTGTCCATCTGCGCCGATCGTCACGTGAAACGCCGGACCGGAGCGCGGCAGCGCGTCCCGGTCCGTGTCAGGCGGTCTCAGGAGCCCGAGATGTCGAAGTCGAAATACTTGTCGGAGAGCCTCTTGTAGGTGCCGTTGGCCTTGATGGCCTTGAGCGCCGCGTTGATCCGGGTGACCAGCGCCGTGTCATCCTTGCGCACCGCGATGCCAACGCCGGAGCCCGCACCGATGCGGATCGCCGGGCCAAGCTGGGCAAAGCCCTTGCCTTCCGGCTTCTTGAGGAAGGCTTCACCCGACACGACGGAAGAGCCGAAGGCGACATCAGCGCGGCCAACGGCCAGTTCCATGTAGACCTCGGTTTCCTTGCCGGCGAGAACGACCTCGCTCTCCTTGTAGGTTTCGGCCAGGAATGTTGCGCGGGGTGAGTTGCGCAGCACGACGATTTTCTTGCCCTTCAGCGCGGCAGGGGAATGATCGACAAAAGCGCCCTGCTTGGCGATGAAGCGTGAGGGCACGTCATAGTAGGGATCGGAGAAATCAACCGACCGCTTGCGCGCTTCGGTAATGGTCATGGACGCGACGATCAGATCGAATTTCCTGGCATTGAGCGCCGGAATGATGCCGTCGAACTCCTGCTGGACGAACGTGCACTCGGCCTTCATCTCGGCGCAGACCGCATTGGCGATGTCGATGTCGAAGCCTTGCAGCTTCCCGTCCGGCGCGATCATCGAAAAGGGTGGATAATTGCCTTCGACACCCACGCGCAGCTTGTCGGTCTGGGCCATGGTCGATGTGGCCAGTCCGGCGGCGAGGGCTGCGCCTGCCAGTGTGGCGAGGAAGTTGCGCTTGAGCATGATCGGGTCTCCCTGATGAGTGGAACATTCTCCATTCCGAGTGGGCTTCACATTGTCTGGAAGTTTTCATATGGTCAATAGATGAAAAAAAGTCTTCATGCCTCAAATGTCGGCATGGGTGCCGGTGGCACTGCCTTCGCGAGTTCCGATCTGGGACGGCGGCTGCGCGAACTGCAGGCTTCGGGCTCGGCCTCCAACCGGGTGATTGCGGAGCACCTGTTGCGCAACCCGGTGCATGGCTCCTCGTTGTCGATCGAGGATCTGGCGGCGGCGAGCGGTGTGTCGACGGCCACGCTCTCGCGCTTTGCCAGGGCGCTGGGCTTCCACGGCTATTCGGATCTGCGTGCGGCGCTGGCCGATGCGTTGCAGGAGGTCCTGCGTCCGGTGGAAAAGCTCCGTGGCGCGCTGGCGCGCCAGACCGGCGACGACCCCTTGCGCACGAGCCTGCAGGATTCGCTAGCCAGCCTGCGGGCCACGGCGGAGGGGCTTGATCCCGCCGTGCTGGCGCGGGTGGTGAAGGTGCTGTCGGACGCGTCGTGCGTCTATGTTCTGGGCTTCGGGCTGTCGGCCCATCTCGCCGCGCTGCTGACCCTCGGCTTGCAGCCCTTCTGCCGGCAACTCGTCAACGTGGTCGAATATGGCGGGACCGAAGTCGCTGCCGGCCGGCTGATGAACCTCGCGGCCGCCGATGCGCTGATTGCAATCTCGTTTCCACGCTACGCGACCGACGCGGTCCACCTGACGCGCTACGCGGTGGATCGGGGTGCCAGCATCATCGCGCTGACCGACTCGATCGCCTCTCCCCTTGCGCCGCTGTCGGATGAGCTTTTGATCGCGCACTCCTCGCATGCGGTTCTCTCATCGAGCAACGTCTCGGCCCTCCTTGTGATCGAGGCCCTCGTCACGGCACTGATGGTCTCGAACAGCGCGAACGTCGACAAGGCCGCCCGCCTCACCGAAGCGATCTCGGCCTACCTCGTTGCCCAGCCTGACAAGGGCAGGTGAGGCAACTCCGGTGCCGGTCCGTTCAAGGCTGCATGCGCTATGGCAAGACCTCCCGAACAGCCGTTCCTCGTCTGCCCGCAAAGCGTACCCGGACACGGTTGTTCGTCAGCATGAAGCCGGCCAGGCCGGTTGCCGCGAGCACTGGCCCGATCAGGCCCGGGATCATCATCAGGATCGTGATGTTGGGCAGTCCATCGGGCAGCCCCAGCAGCGGGATCATCAACGTCGCGCCGCTGGCGGTGAGCCCCCAGAGCAGCGCCAGGATGGCCACGATGAGCGGGGTCCAGCGCGCGCGAAACGCATAACCGGCGAGAAACACCGCCGAAAGGGTGATCAGCAGGATCGTCGGCGTTATCGAAATCGACCCGATCAGGCTTGGCAAGGACAGCACTTTCGGAATCAACGCGATCACGTTGAGCCCGAGAATGGCCAACACTGCTGCCAGAACGCCGACCGGGACGAGCACGATGATCGTGCTGAGTACGGCTATTGCCAGCAGGATCTTGTCTGCCAGCGCGTCTGCCGGCGATTCCGGTTTGGTCATGGACGGGTTCCTGTTGTCGAGATGAGGGCTCTGGCTGTCCCCGGTCTCTGCCCCGCAGGCCTGGCACCGTATCGGGCAGCGCCGCGGGCGATTGGCGGTGTCATCGAAGACGCAGACCCTGCTCGGGTCTGGTGTGGCGGAATGTGCGCTAGCGCACAGCCCGCATCAGGGCTGGTCAGGTCTGCTGCCATTCTGGCACCGGGCAGACCCTTGCCTGGCCAGGATCAGGAGACGACCATGCCATCCCGCTCACGCCTTCATCTGCCGGCCTTGCTGGCCGCAGCAACCATCGCGGTGCTCGCCGCCTCGCCGGCCAGCGCCGCTGCCGTCATCTGCAAGAGCGGGAAGTATGACATTGATTCCCGCGATGAAACCCAGCTGAAGATTGCATTCGGCACGAGCTACTGCACCATCCGACGCTTCAGCTACCGCTTGGATGCCGAGAGTTTCTCCAAGAACAACAACATGCAGCCCGGAAAATCCTGCTCCTGCCGGTGATGGCAGCGCGCCGTGACACGCTTGCCCAGCCGCAAGGACAAATCGAAACAGAACAAGCCCCGGGCGGCATCAGACGTTGCCGGGGCCTGTTGCCTGTCCGCCCTGGCTGATCCTGCGGCCGAACATTGCCAGCATGGCAGCCAGAACCAGACACAGGGCGATCCACGGCCAGCCGCTGGTGTCATCGAAGGCTTTCACGTCCGCGAACAGCTTCGGTGCCGAGCGGTTGAACGGGCTGTTGACCACGACCAGCACGTCACCGACCTTTGTGCCCGCAAAGATCTCCTCGCTGACCCAGAGCACGCCTGTGTGGTTCACGGCTGCGAGGGGATTGGTCGCGCGTGGCGGCACGGCGGGGAGGGCGGCCTCGTCGCCCTTCATGGCATGCTCGGCGTAGCTCACAGGCGAGTTGCGTTCAAACCAAAGGCTCAGCACATGGATCGGCGTCGTCGTGGAGCGTGTCCTCGTGCTCGACGGTTTGATGCCGCTCCTTTCAGTTCGGACGATCGTGTCCTCCTTCTTGTCTGTGACGAGCGCCCGCGAGACCGCGCCTTTGGTCCTCAGCGTATGAATTTCGCTCGCGAGCTCCTGCATGCGCATGAAAATCGCGAAGGCGCCGATGAGGGCCAGCAGAGCGCACATGTACACGGCGATGGCCGCGAAGGGCCTGGCCTGGGCGTTCAGTGTCATGGTTCCTGGTGCTCCCCTGGTGGCGGCAAGGTGCCAGTACGGCACGGCATCGGGCCGGGCCGGCGTTGGCCTTCTTGCCGGGGAGATTTGGCCGTCCGCCGGCCTGGGGTCTGTGCCGCAGCGCACATGGCGGGCCGGCCCGCGGGTTGGCTACCCGGCAGCCTGCATTTTCAGGCTGATCCGGCTGCGGATGGCCTCCGGATCCGGCAGGATCAGGGCTCCGCGCGTCTTCACCAGCAGGCCATCCCGCTCCATGGCGATGAGCTCGCGCGTGACCTGCTCGCGCCGGCAGCCAAGACGGGCGGCCAGCACATGGTGGTAAGGCGGAGGCGAGACAACGCGCGCCGGCGCCGACTGGGCGCGCGGCGTCGACAGCCTGAGCAGTTCGGCATAGAGGTTGTGCCGGATATCGAGCGCAGTGTGTTCGAGCAGCCGGACGTTGAGTTCGCGGATGCGCCGCGACAGCCGCTGCATCATCTTGCCGGACAGGGTCGGCGAGGCTGCCAACATCTCGCGGAACAGTGCCGCCCCGACGATGCAGATCACCACATTGGTCAGCGCGGTGACGCTGGCGGAGCGCGGCTCGCCGTCGATTGCGGACAGCTCTCCGAAAAGATCGCCCTCGCTGAGGTCGGCCAGAATCAGTTCCTTGCCGCCTGCGGTCCGGACCTCGATTCGGACATCGCCCGAGACGAGGAAGTACACGTCGCTGGTCGCATCGTCGAAACCGACGACTCCTTGTCCTTCATCGATCTTCTTCCAGATGCAACGCCGCTCGAAGCGCGCGAGATCGAGATCGGCCACGCCCTTGAAGAAGGCGATCTGCGCCAGTGATTGCATGCGTCCCCCATGGTCCGGCGCGGATCAGGTTAAGCAGAATCCCGAGACGAAGTCACCGCCCGGAGTGCCTCGTCGGAGACATGCACTCTGGACTCTTGAGCCAAGCCGATGCGAGATCGGACCATTGATGACAGGACGAGGTCGATCTTGAGGCGCAAGCTCACGGCCATCATGGCAGCGGATGTCGCCGAATTCACCCGCATCACCGCCGAGGATGAGGAGGAGACGCTGGCACGGCTCGCGTCTTACCGGCAGGTGATCGATGATGTCGTCAGCCGGGCCGGTGGCCGCGTGTTCAATTCCGGCGGCGACAGCGTGATGTGCGAGTTCCCGAGCGTGGTCGAGGCCACGCGCTGCGCCATCGACATCCAGGAAATCCTGCGCACCCGGAACCTCGCCTATGCGCCGGGTCGCCAGATGCATTTTCGGATCGGCATTTCCATCGGCGACGTGGTCGAGCGTGATGGCGACCTGCTCGGCGACGGTGTCAACGTCGCCGCGCGCTTGCAGTCCCTGGCTGAGCCGGGCTCGATCTGCGTGTCGCGCAACGTGCAGGAGGCGGTCTCAAACAAGATTTCGCTGCCCTTCCGCGATCTGGGCTTCCGCGAGGTCAAGAACCTGCCGCATCCGGTCCATGTTTTCCAGATCGATGTGCTCGATGCAAAGACAGGCCTGACAGATACCGGGACCGAATCCGTGTTGCCATCCGCACAAGCGTCGACGGCGGACCACCGGCTCGCGCGTCATCTGCCGCTCGCGCCGCTGCTGTGGCTGGTTTGCGGCGTGGCGCTCGCGGCTGGCGGCGCAGGCCTGCTCTGGATGGGGCGGCAGGATCGCCCCCGGACCCCTCCCGTCTCCAGCCCGGTCATTCAGTCGCCAGCTCAGGCAGAGCGTCCGGCCGCGCCAGGCGCGAGCATTGTGGTGACCGAGAATCTCACGCCGGCGGAGGCTTTCGAAAAACTGGCGAAATCCGGCGGCCTGGTGAAGGACGCCGCCAGCGCGGCGGAGCTCTACCACAATGCCCGCCTGTTCGAGGCGCGGGGCGAGAGCGCCAATGCCCGGCGCGATTATCTCGCCTTTGCCGCGCTCGGCACGGGCTACATCGACCCGCTCCTGCGGCTGGCGGCCCTGATCCGGGCGCAGGATGGCCGCGCCGGGGCACGCGAGGTCATGGCCGGGTTCGCCAGCGCCCAGAAGCAGGACGGTATCCTGGCGGCGCGTCTCGTCCACATCCTGCAATTTGACGGAGCGGAACGGACGAACCGGCTCTCGGCCTTCGCCGCCGCCAACCCCGGCTTTGCGCCCGCCCAGCATTTCCTCGCCGTTGATCTCGGCGACGATCGGCAGAACACACAGACGATTGACGAGAAGCGCCGCGAGCAGGCGGCCGTTTCGCGTTTCCTCGATGCGGAGCGTGAGGGCAGGCTGGTTCCGCATGTGCTCGACCAGAGCGTCCTTGCCGGATGGCTGGAGCGCGCACAGAAGCGCGACGAGGAGTTGAAGGCCTTCTTCGCCAGCGGGCGTGACCGCATCTCGCTGCAGTTGCAGCGGGTCAATGCCGGCTGGCTCGGATCGGTGAGCGTGCCGGAAGCCGCGGTCCGGCTCGAATACCGCAGTGGCGGCGGTGATTTCCAGACGACCGGGCTGTTGCAGGTTCTCGATCCGCGCACCGGCAGGCCCATGCCGAATCCTGGCTTCGGATTGCCGCCCGACCAGCGGCCAACGACGATCTCCCTGCGCTACGTCGATGCCATGGGGGTGACATCGGCGGTGACCGATATCGCCTTTGATCCGGCCACGGCTCCCTTCCTTGCCATGCGACAGCAGCTTGAGCAGAACGCCGGCTCATGGCTGGCGTTCGGCGATGGGCAGAACCGCAACCACCTGTATTTCACGTATCTGCTCAGCCATCGCTGCGCCATCGCGAGGGTCGAGATCGGCTTCAATGGCGAGCTGCCGAAGCAGGGGATCGCTCTTCCGCCCTGCGATCCGGCGAACCCGCTGTCCATCCCCGCCACCGCGCGGACCTTCATCCCGGTGACGGCTGATACTGCCAGCACCACGATCCGCCTCACCTTCGTTGGCGGCGAGATCTCGGACATCAGGACCTATCCGCGCCCGAAGTGATCCATGGGCACGGTTGTGCCCTTGCGCGCCCGAATGCCCGCCCATTCCACGGATCAGTGATCCTTTCCGCCTGTTGAGCGCCAGCACAGGCCGGCTTGTGCGCTAGCGCACAGTCTCGCCGGGTCAATCACCCCAGAAAACGCCTGAAGCCGTCAGGAGCCCTCATGGCTTGGCGATCGCGACGTCAACAGACCCGCGGTGCGCCGGGCCAGCAGGCTCAACATCAGGACATCAGGGAACGACCATGAACGCCATCATCGGAATCGCCAGGAACTCGCTCATTGTGCTGATCGCTGCCGGCGCCATCGTCATCGGCGCGGGCATGCTCGGTTACAGCGTGCTGACCGGGCCACCCAGCCGGTCCAGCCTTCAGACCGTGGAAGGCACCATCACCGAAGCATCCCGCGTGACCCGAACGAGCCGGCGCTCCGGGTCCACCAACGCGTATTACGAAATGACCCTGAAACGGACGGGCGGCGCGTCTGACATGAAGCTGCGGGTTCCGTCGATCGAGATGGCCGAGCCCGACGTCCGCGCGCTGATTGGTCGCCCCGTCAGGGCGGAACTGGACTCCGAGAGCGACGTTTACGTGCTGCGTACCGGCGACCGTGAGGTGCTCACCTTCGAGAACAGCATGGAGCGCCGCAAGCTCAATTTCCGCCAGTATTACGTCGATGGCATCGCCCTGCTGACCGGTGGCAGCGTGCTGCTGGTCATCGGTTTTGCCCTCGGCTTCTGGAAGCGCCGCAAGTCCGCTGCCGCCAGCAAACCAACGGCACAGTCATGATATCCGGCCTTCACCACATGAATGCGAACCGCCGCGGGCGTCCGGCTGCACTCCTTATGATGCTGAACGCACCCAGCGCCGTTTATCATCGCGCCCTGGGTGCCCGGCGGCGGATGCTGCTCACCCTGGCAGCCGGCACGATCTGGTTCGGGCTGATGCCTGCGACGGCCCACACGCTCGATGAGATCGGCGAGTGGGTCGTGGCTTGCGACAATGCCGCGACCTGCTCGCTGGTGAATGCCGCCCGGCAGACGCAGCTTCGGCTGGCGCAACCGTCACCATTCGGCATGTTGCGCATCTGCATCCATCGCCGTGCGGGGCCGGATGCGGCAGCGCAGGTCTTCATCACGCTGCGCACGCTGGCACCAAAAGATATGTCAGCCCATCGCGAGCCGAAACGGATCCGTGTGGTGGGATCCCGGAGCGCTCCTGCCGACATCGCGATGGATCATCGCGGCGCCGAACACTGGCAGGTTCCGGCCGAGGCGGCACCGGCCTTGCTCGCCGCCGTCGAGGATGGCGGGCAGCTCCATGTCCTGGCACCTGACGGCGCGGTGATCGAGAGGTTGTTGGTCGAGGGCATCGACCGCGCGCTGGCCACGACCGACAAAGTGCAGGGGCGCAGCAGCACCGTGACAGCCCTGCGTGAGGCCGGTGACGCTCCGGCTTCACGCGTCCCCGCGCCGGTGCCGCCTCCCGCGCTGGTCACCGCGCCGCTTGCCCGGCTGATGCCCGCGCCTGCTCCGTCGCCGGCAGCCGTGCGGCTGCGTCAGGAAGCGTGCGGCGCGCCGGGTTTCGACCAGACGACGGGTTTCCGCCTTCTCGGCGACCAGCGCCGTGCCGACCGCATCCTGTGGGTGTCCCCGTGCGAGTCGCGGCAAGGGCTGCGTCAGGCCCTTTTCGTGATCGAAAACGCCGATGGCACGGCTGAACCGGTCGCTTTCCCTGGCTCCGACCCCGAGCGCCCGACGGGCCGGCAAGGCCTCGTGGCCATCACCAATGTCGATGATGCGCGGGGGCTGGTGCAGGAACTGTGGCGGGAGCCGGTGGCTTCGGCAACTGGCAAGTCCTGTTTCATCCAGCGGCTCTGGGGCTGGAATGGTCGGGCCTTCGAACTGGCCGAAGAGCGCCGGAGCCTGACCTGTGCCGGCATCGTCTCGGGCCACTGGCCGACAACCCATAGCCGAACCCTGATCACACCCGCATCGTCCGGCCAGGCCGTATCGGCGTCCTCGTTTCGGCCACCTTGTTGAGCTACCGGTCCATGACACTGCCTCCTGTCAGATCATATCCCCATGCATCCATCTCGGTAATCCTGGCCGTGCTGCTTCTGCTTGGCGGGGCCGTCTCCGCCATCGCGCAGCAGCGCGACAAGGAGGAAGCCGGATGGGTCGGCTTCGTCGAGGGCCTCGAAACCTGCCTGGGCGACAAGCAGCCGCTGCTGACGCGCGGCTACGAATGCATCGGCATTTTCAGCCGGGCCTGCCTGAAACATGCCGAGAACCAGACCACGATCGGCATGGAGCGCTGCTATCTCGACGAGTATCGCGCCTGGGACGTGATGCTGAACCGCTACTTCCGGGAACGCCCCAAGGGTGCCAACGGTGCCGAATTGCAGCAGGTTCAGCGCCTCTGGATCACCTATCGAGACCGCAAGTGCGCCTATTTCCGCTCCCATTACGCAGGCGGTTCGATGGCGCGATGGCTTGGCGCGCAGTGCATGGCCGACACGACCGCCCGCCGCGCCATCGAACTGCGCTTCTTCTGGCAGGACCGGTGAGCTTGGCCATGCGTCCTGTCTTTCTCCATGCCGGAAAGGTCCGGGCATGAGCGGCAACGAACCTGATCGGACCAAGCGCAGCTGCATCGACATCGTTGCGCTGCACGGCGGTGACGAAAGCATGGTCTTCGTGGAGATGATGCTGACCATGTACAGCCTCTGGGCCGGCAGTCTGGGCTTGTCCTTCAAGGTCATCGAACCGAAGCGCACCATCATCGGCAGGTCGGTGAGGCGCGCCCGGCTGCAAATCGATGGCGTCGATCCGGCATGGCTGGGAGAGCGCGAGAACGGCGTCCACAGCATGATCAGGATACCGGAGGGCGAAACCCGGCGTCACATGTCGTTCGTCGGCATCCGCGTGTCCGGCAGCGCCAATGCTCCGCTTCCCAAGGCGCAGGATGACTGGGGCGAACAGATCCGCTCCCTGGTCACTGCCCCCTATCAGAACCTGACAAACCGCCGGTCCGGTTTCGTCTGCCATGACACGGCCAGGGTCCTTGCCGGCGATCTGGACAGGTTCTGGCAGGAAAGGCCGTGACGCGTGCCATCGATCCAGCAATGGTCCGGCTCAGCACAGCCTGCCAGCGAGGATTCCGGGGTATCGGATTTACCGTGTTGAAAGCCAGACTGTCGTAACCTTGCATTATGGTCCCATTCCTGACTGGCTCAGAGGCAGACAAACGGCGTGCGAAGCGGCATCAGGTCCGCCTCGCCGGTCGCTATCTGCTGGCCGATCGCACGGAATGGGACTGCCAGACCGTCGACATGTCGCCGACCGGCCTGCTGCTGCGCGGGCAGGCGCGGCCCTATCATGGCCAGATCGTGGTGGTTTATCTGGCCGGGCTCGGCCGTATCGAGGGCACGGTGGTCCGGCTCAAGTCCGATGAGTTCGCGCTGCGCATCCAGGCCACCGACCGCAAGCGCGAACAGCTCGCCGCCTGGCTTGAAGGTCTGGCGAATGGTGAAAGCGCGCCGCGCCGCATCGATCCCGCCGTGCTGGAGAGGGCTGCCGAACAGGCTGCTGAACGGGCCCGGATGCAGGCTCAGGCTCAGCCTGAGGCGCCGGCTCCCAGCCAGCCGACTGTTCACCCTGCCGTAGGCTACCGGATCTATCTGGATTCACTCTAGGCCGGGCAGAACGGTGCTAACCATCACGTCACAGGGCTGATCCAGGAATCTGGCTCTTGCCAGCATGCGCCGTGCATGGCTCTGGTCTCGCCGGCGCAGCGCGCTGCTCGCCCCTGACGTCCTGCCCCTTCAAACCGGAGCCGACATGACAAACCCGATTGCCAAGGTTGCTCTCATCACCGGTGCCGCGCGCGGGATCGGCCTCGCTGCATCAAGGCGTTTCCTGGCCGAGGGCTGGCATGTGGCGATGCTCGATGTCGAGCGCGAGACGCTTGCCAATTCCATTGCGGCGCTGGCAGCGCCCGGCCGCACGCTGGCCCTGCCGTGCGATCTGTCCGACCCTGCCCAGATCACGGCGGCGTTCGCGGCGCTGGCGGCGCGTTTCGGCAGGCTGGACGCGCTGGTCAACAATGCCGGCATCGCCGTGTTCAAGCCCATCATGGACACCACGCTGGAGGACTGGAACCGGGTGATGGCCGTCAACCTGACCGCACCCTTCCTGTGCACGCAGGCCGCTGCGGCGCTGATGCGCGAGACAGGCGGCGGCGCAGTCGTCAACATCACCTCGATTTCCGGGCTCAGGGCGTCGACCCTGCGCGTCGCCTATGGGGTCAGCAAGGCTGCGTTGCAGCATCTCACCCGGCAGCAATCGGTCGAGCTGGCCTCCCTCGGTATCCGCGTCAATTCGGTGGCTCCCGGCCCGGTCGATACGGCGATGGCCAAGGCGGTCCACAGCCCGGCGATCCGCGCCGATTACCACGATGCCATTCCGCTCAACCGCTACGGGCTGGAGGACGAACTGGCGAACGCCATCTTCTTCCTGTGCAGCGAGCAGGCGAGCTACATCACCGGCCAGAATCTGGCGGTGGATGGCGGCTTCCAGGCCGCCGGCATCGGCCTGCCGACCTTGCGGCGCGAGCAGAACGGCAGCTGAGCGCGGAGCGCCGGGCGCTGCACAGCATGCGCATCCAACCGGATTGCCAAGCGATAGACCACGTGCAACTGATTGTGTGCTTTCGGTGTCCATGGAGACATGGGTGAAACGGGAACGCGGTGCGGATGATCCATCATCCCAAGCCGCGGCTGCCCCCGCAACTGTAAGCGGTGAGCTGGTTTCAAACACGCCACTGGTCGATCAGACCGGGAAGGCTGAAACCGGCGATGAACCGCGAGCCAGGAGACCGGCCGAGAGCATGTGCAACCTCTGAACTCTGGCGGTGGGCCAGGGAAGGAAACTCATGTTCAGGTCTCCCCAACGGGCGCTCATCGCGTCCGCAAGCTTCCTCGTATTCTCCGCGACAATCGTATCAGCACAGACGCCCGGATCATCCGGCGCGATCCCTCTTGATGTGACCATCACGGCCAACCGCGTGCCGACCAGCATCCAGCGCACCGGCAGCGCCATCACCATCGTCTCGGGCGAAGAAATCGCCCGGACCCATCCCGGCTCGCTCGTCGATGCGCTGCGCACCGTTCCCGGCCTCGATTTGTCGGAAGGCGGCGGTCCCGGCTCCACCACCACGATCCGGCTCCGCGGCGCCAATTCCGGGCAGACCTTGGTCATGATCGATGGCGTGCGTGTCAACGATCCCAGCGGCCCGAGCGGCGAGTTCGATGCGTCCTTGCTGGCACCGGCCCTGATCGAGCGCATCGAGGTGTTGCGCGGCCCGCAAAGCGCGCTCTACGGCTCCGATGCCATCGGCGGCGTGGTCAACATCATCACCCGCAAGGGCAGGGGGCAGCCCCGCTTCAGCGCCGGCATCGAAGCCGGCAGCTATGGAATGCTTCAGGGCACAGCCTCGGTCTCGGGGTCGAGTGGGCCGTGGACCTACGCCTTTTCGGGCTCGGCGACCCGCAATGACGGATTTTCCAGCCTTGGCTACCGGATCGGCAGCTTCGAAAGTCGGTTCGGCAAGCTGGAGGCAGACGGCTTCAGCCGCTTCGGCGGTTTCGGGCGAGTGGGCTTCGATCCCGGCAATGGCTTCCGTTTCGATGTCAGCGCGCTGGTTGTCGACACCAAGAAGAAGATCGACGATCCCTTCATCGCCCTGCCGGACAGCCGCACGGCCTTCACGCGCAACCGGCTCTCGCAGGTTGCCGCCACGGCCGAACTCGACACGTTCGACCGGGCACTGGTCCACAAGCTGCAGGTCTTCGCCAACCAGACCCGCCGCTTCACGCTGGATGGCGCCGACCTGCGTTATCGCTATGTCGGCGGCCGCACGGGCGGCGAGTATCAGGGCAAGCTGGCGCTCGGCGCCTTCGGGACGGTCATTGCCGGTGCGCGCATCGAGCGCGAGACCTTGTCCAGCAGCGAGCCGGATTTCTCCAACTTTCCGCTGATCGGCACGGCGCGCGATGCCTATGCCCAGACAACGAAGTCGCTGTTCGGCCTCTGGCAAGGCCAGATCGGGGAGCGGCTGGCCGTGTCCCTCGGCGGACGACGCGACCAGATCGTCGGCGCGGATCCATTCTACACATGGCGCGCCACCGCCGCCTATCTGATCCCGGAAACCGGCACCAAGCTCAGGGCCAGCGTCGGCACCGGGGCCAAGGCACCGACGCTGTATCAGCGCTTCTCGGAGTATGGCACGCCCGGCCTCAGCCCCGAGCGCAGCTACGGCTATGATGCGGGCATCGACCAGACCTTGCTCGATGGCCGGCTCAAGCTCTCGGTGACAGCATTCTCGAACCGCATCCGGAACCTGATCGACTTCGATTTCGGTCCGGGCTGCCCGCCAGCCCAGCAGTTCCTCGGCTGCTACGTCAATGTCCGTCAGGCCAAGTCCGAGGGCATCGAGGCCAGCGCCCGCGCCATCCTCATCGACGGGCTTTTGTCTGCGACCGGCACCTATACGCACATGCGCGCACGCGATCTGGAAACGGGATTGGCGCTGGCCCGCCGCCCTGCCCATACCGGGCGTCTCGCCTTCCAGATCACGCCTCTGGCCGGCTGGATGATTGAGCCCTCGTTGGTCGTGCTCTCGGAGCGCTTCTCCACGACCAACGAGCGCCAGCGGCTTGCGCCCTATGCGCGCCTTGACCTGTTCATGTCCTATCAGGTCAACGACACGGTTCAGGTCCATGCCCGCATCGAGAACATCACCGATGCGCGCTATCAGGAAGTGCGCAACTTCGGCACCACGGGCCGCGCCTTCTATGCGGGCCTGACCGCGACATGGTGAGCCGCGACCGGTGGTTTGCGTGATCAGGTCGGGAGCCGTCCTCCCGCCCCTGATCCGTTGCACAGAATGCACCTCCAGAAGCCGGCGTGCGGATGCTTCCGCAAGCCGGCTTTTTTCAAAATGGACTGGCGCGGCTCTTGCTTATTTGACGAAGGCACAATGTTATATGCCGTGACAGGGCGGCAAGAGCCGTCAACAGGGGAAGAAATCCATGCGTCCAGCCATCTCGATGTTCACCGGTGCCGCCATTCTGGCCGCTGCCTTCGTCGGCCTTCCGGCCACAGCCAACGCACAGGCGCCGGTGAAGCTCAGGATCATGGGCATGCCCCTTGCAACCGGCAACATCCAGAAGAACCGCGAGCAGCCGTTCTTCGAGAACATGTCCGCCCGTGTCGGCTTCCCGATCGAGGCCGATTACAAGGTGCTCGATGCCACCGGCATCAAGGAATTCGAGCAGCTTCGCGTGGCCCGTTCCGGCCTGTTCGACATCATCGGGCTTCGGCTGGCCCAGGTCTCCCGCGACGAGCCGACCATCCTCGGGCTCGACCTCGTTGGCCTCAATCCAGACTATGACACTGCCAAGAAGGTGGTGGACGCTTTCCAGGGTCCGGTCGGCGAGCGGCTGGAAAAGCAATTCAACACCAAGCTGCTCGGTGTCTGGCCGTTTGGCCCGCAGCTGATCTTCTGCAAGCCGGCGATCAAAAGCCTCGCTGACCTCAAGGGCCTCAAGGTCCGCATTCTGGACGGCGTGATGGCGAAGTTCATGGAGCGGGTCGGTGCGACCCCTGTCACCATGGCCTTCGGCGAAGTGGCGCAGGGCCTGTCGCTGGGCACCATCGATTGCGCCGTGACCGGTCCCAGCTCCGCCAACTCCGCCGGCTGGCCTGAATCGGTGACCCATGTCTATCCGCTGGCCCTGCAGGTCGCAGTACAGGGTTACGGCATCAGCCTTCCGGCCTGGAACCGCCTCACGCCCGACCAGCAGACCAAGCTGAAGGCTGGCATCGAAACGCTGACCTCTGACATCTGGAGCTATTCCAAGGAGTTGTGGGACGACGCCATGCGCTGCAACGCCGGGCAGGACCCCTGCACCACCGGCCGCAAGTACAAGCTGACCACGGTGCAGGTGCAGCCGCAGGATCTGGCCCTCGTGCAGGGAGCCGTGCGCGAAATCTCGTTCCCGGCCTGGTCGGAAGCCTGCGACAAGGTCAACCCGGGCTGCTCGGACGCCTGGAAGAAGACCGTCGGCCCGATCATCGGCCTGAAGTGAGATCGTCGATCATTCTGGCCTTGCCGCGCGGGCTGCCTGCCCGCGCGGCTCATATCATCTCCGGAACGTGCCTTTGAACCGCCTCGAGAACATCGCTGCCGCGATCTTCGGCACGACCTTCCTTCTGCTTGCTCTGCTCGTGGCGCTGGAAACGCTGATGCGCAAGGTGTTCAACACCTCGCTTCAGGGCGTGGACGAGCTGGGTGGTTACATTCTCGCCTCGTCCGCAGCGCTGGCCATGGCTGTCGCGCTGGTTTCGCGCGCCCATATCCGCATCGATCTGCTGCATGATTTCGCGCCACGCTGGCTGCGCATCGTGCTCAATGTCGCGGCCATGGCAGCGCTGCTGGCCTCAGCCATCATGCTTGCGCGGATGGCCTGGATCGCGCTCGATGAGTCGATCCTGTTCACCGCCACGGCGCAGACCCCCTGGGCGACACCGCTGCGCTATCCGCAGAGCGCGTGGCTCGTGGCGCTTGCGCTGTTCGTCGCCGTCTCGGTGTTCCAGCTGTTCAGGATCCTCATGCTCGCCCTGCGCAGGGACTGGTCCGGCATCGACCGTGTCTACGGTCCGCGCGGTGCCAAGGAGGAACTGGACGAGGAAATCGAAAACCTGAAGCAGCGCAGCGGCGCGGATGGTGGTCCGGCTGCCGATGCCAGCCGCGCCGGGAGCGCCCCATGAGTATGGTTGCCGTCGGTCTCACCGGCTTCGCCGTTATGCTCGGGCTGATGCTGATCGGCATGCCGATCGGGGCCGTTATGCTGCTTGTGGGTCTGACCGGAGGCATGATGGCCTTCGGGCAGGCCTTCCTGACCTCGTCCGCCTCGGTGATCTGGGGCGTGATGAGCGAGAACACGCTGACCTCGATCCCGCTGTTCGTGTTGCTGGGCGAACTTCTGCTGCGCAGCGGCATGGCCGACCGCATGTATGTCGCCTTCGCCGCCTGGCTTGGCCGTCTGCCCGGCGGGCTGCTGCACACCAACATCGGCTGCTGCGCGCTGTTCGCCGCCACCTCGGGCTCGTCCGTCGCCACCGCCGCCACGATCGGGACCGTGGCGCTGCCGTCGCTGCAACGCCATGGCTATCCGATGCGCGACTCGCTCGGCTCGCTCGCCGCTGGCGGCACGCTCGGCATCATGATCCCGCCGAGCATCAACTTCATCATTTATGGCTCGATGACCAACACCTCGGTCGGCAAGCTGTTCCTTGCCGGGGTCATTCCCGGTCTGGCGTTGGCCGGACTTTTCATGGCCTTCATCTATCTCTCGCACCGCTTTCGCGGGCTCAAGGTCGAGCCAATCATCGTGCCGCGCGCCGAGCGTATCCGGCTGCTGCGCAATCTCGTCGAGCCGCTGACCGTGTTCGGCGTGGTCATGGGCTCGCTTTATCTCGGCATCGCCACGGCGACCGAGTCCGCCGCGCTCGGGCTGGTTACGGTGCTGGCCTTCATCGTGGCGCAGCGAAAGCTGAGCTGGAGCCTGCTCCAGACCTGCTTCCTTGCCAGCGCCCGCACCACGGGCATGATCCTGCTGATCGTGGCTGGGGCCTTCGTGCTCAATCTGGCGCTGAGCCTCACCGGCATCGGCGAGGCCATGACCAAGTGGGTCACGAGCTTCGGCCTTGGCCGCGTCGCCATCCTGCTGTGCCTCATCCTGTTTTATCTCGTCCTCGGCATGTTCATGGACACGCTTTCGATGATGGTCGCCACCATCCCGCTGGCTTTCCCCATTGTCAGCGCCGTCGGCGTCGATCCGATCTGGTTCGGGGTCTTCATCGTGCTGATGTGCGAGCTTGGCCTGATCACCCCGCCGGTGGGCATGAACCTGTTCGTCGTCCAGGGCATCCGGCCCGACAAGGGCCCGGTCTCCGATGTCATCCAGGGCGCCATTCCTTACGCGATGATCATGATCCTGTTCGCGGTCACCCTGATCGCCTTCCCTGCCATTGCCACCTGGCTGCCGGAACTGGTGCGGGGCTGAGGGCTCGCCGGCAGGCGGCTTCTATGGGGTCAGGCTGCCAGGTCGAGCGCCATCTGCGTCGCGCCTTCCAGACGGGCAATGGTGCCAAGCGCTGCCTTGAGGCTGGCAAGGTCCATGGTCCCGATCGGCAGGTTGACGAGGCTGGTGACGCGGGCCGAAAGCTGGCGATAGGCATCGAGCATCGCCGCGCGCTGCTCCGGCGCGGGGGCTGCCGCAGGGTCGGCAATGCCCCAGTGGGCGCTGAGCGGATGGCCGGGCCAGGCAGGGCAGGGCTCTCCCCGAGCGGCATCGCACACCGTGATCACGATATCGAACGGCGCAACCCCCTCGTCGCTGAAGATGCGCCAGTCCTTCGAGGCCAGCTGCGCGGTGCTGTAGCCCAGCCCGGCCAGCAGCCGCAGCGCCTCCGGGTGGGGCGCACCAGCCGGCTGCGAGCCAGCCGATACCGCCACGAAGCGGCCTTTCCCCTCCCGGTTGATCAGAGCTTCCGTCATCAGCGAGCGGGCCGAATTGGCGGTGCACAGCACCAGCACCCGCCACGGCTTGTCGGATGCCTGCTGCTGCCGGACGACGGGCACGATCGAAGCGCGCGGAAGCGCAGGCGGACCCGCCGCGCCCGTCAATCCGAACACTCCGGAAACCTGCCGAGCCAGCATGGCGCAGGCCTCGGCATCAACTGCGAAGATGATCTGCCGCCCGTCGCGGCGCGAGCGCACCAGCCCGGCGGCTTCCAGCAAAGCCAGATGCGTCGACATGGTATTGTGCGGAACCGCGACAAGGCGGGCAATGTCCCCTGCCGGCAATCCGAACGGCTGGTAGCGTGCAAGCAGCCGCATTACCGCCAGCCGCGAAGCCTGCGCCAGCGCCGCGAGTTGCCCGACCATCCGGGCGGGATCGGCAGGCATGTCCGGCGCGTTCATCGCGATGTCCCTCGTGTCGTCACGTTCCAGGGCCTTGCAAGCATGCTGGCGCCTGCGCCGGGTCAGGTCGCAGGCGAGGGCGCGGCGGCACTCTTCGGCAGGGCCTGAGTCGCCAGCCAGCAACTGGCCAGCATCAGGCCAGAGCCGATCAGGCAGGCCCCGATGCCGCCCATCTGGTACAGAAGGCCCGAGAGCAGCGTGCCCATAAAGCGCCCGACGGCGTTGGCGGCATAGTAGAAGCCGACATCCTCGGCGGCCTTTTCCGAGCCGGCATAGGCTAGGATCAGGTAGGAATGCACTGACGAGTTGACCGCGAAGATCACGCCGAACAGGCACAGCCCTGCGACCAGAATGATGTCAGGGCGCGGCGGAGCCAGTGCCAGCAACCCGGCGAGCGCGAACGGCACCAGCATCAGCATCAGCGACCAGAGCCGCGCTGCCGGCACTTCGGCCGAAAGCCCGTCCGCACTGCGCCGGATTACGGCAGGAGCCGAGGCCTGGACCATGCCATAGCCGACCGTCCAGATTGCCAGGAAGGCTCCCACCATCGGGAAGGTCCAGCCATTGGCATAGAGAAACACCGGCACGCCGACCACGAACCAGACATCGCGCGCGCCGAACAGGCCGATGCGGGCGAGCGCCAGCAGGTTGACGCCACGGTTCTTGCCGAACAGTTCCTTGACCGACTTGCTCGGCTTGGATTTGCCCTTGAGCGCTGGCAGTGACAGCACCACGCCGGCCAGCACCAGCGCCAGCGCCCCAGCCATCAGCCAGAGCGCGAGCGAAAACCCGAAGGCCTCCAGCAGAACACCGCCGAGGAAGAAGCCTAGGCCTTTCATGGCGTTCTTGGAGCCGGTGAACCACGCGACCCAGCGGAACAGACGCCCCTGCCCATCACCCTTCGCCTCCGCTTCCGTCAGCTTGATCGCGGACTTGGAGGCTGTCTTGGTCAGGTCCTTGGCGACGCCGCAGATGCCTTGCGCGAGCACCACCCACGTTACCAGCAAGGCTGCCTCCCAGCCCGGATTCATGGCCGACAGGATCAGGAAGCCGATGATCTGAGTGCTGAGGCCGACGATCAGCATCCGCTTGATGCCGTGCTTTGCGGCCAGCCAGCCGCCCACCATGTTGGCGAGGATGCCGGCAGCTTCATACAGCAGGAACAGGAAGGCCAGCGTGAATGGCGAGTAGCCGAGCTTGAAGAAGGTGAACAGCACCAGCATCCGCAAGGCGCCGTCGGTCAGCGTGAAGCCCCAGTAGGCAGCCGTGACGATGGCATAGTTGCGCAGCCCCGCACCGGACGCGGGCGTCTGTGCGGCAGGGGCGCCTTCAGTCATGGTCACAGACCCTGTGCATCGAGGTGGCAGGCCAGATCGACCATGCGGCAGGCATAGCCCATCTCGTTGTCATACCAGGCATAGACCTTCAGCATCGTGCCATCCGTCACCAGCGTCGACAGCGCATCGATGATCGCCGAGCGCGTGTCGCCCTGATAGTCCACCGACACGAGTGGACGCGGCTCGTAGCCGAGGATGCCAGCCAGCGGCCCTTTGGCGGCAGCCGCGAACAGGCCGTTGATCTCGTCCGCCGTCACGGGTCGCGCCATCTCGAACACGCAATCGGTCAGCGAGGCGTTGAGCACTGGCGCACGCACCGCGTGGCCATCAAGCTTGCCCTTGAGTTCGGGGTAGATCAGGCCGATGGCCGTGGCGCTGCCGGTCGTGGTCGGCTGCAGGGACAGCATGGCCGAGCGCGCCCGGCGCAAATCCTTGTGCGGCGCGTCGACCACCACATTGGTGTTGGTCGGGTCGTGGATCGTGGTGATCTGCCCGTGCCGGATGCCGATGGCCTCATGCAGCACCTTGACCACGGGCGCGAGGCAATTGGTGGTGCAGGACGCGGCGGTGACAATGTCGTGCGTCGCAGGCACATAAAGCTGCTCATTCACGCCGACGACGATGTTGAGCACACCATCGACCTTGACCGGAGCCGCCACGATGACGCGTTTCGCTCCGCGCGCCAGATGTCCGTCCAGGGTCTTGCGGTCGAGGAACTTGCCGGTGCACTCCAGCACCAGATCAACCCCGAGGTCGCCCCAGGGGATGTCCGCGGCGGCCTTGTGCTCGGAGAAACCCAGCCGCTTGCCGCCGATCAGCAGGGCCTCGTTCCCTTCCGCCGCAATCTCGCTGCGCCAGCGGCCCTGGATCGAATCGAACTGGAGCAAGTGCGCGGTGGCCGCAGCGCCGCCCTTGATCTCGTTGACATGCACGACATCGAGCCGGTTGCCGGCGCGCGGATCTTCCTCCGGCCGCAGGACTGCGCCCATCGCCGCCCTCAGCGCCAGTCGCCCGATGCGGCCCATGCCGTTGATGCCAACTCTCATGACGATATCTCCACGATGATCGAAATGTCTGACAGCATCGACATGACACCCTGATGACGGTGCGCTCAGGGGCGCGGCGCCAGCCTCATCCTCCAGCTGCGTCCATGAAGCGCCGGCACTGGTCGATGTCCCAGATGACGGGTCCACGCCTCGCCTCGTTCTTCAGCATCAGCGCGGTGCTGACGACGACGCCATCGGCGCTGGCCAGGGCCTCGGCCACGTTCCCGGTGGTGACGCCGCCGCCCAGCAGCACCGGCGCCTTGATTCCGGCGGCACGGACCCGGCGGATGCGATCGAGACTGTCCGCAAAGGATGATCCGGTCAGAACAAGACTGTCCGCCCCCATGCTGACGGCCCATTCGGCGCTTTGCTCCAGCGACGCGCCATCCGACGGAATCGTGGTGCGATCATGCACATCGGCATGGATCGCCACATCCGAGGCCCCGATCTGCACGCGGCAGGCGCGTGCCATCACGGCCAGCCCATGCTTCGGGCCTTCGGCCCCGCCAACCGAGCCGACGAACACTTTCAGGCGCACGAAACTGGCGCCTGTGGCTCTGGCGACCACAAGTGGGCCTTCGCCATCATGCGCCTGCAGAATGATGCCGAGCGTGACCTGCGGATACTCCTTCCGCAACAGGCGGCCGAGCGAGGCCATGGTCGCGATCGTGAGCGGGCTGGCCGTGCCAGCGCAGCGCGTCTGGTCCTGCAGCTTGATGGCCGGAATGCCGGCCTCGGCAAAGACGCCTGCATTGGCAAGGACATAGTCCTCAAGATAGGCCATCGACAGGCCCGGTTGCCGGACAGGATCGGGCAGGTGGAGCGCCGCGATCACACGCGGGGGCAATGGCTTGGAGGATGACATCTCGGGTCCCCGTGTCAGATGCGCGATGGAAGATGGGCAGATGCGGTGCGAAGACGGCGTGCCGCTTCGTCGCCCCGACCGGCCGGCTGGATGGCACCGGCACATTCGATGGCGAGCGACGCCGAAACTGCCCCGCGCAGCCCGGCATGGACGAGATCGTCACCGAGCACCATTCCCGCGAGGAACCCGCCGCAGAACGCATCGCCTGCGCCGGTCGGATCAAGCGCCGTGACCGGCACGACCGGAACATGGATGGGCTCGCTCTCGCCCTTCCGCAGCAGCAGCGCACCTTGCGCACCGCGCTTCACGCCAACGATGGACCGCGCCCGCGCCGCCAGCCACCGCAAGGCAACTTCGGCCTCCATGCCGGGGCAGAGCACCGCCAGCTCCTTCTCGCTGGGCAGGAAAGCGTCGGCAAGTTCGAGCAACTCGTCGCGTTGGTCCGCGCTCAATGTGGCGGCGTGGAAGCCTGGATCGCAGGTGACTGTCAGCCCATGCCGGCGCGCGGCACGGGCCAGTGTCAGTTGGGCCTCGGGGAGGTTGGGGCCAAGATGCACGCCTTTCGCCTGCCAGTATGGCTCCGGCACCTGCTCGTCGGTGACCGGGTGGCGCGCCCTGAAGGCCTTGAAGTCGTCACCGGTTCCTGCCTGCGTCGCCAGCAGATCCTGAAAGCGGCGTGCGCGTTCTGCCGGAACGCGAGCCCCCGTCATGCCGAACGCGTCAGCCTGATCGGCGCTGGCGTGGAGATGATCGGCGCGCGAGCCGTCGGCGCGGTGGAAGAACCACTCCGAGCGCAGGACGTCGACCGGCTCTGTGACGACGCCGTCAAGATCAAGGTTCAGGCTGGCCAGCGCCTGCCGCGCATGGACGGGATAGTTGCGGGGCACGCGGGCGCAGATCCCGGCACGGCCAAGCCAGCGGCTGGCTCCAACTGCGGCATAGACCGCATTGCCGCCAACAAGATCACGCGCCAGATGGCCATCCGCCGACACCATGTTGTCGATGATGACACCACCGCAGGCGAACACCGGAACGTCCATGTTCAGGCGTCGCCCGATGACAGGCCGGCCCGGATCGTTGCGAAGTGATAGGCCAGCAGATGCAGCGGCAGCGCGGCGAAGATCACGCCCAGCAGGCCAACAGCCTCAGGCACCTCGACGACATGCTGCACGCGCCCGGCGATCTCCGCATCGGCAGCGCCCAGCACGGCGAACATGGTGGCACCGACCGCCTCGCCCACAAGAACCGTATCCAGCGCCCGCTCGCGGCTCGCCGCATCCGGCGCGACAATCACCAGATGGTCGCCCTGCTTGGGCAGCCGGTAGTGGTGCATTTCCTCAAGCGGCAGGGCAAAGGCGTGGATCGGCCCAAGCTCGCGCACCTTGGCTGCGCCAAAGGATGCGGCAGCGAAGCAGGGGCCAGCGCCGGTGAACATCACGCTGCCCGAACGCGCAAAGTCCGTTGCGATGGCCTGCAGGGCGGGATCGAGGGTGGCGATGACCCGCGCCACTGCAGCCGGCAAGGCCGCCAGTTCGCCGGTCAATTGCAGCCGGGCGGCAGCGCTCTCCGGACGATGTGTCGCCAGATCAAGCGCCAACTGGCTCAGCATCGCGATGGCCGCTGTCGATGACTGTGTTGGCCAGCCGCTTCGCCGGGCATGAACCTGCAACCCGGCATCGAATGTGGTCATGATCGGACTTGGCGCGGTGTTCGACACGCCGATGGTGAAAGCTCCGCGCTCCCGCGCCCTGTGCAGCGCATTCATCACGGCCGGCGTGTTGCCGCCCGCGCTCAGGCCGATGGCGAGCGTGCCGGGTCCGGCTGACACATGGTCATACTGGGCATAGTCGAAGGCCTGCGCCGCAAGGCACGGCACGCCGAGCAGCGTCTCGAACACATGCTTCACCGCCATCCCGACGAACCAGGAATCGCCACAGCCGGCAATCACGACATGGCTGATCGATCGGTCTCCCAGTTGCCGTGCGATGCGGGCCACCGTCTCGTGTTCGGCGGCGAGCGTTGCGGCGATGGCCTCACCTTGCAGCAGCATCTCACCCCGGGTCCGCTCGACCCTTGCCAGCCGCGCCGCATCGCGCGGGGCATCGGTGGAGGGCTCGGCACGCAGGGCTGCAAGCCGGGTGGTATGGTCTGTCAGGGGGGCATGCAGCGTCATGTCAGGTCTTTGTTGTTGGGCCGCCGAGCCGCTCAAGACCAACCGTCTTGCCAAGGATCAGCATCACCAGAAACGACAGGCCGATCTCGATGGCCGAGATCGCAGCTATGGCAGGGGTCGAGTCGTTCTGCACGAGATAATAGAGTTCGACCGGCAGCGGCCGGCCCCGAACATCCGATGTGAACAGGGCGACCGTGACATTGTCGAAAGCCTCGATGAAGGTGAACGCGGCGGCGGCCAGCAGCGCCGGCCCGAGCTGCGGCAGCGTCACCCGCACGAATGTTTCGATCTTGCCTGCGCCGAGATTGGCGCTGGCCTCATCAAGCCGGGGATCGAGATCGGCCAGACGGGCCATGGTGATGCGGATTACGAACGGCATGCAGAACACCGACAGGGCCAGCACCAGCATCGTATTCGAAGCCCGGAAAGCGATGTAGGCTCCGAAGAACAGCGTGGCGATGCCGATCACCATGCCGGGCATCATCTGGGGCGCCAGCAGGAAGGCATTGAGCCCCGCCTTGGCCGGAAAGGTTCCCCGGACTGCGGCAAAGGCCGCCGGAACACCAAGCGCCAGACACAGGATGGCGACCCACAGCGACACCATCAGGCTGACCTGCACGCTGTCAGTCAACTGCCGGTTCTCGAACACGGACCAGTACCATTTGAGGCTGAAGCCGGAGGGCGGAAACGAGATGTAGGCACGCGGCTCGAACGAGACCGCGATCACGATGAGGCTCGGCGCCACCAGCAGCAGCAGCGAAAAGCCGGTGACGAACGCGAAAACGGCCAGCCCGATCCTGTCCACCCATGTCGTCGACGGTGCCGGCCCGGGGGATGATGATGGCATCATGATCGTGGCTCCGCCCAGCGGCTCAGCCGGCTTCCGCCCGCGACGATGAGATAGACGAAGACAAAGCAACTGGAGAGCAGGATCGTGGCCAGCACCGCGCCGCGCGTCCAGTCGAGCACGACCACGGTCTGCTCGTAGACCTGCACCGCGAGGGTCGAATAGCTGCCGCCGCCCAACAACTGCGGAACGATGAAGTTGGTGTAGGAGACGGCAAACACCAGCGCCAGACCGGCGAAGATGGCCGGCACACTCATCGGCACCACGACCGTGAAGAAGGTCCGCACCTGCCCCGCGCCGAGGTTGCGTGCGGCCTCCTCAAGCCGCCGGTCCCGGCCCGCCAGAACCGCCAGCAAGGGCAGGATCATGAAGGGCAGGTGGATCTGCGTCATCCCGATGATCACGGCCCAATCGGTGTTGAGCAGCCGCAGGGGTTGGTCGATCAGCCCCAGTTGCAGCAGCGTCTGGTTGAGCAGGCCGCGCCGCCCGCCCAGGATCACCAGCCAGGCATAGGCCCTGACCAGCGCGCTGGTCAGCAGCGGCGAGATGACCGCGATCAGGATCAGCGTGCGCCACAGGCCACTGGTCTGGCTGAAGAGGTAGGCCACAGGGTAGGCCAGGATCAGCGCCAGCACCGTCGAGATCACGGCCACATAGAAGCTGCGCCATGCCAGCCGCCAAATCAGATTGTCGCCAAGTGCGCTCTGGAGATATTGCAGCGTGAAGGTCTCGCCGACGACCCGGCCCCGATCGATCGTGACGAAGCCGAAGGCCAGCAGCGTCAGCATCGGCAGGACCAGGAACACGATCAGGAACACGACCGCCGGCAGGGCAGGCCAAAAGCCGCCGCCGTGCAGCACCTGCCGCACGAACGGCGGCAGGATGATCTGGCCAGGAGCGCTGCGCTCAGACATCGCGCCTCGCTCCGGTGACGATGCAGGCGTCAGGATCGATGATCCCGATGCCGGCAGCGCTTCCGTTGGGCAACGGATTCTCGCCCGCCCGGCGCTGGACTACGAGGCGCAGCGGCTGCGCAAGCCCGGCATCGACCTCGTATTCGATGGTCGGCCCCTGCGCCGACGCGAACAGCACCTTGCCCTGCCAGACAGCGTCGGCACTGGAAAAACCCAGGTTCTCGGGTCGGACGATCAGCGTGGCCTCACCATCGCTGCGGTTGGTCGCAACCTTGGGAGCGCTGGCCACCACTCCGCCACGGACCTCGACGGCCAGCACATTGGCGCGCCCGATGAACGACGCGACGTAGTCGTTGACGGGCCGGTCATAGATATCCAGCGGCGCGGCGACCTGCTCGATCTGCCCCGCACGCATCACCGCGACCTTGTCGGACAGCATCATTGCTTCGCTCTGGTCATGGGTGACGAAGATCGAGGTGATACCGACCCGGTCGATGAGCTTGCGCAACTCGACCTGCATCGTCAGCCTGAGCTTGGCGTCGAGCGCATTGAAGGGCTCATCCAGCAGCAGCACTTCGGGTTCGAGCACCAGCACGCGGGCGATGGCCACCCGCTGCTGCTGGCCACCGGACAACTGTGCCGGGTAGCGCGCGCCAAGGCCATCGAGCGCCACCAGTTCCAGCGCCTTGCCAACGCGTTCGCTGATCTCGCGGGCGGGCCGTCGCCGCACCTTGAGCCCATAGGCCACATTGTCGGCCACGCTCAGGTGCGGGAACAGCGCGTAGTTCTGGAAGACATAGCCGACACTTCGCCGGTTGGGCGGCAGATGCGAGATCTCGACTCCGCCGACGATGACGCGGCCCTGTTCCTGCCGGACAAAGCCCGCAAGTGTGCGCAGGAGTGTGGTCTTGCCGCAGCCCGACGGGCCGAGCAGCGTCATCACGTCGCCGCGCGCGACCTCAAGCGTGCACTGGTTCAGAACCCTCGTGGGGCCATAGCTCTTTGTGATGGCCTGGAGGCTGATATGGCTCATGCTGACAGCCTCCCGGATGTCTGTTCCCATGTGAAGCCGAGGGCCGATGGACCATGGCCGGTCACCGCGCGCGCGCCAATGCCGGCGGCCTGCTCAGCGGCGCTGCGCAGCGGCAATCCTCTGGCAAGCCCCACGGCCAGCGCGCCGACCGTGGCATCGCCGGCCCCAGTGGCATCGACTTCCGCGGCGGCCAATGATGGCACCCGCCTGATCAGGCCCTGCCGCGCAGCACACACGCACATGCCTGCCGCGCCGCGCTTCTGCACGACATCGGGGCCGGAGGCGGCCAGATAGCGAAGCGCCATGGCATCGGACAAACCGGCCAACAGGATACGCGTTTCCTCAAGGCTGGGGGCAAAGCACGATATCTGTTTCACCAGCGTCATCACGGCCAGCCGGTCAGCCTTGGCAAAGGCCGCACTCGTATCGGCAAGGACCGGTGCATTGGCTGACCGGGCGGCATGCATGGCTCGCTCCGGAGGCATGGGCGCAAGGCTGAGACAGTCAACGCGCAGGTCTCCGGGCAGTTCCGGTGCCAGCGCCTCGGTCCTCTCCCACCAAAGCGCCTCGCCGTGATGGGCAGACTGGCGCTCGCCGCCCGCCATGGTGGCCAGCCGCGCCCGCCGTGTCGGCCCGCTCTTGCGCCGGACATGCGCGATGTCGATGCCGAGAGCTGCAATCCGCTCAAGCCAGGCACTGGGATAATCCTCGCCGGCGCAGGCAATCAGCGCAACCTCCGCACCAAGGGCACGCGCGCCAAGCGCCGCATAGAGGGCCGCTCCGCCGGGCACGTTGGCCACAACCGCGCCATCTGTCGTGATCGTGTCGATCGACAGATAGCCCATCACGCCGATGCGTGGCTGAGCGCTCACTGGCCAGTCCCCAGCAGCGAGCGCCGTGTCAGTTCGCGGCTCACGGCAAAGCGCGCCCCGTCATCCTTCAGATGCATGCGCCGGTCCGGGTCGAATCCGGTGGCGATCGCAAGCTGATACGCCAGCATCTGGAGCGGAATGGCCGTGACCAGTGGCGACAGTTCTGGGGCCATGTCAGGCAGTTCCAGCCGATGCCGGGCGGACATGACCGGGCCTGACGCGCAGGCAATGGCCATCGTACTCACCGGCAGCTTCGCGAGAGCCGCACAGGAGGCCTCGGCATAGGCGGCCAGCCGGGGTTCGGCAGCGATGGTGACGATGAGATCGGTGGTCGGCATGGCCCAATACTGGCTGTGGGCGAATTCCTCCAGATCGGCGGCCCAGGCCGGTGTGCGCGTGAGTTCGACAAGTTTCGCCGCGCCGTAGTGTGCCGTGCCCAAATCCGGTCCGGCCGAGACAAACCGTACGCCGGTCGGAGGGGGGCTGATCATGGCCGCCATGCCTTTGCGGCACATGGCCCATGCCTGCCGCTGCGCGTCGGCGGCGCCGGCCAGATCGGGCGTCGCGGCATTGCCTGCGCCGGCAGCCAGCAGCATCAGGGCGGCAATCGTCGCGGTATAGCTCGCGGTGCCGCACAGGAACGGCGCGATGTCCGGCAGATCCAGCGACAGCTTGTCGATGGCAATTTCGCCAAGCCGTCCACCCTTGCCGTTGACGAGAGCCAGCAGCGGCACGCCGGCCGCATGCACCGCGCGGGCTGCCTCGACTGTCCGGTCGACATTGCCTGACATGGAGATGCAGATCACCCGGTCATGCCGGCCGAGTCGATGGGCCGAAAGGGCCAGATCGAGGGCACCCACGGGGCGCCAGTCCAGCCCTGCGGCGAGTGCGAAGCCGCTTGCAGCTTCTGCCGCAAAAAGGCCATCGCCGCAGCCGCTGACGAAAACGCGTCCGCCGCTGCCCGGCCGCAGGTGCTGGCGGCCGAGAGCGGACATCGCGTCCGCACGCCCAGCCAGTCCAAGCAGGACATCAGGCTGGCGTGCGATATCGGCCAGCATCGGAGAATGCTGGCCGTTGAGGTTTGTCGCAGTGCTCACAGGGCGAAGACGCGGTCGAACTGCTCGACGATCTTGCCACGATTGGGAGCGATCTTGCCCCAGTCGACCGTTTGCAGCTTGGCAACCTCCTGCGGAGTCGACGGAGTGTAGGCCTTTGCCGCGTCAGGAACCGTGACGCCCTTGACGGTCGGGCCGAAGAAGTAGGGCGCATTCGCTGCAAACTGCTGGTACTCGGCGGACAGAATGTCGTTCATCCACTCGTTTACCAGATCGGGCTGGCGCGTGTTGGTGACAGCCGACATGAACGAGATGATGGCCACCGGCCCCGGATCAGGCTGCACGAACTTGATCGGCAGGCCCTTGGCGGCAGCACCCGCAGCATCGTTGTTCCAGATCGGCGCGATCGCGATTTCCTCGCGCTCGAGCATCTGCAGCAATGCGGTCGGCGAGCGCCCGACCAGCGGCTTCAGCTCCTGGAGCTTGGCCCAGCCCGGCTCCAGATTGTCTTCCGAGCCGCCAAAGATGCGTGCCGCGATGACCAGCACGCCGAGCCCGAGATTGGACGAGGCGCGGGGGATGGCCACCTTGCCGCGATACTCCGGGTTCCACAGGTCGGCCCAGGTCTTCGGCGCGGTCTTCAGCAGCTTTTCGTTGTAGGCGATGCCGATCAGCGAATAGCTGGCCGGAACGCCGAAACCGGCGGACTTCGCCATCAGTTCGGGCACCACATTGGCGGCATTCGGCACCTTGGCGGCGTCGAGTTTCTGGATGTAGCCATCACGCTGCGCGATCAGGTGAGGGGGCTCGCCATTCGGCATTGCATCGAAGGGCGAGAAGCCCTGCGCCGCCTTGATCGCGGCCACGATGTCCTGGCTCTCGCTCGGCACGAGCCTGATGCGCAGGCCCGGATGGCGCGCCTCCATGCGCCGTGCCAGCCACTGGTGCGGCTCCTGCAACTGGCCGGCAAACGAGACGATGACAAGCTCGCGCGCAGCCTGTGCCCGGAGGAGGGAGGGTGCGGCAAGGCTGGCCGTTGCGCCTGCGAGCACCGAACGGCGGGTCAGTCGAAAAGACGTGGGGCGAAAAGACATGGGAATTCTCCGTAATGGGTGGGTTAGATGGCAAAGGTGCGGTCAAAACGCTCGACCAGTGCACCGCGCTGGGGCGCGATCACGGGCCAGTTGATGGTCTGCAAGGCCAGCACTTCGGCAGGTGTCGAAGGCGTATAGGGCTTGGCGGCGTCAGGGACGGTCACACCGCGAACGGTGGGCCCGAAGAAGTAGGGAGCGCCGGCGGCTCGCGCCTGGTACTCCGGTGACAGGATGCCATCGAGCCATTCGTTCACCAGCTCCGGGTGCTGCGTCTTCGCCATCGCCGAAAAGAACGAGATGATGGCGATGGCGCCGGGGGCGGGCATCATGAACTTGATCGGCAGCCCCTTGTCGGCGGCAGCAGCCGTGTTGTTGTTCCACAGCGGCGCGACCGCGATTTCCTCGCGCTCCAGCATCTGGGTGAGGATGGCAGGCGAGCGAGCGGCCTTGGGCTGAAGCTCCTTCAGCTTGTCCCAGCCGACATCGAGTGCCGCCTCCGAGCCTCCGAAGCTCTTGGCGGCAATGGCAAGGGTGGCAAGGCCAAGGTTCGACGAGGTGCGCGCGATGCCAACCTTGCCGCGCAGGTCTGGCCGCCACAGGTCCGCCCAGGACTTCGGCGGGTCTGGCACCAGCTGGCTGTTGTAGGCAATGCCGATCAGCGAATAGGTCGCCGGCACACCAAAACCCTGCGACTTGGCCAGCAGATCGGGAAAGACATTGCCGAGGTTCTTGAGCGCGGCATCGTTGCGGCGGCCGATATAGCCCTCGGCCATCGCGGTGATGTGCGGCGGCTCGTCGTTCGGCATCGCATCGAAGGGCGAGAAGCCTTGTGCGGCCTTGATCTGGGCAACGATATCCTGGCTGTCGGACGGCACCAGACGGACCTTGAGGCCGGGGTGCCGGCGCTCCATCTGGTCGCCCAGCCAGCGATGCGGTTCGGACAGGCGTCCGGGATAGCTGACCATGACCAGTTCGCGGGCTGTCTGTGCCCGCACGACGGAAGGCATGGCAAGCGCGAGACCGGCACTTGTGGCGGTCGTCAGCAAAGTGCGGCGGTCGAGTCCGTTCGGCATGGCGCAATCCTTGTGGCTGGAGTGATCGTTCGACGCATCAACGCAATGGAACGGGCGCGCACACGAGTGGCTGGATGAGCCAACGTTGATGGCAGTGTGCACGTCCGGGGTGGCGACGTGCCCGGTTCGGGCTCACGCGCCGGGCGACCTGCACCTGGCAGGCCGCGCTGTCAGATCAGCGTTCGCTGGGACGATGCGACAAGGGCAACAAAGGCCCGGCAGGAGCGTGAGCGACCGGTCCATGCGCGACGCGACCGGCAACCGCGCTTCGCGTTGCGGGCATGCATCGTCGTCATTGGCTGTCGCGGAACCTGCATCCCACAAGACTGTCATGAGCGCTCCGGCACTTGCAAGGCTTTTGTTTGGGCATGGACCGCCCATTCGGAGGGCAGGGCG
The DNA here is from genome assembly GCA_943370645.1 of Hydrogenophaga intermedia. GTDB lineage: Bacteria > Pseudomonadota > Alphaproteobacteria > Rhizobiales > Beijerinckiaceae > Allobosea. The sequence goes on along the minus strand of CALRRR020000004.1, from coordinate 130,096 downwards.
GAGGCGAGGACGGGCGGCATCCTCGCCAGCCCGATGACACCCTCCAACCGGGCTTGCCGGGAACCATGCGCCGCGCCACTGTGCCGGCTCACGAGGTATCCGACCCATGACTGAGCGTTCCCGACTGTGGCTTGATCCCCCTGTGCCAGACGCGCCGGCCCGCGTTTTCGCGCCCTGGCCGCCGCTGGTCGACATCGCGGCAGCCGTCAACGCTGGCACGACTAGCGCGGTGTCGCTGGCCAACGAAGCGCTGGCCCGGATCGCGGCACTGGACGGGCCGATCAATGCCTTCGTGCATGTCGACAGGGCCGATGCGCTGCGCCGGGCCGAAGCGGTCGACCGGCGGATTGCCGCCGGCGAGAAGCTGGCGCTCGCTGGCGTTCCGGTCACCATCAAGGACAACATCTGGGTGAGGGATGCGCCGATAACCCAGGGCTCGCTACTGTTCAGCGAATTCATTGCCCCGGCAGATGCCTTTGCCGTCGAGCGGCTTGTCGATGCCGGCGCGGTCATCGTCGGCATCAGCAACACATCGGAGTTTGCCTGTTCGGGCCAGACCCGCAACCTGCTGCACGGCACGACCCGCAATCCAGTGGATCTCGACAGGACGCCCGGCGGCTCATCGGGTGGGCCGGTCGCGGCGGTGGCGGCCGGCATGGTGCCGCTGGCCATCGGAACCGACGCCGGAGGATCAAGCCGCAGGCCACCAGCCCACACCGGCCTCGTCGGCTTCAAACCCTCCGGTGGCGCCATTCCCTATGGTCCGGGCTTCGAGGAACCGTTCTTCGGCACATCCTGCATCTGTCCGATTACGCGGACCGTGCAGGACGCTGCGGCCGCCTTCGAGGTGATGGCCGGGCATGATCCGCGCGATCCGCATTCTGTGGCCATCGAGCCCGCCGCTGACATCGATGTCAGGGCCATGCGGCTAGCGCTGACGCCGGCATGGGGCCTCAACGTGCCGGTCGATGGCGATGTGCGCAAGATCATCGCCACCGTTTTCGCCCGGTTTGGCGCGGATGGTTGGCAGACGCGTGCGCTTGATCCAGTCTGGCCCGCAGGGGCTGCCGAAGCCGGGCTCAGCCCGATCCAGCATGCCGGCCTTGCGGCCATCCACGGGGCCGCCTTCGCCGCCAACCCTGATGCGGTCCATCCCGATCTCGCGGGCCAGTTTCGCGCGGGGCAGGCGTTCAGCGGCACAGATGTGGTCAAGGCGCTGCTGCTGGCGGAGGCCGTGGCGCAGGCCGCTGCCGGCTTCTTTGCCGGGCATGGGGTCGATGTGCTGATCGGTCCGACGACGCCCTGCACCGCGTGGCCTGCCGACCAGCTCGGCCCTGCCACGATCGACGGCGTTGCCGTGGGACCGCGCGGGCATGCGGTGTTTACCCCGCTGTTCAACCACGCACGGCAACCGGCAATTTCGATCTCGTGCGGGCAGGATTCCGATGGCTTGCCGGTCGGGCTTCAGCTTGTGGCACCGCGCGGCAAGGATCGGCAACTCCTTGCCCTCGCCGCTGCGATCGAGGAGCTGCTCGGGGCATCGCCCGTGACGTCGGCGTGACCAGATTTGCACATTAAATAGTCTTTTTGCCTATATTTTAGGCATTATTGGTGCCAAATGGAGATGTCTGGAGCTCCAGCGCATGGCACGAGGCTTGCTGCATTGTCTGGACAAGCTTCATCTCCAGAGGAACATCGCATGTCTGACAACACGAACAAGGGCCTCGGCCGCCGCCAGATGCTCATCGGATCCGGTGCCACCGCACTGTCACTGATCGCGATGCCGAACATCGTGCGTGCGCAGACCCGCGAACTGGTGATTGGCGGCGCTGCCAGCCACAAGCCATGGGTCGAGACCCATGTGGTTCCGCTGTTCGAGAAGAAATACAACGCCCGCATCACTTTCGAGGGCACACGCTCGCTGGTCAATCTCGAGAAGATGCAGAAGAACAAGGACCGGCCCTATCTCTCGGTCGTGCAGATGGACGATCCGGTGATGATCCTCGCCGTTCGCGAGGGCCTGCTTGAGCCGATCACCGTCGCCAAGTGCCCGAACGTCGCCAAGCTCAAGCCGGGCACCATGCACATGGACGGCATGTGGGCCAATTATCTCCAGCCCTGGCAGGGCATCGCCTACAACACCAACGTGATCAAGGAGCCGCCGGCATCGTGGGCCGATGCGTTCGATCCGAAGTTCAAGGGCCGCATCATCGTTCCATCGCTCCAGAACACGGAAGGCTTGCCCAACCTGTTCATGATGGCGCACCTGCAGACCGGCAAGCCGATGGCGGAAGCCTACAAGGATGTCGATGCCGCGTTCGCCAAGCTCAAGGCGCTGCGGCCCAACCTGCTGACAGCCTACAGCCAGATGCCGCAGGCTTTCTCGCTGCTGGAGCAGGGCGAGGCCCACATGATCGTCGGCGCGCTGTCATCCTTCGGCATGCAGCGCCGGCTTGATGGCGCACCGATCAACATGACGGCCCCGAAGGAAGGTATCTTCCCGGTTCCGTCCGGCATTGCCGTGGTCAAGGGCAGCCCGAACATCGATCTGGCATTTGCCTATGTGAACGAGCTGCTGGGGGCCGAGGTTCAGGCGAAGATCGCTCCGCCGACCTTTGCCTTGCCGACCAACGTCGATGTGCCGATCCCGCCCGGCATGCCCACCAACGCGACTATCCATCCGATCGACTGGGCCTTCGTGGCCGAGAACCGCAACAGCTGGGTGCAGCGCTGGGACCGCGAGATGGCGCTTTGAGTGCCTTGACGCGCCCTCATCAAAACTGGAATGCCTGACCACATGAACTCCGACCAGGCATTTCTTGATATCCGGCAGGCCAGCAAGTCCTTCGGGGCCGCCAAGGTGCTGGACGGCGTCGATCTGGCCGTGGCCAAGGGCGAGTTCGTCTCGCTCCTTGGCCCATCAGGCTGCGGCAAGACAACCCTGCTGAGGATCGTGGCCGGACTGCTTGCTGCCGATCAGGGCCATGTCATGCTCGACGGCGCGGACATCTCGGCCAGGCCGCCGCATCACCGCCATGTCGGCGTGGTGTTCCAGAGCTACGCGCTGTTTCCCCACCTGACGGTGGCCGAGAACGTCGCGTTCGGACTGCATGCGAAGGGTGCGGCGAAGTCCTCGATCCAGCCCACTGTCGCGAAGTTCCTCGACCTCGTCCACATGGCAGCCTTCGCCGATCGCTCCGTCAAGGCGCTGTCAGGCGGCCAGCAACAGCGTGTCGCGGTGGCGCGGGCGCTGGCAGTCGGCCCGAAGCTGCTGCTGCTGGACGAGCCATTCTCGGCGCTGGACCGCAAGCTGCGCGAGACCATGCAGATCGAGCTCAAGCGCCTCCTGCGCGAACTTGGCACGACCGCCGTGTTCGTGACCCATGATCAGGACGAGGCCCTGATCATGTCCGACCGCATCGCGGTGATGAACGCGGGACTGATCGAGCAGCTTGATACGCCCGATACGATCTACCGCCGCCCTGCCACCGCCTTTGCGCTCGAATTCGTCGGACTGTCGACCCGGCTCAGGGGCAAGGTGCTGGCGGCGGAAGGAGCCGGGGGGCTCGTGATCGAAACGGCCTTTGGCACCATTCGCGCCAATGGCCATTATCTGCCCGGCAGTTCCGTGCTTGTCGGTGTCCGGCCCGAGCGCATGGCGTTCGGCGTCCGCGAGGGCGCCAACACCGTCCATGCCAGCGTGCGGGATATCGTGTTTCAGGGCTCGCGCATCCAGGCTCACCTCGTCTCGGCCGACGATGAGCCGTTCCTGATCGAAACCGGGGGTGAGTTGCCGGCCGGGCTCGCACCCAGACAACAGGTGCCTGTGTCATGGGCTGTGTCCGACACGCTGGTCTACCCGGCGGGTTCAACTCCATGACCGGGCTGCGCCTTGATCGGATGATCTGGCTCGCCCTTCCGGCTGTTGCCTATCTCGTCATCGTCTATGCCCTGCCGCTGCTCTGGCTGCTGGGCCGCAGCGTGACGGGTCCAGATGGTTTCACGCTGGCGCAGTTCACAGCCTTCTTCGCCGATCCGTTCTCGTGGCGGGTGATGGGCAACACTCTGCGCATCGCCTTCTGGGTGACGCTGGTGGCGCTGGTGATCGGCTATCCCGTCGCCATCGCCATGGCCCGTGCGCGCGGCCTGATGCAGGTGCTGCTGCTGGTGGCGATGATCCTGCCGCTCTCGATTGGTGTCGTGGTCAAGGCCTTCGCCTGGCAGATCGTGCTTCGGCGCGATGGCGTGATCTCGCAGGGGTTGGTGGCCAGCGGCATCTGGTCCGAGCCGCAACGGCTGCTGTTCACCGAAGCTGGCCTGATCCTCGGCGCGACCAATGTGTTCCTGCCGTTCATGATCCTGCCGATCTACTCGGTGGTGAAGCTCATCGATCCACGCCTGACGGAGGCTGGCGCGACGCTTGGCGCAAGCCCGTTCTACAGCTTCCGCAAGATCCTCCTGCCGCTGACCCTGCCCGGCATCGTCAGCGGTTCGGCCTTCGTGTTCTCGATGTCGGTGTCGATGTTCGTGATCCCGAGCCTGTTGATCGGCGACCGCTTCCAGACGCTGGCCACCCTGACGGGGCGCTCCTACCTGCTGATGCGCAACGAGGCGCTGGGCTCGACCACGGCGGTTATCCTGCTGATCATTGCCGTTTCCATCGTGGTTGTGTCGACATGGCTGTCGAAGCGCGTCGGGCGTTCGCTATGACCGGCATCGAGCGCATCACCTCCGCTCTGGTCTGGGCCATGGCGGCTCTGGCCATCGTCTTTCTGCTGACACCGCTGGTCGTCACGGTGGCCGTCTCCTTCGGCTCGTCGGCGGTGTTCACCTTGCCGCCGCCGGGCTGGTCCTTGCGCTGGTATGAGCGGGTCTGGACCACGCGAGGGCTCTGGGCCTCGCTGATGACATCGGTCCAGATCGCAGGTTTTGCCACCGCGATCTCGCTGGTCCTCGGCACGTTGTGTGCCATCGCGCTGGTGCGCGGGCGCTTTGCCGGGCGTGATGCGATTGCGACCTTCCTCGTTTCTCCGCTGATGGTGCCCGGCCTGGTGGTCGGCATCGCCATGCTGCAGGGCTTCAAGCTCGTCGGCCTGCGCGAGGCCTGGCCAAGCCTGCTGGTCGCGCATGTGGTGATCACCATGCCCTATGTGGTGCGCACGGTGCTGGCCTCGCTCAGCCTGTTCGACTTCACATTGATCGACGCGGCCCGCACGCTCGGCTGCTCGTATGGGCAGGCGCTGCGCAAGGTGATGGCGCCGGCGCTGGCTCCCGCCTTCCTCACCTCCGGCATGTTTGCCTTCCTCGCCTCGATGGACAATTACCCCGTCTCGATCTTCTTCACGGATGCCTGGACCAAGACATTGCCGCTTCAGATGCTGCAACTGGTCGAGGAGAGGCCGGACCCAACCATTGCCGCGATCTCGACAGGACTGATCGTGCTCGCCATTGTGGTGCTGATCATCGGCGACCGGCTGGTCGGCCTGCGCCGGCTTGCCGATTTCTGACGCCGTTCACCGGAACCAAGATGCGCATCCTCGTCCTCAATCCCAACACCACGGCTGCCGTGACCGGCAAGCTGATGCAGGCTGCGGCGGCTGTGGCCCGTCCAGACACCGAGCTTGTCCCCATGACGGCGGCACGCGGCGTGCCCTACATTTCCAGCCGTGCCGATGCGGCCATCGGCGGGGCGATCGCGCTGGAGATGCTGGCCGAGACGCATACGCAGGTCGATGCCGCGATCATTGCCGCCTTCGGCGATCCCGGCCTCGGCGGTGCGCGCGAGTTGTTCGACATCCCTGTCGTTGGCATGGCGGAAGCGGCGATGCTGAGCGCCTGCATGCTGGGCCGCTCCTTCGCCATCGTCACCTTCGCCGGCGGTCTGGTGCCGTGGTACAACGAGTGCCTCGACTGGAACGGGCTGAGGGGCCGCTGTGCCGGGATCTTCGCGCTGCAAGGGGCGTTCACATCGCTCGCCGATGTCCAGCACGAGAAAGAGGCAGCTCTGATCACGCTTGCAAACCGGGTGGTTGAAGAACACGGCGCGGATGTCGTCATCCTCGCTGGTGCGCCGCTCTCCGGCCTCGCCGCCACCATCCGCGACCGGGTGTCCGTGCCGCTGGTGGATGGCATCCACGCAGCCGTGACACAGGCTGAAGGACTCGTTGCATTGAACCCGCGAAAGGCCACTGCCGGCACGTTCGCGCGCCCGCCGGCCAAGCCGGCCATTGGCATCGCCGCGCCGCTGGCTGCGCGACTGGCGCGGCAGGATTGAGCCGATGACGACCAGACTGGTCATCGCGGACTGGATCCTCGAAGGCTTCACCGCCGATGACGAGCCCATCCTCCACCGCGACGCAGCCGTCGTCGTCGAGGATGGCATGGTCACTGGTATCGGGCCAGCCGCCCGCCTGAAGGCCGAGCACCCTGAAGCCGAGATGCTCGGCGGCGAGGGCAGGGTGGTCATTCCGGGGCTGATCAACGCCCATCACCATGTTGGCCTCACACCGCTTCAGCTTGGCTCGCCCGATCATCCGCTGGAGTTGTGGTTTGCCTCGCGACTGGCGCTGCGCGATGTCGATCTGAGGCTGGACACGCTGTTCTCGGCATTCGAGATGATCGCCAGCGGCGTCACCACGGTGCAGCACCTTCACTCGCGCGCGCCGGGCACGCCCGAAGCCGTCGTCGCGGCAGGGCAGACGGTGATGAACGCCTATCGCGAGATCGGCATGCGGGCCTCCTATTCGATGGCGCTGCGTGACCAGAACCGTCTCGTCTATCAGGATGACGCCCTGTTCACGGCCTCGCTTCCGGAAAGCCTCCGGCCCGAGATGGAGGCCTATTTCAAGCGCTTCACCATACCGCTCTCTGACCAGATCGACATCTTCGAGGCGTTGATGGTCTTGGCCAAGGATGATCCGCGCATCAAGGTGCAGGTGGCGCCGGCCAACCTGCACTGGCTCTCGGACACCGCGCTGGATGTGGCGGGCCAGCTCTCCGAAAAGCATGCTGTGCCGATGCACATGCATGTCGTCGAGACGCCCTATCAGAAGGTGTATGCGCAGCGGCGCACAGGCGGCTCGGCGCTGGCACATCTGGTGCGCATGGGGCTGGCTGGCCCACGCCTTACCATCGGACACGGTGTCTGGATGAGCGAGGCCGACATCGATCTGTGCGGCGAGACCGGAACGCACATCTGCCATAACTGTTCGTCGAACTTCCGCCTGAAAAGCGGCATCGCGCCGGTCAATCGCTTCCTCGCGCGCAAGGTGCCGGTGGCCATCGGCATCGACGAGGCCGGCATCAACGATGACCGCGACATGCTGCAGGAAATGCGCATGGTGCTGCGCACCCATCGTGAGCCGGGCATCGATGCTCCTTTCCCGAGCGCTGCCCAGGTATTGCGCATGGCAACGGAGCATGGCGCGGCCACGACCCCCTTCGGCTCAAGCATCGGACGTCTCTCACCCGGCTGCGCGGCCGATCTGGTGGTCATGGACTGGAAGGCGATGACCCACCCTTATCAGGACAGCGCACTTCCGGTGGTCGATGTGCTGGTCCAGCGCGCCAAGGCCGGTGCGATCCGCTCTGTGATGATCGCCGGCGAGACCGTCTATGCGGACGGGCGCTTCACCCGGCTCGACCGCGACGAAGTGCTGGACGAGATCGCGGCGCTGCTCAGGCAGCCGCTCAGCGAGGCGGAACGGCAGCGCAAGGAGCTCTCACGCGCCGTGTTTCCGCACGTTCGGGCCTTCTATGACGGCTGGCTGGAGGGCGACGAAAGCGCGCCCCACACACGCTACAACAGCCGGGGTTGACGCCATCAGGCCGGGTGCTGCGCGGCAAAGCTGCGCGCGATGTCGGTGCGGGTTGCCACCCAAATGTCGGCCTCATGCCGCCGGAGCAGCGCCAGGATGTCGGCAAACGCCTTGAAGCGCGCCGGACGTCCGACGATCCGCAGATGAAAGCCGATGTTGAGCAGGCGCGGCTTGCCGGCTTTCGCCTCCGCGATCAGGACAGAAAGCGCATCATCGACATAAGTCACCATCTCCGAAGCGCGCACGAAGCCATTGGGATGAAAGAACTTCATGTCATTGCTGTCGAGCGCATAGGGCACGACCAGCAGCGGCGGCGTCACGCTTCTGTCCCAGTAGGGCAGGTCATCGTCAAAAGCGTTCGAGCTGTACAGGAAACCCTGTTCGGCCAGCAGGCGCCGCGTCTGCGGGCTTTCGCTGCCACGGCAGAAAAAGCCGGTCGGTCTGTTGCCGGTCGCCGCCGTGATGACCTCGACGCAGCGGGCAATGTCGCGGGCCTCCTCGGCTGCATCAGCATAGCCGCTATGCGGCGTCCAGCGCCAGCCATGCACAGCGGGTTCGTGACCACGCCGCACAACCTCCGCTGCGAGGGACGGCACGCGCTCGACGGCGCGTCCGCAGAAGAAGAACGTGGCTGGAAGCCGGGCGCCGTCGAGCGCATCGAGCATGCGCCAGAGGCCGGCCCGCATGCCGTAGCCGAAGATCTGCTCCTGCCCGATGTCGCGCTGCCCGGCTTCGACAACACTGATCACCTCGCCCATGCGCTCGGAAACCGGGTCTCCGTCGCCAACCTGAAGCTCCGCGCCTTCCTCGAAGTTGACCACGACCGAGACCGCGAGCTTGCGCCCGCCGGGCCAGGTGATGTCCGGCCAGTGTCCGCCATAACCGGCAAGATCGCGCATCGGCAGCGTCCTCAGGGCACGAAGGCAGAGAGCGATGGCTTCGGCTGCCAGCGCTCCAGCCCGAGCCCGCCGCGCCAGGCATGTGCGATCGCGTCGCGTCTGGCGAACCAGACACCCGGCTTGCTGGCGGCATAGTCCAGAAACCGCTCCAGCCCGGCAATGCGCGCAGGGCGGCCGATGATGCGCAGGTGCAGGCCCACCGACATCATGCGCGGCTCATCAGCCCCCTCGGCATACAGACGGTCGAAACAGGCGATGCAATAGCGCGCGAAATCGTCGCCCTGCACGAAGCCTCCGCCCGGCTGGAAGCGCATGTCATTGGTGTCGAACGCGTAGGGCAGCACGACGAGTTCGCGGCCCTGATGGCTTGCCATGTATGGCATGTCATCGTTGTAGGCATTGGAATCATACAGGAATCCGCCATGCTCCATCAGCAGCCGCCGCGTGTTGGGCGAGGTTGCCGAGCGCGTGTGCCAGCCCACGGGGGCGCTGCCCGATGTCGCGGTGATGGCTTCGACAGCGCGGGCGATCACGGCCCGCTCCTCGGCCTCGGCCATGTGGACCTGCCGCTCCCAGCGCCAGCCATGCGAGGAGACCTCGTGGCCATCAGCCACCGCCTCTGCGGCAAGCCAGGGCGAGTAGGCCAGCGCCCGTCCACAGGCATTGAGCGTGGCTGCGGCACCATGGGCCTTCAGCGCAGCCCTGATCCGGGCCCAGCCCCGGCGGGTGCCGTACTCGTAGTGGCTCTCCATGCACAGGTCGCGCACGCCTTCGACCTTCTCGACCGCCTCATAGATGAACTCGTTCGTGGCATCGCCTGCACCGAGCGATAGCTCCGCGCCCTCCTCGATGTTGACCACGATCGACAGGGCCAGCCGCGCGTCCCCGGGCCAGCGGATAGCGGGAGCACCTTGGGCGTCGCCGCGAAAATCACGGTCGCTCGGTGGAAGCGGGAAGCTCAGCTTGATCAAGGGATTGGCTTTCGGTGTGATCGGTTCGGTCGGCGAGGGGCTGATGCCGGCTGCGCAGCGTCCGCCGGGCCCCGACGCCTTTGTCCGGAGCTAGGCTGCAACATGCGTGCCGTCAATGTGCATGGCCCTCCGGCGCGCGTGCCGTATGGTGTCGCAAGGCCGGCCTGAGCCTCACCCGGCTGGGTGGCATAGTCAGTGACGTGATCAACGCCTCGGCCAGCCTCGTCAGCAGCCAGAGAGCCACCGGTCAGGGGGCGGGTCGGCACGGTGACTGGCGAACAGATCACCGTGCGTCAGGGCAGGCGGACCGCATCGAGCAGCACGATCATTGGCTGAACCGGTGGCAGCTCAATGACAGCCAGGCGGATTCCCCGTTCCTTACAGACCGACCTTCGCTTTCCAGTTGCTCCACATGGACCCGAAAACGACCGTGTAGCGCCGCCAGATTGCTGTGACGATGTTCGAGAAATCGTCGGTCCAGACAGCGGTGCCGCGGTCCTCGATCGGGGACCAGCCTGCCTCACTGCCAAGCGGCAGCAGCGCGTCCGCGTTGCGCGCAACGACAACGACACTTGCCGGGACGGGTTCGTCGTAGTTGAGGGAGGCGCTCGGCGGCTGGTAGTGCTTGACCCGTGCATGCACGTTCAATTCACGCGCCAACGACGCCAGAACGCTGGCAAGTTCCATATGGCGATTGGAAATGTGCATCGTCAGAACGCCGTTGGGCGTGAGTTTGTCGAGATAGAGCGCCATCGCTTCCTTGGTCATCAGATGCACCGGGATCGAATCCGATGAAAAAGCATCGATCAGAAGATTGTCGAAGCGACCGTTCGGTTCTTTCGTCAGCGTCATGCGGGCATCGCCGACAACGATTCGGCCTTGTGGAGCGCAGGTCGAAAGGAACCGGAACTTCTTGGGATCAGTCGCGATCTTGACGACGAGCGGATCGATCTCGAAGAAGGTCCATGCGTCCGCATCGGTGCCATTGCAGGCGTGAGCGCCGGCGCCAAGTCCGACAACACCGAGATTGCGGCCCTTCTCAGCCAACGGCACCGCCCGCAGCGTTTCGGCAATCGGGCCATCCGGATGGTAGTAGGTGAGGGGCTTTGGACGATCGGTAAAGGCCGTGCCATCGGCATTGCTGATCCGCATGGCGCCATGGATGGTCGTGCCATGGCTCAGGACACGGAACTGGCCGTCCTGACGGGTTTGCAGCTTGTGAACACCAAAGAAGGACCGCTCATCTACGCGGCCGCCTTGCATGCGCTGCATCGCATCAAGGCCCGTGAACAGGATCACGAGGCTGGCGGCCACCATCAGCGGACGGCGATAGAGCAGCAGTGCGAGCGCCGAAAAGCCAAAGAACATCCCATAGATCAGGCTTGGAGGCTCGTTCTCCGGCCCGAAAAAGAGATGGAGCGCAATCAGCACGATGAAGCCGGGCACAAGGATCGGCAGAGCCTGACGCATCCAGTCGACGCGCTTGGCTTGCCAGACCTGCGGAAGCGCGGCGACAGCCAGTACAGCAAGGATTGGATACTCGAGAACGCGGTCGAAGATGATCGGCGCGATCAGGCCGCAGAACAGGCCACCAAGCACACCGCCGACGCTCATCCAGAGATAGAAGTGCGTCAGATAGCGGGCTGAAGGCCTCTGGCGATAGAGCTGGTCGTGGCAGACCAGCGTCGCCACAAAGAAGAACCCGGTATGGACGACCAGGACCACCACAAAGAGCTGCGCGCCAAAGTTGCTGAAAAGGACAAGGCTCGCTGCCAGAATCGGCAGGATCCGGGCGACTGACTCCATCGGCACCAGCGGCTTGTCGCGGAAGATGAGGACGAATGTCAGCAGGAACAGCGCAAGCGGCACGACCCAGAGAAAGGGCGCTGCCGCAACATCGGTGGAAAGATGGGCCGTCACGGCAACCAGCAGACCGGAAGGAATGCACGACAGCGCAACCCATCCCGCGATCCGGCCTGCGGTTGGAGCGGGCTCGTCAGAAGCCGCCGCGGCGGCTGTCTGCTCTGCCGCGTCATGGGCGGCGGCGCGGTCCTGGATGAGATAGACGGCGAGCGCAATCAGCACCATCAGCACGCCAAAACCGACCGACCACGAGACACTCTGGGTCTTCAGGCGCAGCATCGGTTCGAACAGAACCGGATAGAGGATGAGTGCAGCAAAGGAACCGAGGTTCGAGGCGCCGTAAAGGAAGTAGGGGTCCTTTGCCTGCGCATGGCCGGAGCGGGAGAACCACGCCTGCAGCAGCGGACCGTTGCCCGCGACCGCAAAGAACGGCAGCCCGACAGACAGGATGAAAACGCCAATCAGCCAGCCTGCTTGCCCCTCTGCCGGCGCTTCTCCGAAGGATGTGGTCACGGCAATCGGCAGCGCAACCAGCGTGACGGCAAGCAGCCCGATATGAAGAAGTGCCGAATTCCGTGTCGACAGACGCGTTGTCGAAAGATGCGCATAGCCATAGCCGGCGAGCAGCAAAGCCTGGAACACCACCATCGCGATCGACCAGACCGCAGGCGAGCCGCCAAGCTGCGGCAACACCATCTTCGTGAACATGGGCTGGATGGAAAAGAGCAGAAAGGCAGATGTGAAGATCGCTGCCGTGAATGCGGCGAGAACGGCTCCGCCCGATACAGCGCTCCGGGAACGGCCCGTATCACCCGAAAAACCCATCACGCTCATGTCCGCCTCCACGTTCCCACACACCAGGGCGAGCATCGTGCAGAGGCGAAAACATCAGGTTAATCGTGAGGTTCGGAGGGGTTGAAGCGGAAATCGAGACCAACAAGAGGTTAAGCGCCTGAGCCCCGAGGCTGCAGGCGACAGTGATGAGACCAACCACGCCCGCAAATGCATTTCCGCGTTCGCAGATCGTCCTGGTCCGCGCGTGATTGAGGGGCGCATCGAACCCTGACCGTGTCTCGGATCAAGGCCGGTCCGGATGCCGGTCCATGGCAGCGCTGGTTTCAGGCTGCTCTCTCGCCAAGGTATCCTGTGCGGACGCGGGCGGCCTTTCGACCACCCGCTGCAACACAGTTCGTGCCACGCCTGATCAGGCGTCGTCGACAAGCTTCTTCACGGTATCCTTGGCCTTGCCCATGGCCCGCTGGGCTTCGCCCTTGCGTTCCTGGATGGTGCCTTCGATCTCCATCTGCTTGTTGCCAATGGCTTTTCCAAAGCCCTGCTTGACGTTGCCGGCAGCCTCGTTGGCCAAACCCTTTGCCTTGTCGTTCATGCTGCTCATGCTGCTCTCCTGCTCGTAGGGAACCGGATGGCTCCCGCGTCAGGTCAACGTCCCGGCGCAGCGATTGTTCCGTTCCTGCAGCGCCGGGCTGTGTTTCCGCCTCATGCAACGTGCACCGCAAGGTCTGGCCAGTGCCCGATCGGGAGCACTGTTCCTGTCAATCGGCAACCACGGCTGGCCCAACCCGGTCGGCCACGACAGCACCGCGCAGGCCCATCGGTTTGGGATGCCCGTAAGTCGTGTCCTGCGCGGTCTGATGTTCGAGTTCGGCATTCAATTCCGCGCCGAGCAGGATCACCGTGGCGGAAAGCCAGAGCCATGTCATGAAGACGATGACAGCGGACAGCGAGCCATAGGTGGCCGTGTAGTTGGCGAGTGTCGAGACGAACCAGGAGAAGCCGGCGGACATGGCGGCCCACAGCAACGCCGCGACAACCGATCCGGGCAGGACCCATGGCCAGCGTGCGGGGCGTCGGCTCGGGCCGATCCAGTAAAGGACGGATATCGAGCCAACGGCAACGACCAGGAAGGCAGGCCAGCGCAGCGCAGTGACGGCCCATTCCAGCCGATCGGCAAAGGGCGCGCCCTGGATGAGGGCCGGGATCACCGCAATCACGAACAATGCGGCAATCAGGAGAGCGATGGCACCGAGGGTGGTCATGAGCGAGATCGTGTTGAACAGGATGAACGAGCGCTTTTCCGTTTCGCCGTAAATGACGTTGAAGCCATCGAACAAGCCCTTGATCGCGGCATTCGCGCTCCATCCGGCAATGCCCAGACTGAGGAGCAGGTTCAGCGACAGGGCCGCCGGTGGCTGGGAGGTGAGACGCCCCGCCTGATCCTCGATGATCTGACGTCCGGCATCGGGAAGGAAGGATGCGATCGTGCCGATCTGGCCAAAGACCAGCGCAGGGTCGGCGAAGAGCCCGTAGACCGAGACCAGCACGGACAGGCCCGGCACGAGCGCCAGCAAGGTGAAAAAGGCGACTGAACCTGCCACGGCGGTGAGGCGGTGTGCGATGGCCTGGTTCCAGGTCCGGGCACACACGTCTTTCCAGCCCAGCCACGTCATCTGGCGAGGCGTGGCTGCCAGCCGGCCGCGTCGCTGCGCGCTCCGGCCGTGCTCGATCGACAGGCGCGCTTGCCGGAAGCCATAGCCAATGGCCACGCCTGCCGAGGCGAGCAGTGCAATCCATCGCATCTTCCGCATCTGGTATGCCTGCTCCGGAGGTTTGCGCGTCTTGCACAGCGGCCAGTGTTCCAACGCGGCGGGCGGCGCAATGTTCCGTGACGTTGAGGTGCTGTCCCGCGCCGGTCACCTGACGGGAACAATCCATGCCATCGGGCGTTTCCCCTCCATCACCGCCCGCATGTCCTGCGCGCATCCGACATCCAGACCAGCCACGGAGATCATCATGTCCACCACCACAAGCCCGCGTTTCGGCCGGGCACCCAAGGAAGCAGTCTCCGACAACCTCACCGATCGTGTCAGGAAGGGTGCTGAAACCATGGAGAAGGATGCCAGCGAGCTGGCCAGCTCGGTCATGCATGGCGCGAGCGAACTTGCCGACACTGTTTCGACGAAGCTCAGGACAGTGGGTGTCGATACCGATGTCATGGCAACCGCAGCCCGGGATCAGGCGTCGGAATTGCAGCGCATGCTTGGAGACGAACTGAAGGCACATCCGATGCGCGCCCTCGGCATCGCAGCGGCCGTCGGTGTCTTCGTCGGCCTCATGACGGCACGGTGAAGCCATGTTCAGGGGTCTATCGCTGCTGGCCGCAACTGAGCTGGGAGGGACGGTCTCGCGCAACATCCGCGCGATGCCGTACTTCGCCTTCGGCGCGCTGATCTTCCTGTTCGGGTTCGGCTTCCTCCTCGATCTGACCCACACCTGGATCTCGTTGCGTGCCGGTCCTTTGGCGGCAAGCGGCATTCTGGCCGGTATGCTTCTGGCAGTGGCTGGCGGACTTCTGCTGGTCGGCCAGGCTGTCAAGCAGCGGCGGCAATCCACGACAGGTCCCTTGGCCACATCCGCGCTTCTTGCCGCGCCTTTCGCGGCAAGGATCATTGGCGGGAGACTGAGTCTTGGCACGCTTGCGGTTGCAGGTGTGGTCGCTGCGGGTGCAGTCCTCGGCCGCTACATCGGGCGGTCCTGAAATCCAAAAACACACCAGAGGCTCCGGGATCGTCCGGAGCCTCTGGGCATTTTTGCCCGCCGTGCGCCGGTCCTTCGGGGCCGCCGGACGGCGATGTCTGTTCTGGCGACCGCTGGGAACGGGGCAGACGGATGCGATCACAGCAACGGCATTCGACAGTTGTTGGGGGTAGATGGATCCAGGGATGGAGCTTCCCGCTCGCTCCCGATCGACCTTGACCACGATCCGGCGCAGCAAGACCCGTGCGGGACCAGAGGCGAGATGGTGGAAGGCGGTCGTCTCAGATGTGGACGATGCCGTTGAGAAACGACAGGACGTCGCGATCAACATCGGTGCGATCACGGGCCTGGAGCACGAGATGCGAGCGCTTCTGATAGACCTGCAATCGACCACGCGAAGCCAGTCTGGCCATCAGCGCATCGATCGACGGCCGTGCGATGATGCTGTCCTTGTCGCCATACAGGACGAGCGTCGGCACGCGCACCTTGTCCGCCTCGGCAGAGGCCAGATCGGCCAGCGCCGCCACCCGCTTGTAGGTGTCGGCGCGAACATCCCTGACCACCATCGGATCACTGGCGAACCTCAGTTGCGCGATATCGGACATGGCGCTGTCTGTCTGCGAAGAGGTGGCCGAGCGGCGACCGAACACGTTCGAAAAACCTGAGATCAGGCTATCCCAAAGCCGCTTTGCCGGAAAATTCTCGCGCGCGCCGGGTCCGGACAGGATCAGCCCGTCAACGTCGATCAGCGCGCGTGCGACGGCGCTGACGGCCACGGATGCACCGAAGCTTTCAGCCATGATGACGATCGGCCTGCGCGGAACCAGGGCTTTTGCAAACCTGACGACATGGGCAAGGTGTTCCCGGTAGGCATCATCCGACGCGTAGGCGCCCCGTGCGGGCGTCGCGCCAAATCCCGGCTGGTCATAAGCCAACATCGTGTGCCCACGGGGAGAGAGGCGCTCTGCCGTCTCGGCAAAGGCCATGCGGTAATCGCCGAACGAGTGGACGCCGATCACCACTGCTCCGCCGGCACCGGGACTGTTCCACATCGCGAGCGGGATGCCCTGGGAAGGTCCGGTCCGGAGGCGTGCGGAGACCATGCTGCGGGCTGTGTGCGGCAATGTGATGCTTTCAGGATTGGCGCTGTCCTGCGCAAAGGCCAGGGATCGTTCCATGACGCCGGCCGCGATCATGACGGAACCCACCGCCAGCAAATGCCGGCGGTGGGGCGTTGCATGGTCATGCCAGGCAGGAGGTTTCAGCATCCCACGCGAACAGGATTGCCATAGGCGTCATAGCCACGGCACCAACGGCGGCCATAACGTCGGCCGGGCGTGGTCGACGCGCCGATGATGGCACCGCCAACACCGCCAATGGCGGCACCAGCCAGCGCTCCTCCGGTGGTTCCTGACGCCAGACCGCCGATGACCGCGCCAGCTCCGGCACCGATCAGTCCGCCGCCAACAGCGCGCTCCTCGCGTGCGGTGCACGCCGCGATACTGCCCGCGACAAGCACGCACGCAATGATTTTTCTCATGTCATCCTCCTGGTGCCGCGGCCTTCGCCGGGCTGCGATGCGTTGATGGGATCAGCTGCGCTTGGCAGATGCGACGGCCTTGTATTCGGGAGCTGCCTGGAGGTTGGCCTTGGTCACATCAACCACCATGCGCGGATCGCCATTGGCTTCCCGTGTCATGGCGAAAGAGCGGAATGTGACAGCGACCTTGCGCTCGCCCATGCCGAGAAAGCCGCCGACACCGACAACGGCAGCCATTACACGTCCTGAACCATCGATCAGCATGTCATCGATCTCGCCGATGCGCTCGCCTGAACGGTTGTAGACAGCAAGGCCCACGGCTTCGGAAGCGCGCCAGTGCGACGGCGTCCAGACTTCGCGGTAAAACAGGTCCGTCGTGACCGCTGGGGCGTTGAGCGCGCCCGGCGTTGTGGGCATCGGCGTGGCCTGCATCGGGGTGGCCGGCATTGGAGTGGCCGGCATCGGGGTGGCGGGTGCCGTCGTCTGCGCCGCTGCAGGCAGGACCAGAGCGGTCGATGCGACAATGGCAAAAGCAAGTGAGCGAATGGTCATGGGAGATCCTCTTTGGGAAAATGCGGGTTGCACTGACAGGCGGCGTCACGCCGCCGGCCGCACCCGATCCGGAGGAACCGGCCAGCATCGAGGCTGACCCTCTGGCTCCTCCGGACGGGGGGATGCCTGAACAACGCGGGCCTGGCGGAGTTGTTCCATGAAGGAGCGCTGTGGACGGACAGTGCCGCGAAAGCCGGGCGCGACCGTCGGGCGCGGCCGTTTTTTGCTGCAGTGCGGAACGACCATGACGATGAAGCGTTGTTCACCCAAAGGCCGTTTTTGACACGGTCTTCGAGCCCGCAAGGCGGTGGCAGGACAATGCAGGACAAACAGTCGGTACCAGACGAGGCTCCTTCGGTCGGGCTGGGGTATCTGAGCTTCGCGGGCGGCTTCTGGACCGGGTCTGATACGCGCAGAGCCTGGCTCCTGACAGCCGCCGTCACGGTTTTCGTCCTGTGCCAGATCGCAACCCAGATCGGGATGAACGTCTGGAACAGGGTGTTTTTCGATGCTCTGGAACGCAAGGATGCTGTGGCCGTGGGCTCGGCCTTCCTCGCGCTGCCACTTCTGCTTCTTGCCATCGCGTTGACGGTGTCGGCCCTTGTGGTGTCGCGCATGAGCCTGCAGATGCGCTGGCGCGAATGGGTGACGAGACGCATCGCTGGCTGGTGGCTGGCCGACCAGCGCTATTACCGCCTGGCCTTCACCGCACCCGAGCAGGGCGCGCCGGAGTATCGCATCGCCGATGATGTGCGCCTGTCGGTCGAGCCGCTTGTGGAATTCGCCATCGGGCTTGTCGCCGCCACCATCTCGGCAGCAACCTTCGCAGCCGTGCTGTGGCAGGTCGCAGGCAGCGCGCTGGTGACGATTGGCGGCAAAGTCTACGAGATACCGGCCTATATGGCGGTGGCGGCCGTGGCCTATGCCGGCGTGGCATCGGCGCTTGCCTATCTGGCCGGCCGGCCGCTGATCAGGCGTGTGGCCATCAAGAACGAGGCTGAGGCGCAGTTCCGGGCAGACATGACCCGCCTGCGCGAGAACGCGGAAAGCATTGCTCTGATCCGTGGCGACCGCGACGAACTGAGTTCGCTGCTCCAGGCCTACAATGTCGTGGTCAATGCCTGGCGTCATGTGGTCCGGCAGAACGGCGTGATCGCGCTGGTTCTCAACACCAACGGCGCGCTGTTCCCGATTGTTCCGCTGCTGCTGATCACGCCGAAGTATCTGTCCGGGGAACTCACCCTCGGTGCGGTCATGCAGGTGGTGGCTGCCTTCAGTGCGGTGCAGGGTGCCTTGATCTGGTTCGTCGACAACACGGTGAAGCTCGCCGACTGGTACGCATCGGCAGGCCGGGTGATGGAGCTCGCGCATGCTCTCGACGACATCGACATCGGCACTGGCATGGAGGACGAGACCTACATCGCGTTTGGCGAGAGCGACGATGGCGCCATCCACATGGAGCGCCTGTCGGTCGCCGACAGCCGCGGGCGGATCATGATCGGGGAAGCCTCGATCACCATCGCGCGCGGCGAGAAGGTGCTGCTCACCGGTGAAAGCGGATCCGGAAAAAGCATCCTGATCCGCACGCTGGCCGGTCTCTGGCCCTGGGGTGCCGGCATGATCCGGTGGCCCTCCGGGGCGTCGGTCGCCTTCGTTCCGCAGCGGCCCTACCTGCCGCTGGGCACCTTGCGCGATGCGCTGATGTATCCGATGCAAGCGAAGGTCACGGATGATGTCATCATCGCCGCCATGAAGCGCTGCGGCCTCGGCTATCTCGCCAAGCGGCTGGAAGAAGCCGTGCGCTGGGATCAGCAATTGTCAGGCGGCGAGCGTCAGCGTGTCGCCTTCGTGCGGCTGCTGATCCAGCGCCCCGACATCATCATCATGGACGAAGCGACGTCGGCGCTGGACGATGACAGCCAATTCTCGCTTCTGTCATTGTTGCTGGAAGACCTGAAGGACGCGACCGTGATCAGCGTCGCCCATCGCAGCGGCGTCGCCGAGTTTCACGGGCGCCAGATCAAGCTCGAGAAGCGGGCTGCGGGCGCTCATGTCACCCATTCCATTCTGCCCAAGCCCCTTTGGCATCTGTTTGGCCGCGCTGTCTGACATCGGGGTGCGGAACATAGCACCAGACGCAGCGTTGATGATGTGTGGACCCGTCATCGGAGGCTTGCCGTGCCAAGAACGATCGAACATCTGCCGATGGCGGCACTGATCAAGCGCCTTCTGGCCATTGCCGGAATCGCAGCGACAATCGGCATCGTGCCCCTTCTCGCCGAGGGCGGCGCAATGGTTCTGCGCGGCGGCCTTGCCTCGGTTTCGTTGGTGTCCGCGAGTGCGACAGCATCCCTGGTGGTTGGCAGCGACCGAATACGGTTGCCTTGGAAGCTAGAGGAGCAACGCGCCGGGCGCCTGATGCAGCGCACGGCTCCTCAGGTGCCAACAGGGCAGAGCCTTTCCCGCATCCTTCTCGCACACCGGTGAACCTGACGGTTTGCCATGCGCGCGCTGCCGCAGGCAGCTGTCGTCAGGCGGCAAACTGCCACTTCAAGGCAAAGCCTGGATCCCGTGCGAGCACCACCGCCCCGAGTTGCAGCGCCAGCCCTGCCATGATCTTCGGAGGTGGCGTGTCATCATCCAGCTTGCCGTCGCTGGTGACGGCCATCTCGATGCTGCCATCGCCCTGCTCCCTGACCCAAACGTTGATCGTGCGAGCCTGATCTGCCGCCAGGGCCGCGGCAACCGCCTCCACCAGGGCAAGACCAATCGGGATCGTGCGATCCACGACGAGGCCAGCATTCGTCTCGACATGCACATCGACGGATTGGGTCTTGAGCTTCAGGGCATTGGAGAGGTTGTCGAGGATTTCCCGGACAAATTCGCCAAGCGGGACAGGCCTCATGGCCCCTTCAAGCAAGGCCAGGCGATAGGCCGTCGACAGGACCTGAACCTTGGCTTCGGTCTCGATCAGGTGACGATCGTCACTGCGCTTGTTCAGGCGTCGTGACAGCGCCAGATAGCTCTGGATGACCTGAAGACTGTTTTTCACGCGGTGATGGAGTTCGCGCATCAGGAACTGGTTGGCCTCGAAGGAGGCCCGCAAGGCCATCTCGCGCTTGTCCGCATCGGCCACCATGTCGTTGAAAGATGTCGCCAGAAGCTTCACATCCGACGGCATGGCCTCCGCCATGGCAACATGTTCGCTGCGGCCTTCCCGGCGGGCACGCGCGGCCAGATCGATCACTTTCAGCCAGCGCAGGACATTGCCCTCGATGGCCCAGACATAGGTGCCGAACAGCACGAGCAGCATGAGCAGCGGGATCAGGCAAAGCACCATGAACTGGGCGAAGGCCGCGTCGGCGGCAGCGTTGTCGAACCGTGCGAGCACATAAAGGTCCGGTTCGGCCACAATCTGGCTGGCGAAGGCATGGGTGTGCCCGGACAGATCCGGACGTTCCGCACGCGTGAGTGCAGGCGGAACCTCCTCTACGGCCGGCAGCCACGATCGGTCGGCCTCTCGCGCACCCCGCGCAACGATGACCGTCTGCCCGCGATTGACCAGCGCCACGATGCCTCCGGCGGCAAAGCTGCCCACATCGAAGATCGCATCCAGCATGTTGGGGTCGATCACCAGCAGGGCCTCGCTGGCACTCCCGGTCTTCACATAGACAAGCAGATGCTGCCGGGGCCCGATCATGATCGCATCATACCGGGACGTGCCCAGTCCGATCCCTCCCCAGGTAACGGTCGCAGGCCTGGCGGATTGGGCGCGCAGCAAGGCTGACAGAGCCTCGTCTGTCAGATCGGGCAGTCCGCTGGTCGAGCAAACCACCCCGCCCGCCGTTCGAATGAAGAGCGCCTGTATGCCGACTGCGCTGGCACGGAGGCTGTCTGCAGCGACACGGCATCCGCCACCATCACGGGCCTGGGGCTGCAAGGCGGCCTCGGCGGCCACCAGCATGCGCAACGTCCCCCGGAACCAGACGCGGACCCTCACGGCATAGTTGGACGTGATCTCGATCTGCGAAGCTTCGATGCCGCGTTGCACCGAACGATAGGTCGTGATCGCCAGGATGATGCTGATCGCGGCAATGGGCACCAGGATGAGCGCCATGACGGCGAGCAGTCGCCCGCGCACACTCTTGAACCGCGAGAAGATCATCTCGTTCACGAGCCTGTCATGTGTTGCTGGCCTGAATGACGGCAAAGGATGTCTTATCCGGGCCCAGATCAGCTGAACTCTTGATGTCCAGCAATTCCGCGAGCCGGTTGCGTGCGCGATTGACCCGGCTTTTGATGGTCCCGACCGCGACGTTGCAGATCTCGGCCGCCTCCTCGTAGGAAAGGCCGGTCGCACCAACCATGATCAGGACCTCGCGCTGTTCTTCCGGCAGCTTCGCCAGCGCCAGTCTGAAGTCGGCGAGATCGATGGCACTTTCCTGATTGCCCTGCACGGCAACCTTGGATGAGTAGAAGCCATCGGTGTCCTGAACTTCGCGTCCGCGCCGCCGGTACAGCGAGTAGTAGGTGTTGCGCAGGATGGTGAACAGCCAGGCCCGCAGGTTCGTGCCTTCCGCAAATTTTCCTGAATGTCCCCATGCCTTCAGCAGCGTGTCCTGAACCAGATCATCAGCTGTCTGCATCGAGCCGGACAGCGAGGCGGCGAAGGCACGCAGATTGGGGATTTCCTTGACCAGCCTGTCACGGAAAGAATCCGTCGGCACGTTACTCATCGCGCTTTTCCTTCGCTTCCAGTTCTGCGAGCAGCAACAGGAAACGGTCCGGGACCGGCGCGTTGATCAGGTCGTCATAATGCGCTTGCAAGGCTTGCCCCAGCAGGCCTTGCAACTTGGCGTCAAGCTCGGGAACCTCGTTCTCGGACGACGGCTGCGTGCGGTGGCCGGACTGGTCGAAATCGGGCTGCATGAATATTTCCTGCGCATGGAAGTTGGCTGAACACACTTTGGACAGTCGCGCATTCAGACTCAAAACACCTGCCAAGTCGAAAGGTTCCGCCTGATTAAAAAAATAAAAATCTTGTCAAGACCGGTCGATTGACAATGCTTGGCGCAACCCGACCACAGGATCCATCATGTCAATCGCGCGCGAAATTGCACCGCATTTACCGTATCTTAGGCGCTTGTCGCGCGCCTTGAGCGGCTCCCAGGCCAGCGGCGATGCCTACGTGCTTGCAACGCTGGAGGCGCTGATCGCTGACACCGCCGTCTTCGACATGAGCCTGCCTCCGCGTATCGCGCTCTATCGCCTGTTCCTGTCGATGTGGTCTTCGACGAACCCTGAGCGGGGCCCGCTGGGTGGGCAGGCCGGGCGCTCTTCGGTTGATGCCAATCTCGATGCACTGACACCTTTGGCGCGTCAGTCCTTTCTGCTGCACACGGTCGAGGGGTTCAGCCTGCATGACGTGGCGCTGATCCTCGATTGTCCGCTGGGCGAGGCGCTGGAACTGGTCGAGCAGGCAGGGCGCGAAATTGCCGATCAGGTCGCCACCACCGTCCTGATCATCGAGGATGAACCGATCATCGCGCTGGATATCGAAGCGATGGTTCAGGAACTCGGCCATGAGGTCATCGGCATTGCCCGAACCCACAAGGAAGCGGTCGCAACAGTGACGATGCGAAGCCCCGGGCTGGTGCTGGCTGACATCCAGTTGGCCGACGGCAGCTCTGGCCTTGAGGCGGTCAACGAAATCCTGACGGCCATCGACGTGCCGGTGATCTTCATCACGGCTTATCCCGAAAGGCTTCTGACCGGGGACAAGCCGGAACCTGCCTTCCTGATCACCAAGCCATTCAAGCCAGAGGCCGTGAAGGCAGCGATCAGCCAGGCGCTGTTCTTCGACCGCCGGGCGGGGCGCAAGAGCGCCTGAGGCGCCCGCAACCCTGGCCGGGGCAACCCGGGGCAGGGCGAGCCTGCCCGGGTGCCGAGGTCAGACGCCGCGACCCCGAAAGCCCATGATCGCCGAGATCGCGAAGGCGATCAGTGCAACGGCAAAGACGATCTGCGCGGCAGACACGGCGGTTCCGGCAATGCCGCCGAACCCGAGCGCTGCGGCAACAAGGGCAATGAGAAGAAACGTGATGGCCCAGCCAAACATGGGAAGCTCCTGCCTGTGAAAGGTGATGAACAGGACAACGCGCGCGGCTCGCATTGGTTCCGCCCCCGGGATGGAGGGCCGGGGGACGCCAGCCCGGCACCGCGCCATCCGGCCGCCATGATACGGCGCTTCGGGAACCTCGATCAGCCCGGTGCGTTCTCTCTTCATCGCCCGAAGGAGGAATGCATGCTCAACCTGTTCGTGTTCGCCGGTCTCGTGGCTGGCATCTGCGTCCTCATCATGTCCGGAGCCATTGCCGGTGTCGCGCCGCTCACTGTCGAATTCGCGGAAATTGTCTTCGCGGTCAGCGCCGGACTTTCGACGCTGGCCATCGCAGCACTGGATGGCTGACACGTCCTGCTGCAGCCCATCCCGGCTGCGTGATATCATGCACCCTGCTGGCGCTGCTGTGATCCCTGATGGACATCCTCACCCCGGCGCAGGAACAGCCCCCGACCCCAACTGACACAGGCCGGGCGGGTTGAGCATGAGCAGGCCCGGCTGGATCATTCCGTTGCCGGACGATCGCCCTGCGGCGCCGCTGCGAGCGCCAGTCGCGCCAGCGCCGGCAAGGATTTGCACCCCGTCCTGGTCATGATCGCATTGCGGTGGTTTTCGACGGTGCGCTGGCTGATGCCGAGATCGGCCGCAATGTTCTTGCTGGGGTGGCCAGCCAGAACCAGGTCCATGATTTCCTTCTGGCGCGGGGTCAGGCTGGCCAGGTGACCTTGAGCCTCGGCGCGCCACCGGGTGGTCTGGCTCACATCCCGCGACTGTTCGAGGGCGCGCCCGAGGCTCGCCAGCAGATCGGCGGCCCCCACGGGCTTTTCGATGAAGTCGACCACGCCGGCCTTCATGGCTTTCACCGCCATGGGAACATCGCTGTTGCCGGTAATCATGATGGCCGGGAGCGGATCGCCGGCATCCTTCAGTTGCTGGAGAAGATCAAAGCCGTTCATGCCGGGCAGGTAGGCGTCGATCAGGAGGCACCCGCCGCCGCCCGTGCGGTCCTGGGCCAGGAATGACTCGCTCGTGGCAAAGGTTGCCACCTGATAGCCGTTCTCCTCGAGCAGGGCTTGCATCGTCTCGCAGATGTTCCGGTCATCGTCGACGACATAGACGATGTCGCCGCCGCCGGATCTTGCCGTCAGCGGCGAGGGGGCGGCTTGCGTCGCGGCCACGGGCTTCGGCGCGGACAGGAGCGCCTCGATGACGCTCATCATCTTTTTCAGCTTCACCGGCTTGTTGAGATGCACGCAGTCGTTCCGTGCGATTTCGGCCAGCGTTTTCGTGGTGATGTCGCCCGTGAGGATCACCACGGGGAGGGGACGGTTCAGTGCGCTCCGCAGCCTTGCCGCCACCTGCAGGCCATCCATGCCGTTGGGCAGATTGTAGTCGGCAATCACGAGGTCGGGCCTTAGCAGTCCCTTCGAGACCAGTTCCAGTGCCGCCACGCCATCGAAAGCCGTGGTCACCTCGTGCCCTTCTCCTTCCAGCAGCAAGGCCAGAAGTTCGCGGACATCGGGATCATCTTCAACCACGAGGATGGCGCAGGTTTGCTGGACCGCCACAGGAGCACTCGCCCCGCTGGCGGCAGCGGGCGACGGCACCATGCCGGCGGTGGCCGGCTCGGCTGGCAGAACGATCTCGATGGCGAAGACCGAACCCTTGCCGAGCTTCGAGCGCACATGCACCTTGTAGCCCATCAGCTTGACGAGCCGCTGCACGATGGCAAGGCCCAGTCCGAGGCCACGGCTGCGCTCGCGCGCAACGTTGTCGAGCTGGTGGTACTCTTCAAAGATCGTCTGCAATTCATTGTCCGGGATGCCGATGCCGGTATCCCAGATCTCGATGCTCAGCGTTCCTGCCCTCCGCCGGCAGCCCATCAGCACCTTTCCCGAGCGGGTATACTTGATCGCATTGGTCAGCAGGTTGCGCAGCACCTGTTCGAGCAGGCGCGGGTCGCTATGGATCAGCAGGTCGCAGTCCACCACCTTGAGCACCAGCATCTTGGCCTGCGCATGATAGGAAAACTCCTCCCGCAGACGCTCGAACAGATCCTTCAGCTGAAAGCCGACGATATCGGCACGGATGACGCCGGCCTCGATCTGGTTGATGTCGAGCAGCGCGTTGAGCATGCCGGACATGGCATGGAGCGTGTCATCCAGCCGCTGGACCAGCTGGCGGGCCTTGTCGCTTTCCACTGTCCTGGCGAGCAGCCCCTGGACAAACGTCAATGTCTGCAGAGGCTGGCGCAGGTCATGGCTCGCCGCGGCCAGAAAGCGGGACTTGGCGCGATTGGCCTGCTCCGCTTCCAGCTTGGCCAGTTCCAGTGCTTTCCGGATGCGTTTGCGCTCGCTGATGTCTGTGAAGGTGATGACCACGCCTTCGACGCGGTTGTCATGGTTGCGATAGGGCAGGATGCGGCGGACGAACCATGTGTCGACGGCGGTTTCGATCTCCCGGTCGATCGCACTGAGGGTTTTCAGGACAGCCCGAGCGTCGGCCGCAAGCTCCGTGTCGCTGGCCAAGGAATGCAGGTCTGCCAGCGGTCTGCCGACATCGGTCGGGATCACGTTGAACAGGGATCGTGTGGCGGGCGTGAAGAACCGGATGTGCAGATCGGGGTCGAGGAACAGGGTCGCGACATCGGTGCTGTAGAGCACATTCTGCAAGTCATTGGATGTCGTGCGCTGCCGGTCCAGGGTCTCCTGCAACTGGGCGTTCAGCGCCGTCAGTTCCTCGTTGAGCGATTGCAGTTCCTCTTTCGATGTCAGCAGTTCCTCGTTGGTGGACTGGAACTCCTCGTTGACCGACAGAGCTTCCTCGTTGACGGCCTTCTGCTCCTCGCTGGACAGCTCCAGATTGCGGATGGCCGCATGAAGCTCGGTGCGCGTGGTGTCCAGCTCGCGTTCGAGCTCGGCGATGTGCGCCTGGTCGCCGCCGTCGGATTGTGCGCCTGCCCGTCGCTTTGACGCGGGAGCGCGATCAGCGCCGCGGCCCTGGCCACCGCCTTCCAGAAATCCGACGAGCAGCAGTTCCTCGCCGTCATGCATCAGGGAATGGACGTCGATCGTGCAGCCCCCTCGCTTGCCCGCAACGTCGATGAGAGCCCCGTCCACTGCGATATGCGGGTGCTCCGGACCTGCCTGCTGGATCGCGGCCCGAAGCTTGACCCGCGCATCTGGCGGAACCATCCCCAGCAGGTCGTTGGTCGGATGGCCCTCGGCGTGATGCAGGTAGCGATCTGTTGGCCCGAGGAAATAGAGGCATTCCATCTTCCGGTTGATCAGCACCAGCGCCGGAGCATAGGTCTTGAGCGCCATGCGGCGGGCAAGCTCGACCAACGCCGTCTGCCGCGATGCGGAGGGCGCGACAGGACCGGACTTCACCAAGGCGCGCCCGTCTCCCTTGCCAAGGGCAAAGCCGACATCGCCGGGGCGCGCTCTGCCGACATGCCGGTAGAGCCGCGCTGCCTTGGAGATGATCTCGAAACGCCCGCCGACGGACCCTGCGGTCTCCGCGTTTCCAAGCAGCAGCAGGCCACCTTGCCTCAGCGCGAAATGAAACAGCGCTATCACCTTCGCCTGTGCTTCAGTTCCGAGATAGATCAGCAGGTTGCGGCAGGAAATCAGATCGATCCGCGAGAATGGCGGATCTGACAACACATCCTGGACCGTGAACACCACGTGGGTGCGCAACTCCGGCGCGACCTTGTAGCCATTCTGCTCTTTCGAGAAGAAGCGTGCCAGCCGCTCGGGCGATACCTCTGCCGCGATGGTCTCCGGGTAAAGACCCTCGCGCGCTTGGGCGACGGCGTCCGCATCGACATCGGATGCAAAGATCTGGAGCTTCACATTGCGTTTGGAGGCGGTGATCTCCTCGCGCAGGAGCATGGCCAGCGAATAGGTTTCCTCCCCGCTGCTGCACCCGGCGATCCAGATACGCAGGGGTTGGTCAAGGCCATGGTCGCGGATGAGCTGCGGGATGGTGGTCTTGGCGAGATAGTCGAACACCTTTGCGTCGCGAAAGAAACTGGTGACGTTGATCAGCAGATCCTTGGCGAGCAACTCCGCTTCCGCCGGATCGGCCTCCAGCACCGCCAGATAGCCCGCCATGTCATGCTTGGTGCCGGAGCCCATCATGATGCGCCGCTCGATGCGTCGCCGCAGAGTGCCTTGCTTGTAGAGGCTGAAATCATGCGAGGTCCGCTGCCGCAGCAGATCGATGATCGCCGCCAGGCCATCGGCGCTCCCGCTGTCGTGAGGCGGGGTTGCCGGCGTGGGCCCTTGGTCCTGGCCATCGCGGTGCTTCATCAGAGCGGCCGGAATCCGGGTCACCTTGACGATGCGGTCGACAATGCCTGTCAGGACCGCGTTGCGGGGCATGCCGTCGTATTCAGCTTCATCCGGGTCCTGCGCAATGATGAAGCCACCGCTGGCCTTGAGCGCTCTGGCGCCTTCGCTGCCGTCAGCGCCGGTGCCCGAGAGGATGATGCAGGCTGTCCGTCTGGCGTGGGCCTGCGCCAGCGAGCGCAGCAGGAAATCGAAAGGCAGCCTTGCGCCATGGCGCTCTTCCGGTTCCGAGAGATGCAGGTGGCCGTTCTCGACCGAGAGATATGCTCCGGGTGGGATGATATGGAGGTGATCAGGTTGGAGTGCCTCTCCTTCGACCACCTGGCTGACCGTCATCCGTGTATGGCTGGCGAGAAGGTCCACCAGCAGGCTGTCATGGTTCGGATCGAGGTGCTGGACAAGGATGAACGCCATCCCGCTGTCTTCGGGCATCGCGTCGATCAGCTTGCGGCAAGTGTCCAGACCGCCTGCAGATGCGCCGATGGCGACGATCAGGAAATCAGCACGACTGGCGGGTGGAGCACGCTGGGATGCACGCTGCGAGATGGGGTTGCTCCGCTGAGATCTGATGTTCGGGTTGTTCGACATGAAGACCCGGTCACGACCACATGACAGGATCATAGCACGGAGGCCGAGTCACGGCTTGAATTCGTCGGTTGCCATCCATGCCGCCCTCATTGTGCCCGATTGAGTAGATTCCGATCCCCCTGTAATGGCGCGCCGGGTCGTTGCTGGCAAAGGTGCGGATGTCAGGCCGCTCAGGCCCTGAGTAGATTCCGGTTCTCCAGACATCACCGTTCGGCCTGTTAGAAAAATGTCTGACGGGGCCTGTCCCTCTGAGGCCCGGGAGCGAGCCGGAACTCTCCCCAGGCCAGTTCACGTCGGACTTGGGGTTCTCGTCGAAAAGGCCGGAACCCCTCTTCCCCTTCGCCCTGACGCCTGATGGAGACAATCATGATGCATCCGACCCGCAACACACTGGACGAGACCATCCGCATTCAGTCTGTTGAACTCTTGAACAAGCATCTGGCTGCCGCCATCGATCTGCATGCGCAGGTCAAGCTGGCGCACTGGAATGTTCGTGGGCCATCCTTCATCGCGATCCACACGTTGTTCGACAGTGTCTCGAAAGCCGTCGAAGACATCTCCGACAAGCTGGCGGAACGTGCCGGCGGGCTTGGTGGCAGTGCTGAAGGGTCTGTTCAAACTGTGGCGGAACGCTCGTACTTGCTCCCGTATCCGCTCGGCGTCGCCGACCAGCAGAAGCATGTGTTCGCCGTTGCCGGTGCCCTCGCGGCTTTCGGTCAATCGGTGCGCGAAGCCCGGGACCTTGCAACGAAGTTCGGTGATGGCGACACGGCCGACCTCTTGACCGAGATATCCCGCGGCATGGATCAGCACCTGTGGCTCGTTGAATCCCACACAGCGCCGAAGTGAGCCAGACTCCGTCGTGACGGCAACAAAAGCCGACCCGATCCTGTGCAGGCCGTGACGCGTGATCGGGAAGAGCATCAAGGTTTTGGATGGCCAGGTCAGACATGAAAGCGCTTCGTGTCCTCATCGTCGAGAACGAGCCGATCATCGCCCTTCTCTTTGCAGAAGTGCTGGCGGAGATGGGCCATGTCGTCTGCGGCTGTGCGGCAACGCAGGACGAGGCCGTCAGGGCCGCCGCGAGCCTGCAGCCTGATCTGATCATCGCCGATGTCCGCCTGTCGGAAGGGACCGGCATCGACGCAATCAGGACCATCGAGCAGGCTGGCTTTATCCCGCATGTCTTCGTCAGCGGCAACGTACTTGATCCCGCCGTGCTCAATCCGGCTGCGGGCGTGCTCCACAAGCCCTTCCATGAAGCCCAGTTGGTCATGGCCATCGAACGGGCCATCGATCCGGCGAATGTTCTGATCGGTGCCCAGCATGCCAGGGAAAATCGTCCGGGCACCCAGACTTCTGCCCGCTGAACGGAACAAACCAAGGTTCGGTGGGTTGCTTGTCGACCCCATCAAGATTGGACAAGCGGCATGGCCTATCAAACCACCAATCCGTTCACCGGCAAGGTGCTGGAATCGTTCCCTTCGATGACCGACGCGCAACTAGAGGCGGCGGTCGCGCGATCCCACACCCGCTTTGGTGCCTGGCGCCATGAGAGCTTCAACGAGCGTGCTGCGATCTGCCGGAAGGCGGCAGCCATCCTCCGGGCCCGGATTGAAGATTTTGCCCGCCTGGTGACCCTTGAAATGGGCAAGCTGATCGAGGAGTCGCGCGGCGAGGTCGCGCTGAGTGCCGACATCATCGACTACTATGCCGAACATGCCGAACGTTTCCTCGCTCCGGAGATGCTCCAGCCGGCCTCTGGCGAAGCCGTCATCGAGAGCGCTCCAATCGGGATCGTCTTCGGGGTTCAGCCCTGGAATTTCCCCTATTACCAGTTGGCGCGACTGGCCGCTCCCAACATCATGGCAGGCAATGTTGTCATGGTGAAACATGCCGAGATCGTGCCGCAATGCGCCAACGCCTTCGAGAAACTCTGGGCGGAAGCCGGCGCACCCGAGGGCGTCTACACCAATCTCAGGATCTCGCATGATCAGGTCGCCAGTGTGATTGCGGATGCCCGCGTCAGGGGCGTTGCGCTGACCGGCGGCATCGAGGCTGGCAAGATCGTTGCCCAGCAGGCCGGCGCTCACATGAAGACGTCGACGATGGAGCTTGGCGGCAACGATGCCTTCATCGTGCTCGAGGATGCCGATCTCGAGCGCACAGTGCCATGGGCCGTCTGGGCCAAGATGAACAACACCGGGCAGTGCTGCATAGCCGGCAAGCGCTTCATCGTCGTCGACACGCTGGCAGACGCGTTCCTCAACAGGTTCGAGGCTGCGCTTGTGGCCCTGAAACCGGGTGATCCCATGGACGAGGCCACGACGCTGGGGCCCATGTCCACCGAGAGCGCGCTGGCGATCCTGCTGGATCAGGTCAAGCGCGCTGTTGATGCAGGCGCAAAAGTGGTCGTGGGTGGAAAGCGCATGGACCGTATCGGTGCCTTCATGGAGCCGACGATCCTGACCGACATCACGCCCGACAATCCTGCCTATCGCGAGGAGTTCTTCGGACCGGTTGCCCTGTTCTTTCGCGTCGAGGATGAGGAGGCGGCCATTGCACTGGCCAATGACTCCGATTTCGGCCTTGGTGGGTCGGTGTTCACGCGGGATGAGGCGCGTGGCAGGCGCGTTGCCAGCCTGATCGACACCGGCATGGTCTTCATCAACCACCCGACATGGACGGCATCGTACCTTCCTTTCGGCGGCATCAAGACCTCCGGTTACGGGCGCGAGCTGTCCGGCCTCGGCATCCAGGAGTTCATCAACAAGAAGCTCGTCCGGGTTTCGGCTATCGATGCTCCGGCCTAGCGGGAGCAGATCGATGAGCCATCCGCCAATCGAAACCGCTGACCTGATCAGGCAACGCAACGCCGCATTGGCGCGCTGGGACAACGAAGGCGGTGCGGGGCCGGAAGGTCCCCAGATGCAGGACATGCCGAGCCTTGTCGCCGAAAGCCGATGCTGGCCCTCCAAACCCGAGCTGCAGCCTCGTCCTGCGGAGCCCGGCTCAGTCCCTGAGTAGAATCCGATTCTGCCCCGGGCGGATCCTTGCCGCCAAGGTTCCGTGAACCCTGAAGCCTGTCACCGGGCCGCCCCGCAAGGTGCGCCCGCGAACCGCTGCTCCAATCACCCAACAGGAGGCACCCATGCCGAATTCCGATACCGCGATCGCCGTCTTTGACGAGCATCTGTCAGCAGAAAACGCCGTCAGGAAGCTGGCGCAGGCTGGGTTCGACATCAAGACCCTGAGCATCGTCGGCAAGGGCTTCCACACCGAGGAGGCCGTGACCGGATTTTACAACACGGGTGACCGGATGACGTTCTGGGGTGCGCGCGGCGCATTCTGGGGCAGTCTGTGGGGTCTGCTGTTCGGCGGTGTCTTTCTGACGCTGCCGGCGGTCGGACCCGTCATCGTGGTTGGCCAGCTCGCCGGCACCCTTATTGCGATGGTCGAGGGCACCGTGATTGGCGGGACACTCGGCGCGCTCGGCGGTGCCCTGGCCAGCATCGGCATCCCGAAGGATAGCGTGATCAACTACGAGGCCGCGATCAAGGCCGACGGCTTTCTGGTGATGGCGCATGGATCGGCCGATGAGGTGGCGCGTGCAAAGGCCATCATGGCCACAGCCAAGGCTTCGCAGATCGATCTCCACGCCGAACCAAGAGCCGTGCAGGTTGGCAGCTCGCCCGTCCCTGTCGGCGCGTAGGCGTGGACGTCGGGGCGAACAGCGGCCAGCCTGTGCTGGCACAAACCGTGCGCCCACCGGGCAATCCCGCAACCAAGCCTGTTGCTCCGACACCAGCTTCTGCCGGACCATCTGGCCCGGCGGCGTCGAAGGCGGACCGCTGGCCGCGGCACTGGCTGTGGCTGGCATCCGCCATCGCAGGCGGCGGCGCGCTGGTGTGGTTTTTCGGCGTGCCACTGCTGTTCGGCCCGGTCATCATGGCGTCGCCTGTCGTCCGTGCCGACCTTGTGCAGACCCTCGTGGCGAGCGGCCATGTCGAAACGCCATTCCGGGTCAGCATCAGCAGCCAGATCACCGGTGTGGTGGCCGTCATTGCCGTGGACGAGGGCCAGCACGTGAAAACGGGCGATGTGCTGATCCGCCTCGATGACGGCGAGGCCCGTGCGACGATGGTTCAGGCGGAAGGGCAGGTGGCCCAGGCCGAAGCCCGCCTGCGACAGGTGCGTGACTTGACCTTGCCATCGGCCGAGCGGGGGCTCGATGAGGCGAGGGCCACGTTGGTCAACGTCCAGCAGATCTACACGCGCGCCAGCCGGCTTCTGGCCGATGGCGTCGGCACCCGCGCGGCATTCGATGAGGCGACCAAGAACCGCGATATTGCCCGGGCGCAGGTCCGCAATGCCGAACTGACGGTGTTCAGCAACCGGCCAGGCGGCAGCGATTTCACCGTGGCCGAGACGCAGGCCTCGCAAGCGCAGGCCACGCTCAACGCCGCCCGTTCCCGCCTCGGCTACACCGTGATCAGGGCTGCGCGTGATGGCGTCCTGATCTGGCGCGATGTCGAGGTCGGCAATGTCGTGCAGCCCGGCAAGGAGCTGATGCGACTGTCACCCGATGGGGACATGCAGATCGCGATCCAGGTCGACGAGAAGAACATTGGACTGATCGCGCTGAAACAGGAGGCGCTGGTCTCGGCGGATGCGTTCAGCAAGCAGACTTTCCCGGCAACGGTGACCTTCATCAACCCGGCTGTCGACCTGCAGCGCGCCTCTGTCGAGGCAAAGCTCCGGGTTGCGGCACCGCCTGCCTATCTGCGGCAGGACATGACCGTGTCTGTCGACATCGAGGTGGCGAGGCGGGCAGGGGCGATCATCGTGCCCGTCGCCGATATCCATGACCTTGCCTCCGGCAAACCCTGGTTGCTGACAGCCCGGAATGGCCATGCCCGCCGCCAGGACATCACCGTCGGTCTTGTCAGTGCCGGCAAGGCTGAAGTCCTCACTGGCGTGGAGGAGGGCGCGATCGTGCTACCGCTCGCCTCGAAAGCCGAAGACGGCCAGCGCATCCGCCTTCGCGCCCCTGCCGCCCCACTGCCATGAACAGCTGGACGCCCGTTGAATGGATCACCGCCATCCGGTTTCTGAAAGAGGGGCGGATGCAGACGATCTTCATCATTGCCGGCGTTGCGCTCGGCGTGGCGGTGATCGTGTTCATGTCGTCGCTGATGACGGGGCTGCAAGCCAATTTCGTCAAGCAGTTGCTGTCGTCCCAGCCGCATATCCAGATTCTGCCGGCGAAGGATGTGGCCCGCCCGTTGCGCAGGGAGGAGGGCGCGGTTGTGGCCGCGATTGTCCAGCAACCGGCCCAAAGGCCGCGCTCCATCGATCAATGGCAAACAGTCTTGCGCATGTTGCGCGAGCGGCCGGATGTGACAGCCGCGTCGCCCACGATTTCGGCAGCCGCCCTCGCCATTCGGGGAGAGGCCAGCCGGTCCATCACGATGACCGGCATCGATCCGGAGATCTATTTCAAGATCGTCAAGCTGCCGGAATACATCGTTCTGGGTCAGTCCGAACTCACCAGCGAAGACATCATCATCGGCGTCGAACTGGCCAAGGACCTGAGTGTCGGCCTCGGCGACAAGCTCAACATCTCGTCGGCAGTCGGCCAGTCGCGAGCGCTGACCATCCGTGCGATCTTTGACCTCGGCAACAAGGGAGCCAATGCCCGGTCGACCTTCATCTCCCTCCGGACGGCACAGACATTGGCAGGCCTGACCGGCGGCGCCTCGACGATCGATGTGACGGTGGCAGACCCCTATGACGCCGAGGTCATCGCCAGCACGGTGGGGGCCGCCGCAGGCGTCCAGGCCGACAGCTGGATCAAGACCAACGCCAAGTTCTTCGACATCATCCGGACGCAGAACATCTCGTTCGGTTCGATCGAGTTTTTCGTGGCTCTGTCCGTGGCGTTCGGCATGGCCAGTGTTCTAGTGGTCTCCGTCATTCAACGATCAAAGGATATCGGCATCCTGCGCGCCATGGGCACGACGCGCCCTCAGATCGTGCGGGTCTTCCTGATGCAGGGGGCTGTGCTCTCGTTTTTCGGAGCGATCGCGGGCTCCTTGCTGGGTGCGGGCGGCGTGCTGCTGTTCCGCGGCATGGTCAGGCAGGCCGATGGTACCCAGCCATTCCAGCTGCTCATGGAGCCCCGGCTTTTCATGATTGTCATTGTTCTGGCCACGATCACCGGGGTCGGCGCGGCCGTCGTGCCGGCCTTGCGCGCCTCAAGACTTGACCCAGTGGTGGCCATGCGTGGCTGACGAACCATCCGTACCTGCCCCTGTCTTGCGGCTGGAGGCCGTGTGCAAGACCTACAACCCCGGAACAGCGGCCGAGGTCGAGGTCCTGCACGACATCGATCTGGTGCTGCAGCGGGGCGAGTTCGTGGCGCTGATGGGCCCGTCGGGCTCTGGCAAGAGCACGCTGCTCAACATCATCGGTCTGCTTGACAGGCCGACCTCCGGCACGCTGGCCATCAACGGCCAGGAGACCGGCACATTGGCGGATGACACGCTGACCACGCTGCGTGGCCACAGCATCGGCTTCGTCTTTCAGAGCCACTACCTGATCTCGGCCTTCACCGCGATCGAGAACGTGATGATGCCGATGCTCGTCGACCAGACCTTCCCGAACGCCTCGATGCGGGCCCATGCCCATGATCTTCTGGCCGAGATGGAACTGGACAAGTGGGAGAACAACCTCGCCAACAACATGTCCGGCGGGCAGCAGCAGCGCGTCGCCATCGCGCGCGGACTGGCGATGAACCCGTCTCTCATCCTGGCTGATGAGCCGACGGGCAATCTCGACACGGTCTCGACCGACACGGTGTTTGCCATGATGCGCAAGGTCAATGTCGAGAATGGCACGACGTTTCTGATCGTGACGCACAACATGGATCTGGCCAGACGCTGCGACAGGATCATCGAGGTTGTCGACGGGCGCATCGTGGATCAGGCGGCCAGCGAGGCCGCCTGAGTTGGCCTTGCGGGTCTGGTGATCAGGCGTCGGTAACCTTCACAAGCAGCTTGCCGAAATTCTTGCCCTTCAGCAGTCCGATGAAGGCTTCGGGTGCCTTTTCGAGGCCGTCCACGATGTCCTCACGGTGCCTGATCTTGCCCTCCTTTACCCAGGCGCTCATCTGGGCAAAGAATTCTCCGAAACGAGGGCCGTAGTCGTCGAAAATGATGAAGCCCTGCATCCTGATGCGCTTGCGCAGGATCAGGCCCATCAGCAGCCCGAGACGATCGGGACCCGCGGGCAGGGCGGTGTCGTTGTAGGCCGCGATCATCCCGCACACGGGGATGCGGGCCCTTGCGTTCAGCAGCGGCATGACCGCGTCGAACACAGGCCCGCCCACGCTCTCGAAGTAGACATCGATCCCCTTGGGGCAGGCAGCGGCCAACCGGGCGGGCAGGTCGGCGCCGTGGTGATCGATGCAGGCATCAAAGCCCAGTTCTTCGACCACGTAGCGGCATTTGTCGGCACCACCCGCAATGCCGACGGCACGGCATCCCTTGATCCTGGCAATCTGGCCGACGGCCGAGCCAACAGCTCCGCTGGCGGCGGCGACCACAACGGTCTCGCCGGCCTTCGGCTGACCGATGTCGAGCAGCCCCATGTAGGCGGTAAAGCCCGGCATGCCGAGGACCCCGAGCGCCAGTTCGGGCTTTGCCAGGCCGGCCTCGAGCCTTGTCAGCCCCTTGCCGCCCGAGACCACATATTGTTGCCAGCCGGCAAAGCCGAGCACGAGGTCTCCGGCCTTGAAGGCCTCGTTTCGTGAGGCCAGCACACGTGAGACTGTCCCGCCCACCATCACGTCTCCGAGTGCGACAGGCGCGGCGTAGGACGGGGCATCGCTCATCCGGCCGCGCATGTAGGGATCAAGTGACAAGAACAGCGTTTGCGTCAGAACCTCACCGGCACCGGGCGCCGGACAGGGTTGCTCGTCGAGCCGGAAGTCCTGTGCGGTCGGCGTGCCTTTGGGGCGCGCATTGAGCAGTATCCTGCGGTTGATGGTCTGCGCATCTGGCATTGGAACATTCCTGTGGTCGCGGTTGTTTGCCCGGATGGGTCAGACGGACATGGCCTGTCGGAGATGGCCGGCGATGTCATGGTTCGGGATCTTTGTCAGATCGTGGGCCAGTTCTGCGACGATGGTCGCCCGGACCTTGTCCGAGATGGCGCTGCGCAGGTCGCCCAGTGTCGCGGGCGATGCGGCGATGATCAGGCGTTGATACGCTCCCTGCTCAAGCTGCGTTGCCAGTATGGCGGCCAGATGATGGGCGAATTTTGTCTTCTGCTCCCGGTGCGGGTCGGTCCTTGCCTCGATGGCGGACCGACGTGAGCCCATTGAACTGAAGCTGCGCCCCTGCCGATCTGTTACCAGATCGTGGGTCGAGGAATGGTCGCCGCGAAACTCCATGCCGTCCACCGGCATCCAGTCATGCGCCAACTCTGCGTGGGCAGGTCCGTTGTTTTCGAGAATGCGGGCGCGGGCCCCGTCTGCGAGCAGGGCCCAGGTTCTGAGCGGTTTCATCGGCAATCCTCTTTCAGGTGCAAGGCAGGCAGCCATCTGCCGCGCGCAAGCCAGGCAAACAATGCTGGCGAGCTGCAGCCGGAGCCACGCGCCCGCAACGCCGTCGGCAGTGGCCCGCCCGCAACAGACGAACACACCTAACGGTAATCCGGATGTCCCGATCAGGGTCGGAATCTACCCAACCAGAATGCGCGGCCGGATTTGCGACGTCCTGCAATGCCCGGTGCTCACGTCATCCGTGGGTAGATTCCGAACCTTCCCGGCATGCGTCAGGTCGATACCAATAGACCTGACAAACGCAGCTTTCCCGCACCACGCTTGGCGATCATGGCCGCAAGGGAACGCGTCACCCCGCCATCATCGGCGTTCAGCAAGGAGCAATGCCCATGAAGGGTTTCATCAAGGACATCGAGGCGCTGGCGACCGGGAATGTGAACTTCCGGCAGGTTCTCTACACCGCGCAGCATTGCCAGCTTGTCGTGATGTCGCTCAAGCCGGGCGAGGACATCGGCGTAGAGGTGCACAAGCTCGATCAGTTCTTCCGGGTCGAGGAGGGCAACGGCGACGTTGTCCTTGACGACGTGCACAGCGCTGTTCGTGCTGGATTTGCCATTCTTGTCCCCGCCGGGACGAAGCACAACATCGTCAACACCGGCCAGGTCCCGCTCAAGCTCTACACCCTCTATGCGCCGCCCAATCATCGGGACGGCGTCGTCCATGCGACGCGCGCCGATGCGGACAAGGACGACGAGAGATACGACGGCAAGCCCACCGAGCGCCGGATCGCCGTGACGGTCAGCGACAAGGGCAGCGTCGTTCCGGTTTCGCTGCGTCCGCGTCTGTCATTGCGCTTCGGGACTCCGTCGAACGCGAGCGCCTGATCCGATGGCCATGGCAACAGTCGAATCCGGCAGCACCGCGGCACCTGTGCGGTCGCGCAAACTGCGGCTGGGCGCCCTCACCGCAATGGTCATCGGCTCGATGGTGGGATCGGGCGTGTTCAGCCTGCCGCAGAACATGGCGGCGGGTGCTGGACCGCTGGCGATCCTCATCGGCTGGGGCATCACCGGTGTCGGCATCCTGGCGCTGGCACTGGTCTATCAGGGGCTTTCTCGCCGGAAGCCCGAGCTGAACGCCGGGCCTTATGCCTATGCCAAGGCCGGCTTCGGGCCTTTCGTCGGTTTCAACAGCGCTTGGGGCTACTGGATTTCCGCCTGGATTGGCAACGTCTCGTATCTCGTCGTGATGTTCAGCGCGCTGTCATATTTCCTGCCGGCCTTCGGCGAGGGCAATACCTGGCAGGCCATTGCGGGCGCATCGATCGTGCTGTGGCTGGTCCACGCGCTGGTGCTCTCTGGCGTGCAGCAGGCAGCCTTCGTCAACCTCATCGCGACGGTCGCCAAGATCGCGCCGATTATCCTGTTCATCGGCATTGCCGTTGTCGCGTTCCGGATCGACCTGTTTGCCCTGGATTTCTCGGGCACGCAGAACACCAGCCTCGGCTCGATCATGGCGCAGGTGAAGAGCACGATGCTGGTCACGCTCTGGGTCTTCATCGGCATCGAGGGCGCGAGCGTCTACTCATCCCGCGCGGAACGCAGGCAGGACATCGGCGCAGCCACGATGCTGGGCTTTGCAGCCTGCCTCGCGATGTATGCGCTGGTGTCGCTGCTGTCGCTCGGCATCATCAACCAGCCTGAGCTCGCCGCGCTAAAGAACCCATCGATGGCAGGTGTTCTGGAACACATCGTCGGGCCCTGGGGCGCGATCGTGATCAATGTTGCGCTCGTCGTCTCGGTGCTGGGGGCTTTCCTGAGCTGGACCCTTCTTGCAGCGGAAGTGCCCTATGTCGCCGCGAAGGACGGGACCATGCCCCGGTTCTTCGCAGGAGAGAATGCGAGCAGTGCGCCTGCGGTGTCGCTCTGGGTCACCAATGGCCTGGTTCAGGCGTTCTTGCTCATCACCTACTTCGCCAACAGCACATATCAGGCGCTGTTCTCGATCGCGTCCGTCGCCATCCTCGTACCTTACGTCTTCTCGGGGGCCTATGCCGCCAGGATTGCGCTGTCCCGCGATGGCTACAGCGCCTCGGACAGTACGGGCCGCGATCTGGCCGCCGGTGCGGTGGCCACGCTCTACGGTGTCTGGCTGGTTTATGCCGCTGACCCGAAATACCTGTTCATGGCCGCGATGCTCTATGCGCCGGGCATCGTCTTCTATGTCCTGGCGCGGCGGGAAACCTGCGAGAAGGCCTTTACACTGGCCGAGGCCATCATCGCGGCCGCCCTGATCATCGCGGCGTGCGCCGCAGCCTGGCTGCTCTGGACCGGTGCGATCAGCCCGCTCGCGACGAGCACACCCGAGGTGGCATCATGACATCGGACACAGGCCATCTCGCCGAGCCCGGCGTGCATTCCGAAATCGGCCGTCTGCGCGAGGTCATGGTCCACCGGCCGGATCTCAGTCTCCAGCGGCTGACCCCGGACAATTGCAAGGCGCTGCTGTTCGATGACGTGCTCTGGGTCAAGAAGGCCCGGCAGGAACACGATGCGTTCGTCGACGCCTTGCGTGAGCGCGCCGTCACCGTGCTCGACTTCGGCACGCTGCTGGCCGAAAGCCTTGCCATTCCCGAAGCCCGCAGCTGGCTTCTGGATCAGCGGATCAATCCGGCTTCAATCGGAGCCGACATGGTCGGCGAGATGCGCCATTGGCTCGACGACCTGCCAGCGCCGGAGCTTGGCCGCTTCCTGATTGGCGGCATCGCGAGGGCCGAACTGCCCTTTTCGCCCAAAGGCCTCGGTGGCATGACGCTGGAGCCGGAGGATTTCATCCTGCCGCCCTTGCCCAATCAGCTGTTCACCCGCGACACGTCGTGCTGGATTTATGGCGGCGTCTCGATCAACCCGATGTATTGGTCGGCCCGCCGGCCGGAGGCGGCGAATGTCGCGGCCGTCTACCGGTTTCATCCGCGCTTTGCCGATGCCACCTTCGAGACCTGGACCAACATCGGAGACAGCGATCCCGGCATCCAGACACTGGAAGGCGGCGACGTGATGCCGCTTGCCGACGGCCTCGTGCTGATCGGCATGGGCGAGCGCACGACACCGCAGGCGGTGTCTGCCCTCGCACTCCGGCTCTTCGCCAAGGGTGCCGCCACGCGCATCATCGCGGCGCTGATGCCGCGCGACCGCTCCTTCATGCACCTCGACACGATCTTCACCTTCATCGACCGCGATCTGGTGACGACCTTTCCGCCCGTTGTCGACCGCATCCGCACGTTCTCGCTGCGCCCCGGCTCTGCGGCCGGAACGTTGAAGGTCACGCAGGAAAAGGAACCGTTCCTGTCTGTCATCCAGCAGGCGCTGGGCCTCAAGACGCTGCGCATGATCGCGACCGGCGGCAACGCCTACGAGGCGGAACGCGAGCAATGGGATGATGGCAACAACCTGCTCGCCATCGAGCCGGGCGTGGTCATTGCCTATGACCGCAACGTCTACACCAACACCTTGCTGCGCAAGGCCGGCGTCGAGGTCATCACCATCAGTGGCTCGGAGTTGGGGCGCGGGCGCGGCGGCAGCCACTGCATGTCATGCCCGGTTCGCCGCGAACCGCTTTGATGCAACCGAAGGAAACCCCGACATGCCCGTGAACCTGCTCGGACGCAGCATTCTCACCCTTGAAGACCTGACTGCAGAGGAGATCCGTTTCCTGTTGCAATTGGCCGCCGACCTCAAGGTGGCGAAGCGGGCCGGAACCGAGGAGCAGCTGCTGCTGCGGAAGAATATCGCGCTGATCTTCGAGAAGGATTCCACCCGCACCCGGACCGGCTTCGAGGTCGCAGCCTACGATCAGGGCGCGCATGTCACCTATCTCGGCCCCGCCGGTAGCCACATCGGGCACAAAGAGAGCATGAAGGACACGGCCCGCGTGCTGGGCCGGATGTATGACGCCATCGAGTATCGCGGCTTCGCCCAGAGCCTGGCCGATGAACTCGCCGCCCATGCCGGTGTTCCCGTCTACAACGGCCTCACCAACGAGGCCCATCCGACACAGGTGCTGGCCGACTTCATGACCATGCGCGAATTCACGCACAAGCATCTGTCCGACTGCAAGCTGGCCTTTATCGGGGACGGACAGGACAACGTCGCCCATACGCTGGCCGTCGGCGCCGCCAAGGTCGGCATCGAAATGCACATCGCCTCGCCACGCGAGCTGTGGCCCGAGCATGACTTCGTTACGCGCCTGAATGCCGAAGGCAAGCAAACCGGCGCCAGCCTGATCCTGACCGATGACGCGGCAGAGGCGGTCAAGGATGCGGACTTCATCTACACCGACGTCTGGCTGTCGATGGGGCAGGATGAAAGCGGCTGGGAAAAGCGCATCAAGGCCCTGGTCCCGTATCGCGTGACCAGCAAGATCATGGCGGCCAGCGGCAATCCGCATGCCAAGTTCATGCATTGCCTGCCAGCTTTCCACAACACGGCAACCGAGGTGGGGGCGGACATCCAAAATCATTTTGGCATCGATTGCATGGAGGTCACCGAAGAGGTGTTCGAATCCCCTGCCTCCATTGTCTTCGATCAGGCCGAAAACCGGATGCATACGATCAAGGCGATCCTTGTCGCCACGATCGCAGGGTGAGGCCCATGCGGATCGTCGTCGCCCTCGGCGGAAACGCGTTGCTCAAGCGCGGTGAGCCAATGACGGCCGAGCAGCAGCGCACCAATGTGCGTCACGCTGCAAAGTCGCTCGCCGAACTGATCGCGGCAGGACACCAGATCATCGTCACCCATGGCAACGGACCACAGGTTGGCCTGCTCGCGCTGCAGGCGGCGGCCGGCCCGCCCGACGGTGTTCACCCGCTCGATCTGCTTGGCGCGCAGACCGAGGGGATGATCGGTTATCTGATCGAGCAGGAACTGGGCAATCTGCTGCCTGACGACGCCATGATCGCGACCTTGCTGACACAGGTGAGGGTGGATGCCCGCGATCCAGCCTTTCGCAACCCCACAAAGCCCATTGGCGCAACGGTGGACGAACTCACCGCAAAGCACACCATGGCATATCGCGGCTGGACGTTCGCCCGCGAGGGGCAGGGCTGGCGACGGGTTGTGCCGTCTCCGGCACCGCTCGAGATCCTCGAACTGCGTGTCATCGCGATGCTCGTGGAGCGCGGCGTCGTGGTGATCTGCGCTGGCGGCGGTGGCATCCCCGTGGTGACACAGAAGGATGGCAGCCTGATCGGTGTGGAAGCAGTCATCGACAAGGATCGCGCCAGCGGCCTTCTGGCGGAAAGGCTCGGTGCCGACGTGCTGCTGCTGCTCACCGATGTCGATGCCGTCCAGGTCGGGTTCGGCGAGCCCGGCGCGAGGGCCATCGCCCGCGTGGGGGCCGAGGTGCTCGATCCCGGCGATTTTGCCGAAGGCTCGATGGGTCCGAAGGTCGGGGCGGCCAGACGGTTCGCAGGATCGAAAGGACGCATCGCGGCGATTGGCCGTCTCGAAGCTGCGATCGCCATCCTGGCCGGCAAGGCCGGAACGATGGTGGTATATGGCGAAGAGCCTGTCAGCTTCCGCCTGCTGTGACAGCGCTGTCCGGAGACAGGCCGCATCCCGCCAGTCAGACCGGAAGCGGCGCGAAAAGCCGGGCAGGCAACGCGCTTGGAAAA
The DNA here is from genome assembly GCA_943370645.1 of Hydrogenophaga intermedia. Taxonomy (GTDB): domain Bacteria; phylum Pseudomonadota; class Alphaproteobacteria; order Rhizobiales; family Beijerinckiaceae; genus Allobosea. The sequence continues at coordinate 87,601 of CALRRR020000004.1, read as the reverse complement.
AGCCCCGTCAGATCAGGAAAAGCCGCGGCGAGGGGAATGGCGGCGTTGTCAGACAACCCAAAATCATCGCAGGCGTCACCTCAACCGCGAAAATCGTCCCGAAACGATGGCACCAGAGCCGCACCGTTTCGGGCATCACATCAAGCCCGCTTTCGCGCGGCAGATCCTCGACGTTTCGCAGGAATCGAGGTGGCATACATCATCAGCGCCAAGCAGATGATCTCATAGGCCGTTTCGAGGCAGCGGAACATCGCAGGTCTGGCGATGCCAAGAGGGGGCGGCGCCTGCCCCTGTCGGCCAGCTCATTTGCCTTTTGCAGTACCCCGGCTTCGCCCGTTGCAGAGCTGCGCCGGAGCTTTTGATCAGCGCGGATTCCGGACCAGCCATTCGCGCATTTCGGCGATTTCGCGCTCCTGCGCCGCAATGATCTCGTTGGCCCACTTTTTGGTCTGCTCATTCGTCCCAAATTGTAGAACGACTTTTGCCATGTCGATCGCACCCTGATGATGTGGAATCATGCCTCGCACGAAGTCGATGTCGGCGTTGCCGCTGAAGGCGATCGTCATGTCGCGATGCATCTTCGCATTTGCTTCTTCGAATGCGCGCGTGGACGGCGTCGCCGCGGTGGATGTCTGACCATGCCCCTGATGGCCCGGGCCTGTCATGTTGCCCATCCCCATGCCTTGCCCACCCATCATGCCCTGCATCATCGGCATCATGTCCCGCATCATTGGAGCCATGCGCTCCATCATCTGCGCGCGCTCCTGCGGTGATGCTGCGCGCATCCGCTCCATCATGGGCATCATGTCGCGCATGGTTCGCATCATCCGGTCCATGTCGGCGGGAGGAGCGGTCTGCTGGCCCTGAGGTTGACCCGCGCCGTGACCGGCGTGAGGATTCTGCGCGAGGCTGCCGGTGCTTGCAATTGCAGCCAGCAAAATGGCGAGCGCAGTGCGTTGTGCAGTGGATTTGATTGACATGTGGAAGCCTCCGTTCGGGTCTGGGTCACCTCGAAGGCTGGACCGGTTTCATTGCAACACGATCTCCGACGTGTAACGGAGTGTTGCTGCGTGTCAGAAGCGCGCCTGCGCCGTCGCGCCGTCGGGGCCGATGATCTGGACCGCGCCCTTGGCGCCGGCCGGGATCGGCACTGGCGCTGTCCCGACAAGGCGATTGGGCCCGGCTGGCTGCAGCGGGAAGCGTTGCGTCGCACCGCCCACCACGAGGATGGCGTTCGCTCGATAGCCCTGTGACGGCACCGGCCGGTCGTTCTGATCGTAGAGATACACCACCACCTGAGGTGTTCCGTTCGCAACGAGTTCGGCGTGATGGCGCGCGCCGGCGTCGACCTTGAGCCCGCCATTTGGGCCGGGGCGTGGTTCATGAGCGAAGGTGGGTGTGGCCAGAGATAGGCCAAGCAGCGCGGCGAGAAGCAAGCGGGTCATGGAGGGCTCCGTATTGGGGTCAGAAGGATTCTAGGGGTTTCGCGGTGGCGGGCCGGCCGGCGGGCGCGTGCTCCACATCTCGGACCTGTGCCACCAGGCGTTCCAGCGGCTTGCGGCCATAGCGCAGGAACAAGGTCGGGGTCAGGAGCGTGTCGAGCACGGTCGCTGTCACGAGCCCGCCAAAGATGGTGATGGCGACCGGATGCAGGATCTCCTTGCCGGGCGCATAGGGGTCGATCATCAGCGGCACGAGCGCGACGCCGGCCGAAAGCGCCGTCATCAGAACAGGCGTGAGACGTTCCAGCGAGCCGCGCATCACAAGGTCCGGACCGAAGGGCACGCCCTCGTGGATAGCCAGATTGATGTAATGGCTGATCTTCAGGATGCCGTTTCGTGTGGCGATGCCGGTCAGCGTGATGAAGCCGACCATTGAGGCGACTGACAATGGCTGTCCCGCAAGCCAGAGCGCCGTGACCGAGCCGATCAACGCCAGCGGAACGCTCGCCATGATGATGGCCACAAACAGGATCGAGCGGTACCGCGAGTAAAGGATGGCGAAGATCATCGCCAGCGAGACGAGGCTCAGGAGCCCGATCGTCCGCATCGACTCTTCCTGTGCCTGGAATGTCCCTTCGAGACTGATGAAGAAGCCTGGCGGCAATTGGTGTGTCGCAATCAGCTGCCGGATTTGCGCGACAACGCTCGCCATATCGGCAGCGCCGTCCGTGTTGGCCATGACGACCATGCGCCGCTTGCCGTTTTCGCGCAGGACCTGGTTCGGCCCGTCCGTCTCCACGACGTCGGCGATCTGGCGCACGGGAACCCAGCCCACCGGCGTTTCTATCAGCAGATCGGCGAGCCCTTGGGTTGTCCGTCGTTCGTCCTGCAGGCGGACGACAACATCGAAGCGGCGATTGCCGTCGAGAATACGCGACACAATCCGCCCGTTCGACAGACGCTCGAGTTGCTCGGTGATCGCGGCTGGCTGCAGCCCGTAGAGCGCGGCGCGCCGATAATCGACGATGACTTCCAGTTGCGGAATGCGGACCTGCTTTTCGACCTGCAGGTCAACGATGCCGGGCACGCCGGCAAGTTTCTGGCGCAGCTCTTCTGAGAGCGCACGAATGGTGTCGAGGTCCTCGCCGAATACCTTCAGCGCGATTTGCGCGCGAACGCCGGAGAGCATGTGATCGAGGCGATGTGAAATCGGCTGACCCATGTTGGTGCTGACGGGCAACACGGAAAGCCGGGCGCGGATGTCGTTGACGATCTCGTTCTTGGGGCGGCCGTTCGGATGCAGGTCGACGTCGATTTCCGAGGAATGAACGCCCTCGGCATGCTCATCGAGCTCGGCGCGGCCAGTGCGCCTGCCGACCAGCTTCACCTCAGGCACCTCCATGATGAGCCGCTCGGCGATCAATCCGACCCGATGGCTCTCGGCGAGCGAGATGCCCGGATTGAACAGCATCGAGATCGTCAGCGTGCCCTCATTGAACGGTGGCAGGAACGAGCGCGGCAGCTGTGTGGCGAAGGCGCCGGCGGTGAGAACGCCGGCAAGCGCCCCCGCCATCAACGTGCGCGGATGGCGGAACGACCAGTCGAGCAGACGGCGATTGCCGCGTTTCAGGATGCGGACGATCAGACCCTCATGCTGGTTGAGGCGCTTCAGACCAGGCAGCATGTAATAGGCCATGACCGGGGTCAGCGTGATCGAGACGACAAGGCTGGCGAGGATGGAGATAATGTAGGCCTGCCCCAGGGGCGCGAAGAGCCGCCCTTCGATACCGGAGAGCGCGAAGAGAGGCACGAAAACCAGCACGATGATCATCGTGGCGTAGACGATGCCTGATCGCACCTCCTGGCTTGCCGAGACGACCACCTCGAAGACCGACCGCGGATTGCCTTTCTCACGGTTCTCGCGCAGCCGGCGGAAGATGTTCTCGACGTCAACGACCGCGTCGTCGACCAGTTCACCGATGGCGATGGCCAGACCGCCAAGTGTCATGGTGTTGATGGAAAGGCCCATCAAATGGAAGATGATCGCCGTGATCAGGATTGAGACGGGAATGGCGGTCAGCGATATCGCGGTGGTGCGGACGTTCATCAGGAAGGCGAAGAGAATGATCGCAACGACCACGATGGCTTCCAGGAGCACCTTCTGTACGTTGCCGATTGACGTCTCGATGAAGCTTGCCTGCCGGAAGAGTACCTGATCCGCGCGAATGCCATTCGGCAGCGTCGCGGTGATGTCGCGAATGGCCTGTTCGACCTGACCGGTCAGGCGGATGGTGTCGATGCCAGGCTGCTTCTCGACCGACACAATGACTGCCGAACGTCCCTGAAACCCGGCATCCCCACGCTTGATGCGTGGTGCAAACGATACATCGGCCACCTGCCGCAAGGCGACGGGCTGCCCCGCCACCGTCGCTACGATGATGCTGCGCAGATCATCGAGGCTGCGGGTGCGACCAATGTTCCGGATCAGGAACTCGCGGCTGTATTGGTCTGTGAAGCCGCCTCCGGTGTTTGCGCCGAACTGGGAGAGGGCGGCCTCAACCTGCGCCTGCGTGACGCCCAGCGCGCGCAAGGCTGCCGGGTTTGGTGACACACGGTATTGCCGAACCTCGCCGCCGATGGGGATGACCTGGGCTACGCCGGGGATGGTGAGCAGGCGCGGCCGGATCGTGAAGTCTGCCAGTTCGCGCAGGTCCATGGCCGAAACACCATCCGGGCCGGTCACGGCGATCAGCATGATCTGGCCCATGATCGAATTGATCGGCCCCATCTGCGGGACCACGTTGGCCGGCAGTTGCGCCTGGACGAGTGACAGGCGTTCCGCGATCTGCTGGCGATTGCGGTAGATTTCGGTGCCCCAGTCGAACTCGACATAGATGATCGAGAGGCCAACGCCGGATGTGGAGCGCACGCGTGTGACGCCGGGAAGGCCGGTCATCTGTGTTTCGAGGAGAACGGTGACCAGTTGCTCGACTTCAGGTGGCGCAAGCCCCTCGGCTTCCGTCATGATCGTCACAGTTGGGCGGTTCAGGTCCGGAAAGACGTCTACAGGCAGTTTGGTGACAGTGAAGGCTCCGTAAAGGACCAGCACGGCCGCAAACGCGAGCACGAAGAGCCGATTGCGCAGAGAATGCGTGACGAGAAAGTTGAACATCGCCTGCGCCTCAGCGGATCTGGTTCAGGAGTTCAGCACCCTGCGTGACGATACGCCTGCCGGCCTCGATCCCGGAGACGATCAGGACCTGATTGCCGTCCAGCGGTTCGACCCGCACCTCGCGTGGCAAAAAGCGCTCGGCATTCGTGTGTTCATAGACGATCGATTGGCCGTTCGAACCACGAAGAACGCTGTTGCGCGGAACGGCGATGCCTGTCCGCTCGTCGCTGGTGGACGCGAGAACGGTCAGGAGTTGACCAGCTCGAAGGCCGCGCGCTGCGCCCTCCACGCTGAACTGGATCGGGATTGCCTGATTGCGTTCCGCCAGACCTGAACCGCGGTAAGCGAGCGGCACCGTCCGCCCGTCTCCGAACCGACCGTTTGCTGAGCCGTTGATGGCGTGCGCCTCGAAACTCAGCGCCTCCACCCAAAAGCGCGAGGGATCGACAATCTGGAAGATGATCGCGTTCGGCTCGGCGATTTGTCCAGCGATTGCCTGAACCGCCGCAATGACTCCGGAAACCGGAGCGATGAGCTTTTCGGGTTCTCGCGGAGCCCGTTCGAGATTGGCCCGTCTCGCGCGCAGACCTTGCAACTCCAGTTCAGCGTCTTCGATCTGCGACCGGGCAATCACGCTCTGGACCTGCCGAAACCGTTCGAGACGGCGCTCGGCAATCGCGATCTGCTGATCAAGTTCTCGCGACTGCTGCTGTTGGCTGGTGACGTCAGCGGCCCCGATGGCCGGTTGAACAAAGGCGAGGACGTCGCCGGCCGCCACGCGCGTTCCCAGTCGTGGAAAACCGCCCGGCGGGGCAGCAAGCCGTCCGGCCACGGACGACTGGACATAGCCCGCGGCGCTCGGGTCCGAGATGACGCGCGCGGGAAGTTCTATCGTCCCGGCGAAAGTCCGAACCTCGGTGAAGAGCGTCCTGATGGCGAGAATGCGCTGCGTCGTCTTCGGCACGAAGATCGCACCGTCGGCAAATCGCTGCGCCACATCTCGCTCGGCCATCGCCGGGGCTGCGGCCGAAGGGCTGGCGGCGTCCGAAGGGGTGGCGTTCCCGACGGCAAGCATCGCAAACACGACCATCGCAGCTGAGCGCGTCCGGAGGCGAAACAACCCGGCAACAACAAGCCCTGCAAAGAAAGCGCTACCGCCTACGACCCACAGGCTCGTGTCCCTTGTCGCAAGCCGCGCCTGGATATCCTGTGCCCACGCAGCGCCGAGGACCGTGTTCCACAGGCTGGAGGTTGCCACTGGCAGCGCCGGAGGCTCGGGAATCGTCAGCGTGGCCGTAAGGATATCGATCGTCCCCTTGGCCTGGACTGTGAATGCAAGATCGTAACTGCCGGATCGCGACAGCCACGGCGCGTCGATCATGTAGGCGCCATCGGACGTCGCCGACGCCTTGACCGTCCCTGTCGGGCCATCGACTTCGATATCCGCATCCCGGACTGGCTCATTACCCCGGAAAGTATCGAGGTAGATGCGCACCGTTGCTCCACGAGCGATCGCCACCAGTTCGAAGTCCGCTGACGAGGCGTCCGCTCGCGGCGCAATCGTAACCGACACCGGCGGCGGCGGAGCGCCGTGATCATGCCCTTCGTGCGCTGCAGCGAGCGACGTTCCGAAGAGCGCTGCCAGCAGCAACAAAAGCCCTAAGCGGATCGAGGAATAGGAGGTCATGTCGGTCCTGTCGACAGAGTCATTCGACTTGGTCGCTATTCAAAGCGCTCCCAACAAAGATGTCGGCTCTGTAACAGAATGTTTCAGCCAGGCAGCTGCGCCGTCGGCAGGCTGACCGAAACGACCAGACCGCCGTCGGCGTGATTGGCAAACGTTATGCTTCCACCATGTCCTTCGACAATCGCATGGGCGATCGTGAGGCCAAGTCCGAACCCGCCGGTCTCCTGATTGCGCGATGGTTCCAGGCGAACGAAGGGCGCGAGCGCGCGTTCAATGTCAGCGGGTGCGATGCCTGGCCCCTGATCCCTGATGCTGACGATGACGGACTTGGGGTGATCTTCGACGACCACCTGCGCTTGGTGACCGTACTTGATCGCGTTGTCGATCAGGTTGCCGAACGCGCGTTTCAGTGCGAGTCGTCTGCCCGGAACGATCACGTTCGTGGCGCCCTGAAGTACAACGGAGCGACCGCGATCGGCCGCGTCGTCCACTATCGTTCCGAGGATTGCAACGATGTCGATTTGCTTGATTTCCTCATCGGCTCTGTCCCCACGCAGATAGGCGAGCGTTTGATCGAGCATCCGTTCCATCTCATCGAGGTCAGCCGCAATCGATGCCCGCGCTTCAGGCTCCGCAACATCTTCAATTCTGAACCGAAGGCGGGTGATCGGCGTCTTGAGATCATGCGAGACAGCCGCCAGCGCCTGGGTGCGGTCATCGATCAGTCTGCCAATGCGTCGCTGCATGTCGTTGAACGCGACCGCGAGAGCCCTGACCTCGCGTGGGCCGTCTTCCGGCACAAGAACGGCTTCCTTGCTTCTGTAGAGTTCCTTGGAGGCAGCAGCGAAGCCTGTCAGCGGCTGCGTCAGCCAACGCACCAGCAGCACCGAAACGACAATCGCGCCAATTGCCATCAGCGTCGTGGACAGGAGCGTCCCGTGCCCCACAGGGACACGCGGGTTCCATGCGACAAGGCTGACATTGATCCATGACTGGTCAGGCAGACGGATCGAGATCAGGGCAAGATGCGGATCGTCGACGACGCGCCGGTTCGCGCCAATCACGAGGCCATCTTCGGCGATTTCTGGCGCAACCTCCCGCAGACGCCGGCCCAGGGCCTCCCACTCGCCAACGCCGGGCCCACCCGCGACGGCATGCTCGGTTCGGCTCCAATGCGCTTCTATCGGCCCGCCAGACATGTCATGGGCGACTGCTTCCCGTTCTTGCTCGGGAACCCGCATCACGGCTCGTTTGATCGTCAGGAGTTGATCGGCCAAGCGGGCTTCGTTGGCCAAATCCAGTTCACGGGTGAGGGTGTGCTGGTAGGTCCAGAGGCTCGCAAGGTGCACGAGCCCGATACCGACCAACACGACCAGTGTGGTGCGCAGGGCAAGGCTGTCAAAGCGTCGCCAGAAGCCGACCATTACGCCCGCTCGTTGTTCACCCACGAACCACATCCGCTGCAAAAAGATAGCCTGCTCCCCGAACCGTTTTGATGAGATCTTCAACGCCGTCGAGCTTGCGGCGAAGGCGGCTGACCTGGACATCGATCGATCGGTCGAAGGCATCGATCGACCGGTTGCGTGCCGCGTCGAGCAGAAACTCGCGCGTCAGGACCCGTTGCGGAGCTTCGAGGAACGCCAACAAGAGGTCGTACTCGCCGGTCGACAGATCGACCACGACCCCACGAGGATCTGTCAGCTCACGCTTGAGGGTATCAAGGCGCCAGCCAGCAAATTGCATGGCCCGCCCTCCTCGCTCAAATGGGGGCTGATCCGGTGACCGCATGCGTCGCAAAACGGCATTGATCCGGGCGAGCAGTTCACGCGGATTGAACGGTTTCGGCAGATAGTCGTCTGCACCCACTTCAAGCCCGATGATGCGATCCGTTTCCTCGCCCTTGGCCGTCAGCATGATCACGGGAATGGAAGATGTCCGCCGCAGATCGCGGCAGAGATCAAGGCCGTTTCGGCCTGGCAACATCAGATCCAGAACGATCAGGTCAATCGGAGCGTGTTTGAGGCCTTCTGTCATTTCCGCGCCGCTGCGCGCTGTATGAACCCGAAAACCGTTGGCGCGAAGAAACTTGGCGACGAGCGATAGAATTTCACCGTCATCGTCGACGACAAGAACTTCAAACGATGATGGCAATGGGCCCTTGATGGGCTGTGCTTCCTGAGCAAGATCACGACGCATCACTGGACCCTGCAACTGTGCGGCTTCATCGTTGGTTCGACATTGTAACAGATCGTTTCAGTCGGCTCGACTCTGACCGTGTCTGTCAGGAAAACCAGAAAAACCCCAGAAAACGCCCGAACCCCGGATGAAACATACGGCACAGAGCGCAGGTCACTCGATGAAAGCAACGATTCGTCGCTCCTTCACAATGATGCCAGAGATGAGGGCGCATGGCTGATTGAAGTGGTTGGGAGTGGAACAACCAAGCGATGCCTACGAAGCGATTTTCGCAAGGATTTCAGGGCTGCTTTCTTGTCTCGACGTTTCGTCACGAAGCTCTCCCGCGCCTCGCCGAGATGCCGTTGCCTATGGCGGAACGAACGCATCGCCTGAACGTGGCAGCGCCGGATTTCGGCTGCGAACATCGTCCTGGAACGGTTCCACCAGAACGGCACCGTCTTCCGCGTGATATCGAGCCCGCACTTATGCCGAGGGCCCTCGACAGTCCGCCAGTGCAGTAGCTACCGGGCGTGCATCATGACCGCCAGGCGGACGATCTCCGGGATCGTCTTGATGCAGCGGAAGATGCGTGGTGTCCTCGTGCCAGCAAGGCGACCGGCCCCGCTGTCCCCGCAAGTCGATTTTCCTCTGACACCGTCCGAAGGTTGGTTCCTGCCCGGTTAGCGCTTTCAATGCGCCGGTGGTGCCGGTGCCTGCGCGCGCATCTCCAATACCGCCTGACTTTTGATTTTCCGCTTGAAGAGTTTGCCGGTGGGCGAACGGGGCAGTTCCTTGCAGAAGTCGATGGATCGAGGGCACTTGATGGCTGAAAGCCTGGTGCGACAAAAGGCGATCAGCTCCTGTGCGAGCGCATCATCAGGCTGCTGCCCGTCGACGAGTTGCACAACCGCTTTCACTTCCTCGCCAAAATCCTCATTCGGAACGCCGATCACGGCAGCATCGAGCACAGCGTTATGCTGCAGCAGGAGGTGCTCGACCTCCTGCGGGTAGATGTTCACCCCGCCGGAGATGATCACGAACGATTTCCGGTCCGTCAGATACAGATACCCTTCCTGATCGACGCGCCCAATGTCGCCCAGCGTGGTCCAGCCCTGGGCATTGCGGCTTGAGCGCGTTTTCTCAGGGTCGTTGTGATATTCGAACTGATGCCCGTTCTCGAAGAAAACCTCGCCTTCGGAGCCGACAGGAAGCTCCACGCCTGCTTCATCGCAGATGTGGATGGCGCCGAGCTTTGCCCTCCCGACTGACCCTTCATGGGTCAGCCAGTCCTCGGTTGTGATCGCGGTGAAGCCGTTGTTCTCGGTACCGGCATAGTATTCGTGAATGATCGGCCCCCACCATTGGATCATGCGGTGTTTGACATCGCTGGGGCAGGGCGCTGCGGCATGGACAGCCATCGTCATGGAATCCATCGCATAGCGCGCGCGCGTTTCCTCCGGCAGCTTCAGCAGGCGGACGAACATGGTTGGCACCCACTGGCTATGGGTGATGCGCTCGCTCTCGATCAGGGCAAGCGCCTGTTCTGCATCGAACTTCGGCATGATGACCGCTGAACCGCCCGCCTTGATGGTGACCATCGTGTGCCGGAGAGGGGCAGCATGATAGAGCGGCGCCGGGCAGAGATAACGGGTGTCGCTGCCATAGCCGAACAATCCCGTCAGCAGATCAGTCAGCATGGACGGGCTGCCAACCGGGTCGGTGGGAAGCATCCATTTCACGCCCTTGGGCCTGCCTGTCGTGCCCGACGAATAGAGCATGTCGAGGCCCTGCGATTCATCGGCGATTGGCTGGGCCGGCTCGAGTGCCGCCAGTGTGGTGTAATTCTGGAACGTTGCGTCAGATTGGCCAACAATCAGCATCGGACAGCCATGCGTGTCGGCCAGCGCGCCCAGTCTCTCGATCATGGTGTCCGAGACGATGGCCAGCGCGGCACCGCAATCACGGATGATGTACTGGATCTCGTCATTGGTGAGATGCGTGCTCGCTGTGGTGTAGTAGAGGCCGCTTCGATCCGCGCCGAAACAGATCTCCAGGAACTCCCGCCTGTTCTCCATAAGGATGACGATGTGATCGCCGCGTTTCAGCCCATGGCGGCGAAACAGGTGCGCGGCCTGGTTGGCCCGCGCTTCCAGCTCCGCGAATGTCACGGTCTGGCCGGTCGTGCTGATCCGGAAAGCGATGTCCTGCGGCTTTTCGAGCGCATGATGCCGTGGATGGAAGCGCATCAACTGTGAAAGACGATCAGTGTGCATGATCGTCGAACCGGATGACGGTTTTCCCAAAAACGTCCGCCTTGCCATACTCTGCCAGCGCCGTCTTCAGTTCGGCAAAGCCATATGTTTTGCCAATCACGGGACGGACCTGGTGCTGCGCCATCGCCGCGAGCATGGCTTCGAAGCCGTCGCGATGTCCGACCGTGACGCCTTGCAACCTGACCTGCCGGGTCACGATCGCGCCCAGAGGAAGCGTTGGTCCCAGCCCCGAGAGCACACCGATCAGTGCGATCGTGCCACCGATCCTGATGCTCTTGACGGACTGCGCCAGCGTGGCTTCGCCGCCCAGTTCGATGATGGTATCGAAGCCGCCGCGATCGGCGCAGATCTCGCGCGCCAGCCGTGACCATTCCGGCGTCGTTCGGTAGTTCACCGTCATGTCCGCGCCGAGTGCGCGCGCACGTTCAAGCTTTTCGTCGCTCGACGAAATGACGGTCACATGCGCGCCATGCAGCTTTGCAAAGGCAAGTGCGAAGAGCGCAACGCCGCCCGTCCCCTGAACAAGCACGCGATCACCCGGCTTGGTTGCCGCGTGAATCGAAATGGCGCTCCATGCCGTCAGGGCGGCGCAGGGCAAGGTCGCTGCCTCTTCATGGGTCAGGTAGTCGGGGACCTGAACCACACCCTCTTCGGACAGGCACACGAGGTCGGCCATCACGCCGTCGAGCGGGCCGCCCAGAGCGGATGCAAAGCGTTGCGGCGTCGGCTCTCCCGAAATCCAGTTCTGGAAATAGGTCGGACACACCCGGTCGCCGATCTTCACCCGCGTCGCGCCGTCTCCGACAGCGACAACCGTGCCGACACCATCGGAGACCGGGATCAGCGGCAGTTCGCCTGTTGCCCGGCCATAGCCGCGAACGGGAACAATCAGATCGCGCGCATTCAGCGACGCAGCATGCATCCGGATCACAACCTGCCTCGCGCTGGGCATCGGCTCTGGTCGCTCGGACAGCCTCAGGTTGTCGAAACCCCAATCTCCCTCGATCTGGAAAACACGCATGGACTGGTTCCTTCCCACGCTCAAAGCTGAACCGGTGTCGGGTCCCAATGACCCAGGCGATCGAGCAGCATGGCGGTGCTGCCATCGGTCAGGGCTGCCAACTGGGCAGCTCCGATATGCCGGGTGAAGGGATAGCAATCCCGCAGCCCTTCGGCCCCCATGGCATGAAGCAGGCGGGGCAGTTCGGTCTGAGCGAGCTTGACCGCATTCACTTTCGCCGCAGCCGCCAGATGCCGAGTGTCAAGGCCCGACTCCATGGTTTGAACGGCGGCCTCCACCAGAGCCCAGGCAGCGGCCAGCGCTGTCGCAGAGGCCGCAAGCTCACCGCTCCAAACCGGATGCTGCACCAGCGGCTTGCCAAATGTGTGCCGCGTTTCGCCATGGGCTCGGGCAATGCGGAGGGCTGCGGACACCATGGCGCAGCACATGGCGGCCACATAAATCCGCGCACCGTTGATCTCGCCGAGAATGGCCTTGAAGGCAGTGCCGGGCGGCAGGATCATGCGATCCGCCGGCACCAGACAGCGCGTCAACCGAAAGCCCCCGGTGCCCATGCTGTTCTGGCTGATCTCCACATCGATGGGATATCGCTGGCAGGCAGGGTCATTCAGGTCGACGAGGAAAGCCCCGATACTGGCACCCTGTCCGGGATCGCCGCATTGTGCATAGACGATCGCGAGCTTCGCGTGGCGGGCATTGACGATCCAGGTCTTCTCGCCGTCGAGGAGCCAGCCGCCCTCCACCTGTTGGGCCTTGCAGGCCATGGCGCTGACATCCGAGCCGGCATTGGCTTCGGTCAGAGCAGTGCAGGCGGTTGCTTGCCCGTTCAGCAAATCCGGCAAGAGTGCCCTGGCAACCGGTTCAGGCGCGGTCGTCGCAATCCGCTTCGCCACATTGTGCGTGTTGACCAGAGACATCGCGAGACCGAAGTCGAAGGCCGCGATGATCGCACAGGCCTCCATCTTCGCCCTGAAGTCCAGACCAAGACCGCCAGCCGCTGTTGGAACTTCGATCCGCGTCAAGCCGAGCTCGGCCGCGCGTGAGAAGACGGCACGGTCAGGCGTCTGCCCCTTCGCCCATTCAGGTGCACCCCTCGCGATAACATCCTGGGCGAACGCGCGTACACGCGCCAGGAATGCCGCCCTTTCGTTACCGGGCATCGCGGTTCCCTGACCGGCTGAACAGGGCAAGCAGTGTCTTGCCGATCCCGACAATGCCATTGGGCATGAAGATCGTCGCAAGAACCAGGATCAGACCGTAAAGGATCAGGCGCAGGCTGTCGGCAAATCGCAGCAGTTCCGGAAGGAAGACCACCAGGAAAGCCCCGATCACTGGCCCGGCAATCGTACCGGTTCCACCGAGGATCACGGCAAGAATGGCATCCAGCGATTGGGCCACACCGAAGATTTCCGGATTGATGAAGCCCTGGAAGTGCGCATAAAGCGCGCCCGCCAGTCCTGCATACATTGCCGAGATGACGAAGGCGAAAAGCTTGTACTTCCAGGCGGCGATGCCAATGGCACCGACAAGGTCCTCGTTCTGGCGAATGGCGCGCAGGATCTCGCCCACGCGCGACCTGGCGATCAGGGCCGCCAGCGCCGTCAAGGCAGTGGCAAGAACCAGAGCGAGATAGAAGTACGACTCTCTGTCACCGCCCCAAGGTTTTGGGATGTTGGAGATGCCGCTTTCACCGCGGGTCAACTCGCGGAAATTGATGAGCACGATGACGATGATGAGATTGAACGCCATGGTCACGATGGCGAAGTAGTGACCTTTCACACGCAAGCTGGGATAACCCGTCAGCAAGGCGAAGACCGCTGTCACCAAGGGCGCCGCCGCAATAGTTGCCCAGAGCGGCCATTGGAAATGGATGCCGATCAGCGTGGAGCTGTAGGCGCCAATACCCATGAAGCCGGCCTGCACGATCGAGACATAGCCGGTGTAGCCTTGAATGAGGTTCTGGCCCTGCGCAACGATGACCCAGATCAGGGCCAGGATGCTGAGGTGAAGGTAGTACTTGACGGTCAGGATCTGGGGCAGGGCTGCGAGCAGTGCCAAGCCCACAAGCCATGGAAGAATGCTGAGGGCCCGGCTCATGGTGCGCGCCCCAGAAGTCCTTGCGGACGAAAGAGAAGGACCAGGATCATGACCACAAAGGCGATGACGTCCTTGTAGGCCGAGGAGATGAAACCGGCAGCAATGGATTCGGTGATGCCGAGAACCGTCCCGCCCAGGATAGCACCGGGAAACGAACCGAGACCCCCAAGGATGAGGACGGCGAAACCCTTTACGACGAGCCCCTCGCCAATGCCCGGCGCAATGGCGAACAGCGCTCCCACCATGATGCCGGCCGCGACGCCGAGTGACGTCGAGATTCCGAACACGATCAGCGGGATGGTTTTCACGTTCACGCCCATCAGGATCGCGGCATCGCGGTTTTCCGCGACCGCCCTGATGGCCTGCCCTGTCTTGGTTTTCTCGACGAAGATCATCATGGCGGCAACAAGCAGGATCGCGGCGACGATCACGTAGAGTCTCAGCTCCGGCACCGTGATGCCGTTGAAGCGGAAAACCCGGCTGAGTGTCGTCGGGATGACCACCTGCTCGTGTCCGAAGAATTGCAGGTTCAGCCCCTCCACCATCATCGTCAGCCCGAGAGCCACGATGAAGGCGTTGATGTGGTTGGCGTTGCGGACCGGCCGGTAGGCCAGCACTTCAACCAGCACCCCCAACAGGACGCCGGCAGCGAGGGCGAGGGGGATTGCCGCTACGAGCGGCAATCCCTGCCCCGTCACCAGGAAGTAGGTGAGGTAGCCGCCGAACATCGAGATCGAACCATGGGCAAAATGCGCGATGCCCAGGATGCCGAAAACGGTCGTCAGGCCGAGGGCGATCAGGACGTAAACGCCGCCGATCGCCAGTCCATTGATCGTCTGCTGGAGAATTTCGATGAACATCGGCCTGTCCGCGCTGTCACTTCAGCGTGCTGAGGAACTGCGAGTATGCCTTTGCGTCCGACGGAAGTTCCTCAACGAAGACCCACTGGCCCTTCTGCCACTGGAATGCGCCATTCGAGGTGTAGGCTTGGCCATTCTCGTCGAACATCTTGCCGTCGACTGCCTGGTACTGCATGACCACCTGCGGGGGAATTGGCAGGGCACGCAGCGCTTTCGCCACCGCTTCGGTGTTGTCGACTGTGCCAGCCGCCTCGATCGCCGCCTTCAGCGCATAGAGCTGGTCATAGGCGTATGGCGAGCTCGGCGACGGCGAAGCCTTGAAAATCCTTGTATAGTTGGCGTGGTAGGCGATGCCGGCCTTGCTGGCTGAAAGCAGCGTCAGTTCGGTCGGACGCAGGTCCCAGACCCCCTCCATCTGCTCGGACGTCGTCACACGCAGGAACTGCTCTTCGCTGCCGCTTGTGAAGCCGTAGCGCGGCACCTTGAGGCCGAGCTCGACGGACTGGCGGTAAACGAAGGCAGCCGATTCAACATAGCCAACGACCAGAATGGCATCCGGGTTCAGACCGCGAATCTTGGTCAACTGCGGGGTCATGTCGCGATCCCGCAGGGTGAACACCTCCCGGGAGATGAGTTCGCCGCCAGCCTTCTTCACCTCTTTTTCGACAGCATCGACATACTGCGAGTAAAAGCCCACTTCGAGCGCGCCGATGACGGCAATGCGCTTGTGTCCCTTGCGAGCGAGGAAGGTTCCAGCGGCCTGCCCGGTGTAGTCCGCCGGCGGGCGGGTGCGCACGAGGTTCGGAATTTTCTGGGTTGTGATGGAGCGCTCCGCCGCATTGCCGACAAGCATCACAGCCTTTTCCCGGCCGATGAAGGATGCAACGGCGCTGGTGGAACCCGAGCAGCAGAAGCCGAGAATGTACTTCACGCCATCCCGGTCGATGAGTTTGCGGACCGCATTGGTCGCTTCGGTCGGATTGGCCTTGTCGTCATAGACGATGACATCAATCTTGTAGTTGTCGGCACCGACCTTGATGCCGCCGGCTGCATTGATTTCATCGGCCGCCATCTTCACGGCATTTGCCTGTGGCAGGCCATAGACGGCGCCCCCACCCGTGAGGGCATCGGCGACGCCGATCGTGAGTTTCTTTTCGGCGGCCGAGACCGCGCCCGCCGTCAAGGCAAGCGCCAATGCCGCAACTGTGCTGGTGATCATTCGCTTCAACATGGTTTCCTCCGTTTTGTTTGTTTTGTTTGTTTGTTTTGACTAGTGGCCGAGATAGGCACGCATGACTTCCGGGTGGCTCTTGAGCTCCTTTGCTGGGCCTTCCATGACGATCTTTCCTGCTTCGAAGAGATAGGCTCGATCAGCCAGGTTCAGGGCCATCATCGAATTCTGCTCGACCAGCAGGATCGTCATTCCCATGGCCTTGATCTTCGCGAGGGTCTCGAACACGCCCGCGACGATTTTCGGTGCAAGGCCAAGCGATGGCTCGTCAAACAGGCAGATGCGGGGGCGCGCCATCAGCGCACGGGCAATGGCCAACATCTCCTGCTCGCCGCCCGAGAGTTTTCCGGCAGCTTGCGTCTGGCGCTCACGCAGGATGGGGAACATGTCCATCATCTTGTCCAGATCGGCATCCTGTTCCGTGTCTGTCCGCGTGTAGGCTCCCATCCGGAGGTTTTGCAGGACGTTCATCTGCGGGAAGACCTGACGGCCTTCCGGGCACATGGTGATGCCGGACCGGACGATGCTGTGGCCGCTCTGGTTGGTGATGTCCTTGCCGTCGAAATGGATCGTACCGGCGCGCGTCGGAACGAGACCGCAGATGGCTTTCAAGGTCGACGATTTGCCGGCGCCATTGGCACCGATCAAAGCGACGCACTCACCAGCAGCAACATCAAGGCTGACCCCATGCACCACCTCGATGGCACCATAACTGACCCGAATGTCGCGAAGTGCCAGCATCTCAGGCCGCCTCACCAAGATAGGCGTCGATGACGGCGCGATTGGCCCTGATTTCGGCAGGAGTCCCTTCCGCAATCTTGGAGCCGAAGTTCAGCACGACGATCCGGTCGCACAGCGCCATGATCAGCGCCATGTGATGTTCGATGATGACGACCGCGAGGCCACGCTTGCGGATGCCGCGGATGAGTTCCGCCAATTCCTGGCGCTCATGTTCGACAAGACCTGCGGCAGGTTCATCAACAAGCAGGATCTTCGGACGCGCTGCGAGCGCCGTCGCGATCATCAGGAACCGCTGCTGCGCAGAGGAGATGCTCCCCACGAGACGGTCAGCCACTGGCATCAGCGAACATAGTCCAAGCAGGTCTTCGACGTGCTCCGCAGTCCGATCATCCTCCTCCGACGACGAGCCGAAGCGCAGGATCGAAGCGAGCGGATTGGCCTTGCGGATTGTGTGGCAGCCGATCGTCACATGCTGCCGGACAGTGAATTCCGGGAAGACCCGCGCGGTCTGGAAGGTGCGGGCGAGGCCGCTGGCAACGCGCTCGGGTTCCGGCATCTTTTCGATGGATTGCTGGCCAAGCATGATCGATCCGGACGAGGCCGGCAGCAGCCCGGCCAGCACATTGACCGTTGTCGATTTGCCCGAGCCGTTTGGCCCGATCAGCCCCAGAACTTCGCCAGTTGACACATCGAAGGACAGATCACGAACCGCGCGAACGCCGCCAAAGTTCTTGGACAAAGTGTCGACGCGCAGGATCGTGTCGCCCATGATGCGGCTCCGGCAAAGGATGTCCTCGGCAGCAAGCCTATGCGCGGGTCACCGGTTCCGGTATCGCAAAGATTCACGGTAGATATTGAATTTTTCGATGATACAGTCCGATCAAAGCGAGGCGTTCAAGTCCGTCGATGGTCCGGATCCGCAACATCAATTCGATCCATGTTTTCGATAGCGTCGCGCGCCTCGGAAGTGTGACCAAGGCGGCGCAGCACTGCGGCAGCACGCAGAGTTCCGTCAGCTATCATATCAAGAAGCTTGAATCCGATCTCGGTGTGGCCCTCTTCCGGCGCAGCGCCCACGGCCTTGAGTTGACCGAAGACGGCGCCCGTCTCGCAAGCCACGTGAATGCCGGATTGCAGCAGATCGGAGCGGGTATCGAGTTGGTTGCTCGCCGCAAGGCGGAGGTGCGCGTTGCGCTTGTGCCGATGTTCGCCAGCCGCTTTGTGTCTTCGCGCATCAGCGATCTGCGGCAGTCTTGCCCTGACGTCGAAGTATCGCTGCTCAATCACAACAATACATTTGTCAACTTTCCCAGTCCGCGCGACTTTGCCGACTTCGGTATCCAGTGGGGAACAGGGAACTGGCCCAGGTTTCAGGCTGTCAAGCTCTGGGAAGAGCGGCTTGTTGCGATCTGCAGCCCCTCATATCGCGAGAAACTGAATCTCATAGAGCCTCGGGATGTCGAACGCTGCGTCCTGCTCCACGTCGACGATAAGCGGATGTGGGATGAATGGATGGCAGATTGCGGCGTAACGCCTCGCCAGGATCAGCCGAGCATGACGCTGGAGGATCGCCACTTCCAGCTCAGTGCCACCATGAATGGCTTGGGGATATCGCTGTTTGCGGAATGGCTGGTGCAAAGTGAGCTGAAGGCCGGAAGTCTCGTCAATCCCTTCGGCAAGACGTATCCGACCCGGTTCAGCTATTACCTCGTGGTCCCGAACGGGCCACCGCTGTCGTTGCGAGCACGGCAGATCAGGGACTGGTTCTTGTCCCTCGCCAACGACGCAAGGCGCGACATGCCGCTGATGTAGTCAGTCAAATGCAGGGGAGGGGCTCCAGGGACCGGCTCATCAGCGCCATCCTGCTCGAACGGAACGATGAACTGGACATCCGGCACAGCCGCCTCCTGACTTTAGGAACGATGTCACGATGAGCGCTGACATTCTGTCAGCCTGACAGCCGTGGAAGCCGGACATCAACCACGCAGGCTGGTCCCGACAGCGGTCAGTCGCCGGGCGCTGCACAACTCCAATGGACAGAACCCGGTTTCGCCAAGACTGGCCCCCGTTCCAAATCCATGTCAAACATCTTTTCTGCCGACGCTGCATGAGAATGCGACGCAAGCCTGAGCCAGGCAAACGGTTGCATCGAGACAGCGGGCCTCGTGGACGGAGCCCTTTGCTGCGACCGGGAGTTCCGTACAGGCAAGGAGAAGCCGGTCCGCGCCGGAGGAAAGCAGGCTGGCTGCGGCAATGTCGAAGCTTGCCCGCGCACGCTCGATCTCCCCGCGCTTAACGGCAGCGATGGCGTCGAGGATCATGTCCTGATCTGGCTTTTTGGGAACGAACGCCAGCCATCCAGCCTTCTCGAAATAGCGCTGGTAGATGCCCGCCTGAAGCGTGCCGATGGTTGCCATCAAGGCGACAGGCTTGGTATTCTGCGACGCAGCATCAATCACTGCTTGTGCCATGTGAATGACCCTGACCCGGGTCGAAGCGGCAAGCTGATCATACCAAGCATGCGCCGTGTTGCAGGCAATGGCGATCGCCTCGACACCCGCTTGCTCGAGTGTCCTTATCCCGGTGAGCATGGCAGGCAAGGGCTCGTCGGTCCCTGCCACAGCTGCACCGACCCGGTCGGGAATCTGCGGAACGGAATAGACGATCAGGGGAACGTGATCCTGATCGCGTTCGGCAGGTGTCGCCTCGATCACCTTCTGCATGAAGTCGACCGTGGCAAGAGGGCCCATGCCACCCAGCACTCCAATCAGTCGGCGCTCGGCCATGCCCGTAGTCCTTTTGGAGGTCGAATGCGGTGTTGCCGGCCAGCACCCACTTCAGCGGCTGATACCCTGAGAAACCTGTTCCGCAAAATCCAGCAACCTGGCATCTGCGCCGCTCCAGGACATCAGCTGCAGGCCTGTGGGCAAGCCTGTCGCGGTGGTGCCGTTCGGAATGCTGATCCCGCAAAGGTCAAGGCAATTCCCTGCTCTGGTGTAACGGGACATCGGAAACGTCGATTCATCGACCTTATCGACGGGAACCGCTGGAAGAGGCGTGCTTGGCAGGGCAATGATGTCAAAGCGGGCCCAACCTGAACTGAATTCAGAAATCGCAGCCGCGCACTCCTGCAGGAGCGCTGCGTAACGTGCATCATCGATGTCGCGTCCGGCCAGAATGCGCTGGCGGACATGAGGATCCAGCGGCGTCGCTGCGTCTTCGGCGAGGGACTGGTGTTGGCGATAGGCATCATGGGCAACGATGCTGCCATTGAGCGCCTGATACGCGGTAAACTCCATGGGAAAGGAGAAGATTTCGACCTTGTGGCCGGCCAAGCGCAGGGCCTCGATTGATCGTTCGAAGTTCGAAAGCACCTCAGGGTCGCAAGGCGCGAGTTGCTCGATGGCTGGCACACCGACATGGAGCGCCTTTCCGGCTCCCGTTTCCGGCACAGGCAGTCCAGCCATCACGCAGAACAGCAGGCGCGCATCCGCGACGCTTCGCGTGATCGGGCCGAGCGTGTCAAAAGTCGGGCCAAGGGGTGCAATGCCTTCCAGCGGAATACGCCCAAAGCTCGGCTTGAACCCGACAATCCCGCACAGCGACGCCGGAATGCGGATCGACCCGCCGGTATCGGAGCCGATGGCCGCTGGCACCAGCCCGGCAGCCACAGCGACCGCAGATCCGCTGCTCGATCCTCCGGGCACACGATGCACAGTACGATCGACCGGGTTCCACGGGGTCCCCATCGCATGATTGGTTCCCCAGCCGCCGATGGCGAACTCCACCATGTGCGTCATGCCGATAATGACGGCCCCTGCATCGATCAGGCGCTGGATGGCCGGAGCGGTCGTCGCTCCTCGCTGCGGCGGATAGCACTTCGACCCAAAGCCCGCGAAGCGACTGCCGATCTGCGCAAGGTCTTTGACAGCGATCGGCACGCCGTGCAGGGGCCCCACTGGCCCGCGCTGCGCTCCAACCCGATCCAGTTCTTCTGCCCGCTGCATCGCGCCTTCCGCAAAAACCTCGACGAAAGCATGCAGCTTGCTGTTCTCCGCGTCGATCGCGTCGAGACAGCGCCGCACGACCGAAAGGGCTGACTGCTGGCCAGCCGCAATCTGGCGCTGAATGTTCATGACGGACATGTCCAGGCTCAAGGCGAAGTTCCTTCGGATTGATGTTGTGGGTGCTGTCAGACTAACCAGAAAAGTCTCGGAAGTCGCCCTGGCCCGCCATCGGTCGGGACTCGCAGAGCTGACGCCAGGCGGTCAAAGCGGCTGTGCGTTGTTCATCGACGTTTTTGCGGTTGATGAGCTGACGTTCCTGCCTGACCCGAAGGGTGGCGAAGCGAATTGGTTGTGAATGACGTTGTGCAAGCGGCGTCGCAGCCCCATGCATTTGCAGGCCGATCGTCGCCCGCGCTAGCATCGCGGCCATCAGTGCCCTAACGTTCCAACCGAAAAGCGTCGTCCTTTCCAATCACCAGTTCTGACAGGAATAATTCTTGATGATGACATTGAAGGATTTCAGCAACGCTGTGGTGGTCATGGGGCACCCGGATGACGAGGTACTTTACGCCAGTTCCATCCTGGCAACCGCCAAGAAGATCATCATATGCTATAATCAGGCACCCAATAGCGGCTCCATCAGCAAGGGTCGCGAGACGGTGTTTCAGGACTTTCCTCTCAAAAACGCGATCAGTCTCAACATCATCGAATCCAATACCTATCAGACGACCAACTGGCGAAAGCCGGTTGAGACCATCTATGGCATCCACTGCGATCGCAACGGCGACGCCTATGCGAGAAACTTCCATCTGCTGACGGCGGCGCTGGAAGAGCATCTGGGCGCTGAGGACATCGTCGTGACCCACAATCCTTGGGGCGAATATGGCCACGAAGAGCATGTTCAGGTGTTTCGGGCTGTCTCGCACATCAAGCGCAAGCGTAATTTCCGGATGTTCGTCAGCAGTTATGTCAGCGACAGGGTGCTCTATTTCATGCAGCGGAACACCCCTCGTCTTGGCGCACCGTCGGCGTTGCTGCCGACTGACAAGGCGCTCGGCTTGCGGCTGATGCAGCACTATCAGGCGCATGACTGCTGGACATGGGAAGACGGCTATACATGGCCGGATTACGAATGCTTCTATGAGGTGAGCAATCCGGACGAGCCGTTGCGCACCGACGAGCGGACAATGTCGTCGCTGCCCGTCAACGTCATCTGGCTCGACGAGCACTCACTGGTCTTTGGCCGGATGTTGCGCCGCATGAAGCGGAGGGTCGGCACGATGCTCCACCGCCTGTTCCGGCCGACGCATCCTCAGCCAGCACACAAGACGCAACCAGCACCGCGGTCTTCTTGAACTACAGCCCAGCTGAAGAGACCATTCACGGCCTGTGATCGGTACTGTCAGACCAACCAGAAACGTCTCGGACGTTGCCTTGGCCTGCCATCGATCAGGCCGCAAGGAGCTGGTGCCATGCGGTCAGCGCCGCGGCGCGTCGTTCCTTGAAAAGTGTGCGAGAGGTGAGGGCGCCCGCCTGATCGACCCGAAGGGCGGCGAAGCGAAGCGGTTGTGAGTGGAGCCGTGCAGGGCGGCGATTTTCCGCAGACTTCGCATGTGCCTTCAGCGAAGCATGGCCCGTTCTCGCCGTCGAAATGGCTATCAGGAATTCTCAGTCTGGTTGTTGAACCAGCGGCCGACATTGCTCTTGCCGACGGCTTTCAGTGCAGCGCCGTATGAAGCCAACCGTTCTGTGACGATCGTTTCTGCCGTGCCATGTCGCCGAAGTGACTTCTTGGGACGTGTCAACGCCGCCTTCCCGTCTCTGCGCTCCGTCACGAAGCGCTCGAGCACCTCGCCTTCGGGATCACTGCCAGACGGATGATCCCGGACGACGTTTTGAAGTAGCGGAAAACACGGGTTTTGCTCATGCCCGGAAGCCTGGTGACGGGCGCTCGAGGCGCAAGCCGACTTTTCTCTGACAGTGCTGACCAGTTTAATGGATGCTTTTACCCAACCTTAAGTCGGCTGCCCGCATATGCACTCATAGATTGCGTATACAAAAAGTTGCAACTTTATGGACAGTCCCTCCCTTGCTCATATCGTGAGCGGCGAACTCGTTCTGTCGACAGTTGCCGACGTCCTCAAGGCGGTCAGGCAAGTGACATTCCCAGCCGGCGAGATTGTTCTGGACGGCTCGAGCCTGACGCGCGTCGATCTTGCTGGGCTTCAGCTTCTCGTCGCGGCTGGAAAGTCAGCGGCAGGCGCGGGCGGTGCGCTGCGCATCGATAACAGCAGCGATCAGCTTCGGGATGCAGAGCGGCGCGCTGGACTGAGCCTCTGAAGCGCTCCGGCACATCTCCAAATCCCTCTTTGGAACAAGTCATGGCAACCATCCTTACAGTCGACGACTCCCCCAGCATCCGGCAGATGGTCAAGATGGTTCTGTCCTCGGCAGGGCATGATGTGGCCGAGGCAGGCAACGGTGCGGAGGGTCTCGAAAAGACCAAGGCGCAGCGTTTCGACCTGGTTCTCACCGATCTCAACATGCCCGTGATGAATGGCCTCGCCCTCATCAAGAACCTCCGCCAGCTGCCGGCACTTACTGGAACCCCAATCGTCTTTCTCACCACGGAGTCGGATGAGGCCGTCAAGATGGAAGCCAAACAGGCCGGTGCCACCGGGTGGATCACCAAACCGTTCAAGCCCGAGCAACTGCACGCCGTCGTCGCCAAGCTGGTGCGCACATGATGGATCTCGATCCCGCCGAGGTTTTCCGCCAGGAGGCCGCCGAACTCCTTGAAAGTCTTGAGGCCGCCCTGCTCGATCTTGGCCAGAACCCCGGTGACGGCGAACTGGTCGATGCGGCGTTCCGGGCCCTGCATACGATCAAGGGCTCCGGCGCCATGTTCGGCTTCGACCGCGTGGCCTCCTTTACCCATGATTTCGAGACCGCCTTCGATCTGATCCGCAAGGGCAAGATCGCCGCCGGAAATGAAATCGTGACCCTGTCGCTGGAAGCCAAGGACCATATACGGCAGCTGATCGAGGACCCGATAAGCACCAGTGAAGCTGAAGGCGAACGTATTGTCGCCAGCCTGCAGCAGTTCCTTGCTGGCGGGGCCCCGGCGGAAACCTCGAGAAGCATGGCCGCCGCCGGACCCGTCGAAGCGGCCGTCCCGCCCGAGGTGCTGGAGCGCTGGCGGATCCGCATCACCTTCGCACCGGAGGTGATGCGCAACGGGACAAACCCTCTTGCGCTGCTTGATGACCTGCGTGAGCTGGGCTCCTGCACGATCACGGCCAATACTGACGCCGTGCCGGAGATCGCACGCCAGACCGACCTTCTGGCGCTCAACGCCGCGGTCGAGGCGGCACGCGCCGGCGAGCACGGCAAGGGCTTTGCGGTGGTGGCCTCGGAGGTGCGCAAGCTCGCCGAGCGCAGCCAGGCAGCCGCTGCCGAGATCGGCACACTCTCGGTCGACACGGTCAAGGTGGCGCAGGAGGCCGGTGCCATGCTGGCCCGGCTGGTGCCCGATATCAGGAAGACCGCCGAGCTGGTCGAAGAGATCACGGCAGCCTGCCGCGAGCAGGATGTCGGCGCCAGCCAGATCAACCAGGCGATCCAGCAGCTCGACAAGGTGACCCAGCAGAACGCAGCAGCCTCCGAGCAGGTCTCCGCGACTTCCGAGGAGCTGGCCACCCAGGCCGAGCAGCTTCAGTCCACCATCTCCTTCTTCCGCATCGATGCGGCGGGCGGGAGCCGGGCCGAGCGTAGCGCGCCCTCCGGCACTGCCAGCCATGAGCCGGTGGAAGGCGCGGTGACGCAGCTGCGGGCCAAGGCCGCGGTGATGAAGGCTGCGAGCCGGCCCAAGGCCCAGGCAGAGGCCCGCAAGCCTGCCCGCAAGGTCGCCAATGGCGGTTTTGCCTTCGACATGGATAACGGCGGCGACGCCACAGACAACGACTTCAAGCGATCCTGACCGAATGGGCGGGGGAGATATCCCCCGCCTGACCTGGCCAACCCGCCCCTATGTCGCCTCTGGCGGCGCAATCACCGAGGCCAACATGGCTGACTCCACTCAATACCTCACACTGGGTCTCGGACAGGAGACCTTCGGCATCGACATCCGCGGCGTGCGCGAGATCCTCGACATGCAGCCGATCACTCGGCTGCCGCATGCGCCGCATTTCCTCATCGGCATCATCGACGTGCGCGGCGTGGGCTATCCGGTAGTGGATCTGCGAGCCAAGCTGGACCTGCCACGCGTTGAGCCGACGAGTGCAACGCGCATCATCATCATCGACGTGTCCCTGAGTGGCCGCACGATGGGAATTGGCTTCGTCGCCGATCGGGTGCTCGAAGTCACTCGTCTCGATGATGCCCAGGCGGACGCGCCGCCCGAGGTCGGCGGGCGCTGGGTCTCGCGCTACATTTCCGCCATCGGACGAAAGGAATCGGGCTTTGTCATCATCTTCGACCTGGCTCGCCTGATGGAAGAGGATGACGTCTGCATCGTTGCGGAAAACGTGGAGGCCGCAGCGTGAATGCTTTGAAGCCCTTGCTTGATCCGGCGCTGGACCGGCTTTCGGACCGCCATTTCGCAGCGATCTCGAGCGCCATTGAAAGCCGCGCCGGCATCAAGCTGCCGCGCGGCAAGCGCACCATGGTCGAAGGACGCCTGCGCCGACGTGTACGGGCCTTAGGCCTCGACAGTCTGCACGCCTATGGTGCCCATCTGTTCGATGCCGGCGGCCTCGCCGACGAGATGCCTGAGCTGATCGAATGCGTCACGACGAACAAGACGGACTTCTTCCGCGAACCGAGCCATTTCGACTTCCTCCGCGATGGCGCGGTCAGCGAGATCAGCAAATGGCAGGGCGCGGCGTTGCCCTCGTTCAAGGTCTGGAGCGCCGCAGCCTCCACCGGAGCGGAAGCCTATACGGCGGCGATGGTGCTGCAGGATCTGGTCGATGCGGGACGAATCCGCCGCTATTCGGTGCTTGGGACTGACATTTCGGTGGAAGTGCTGCGCGAGGCGCAAGCGGCCATCTATCCGCGCGAGTTCGTGGAGCCTGTGCCGTCCGACATGCGGCGGCGCTTCCTGATGACCTCGCGGGATCCTGCCTCGGCCACCGTGCGGATTGTGCCCGAACTGCGGGCCCGGGTGGCATTCCAGCAGGTCAATCTCATGGACACGGTTTATCCGTTCGACCGTGACGTCGACATCATCCTCTGTCGCAACGTGCTGATCTATTTCGAAAAAGACATCCAGCGCGCGGTAGTGACACGACTGTGCAGCCATCTGCGGCAAGGCGGTTTTCTGATCCTAGGCCACTCGGAATCGATGGCAGCCAGCGGCGTCGATGGTTTGCGCCAGGCAGGCCCCACGATCTTCCAGCATATCGACAAGCCATAGCGAGGCAGCGATGAATCCTGTTCGTGTTCTTATTGTCGATGACTCCGCCTCGGTTCGGCAGGTCCTGTCCTCGATCCTCAACGATGCACCCGGCATCAGCGTCATCGGCGTTGCAGCCGACGCTTTCGCGGCTGCCCGGCGCCTCCAGTCCGAGTTGCCGGATGTGATTATCCTCGACATCGAGATGCCGGGGATGAACGGCCTGACCTTCCTTCGCAAGATCATGGAGCAGCGACCCATCCCGGTCATCATCTGCTCGACTCTGACTGAAGCTGGCTCGCCCATGCTGTTCGACGCGCTGGAGGCCGGTGCTGTCGACGTGCTGCCCAAGCCTCGCGTCGGTACCCGCAATGCACTGCTGGAGACCGCTGACCGGCTGTGCCATGCGGTCCGTGCCGCAGCACAGGCGAAGCTCAGGCCCAAGCGGGCACGTATCGAGGTTGAGAAGAAGCTGACGGCTGACGCGATCCTTCCCCCTCCTGTGCTCCGAAGGGACCGCATCGCGACTGACCGCGTTGTCTGCATCGGTTCCTCGACGGGCGGCACCGAGACCTTGCGCGAGGTCCTCGAGCAGTTGCCGGAGACCACCGCCGGAATTGCCATCGTCCAGCACATGCCGGAGAAGTTTACCGCCGCCTTCGCCCGCCGCCTGAATGGAATATGCAGGATGGACATCAAGGAGGCTGAGGATGGCGACGAGCTATCGACCGGGCGAGTGCTGATCGCGCCCGGCAACCGCCACATGGTGCTGCAGCGCACAGGCCAACGCTACCACATCGCCATCAAGGATGGCCCGCCGGTCTCGCGGCACCGCCCGTCCGTGGACGTGCTGTTCCGTTCCGCCGCGCAGAGCGCAGGCGCCAACGCCATGGGTGTGATCCTGACTGGCATGGGCGACGATGGCGCGCGCGGGCTGCTGGAGATGCGCCATGCAGGGGCAATGACGCTGGCGCAGGACGAAGAAAGCTGCGTGGTCTTCGGCATGCCCAAGGAGGCGATCGCTGCCGGTGCAGTGCAGAAGATCACGCCGCTTGCGCGTATTCCGCGTGAGATCATCGAGTGGCCCTCGGCCCAGCGCAGCGCGCCTGGTCCGGCCGCGCGCAGCGCGTGAGCCAATCGCGCCTCATGCAGACCGTGACCCCGACATTGGTGACGAACATGGCGGTCCCCGGCCACATCGTGCCTGCCGACATTCTGTCACTCCTTCGCGAAGGGGAGGCAGACATTGATCGGACTTTCGCAGAGGTCGGCGAGCGTTTCGGCGACGGATTGGCGATGTTTGACAGCCTCAAGAGCCACCTGCGCGCGGTGGCCGAGGAGATAGGGCATCCCGAGATGGTCGAAGCAAGGGACGCGCTGGCGGGCCTCTCGCGCGACATCCTGTCTTTGCAGGAGCGGATGTTCGACGAAAAGACCGCGCTGGAGGCGCTGAAGGGTCACAGCGAAGCAGCTGGCAGGCTGCTCGGCGAGCTTTGGTCGAGCATGCGGCTTGTCGGCATCCTCACACAGAACCTGCGCATCGAACGCGCCAGCATCAGGGGACCGGCGCGCGATCTGGAAGCTTTTGCAGAGGAGGTCGTGGCCTGTGCGGGCCGGGCGCGCGACGTGATCGACGACTGCACGCGGAGCCACCGCGCGATCACGACGCTGATCGAGGCCGCCCTCAAGGCGCAATCGGCCTTCGACAGCCAGATGGGGGCATCGCTGCCGCAGCTCGCGGCCCAGATCAATCAGAGGCTGCTCGAACTCGGACAGCGGCAGGACGCGACCGCCGGAGTGGTCGACGATATGGCCGCCCATTCCGGACGGGTTATCATGGCCACCAGCGAAGCCGTCATGGCGCTTCAGTCCGGCGACAACATCCGTCAACGCATCGCGCACAGCATCGCGGCGCTCGGGATCGACGACGGTTGCATTGAAGGTCTTCGCCCGGTGCTCCTGACGTTGCAGGGCACGCAACTCAGGGCCACCGCCAAGCTGCTCGAAGAGGACTGCGGTCGTGTCAGCGAAACGCTGGACTTGCTGGGTGACGAGACCGGGCGGCTGGCCCGTTCCGTCGATGTGTTTGTTGGAGCGGGCGAGGCCGGCGCATCGACCTCGTTGGTGGCCGATCTGGAGAAAGGCCTCAGTGCCGCGTCTGGCATCCTGGGGCATTACGACCGGGCGCGTGGCCGCGTCGATCATGAGATTGCCGAACTCATCAGCTTTCTCGAAGGCTTCGAGACGGCCGTTATCGAATTGCGCCGCACCGTGCTCGATATTGTGTTCCTCGGAACCAATGCCGGCTTGCGGGCCGCACATCTGGGCGAAAGCGGCCGCGGGCTTGTGGTCATCGCAAAGGAGCTCAAGGTCGGCGCCGACCTTGTCGAGCGTCAGGCCCGCGAGCTTGCCCCGACCTTCGGGCGCATGCTGGCCGCCTCCACTGAATTGCGCCAACGCGCCGTCGAGGCAAGCCGGATCTCGACCTTTGACGCGACCGTGCAGGGCTCTCTGGGGCGCATCAGGCGCGTTGCGGGGCGCCTGAACAGTCTCCTGCAGAAGTTGCATGACGACACTGCGCGCTTCCACGGCGATATCGACGACGCTCGCCAAGCCTTCATGGCAACAGCGGCGCGCACGGATGGAATCGAAGGCATCTCGGTTCGGCTGGAGGCCATGGCAGACAGTGCGCTGGTCCGCGACGAGTCCGCCGATGCCGACGCAATCTCAAGTGTGCTGGCAGAGAAGATCTGGCCGCTTTACACGATGAAGGCGGAGCGTGACGTTCATCGCGCTGTGATTGCTGAGCTTGGATTAAATGACGAACAAGCGGCGCCCGAGCAGCCCTCGGCAGGCTCCGCGAGTGAATCGCAGATTGGGTCGGACTTCGAAGAATTCGACGACTTTACTGACTTCGCAGCCTGAACCTGCCCGGCCGCGCCCTAGGAGCCCAGCTTGGCGGAAACGAGGCCATAACCCGTTTCCGGACCAATCGGGTCAGGAGCCGCTTGGCCGCCCTGGAATTGCGGCAGGAACGTTGCCGACCGCTTTTCGAGACAGGCACTTTCCGATCACAAAGTGCGGGTTGATCAAGACGATCTCCGTCTGGTTCTCATCGCGCCAAACTCGATAGATGAAATGGCAACTCGGCCTTCCGCCCGTCAAATTCCATCCTGTTGATGCGGCTTGCCAGGGCAATGGCGTTCTCTACGGCGTCCTGACCAAAGTACCCAGCCATCGCCCTTGCTTTCGTCAGCAGGCGATCAATCTCCGAGTAGATCAGCGCATCCTCTTCTGTTCCCGTCTTCGCGACCTGATCTGCCACCGAGCGGCCTTTGCTGGCTGATGTTGCGGTGCCATGCGGATTTGCGGGGCTTTGTGTTGGCGCAGAAGCGGCGTTGTTTTTCGAGTTGTGTGCGTTGGTCATGGCTGCTCCTTGGAGAACGAGGTCTGTGCCATGGCAATGCAAGATTGCGTACCAGACGCCCCATCTCGGGGAGAAAATAAAATTTTAGTTAAATCAGATACTTGCCGTTTACGTTGCAGGGAGGATTGCCAAGACCCCCGCTCGGGTTTGCGGAATGCAATTCAAACAGCAAAGGTCAATTCAGGGCTTTCGATTTTGCAACGGCAACGGTCCAGCTGACCCGCAGCGCATTCTGCTATGTTGCCGGTTGGAGTGCATCAGCAGCCTGCCAGGCTTCGATGCGCCGATAGATCGTCGAAGGGGCGACCTCCAGCATTGCAGCGGCGCGCGGGATTGATCCGCCACACATGGCAATCGCGGCCTCCACATGATGCCGGATCGCCTCATCAAGCGATACCAGAGGGCGCCTCTCGCCGTCTTCGGTCCCCGCAGGAGCGTGGCTCGGCAGGGCTGATGGCAAAGTCACCCGCCCCAGCAGGCGCTCACCGGTTTTTGGCCGCAAGTCGGCGGGCAGTTCAGCCAGTTCAATGACGGTGCTCTGTGAAAACACGACAAGATTGCGAATGAGGTTCTGGAGCTGACGCACATTTCCGGGCCAGGCAAACCGTATGATCGCGGCCTCGACCTCTGCAGAGAAGCTTGAACAGGTCTTGCCTTCCTCGGCTGCGAAGCGCTCCAGAAACGCGCGGGCAATGAGCAGCACATCATCACCACGGTCACGCAGTGGCGGCATCTCGACCGGTAGAACATGGAGCCGATAGAACAGATCCTCCCGCAGCCGGCCTGCAGCAACCTCGGCCCGTGGATCCTTATTCGTCGCGCAGACAATCCGCACATCCGCCTGACGAACCTGATCCTCGCCCAGCCGTTGCACCGTCATGGTCTGCAAGAAGCGCAACAGCTTCGTCTGCAGCGCGAGATCCATCTCGCAAATCTCGTCGAGGAACAGCGTTCCGCCCTGAGCACTGAGCACGGCTCCCTTTCGATCGGCCACCGCACCGGTGAAAGCCCCCTTTGTGTGGCCGAACAGTTCGCTTTCCAGCATATCCCTCGGGATGGCGGCGCAGTTGACTGCGATAAACGGACCCTTGGCCCGCTTGCTGAAACGATGCAGGGCATCGGCGCAGAGTTCCTTGCCCGTGCCGCTCTCGCCGGTCACGAAGACAGTTGCGTTCGAGGGCGCTGCCGCCTGGATGATGCGATAGGTCGCCTGCATCGCCAGTGAGCTCCCGATGAATTGGGCAAAGCGATCACGCCCGAAGCTCTCCCGGATCTCCTCGATCTCGCTGGCCATGGCACGACGCTCGATGGCATTGCGGATTGTGACCCGCAACCGATCTGGCGAGAAGGGCTTCAGGAGGAAGTCGAAGGCACCTTCGCGCATCGCATCGATCGCAAGCTGGACGGAACCCTGAGCCGTCATCATCACCACGATGATCGGCAGTTCGCGCTGCCTGACCTGCCGCATGATGTCGAGCCCGTTGCCATCCGGCAGGTTAACGTCGACCAGCAGGACATGCGGACAATTGCTGTCGATCTCGGCAATAGCCTCGCTCACCCGCGTCGCAAGGCTGATGCTGCAGGCATCTGCCTGCAGGATTGCCCGATAGGTTTCACCGAGCGCCATCGAATCCTCGACGATCAGAATCTTCGGTCGCGTCGGCACCTGCTTGTCTCCCATGAGAAGCCGTCCATCTATGCGGCCATGACGTGTCCGGCAGAGCGTTCCGCTCAGACGGTAAGCCGGCGGCTCAAATCCTGAAGCGACCGCCTGATTTCGTCTTGGAGTGCGGGAAGCTGCTCTGCAAGAGCACCGGGCGTCGCATTCTCGACTGCTGACGCTGCTTCGATGGCACTTCGATCGCCATACTGGCCGAGAAGCGCGACCAGCCTGTGGGCGGATCGACAGATGGACGCGTGGTCGCCAGCCGTCTCCGCACTCAGGATTTCATCCCGTTCAAGGCGGATGTTCTCAACTGCGGCGTTCAGCAACCTGGCGAACGTCGCAGCGTCGCAGACGTCCTCAAGTTCGGCGAGGAGATCCGGCTCGCCGGTGTCGGCAGGAGCGCGTGTGTCTCCGTCCTGCCCGGCTTGCCGACTGCGCTGTGCCGCACTGTCGAGCAGTCTCGCCAGATCGTCGGGACGGACGGGCTTGGAAAGATAATGATCAAACCCGACTGCAATGGCCTGGTTGCGATCTTTCTCGAAGGCTTGTGCCGTCAGGGCCGCAATCATGACATTGCCGCGCGCGCCGCCCAACGTTCGGATTGCGGCCACGGCCTTGTCTCCAAACATGACCGGCATCTGGATATCGAGAATGATGAGGTCAAAATCTGCGTTGGTTGCAGCTTCCAGAGCAGATGCGCCGTCCGAGACAAGCGTGACGTGATGGCCGCGGTTTTCGAGCATCGTGCGGATCACAAGCTGGCTTGCCGGGGTATCCTCCGCGACGAGAATGGCGAGCGGCGGAGCAGGTTGCGCAGGGTCCGTGCCCTTGTCAGTGGGGCCTGTCCCGATCGCTGCCATCTTGCTGGATGTTGGCATGCATGTCTGCGCTGGGATCTCGACGATAAACTCGGTTCCCGAGGCGTCGCTCCTGGCAAGGCGCAAGGAGCCATCCATTGCTCTGACCAGCCGACGCGAAATTGCCAGGCCAAGCCCTGTTCCCCCGGCCAGCTGCCCGGATGACGCGCCACGCTCGAACGGCTCGAACATGCGCTGCTGCATCACCGCCGGGATTCCAGCACCGGTATCACTGATGGCGAAGCGCAGCCGCAGGCGATCCGGAGCTTCGTTGCTGGCGGTGACGTCGAGTTGAACCCCGCCCTTCTCGGTGAACTTCACAGCGTTGCCGAGGATGTTGATCAGCACCTGCCTCAGATAGGCAGGGTCGAGCACGAGATGATGCGGCACCTCGGCGCCAATCACGACCGAGAACCGAAGTCCCTTTTCCAGCGCCAGCACTGTGATCATCTTGACGATGACATCGACGAGATCCCTGAACTCCGTCGGGACTGGTCTGGCTTCGTCCTTGCCGGCTTCGAGGCGGGCGAAGTCAAGAATGTCGTTAATCAGGGCGAGAAGATGGGTGCCCGAGTCGGCGATGCCGGCAATGTAGCGCTTCTGCGTCGCATCGAGCCGGGTCTCGCCGAGCAAGCTTGCAAGCCCAAGAACGGCATTCATCGGTGTCCTGATCTCATGGCTGATCATGGCCATGAAGCCGGTCTTCGCGCGGTTGGCGTCATCTGCAGCTTCAGCCAGCTTCCGCATCCGCTCAGCCTGGTCGGCAAGGCTTTGATGAGCCTGCGTCAGCTGGGCAACATTTCGTTTCAGATCGGTAATGTCAGTCCGGATGCCGACCAGACCCCCGTCACTTGTGCGGCGGTCGGAGACGATCAACCAGCGACCATTATTCAATTCCCGTTCGAATGGCCCCGAGTGCTGGTTGCGCCTTGCGACCCTTGCCTTGATCCAGCCTTCCGGATCGGCTTCTGCGCCGCGGTACTGGCCGCGTTCGACTCCATAGCGGAGCAGGTCCTCATAGCGCACGCCCGGGACAATCGCGTCTGCCGCAAGGGATTAGATCTGCTTGAACGTGGTGTTGCACAGGACGAGCCGGTCCTCGGCATCAAACAGCACGAAGCCTTCACTGATCGCCTCGATGGCTTCCTCCAGGCGCTTCCATGCTGCTGCGGCCTCGTGCCGCGACCGGGTGACCGTTGCGAGGTGTTTCTGAGCCCGGCGCTCGGAGAAGAACAGATACGCCCCTGTACCGGCGAGGATGATCAGGAGCAGGGACACCAGCACGGCCAGCTCTTGCCGCACGTCCTCATGGGCCTTCTGGATACCTTGCCTTTCGGCGCGATCCTTTGTCAGGGCAAAGTTGCTCAACCGCTGCAAAGGTTCGATATGGCTTCGCATTGTCGCGCGGATCATCTGGACGTCCGCCGCAGTCGGACCCCGCTTGATCGTGTCGTCGATCAATCTCAAGTCCAATGCCAATGCATCGATCTGATCCCGCAGCCCTGGATCTGCATTCAGCGAACGACGCAGGGTGCCGCCTTGGTAGAGCCCGATGCGGCTCCACAGGATATCGAAGCGCTGCTGCAATCTCGCACGCTGCTCGGGCGAATCATCCTGCGCCGCGTCCGTCAGCGCATACAGGAACAGGCTGAGCTCGATCTCGGCCTGCGCCGCCCCCCAGACAACATTCTCCGAGACGGCATAATGGAGCCGTTCATCGATCACGGAGTAGCGGTTCAGTGTCAGTCCCGTCATGATCGCAATGGCTGGGATCAGCATTGCAATCAGGATCTTGATGGGTTGACCTCGCGTCCTTTGACGACCCGCAGGGTCAGCCATGCGCTTCGGAGTCACTGCGGTTCTCCCTAGCGCAACTCAAGCGACCGCAGCTGCCAGATCCATTTGAAATTGTGGCTCTCGTCACGCAGTTCACGGAAGCTGTCCCGCGGGTAGACGATCCAGAGCGGTCCACGATCCCGCAACTGCAGGTCGACGCCGTCGGCCTTCATCGCCAGCAAGACCGGATAGCGGCGCATTTCGGCAACGTCGAGTTCAACCGAATAATTGTTCACGGCCATGGCACGGATTTTCGTGCCCCGCGCGGCCACCGCATCGAGAAGCCGCGCGACCGGAACGCCGGTGAACGTCGTTGGCTTGTCGGCCCAGCTGTGGCTCGTCGTGAAGGATTGCTCACCCAACGCCAACAGCATGCCGCAATCAAAATCAGCCCGCATCGGCGCATTGGTCCGGCCGATGCTTCCTGTGATGGACAGGATGACGTCACCCGTCGGCCGTGGAAGGTCATCCGCTCGGAGAGACGAGCTTGCAAAGGTGCCAGCCAGCCACAGCACCAAAAGAACCAGTCGCGACATAACGTTTTTCATTGCTTCTCACTCAACCAGGCAACCGCCGGGACGGCCCCCTGCAAATTCGACCGCCAACGTGTCCTAGCGGGCTCGTCGCGCCACAGACCGTTGATTTACAATTGGTTAACACGCGTGGTCCAGCGTTTGCGACGGCATGTTTGGAGGATGCTTTGCAAATTGCAAAGATCTGAAGCGTCGTGTTTTGCAACGTTTCGCATTTTGCGATCTGCCGGTTCTCGGGCAGACGGGCGCTTCTCGGCAACCACACGGCACAGAGGGTGCCGCGTGTCCTCGGAAGGACACCGGGGGGGCTCGAGGCGTAAGCCAGTTTTCCTCTGACCGTGCCATTACGCAAAGAGAGCGCGGGCGCCGTTCGTCCGCGCGGTAGGGGAGCCTTGCGGCGCTGCGCTGGAATGATCAGACCACCAGCCCGGCGCGCGTCAGCACGCCGAACCGGTCGCTGAATCGGGCATTGCCCAATATGCCCTTCATGCCTCAAACTCGGAGAAGCAGGTGTCCACGAGTCCAGGAGCAACTAAGTTTGAAGAGCTGTCAGCTCCTCAGGAGGCGCGCCTGACCGTCGAAGGATCGGCCTCGTCCCAGACTTTTTCCGGCATGGGCAGACCTTCAAAAACCTTCGGGCCCAGCGGACGGTCCGGCGTTACGCCGATTCCTTCGAGCACCCACATCACCTGCCGCACATGCTGGCCGGCGTGCCAGACCGTTCGCTCCAGAAACTCGTGCATGGTCTGCTCGCCATAATAGACATCGGCACGCTTTGACCAGTCACAGGTCTGCCCCGGCCCATCGAACCACTCCGACACCCGCCGGCGCATCGTCTCGGCATAGGCGACGAGTTGCTCGCGCCCGCTCTGTTCGGGGGTCGGAACGCGCATGTAGCTGTCGAACGTCAACGGCACACCATCCTCATGTTCAAGGAAGGCATCGGCGATGTTTGCGATGTGCCAGCCGAGTTGCGCATAGGTGCGCGGGCGGTTGGGGAGCATTTGTGCCAGCGCCTCGTCTGGCATCTGGGCGAGAAAGCGCGCCGCCCCGGCCAGCACGATGTCGAGGCGGTCCCGCATTTCCGCCACCGGCAGCATCCGCACATCGCCATAGGCGATCCCGCAAAGCTTGGCGACATCGCGGAGAACCTGACCGTTGGCCCAGGCGTCGCCGCGCGTCACGATGGGGACCTGCTTCAGGCCGAAGCGCTCGAGTTCCTGAAACGCGGTCTCGTCCTCCAGAACATTTCGAGACAGGAACGGCACCCCGTTTTTTTGCAGGAACTCCTTGGTGCGCAGGCAGGATGAGCAGCCCGTCATCCAGTAGACGCGGATCGCATCAGGCGCAGTCACGGCGGTTTCCATGGTCATCGCCTCCCTCACGCGGCGTTGGCGGGGAGGCGAGAGAGGTATGTGATCACCTCATCGCGGCTCACCACGTCGCCGTACTTTGCGTTGATGTCGAACAGATTGGCATCGTGCGGCCCATCATGCCGATCACCGACGCATTCACGCGGCACGATCACGCGGTAGCCATGCTGTACGCCGTCGAGCGCGCCCGCACGCACACAGCCGCTTGTGGAACATCCTGCGAGGATCAACGTGTCCACCTTGAGGGCCGCGAGCATCGGCGCCAGCGGCGTCCCGAAGAACGGGCTGGGATACTGCTTCACGAGGACGACCTCTTCCGGCAGTGGCGCAACGTTCGGATCGATCTGGGCAAGCTTCTCGCCAGCCACCATCTTCCTCAGTGTCGGCACCTTGCGCACGAACCAGCCACCATCCGCTCCGGACGGGTGATATTCGACCCGTGTGTGGATCACCGGTATGCCTGCAGCGCGCGCTGCCGCGAGCAGCGGTATGGTATCCTGAACTGCGCGCACCACGCCCTCTGCGAACAGGGCTGCCCCCGGCGTCGTGTAGGCCAGCGTAAAGTCGATGACGATCAACGCCGGGCGCGAGCCGAAGCCCACCTTGCCGTCGAAGACCCCGACATAGTTCTGTTCGCGCGAGATGGTCATGGGCGATCCTTTCTTGCTCTTTGTGTCAGTCATCGTGAGGAAAGTGGCAGGCGGCGAGATGCACCGCGGCGCGGGCAGCGTGCACCCGGGCTTCGGGAGGCGCAAGCATCGGGTCTTGCTGCACGCAGATCGAGGGCAGCCTTGCTCCCGCCGCCTGGATCGTGTCCCCGCCACGCTCCGCGACGAGGCGTGCGCGCGGGCAACGCGGATGGAAGCGGCAACCCGACGGTAGCGCCGCCGCGCTGCCAATCTCGCCGATCGGGCGGATGCGGGCCTTGCCGCGCTCCTTTGCGGGGTCGGGTCGGGGCACGGCGGAAAGCAGCGAAACCGTGTAGGGGTGCCGCGGCGCGCCATACAGCATGTCGCGCGGTGCGATTTCGACAATGCGCCCGAGATACATCACCGCGACGTTGTCGCTGACGTGGCGGACCACGCCCAGATCATGCGCGATGAACAGGAAGGCCACGCCTGACCGCGCCTGGATATCCGCCAGCAAGTTCAGGATCTGGGCCTGGACGGAGACGTCGAGCGCGCTCACGGGTTCGTCCAGTACGACCAGGGATGGATCAAGCGCAATGGCCCGCGCGATGCCGATCCGCTGGCGTTGTCCGCCCGAAAACTCATGCGGGTAGCGCGCCGCCATCGCTCGCGAGAGCCCGACCTGCTCAAGCAGCGCCTCTGCCCGGCGCGCGCTCTCAGCCCTGCCAATGCCGTGCGCCGTCATCGGCTCTCCGATGATGTCACTGGCCGTCATGCGAGGGTCAAGTGACCCGTAAGGATCCTGGAACACCATCTGCATGCGCGGACGCATGGCCCGCAGCGCGGCTGGGGAAGCTCCGATGACGTCCTTGTCCTCGAACCGGACCTGTCCTCCGCTTGGTTCGATGAGGCGCAGCACGAGGCGGCCCAGCGTGCTCTTGCCGCTGCCGGTTTCGCCGACCAGGCCCAGCGTCTCCCCACGAGCCAGCGTGAACGAAATGCCGTCCACAGCCCGCACTGCCGGCCGTGGCCTCCCGAACAGCGTGCGACCGCCTCCGAAGCTTCTTTGCAGATCCACGACTTCGAGCAGCGTGCTCATGCTGTCATCTCCAGCATGCCCTGGCGATGGCAGCTTGCGGCATGCCCGACGCCGGCGAGCAAAGGGCGGACGCTTCGGCATCCGGCAGCGTCCGAAACCGCAAAGCATCGTGGCGCGAAAGCGCAGCCTTCGGGACGCCGTGCCGGATCCGGCGGGCTCCCTGCAATCGGCGTCAGTTTTGTGCCGCTTGGTGCCTCGATGTCCGGTATGCTGCGGAAAAGCGAGATCGTGTAAGGGTGCCGCGGCGCCGCGAAGACCTCGGCCACCGTGCCCGTCTCAACCACACGCCCGGCGTACATCACCGCAACGCGATCAGCCTGCCGTGCCACGACGCCAAGATCATGCGTGATCAGCACCATGGCCATGCCATCGGCATCGCGCAGGTCACCAAGCAGATCCAGCATCTGTGCCTGCACCGTGACGTCCAGTGCCGTGGTCGGCTCGTCGGCGATCAGGACGCGCGGGCCAAGTGCGATCGCCATTGCGGTCAGGACACGCTGGCGCATGCCGCCGGAAAACTGGTGCGGGTAGTCATCGACCCGGCGTGCTGCCTCGGGTATCTGCACGCGCGTCAGAAGCTCGACAGCCCTGTCGCGGGCGGCGGAGCGGGAGATCGGAAGATGTGCCCGCAGGACTTCGGTGATCTGCTCGCTCACGCGGAAAACGGGATTGAGCCCGGTCAGCGGGTCCTGGAACACCATGCCGATGCGCGCGCCACGCATGCGCCGCAGTTCCTCGGGACGCAGCTTCAGAAGGTCCACGCCTTCCAGCAGCGCCTCTCCTGCGATCACGCGGCCAGGCTTCGGCAGGAGACCGAGCGACGATGTGAAAGTGACGGTCTTGCCGGATCCGCTTTCACCGACCACGGCCAGGGTTTCCCCTGCATGGACGGACAGCGACACATCCTCGACGAGGCGAACGGCTCTCTTCTCGCCTGGCACGGCGGCTGTCAGGCCGCGAAGTTCGAAGGCGGGGCTCATAGCAGCTTGCCCGTATTGCGCCGCATCTGTGGATCGAGCGTATCTCGCAGCCCGTCGCCCAGCAGATTGAGAACCACGACGGTGTAGGCAATGCACAACCCTGCGGAGAGGGAAATCAGCGGGTTGGTTGTGATCGCTGTCTGCCCTTCCGCGATCACATTGCCCCAGGTTGGTGTGGGTGGCTGTACGCCGAGGCCGAGGAATGACAGGCCTGCCTCCGCGAGGATTGCCGTCGCGGCACTCACGGTCGCGACCACGATCACCGGCGGCAGGGCGTTGGGAATGACATGACGCAGGACGATCGTCCAAGGTGTCAGGCCAATCGCGCGCGAGGCCTCGATGAATGGACGTGGCCGGATCGTCAGAACCACCGACCGCATCACCGCAGCGACGCGTGGCGTGTAGGCGATGGCCACGGCCAGAATGATGGAGTCGAGTGTGTTCCCACGTGCGGCCACCAGTGCCAGCGCCAGCAGGAACGAGGGAAAGGCAAGCAGGATATCGATGACCGCGACCAGCGCCCGCTCCAGCCAGCCCCCGGCATAGCCGGCAACGGCGCCGATGATGGTGCCGGCGCTCAGCGAGATCAGCACGACGAAGAAGCCGACCTGAAGCGAGACCTGCGCGCCATGGATCAGACGTGAGGCAACGCACCTGCCGAACTGGTCAGTGCCCAGCCAGAAGGTTGCCGATGGCCGTGCCAGCGTGTTCATCAGGTCCGTGCGCGTCGGCGAATGAGGCGCGAGCCATGGTGCCGCGACGGCGACCATGACCAGAAGCAGGATGCCGATGGCGCCGATCATGAAGCCGGGATGCCGGGTATATCGCCGGATGGCGGCCCGACGGCGGGCCGCAGCTTCCGCGACGGCATCGATGGTCTCTATGGCGGTGGTCATTGCTGGCGGAGCCTCGGGTCGATCGCGCCGTAGAGCAGGTCCAGCACTGTGTTGAGCAGCACCACCGCAGCCGCCAACACCAGAACGCCAGCCTGCAGCAACTGATAGTCGCGCGCCAGGACCGCCTTGAGAATGGTCGAACCGAGCCCCGGACGGCTGAACACAGCCTCGACCAGGATAGCGTTGCCCAGCGACCATGCGAAGGTGACGCCGATCACCGCAAGCACGGGTACCAGGGCGTTGCGCAGCGCGAGCTTCCAGACGATGCGCCACTCCGGCACGCCCATGGCGCGCGCCACGCGGATGTGGTCCTGCCCGAGCACCTCCAGCATCGCCGAGCGGGTGAGTCGTGCGATGTAGGCGGCTACCGACAGGCCAAGCACGAGGGCGGGCAGTGCCAGATGATGCAGGCCTTTCCAGAAGCCAGGCTCGCTCGTTGCGCCAAGTGCCGGAAAAAGGCCAAGCGCATGTGAAAGGAGCAGGATCGCTGTGATCCCGACCCAGAAGACGGGAAATGAGATGCCGAGCAGCGCAATGAGCATAACTGCGACATCAACGACAGAGCCTTGCCGAACCGCGGCGATGACGCCGAGCGGAACGCCGACCGCAATCGCGATTGCCATCCCTGCCACAGCCAGCGACGCCGAGGGCGGCACTGATGCCAGGATTTCAGACAGGGCGGGCTCGCCCGTCACGACAGACATGCCGAGATCCCCCTGCAGCGCGCGCGCCAGGAAGATCCCGTACTGTTGCCAGACCGGCAGGTCGAGGCCGAGGCGCGCGCGCAAGGTTGCGAGCGCCTCGGGAGTGGCGAAATCGCCCAGCATGTACAGCGCAGGATCGCCAGGGATGGCCCTCATCAGGAAGAAGGCCACCGTGACGATCCCGACCAGCGCCACGGCGAACTGGCCTGCGCAGCGGGCGATGTAAAAGACCATCACGCGCCGCGAAGCGAGACGGGCGAGACGTTGACCGTGAACAGGCTGTTCTGCACGAAGCCTTGCACGGTTGGTCCATGAGCGAGGAAGAGCCGATCCGCATAGAGCGGGATCACCGGCAGGTCCTCCATCGTCTGGCGCAGCAGCCTGTTGTAGACCGCCTTGCGCCCCGGAAGGTCAGGCGCGCGCGCGGCTTCGGCGAGCAACGCATCCGCGCTGTCGTAGCGGGACGTGTTCAGCCCCGGCGGATGGGAACGCGTATGATAGAGCGTGACCAGCGGGCTGTCCGGATCGGGCGGGCCGACCACGGCAGTGATGCAGGATTGCACATTGCCGCTGCTGCGGGCCTGGACGTAAGCGCCGCGCTCAAGCACCCGGACGGTCGCCTGGATGCCGACCTGCTGAAGGTCGTTGGCCAGCGGAACCGGGAAGCGGTCGAAGGGATTGAGCCCCACGGTCGTGATCTCGAAGCGAAAGTTCGAGACGTTTGCCTCCCTCAGAAGGGCGCGCGCGCGGTCAGGATCGTAGGCGTAACGCGTGACGCCCTCTTCGGACAACTCCTGGAAAGTCGAGGTCAGCACGCTGTTTGCCTCGAACTTCGTGCCCCGGAAGAAGCCGTCGATCAGTGCCTTGCGGTTCAAGGCATGCGCCATGGCCCGGCGCACACGGACGTCACGCAGCGGACCCATGGTGGTGTTCAGAACAAGGTTGGCCGTGTTGTTGGCCGGGCGATCCAGCAAGGTGATGTTCTGCGCCCGACGCAGCCGGTCAATCACATCCGGCGACTGCAGAGCGTAGAAGATGTCCAGTTCGCCGTTCTCGAGCGCGATGGCTGCAGCCGTTTCGTCGCGCACGATGCGGAAGATGACATCAGTCAGGGTCGAGGCACCTCCGAAGTAGGATGGGTTCGCCACGAGTCGCACTTCGCTACCTGCCGTCCAGCGGTCGAACATGAACGGACCAGTGCCGATCGGGTTCATGCTGTAGCGCTCGCCGATCTCGGTGACCGCGCGGCGGGAGACAATCCAGCCCTGGTTGAAGGCACACAGCTTGTGCAGGAAGCCGGAGTTGGCAGATTCAAGCACGAGACGGACGGTCAGCGGGTCCGGCGTCTGGATTTCCTTCAGTCCGGCAAGCTGGCCGCGATAGAGGCTTCCGGTCGCTGGATCGAGCACCCGCTCGAAGGAGAACTTGACGTCGTCCGAGGTGAAGGCACCGTAGTTCTTGTGCCAGGTCACATTCGGCCGCAGCTTGAAAGTCCAGACGGTTCCGTCAGCAGACACTTCATGGCTGGTCGCGAGATCCGCCACGATGGCGTTCGTCCGCTGGTCGTACTGGACAAGGCCATTGTAGATATGGCTGGCGATCGACTGATTTTCGTTCTGGAAGATCCGCGCCGGGTCGAGTTGCGAAATGTCCGAGCCGAAGCGCACGCGCAATGTGCGCGAGCCCTGTGCCATGACAGGCGCACCGAACGCGGCGCCAAGCGTGATCCCCGTTGCGCCGGCGAGCACTTCGCGCCGGTTGAGTGCTGGCAGCTTTCTCATGTCATTCATCGTCCTTGTCTCCCCCTTCGTTGTTGTCATCGACCGACGGGTTCGCCGGTCGCAGTTCCTTCTGCCAATCGCGCGGCAACCGCGCTCCTGCCTGAATCATCATCGCTGCAAGTTCCGCCAGGCGGGCTTCTTCTTCGGCGG
Organism: Hydrogenophaga intermedia; assembly: GCA_943370645.1. Taxonomy (GTDB): domain Bacteria; phylum Pseudomonadota; class Alphaproteobacteria; order Rhizobiales; family Beijerinckiaceae; genus Allobosea. The sequence goes on along the minus strand of CALRRR020000004.1, from coordinate 45,566 downwards.
GTGTCATGACGGCCTCCTCTGGCGCCATGGTGTCGCGGCCTCGTAGGACATCGCCAGCCGGAACAGAGCCGCCTCGCCACCCTGTGGTGCCATGGCATGCCAATGCAGCGGCAGCCCACTGCGCGAGAAGCCGTTGCACTGGACGAGTGCCGGCAAGCCCGCCAGGCTGGCAGGTGTCAGCATGGTCTCGCTGGTGTAGGCGCTCGACTCTGGCTCGATCCCGAGGCGCGGCGGAAGATGGAGCGCGCCGAAGCCGAGCAGCACGTCGAACTGGGTCCAAAGCCGCGGCATTGCCTCGCTGAAGGCGCGGCGGAAGCGCTGGGCAGCCAGATAATCGACAGCGCGTACGCTGGAGCCTGCAAGGAGCTTGTCGCGAAGCGCGGCGCCGATCCGGTCCTTTCCGTCGCGCAACTCGCTCTCGTGGATGGCAGCCGACTCCGCAGCGCCGATGAGCCGCGCCGCATCAAGGCAGGTCGCGGCCGGCCATGGCAGGACAGCATCAGCGATGTGGGCTCCTCCTGATGACAGGACATCGAGGCCCGCCTCGAGCGCGGCCGCCAACTCCGCGTCGGGCGCGGGAAAGCCCGGTCCTGCATCCCTGAGGACGCCGATGCGCAGTCCGCCGAGGCCTGCCTTGCCGGCACTGTGCAGCCCCGTGCCATGCAAGGCGTCGAGCACGATGGCGGCATCCTCGGCGGTCCAGGTGATCGGCCCCGGGCGATCCAGCGAGAAGGTGTTGGGCAGTGCGCCCTCCAGCGGCAGCCGCCCGGGCGTCATCACGAGGCCGCAGCAGCCAGTGGCGGCTGCCGGCAGCCTGACGGACCCGGTGGTGTCCGAGCCAAAGGCAAGCAGGGCCATGCCCGTCGCGACGGCGACGCCGGCACCGGTGGAAGAGCCGCCGGTGAATCGGCTCAAATCCCATGGATTGCGGGCCGGAGGCGCTGGCAGGTCGAAATGCTCGGCACCCGTGCCCGTGCCGTATTCCCAGGTCGACAGCTTGCCGAGCAGCACGGCACCTTGCCCGCGCACGCCAGTGACGAGGGCTGCGTCCCTTTCGGCTATTCGCCCCTCGCGAAATCGGGAGTTTGCTGTGGCGGGAAGGCCGGCGACGTCGAACGTGTCCTTGATGGCCCACGGGATGCCGGCGAGCGCGCCGCGCCGCGGCGTCCGAGCTGCAGTGCGCGCGCCGACCTCGTCAACATGCAGGAAGGCATGCAAATCGGCATCGTGGGCGGCGATCGTCGCCAGGCAGGAATCGAGGAGACCTTCTGCCGAAAGAACACCTGCATCGAGCGCAGCGAGCGCTTCGGCCAGAGTGAAATGGCCACTTTGTATGCAACGAGCATGCAAAACTGCCATCACATCGTCCACTTTCCGTCACGACTGCGGCTCACGGCCGCAACGAAGACAGCCCGTCCGGCCTCGACATGGGCGCGCATCACCGCGCCGGCCCATGCGGCATTGCCGGCGGCAATCGCCTTGATCATTTCACGATGCTGATCGAGGCTGCGGCGCAGCCCTGCCGCATCGAAGTTCCGGAAGTTCCGCAGCATCATCGGCGGCACGGCGAGGCTATGCAGGGTGGTGCGGCAGCGGGCCCGGCCGCTCATCTCCCAGAGGGCGCGATGAAAGCTGACATTGGTATCCGAGATCACCTCGATCGCGTTCAGGTCGTCACCGGGCAGCGCTGCCTCGGCCCGATCGCATGCTTCTTCCATCATTTCGAGCCCGCGGCGATCAGGCATTGAGGCAGCATGCTCCGCCGCATAGGTCTCGAGGAGGGCGCGCAGGTCGAAGATCTCGTTGATATCGGCGATGGACCATTCCGTCGCGAACGCGCCCTGGTTCGGCACGACGCGCAGCCAGCCCTCGGCATCGAGGCGCCGCAGCGCTTCCCGGATCGGAGTCCTGCTGACTCCAAGCTGGGCGGCAAGCTCCTCTTCAGGCAAATGTGAGCCCGGGGGGTAAGTCCCGTCGGCAAGCCGTCGCCGAAGCGTCACATAGGCCTGTTCCCAGGCGGTGGCCATCTCGTCTCCTGCTCTGGCGAGGGTTCCACTCAATTTCTGCTTGCATCATACAGTCGTCCTACGATTGTATGCAATACCCAAGTCAGCTTCAAGCTGCTCCATACACCTAAAGCGATCCCGGAAAGAGAAACGATGCCCCGCCAGTCCCTGAAGCCCCTCCTTTCCCGCGGTCGCTGCCTCGTCGCGCCCGGGGTTTTCGACCTGCTCTCCACCCACATCCTGAATCAGCATGGCGCCGAGGCGACCTACATGACGGGGTTTGGCGTCGTCGCGTCGTGCCTGGGGCTTCCTGACGCCGGGATTGCGACCTACACGGAGATGGTTGACCGGGCGCGCCGGATTGCGGAGTTTTCAAAGGCTCCGCTGATCGCAGATGCCGACACGGGCTATGGTGGCCTGCTGAACGTCCGGCATACGGTGCGGGGCTATGAGGCCGCCGGGGTTGCCGCGATCCAGCTCGAGGACCAGGAGTTCCCGAAGAAGTGCGGACATACCCCCGGCCGCCGCGTCATTCCTCTGGCCGACATGGTGCGCAAGATCGAGGTTGCTGCCGACAGCCGGTCATCTGCCGATTTCCTGATCATCGCGCGCACAGACTCACGCACATCGCTCGGCCTTGACGAAGCACTCAAGCGCGCGGAAGCCTATGCGAAGGCTGGTGCCGACATCCTGTTCGTCGAAAGCCCCGAGAGCGAGGCCGAGATGGAGCAGATCGGGCGCTCCTTTCACCAGCCGCTGCTGGCCAACATGGTGGACGGGGGCATGACGCCGATGCTGACGCGCGATCGTCTGGCTGAGCTTGGCTTCCAGATCGCCATTTATCCTGCCGCAGGCTTCCTCGCGACCGCAGCCGCACTCGACCGGATGTATGGCCACATTGCCGCAACCGGCAGCAGCCTTGGCGCTCCCGTGCCTGTCTTCGACTTCAACAAGCTGACCGAGATCATGGGCTTTCCGGACATCCACGCCTTCGAAAGCCGCTGGGGCACCAATCGCTGAGGATGCACGGCAGCGGTCTGCCGGATCACGGCGCACTCCGGCCGGTATCAGGCCGGCCCGGTGCTTCCTCTTCAGGAGGGCTTGTGGCTGTAGACCCAGGGCCTACGCAGGCGATCCGCTGCGTGAAACGCGTTGATCGCTTCACTCTTGGCCAGTGAAGCGCCGATTTCGTCGAGACCTTCGATCAGGTCCCGTCGGCGCGACGGATCCATGGTGAAAGGCACATCGAAGCCTTCCGCCGCCCGGACTCGTCCGCTTTCCAGATCGACAGTCACGGGCTCTGCGGGATGGCGCTCGGCTATTGCCTGCAACGTGACGGTGGCCGCCTCGGCGATGATGACCGGCGCCAGCCCGTTCTTGAAACAGTTGTCGTAAAAGATGCTTGCAAACCCCGGTGCGATGACGGCACGGATGCCGAATTCCCGAAGGGCCCAGACGGCATGCTCGCGGGATGACCCGCAGCCAAAATTTGCACCCGCAACGAGAAGCGTAGCGTTGCGCCATGGTGCGCGATTGAGCACGAAATCAGGCTTTTCGGCACCGCCTGGCCCGTAGCGCCAATCCGAGAACAGGCCCTTGCCCATGCCATCGCGCGTCACGCTGATCAGATGGATGATGGGAATGATCTGGTCCGTATCCACGTTCGCTCTTGGCAGAGGGGCGGCGATACCTTCGATCCTGGGTTGGCGGTTTGTCATGTCGTGAGTTCCTGAAGGGCGCGCCTGTCGGGGATGCGGCCGGTAACGGCTGCTGCCGCTGCCAAGAGCGGGCTGGCGAGATGGGTCCGCGAACCCGGGCCCTGCCGTCCCTCGAAATTCCGGTTGGAGGTTGCGATACAGCGCTCTCCCGCGCCGACCTTGTCCGCGTTCAGCCCGGCGCACATGGAGCAGCCCGCCTGCCGCCATTCGAACCCGGCATCGCGGAAGATCCTGTCGAGCCCTTCGCGTTCTGCCGCAGCGCGCACAGAACCCGAGCCAGGTACGACCAACGCCCTGACCCCCTCCGCCACGCGCCGTCCGGCGACAATTCTGGCCGCAGCGCGGAGATCATCCAGCCGGCTGTTGGTGCAGGAGCCGATGAAGACCTTTTGCACGGCAAGGCCCGCCAGGCGCTCTCCCGGCTTCAGACCGACATAGGCGAGGGCGCGCTCGGCGGCCTTGCGGGCGATCGGGTCCGCGATGCCAGCAGGATCGGGAATCGCCTCCTCGATGGATATCGTCTGTTCCGGGCTGGTGCCCCAGGACACCTGAGGCGCGAGGCCACTCACGTCTACCGTCACTTCTGCGTCATAGATGGCGCCAGGATCGCTGGGCAGCGTTCTCCATGATGCGACCGCCTCGTCCCAAGCAGTGCCCACGGGTGCGTAGGCGCGGCCCTTGAGATAGGAGAAGACCTTCTCATCAGGCGCCATGAGGCCCATCCTTGCGCCGGCTTCCACGGACATGTTGCAGACGGTCATCCGCTCTTCGACGCCGAGGGCTGAAATTGCCTCTCCTGCATATTCTACCGCGTAGCCTGTTGCGCCGGCGGTCCCGATGCGTGCGATCAGCGCCAAGATGAAGTCCTTCGCGCCGACGAAGGCAGGTGCGACCCCGACGAACGTCACCCGCATCGTCTTCGGCTTTGTCAGGATAGCGCATTGCGTGGCGAGGATATGCTCCACCTCGCTCGTGCCGATCCCCCAGGCCAGCGTCCCCAGAGCGCCCACCGTGCTGGTATGGCTGTCCCCACATGCCAGCGTCGTTCCGGGAAGCGCGATGGCAAGTTCGGGCGCGATCACATGGACGATGCCCTGCCGTTCGTCGCCGAGATCAAACATGGCGATGCGGTGCTCATGCGCATTCTGACGCATGGCCCTGATCATCGCTTCCCCGCCAGGAACTGTCGCATCGGTCCGACCTTCCTCGGTGGAAACAAGGTGGTCGCTGGTGGCGAAGGTCAGCGCGGGATGCCTGACTGACCGCCCGGCCTTTGCAAGGCCCGAAAAGGCCTGGGGGCTTGAAACCTCGTGAAGCACGTGCCGATCAACTGCGATCAGGTGCCGCCCGCCCTCGAGTTCAGCGACGTGATGGTCGCTCCAGATTTTTTCGAACAGAGTGCGCGCAGGCATGCTGGCCAATCCTCATTCAATAGCGCGGTGGTGCCGTACGGCTGTCAGACGGTGAGGGGAACGGGCAATCACATCGGCTCAAAGGGCGCGTAGCCCCACAAGACATTGCGTTGCACGGATGTCTCCCAAAAGCGACCTGCCTCGCCGGAACAAGGCGATGTGCTCACATTCGGCATGGGAAGACCGCGCGCAGGCCGGAGCAGAGCATTCTGCAAGGATTCCGCTGTTCCATCCTGTCCTGCGCTCGCCTTCTTCAACGGGGCAGATGATGGATACAGTGAAAGACCTTGTCCAGAGGCATCCGTGAGGCGACCCTGCCACTCAAGCCGCAGCATGCGCGCGACGGGTCAGATTCCGCGAGTCCAGCCGCCATCCACGTCGAGCGACGCGCCTTCGATGTAGGCGCTCAGGTCCGAGGCGAGGAAAGCCGTGATCCTGCCAATTTCCATCGGCTCTCCGAAGCGCCGCACGCCGATCCCATTGAGGATATCACGACCGACATTCTCGGGCGTCGAGCCCGTTTTTGCCGCGACAGATTTCAGCCTGTCCATCAGCCGATCAGTCTGGATATAGCCCGGATTGATGCTGTTCACACGCACGCCATCGCGTCGACCGATGTCAGCCATTGCCTTGCCAAAGTTCAGCAGGGCGGAGTTTACCGAACCGGCAATGGCATGATCGCCTGTCGGCGTCCGCGATGCCACACCAACGATGTTGATGACGCTGCCACCGGCAGCCTTCAGATGAGGCCACGCTGCGCGGGTCATCCGCACATAGCCGAAGAATTTCAACGCAAAGCCGTCGGTCCAATCCTCGTCGGTCAGATCGAAGAAGTCGCCTCGCTTCGTGGCGCCAGCGCAATTGACGAGGATGTCGAGCTTGCCGAAGGCAGCCACGGCTGCTTCCACGACGGCGGCGGATGTCTCGGGAAGCGACAGGTCGACCGGAACTGCCAAAGCCGCGACACCGTATCGGCTCTCGATCTCCCTGGCGCCATTCTGCAGGCTGCTCCCATCGCGCGATGCCAGTGCAACGCTGACGCCCTCTTCGGCGAGAACATGCGCGATTGCCTTGCCGATGCCGCGACTTGCGCCGGTGACGATTGCAGAACGGCCCTTGAGTCCGAGATTCATGTTACTGCCTCCGGTTTCGTGATCGCATGCCATGATGCCGCGTTCAATTGCGGTGAGTCGACAGGGCATTATCCTGACGTTCGGCAATTGCCCCTGGGTCCGGGACCAGAACACGATGTTTCGTGCAGACTGAGCCGACGAACTCCCCGTGCTGGTGCTGTCAGACTAACCACAAGAGTCTCAGACATCGTCCGACCCCAGCCTTGTTCAGGCCACGCATAGCTGTCGCCAAGCGGTCAGCGCGGCAGTGCCTCGTTCGGAAGCACCATAATCTTGGGCCCTCGGTGAACTGACGCAGCAACTGCCATGACCATGCGGTCGCGGAAAGCTTCTTCAATCTGCTCAAGCGCGAACGCATCCGCCGAAAAGTCTATCGGAAGAGGGCCTAGGCCCGCCAAGACGTGCTCGGCGACATCGAGATGTTCGCGATCCCTGGCCGCTGGAACGCTTGGAAAGGCATGCTTTCACCCGTCGAGTTCGAACGGCAGCGCAAAACGCAATCCAGGGCGTCTAGAAGATGAGGGGCGCTGCACGATCAGCGCCAAGGGCTCGCGGCATCAGGCGTCAGTTACGCCGCACCAATCCGCAATCACCAGTGCAGCCACTTGGATCGACCGGATGTAATCTGCGACATCGACCCACTCGTCTTGGCAGCCATTCTGAGTGAGATTGCCACCGAGCGGCCCAAGCCCAACCGTCGGAATGCCGACCTGCACCATCGGCACGCGGATATCGCTGGAAGTATGCAGCGGATTGACGAAAGGCTCGGAGCCAGTGACCTCAGTCACCGCTGCAGCGACGATCGCATACAGCGGATGGTTTTCCGGTAGCTCCGCACCGGTTACGCCAGACACCCACTCGATTTTTGGCGGATGAAGGGCCAGCCAGGGGTCAGCTTCACAGGAAGCCTTCAATGCGGCGGTGATCTCGGCCTGGACATCGATCATGCGCTCTCCAGGCGGAAAGGACAGCGAAGCACCAAAGCTGCACTCCGGAGCCAGACGGGCGTGTTCGCCTTCGTGGCCGCAGGCAAGGTTTGCTACCAGAAGGTTCGTCGCCCGCCCGACGGCCTTCTCGATCACCGGATGGCGAACGCGCAGCCCGCGCTCGGCATCGAGCGCCCGTAGCGCGCCGATCAGTACCAGCGCCTTGTCAAGCGGGTTCACCGCGCGATGGGCGAAAGCCGTGTGGCTTGGCTCATTGGTATCCGGCAAGCAGCCTGTCACTGTCACCTTGAACAGCACGATCCCTGAAGCCACCGCCTTGATCTCGCGCATGCCAACACCGGACTCCGCCGGGTGCATGTAAACCGCCGCATCGGCACTGAAACCCGACTGAAGGACATGGAATACGCCGCGCGCATGGCGCTTGCTGGGTGTGGACGCGAGGATCACATCGCCACGTGGCCTCAAGCCAGCACCAACAACCGCCCGCACAGCCTCGACGAAGCCGGCAACGCCGGCAAGGTCGTCTGCAACGCCCCAACCATGGATACGCCCGTTCTGAATCGTGCCGGCGAACGGTTCATGCGTCCAGCTTTCGATGTTGCGCAACGGCTCACTATCTGGGTGGGCAAAGAAGATCACGCTACGGCCCCCGCCCGTGCCCTTCAGCCGGGCAACAATGCTGACCCGCTGTTCGGCATCCATCGCCCCTGATGACGCGAACTCGTCGCGGACAGATACGTCAGCGGGTCGGTAGCAAAGGTGCTCCACCACACAACCGGCCTCAGCCAGTGCCGCGGCAACATGAGCCTGCACCGCGGCCTCACCCTGCTTGCCCAGCGCGATCAACGTGCGCAGAAAGCCGATCGATTCATCGGTCCGCTGCCTGACCGAGTTGTCAACACGCCCAGAAGCGTCAGTCATCCCGGTTGCGGACATGGGAACTCCGAAACGTCGAAAAAGATGCTGGCAAAGCGAACTGTCAGAGCCAAGGGGTTGGCCCGCATGCCGGAGACGCTTCTCACGTCTTTGCGCACTGCGAAAGCGCCTGCTCGAGCCGTGACCACTCCGCTTGCGAGACCGGCGGTTGAGGCGGCCTGAGCGTGGCTTGCGCCAACTGGCCCTTGATCATCAGGCAGGCTTTTAGCCTCGCCGTTGCCCGTCCGCCCGGCGCATCGCGGTAGATCGCCACCGCCAGAGCGTAGAGCCGGTTATGCAGCGCCATCGCCTCGTCCCAAGCGCCGCGTTGCGATGCCTGCCACAACCCCACGACCAATTCCGGCACAACAGCGGCAAGGCTGACCTGGCTGCCCGCGCTGCCGACCATGTAGCTCACCATCAGGTGCTCGTCGCCAGAGCCCAGAATGACGAAATCGGGGCGGACGGCTTTGAGCAGCCGCAGGTTTTCCTCATAGGCGGCGATCTCCCAGCTACCTTCCTTGATGCCGATGATGCGCGCATCGGCAGCCAGCGCGCGCAAGGTTGCCGCATCGTAAGGCATCTGCCCGGCCCCGATGGACGCGCCGTAAATCAGCAACGGCAGATTGCACGCATCGCGCGCGTGGCGGTGATGGATTAGCGCAGCTTCAGGATCATGACCTAGCGCAAAACTGTTTGGCGGGAACACCAGCAGCACGTCCGCGCCAGCAGCCTCAGCTGCCTGCGCCTCCGCCGCGAGTTCAAGACTGGACTCAGCATTGATGCCCGAGCAGATCAGACAGCCTGAGGGGACGCTGCTTCTGGCGATCTCGACAACGCGGCGCTTTTCGGCAGCCGTCAGGACGAAGTTCTCGCCGGCATGGCCGTTGACAAGCAGGCCCTGAATGCCTGGAACGCGGGAGACGACGGCCAGATGGTCGGCGAGCGCGACCTCGTCTATGGCAAAATCGTCGCGCATCGGCACGATCGTGGCGGCATGAATGCCGCTCAGGCGCTGTTGCACAGACTGGCTCATGCGGCCCTCGCAGGCGGTTCGAGAAGGCGATCGATGGGGAAAAGTGGCATCTCAGGCTGCTGACCGAGGATCCTCATGGCCAGAAGGCGGGCGAGATATGGCCCGCTTGTATAGCCCGAATGCACTGAGCCGCAGACATAGGCATCGGGCACACCGGGGATCGGTCCCACAGCCGGCAAGGCGTCACGGGTTTCGGCCTCAAGCCCGGCCCAAGCCCGTGCCAGCCTTGCCTCTCGGAGGGCCGGAATGGCATGGCAGGCGAGGCGGATGTTGCCGACCAGTCGCTCCGGCAAGAGTTCATGCCCGCCAAGTTCGCGGTTGCCGCGCGCCTGCCAGCCACCGCCGATCACGGTCGTGCCGTGGGGGTATTGCTTCAGTGAGAGCAGCCCGCTTGCAATGCCGACCACGGTGCGCATCACCGGGCGCTGGCGTTCGGTGACGGCGAGTTGATTGACCAGCACCTTGATCGGCAGATCAATCCCGAGCCAGGCCATCATGGGCTCGATCCAGACCCCGCCGGCGAGCACCAGCCGCTTTGCCTGAACGTGATTGTCTGGCGCGCGCACCGTGAACGCAGTCCCTGCGCGATCAATCCCGAGCGCCGGCGTGTTTTCCATCACTGTGACGCCAGCCTCGATCAGAGCCCGCCGATAAGCGAGGCCAGTCAGATAGGCGTTGGCATAACCGTCGACCTTGCAGTGGCCAGCCAGCAGCACGCCGGGGCCCAGACCTGGCTCGACGCGCTGTGCTGCCCTAGCGTCAATCAGGTCGATCGGCGCACCTGCCTCCCTGCGCTTGCCAGCGCGAAAGCGCAGCAGTTCCGCTTCCTGCTCTGTGAAGGCCAGCGAAAGCCCGTCGCATATCACGACGCCAACATCATGCCCGAGCCAGCTGGATGCCGTGGCCCACATCTGATGGGCGCGCAGGGCATAGGGGATCAGCGCCACGCGGGTCATCTGCATGGTCAAGGTGCCGGCATTGACGCCAGACGCCTCGCGACATAGCGGGCCACGTTCGACAAGCGCCACCTTCATGCCGCCGCGCGCCGCAAACAGCGCCACGGTGCAGCCATGGATGCCGCCGCCGATCACGCACAGGTCATAAGGCGCGGTCATAGCGGCGCAGGCTCAGGAACGGGTATGTCGGCATAATCGAACGTGCCGATCAGACCGCCGAGCAGAACCGGGCGGAGTGGCGGCCGTCCGGTCCAGTGTCCAACGGCTTCACGGCTAAGGCCGCTGCGCAGCGCCACCAGCTCCTCAACCACATCGCCGCACATTCGGCCCTGGCACGGACCCATGCCGCAGCGCGTGAAATGCTTGAGCTGGTTGATATCGCTGGCACCCGCGTCAACCGCAGCGTCGATCTCGTGCCGCCGCACATCCTCGCAGCGGCAAACCACCGTATCGTGTGCGATGGCCGCAATGTCGGCGGGGTTCGCGGCCAGCATGTCAGCGATGGCATTGCTGAAGCGCTGGCCCTTGGCATGGTCTTGTCTGAGGCGCGCCACGCGTTGCCGGTCGATGCTGCGGCCAGCCTTTGCCGCAACCGCAAGCCCCGCGATTTCGCCAGCCAGTGCAGACAGCTTCGCACCACGGATGCCTGCGCCGTCTCCGACGAGGTAAAGGCCGGGCAGGGCGCTTTCGAAATCGATGCCCGACGGTGTCACCCAGCCGCCGCGCTGGCGCTCGAAATGCATGGGAAGACCCAGCAATCGCGCGGCCTCGCCGCCCGGTACCAGACCATCGCCAACCACCAGAGCGTCGCAGGCAAGCAGCCGGCTCGCGGCATTGCCATTGGCGGGCGCAACCTCGACCGCCTCTACCGCATCGCTGCCAAGGGCAGTGCGCAAGCGGTGCCCGAACAGCCATGGCACGCGGCGGCCCATGAGGCGCAGCATCCAGCCCGCACCCTCGGCCAGCAACAGCGGTTGGCTGGCGAGTGCGGGCATGGCCTTGGCCCATGTGGTGCGCGGCGAGCGATCCACCACAGCGACAACCTCGCCGCCCTTGGCGATGATCCCGGCCGCCACCGATGCCAACAGTGGGCCGCGTCCGGCCACGACAACGCGCTGCCCCGGGACCCTGGCTTCGCTTTTCAGCAGAATGGTGGCGGCGGCCAGCCCCATGACACCGGGCAAGGTCCAGCCCGGGAACGGGATAATTCGCTCATGCGCACCAGTTGCGATAATCAGCCTGGGCGCGGTGTAGGCAAGAGCGCCATCTGGCCCGAGCGTATCGACCCGGAAGCCCGGCGCCAAAGACCAGACCCGCTGGCCAAAAGCGCATTGCACGTTGGACAACGCCAGCTCCGACCTCAGAGCATCGCCTGGAGGTCGCTTCTTGCTGCCGACGGTCTTTTCCGGACTGCTGGCAGCCTTCCGCAAAGGCTTGCGCCAGACCTGCCCACCGGCGGACATCTGCTCGTCGATCAGAACCACATCCAGTCCGGCATTGGCTGCCGCCAGTGCTGCTTTGCCACCGGCAGGGCCGGCGCCGACGACGATCAGGTCATGCGCCGAAACGATCATCAGACCACGCCGCTCAATTCGACGCGCATTCCGCTGCGGGGCCGCACCTGACAGGCCTGCTGGATGCGGCCATCGATCATGATAGCGCATTCCTGGCACACGCCCATGAAGCACAGCGCACCGCGAGGAGTGCCATCGCGCGGGCTGTTGCGCAGATGCCGGATACCAGCGCCGAGCAGCGCACCCGCAAGGCTGCCGTCGGTGGCGACTTCCAACACAGCGCCATCGACAGTGATTGTGGCCAAGCCGGGCGTGTCATGACCGGGCGCAGTCTGGCCGGCTGCAATCTGGCCGATCATGCTCGTGCCCCCCTGGTCTGGGCACGGATCGAACGCGCCTCGGTCACCAGCTTGCGTTCGGCCAGTCGACCGACGCGGGAAAACGACCACGAGATCACGAAGTAAATCACAAGGATCGACCCGAAACAGATCAGCGCCGAAAATCCGCGCTGGTTCAGCATGCGTGCGGCAAAAGTGAGCTCGAGAAACCCGATCTGCGATACCAGCGAGGTTTCCTTGATCATGCTGACGGTGTGGATGGTCGAAGGCGGCAGGATAACCTTCCAGGCTTGCGGCAGGATGATGCGAAACAGCGCCTGAAGGGGAGGGATGTTCAGCACCTGCGCCGCCTCCCACTGGCGCGGCGGAACGGCCTGATAACCCGCCCGTACATTCTCGGCAGCCAGCGCCGACATGCGCAAGGTGACAGCCGTGACCGCAATCACGAACAGCGTCTTGTTGGCTCCAGAAAGCTGGAAGGCGAAGAACACGCACATCAGCAGCACCAGAAACGGCACCCGCCTGATCATTTCGGTCCAGCCGATCAAGACCGCGCGCACAGGCGCAAAGGGCATGATCTGCGGCAATCGCAAGGTGGCGATGACAAAACCGATAACGTAACCCGCGACGCAGCCGACAAGCGACACCAGCAGCGTGTTCAGCGCGGCCTGGCCGAGGAACAGCATGTTCCAATAGGTGAAAAAGCGCGGTGCCTCGCTGATCAATTGATCGATGACACTCATCAGAAAGCCCTCGCCTTGACCCTGAAGAGGGTGCGGCCGAGGGTATAGAGCAAGGTCGAGGCGATGATCGTCAGCCCGATATAGATCAAGGCGGTGAGCGAGAAGATCTCGATCGAGCGGAAGCTGATGGCGTTGGCGTTGAGGGCGCGGGCGGTCAATTCCTCAACGCCGAAGATGGCTGCCATCGAAGTGCCGAGCGTCATGATGATGTACTGGTTCGACAACGAGGGATACAGCGCCTTCATGATGTGCGGCGCAATCACGTAGCGAATGGTCTGGACCAGAGTGAACCCGAGCGTCTCTGCAGCCTCGATCTCGGCCTGCGGCAACGATTCAAAACCGGCACGCTGAATTTCGGTGAGATAGGCCCCGGCGTTCAGCGTCATTCCGATCAGCACGGCCTGAACCGGTGTCAGCAGGATCCCGAACTCCGGCAATGCGAAGAACAGGAAGAAAATCTGCACCAACTGCGGCGTGTTGGTGAAGAAGCTGACATAGGCTCGCACCAGTGCCTTGGACAGGCGCCCGCCAAACGCCAACACGCTTGCACCCGCGAGCCCGATGCCAAGGCCGAGGCAAAACGCCACCAGTGCAATCGCGAGCGCCACCGCAGCACCCACCAGAAAATCCGGTAGGTAGCCCATCACCTGGCCATATTGCAGCTGCATGAGGATAGCCGTCTTGGGCCAGTCTCAGAACATCGGATTGACGGGAACCGGGGTCTTCATCGGCACGCCGAACCACTTTTCCCATGTCGTGCCGACAAAGCCGTTGCGGTGCATCTCGAAGAGAACAACGTTGAGCACGTCCTTGAGGGTGGTGTTGCCCTTCTGCACCCCAATTCCGACCCATGTGCTGGCGAGCACGTCATCGAGCACCTTCCACGGCACGCCTGGGAAGTTTTTCATTGGCACGACCACCGATTCCAGCACATCGACCATGGCATCAGCTCTGCCCTGCTGCAGCGCGCGGAAGGTGTCGGGATAGTTGTCCAGCAGCGTTACCTGCGCCTGCGGTGCATTGGCCTGGATCCAAGGAATGCCGACCGTGCCGCGAACCTGCACCAGCCGGACTCCCGCATTGTTGAGATCGCCAGGTTTGGCGATGGGAACCGCCGTGCCGCTGGCCTTCGTCAGCACAACCACGCTCTGGGTGTGCAGCGGGATGGTATAGTCGATCACCAGTGCGCGCTCTACCGTCCGGGTCATGGCGCCGAGCACGATGTCGATGCGGTCAGCCTGCAGAAAAGGGATGCGGTCCGGGCTGCCGACCTGAACGATTTCGAGATCGACCTTCATCAGCCTTGCGATTTCGCGCGCGATGTCAGCATCGAAACCGTCGATCTGGTTTTGAGCGTTGAACACGCCGAAGGGTGGCAGGGTCGGGTTGATGCCGGCACGCAGCTTCTTGCCCGAAAGCACTTCCGCCAACGGCTTGGCATGCGCGTCATAGCCCGTGCCGATCGCAACCGTGCCCGCCGCTGCTGCCATGGCCAGAAGCTGCCTGCGAGACCATTTCCGTTGTTCGAAGTCTGTCATGGAAAACCCCTGCTGAAGCCAAAGTGTATACCAATGTCATACAGTTTGACTTTTCAGGCAAGCGGTTTTGGCAGCCTGCCAGAGGCATTCGGCGATCAACGCACGGTGGCGAGAGTGAACTCCCTCAGGCTTCTGATATGCGCCACGACCGTTTGCCGGGCGGCCTTGGCATCACCGGCTTCGAGCGCAGCAAGAATGGCCAGATGCTCAACGGAGTCAGGCTCAAGCCGATCTTTAAGTCTCGCAATCTCGAACAGTCGGGTGGTCACGCGAAGCGCGTGAATGAACTCGGTCATCACCGGGTTGCTGCAATGCTCGATGTAAAGACCATGCAGGTTGTCATCCGACTGCCAGTGTGAATGGGTGTGATAGCTGGTCGAGGCCCGCAGTTCCTCAATCTCGCACCGTACCCTTGCCATCAGATCCCGCGGGATCTGGCCCACAGCCAGTGCAGCTGCCTCGCCCTCCAGCAATTCGCGAACCTTGAGCGCCTGAAGATACTCCGCCAGTTCAACCGCGCGCACGATGTACGAGCGGTTGGCGAACTTGCGCACCAGTCCTTCACCTTCGAGTCGCTGCAGGGCCTCGCGCAGGGGCGTGCGCGAGATGCCGAGCACATCGGCCAATCGCGCTTCGACGATCTGCTCGCCGCCCTTGAGCCTGCGGTCGCGGATCATCTCGGAGATGGCGCGATAGGCAAGGTTCGACAGATTGAGCCCTGCGACCTGGCCGGGCTCATCGGGTCGGGCTTCGTGATCCTGGCCGCTTCGGCTGATCTTCAAGGCGTCAGTTGCATGCATATCGAGGTCGTTTCACGGCGCACCATAACTCAAACATGCACTGCCACGCGGGGCGGCCCTGTCAAGCATTCTCAGTGATTGTCGCGCGCTTGCAAGGCGCTCGTTGCCGGCCCGTAGGCCTTGCCGTAATGCGCCTCGATCCGGCGCTGGATCGCGTCCCAGACCGTTGTCATGGCAAGATACAGGATCGCCACCACCATGAATACCTCCAGCACCTCGAAGCGTTGCTGCATCAGAATCTGTCCACGGCGCAGCAACTCCTCCATCGAGATCACCGATGCGATCGACGTGGTCTTGAGCAGCCCGTTGACCGAGTTACCGAGTGTCGGAATGATCACGCGCAACGCTTGCGGCATGACGATCAGGTAGAAACCTTGCGCTCGCTTCAGCCCCAGCGCCCGCGACGCATCGCGCTGACCTTGCCCGACTGAAAGGATGCCCCCGCGCAGGATCTCCGACAGATAGGCCGCTTCGTTGAGCGCAAGTCCGAGCATGGCCGATTGCAGTACCGAAAGGCGCACGAAGCCGAGTTGAGGCAGGCCTGTGTAGATGATGATCAATTGCACCAGCAGCGGCGTGCCACGAAACACCCAGATATAGGTCTTGGCAATGTTCTGGACGATCCCGTGCGATGATAGGCGCATCAGTGTCAGCAGCATGCCCAGAATGAAGCCGAACACGAGGGTCGAACCCGTCAGGAACAGGGTCACCAGCGCGCCTTCCAGCAGGTACGGATTGGCGAAATAGCCGAAGAAACCTTCCCAGTTCCAGACGCGCAAGAGGCTCTCCTTGTTCGTAACAGACGTATGGATCCGGAGGGGAAGCCCCTCCGGATCGGTTCAGCAACGCGGAGACAGCGGCTCAGGCGGGGCCGGGACCTTCGATCTTGAAGGTTGGGCTATCGATCTTCAGCACGCCATACTTGTCGAACAGCGTGTCGTAGTAGCCGGATTTCTTCAGATCGTTGAGCGCTCCCGCAACAGCTTCGGCCAGTGTCTTGTTGGCAAAGGCGAACGTGGCCACCTGCGGAAAAAGACCAGCGACAGCGCGGGTGAAGTCGCCGCGTGTTTGCATGAACATGGCGGTGGCATCGATCGCGGTTGCAGCCTGCACTTGGCCAGCGCGCAGGGCCTGGAATGACTCGGCGAAGTTGTTGAAGGTGCGGATGTCGATCCCGGCAAGGCCCTTGGCTTTCAGCATGCCATCAACCTCGCGGGTGCGCCGCTCTTCGATGCCACCAAGTTCGACGGAAACGGCACGGCCTGCCAGATCTTCCCACTTCTCAATCTTGAGCGGGTTGCCGCGCGCTGCGAGGAAGCTGACCGCCGCGCGCTCATAGGGCACCATGTACATCAGCCTTGAGCGTTCCTCGGTGAAGAAAATCCCGGTGTTGATCATGTCCCAGCGCCTGGCAGCAAGGCCCGGCACCATGGCTGCAAATTCGATGCGGACATATTCGGGCGTCAGGCCGAGGTTCTTGGCAATCTCGTTCCCCAGTTCCCACCGCATGCCCTGCAACTGGCCGCGATCATCGACAAACTGCAGCGGCGGCAAGGTCGGGTTCATCGACATGACGAGTGTGCCAGCCTTGATCAGATTGGGTGGCGCGATTTTGGCCTGTGCCTGTGCCGCCCGCGGCAGCAGCGCGCCGGCACTCAGCGCGGCGGCACCTGCCATGAGGTGGCGGCGATTCAAGCCGCTGGAGTTGCTTGAAGCATCATCGATCATGGCTCATTCCCCGTGGTGCATGTTGAGATGGTGGGCGACGACACATTCAGCAGATCCTGAGGCTCCAGGTTTGCGCTCCCAGTCTGCTGATTGTATGCACAGCGTATGCCATGATCGCACGATCCGGCAAGGCCTCTGATCAGATCAGCGTCCACTCGCATTTGAAGAAAGGGTTCAGCCCGTGGGCAAAAGCATGGAGGAACGCACACCTTCCAGACACGCCATCACAGTTCGCGGCACCATAGACGGCGCTGAACTTGGGCATGTGCTGATGCACGAGCACATCTGCTGTGACCTGACCAATCCGGCCTGGCGGGCGACGCCTGCCACACTCGAAATCTCGCTGGAAACGCGTTTTGAGCTGGACTATCGCCCGATGGTTCCGGGCCACCATGTCTTGTTGGATGAGGATGTCGCTGCGGCCGAACTCACCGCCTTCAAGGCCGCTGGCGGCTCGACCATCGTTGATCTGACCACGGGCGGTATCGGACCTCAGCCTGCCATGCTGGCGCGACTGTCCGAGCGATGCGGTGTCAATGTCATCCTTGGTGCTGGGTTTTACACCGACGCCTATGTCGATGAGGCCACCAAGGCTCTGCCCGTCGAGGGACTGGCCGAGATCATGATCGGACAGATCATGGAGGGGGCCTGGGGAACCGATGTGCGCTGCGGCATCATTGGCGAGATCGGAGTGTCATGGCCGATGACACCTTTTGAAGAGCGCTGCCTCAAGGCAGCTGCACAAGCACAGCTCGCCACCGGAGCCAGCATCAACGTGCATCCGGGCCGACATCCGGATGCGTGCCGCGAGATCTGCGACGTGCTGGAGCGTGCAGGGGCTGACCTGTCGCGCACCGTGCTCAGCCACATGGACCGCACCCATCCGGAAGATGTCGATGCGGTGATCGCGCTCGCGCGACGCTGCGTGGTGGAATACGACTTTTTCGGCATCGAAACATCGAATTACTGGATGGGCGTGGTCGATCTGCCAAATGACTGGATGCGGCTGCGGGCGCTGAGACGCCTGTTTGAGGCAGGCCTTGGCGGGCAGGTCTGCATTTCGCATGACATCTGCACACGGTCCCGGCTGCTTGCCCATGGCGGGCACGGCTACCGCCATATCCATGCCAATGTGCGGCCACTGATGCGTGATCGCGGCTGGAGTGAAGCGGAGATGGATCAGATTCTGGTCGACACGCCGCGCCGCCTGCTGACCATGTGAGAGCACAAAACGCAGCCGTTTCTGTTCAAGCCTCGCGGGAGGGCAAGAACGAGCCGATCCTGAACAGATCAGCCGGATTGTCGGTGTTCATGCGCCGGATTTCCGCTTCGTCGAAGCCCTCTGCCTCGAGCAGCAACATGAACTCACGAAAGGCCTCGACCGGCGGCGCGAGCAGGTAGATCCCTGCGTCGCCCGACACGATGGCCTTGTCGCCAGCCGCCCTGATGCGCGGGGCCAAATCCTGAATGGTTCGGGTCGGCGCACGGTGCTTTTCCTGATCGACATGGGTCAGGCCAACCTGTGTCGCATGGGTCAACACAAAGAACGAGAACTCGCAATATCCGCCAAGCGCGACGATCTGCTTGATCGTGTCGGTATCATAGCCGCCGCCATGGGTGCGCACACGGGTGGCTCCCCGCCGTTTCGCTTCCTCAACAAGTGCGACGGCTTCACGACCGTCGACATGTCCGCAGTCGAACACGATGTCGCGGGCTGCGCACAGTTCCATGATGGCAGGGACAGGTTCGGGCACCTTGCCGCTTTCCGGCACCCAGAAAGTGGTTTCGAGATAAGCCGGGCTGCGGCGCTCGCGGACGGCCACTGCGCGGGTGTGATGCGTCGGCAAGGACAGGAAGCGCGCCCCGGTTTGTGGCCCATAGCCGTAATCGACCGCGTTGCGCGCCACCTCATAGCTGACGCCGCCTGCTGTCGGCTGCATGATGAGTCCGCCAAATACCTCGACGCCAAGATGGCCAAGTTCTTCCATCGCCAGCGCCGCATACCCGGACGAGTTCTGGAAATTGTCCATCAGCCCCAGCGCCCGCATGCCCGCCGCCGATGCCTGCCGAACGCTCTCGAAGATGTTTGCGCTGCGTCCGTTGAGGTGGGGGCATGTGTGCACATGGCAATCCACTGCGCCCTTCAGATAGTGCATGCCGTAAGCCATGTGACGCTCCAAACTGTTGATCTATGGGCTTTCTTGAAGTGAACCGCGATCCACCTCGCTTGAAAATGCTTCAGTGACGCAGGATGCGCCTGACAAAGTCAGCGCAGCGCGCGGTCTCCGGGGCATCGAAAATCTGGGCAGGCGGGCCGACCTCGACGACGCGACCATCGGCCATGAACACGACCTTGCTGGCGACCTCGCGGACGAAGGCCATTTCGTGAGAAACGATCAGCATGGTCATGCCGTCCTGAGCCAGGAGCCTGATGGTATCGAGAACCTCGGCCACCAGTTCCGGGTCAAGGGCCGAGGTGACCTCATCGAGCAGGAGAATGTCAGGTTTCAGTGCGAGTGCGCGAGCCATCGCGACGCGCTGCTGTTGGCCGCCCGACATCTCGTCGGGATAGGCATCGATGCGGTGTGCCAGCCCGACCTTGGTGAGCAATTCGCGGGCCTCGCGTTCCACCTCGGCAGCATTGCGCTTCTTGACGATGGTTGGCGCTATGGTGACGTTGCGCAGCGCCGTCATGTTCTGGAAAAGGTTGAACTGCTGAAAGACGATGGCGAAACGGTCGCGTACCTTGCGCAGCGCCTCGGGGCTGGCATAGTTGACCTCGGTGCCAGCAACATGCACATGGCCCGTGCGGGGCTTGAGCAGCCCCGTGAGCACCCTCAAAAGCGTGCTCTTGCCCGAGCCAGACGGGCCAATGATGGCAACGATCTCGCCGCGTTCGACCGCCAGATCGACATCGATCAGCACCGGTGTTGCGCCATAGTCGGCACTCAATTTTTCAATGACGAGATGGGGCAAGCTTGGACTCCAGACGCGTGGCCATGAGATTGAGCGGGTAGCAGAGGGCAAAGTACAGCAGCAGGATCGTGCCAAAGCATATGCCGGCTGAAAAACCCTTCTGGTTGAGGATCTTGGCGGCATAAGTCAGTTCGAACACGCCGATTTGCGAGGCAATCGAGGTGCTTTTCACAAGACCCACCGAGTAGGTCATCGATGGAGGGATGATGATCCGCCAGGCCTGCGGCAGGATCACCCGGCGCAAGGCCGTCACCCCGCCCATGTTCATCGCCTCGGCCGCATCCCATTGGTTCTTGTGCACTGCTTCAAGACCGGCACGCACGTTCTCTGCCGAAAAGGCTGATGCCGAGAGCGCAACCGTGGTTGCCGCCACCACAAAGCCCGAGACATCGAACCCTGCGAGCTGGAACGCGAAGAAGATCACCATCAGCTTGACCAGGAACGGTATCCGCCGGAACAGCTCGACATAAACGGTCGCCACCCAGCGCAGCGGAGCGAAACGGACGATGCGCTCGCTGCGCACGACTGCAAGGCCGAACCCGAACACGAAGCCACCACCGCAACCGACGAGTGACAGCAGCGCCGTGAACGCAAAGGCCTGCCCCAGAAACAGCATGTTGTAGTAGCCGAAGAACCGCGGCGCTTCTTCCAGCAGCGCGGCCATCAGAACACCTTGCCTTTGATTCGGAAAAAGTAGCGTCCGATGCCGTACAGCGCCGCGCTCGCCACCAATGTCAGCGCAACATAGTACAGCGCTGTGATCGAGAAGATTTCGAGCGCCCGGAAAGTCTGCGCGTTGATGTTATAGGTTCGTCCGGTCAGCTCCTCGACGCCGAAGATGGCAGCAATCGACGTGGTCATCGTCAGGATGATGTACTGGTTTGAAAGTGGCGGAAACAGAACCTTGCAGATATGGGGCACGATGACATGTCGGATGGACTGCAGGCGCGAGAAGCCAAGCGTCTCGGCTGCCTCGATCTCTTCACGGCGGATCGAATTGAAGCCGGCACGCTGGATTTCAGTGAGGTATGCGCCCGCGTTCAGCGACATGCCGATAACGACCGCCTGAAATGAGCTGAGCACGATGCCCCAGTCAGGCAAGGCGAAATAGATGAAGAAGATCTGCACCAGAAGTGGCGTATTCAGGAAGAATACCACGTAGGCTCGGACGATCTTCCGCGGCAGCCACGGCCCGTAGTGCAGGATGGCTGCGCAGACCAGCCCGATGGCCCAGCCGACCACGAAGCCGATGGCGGCAAGCTGGAGTGCCAGCCAGGCACCACCAGCCAGATAGCCGAGATAGGGTGTGACCTGCCCGAATTGAAGCGTGTAGGCCATCTCGGAGCGTGCCGTCGCTCAGAAATATGGCGTCACGGGTACCTTGGTGTCCATCGGCTTGAGGAACCACTTCTCCCAGAGTTGCTCGACCACGCCCGTGCTGTGCAATTCGTAAAGCGCAATGTTGACCCAGTCGCGCAAGGAGTAGTTGCCCTTGGCGATGCCAAAGCTCGAATAGGTGACACCCCATTCGGCTACCGGCACGATGTTGAACTTCACATTCGGGAAAATCTTGAGGCGGTAGGCGACAGCATCGATGCCGTCGAACGACGCATCGGCGCGGCCCTGGGCAAGCGCCCTGTCACGATCATTGTAATTGTCCAGCAGCAGAAGCTTGGCCTTCGGAATGTTCTTCTGGATGTAGGGGATCGCGGTGGTGCCGCGCACCTGCACAAGTGTGACAGCCTCGCTGTTGAGATCGCTGAGCTTGGCAAACGGTTTGCTCGCCAGTGAGATGATGCCGTAGTTTTCCGAGTGGATCGGGGCCGAGAAGTCGATCACCTTGGCGCGCTCGGAAGTGCGGCTCATGGCTCCCATAACCAGATCAACCTTGTCGGACGCGACGAACGGGATGCGGTCAGGCGAGCCGACGGCAACCAGTGTCAGCTTCACGCCGAGTTTTTCAGCAAGGGCCTTGGCAAGATCGGGCTCGAAGCCATCAATCTCGTTCTTGTCGTTGAACAGTGCGCGGGGCGGCAAGGTCGGATTGACGCCGATGCGGATTTCGCGCGCCTTCAGGATATCGTCCAGCGACTTGGCGGCTGCCGAGTCTGCCATGCCCGGCAAGGCAACGCCCAACGCACCGAGCAATGCCATGATCCGAAGGCCGTTGACGTGGAGAAAACCGCGTATGCGAGACTTGAACATGCTGAACTCCGCTGAAAGCAATTCGTCGTGAACTGTGTTGATTGGCTGGTCTGCCATTGACGGAGATAGTGTTGTATACGCTACGTATGCAATCGAACCATCCTGTCTCTTCCGTGTCAACCATCTGCAGGCAAACAGGTGTCGGCGGCACTGGCAGATGGCGGACAAAGCTGTGCAAGCCTCAAGCCAAACGACGTGCGGAAGGCTGACATGATCTGGCTGTCTGATCGTGATGTGTCTGAATTGCTTGATCCGCTGGAGCTGATGGATGCTCTGGCGATTGGCTTCTCGGAGCTTGAAACGGGCCTGATGCAGGAACCGGCTTCGCTGCGCATGAACCGGCTTGGGCCGGACAGCGCCTACATGACGCTGTTTCCGGCCCTGAACAAACTCTCGGGCATGGCCAGTGCAAAGGTTCTGGTCGGCGATCCAGCCCAAGGCCTGCGGGGCCAGCCCGAAATCGATGCCATTGTGGCGTTGGCGGAAGGGGCATCGGCCAGATTTGTGGCATTGATCGAGGCGCGCCAGATGACAGCGCTCCGAACAGCTGCGATCACAGCGCTTGCCGTCCGCGCGCTTCAAGCGGGGCAGGGCCCCGGTGTCGTTGGAGTGGTCGGCTGCGGGTGCCAGGGTGCAGCACATGCGCGTTTGCTCTCTGCTGCCGGTCTCGCCAGCCGCCTGCTCGTGGCGTCCTCACGTGGTGATAACGAGAGGGCCGGGCGGTTTGCCGTGGAGACGGCGCGTGCCACAGGGCTTGATGCCAGAGCGATGTCGACTGACGATCTTGTACGGCAAGCCGATGTTCTGGTTACGGCAACACTGTCAGTCGTCCCCGTGTTTCGCGCATCGCCACGCCCTGATGCCATTGTGGCTGTGGTCGGGCCTTTCCTGCCTCAGGCGCACGAGATTGATCCGGGCCTGTGTGGGGAGGCCGGCCTGATTGTTTCGGATCACAAGGAACGATTGATCCAGCAATGGGCAGCGCGGCCTGCCGATATCCATTCAGCCAACCCGCGCCTGGTCGGGCTTGGCGATCTTCTGGCCGGCCGCTGTGCCGCGAGGTCAACAGGATTGGCGCTGTTCTTTTCCGATGGTCGAGGCTTTGAAGACAACGTCGCGGCAAGGCTGGTCTTCCAGGCAGCTCGCGCGCAGGGGAGGGGGCTCAGGCTGCGTTGATGCTGATTACCCGAACCGCGCCAGCGAGAAGATCTCTGATGGCAGGTCGGATCTGCCGCGCGTCATCAGGTCTGCGGTGATTTGCGCCACAATCGGAGCAAGCGAATAACCGTTCGAGGTCACGCAGTTGTAAAAGCCGGGGGCGCCTGGCATTTCACCAAGGATCGGCGCGCCATCAATGTTGATGTTCATCGCTGCCCAGACCCGCACGATGCGGAAGGCAGCAGCAGCAGGCAGTACATGCGCCGCAACCCACGCATTGCCCTCGATGCTGGACATTTCGACCTCGCTTGCGCCTGTCTCGGGGTTCATGGACGCCGGCCATGCCCCGCCGATGATCAGGCCGCCAGTATCCGCCTGCTTGAGGCTCAGGTGCCGGCCGGCATGCGCGATGAGATGCTTGACCAGTTGCGGCCCGGGCTCAGTGACGATCAACTGCAGTGGCGCACCCTCGACCGGGATCGGTCGCGCTGCCATTGCGGCGATGTGCGAAGCCCAGCCGCCGGCACAATTGACCACGCGCCGCGCTTTCACCGCCCCGGCCTCGGTCGCGATGCGCCAGCGCAATCCGTCATGGCTGAGACTGTTCACGGCAGCGAAGCTCTCAAAGCGCGCTCCGGCCTGCTTCGCCAGCCGCACCACGGCCAGCGTCGCCACCAGCGGGTTGATCTTGCCCTCGTCGCGGCAAAAGGCAGCGCCGATGAAGCGCGGTGCCAGATGTGGTTCAAGTCGGCCGATCTCGTTGGCACCGATGATTTCGGCATCGATGCCGTAGCTCTGCTCGAGTGCAACCTTCTGACGCAGGAAAGCCAGTTCAGCATCGGTTTCAGCCAGCATCAGCCCGCCCGGCGTCGACATCTCGAGGTCCTCGGCGGCAGCACGTTCTATTTCTTTCCACAGGGCGATCGATGCAGGCGCGATGCGCAGCACCTCCGCGGCAGGGCGACCGCCAGCCTGCGCCTTCTGGCCAAAGTCGAATGACAGAAGCTGCACGTGGAGGCTGCCCGCATTGGCGCCGGATGCCTGCACATTGGCCTCGTGCCGGTCCAGGACCACGACCCTTTCGCCAGCCAGCGCCAGTTCGCGCGCCACGCAAGCACCCACGACGCCAGCCCCGATCACCGCTACGTCGGCCTCGATCACGCCGAACGGCTCGCGGCGCAGACTGACACGCGGCGAGTTGAGGGGCGGCAAGGCACGGCGATGGCCGCCCCATTCGGGCTTCTCGGCGGCGATTGCGCCAAGCAACATCGGGCGCGCCGGAGGCCGTGGCGCGAAGAAGGCCGCCACATCCGGCGCAGGCCCGCCTTCGGCATGGATCAATCTGGTCAGGGTCGAGACGCAGAAGCGGCCCTGGCAGCGGCCCATCCCGGCGCGGGTCTGGCGTTTGAGCGTTGCCAGCGTTGGCTCGGCAGACCTGCACGCCTTGCGCGCCGCACCGGCCGTGACTTCCTCGCAGCGGCAGATAATGGTGTCATCCGTGATCATGTTCACGTCGAAAGGTGCCTGCGTGAAAACGCTCCACAGGGCTTTCTGAAAGGCCTGCGCCCGCCCGAGCCGCTGCATCGCGCCGGCGCTCGCCGAATCTGCAGGCAAGCCAAGCTCGCGCCGCAATGCAGCCGCCGTCAGCTCAGCGCGGGCCATGGCAACCTTGGCTCCGGCGATCTCGGCACCATCGCCAATGGCATAGACATTAGGCACGCTGGTCAGCCCATCCGGCGCAGCCTTGACGGCGACCGAACCGACATGAACATCCACATACTGCATGCCGCAGCCAAGCTGCCGGGCGCTCTCGGCTTGCGGGATGAAACCTGCGTTCTGCGCCAGCACATCGCAGGCGATCGTCAGGGTTTTTCCGCCCTTTTCGATCCTGATGCTCTCGATCTTGTCCCCGCCGCAGATCTCACGGACACGCGCGTTCCAGTGGATCGGAACGCGTGCCATGATCAGCTTGGTGAGGTAGCCAAGTCCCGTCAGCGTGGCGCCTGTGTCCGCCATCGCCATGCCCATCAGGCCGGGCAATGTCGAAAAGCCCGGCCCCGGCCCCTCGTCGACCACGGCAAGCGGCGCAATACCAAGCTTCAGCAACTCTGCCGCCAGCTGGAAGTTAAGCGGCCCGGACCCTGCGATCACGATGCGCCGGCCCGGTGCCACACGCATTGAACGCACGAGGCCCTGCAGACCGCCGGTCGTCATCACGCCGGGCAAGGTCCAGCCAGGCACCGGGCAGGGCCGTTCGCTCGCGCCGGTGGCCAGCACCGTGAAGCGCGGCTCGATCACTGTGGCCGTGCTTCTGGTGCCTTCCTCCCGTACAATGCCAAAACCTTCGCCCGCAGACGCAAACCAGAGCGTCGCTCCGGTCCAGACCTCCGCGCCCGAGGCTGCCAGACGGCGGGCCGAGGCCTGCCCTTCGGCGAATTGCCGATCCGGCAAGGCTGCGCCAACGTTTCCATCTGCCTCTTTCGCGGCAGCCGCCATCAGGGGCTTGTAGTATTGCCCGCCAACTTCGGCGCGCTCATCCACCACAAGCACCTTTGCTCCGGCCTCAGCCAGCGAAGCGGCGACACGGGCACCAGCAGGACCGGCCCCGACCACCAGCACGTCCACGCTGCTGCGCGGCAAAGCCGAGGTCGGCAGATCACCGAGGCCTGCCAGAGCCTCGGGAGATGGTGCTGTGCTGGACACGTTGAGTCCTGGAGCTGCCTTGGCAAGGCATGCGCGCACACCGGCCCGACCATCCACCGTCACGATGCAATCGAAGCAGGCACCCATGCCGCAATGCAGCCCGCGCGGCTGACCATTCCGCGTGTGCCGGAGCGCCAGGCGGTGATCTGCGGAGAGGGCAGCCGCAATGCTTTCACCTGCGAGCGCTGATATGGTTTGCCCGTCAAACGTGAACTCGAAGCTATCGCTCGCCGCACGGTCTCTCAGATCAAGCCGCATCGGCATGGCCCCATATTGCATACACTCGATATACGACATAAAACCTGCACCCGTGAAGCGTCCAGGGTGAAGCAGCCGGACCATGGCCGCGCCAAGCATGCGAGGAAGCCGAACAATGCAACGTTTTCGCGGAACCTATACCGTGCTGGTGACTCCGTTTACGGCGGATGGTGCGGCTGTCGATCTCGAGGCGTTGAAACGGCTGGTCGATTTTCAGATCAGTGAAGGCATTCACGGGTTGATCCCGCTCGGCTCGACCGGCGAATTTCTATCGATCACGCCTGATGAGCGGACCGCCATCGTCGAAACGGTGGTTCGCCAGGCCGCTGGCCGAGTGCCGGTGTTGATCGGCACAGGAGCCGAGTGGACACGCGATGCGGTTGCCACATCGCGCGAGGCCGAGAAGCTCGGTGCGGATGGTGTGATGATCATTCCACCCTTTTACAGCGTGCCGACCGAGGACGAACTTTACGTGCACTACAAGGCCGTGGCGGACGCGATCTCGATCCCAATCATGGTCTACAACAATCCTGCGACTGCCAATGTCGACCTGACGCCAAACATCGTGGCCCGGCTCGCGACCATTCCCAATTGCAGCTATATCAAGGAATCAACGCTCGACGTGACGCGCGTGCGCGAGATCATCCGGTTGTGCGGCGAGCGCATGACAGTCTTCGCCGGAGTTCTCGGCTTCGAATCGTTCTGGCTTGGTGCCGAAGGCTGGATTGCGGTCTGCTCGAATGTCGTCCCGCGCCTGTCGGCACAGCTCTTCGAGGCGTCGGTCGACCGGCGCGATCTGGTGGAAGCGACGGCGATACACCGCAAGCTGGTGCCGCTGCTGCCTTTTGTGGGTGGGCCGCGCTATGTTTCCGGCACCAAGGCAGCCTTCGAGATGATGGGCATGCCCATGGGCCCGCCCAGACCGCCGCGGCTGCCTTTGCCCGAGCGTGACCGGCCCGCACTCCGGAAGGTGCTGGCCGAACTTGGAGCGCTACCCCTCGATCAATCCGGACAAAAGCGACAGGCGGCGGAGTAGGGCTGTTCCCAAAAGGCTGCCGGCGAACCGCACGCCCATCGTGTCTGGTGCTGTCAGACAAACCAGAACAGTCTCGGAATTTGCCCCAACGCGTGGTTGATCAGGCCGCGCAGACCTGACGCCATGCGGTCAGCGCCGCGGGCTGAAGCCGATTGTCCTCTGACAGTGCCTGAAAATCAGCTAGCTCCACCCCTCAATCATCCCGCGAGCATGGTTGGGAATTTCGGCCTGATCGAAAAGATCGGGGTGCTGCCGTGCCAGATTCGGCAGGGCCGAGAGGATTTCGCGCAGGTGCCGGCGCATAGCCGCCTCAGCAGCGTCGGCATCGCGTGAGGCCAGCGCATCGACGATTCCTTGATGCTGATCCATCAGCGTGTCCAGAGGCGTGGTGCCCGGAAGGCTGAGGTACCGTACCCGATCGGTCTGCGCCCGGGCGCTCTCCACAACCCGGGCCGCATAGTCACACTCGATGATGTCCGCGATAGCTCGGTGGAAGCTCTCGTCCAGAAGGGTGAAACGGCGCGTGTCGCCCCGCGCAACCGCGTCGCGCTGCTCAGCGATCAGGCCCGCAAGCAGTTTGATGGCGCCCGCATCGGCCAGGGGGGCTGCGGCGCGCACGATCGCGCACTCCACTGCCTCGCGTACGAAACGGGCATTGAGCACCTCCCGAGCCGAGATCTTGACGACATAGGTACCGCGGCTGGGCAGGATCTGCAGCAAACCAGCCTCGCGCAGCTTGATGAATGCTTCGCGCACCGGTTGCCGGCTTACCCCGTAGCGCTGCGCAATGTCATTCTCGGACAGCGCCTGGCCCGGCGCGAGTTGCATCTCGATGATCGCCTGCCGCAGTGACTGGATCACCTGCGGCACGATCGGATCCGACAACCTAAACCCATCCGCCATCTGTTATTTGATCCTTCTACGAAAGCGGGCCTTGCAAGGACCGCGTCTTTCCTGCAGCATACCGGTATGGTGCCATACGTCAAAGCACTTGCATGGTTTATGTGGAGGAGATGACAATGAAAACGACAATGTCAAAGCGTGTCTTCGGCGCAGCGGTGCTCGGGCTGTCTGTGCTGGGCGCTTCGCTTCTGGGTACAGTTTCCGTCGCGCTGGCGCAGCACCAGCTCAACATCAACACGTCGCTCACGCGCGACGACCCGATCTTCAAGGGCCTCGAGCGCATGCGCGACGAGGTGGCTCGGCGCAGCAATGGGCAGCTCACGATCCGTATCTTCCCAGGCTCGCAGCTGGGCAAGGATGAGGACGTGCTCGAACAGGCACGCGCCGGCGCCAACGTAGCCGTGGTGGTGGATGGCGGACGCCTCGCCGTCTTCGTCAAGGAGTTCGGCATCCTCAGCGCCCCTTACGTCGCCGAGGGCTTTACCGGCATCCGCAAGGTCGTAACCTCGCCCATGTTCGAGGATTGGGTCGGCCAGCTCAAAAAGGCCTCCGGCCATCAGGTGCTGTCATTCAACTGGTGGCAGGGCGAGCGGCATTTGCTGACCAACAAGCCGATCAAGGTCCCGGCCGATCTTGCAGGCATCCGCATGCGCACGCCCGGTGCCCCGGTCTGGATGGAGACGATCCGCGCCATGGGGGCGACGCCCACCCCGATGGGCTGGGGCGAGGTCTATCCCGCCTTGCAGCAGAAGGTGATTGATGCCGCCGAGGCGCAGCACCCCGCAACAGTGGGCGCTCGGCTTTACGAGGTCACAAAGAACCTGACCAAGACCGGGCACTTCAACCTGATCACCGGTATCGTCGGCTCCGCACAGTGGTTCGACAAACTGCCAGCTGACCTGCAGAAGGTGCTGCGCGAGGAATCCCTGGCTGCGGGCGACTTCGCCTCGAAGCTCACCCAAGATTCGCTGGCGGGGCTCGAGGAGCAGATGAAGGCCAGGGGCATGGTGATCGCCGAGGTCGACAAGGCCCCGTTTATCGCCGCAACCCAATCCGTCTATGACAAGCTCGGCTATGGCGAGCTTCGGGCCAAAGTCGAAGCCATCCTGAAGCAGTGAAGACTTTTCTCCTGCGGACCTGAGACGGGGCGCGGCGCGCCCTGTCTCTCCCATTGGCAGCACCAGACTCCAGCATGAAAGTGGCGACGATGCCCGCATGGTACATCTACCTCGAGGACGTCGTGTCCAAGATCCTGCTGGCCGCCATCACGCTGCTGGTCTTCGTGGCGGCGGTCTCCCGGTCCATCGGAACACCAGTTGTCTGGTCGGATGACTTCGCGCAGCTTCTGTTTGTCTGGCTGTGTGTACTGGGAGCCAATCGCGCAATGAGGCTCAAGGCTCATATGGCGATGGACTATCTGATAAAGCGCCTGCCGCGCACGCCCCGATGGCTACTCGAGTTGCTGAATGGGTTGCTGATCGTGGCCTTCCTGCTGACGCTGGCGGTGGCTGGCTACCGGCTGACCATGCTCAACTGGCAACGGATCTATGGCGATAGCGGGCTGTCTTACGCCTGGGTCACGATCGCCATCCCGGTAGGCTGTGTCCTGATGAGCCTCGAGATTATCCTGCACATGATCCGATCATTCAGAGCGCAATCGCCGGTCTTCTACAAGGAACAGGCCAACGAGCTCGAGCGCTCGCACAGCCAGCTCGGGTGACACATGCTTTTGCTGACAATCCTTTTCTTTGTGCTGATGTTCATGGGGATGCCGATCTCCTTTGCCATCGGCATTGCGGGCTTCAGCTTTTTCCTGCTCAGCGACAGCATCCCCGTCAGCATTGCGGTGCAACAGATCGCCACCCAGTCGCAGAGCTTCCCGCTTCTGGCCATTCCTTTCTTCGTGCTGGCCGGGCACATGATGAACAAGACAGGCATCACCCAACGTCTCATCGCCTGCTCGAACGTACTCGTGTCATGGATGACAGGCGGCCTTGGGCATGTCTGCATCCTGCTTTCGACACTGATGGGTGGCATCTCCGGCTCGGCGGTCGCGGACGCGGCCATGGAAGCGCGGATGCTCGGCCCGGAAATGATCCGGCGCGGCTACTCAAAGGGCTTCACCTGCGCCACCATCGCAGTAGGTTCGCTGATCACCGCGACAATCCCGCCGAGCCTCGGGCTCATCCTCTATGGCTACGTGGGCAATGTCTCGATTGGCCGGCTTTTCCTCGCCGGCCTGATCCCTGGCCTGCTCATGATGGTCGCCCTCATGTGCGTGGTTTGGATTATCTCGAAGAAGCGCGGGTATCAGCCGGCGGCCAGCTCCTACCCGTCGGGCAAGGCGGTCTGGCGGGCAGTGGTGGACGCCAAGTGGGCACTGCTGTTCCCCGTCGCGTTGCTGGTCGGTATCCGTGCCGGTGTCTTTACGCCCTCCGAAATCGGCGCCTTTGCTGTGGTGTACGCATTGGTCATCGGCATGTTCGTGCACAAGGAGCTGACCTGGGAGAAGCTTCAGGAAGCGCTGTCGGAAGGCGTCCTTGATGTCGGCATCATCATGATCGTGATTTTGATGTCCGGCCCTGTTGGCTATGCGATCATCTTCGAGCAGACCCCGCAGCGTATGGCCGAGTGGATGCTGGCGTTCTCCAGCAACCCCACGATCGTCGTGCTGCTCATCGTGCTGCTTTTGCTCATCCTGGGAACTGCGCTCGAAAGCACGGTGATGGTGCTGCTGCTGACGCCCATCTTTGTTCCGATCGTCACGCAGCTCGGCGTCGATCCTGTTCATTTTGGAATCGTCATGATGACCGTGGTGACGCTTGGCAGCATGACGCCGCCAGTAGGGCCGTGCATGTTCGCCTGCACGACGATCCTCGACACAACGATGGAAGAGTACACCATCGAGAGCCTGCCATTTCTGGCGATGATCTGCTTGGTCGTGCTGCTGCTGGTGTTCGTGCCCGGCATCTCGCTTTGGCTCCCCAACCTGCTGATGTAACGAGGACGAAGCGATGGAGCAGACTTGGCGCTGGTTCGGACCTGATGACGCCGTGACGCTGGCGGCAGCCCGGCAAGCGGGTGCAAGCGGGATCGTGACGGCGCTGCATCACATTCCCTATGGGGTCGTCTGGTCGCCTGAGGAAATTGAGAAGCGCAAGGCCGAGATTGCAGCGCCCGGTTTCGGCCTGCGCTGGTCTGTGGTGGAAAGCCTGCCCGTCCACGAGACTGTCAAGATTGGCGAGGGTGATCTCGAGCCCATCTTCGCCAACTACCGCCAGTCATTGCGCAATCTCGCTGCCAGTGGCTTGCGTACCATCTGCTACAACTTCATGCCTGTGCTGGACTGGACGCGGACCCAACTCGACACACCCCTTGCTGGCGGCGCACGAGCCCTGCGGTTCAACCTTCACGAGTATATCGCTTTTGACTGGCTGATCCTCGAGCGGCCCGGGGCGGATGAAGGTCATGACAGTGCCGTGCTCGATCGGGCGCGGCGGTGGCACGACGCCGCGTCGGACAGCGACAAGCGCCGTCTGCTGGCCAACATCATGGCCGGCCTGCCCGGCGCCTATGATCGCTATGACGTGCCCCGGCTGCGCCAGATGCTGGCGCGTTATGCAGACATTGATGCCGAAGCTCTGCGTGCCAATCTGCGCCGTTTTCTGGAGGCTGTGGTCCCCACCGCTGCGGAAGTTGGCATCAACCTGTGCATCCATCCTGACGATCCGCCAAGGCCGCTGTTCGGCCTGCCCCGGATCGTCTCCACCGGCGATGACATAGCCCATATCATGGCCATGGTGGACCTGCCTGCCAACGGATTGACACTATGCTCGGGCTCGCTCGGCGCGCATCCTCGCAACGATGTCCCGGCGATCGCCCGCCGATTTGCAGACCGCATTTGGTTTGCACACTTGCGCAACGTGGCGAAGGATGCCGATGGCTCCTTCATGGAGGCCGAGCATCTTGGCGGCGACACTGACATGGTCAGTCTCATCGATGTGTTGCTGGCCGAGGAGGCCCGTCGCCGCCAGGCTGGACGGGCAGATTGGTGTATTCCAATGCGCCCGGACCATGGCCATGAAATCCTCGACGACATTGGCCGCAACAATCATCCCGGATATCCGGCCATCGGGCGGCTTCGCGGGCTCGCCGAGTTGCGCGGTGTGATGACCGCGTTGGAGTGGGTGCGGCGCAGCGGTTGACCCGCGCCCGGTCTGGGCTCGCTCGAGATGCTCAGGGGTGAACTGATTGGCCTGCTTGCGCGGGCAGTCAACCTGTCAACAAGCGTTGAAGTTTGACCCATTTCGTCTTCCAGACCTGACACCCGTATGGAAGAAGATTCGTTCGATTTGACAGGCTCTTAATCGATACTCTGCGGTGTCAAGCTTCGACCCCTGTTTGGTGTCATATGGCGCGCCGATTCACACTTGCCCACGGAGCATCATCGAGGCCCAGCCGGCAGATTGCGCCGGTAACTCCTTTTGGGAGCAGGGGCGATTGGGATCATCGAATGTCGGGAGCGGCCAGCCTGTAAGTCGTTCGTCGGCCTGGAGTATAGGCCCGATGAGCGGCCTTGTAGATCGAGGAAAGCTTTGCGTCGAACCCCAGAAGCACGGCACGTTCAAATGTCGATGCTTCGCCTGACGCCAACGCAGGATCAGCCAGGGCGGCAGCTTCTATCCCGAAGGATACTTCAACCATTCCATCATAGCCGGTGAATTGCACGACGTTTCGCGTCGCATCAAAACTGCGTGCCGGATTTGGAAAGGCGAGTGTCATGGGTGGATCCTCCGACTGAACCGGTCCGGGGATTGCCGGAGGTTGTTTGGTTTAAGCTGTGCTGCGATGGCTGCCTGGGCCCATCATCGCGTCGTAGCCCCTAGCGGAACAACGCCAGCAGAATGATGATCGGGATTGGTATGCCAAGCATCCAGAGTAGAATTCCGCGCCCCATGATGGCTCTCCTTACCAATGCATCAGTTTTGAAAAATCGGTGTTTTCGTCCCGGTGCTTGCCACCGAGGCTTGCCCCCCACCATGCGGCAGCTGCGGCGACAGCAAGTGTGGCGGCAGTGAGGAATGCGATCAGAATGCCGAAACGCCGCGCACTTTCCGCCGCAGCACGCGTTCTATCCAAGGTGGCCTTGGCCTGAGCAGAGACAACCGCGATGCGGCGTTCAACTTCGGCAGGCTCAATGCCGGCCCGGCCCGCAACTGTGCTTGTCAGATAGGTCCGATCATCTTCGCTCAACTGACCATCTGTCGCAGCCCGGGCGAGCACACGACCGATCTGTTGGCGCGTGGCGTCATCGATCGGTGCAGCCTGTGAATTGCTGCGAATGATCGTATCGATGGCATATTCTGATGTGTTGGCAGCAAGACCTGCAACAGTTGCCACGCCTGAACGCGCGATCTCGGCGCCTGTTTTTGCAACACCTGCAACACTCATTGACGCCAAGACAACGCCGATCAGTGCGGCGAGGGCCCAGACAACAAGGCCGTGGACCCCATCACGGACGCTGACTTCGTCGGGAGTTGCATCTCCTGCGTGGCGACGCATGCGGCCAGCAAGATAAGACCCGGCTATCAGGCTGCTGACAGCCACCCAAACGACCCACAGGCCGATGGCGACGGCAATTACGACGCCGGAAAAGCCCTTGCCTTCAAATGGCGAGGTCATGGACAGGCCGATGGCGGAACCAAAACCGGTCAAAACGACAGAAATGGATGTCGCAATCATGGTGCCCGCAAAAATTGCGCCCCAGTCAACATAGGAGCGGTCGTGTTGAAGGGCAGGTTCAATGGATTGAGGTGAGAGTGGGGTCATGCTTCCGACCTCAGCGCAGGCCAACGAACGACAGGACCGCAAGCACGACCACGACAAGTCCGACCAGATAGATGATTCCGTTCATGGCAATCTCCTCGAGCGGGTTCTTGGAGACGGAACCCTCAAGTCTTGAACGCCAACGCCGCCTGAAAGTTCCAGCCTCCGAAGATGTGCCGTCAGACAAACCAAAATGATCTCGGAAACTGCCCCAACCCAGCCTTGATCAGGAACGGTTCCGTGTCGGGCCGTGGGCGGCAGGCCCAGCCCGTGCATGTGCATCTGCCGCTCTGCGTGCTGGGCGACCGCCGCTGTAGCTTCGATCAGAATCTGGACCTGCTCATCCGCCGCAAGCGCCTGCTCTTCGAAGAGGCGTTCATGCCGCCAGAGGCGACGAGTAACGAGGCCGAAGAACTGTTCACGTCAACGGCGACGTGACTGCTGCAATCAATGCCTGTCTAGCATTGGCAGCTAAACCGCCTCCGCCTCCGAAGGCCGCCATTCCGCTTAAGGCCCCACAGCCGCCTTTCAAGGCATCCAGCCTGCCGATGCCGGAATGATCGCATCGCCTGAACTCGGCTCTGTCTGATCTCAGCCGCGAAACTCTTGCTGAAACGGTTCCACCAAAACGAACGGTCTAGTGCGTGATCGCGATCCCGCATTCGTGCGGCAGGTCCTCGAAGTTCCGCAATGACAGTGGGTATCGGGCGTCCATCATCAACGCCAGGCGGATGATCTCGGGACTGATCTTGACGTAGCGGAACATGGCAGGTCAGGTCATGGCCCAGAGAGTGGGGCGGCCACCCCACCCGGCAAGCGGAATCTTCCTGCTGCACTGCGGCTCAGCCGGTCATCCCGGCGAGCACATCAAGTTCAGCATAGTCAGGAAGGCGGTCCATCAACCGCTTTCCTTTTCGCACGACAACGCGGTCGGCCTGTGGGCGGCACATCGCCTCATTCTGCGTGCGCGCTGACAGCAGGATAAAATCCGCCGACGCACCAACAGCGATGCGTCCGTGCTCGGGCAATCCAACGATGTCGGAAGGCATCGGACCTGCCATCTGCAGCGCCTTCGAGAATGGCCAGTCCAGGTGGAAGATCCGCACCGAATGATGGAGCGTGTCGATCATGTCATGATCGCCATACGGGAACCATGCGTCGCGACAATTGTCGCCACCTATCGCGACCTTGAGCCCGGCATCGAGCAGTTCCTGGGCCAGTGTCACGCCGCGCCAGCGCGGCGTGCGGCCTGGCTTGCGGTCCTGTAGATAGATCATGGGTGTTGGCAAAGTGACGAAATGAAGCCCGGCATCAACCGCCATCTTGATGGCCTCGCGGGCAACATCATCCGGCTGGAGCGCCAGCGAAACGCAGTGCCCGCACAAAACCCGGCCCTTGAACTTCGTGCGCTGCACCGCGGCTGCGATTCTCGGCAGCGCGAACGGGCTCAACTGATCCGTCTGATCGACATGAATGTCGACATCGAGCCCACGATCGGCGGCCGCCAGAAGGAACAGGTCGAGGAGCCGGTCCATCTCCTCATCGATCGAGCCTTGATAAACGCCGAGAGCATCCGTGACGCCGCCAAGCACACCCCCGCTTTCCATGACAAGGTCTGCGAGTTGATGCCCCCATTCGCCACGAAATACTGAAAGCGGGGCAAGCCCAACCGCCTGAAGTTCGACACGACCAGCCCACTCGCTCCGTAGATCGCGGAAGACCTTGAAGCTGCGCGGTGCGATCTCTTCAAGAGAATCGAGGTGGGTGCGTATCATCGAGACGCCATGCGCATGGGCGCATTTCAGGCCAAAGCGCATGCGTGCGGCAATGTCGTCCTCGCTCCAGCGAGCTCGATCATCGATGGTGCCCCTCGCACCTCCCTCAAGGGTTCCGTCCGGCACGGCGCGCGGGATGACCTGCCCCTTGTCGAGGTGCGTGTGCACATCAAGGAGCGTCGGCCAGACCTGGCGGCCGGCTACATCAAGCACAGGGCCGTGCGGGGCAACGCCCGCAGCCGCCGGCACCAGACCGATAACCGAGCCACCCTCGACATGGATGTCGACGAGCACATTGCCCTCGCGGTCCCTGGCTGCGCCTTGCGGCACGACCGACAGAAAGCAGTCGGGAACATGCGCGCGCGCAATTGTATAGGTCTCGCCACTCGGGGGCGAAAAGTCACCATGAGCAGCCATGTTGTGTCCTCAGGCCGGGGGCATCGCGAGACCGGGACCAAGCAGGCTGGTATCAAACGCGTTGCGCCAATAATCACCCTTGGGCACGATGCCTGCACCAGACATGGTCTCGAAAATGTCGGTCCAGCGCTGCGCAGTCATAAAGCCGATACCGCGGCGCCCCTCGCCCCCATGAATCAGCTCGCGCTCGCGCATGACCTTGTGGGAGTTTGCAATGATCGGATCCGTCTGGCGATCATTGATGCTCTTGATGAGCGTCAGAGCCGGAGTGGGGTCGCCGAACATGAAGTCACGCCAGCCCTCGCTGACGGCATGGACGAAACGCTGGGCGACGTCCCGGCGGGTCTCCAGCGTCTCGCGACGGATGGTGATGATGCCGCCAAAATCATTGAAGCCATTGTCTGCTAGCAAGAACACAACGGGTTCGACGCCAGCCTGCGAGATCTGGAAAGGCTCTGCCGTCACAAAGCCCTGCTGAATCATTGTGTTATTGGCCATGAACGGGCCTAGATTGAAGGTGTATGGCCGGATCTGCTCGTCTGTGAACCCGTATTTCGCCTTGAGCCACTGCCAATATCCGTTGCGCGCGAGTGCAGCAATCCAGATCGGCTTGCCCCGCAGCTCTTCGAGCGTTCGGACGCCGGACGAGGCATGGCCAACCAGAATCTGCGGACTTTTCTGATAGATCGCCGCAACAGTCACGAGCGGAACGTTGTTGCTGGCGTAGTTGAACGCCTCGATGGAAGAGGTGATCATGACGCCGTCGAGCCGACCGGCCACCAGCAATTGCGGATTGTTAAGCTGCGGGCCTCCAGCCTGGATCGTGACGTCAAGGCCATACTTGCGGAAAATGCCCGCAGCCTGCGCCTGATAGAACCCGCCACGCTCGGTGTCCGGCAACCAGTTGGTCCCAAACGAAAACCGGTCAAGCGCCTGTTGCCCGATGGCGGGTGCGGCAATAGTGCCCATGATTCCGGCAAGCGCAGTCCTGCGAGATATGTTTTTAGGCATCGAGCTCTCCAGAGGCATGACGATCGGATCGTGGCTGGACAACCGCAAGGTCCAT
Source organism: Hydrogenophaga intermedia (assembly GCA_943370645.1). Taxonomy (GTDB): domain Bacteria; phylum Pseudomonadota; class Alphaproteobacteria; order Rhizobiales; family Beijerinckiaceae; genus Allobosea. Next base: position 8,459 of record CALRRR020000004.1, on the reverse strand, counting down.
GCCATCTCGGGTGGTTAGGTGCTGTCAAACAAATCAAATAGATCTCGGAAAGCGCCCCAACGCCGCTGCGATCATGCCGCCCAGAGCTGGCACCACTCGTTGAGAGCCGCAGTGCGTAGCTTCTTGAAAATGGTCCTGAGAGGTGAGGGGTGTTCCTAGTTCCACCCCGCTGCATTGGTCCACCTTGAAGTATGTCTCATGCCCATGATTGCGGTTGCTGCCGTATCGTAACGCAAAAAAGGGGCGGCCCATTTCGGACCGCCCCTGCCGTGGCACCGGCCGGCTGCTGCAGCTCAGGCCGCCTGTTTGACCATCTGCCCGGACTCGATCATCGCCAGATGCGCGATCACCTGCGCCTTCCGCACATGCACGTTGCCTGCAAGGTCGGCGATGGTCTTGATGCCGAATATCTCGGCCAGAATCTTCGCCTCCTTGTCCGATACGTCCGCCAGCGCAGATACGGACGCCGCCGGCAGGTTGCGCACCGGTTTGGTCTGCCAACTGGGGTCGAGTGCGCCAGCAAGGCCCGGCACGGGCTGGCCGGTCTTGTCGAGCTTGGCCAGCGTCACGATGGCCTGCGCCCACATCACGTAGCGACTGGTGGCAAACTCGGTCACCGTCCTAACGTCAAGAGCATCCATCAATTGCCTGCCCTCTGTCTGGCTGAGGCCCGCCAGCGAACCGAGAGGGGCTGCAGCAAGCTCGCGAAACGACAGATGCGCTTGCGACTGGTCGATGATGGCTGATGCGATTGTATTGAACGACATGATCACTCCTCCTCCAAGGGTTGGACCGTTGCAGCGGCAACGCCATGTTCAGCGGCGGCCGCCGGATCCGACATCGCAGGAACCATTCCCACCAGAGGGGCCCGGATCGAACGCCAGAATAGCTCTGATCTGGGCAGAAATTTAGCCGCTTCACAGCAACTTAAAGGCAGATAAACCATTGTATAAAAACATGAAATGGATGTAGAAGCCTGGCGCGCGCATTGCCTGAAACCAACGCTGCCGGGCGGCACTGCATTGGTTTTTCAGGAGCGATCCTCGTGGCCCCGATCGCCCACAATGCGGAACACCGGAGAAGGCAATAAACGCGACGACTGGCATCGCCGCTTGCCGCCTCATGTCTCCTGTTCGCGCTGAACAGGAACCACATCGCTGACGTCTCCGCTGCGGCCGGTGTCGGGTCAGATCATGCTTGCGTTCCTGCCCATGCCGGTGTTCGGTTGCGATCCATTCCGTCTCCTGGGGTCATGCCATGAAGTATCGCAATCTGGGTCGTTCTGGTCTGCGGGTTTCGCTCATCGGTCTCGGCTGCAACAATTTCGGTGGCCGCATCGGGCTGGATGCTACGCGTGCCGTGGTCGACAAGGCCATAGACTGCGGGATCACGCTGTTTGACACCGCCGACATCTATGGGGAGCGCGGCGGCTCGGAGACCCTGCTCGGAGAGGTTCTGGGCTCGCGCCGCAAGGACATCGTGCTCGCCAGCAAGTTCGGCATGGAGATGGACGATGCCGGTGCGAAGGTGGGGGGCTCGCGGCGCTGGATGATGCGGGCTGTCGAGGAGAGCCTTACCCGGCTCAAGACCGACTGGCTGGATCTCTATCAGTACCACCGGCCAGATCCGCTGACGCCGATCGATGAAACGCTCCGTGCGTTCGAGGACATGATCAGGCAGGGAAAAGTGCGGTACATCGGCTGTTCCAACATGCCATCCTGGCAGGTGGCAACGGCGCAGTGGACGGCGAAGGACATTGGTGCGACCCCGTTTGTCTCGGCACAGGATGAATACAGCCTTGTGGTGCGCGATGCGGAGAAGGAGCTGATCCCGGCCTTGCAGCACTATGGCCTGGGGCTCTTGCCATACTTCCCTCTGGCCAGCGGGCTGCTGACCGGCAAGTACAAGCGCAATGCGCCCATGCCGGAGGGAGCCCGGTTGACCAATACCCAACGCCTGGCCAATCGCTATCTGACCGATGGCAACTGGGACAAGGCCGAGAAGCTGGGTGACTATGCGGCTGCGCAGGGCAGAACCATGGTCGAGCTTGCGTTCAGTTGGCTTGCGTCCCAGCCTGTGGTGTCGAGCGTGATTGCGGGCGCGACCAAACCTGAGCAGATCGCTGCCAACGTCAAGGCTGCTGACTGGGAGCTGACCGCTGACGACGTGGCCGCGATCGACGCAATCACCAAGGCATGATGTCAATGGATGGGGCTGTCAGACAAAACAAAGACATTCAGAAGTCGCCCCAACCCGGCATTGGTCAGGCCACACAGAGTTGACGCCAGTCGTTAAGAGCAGTGGCGCGTCGTTCTTTGAAAATTGTGCGAGAGGTGAGGGCGCGTTCCTGATTGAAGTGGGTGTGAATGGAGCCGTGGACTGCGGCGCACTTCTGCAAGTTTCGCATGCAATGAAAGCGAAGCATCGCCGACTCCCGTCGTTGCAATGGCTGGCGGGAATTCTCGACGCGATTACTCATCCAACGGCCGACATCGCGCTTGTGCCGCAGTGATCAGCCCCCACTGAGTGGTCCAGTTGGAATGTTAGTGCATTGACGGGCTCCAGGAGGAAGCTCCGGCAAGCAGGTCTTGCGGGCGTCAGAGCCACCGTTCACTGCAACGGCGAGAAGAAGGCCGGCCTGATAATCCTGTTCTCCATCTTTTCGATGAAGCGCGCCGTCTTCGGGATGAAGTCCAGCCATTCGGGGTCGGAATACAACGCCGTACGCCGCTCCTCGCGGTCAGCGTGATTTTCATAGCGCCAGATCATCATGATCTGGTTGAGGGGGCCGACCTCGGTGTGGAACCAACCGACCGACGGCCCGAGATGACGGCAATGGATGGCCGACGCCTCTCTGTGGTAGAAGGCAAGGTATTCGTGCAGCAGGCCCACCCTGATCGTGTAGGTGCGCATTTCAAAAATCGCCATGAGCCTGGTCCTCAGATTCTTCGGGTCAGATAGCGGCCCTTGCCTACAGCCGCGTCATCCAGTTCTCGATCACGCATGATGAACTCGCCGCGCAGGATGGTGTGGACTGTTCGTCCCTGGAACCGGCTGCCTTCATAGATCGAATAACCGGCGGAGGAACGCAGGCAGGACGCGTCCAGCGTCCATTCTGCGTTCAAATCGACGACGGCAAAATCGGCGTCGAGGCCTACGGAGATGGCGCCCTTGCAGTGCGACAGCCCCATGGCCCGAGCGGCGTTGCCGGCCGTCAGTGCCGCGATACGGGTGAGGCTTATGCCCCGCTTATGGTGGCCTTCGCTCAGCATGACCGGCAGCATCGTCTCGAGGCCCGGGCAACCGGGCGATGCGGTCCAGACAGATCCGGCCTTGCTGGCCACATCGCGATGGATGTGGTCGGTGCCGATGATGTCGACATGGCCGTCGGCAATTCCGCGCCACAAAGCGTCGCAATCCCTGCGGCTGCGAAGCGGAGGGTTGATCTTCCCGATGTTGCCATGGCCCCAGTCTTCGTCATGCGTGAGATAATGGGGGCAGGTCTCGATCGAGATGCTTGCGCCTGCGCGCCGCTGCATGACGCCAGCCTCGAGTGCGGCCTCCGATGAAGTGTGGACGATATGGATGCGCGAGCCCGTGACGCGCGCCAGATGGGCTGAGCGCATCACCGCGTCGGCTTCGACGAAGTCCGGCCGCGACGCGTTCCATGTCCGAAGCCCACCTATCCCGTCCGGATCGCGGGCTTTCTCGCGTTCGCGCAGCACCCACGCGATCTCGATGGTTTCAGGATGAGGACAGACAACGCCGTTCACCGCCGCCGCCGCCTCGCAGAGCCGAAACAGATAGCCGTCGTCAATGTCCGGCAGTCCGAGGCGCGCGCCCTCGCCACCCCTGTTGTTCATGAAGATCTTGAAGGATGAGACACCGAAGCGGGCCGCATAGTCCGGCACCGCGGCCAACTGGCCCTCGGTCGAGATGACGAAATGATAGCCGAAGTCGATGCGGCTGCCGGCCTCCGTCACAGCCCGGACATCCTCGAAGATCGTCTCGTATGGATCGGCGCTCATCAGGTAAGGGATGAAGCACGTCACGCCGCCCAAAGCCGCCGCCGCCGTTTCCTGCGCGGCGTCCGCTGGAACACGCGGCCGCGAGATGTCCATGCCGTGGCCGAGGTGAAGATGCGGGTCGATCAACCCGGGTAGGACCGCAAGGCCGGATAGGTCGATCCGCTCGGCTGGGCCGGAGAGGGAGGCCTCTCCGAGCGCGACGATCTTTCCGCCCCTGACGATGATGTCGCAGATGGCGGGCTGCCGGTCCTGGAAAACGACTAGGCCGCCGGAAAAGATCGTTGTCTGTTCAACACTCATGCGGCGCTTCCTGACTGGGCATCCCGGCCGAGGGCCTCAGCGTAGGGCGCGAAATCGACCGCGTCGCCTTGCAGGAAGAAGGCCTCCAGCGCCGCGACGGCGGCAGGGATAAGGCGCCGGCCGGCGTTGGAGCGGAACTTGGCCAGCACGTCGGCCTCAGAGGCTGGACGGCTCGCATTGCCGAACACGTCGTCGATCATCACCGAAACGGTCGATCCGTCCGAAAGCCTGCACGTCATCTTGGCCTCGAAGGCCTCGGGGAACCGATGCGGCTCCAGCTTCTCCCAGCGGCACAGACGCGCCAGGGCGAGAATTTCGGGGGAGGCCTTGCGCGCGAAGCTGTCGAGATCGACCGCGCCCGTCGCGAGTTGCATGGCGACGACGACCGGCAAGCTCCATCGGGCAGCGTGGCCATCGGGCGGGTCCAGCTTGAGCGCCCAGGGCTCGCAGACGATCGGCGCCGCGCGTTCGGCGATGTGGAGCATGATCTCGCTGATCCGGCCGACATCACCAATCCGGCTAGAGAGCGAAGCGGCGGCCTCCACGAACGGATGCAGATAGTGGCAACATGGCACGAACTTGAAGGCGACGTCCTTCATGTGCCAGGCGTCGCCGAGATCCTCCAGCGAGGCCTCGAAGCGAGCGGCGGCGGCGGGATCGCGGGCGAAGCTGGCGAACAGGCCGCGCGCGCCCTCGATGGCCGTTTCAGGCCCCGTGAGTCCGGTCATGGCGAGCCGGGCGGCCAGGATGCCGGAATGGGCGGCCCAGCCCGGGTGCATCGACTTGACCGATGAGCCGTTCGTCAGGAACTCGAAGACGCCGGAGGCCTGGCTCAGCGCGATGCCGACGGCGTGCACCCGTTGGTCTTCGTCGGCGCACATGAGGTCGGTGGCGACGAGGGCGGCGACAAGGGCGCCGGCCACCGAGGTGACTTGAAATCCGTTGGCCTGGAAGGCGCCACTGGCGGCCAACCCCATGCGGATCAGGATTTCGTAGCCGGACAGATAGGCCCTGACGGCTGCCTCGGGCGACACCCCGACCGCCTGCGCCACGGCGAGGGCCGTGGGCGCCAGCACGGCGCTGCCATGAACGATCGAAGCGGTGTGTGTGTCGTCATATTCGAGCGAATGGATCAGCCCGCCATTGACCAGCGCCGCGTCGGCCGGCTCATGCAGGTTCCCGCCCGACAGAAGGCTGACAGAGCCGCGGTCTGCACCTGCGAAGGCGCGATAGGGCCCGCCCTGCGCCAGAGCGCCAGCCGCCAAACCAACGCCCACGGCGTCAAGCATATGAAGGCGCCCCGCGGCGAGCGCGGCGTCGGGCGGCGCGATGTGCCGCAAGGCGTTCCAGCGTCGGACGATCTGACGCGACAGGGTCATGCGCCGCGCCCCGCGGCGGCCTCGGCGATCTCGCGCGCCGCCGCCAGCCCGGCAAGCCGCCCCAGAGCGATGGCCGTGAGAAGCCCGTTGCCCGAGGCGTAGCCCAGGGCGCCCGCCTTGCCGGAGATTCCAGCCGCTGCCCCACCGCCGGCAAAAAGCCCCGGAATGGGCGCGCCGTCCTCACGCAGCACGCGCGCATCGGCATCGACCCGAAGCCCACCTTGGGTGTGGAACAGCCCCGGCACAACCTTGCAGCCGTAGAACGGGCCCTCCAGCGCGCCGAGGCCGAAGTCGCGGCGGCCGAACCCGTCCGGCGCGGCGCCGCGAGCGGAGGCGTTGAATGCCTCCAACTGACGCGCAAGTTCCATCCCGTCGAGGCTGAGCATCGCGGCAAGCTCACCGAGCGAGGCGGCCTTCTTCACGCCGCCATAGCGGACGAGTTCCATGAACTCCTCCTCCTGCGCGGCGACCTCGAAAATCTTCTGGTCGAACACCGCGAAGGCATGGTCGCCCTGCTCCAGCACCACGCGGGCGAAGCCGGAATAGCCGAGGCTTTCATCACCGAAGCGTTTTGCATCCGCGCCGACCAGCATCCCGCCCTTTTCGATCGTCGTCCAGGACAGAAGGCTGCCATGGGGGTAGGCTACGGCGGCATAGCCTTGGTAGGCGGCCATGTTGGCGAGACCTGCGCCTATCTCGAGGCCCCAGCGCACTGCTTCGCCATGCGAGCCCTGCGCGCCGAAATACTGCGCGCCTGCAATCTCCGGGCAATAACGCCCAACGAGTGAGGGATCCGCAGCGAAGCCGTTGACGGCCAAGATCGTCTTGCGCGCGCGCATCTCGAACGGGCCTTCGCCGGCGTTTGCGCGCACGCCCACGACGGCGCCGTTCTCCACCAGGAGGCTTTCCACAGCGTTGCCGACGGCGAGCGGGATCTCGCGCTTGCCGATAGCCGACAGGAAATCGTCGACCAGATCCTGCCCGCGCCTTGAAGCCGGTGCGTGGAGGCGCTGGATCGAATGGCCAATATGCTTGTAAGCGGTGATGAGCACCAGCCGAGCCTTGACGGTGTCGACCAGCCATTCGACTGTTTCGGCCGAGACTTCCGCCATGCGGCGCACCAGTGCGGGGTCGTCTGTTTCGCCGGCGATCGCCATCAGGTCGCTGACAAGGCGATCGGGCGAGTCCTCCAGCCCTGCTTGGCGCTGGAAACGGGAGTTCGCCGCCGGGACGGAGCCGGTTGAGAGCGAGGAGTTTCCGCCAGGTCGGTCGCGCTTTTCAAGGATCGCGACGGAGGCGCCGGCATCATAGGCGGCGATCGCCGCCGCAAGCCCGCACGCGCCTGCACCGATGACCAGCACGTCAACGTCGAAATTCATTGCAAAGGCTCCCGCATCGAGACCACGAATTCACTCCAGGGCAAGCTATCCGCTGCCGAAGGTTGCAGCAGGCCGACGAGCGGTCCAGCCATGCCCGGCATCTCCTGCGAGGCGTTCTCGACGAGCTTGGCGATCAAGGTCGCCTCGTCGAAGGGCAGGTCTGCCCCTCCTCTCGCGCCGAGGCAGCTCGCCTCGTGGCGCGAGCCGTCGCGCATGACCCAGATGATCCTGGCCGCCCGGTCATGGGGCCAGGGGGCCAGGTTCTCGAGCGGCTTCAGCTCAACCTTACGGCGGAGCGCGGCGATCTCGGGGTCGATCCGCGCCGCGCTGGAAAAGGCGGCCTGCCCGCCGCTGGCGAGGCGGGCGACCGCCGCTGCGGCATGCGGCATCGAAAACTTGGCGGCCAGGACGGTGGCGGGTTCGACCCCGGTCAGGGTGAGGCCGCGCGGATGGGTATGGACCTCGATTGCGTCGATGTTCGTGCGCGCTTCGGGGCCGAGACGCTCATGGAGCGAAAGCGAAGCCTCCAGCATCGAATGGGCGTATTGGCAGCAGGCGAAAACCTTGTGGTAGCCGTCCGAAATCGCCCAGGAGGCGCCGAGGCCGGCGTCCAGCGCCTCGGGCCGGCAGCCCGTACCAAAGCAGACGCAGAAGACGTCGTGCAAGGTCTCCGGAATGCCGGCGATGCCCGCCAGCGCCCAGTCCACGCTGCGGAAAGCGATCCAGGCACTGGCCGCCGTCCAGGCGTTGCGGACCAGCGCGCCGTCGATGGCGTGCCCATAAGGGCCTGCGAAGGTCATGCTGGCCGCACCCGTCAACGCCGCCATGAACTGAGCCGCATCCAGACGCCGCAGCAGGCCAATCCCTGCCGCAGCGCCGATCGTGGCGAAGGCGGCATGGGGATGGACACTCATCGTGGCGAAGGGAAAGGCCTGTGCGCAGCGCGCCGTAACCTCGTAGGCGACGGCAAGTGCCTGCAAGGTTTCGGCCGTTGAGGCCTCGCTGGCTTCGGCCTCGGCCAGAAGCGCCGGCCAGACATAGGCGCCGGCATGGCACGGAGCCAACCTGTAACCCTCATCGAGTTCGCACCAGGTGGCGGCCATTCCGTTGGCGACGGCTGCGCCCACCCGGTCGAGGCGCGGCGCGCCGGCCGCGAAGACCGTGGCTTCCGCCCGCCCTGACGAGCGCAGCTCGATATCACGCGCGGCCGCGACTTCCGGTTCGGTCGACGCCGCGACTGCGGCGCCGAGATCGTCGAGCAAGACGAGCGCCGCGCGATGGCGGATGGCGTCGGGCAGCGGCTGCCTCGCCGCCGATACGGCCCATTCGCACAGGCGCGCAAGCGCCTCTGCCGAATGCCGCCGGTCGGCCTC
>CALRRR020000003.1:0-181838 GCA_943370645.1 Hydrogenophaga intermedia | reverse complement strand
CGCCTGCAAACCAGGTCTGGGTCGGGATCGGGTTGCCCCGATGGCAGGTGTAGCAGCTGACACCTGTGGCACCGACGTGGTTGGTCCAGTTGCTGTTGATCTCGCGCGTCATCTGGATCATGCGGCGCGCGGTCTGGTACTGATACTTGGACTCGTCGGCCATGTTGTTGAGGTTGTGGCAGTAGGAACAACCCTGGCCTTCATCAGAGCCGGCCACGCCACCCGGCGCAACCCAGCCTGTCATGGCCACCATGATCCTGGTGAACTCGGTCTCGCTGAGATCGCCGAGCACCTTGACGTTCTGGTAGACCTGACTGGCGCGAGGCCCGGTCCGGTCACCCGGCGGAACAACCTCGGGAGCCTGATTGGCCTCTGCCAGCTTGGCGAGGATCTTCGGGCTCTGGACCTGTTCGAGGGCAACACCACGGTAGCCGTTCTGCTGGGTCGCTTCGGGCGGATTCTGCTGGCAGCCTGCCAGCAGAAGGCCGAAACCGAGGCTCGCGGCGATGGCACCGAACCGTATTGACGACTTGATCTGCGTGCTCATGTCACCGCGCTCCAGGAAGCAGGGCTGGGTCAACGACAGGGGGATGCACGGGCGGATAGCTTGGCGCGAAGCCGTAATGCTGAGCCCAGAGATACCAGTTGTCGACGACAGTGCCCGTGAGAAGGATGCCGATCCCGCCCGTGATCGGGGTGAGGACAGCGAACCACCAGGCCCAGCGGTGGATCGATTCCATGGAGGCATTGAAGCCCATGGTCCAGCGCCAGAACAGGGCAGCACGTTCGGAGGCCGTGCCGCGATCAACGATCTGCTCGATCTCGCGCTCGCCGCCGTAGCGGGTGACGGCCAGAATGGTGCCGGCATGCATGGCGAACAGCAGCACCGAACCATAGAGGAACACGATCGAGAAGGCGTGGAACGGATTGTAATGCAGATTGCCGTAGCGGATCGAGAAGGCCTGCACCCAGTCAAGGTGCGGGAAGATGCCGTAGGGCACCGCTTCACACCAGCAGCCCATGGCGACCGGACGAATGAAGCCGAGCACCAGCATGAGCCAGATCGCGGCGGCAAAAGCCCATGGCACATGTGTGCCCATGCCCAGAGCGCGCGCCCTTGTGTAGGTGCGGGCCCACCAGAACATTACCGACAGGGTAAAGAACAACCCGGTCAGCAGGAACCAGCCGCCCTCGTTGAGCGGGATGAAGGGGTTGAGGCCATGCTTGGCCAATGGCGGTTCGAGGCCAAGCCAGAAGAGCTGGCGGACGAACTGCACCGGGTCCCAGTTCACCGAAGCCCACATGTTGAGACCGATGATCTCGATGGCGATGAACCCGCAGGCGATGGAGAGCAGACCCCAGACCCCAAGATAGAAGGGGCCGACCTGGGCGTCACCGAGCTTGCCGAACCAGTAGTTGTGGCTGGCCTTGGTGCCGCGCTCGTAGATGCCCTTGGCGATGGGAACCCCGAGATCATCCGGTCCGCGGACCTGAACGCGCGTGAAGATGTTCTGATAGTCGATTGTTGTGAGAAGACCCATGTCCCCCTCCCCTCAAGACCAGATTGGCAGGTCGAGCCACCAGCTCCACCACTTGGGCCAACCTTCGGTCCAGAACGGTCCGCTGATGATGATGCAGATTGCCGCCCAGAAGCCGGCCGACAGCGCCAGGAACAGACCCAGGCGATGGATGCCGATCGTACCGATGGAATAGCCGATGAAATCGCGGAAATAGGCGTTCTCGTGTTCCGGCGTCTTGACCGGCTCGCCCTTCTTCGGGTTGGTCGCCGAAAGGACCAGCGCACCATGCAGCGACAGCGCCAGGGTCGTGGTGAAGAAGAACGTCACCGCGATCATGTGGGCCGGGTTGTACATGAAGTTCAGATACTGGTAGCCGACGTTGGAAACCCAATCGAGGTGGCTGAAGATGCCGTAGGGAAAGCCGTGGCCCCAAGCCCCGAGCAACACCGGGCGGATGACCACCAACGCCACATAGGCGAAGATCGCGGTGCCGAAGGCTACCGGCACATGAAAGCCCATGCCGAGTTTGCGGCAGATCTCGACCTCACGCAGCATCCACGACACGAACGCACCGATGGCGCAGATCGTGATGATCTGCCAGAGGCCGCCTTCGGCTAACGGGGCCAGCCCCAGGCCATGTTTCAGGTCGGGCGGCGCGATGTTGATCGTCCAGGGATTGAAGGTGCCTTGCAGCGACGCGCCGTAGAAGATCAGCACGGTGCCAAGGAACGAAAAGAATGCGGCGGTCACGCCGAAAATGCCGACATAAAAGGGGCCAACCCAGAAATCGAACAGGTCCCCGCCGATCAGCGTCCCGCCACGGACGCGGTATTTTCTTTCAAAACTGAGCATTGCCATGGTGTTGGCCTCCGCGTGGTCCCCCAGAAATATCTCTCTCGCCTCGTTGGGCGAGTAGGGCGGGCAAGTTCGAGCGCAAGCGCCGAAGCTCGTCCGCCCTGGTCTGCCTTACTTCTTCACAACCGCAGGTGCGCTGAGCCAGCTGCCGTAGCGCGGCGTGCTGAGCTGCACGAAGTGGTTGACGAGCACCATCGCGAAGCAGAAGCCGAGGACGGCAACAAGCGAACGGCGCGGATCGAAAATCAGCCAGATTCTCCACATGTCGAATTCTCCTTCTCTACGTTGCAGTGATCGTCAGAACCAAGGACGCCACATCCAGATCAGGATGTGTGCGAACAGCGAAACAGCTCCGAAACCCAAAGTTCCCTGAATCATGAACTTGTGGAATTCCTGTGCCTCACCTTCTGTCAGTCCCGTGAGGGACTGCCTGTCTCTGTCAGCCATGACCTGACACTCCTCATACTGGCCGAAGCCGTTACCGCGCTCATCCCGCGCGGCTGGGATCGTCCTCGTGAAGCCACGATGACTGCCTGTCCGGTTTCCCGGGCAGGATTCGGTGGAACCACGCTCAGCCCATGAAGGCGAAAGCGATGGCGGCCTCGCTCGAGCGGCGGGCCTGGGCAAAAATCGAGACGCGGCCCTCGGGCCGGGCCAGAAGGCCGCGCCCGATCGGGGCAAGCCGCGAGATGATCGCAGCCACCAGGAACAGCGGGTAGGTCAACGCCACCAGCAGGCGAAACGCGAAGCGTTCGTCGCTGCGGGAGCGGGAGCGGGGCATTTCCAGTCGCATGTCAGTCATGAGTCACCTCTGAGACTATTTATAGCATTGCCAGTCTGAATTGACACCTGATTTGTCAATTTAATTTGACACTTGTGGATTTAGAAATTCACTCAACATCTTGAATTTTTAAACAAAAACTACGTTTTTTTAGGTGCTTAGCGCGGCTGTCGACCTGACAGCGTGCCTTGTGCGCGGGACACCGAAGACTCGGTGACCTGATCGGAGCCGGCCTGCCGCGCATCGCGCTCGGCGGCATCGCGAAGACGCTTTGCGGCCGAGATACGCACTAGAACGGGATGTTCCTCGACCACGCGGTCGAGCATCGCCTTGGCCTCCGAGCTCCAGGGCAGCTCCTCATGCAGGCGCGAGGGCGTGGCCTCGATCGCATCCATGTCGGTGGCCAGGGGAATGATGTTGAACAGCGCGTCGAACAGCGCGTTGCAGACCTCCTGCACGAGGTAGGTCGCGCCGGCATAGCCCATGAACGGGGTGCCGGTGTGTCGCCGGATGATCGCTCCGGGGAAGGAAGCCGGAATGTAGATGGCGCGGCCGCCGGCCTCTGCCAGATACATTCGCTCATTGTAGCTGCCGAACAGGATCAGCGGCGTGCGTGTCTTGACCAGATCGCGGACCTGATCGTTCAGCGTCTTCTCGCCAGGCTTGCGCGAGATCGCGAAGGTGCAGGGCAGGCCCATCTCGACCTCGAGGAACTGCTTGATGCCGCGCGTGTAGGTTTCGTTCGCGACAATGCCAAAGGAGGCTGTCGCAAAGAAATCCTGCGTCACCGAGCGCCAGAGATCCCACAGCGGCTTGATGGTGGTGTGCTTCTCGCGCGCGATGAACGGTTCGGGATCAAGCCCGGTGAGTTCACCCAGCTTGCGCAGGAACTTGGTGGTGGAGTGAAGCCCGATCGGCGCCTGCAGGTAGGGCCGATCCAGCGCCTCGCAGAGCAGCCGGCCATACTCGCGGTACATGCAGATGTTGACCTCGGCATCGCCGAGCTTGTTGATGTCGGCGAGATGCGTTCCGAGCGGGAAGCTGAGGTTGACCTCGGCGCCGATGCCTTCGACCAGCCGGCGGATTTCGGCCAGATCGGACCAGGTGTTGAAGGTGCCGTAGATCGGCCCGATGATGTTGACCTTGGGCTTTGCGCCCTCCTTGCGGGGCTTGAGCGCAGGTGTCTTCTTGGGGCCGAACTGCTTCCAGAGCCAGGCCATCGCCCGGTTGGCGCATTGCCACTGGTCCTCGTCGATGGTGCGGGGCAGGAAGCGCAGGATGTTGGTGCCTTCCGGCGTGACGCCGCCGCCGATCATCTCGGCGATGGACCCGGTCACGACCACCGACGGCAGACCCGGATCGAGCGTCTTGTGAGCGCGCTTCATCGCGCCTTCCGTGCCGTGCTGGCCAAGCTCCTCCTCACCGAGACCGGTGACGACGATCGGCAGCTCATGCGGCGGCAGCGCATCCGTGTAGTGCAGCACCGAGGTCACGGGCAGGTTCTCGCAGCCGACCGGCCCGTCGATGATGACCTGAAGGCCCTTCACCGCGCAAAAGACGTAGACCGCGCCCCAGTAGCCACCGGCCCTGTCGTGATCGAGCACCAGCATCAGAGGATCTCCCCCGACATGCCCATGTCGGTCTTGCCGAGCTTGGCGAGTTGCTTCTTGCGGAATTCCGGGCGGTCACGCGGCGTGTCCTCCCAGATGCCGGAGGCATGGCCAGTGCCGACGCCCTCGAAGAAATCGCGCATCTCGTCCATGCGGGACCTGTTGGCCATCGCCGCGTTGACGACCTGTGCAAGCGAGCCTGCGCCTGCGACGCCCATCAGTGGACGGGCGGAAATCAGGTTGGTGAAGTAGAGCGATGGCATGCCCCTGGCTTTGGCGTGCTGGACCACCGGGGTAGTGCCGATGGCCAGATCGGGCTCGTGGAAATCCACTGCTGCCAGATCGTTTTCCAGCGAGGCACGGAACTGGATATGGACGCCGCGCGCCTCCAGCCATTCGCGGTCGGGGTCCGACCAGCGGGTGCGCGGGCAAGCCGTGCCGACATACGGAACCTTGGCCCCGCTCTCGATCAGAAGCCTGGCCACCAGCAGTTCCGAGCCCTCATAGCCAGACACCGTGATCTTGCCGCTGACCGGCTTGGCCGCCAGCGCGCCCTTGATCATCGGCAGGAACTGCGCCTTGGCAGCTTCGACCGTAGCCTTCGAAACCTGACAGGCCTCGCCGATGGCATCGAGCCAGGCAGCCGTGCCGTCATGGCCCACCGGAGCCGAGCCCACGATCGGCCGGCCTGCCGTCTCGAACTCGCGGATCGAGGCGGTGTAGAACGGGTGGATGGCCGCGACGGCCGCACAATCCAGCGCGGCATAGAGCTCGCGCCACTCGCGCGTTGGCACCACGGGGCCGGCACCCAGCCCGAGCGCGCCAAGCATCATGCCGATGCCGATCGGATCGGCCGGGAACATCTCGCCGAGCAGCGTGACTGTGCGCTTGTCGTTGCGCCCGCCGCGCGGAGCAGCAACGGGGCCGGCCTCCGCTTCCTTGCGGGCGAAGTTGAGCATGGCCCCGGCCAGCACATCCTTGGCCTCGGCATGGGTGGGAACCCCGAAGCCAGGCACATCGATGCCGATGATGCGGACGCCGTCGATGGTGTCGGGCAGCAGCCTGAGCGGCACGCCGGAGGCCGTCGGCACGCACAGGTTGATAACGACGACCGTGTCGTATTGTTCGGGATCGGCCAGCAGGTGCACCGCCTCGCGGATGTCCTCGAACAGCTTGCCGGTGACCAGCGTCTCCGAATTGAAAGGCACATAGCCGACCGTGCGGCGCGCGCCGTAGAAGTGCGAGGTGAAGGTCAGCCCATAGACGCAGCAGGCCGAGCCGGAGAGCACTGTCGCCGTGCGGCGCATGCGCAGGCCGACCCGCAGCGAACCGAAAGCCGGGCACATGCTCTGGGGCTGGTCATGGGGACCCAGCGGATAGTCCGCCGCATAGCGCTCCAGCGTATCGCTCGCGCCGGCGGCAACCGCCGCCTTGCGCATCTGGTCGCGGCCGGCATGGCAGCCATTGCCGAGCACCTCGGCCTTGGCGACGGCCTGGGTCGCCACCGCGATGTCACTGGCTGATGGCGTCGCGCTGACCGGGCCCATGGCCGGCGCAGCGACCGACGCTGCCGGCTTTGGCGTCTTGTTGAGGGTGTCGATCACGGTGACCATGACGTGCCATCCAGCTTGAGGTTCGGGATCACGGATGTCAGGCTTCGTCGTACACGACTTCCAGCGTCGGCTTCTCCGTGACCGTGCCGCCGCACATGTCGGCCAGCGAGGCCGGCTGCAACACCACATCGCGGCCCACCGTGTCGGCGCTGAACAGGCCCAGCAGCCCATCCTGGGTCAGCGGAGCCGGGCGCATGGGCTTGGAGTCGCCGACGTTCTGGACAAGCTCCTCGAACATCGGACCCCAGCGATCGCCAGGTCGGCCGATGATCTGGTAGTTGGCGCTCTTGCGGCGGATATCTTCATCCGCCGGGATGGAGGCCAGCACGGGGATGCCGACCGCCTCGGCGAAGGCGGCTGCCTCGCCGGTTCCGTCATCCTTGTTGATGACCATGCCGGCCACACCGACATTGCCGCCGAGCTTGCGGAAATACTCCACCGCCGAGCAGACATTGTTGGCGACATAAAGCGACTGCAGATCGTTGGAGCCGACCACGATCACCTTCTGGCACATGTCGCGGGCGATCGGCAGGCCGAAACCGCCGCAGACCACGTCGCCAAGGAAGTCGAGCAGCACATAGTCAAAGCCCCAGTCATGGAAGCCGAGCTTTTCGAGCAGTTCAAAACCGTGGATGATGCCACGCCCGCCGCAGCCGCGGCCGACTTCCGGCCCGCCGAGTTCCATGGCGAACACACCATCGCGCTTGAAGCAGACATCCTCGATCCGCACCTCCTCGCCGGCCGCCTTCTTGCGGGCAGAGGTCTCGATGATGGTGGGGCAGGCCTTGCCGCCGAAAAGCAGCGAGGTCGTGTCGCTCTTGGGATCGCAACCGATCAGCAGCACGCGTTTGCCCTGCTGGGCCATCATGTAGCTCAGATTGGCCAGTGTGAACGACTTGCCGATGCCGCCCTTGCCATAGATCGCGATGATCTGGGTCTTGGTCTCATGCACGGCATCTTCCGTGAGATCCGGCCCTGCGGCGGCAGCGGCCTGATCGCCGATGCCATGTGCAGCCAAAGCGGCATTCAGCGCCGTTTTCTGGGAGGGCGGTGCAAGGGTTGCGGTGTTTGTTGCAGCACTCATGGGCAGGTTCTCCAATCGAGAATCATCTTCACGCAAGCCGGGTCGGCAAACGCGGTTTCATAGGCTTTGGCGGCTTCGGCGACCGGCGCGCGGTGGCTGATGAGGCCAGACAGCGACAGCTTGCCAGCCGTGATCAGATCCATCACGGCGGCGAGATCGGCAGGCAGGAACTCGGCCGCAATGCGCAGCCGGGCTTCCCGCATGAAGGCGGGTGGAAAGACGAAGGACAGCGGCGCTTCGTAGAAGCCGGCCAGGACGATCTCGCCACCGCGCGCAAGCCGCGCAATCAGCGTGTCGAGCAAGGCACCATCGCCGCTGACATCATGGATCGAGCCATAGTCGCAGCGCGCATCCGTGGCGGGATCGATCACGCTGTAGCCCTCGGCGCCGGCCATCCGGGCGGGGTTCTTTTCCCAGACCGTGGGGCTGCCGCCCAAGGCCACAGCAAGTCGCGCGAGCAGCCTGCCCAGCACGCCATGCCCGACGATCAGATCCGGCAGGGCGCCGCCGGCGAGCGCGTGCCTTGCAGTGGCGGCCAGCGCGAGAAGCACGCCTTCCTCGCCAAGGCTGGCCGGAACGGGCACGACCTTGGCACCGGACGCTACCAGATGGTGAGCTGCGCCGCCGAACAGGCCGCTGATGCCCTTGAAGCAACGGGCGCCGGGCACGAACACGGTCTCGCCGACACTGCGGCCGGAGGCAGCACCCGCTTCGCGCACGATGCCGACCGTCTCGTAGCCGGGAATGAGCGGATATTGCAGGCCGGGGAAATGCGGCATGCGGCCTGACCAGAGCAGGCGCTCGGTGCCGGTGCTGATGCCGGACCACATCACCTCGACCAGCACGTCGCCCTCGGTCAGATCAACCAGGCCGACCTCGTCGAGGACGAGATCGCGCGGCTCCCTGAGAATGATGGCCATGGTGTTCTTCACGACACCTGATCCCCTGAACTCCAGCCCGACACCGGGCGGAAAAGTCATGATAGACAGACAAGCTCATCTGTCAATTTGTGTTGACACTTATATGCGTCGCTTCTGGGCATGGATCAGTCCGGACAATAACGGACGTGGCGTGGCGATCTGGCGGGCGCTTTCGAAACCGGCCTGAAGCAGCATGCTCACCAGCTCATCGGGCCGACGGGCCCTGCCCTTGCCCATGGCCAGAAGATAGAACCCGAAATAGGCATCCGCCATCGGTGCGGAGGCAGTGTCGCCCGCCATGGGCTCTGCGATCAGCAGGCTGCCGCCAGGCTCCAGCGCCCGGTGGATGGCGGCGAGCAGCGCCTGCACCGTGTCATCGCCATGGTCATGAGCGATGCGCACCAGTGTGATCAGGTCCGCGCCCCCCGGCAGCGGATCATGCGAAAAGGAGCCGCCGACGAGCGTCACACGGCTGTCGAGACCGGCCGCGACGAAGCGCGGGCGTGCCGTCTCGACCACCGCCGGCAGGTCGAACAGCGTCAGCGCCAGAGCTGGTGCGCGGCGGGCCGCCGAGCGAAGGAACGAGCCGTCGCCACCGCCGACATCCATCAGCCGGCGATGGTTGCCAACCGGATAGGCATCGAGGACATCCTCGGCCACGAACTGCTGGGAGGTTGCCATAAGGTCGGTGTATGGCGCGACATCGCCGGGCGCGAGGCTGGCCGGGTCGGTGCCGTCGGCATAGGGCCAGTAGCGCGCCAGTGCTGTCGGACCCGCCGTGCCACGCAGGAGCGCCACGGGATCGGCCATGTCGGCGTAGAACATGGCATGGTGCTCGATCATCGCCCTGACGCCGGGGTTGGCGCGCATCGCGGCACCGAGCTGGCCAAGGCCATAGCGCCCGCCGGAGCGGGGCTGGAGCAGGTCGAGCGACGTGGCCGCCAGCAGCAGGCGGCGGGCCGCATCCTCACCAAGGCCGGTCTGGCGCGCAACGGCGGCGACATCGAGCGGGCCACGGGCCAGCATCTCGAACAGGTCGAGCTTCACGCAGGCGAACAGGACCTGCGAATAGACGAAGCCGGCACACAAATCGAAGCAGGCCCGCGCGCGGCGCGCCGAAACACCCCTTGTCAGCGGAAAGCGGGCTGCCATCACCTGGAAGCGCTGGCTGGCCAGAAGTGCATCACGCCAGCGATAGAGGGCATCGCCAAGACGCGCCTTCAGGCCCATGGCAGGCACGGACTTGTCTTCAGGAGACGATGCGGCTTGGACGTGGGCCATGACAAGGCCTCAGGCCGCGCGGATCGACAGCTCCGGCGGCAGGAAGCGCGTGGCCTCACGCTCGATGGCTGCCTTGAGGCCTGTCTGACCGGGGCAGGCGGGGATGGCGTCGACGGCCTCAGCGATCAGCCGGTCGAGCCAGCGGATCGCGCCTTCCATGCCGAGTTCCAGCACCGCATTGGGCCGGCCACGGGCCGCATCCTGCCCGGCAGGCTTACCCATCTCCTCGGAGGTATCGGCAGCATCGCGGATGTCGTCAGCGACTTGATAGGCGCAGCCCAGACGTTCCCCCAGCGTGCGCCAAGCCAGCGGGTCATGGCCAGCAGCCAGCCCACCTGCCGAAGTGGCGGCGGCGAACAGGGACGATGTCTTGGCGCGATGATACTCCGCCAGCGGGATCATCGGCTCGCTTTCCCAGGCCTGACCGGCGCAGATGCCATGCGGCGCGCCACCGGCCTGTGCGACGAGGCTGACAAGCCCTGCCATGCGATCAAGATGCAGCGTCGCACCGCGCGCGATGGTCTCGAAGGCGAGCACGATCAGCGCATCGCCTGCGAGCACGGCCAGCGGCTCGCCGTAGACCTTGTGGACCGAGGGCTTGCCGCGCCTCAGATCAGCATCGTCGAAGCAAGGCAGATCATCATGCACCAGTGAAGCGCAGTGCAGGAACTCGATGGCGCAGGCGGCGGCATCGGCAGCGGCAGGATCCGAATCGCCGCAGGCGCGGGCCACCGTGATGGCGAGGCGCGGCCTGAGGCGGTGCCCACCGGGGAACACCGCGTATTGCAGCGCGGCCGCCAGCTTGGGGGGACAGGACGTCTGGGTGATGGCCAATGCAGCCTGCATCGCCGTCTCGATCCGCGTCATCATGGCCACGGTCTCCTGCCGGTTGGGCAAATGTCAATCTGATATGACACTTGCGCTGACAGTCAGAATGGACACTGATGGCAGGGCTGTCAATTGGGGAGAACCCGCGCTGCGCAAGCGCCGGCGCATGGCTAGAACAGGCATATGACAACGCAAGGGGTGATCATCATCGGAGCCGGGATTGGCGGGCTGTCGGCAGCGCTCGATCTGGCTGGCCGGGGCCTGGCGGTCACAGTGCTCGACAAGGCTGCCGGCCCGGGCGGCAAGATGCGGCAGCTGGCTGCCGGCGGCTTGGCCATGGATGCCGGGCCGACCGTGTTCACCATGCGCCACGTCTTCGAGGCGCTATTCGAGCGCGCCGGGACGCAGCTTGACCAGCATGTCACGCTCCAGCCTCTGGACATTCTGGCGCGGCATGCCTGGGCGGATGGTTCGCGGCTTGATCTGTTTGCCGATGTCGAGCGGTCCGCCGAAGCCATCGCGGATTTTTCCGGCGCAGCCGAGGCGGAGCGCTTTCGCCGCTTTTCCGACGAGACGCGCGGCATCTACACCATGCTGGATACCAGCTTCATGCGGGCCCAGAAGCCGGGTCCATTCGGGCTGGCGCGCAACCTGTTCGGCGAGGGGCTGCGCAACCCGCTCGACCTGCTGCGCATGCGGCCATTCGAGACAATGTGGTCGGCGCTCGGACGCTCGTTCACCGATCCGCGGTTGCGGCGATTGTTCGGGCGCTATGCCACCTATTGCGGATCCTCCCCGTTCGAGGCCCCCGCCACGCTGATGCTGATTGCCCATGCCGAGCAGGCCGGTGTCTGGAGCGTCAAAGGCGGCATGCATGCGCTGGCGCGGGCCATCTGCGATCTGGCAACAGTGCGCGGGGCGCAGTTCCGGTTCGGGGCTGAGGTGGCTCGGATCAGGACCGGACCACGCGGCGTAGAGGGTGTGGTGCTGGCCAGCGGCGAATTTCTGCCTGCCGGCGCGGTCATCTTCAACGGTGACTATGCCGCGCTCGGTGCGGGACTGCTTGGCCCGGAGTTGGCCGGCACTGTGCCGGCCACGCAGACGCGGCGACGCTCGCTCTCGGCCATCGTCAGCTGCCGGCTGGCCGCCACCAGCGGCTTTCCGCTGATCCGCCACAATGTCTTTTTCAGCAGCGACTATGCTGGCGAGTTCCGGCGGATCTTCGGCCAGCAACAACTACCCGAAGAGCCCACGATCTACATCTGCGCACAGGACCGGGATGATGCCGGCCTCGCGGCGGCAGGGCAGCCGGAACGCCTGCTGTGCCTGATCAATGCGCCTGCCAACGGCGATGGTGCAAGTTTCAGCGAAACGGAGATTGCCTCATGCGAGGACAGGGCGGCGCGGCTGATGGAGCGATGCGGACTGGTTCTGCACCCGGGCCCGGTGGCGCAGACAACGCCGACTGGCTTCAACGCCCTGTTTCCGGCGACGGGGGGCGGGCTTTACGGACAGGCCAGCCACGGCTGGCAGGCCTCGTTCAGGCGACCGGGGGCGCGCACGAAGCTGCCGGGCCTGTATCTGGCGGGCGGCAGCGTGCATCCGGGGCCGGGCGTGCCGATGGCGGCGATGTCGGGCATGCTGGCGGCGCAAAGCCTGCTCGCGGACCGGACTTCGCCGCAGCCGTTGCGCCAGGCGGCTATCGCTGGTGGTATGTCGACGCGCTGAGTGACGACGGCAAGTTTGGACTTGTCGTGATCGCCTTCGTGGGCAGCGTGTTCTCGCCCTATTACGCGCGGGCGCTGCGCAAGGGCGCGGCCAACCCGCTTGATCACTGCGCCATCAACGTCGTGCTCTACGGCCGGGGCGGCCACCACTGGGCCATGACCGAGCGCACCGGGGCAGACCTCAGCCGCGACGAGCACCATTTCACACTTGGCCCCAGCAGCCTGACATGGGACGGCACCACGCTTACCATCCGCATCGAGGAACGCACCTCGCCACATCGCCTGCGCATCGCGGGCACCATCCGGCTGACACCGAAGCTGCTCGCCGGACAGGTCTTCGACCTCGATGCGGAGGGGCGGCACACATGGCGGCCGATCGCGGCGGAGGCCCGCGCCGAGGTCGCATTCGACCAGCCGGGTCAGCGCTGGAGTGGCCATGGCTACATGGACAGCAACCAGGGCGAGCGCCCGCTGAAGGATGATTTCATCGCCTGGGACTGGGCGCGCGGCACCACGCCATCCGGTCCGGTGATCCACTATGATCTCAGCCGCCGCGATGGCACGGCCCTGAACCTCAGCCTCGGCCTCGGGGCCGATGGCACGCTGGAGCCGATCGCGGCTCCGCCCATCGCAGCCCTGCCACGGACGCCCTGGCGCATGCGCCGCGCCACCCGCTGCGATGCGGGAGCGAGGCCGCGCGTGCTCGCCACGCTGGAAGACACGCCGTTCTATGCACGCTCTCTGGTGACGACCCGCCTTGATGGCGCGCCGGTCACGCTGATGCACGAAAGCGTCAACCTCGACCGGCTGCAGGTGCCATGGATCGAGTGGCTGATGCCCTTTCGCATGCCAAGACGGGTGTAGCTGCGGCATGTCATGGTCGGGCCTGACCCGACCATGCCGATGTGACGGTGCCCGGCTTTGAAGGAGAGACCTCAGCCCTCTTGCATCTCGCCGCGAGCGCGCTGCTTTTCGGCGAGATCGCGCTGGGCTTTCTTGATGTCGAGCAATTGATGCACGCAGAAAGCGAAGATCACGCCGAAGATCAGCGCGAATTCCAGTCCCTTGAAAAGCCCTTCGTCCATCGTCGTCTCCCTTGATCATCCCGCCTTGAGATCACAGCCATCTCGAAGCGGACAGATGATCGGTTGCAATCAGTCAGAGCATTGCGCGTTACGGGACCGGTCCCGATCTTTCGCAACGGCCTAGGTTGGTTCCGCCTGCCTGGCACCGGACATGGTGAAGGCGTCCGGAAAGCTGGCACTGGTCTCATGCTCGCGGGCAAGCACGCGCTCGAACAACTCGACCACGCCAACCGTTCGGCGGCGGAAGCCTTTCATGGGTCTCAGCCAGGTGAACGACTCAGGTGCGCGAGCCAGTGCGCGGCGACGCTCGCGCCGCACGGCATCGATCAGGAAATTGACTTCTTCCAGCGCAGGCTCGGCCCGCCTGGAACGGGCAAGCCAGCTCGGCGCGCACGCCCGCGCCACCAGCGCCAGCTTGCGGCGGCCCGGCACGACAGCACGGCCGGTCACGGAATCGTACCCGCCAGCAGCGACTATCCGCCCGATTTCCGCATAGACCAGCCGCGCGGCCTGGATGGCGGCGCGGCAATCGGCCGGAAGATCGGAGATCCCCGCGCGGGAGCGCTCATAAAGACCGTCGGCGATCTTGAGCAACCGCTCCACGACACGCCCGACGCGGGCATCGAACACAGGCGCCGCGAGCCACTGGTCAGGGTCGATGCCCTCAGTGCGAAGCCAGTCACGCGGCAGATAAAGCCGGCCGTTGCGCGCATCCTCGCCGACATCGCGGGCGATGTTGGTGAGCTGCATGGCGACGCCCAGATCGCAGGCGCGGGCCAGCGTCTCCGGGTCGCGCTCGCCCATCAGCAGCGTCATCAGCACGCCGACCGTGGCCGCGACGCGCGCCGAATAGGCCAGCACGGATGACAGGTCGTCATAGCGCCGGCCTTCGGCATCCCACGCAAAGCCATCGAGCAGGGCATCAAAGACCGGGCGCGGCAAGGCGAACCAGATGATGACCTCGGAGACCGCCCTGTCGACCGGGTCGGTCAGGCCACGTGCGGCATAAATGCGGTCCAGCCGCTGATGCAGCAGGCGCAGGGCTGCCTGTGGATCATCGGTGGTGTCGACGGCATCGTCCGCCACGCGGCAAAAGGCATAGAGCGCCGTGGCCGGTTCGCGCACGCTGCGCGGCAGCAGCAGCGATGCCGCAAAGAACGACTTCGACCCGTGCCGGAGCAGCGCCCGGCAGGCTTCAAGGTCGCTGGCGCGGGTGGCCTCAGGCGAAGGTGTGCGCATGCGGGATGACCTCGTCGAGAATGCGGGCTGACGTGACAACGCCGGGCAGCCCGGCACCGGGATGGGTGCCGGCGCCGACCATGAACAGGTTGGCAATGTCCTCGGACTTGTTGTGCGGACGGAAATAGGCGCTTTGCAGCAGCACCGGCTCCAGCCCGAAGGCGGCGCCATGGACGGACAGGAGGTCATCGCGGAAATCGTTCGGCGTCATGATCCGCGAACTGACCACATGCTTTCCCAGATCGGGCAACACTGTCTCGGCGAGGCGGTTCTCGATGGCCTGCCGGTAGCCTTCGGCGAGGTTTTCCCAATCCTGTCCACCTGCGAGGTTCGGCACCGGGGACAGCACGTAGAAGGCATCGCAGCCGGAAGGTGCCATCGATGGATCCGTCGCCGTCGGGCGATGGAGATAAAGGCTGAAATCCTCGGCCAGAACCTTGTGCGTGAAGATGTCGTCCAGCAGACCCTTGTAGCGGGGGCCCATCAGAATGGTGTGGTGGGGCACATCCTCGAAGCGCTTGTCAGTGCCGAAATACCAGACGAAGAGGCTCATCGAATAACGTGAACGGTCAAGCTTGGCATCGCTCCACTTGGAGCGCGCCCTGGCCGGCAGCAGCTTGCGATAGGTCCAGGCCGCGTCTGCATTGGAGACCACGATGTCGGCCCTGATTGTCTCACCGGAGCCCAGCCGGACACCGGTGGCCCTGCGGCCGTCCAGCGTGATCTCGGCAACCTCGGCGTTGAAGCGTACCTGTCCGCCCTGCCGCTCGATCAGCCCGACCATGCCTTGGGCCAGCGTATGGGTGCCGCCCATGGCGTAGTGCACGCCCCAGGTGCGTTCGAGATAGGCGATCAGGCCATAGATGGCGCTGGCGCTGTAGGGATTGCCGCCGATGAACAGCGGATGGAAGGACAGCGCCATGCGGATGCGCTCGTCCTTGATGTAGTCCGAAACAAGCGCGTGGATCGAGCGATAGCCCTGCAGCCGCACGATATCCGGCACGGACTTGATCAGGTCCATCAGGGTCGAATAGGGCACCGTGCCCATGTCCTCGAAGCCGATCTCGTAGAGCGTCTTGCTGCGCGCGAAGAAGCGCTCGTATCCGGCCACGTCCTCCGGCGAGAGGCGCGCGATCTCGCGGCGCATTGCTTCAGGATCGCTGGAGGCATCGAAGGTGGTGCCGTCATAGAACCGCAGCCGATAGAAGGGCTCCATCGGCACGAGCCTGACATCATCGCTGAGTTTGCCGCCGCAGAATTTCCAGAGCTCTTCGAGCACGAACGGCGCGGTGATGATGGTGGGGCCGGCATCGAACGAAAAGCCATCCTGCTTGAACATGCGCGCGCGCCCGCCGGGCTGATCGAGCTTTTCCAGCACCGTGACCTGATAGCCCCGCGCGCACAGGCGGGCGGCCGCTGCCAGACCGCCAAAGCCGGAGCCGATGACGACGGCGTGGGGCTTTGCGGTGCCGCCCGGCACGGGGTGGCGAAGCGGTGCGGTCATGACTGTCTCCCGGCTTGTCCAGCCGCTTGGTGTCGGGCGGTGGCCTTTTGGGCTGCGGGCTGGAGCAGCGCAGCGGGGCTGCCTGCCGTGTTGTGAAGTTCGCGGCCAACCGCAGGGCCGAGCCGAAGCTCACGACCGGCAAAGGCATCCTCGATCAGGCTTGCGAACAGGCCCGGTTGTTCCTCATGGGCCAGATGGCCAAGGCCCTTGAGCCGGATCGCGCGGCTGCCGGGGATCTCGGACAGCGAGGTCACCGCGTCGGAAGGTGGCACCATCTCGTCGAGCGCCCCTGCGATCAGCAGGACGCGGCAAGGCACGCGGCCAAGGTCGCGTTTCAGGCCCGGCAGGTCCCAGCTGGCCATCATGCCGAGTGCTGCACCGACATGGGCCGGATTGCTCGCCAGCCTTCGGTATTGCGCCACGCCTTCAGGATCGAGCCGCGAGCCGGTGCGTCGCAAGAGGTCGTCGACCACGTTCGGGTCGCTGGCGCGCCAGGCGAACAGGTTCGGCACCATGGGCCAGAGCACCAGCAGCCGGGCGATCGGGGCAAAGATCTGGCCGGCAAGACCTGGGAATGGCTGGAGGGCCCCGTTGATGCTGACGATGAGCTCCGGTGCAATCTGCCCGTCGACGGCCATGCGCAGCAGCACGGCGGCGCCAGCGGAATGGCCGACGCCGAGCGCGGGGCTAAGGCCCAGTTCGTGCAGCAGTGCGGAAAGGGCCTCGGACATCCCGGGCAAGGAGAGCGTGCCAAAGCCGCCATCGCCGCTGAAGCCATGGCCCGGCAGGTCGGGCATCACCACGGTGAAATGCCTCGCAAGAAGCGGGGCCAGATCGCGCCAGCTATGGGTGCTGGCCCCGGTGCCGTGCAGCAGCAGCGCCACCGGCTTTGGAGCTACGCCCTCACCTTGCGCCGGCTCTCCAATGATCTGGACGTGCCAGTTGAGCCCGCCGGCCTGCACGAAGCGGCTGTGCTGGCGGTTGGGCCAGTCTGCACCATCCGTGGTCCAGTCGAGCCGGCGGCTCATCGCCGCACACTGCCCGGTTGAGGGCCGCTGGCCCGCACCGCTTTCGAGATCATGTCGGAGTTGGCACGCGGCAGCGGCAGATAGAGCGCACCGAGATCATCGGCCAGCTTGCCGGCACGGGGCTCCGGCCTTGCCGAGTTGTCGACCAGCAAGGTGCGGTGGCCCTGCGCCTTGATGGCGCGCGCGGCATTCATCGCCTCGTCCTGCGCCTGAGCGCGGCCACCGACGCCTTCGCGCGTGACATTGGCGCGGCCATCGGTGATCACCACCAGCGTTGGCGTACGGCCCTTGCGGCGAACCTCGTCCGCCATCATGCCCGCCGCCATGATGCCGGCGGCCAGCGGCGTTCCCCCTCCGCCGGGCATCATCGCCAGTTCCTTCTTGGCGCGATGCAGCGAACGGGTCGGTGGCAAGAGGATGTCGGCACCGGTGCCGCGGAACGAGATCAGGGCGACCTCGTCGCGGCGCACATAGCAATCGGCCAGCAGCAATTCGACCGCGCCCTTGGCCTCTCCCAGCCGCTCCAGCGCCGTCGAGCCCGAGGCATCAACGACGAAGATCGTGGTTGTCTGCTTGCGGTCGCGAAAGCGCTTGATGCGGAAGTCATCGCGCCGGATCTCGACCGGTGGCCGCGCCATGGCCGGATCAAGCCCACGCTTGCGCAGTCGCTGCCACGGCGCGGCAGCCCGCAGCGTGTGGAGCAGATCGAGACGAACGCCGGAGCGCGGATCGCCCTTGCGGGCGCCGATGGGGCGGCCACGCTTCACCGTCGACTGGCTTTCGCCGACCTTGCCTGTCTGGCCCGCGCGCAGGCGCTGCGCCGTGGCCTGGAGGCGCGCTAGCAAGCCGGGCGGCAGGGCCGCGAGGGCAGCCTCCATCACCGTGTCGTCGAGGGCCTTGACCTCGCCCTTGTCAGCCTCGTCGGGCTGCTGCTCAGGCGGCTGAGGCGAGGTATCAGCCTCTTGTTGTTCCGCCTCCTGTTCCTCCGGAGCGCTTTGGGCTGGCAAGTGCAGCGCGCGCGGCGCAATCACGAGACGGGCGGCAAGCGCCGCATCCTCGGGACGCACGCTGTCATGCCCGCCCAGTGCGGCGGCAGCGCGGGCTACCTTCAGCGCCAGCAGCGGAGCGCGGGCCGAGCCAACACCCAGCGCGGCACAGGCAGTACACAGGGCCTCGACCATGTCATCGGGGATTGTAACCGATGAAAGACGCTCCCGGGCGGCAGCCATCTCCGGGCTCGTGGGAGCAGCCGCTTGGCTGTCATCGAGATCGCGGTGCGACAGGTCCCTCAGGTCGATCTGGAAGGCCAGCCGCTCGATCAGCGCCGCAGGCGGGCGGTCGTCATCGGCAAGGCCCTCGTCGAGCGCGACCACGGCAAGGCGCGCACGGCCGCGCAAGGTCATCCCGTCGCGCTCGGCCACCACCTCGCCCTGGTCGAGCGCCGCAGCGATGTGGGCAGCCGGTGTCTGGGCAAGACGCTCGGCCATGGCCAAGACCAGCACGCCGCCATCGCAGCGCGCGAGCAAGCCACGCTGAGCGACCGTGCGCCCGCCGGACAGCGTGGCACTGAGATCGAGCCCGCCCAGCAGTTCGGCATCACCAACATCGCACGGGGCGCGCAGCACCGGCGCTCCCTGAGGCAAGCCCGCCTTCAGGCGCGCCATAAAGGCATCACGGACAGGGCCTGCACCTGCCCTGACCACCGCACCGGCCAGACCCGCCGGATCAAACGCGATCAGGTCGGCCGCCATCAGGGCGTCCTCCCAGACCATGCTTGCGCGCGGATCGTCGCTGGTCATCAGCCGAACACCTCCGCCAGCGCACGTTCGATGCGCACGCCAGAGCCGACCTCGTCGAGCGGATTGCGGCGCAGGCGATGCCGCAGCGCGGGCATGGCGATCGCCTTGACGTGAGCCATCGTTGCCGTCTGTGCCTTTTCGAGCGCGGCGACCGAACGGGCGGCGCGCAGCAAGGTCAATTCCCCGCGCAGGCCATCGGTGCCGAGCGCCACACACAATTCCGCGACGCGGCGGCGCGTGTCATCCTCGACATCGACCGTGGGCACTAGCTTCTTCGCGGCGGTGATCTTGCGGCGCAGGCGCTCCTCATCAGCAGCAAAAGCTGCGCTGAAGGCCTCAGGGTCGCGGTCGAAAGCATCACGCCGCTTCACCGCCTCGACCCGCATGGCGATATCGGTTGGCGTGCGGACATCAACGGAAAGCCCAAACCGGTCGAGCAATTGCGGGCGCAGTTCGCCTTCTTCCGGATTGCCGCTGCCGACCAGCACGAAACGCGCCGGATGACGCACGCTGAGGCCCTCGCGCTCGACCACATTCTCGCCGGAGGCAGCCACATCGAGCAGAAGATCCACCAGATGATCCTCCAGCAGATTGACCTCGTCGATGTAGAGAAATCCGCGATGGGCACGGGCGAGCAGGCCGGGCTCGAACGCCTTCTCGCCATGGGCCAGCGCCCGCTCGATGTCGAGCGCACCGACCACCCGGTCCTCTGTGGCGCCGAGCGGCAGGTCCACAACGGGAACGGGAATCACATGTGAGTTCATCTTTCCGGAGCGCCCCTCGCAGACGGGGCAAGCTTGCGCCGGACGGGCTGGATCGCAATGATAGGGGCAGCCCTCGACCGCCTTCATCTGGGGCAGCAACTGGGCCAGCGCCCGCACTGCCGTGGATTTGCCGGTGCCACGATCTCCGAAAATCAGGACGCCGCCAATGGTTGGGTCCACGGCTGCCACCAGCAGCGCGCGCTTCATCTCATCCTGTCCGACGATAGCCGTGAAGGGGAACGGACGGGCCATCTCAGGCACTCCTTGGGTGGGGTCGGCCTGCGAAAGGCGCGTTGCGCTGCACGATCGCGCGGTTCAGCGCGCCGGCAATCGAGACCCAGACAATGTATGGCGCAAGCAAAAGGCTTGCGACAGGCGAGATCGGCCAGATGAAGGCCATCAGCGCCGCGACAGACAACCAAAGCAGCGCTGTTTCGATAAGGGCCCAGTCAGGTCGCCTCAGCGTGAAGAACAGGATGTTCCACAGCACGTTCAGGGACGCATTGAGCAGAAACAGCACGATCAGCATGGTGCGCTGGAAACCGGGGGCGGCTGCCGCCCAGGCGATCACGGCGCTGGCGATGGAGAAGGCGAAGATGACCGTCCAGACCGGGCCGAAGGCCCAGTTCGGCGGCTTCCAGGCCGGAAATCGAAGGCTGTTGTACCACGGCCCTATCTCCGTGAGCATGCCACCGGCCAAGGCCACGATCAGCGTGACCGCGGTGGCGACAACAAGCGCAGGCCATTGGGCGACCATGACATCAAACATGAAGCGGGCCGGTCATGTCCGGGCTACGCCGAGCAAATGTCCAAGATCCTTGAAGAAGATGCGGACATGGGCCATCGGATCGGAGCGCACCAGTTCCTTGTTCATGTAGGACTCCCAGGTCAGCCGCTGGACATCCTTGTCCTTGCAGATCGACACGAAGCGCTCGCGCAGGCGATCATTGCGATACCAGACCCACTGCATGACGCCGAGGATCCAGAACACCCGGCCATGCGCCTTCATGAACGCCTTGCGGGCACCGGCCAGCGCACGTGCATCTCCGGTGATCAGCGTCTCATGCACGGCATCCGCAGCGTGCCGGGCGCAGGCCATGGCGTAGTAGATCCCCTCGCCGGATGAGGGCGCGACCACGCCTGCGGCATCCCCGATCACGATCACATCGCGGCCGTTATCCCATTTCTTCAGCGGCTTGAGCGGGATCGGAGCGCCTTCCTTGCGGATCGTCGCCGCCTCGTCGAGCCCCAGATGCTGGCGCAGGCCGGCCACGGAACCGCGCAGGCTGAAACCCTTGTTGGCGCTGCCGGTGCCGATGCTCATCGTGTCGCCGTGCGGAAACACCCAGGAGTAGAAATCGGGCGAGAAACGCCCATCATAGTGCACATCGCAACGCTTGCTGTCGTAGCTTGGGCCATCGGCCGGGGCGCGAACAATCTCGTGGTAGGCAAACACGAAGGGGATCTTGTCAGCTCCGGGAATGGCTGCACGCGCGACGCCGGACACGGCGCCGTCAGCGCCGATGACAACGCGAGCTCGCACCTGCACCTCTTCGACCTTGCCGGCCGGATCGGCAGCGGACTTTGGGCTGTAATGCACCACCGAGACGCCATCGGCCGCGCGGCTGAGCCGTTCGAACTGGCCGCGGCGGCGCTCCGCGCCTTGCTGGCCGGCCCGAACGCGCAGCCACTCGTCGAAGGTCTCGCGGTTGACCATGCCGACATAGCCGCCATTGTCGATCGGCATGTCGACGGCCCTGCCCGAAGGCGGGATCATCCGCGCCGACGATATCTTGGCGCAGAGCAAATCATCAGGAATGCGGAAATCGCGGATCAGGCGTGGCGGGATGGCCCCGCCACACGGCTTGATGCGGCCTGCCTTGTCGAGCAGCAGCACCAGATGGCCCTTGGCGGCCAGATCGGCAGCCGCCGTCGCGCCGGCTGGCCCGCCGCCGACCACGACCACATCGAAAGTCTCGGGTTCATTCATCGTGCCCGCTCCGGGTTAGAACCAATGGCCAGCGCCTGAACCTGCGCCAGATGAGATGTCGCAGTTTGCGACGATGAGCCCTGAGGCTGCGCGTTGAACGCCGAGACCTTCGCGGCAAGCACGGCTGCGACAAGAAACAGGATCGCCTCGCCGGTGAACACGCTGGCATAGGCCACGAACGGCGAGCCGCTCAACCACTTGGCCAGATCGACGGCACCCGCACCGACAAGACCGCCGGCCCCCATGGCAAGGGCCTGGCCGGCACCCCACAGGCCCATGCGCGTGCCCTCGCGCTCGCCGCGTCCGCTTGTCGCCAGCAGCATCATCGAGCCGATGGCGGCGGCTGCATAGATGCCGTTGGCAACGCCAAGCGCAAAGACATTGGCCTTAAGGGGCCATGCGGGTCCGACATTGGAGGCGATGACCAACGCCAGCAGAACCGCCGCCGACAGCACGCAGCCAGCCATGGTCCAGAAGCCGAGCGTGCCGAGCCGGCCCTTGGCCAGCGGGCCCGCCACCACGGCCACGAAGATCATGCCCAGCAGAACGCCGCCATGCTGCACGCCGGACAGCTTGGTGGACCCCCCCGGGGTAAAACCAAAGACGATGCCGGCGAAGGGTTCGAGGATCAGGTCCTGGCCGCTGTAGGCCAGCATCGAAATGACGATGAAAAGCGAGAACAGCCGCGCGCGCGGTTCGGCCCAGACTTCCGCGATCGCCGTGCGGAACGGCATGTCATCGCTCTTTGCAGCCTGCTGGACCACGCCGCCCTGCCCTTCGACGCCGAGCACGGCGAGCACAGACACCGCGAAGGCCAGCGCGCACAGGATGGCGGCGACGGCCACCATGCGCTCGATCGAGAACGGGTCGAGATAGTGACCGGCCACTCCCGCAGTCGCTGCAAACCCGAAGATCATCATCAGCCAGACAAGGGTTGCCGCCGGAGCGCGGCGATCCGGCGCGACACGCTTGGCCAGCAGCACCAGAAGCGAAGTTCCGGACGCACCGACACCAACGCCGATGAGAATGAAGCCAAAAATGGCAAGGCCGATGCCCGCGACGATGTTGATGGTCATCAGCGCTGTGGCCAGCGAGGCGACGAAACCACCGGCAGCCAGCATGCCCATGCCGCCGATGATCCAGGGAGTGGCGCGCTGGCCCTTGTCGGCCCCGAACCCCCAGCGGGGTCGAAGGACCTGCAAGGCATAATGCAGCCCGACCAGCAGGCCAGGCAGGATGGCCGGCAAGGCCAGCTCGACCACCATCACGCGGTTGAGCGTCGAAGTGGTGAGCACGATGATGGCGCCAAGCGCGGTCTGCACCAGCCCGAGGCGGATGATGCCGAGCCAGCCCAGATCAGGGTGGCGGGCGGCTGATGCAGATGAGTGGGTCGACGGGGCTGTCTGGTCCATGGGAAGCCTCAGAGCGAACGCAGGGCAAAGGCCGAAGCCAGCATGCCGAGCACATAGAGCGTGGTGCCGGTGGCGTTGTACCAGGCGGCATGCTGGCGTGGATCGGACAGAAGCCGCGGCATCAGTGCCAGCTGCGCGGCCAGCAGCACAGCCACCACGGCGCCATGCCAGGGCCTCTCGAACGCAAGCAGGAGCGCGATGATCGCCACCTGCGGCAGGGCCATGACCCAGCAGGCCAGACGCGCGGCCGGCGCTTCGCCGAGCTGGACCGGCAGGGAGGCAACACCCATCCGGCGGTCACCTTCGACGGCCTTGAAGTCGTTCAAAGTCATGATGCCGTGGGCACCGGCGGCATAGATTGCGGCAAAAAGCGTGATGCGCCAGTCCGGTGCCACGGCGGTCATGATCGCCGCACCGGTGAACCAGGGCAGCCCTTCATAAGAGAAGGCAACGGCGGAATTGCCCCACCAGCCATTGTTCTTCAGGCGCAGCGGCGGCGCGCTGTAAGCCCACGCCAACGCCAGCCCCACGACGGCCGCACCGAGGACCCAGGGGCCAAGCAGGCTGGCCACGCCCAGCGACACAAGCGTCCAGAAAACGGCGATCCACAGGCCCCAGCGCCCAGGAATGCGGCCGGACGGGATGGGACGGTGCGGCTCGTTGATGGCATCCACATGGCGGTCATACCAGTCATTGACAGCCTGCGAGGTGGCGCAGACCAGTGGCCCGGCCAGCAACACGCCAAGGGCGACGGCCAGCCAGCGTTCGCCGACCGGCTGGCCAGAGGAGACCACGCCGCAGCCGAAAGCCCACATCGGCGCAAACCAGGTGATCGGCTTGAACAGCTCAAGAACCGCCGAAGGCCGCGGCAGCGCGGACCGGGACGTGGCGCTGGAAAGAGCACGGGCGTCTGACATCAAGGAAAACTACAATTGACGTTTTGATGCGTCAATTTGTGTTTACACCTACTTGCCTTCACCAGTTGCCGCAGGGGGTGCCGCAGGGCACGCAATGGATCGTGACGGGCGCCTTGATCGATCCAGGCCTGCATGCCTCGGGGCATCGCATCACGACAGGATTGCTGGCGCACATCATGATTGCTCGCGATTCCCCAACCCGTCAGTGGGCCAGCTTCTGGCAATGGCCAGTCTCGCGCGTGTTTGAGTGGACAGTGCGGGTCAAAATGTGATCCTGCGAAGGCATCGTTCGCATCGTCCCTGACAGCCCCGCCGGACGGTCTCTTCCGTCACGCTTCATCAACCGGCCAACCCGACCTGCATGACATCCGCGCGCCACTCTTCCGGATCATCGGCTTATCGCCCGGACATCGACGGTATCCGGGCCATCGCGGTGCTGTCGGTGGTGATCTATCATCTTTCGCCTCAATGGCTGCCGCGCGGCTACCTCGGCGTCGATGTGTTCTTTGTCCTCTCGGGCTATCTGATCACGGGCACCCTTGTCCGGGAGATGGCGGAAGGGTCGTTTTCGATCCTGGCCTTCTACGAACGGCGCGTTCGCCGCATCATGCCGGCGCTGCTGGCCGTGCTGGTCTGCACCATGCTGGTGGGTTCGGCGCTGCTGCTGCCGGGCGACCTGATCGGGCTTGCCAGAAGCGCTGTCGCCACCTTGCTGTTCGTCGCCAACATCCATTTCTGGCGCGACACGAACTATTTTTCCCCCGACGCCGAGCAGAAGCCGCTGCTCCACATGTGGTCGCTCAGCGTCGAGGAGCAGTTCTACATCCTGTTTCCAGTTGCGCTGCTGCTGCTCAGCCGCCATGCGCCGCGCTGGCTGCTGGCAGGAGTTCTGGCGATGATCGTCGCCTCGTTCGCGCTCAACATGGTGGCGCTGCAGGCCGGGGGCGCAGCGCCGGCGTTCTTCTTGCTGCCAACGCGGATGTGGGAACTCGGCGCAGGGGCGGCGCTGGCGCTCCTGCCCCCACACAGGCTGCGGCCCGGACCGGCAGCGAGCGCCATCTGGCTTGCCGGCATGGCCGGGCTCGCAGTCTCGCTGCTCGTGCCCTTGCCACTGCCCGAGATGCTGCCGGCTGCCACGCTTGCGGTATTGGCAACCTGCTGTCTGATCGCGGCGGGTGGAGAAGCTGCATCACCGCTGTCTGCACAGCTGATCCGCTTCAGCCTGGCGACGCGCATCATGGTGTTCACCGGGCTGATCTCGTATTCGCTCTATCTGTGGCATTGGCCGGTGATCGTTCTGGCCAAGTACTACCTCGTGCGGCACCTGACTTCGGGCGAGGCCGTTCTGATCCTCGCCTTAAGCATCGCGCTGGCAACACTGTCATGGCGCTTCATCGAGCAGCCTTTTCGCCAGCGCCGCATGCCTGGCCGCGTTGTCATGACGGCAACAGGCGGAATGGCGGCGCTTGTTCTGGCGGGCAGCTTCCTGCTGCTGGCTGCAGGGGGTTGGCCGGGCCGGTTTTCGGGCGAAGCGGCACGGCTCAACGAGGCAGTGGGGACGCATTTCCGCTGCCCGATCAGCACCTTGATGCCCTTTGGAGCCAGCCGTGCCTGCGCCCTGCATCCTGCCGATGGCAGGGCCGTGGATGCCGAAGTAGTGCTGCTCGGCAACTCCCATGCACAGATGTATGCGCCAGCGTGGCGCGAGGTTCTGGCGGAGCGCGGCGTGCCGGGCCTGCTGGTGCCGGTCAACGGCTGCCTGCCCGTCGTCACGGCCAACATCAGCCGTGCCTGCCTTGCCACGGCCGAGGATTCCCTCGCGACAGTTCTGGCCCTGCCGAAACTGAGACGCATCATCATCGCGATGAACTGGCCGACCGCTGAGACACGGCTTGTCGACAAGGACGGACGGGCGCTCGACAACCGTGGCGAGATGGCCTTCATCGATGCGCTCGACAACCTTCTGTCGCGCATCAGCGCAGCCGGGCACAGGGCAATCCTGATCGGGCCGATTGCCTTTCCGGGCTGGAATCTCGCCTCCGAGCAGAGCCGGCGTGTGGCCTTCGGCTGGCCGTCGTCGCGCGCGCTCGACATGCCGCAGGCCGAGTTTGAAGCCCGCCATGGCGCGGCACTGGCTCATGTCTCGCGGCGAAGCGATGTGCGGCTGGTCAGGCCGGACAGCGTGCTGTGCGATGGATCGCGCTGCGACTTTGTTGCTGATGGCCGATCCCTGTTCGCGGATTCGAACCATCTGGCGGCTGCTGAAACCTTGCGCTTCCTGCCACTGTTCCGGGCGGCGCTGGATGACATGCGCTGAGGCGGCATCGCCACCCGCCAGGTGAGCAGCTCAGTCTTCGCGGCTGAGATCGCCGATGCCGAAACGGTGGAGCTTGGCGTAGAGCCCCTGCCGGCTGAGGCCGAGCATCTCGGAGGCCGAGGCCCGGTTGTCGCCCGTGAGTTCGAGGGCCGCCTCGATGCACAGCTTCTCGATGATGTCGCTGGTCTCGCGAACCAGTTCCTTGAGCGGTACGCGCCCGACGAGTTGCTTGAATTCCTCGGCCGACCGCGGCAGCGCCGACGGTGCCGCCATCTCGGTGCCGGTCCGGCCCGGCGGCCTAATCAGGAAGCCGATATGGTCGCCCTCGGGCCCATCGACACCAACAGCGGACACCTCGACATTGTCGACCGCACCATAGACGCTGCGCAGCACAGTGCCGAAGTTGCGCACGGAGCCACCATCCTTCAGCGACGTCTTGAGCACGCCGAAATCAACCCCGGCGCGGCCGAGCCACTGGTCAAGGTTCTGTCCGATGGCGGCATGCAATCCGATCAGACCCGTCAGGTCGAGGAACGCGGCATTGGCGCTCTGGATGACACCATCGCCGGTTGTGAGGACGAAGGCGTCGGGGAAATGTTCGATCACGCTGTCGACCACATGGGCGGCGACAGGCGAGGCTTGTGTCCGATCAGGGTCGGGCAGCAGGCGTAGGAGGAAATAGGACGATCCATCCTGCCGGAACAGCGAAACATGGGCGCTGACCGCCCTCCCGCCCTCAGCGAGCCGCAACGTCGCCGGCATGGCGAGCGCACCGCTGGCCGCCACGGCGAGGGTTTCCTGCAACGCGTCCCCGCCCTTGTCGGCGAAAACGCTCTGCAAGGTGCGCCCGCTGATGCGGTTCTGCGGAATCCCGAGCAGCGCAAGCGCCGCAGGATTGGCTTCCGAGATGCGGCGGCCGGTGGCATCCGCGATCAGGATCGGCTCGGATGTGAGCTGGAACAGCACCCGGTACCGCGTATCAGCCGCGCGCAGGCGGCTGTATTCGCGCTCCATCGACTGCTGGAACTGGACAAGTTGCTGCTGGAGGGCTGCGAGGGCGCGCAGATCGCGCCCGATGGCCAGCATCTTGCCATCGTCATCGATCCTGATGGCGGAATAGCGCAACGGAACAGTCGCGGCACCAGTATGAACGCTGTGATTGATCTCGCGCAGGCGCCCGGGCAGGCCCGCAGCCGCATCAGCCAGGAGTTGCTGCGCCTTGTTGCGGCTGTCCGGTGCGACCGTGTCAAGCCAAGGGCGGCCCAGCCAGTCTCCGAACTCGGAAGGCAGCCGCGCTTCGGTTGCGAGCGACACGTCGATGACGGTTCCGTCACGATCCATCAAGATTGCCACATCCGCGCTGGCCATGACCATGCGAGCGGCGATTGCCGGGTCGATATGGACCATCGCATTCGACGGATGGCCGATCTTCTTCACGTTGTCAGCTTTCGACCTTGCGCCAGAAATTAGCGCAAGCGCATCGGAGCGGGGGATTACGCTGATATCAGTATTTATGCATATAGGCGGTCATGTCGAGGAAGCAAGTCGCGCGCTTGCCTTGCAGCATCAGCACCTGCACCAACCTCTGCGTCCGCCCCGACATATTGGGCGAGATCCGGCGCCGACTGGAACGACGGACCTCCGACGAGCACAACGATATCGCGGTTGACCGAGACGGACCTGAGCCGCATCACCGTCGCCCGAAGCACATCGGCCAGATCGCCATGGCTGAGCGAGAACCCGACCGCATCGAAACGGCGGCTGCGCACCTGTTCGAGCAGATCTTCCGCATCGTTGGTATTGGACAGGCGCGTCTGCCAGCCCGCTTCCTGAAACAGTGTTTCGACCACAGCAATGCCGAAGCTGTGCTGCTCGCCCGGCGCTGCCGACAGCAGGATCGTGGGCGCATCGGGCAAGGGCGCACTGACAGGTTGCTCGTCGCGCAAGCCGTTGAGGATCTGGTGCAGGCGCGCCACCACCATTGTCACATCGGCGAAGCTGCACTCGTCATCCTGCCACATGTCCCCGATCATGCGGGCGGCAGGTGCCAGAAGGTTGAGATAAAGCTCGCTGCGCGGGGTGCCGCGCGCCACGAGAACATCGACCAGTGCCGGTGCCGCCTCCGCGCCGGTGCCGCGCAGAAGTCGCACGAAGCGGGCCACGTCGACCATGCGGATGTGGCCGCTGGCGAACTTGAGGTCGCGATCCCCGCGCCCGGCATTGAAGCCGGCATCGTGCCAGACACTGTCCAGTGCCGACCGGCCCTGAGAGCGCGGATCGGCCTGCCCTCCGGCAAAGGAGGGGGCACCGGTGCTTTCAAGGACCTTGGCGTCGTCCCCGATGATGCGGTTGGCGATGATCAGGTTGGGCACGATGTCCCGGCGCACGACCTGTGAGAGCAGCGAGAGGATTTCCTGCTCATAGGTGACGGATGCCGGGGATGCCGCGCCTGAAGGCTCGCGGAGGCCCGATTTGCCAGCAGATGCCTGTCTGGCCGCCGGCGTGTGGGAGTGTTCCGAGTAGGCTGAGTCAGACATTTCCAACCCCCCGCTGTTGTCCACCGTTGACGCGACTCAGGCACGATCGCCAGGCCGCAGTGGCACATGACAGGCTCGGTCGCGGCGTAGGGAATGCTCCCGTTTCCACAGCATCTATCAGCCTGAAGGCTACCACAGCCGCAATCCCCGGTCCCCCCGTTGGACTACGTAGGTATTCTAGAGTGCGCAGAAATGTAAAGTCAACTTGACGTTCTGTCCGATTTACAACAGATTTAGGGTCCGTGCTGGTCCCCGCTTCAGGGCCTGAAACGGGATCGAGGGCAGCCTCGCAAGAGATTCAAGGGAGGGAGCGCCGGATGAGCCATCAACGTCGCCCGCCTCAGGCGCAGCCACTGTACACCGCCGAGGAACGGCGCCGCCGCGATGCCTCGCCCTGGACACTGGTTCAAGGCATTCTGGCCCCGTTCCAGTTTGTGGTTTTCCTGGTCAGCCTTTTCCTTGTGGTTCGCTATCTGGTCACTGGCGAAGGCTTCGAGGCAGCCACCATTTCCATCGTGATCAAGACGTTGGTGCTCTACACAATCATGGTCACCGGAGCGATCTGGGAGAACGACGTCTACGGCAAGTATCTGTTTGCTGACGCGTTTTTCTGGGAAGACGCGGTCAGCATGATCGTGATCGCATTGCACACGGCATATCTCTTCAGCCTGTTCGTTAACTGGCTCACCCCGACCGAACAGATGTGGCTCGCACTGGCCGCCTACGCCACCTACGTCGTCAATGCAGCCCAGTTCATCCTGAAGCTGCGCGCCGCGCGCCTGGGTGCCGCTGCTGCCAGCGGCGATAAACTTGCAGGATCGGCAACATGACAGCCCATGCCCCGATCACCGCTGCTTCAGGCTGCTCAGAACCAGTGGTTCAGCGTCAGCGCGGCCAGCATGCCGTGTTTTGCGGCCTGACCGGAATCATCTGGATGCACCGCAAGATCCAGGATGCGTTCTTCCTCGTCGTCGGCTCGCGCACCTGCGCGCACCTGATCCAGTCGGCTGCCGGTGTGATGATCTTCGCCGAGCCGCGCTTCGCCACAGCGATTATCGAAGAGCGCGACCTGGCCGGACTTGCCGACGCGCACGAGGAACTGGACCGGGTCGTGGACCAGTTGCTGTCGCGCCGGCCCGATATCCGGCTGCTGTTCCTGGTGGGCTCGTGCCCATCCGAGGTGATCAAGCTCGACCTGTCACGGGCTGCCCAGCGGCTCGACAAGCGATTCAATCCGGACTGCCGGGTGCTGAGCTATTCGGGCAGCGGAATCGAAACCACCTTCACCCAGGGCGAAGATGCCGCGCTGGCCGCGATGGTGCCCTCGCTGCCGGCAAGGGCGGCCGGTTCGCCGGCTTCGCTGCTGGTCGTCGGTGCCCTCGCCGATGTGGTCGAGGACCAGTTCCGCCGTATCTTTGCTGATCTCGGCATCGGCGATGTCGCGTTCTTCCCACCGCGCCGTTCGACGGATTTGCCTGCCATCGGGCCGGGCACGCGGATCCTTCTGGCCCAGCCCTTCCTGGCCGAGACCGCGCGGCTGCTGGAGGCACGCGGTGCCGAACGGTTGGCAGCGCCTTTCCCGCTTGGCGTGGAAGGCACGAGCGCCTGGCTCGGCGCCGCCGCCGCCGCCTTCGGCATCGGGCAGGCCGCCTTTGATGCGGCGACGGTCGCGCCACGCGAGCGGGCGGCCAGGGCCATGGAGCGCTACCGGCCCCAACTGGCCGGCAAGAGCATCTTCTTCTTCCCCGATTCGCAGCTTGAGGCTCCGCTCGCCCGCTTCCTCGCCAACGAGGCCGGCATGCGGATCGTCGAGGTCGGCATGCCCTACCTGCATCGCCAGCACATGGCGCCCGACATGGGCCTGCTGCCGGCCGGCACGCTGATCACCGAAGGCGCCGATGTAGACCAGCAACTGGATCGCTGCCGCGCTGCTCGGCCCGATCTGGTGGTCTGCGGCCTCGGGCTTGCCAACCCGCTCGAAGCGGAAGGGCTCAACACCAAGTGGTCGATCGAACTCGTTTTCACCCCGATCCAGGGCTACGAGCAGGCAGGTGATCTGGCCGAGTTGTTTGCCCGTCCCTTCAACCGCAAGCAGCGGCTGAGCGTCCAGCTTCCGGCGAGGGCGGCCACCCATCAGGCTGCAGCCCCGGCGGGAGGCGCGTCATGCAACTGACCGTCTGGACCTATGAGGGCCCGCCCCATGTCGGCGCAATCCGCATCGCAACGGCGATGACGGATGTGCATTACGTCCTGCACGCGCCGCAGGGCGACACCTACGCCGATCTGCTGTTCACCATGATCGAGCGGCGCGACCAGCGTACGCCTGTAACCTACACGACCTTCCAGGCACGGGACCTGGGTGGCGACACCGCAGAGATCTTCCAGAGCGCTTGCCGCGATGCGCACCAGCGCTTCCAGCCTGCCGCGATGCTGGTGGGCGCGTCGTGCACCGCCGAGTTGCTGCAGGACAATCCGGCCGGCCTTGCTGCGGCGCTGAACCTGCCGATCCCCGTGGTGCCGCTCGAACTGCCGTCCTACCAGAAGAAGGAAAACTGGGGCGCATCCGAGACGTTCTATCGTCTTGCGCGTGCGCTTCTGGCGGGCCGGGCGCAAGGCTATATCAGGCCCGAGCGCGCTGCGAGCACCCGGCCAAGCTGCAACCTGCTCGGGCCGACAGCGCTCGGCTTTCGCCACCGCGACGACATCACCGAAGTGACACGGTTGCTGGCCGCGCTCGGCGTCGACGTCAATGTGGTGGCACCGCTCGGTGCCAGCGCCGCCGATCTGGCTCGCTTGCCCGATGCCGACTTCAACATTTCGCTCTATCCGGAAATCGCCGATGTCACCGTGCGCTGGCTGGAGCGGACCTTCCGCCAGCCCACCGTGCGAATCGTGCCGATCGGCGTGGGTGCCACCACCGATTTCATCGCCGAGGTGATACGGGTGGCCGGGCTTGATCCGGCTGTGGCCGAACGGGCGATCCCGTCGCGCCTGCCGTGGTATTCGCGCTCGGTCGACTCGACCTACCTGACCGGCAAGCGCGTGTTCATCTTCGGCGACGCGACCCATGTCATCGCCGCGGCCCGCATCGCGACCGAGGAAATGGGTTTCACCGTCGTCGGCATCGGCACCTACACTCGCGAGTTTGCCCGCGAGGTGCGCGAGCTGGCCGGAAAACTCGGGGTCGAGGCGCTGATATCCGAAGACTACCTCGAGGTCGAGGCCAGGATCGCCGAACTTCAGCCCGAACTGGTGCTCGGCACTCAGATGGAGCGGCATATCGCCAAGCGGCTCAGGATCGGCTGCGCCGTGATCTCGGCGCCGGTGCATGTGCAGGATTTCCCCGCCCGTTATGCGCCACAAATGGGCTTCGAAGGTGCAAACGTCATCTTCGATACCTGGATCCATCCCTTGATGATGGGTCTTGAAGAACACCTCATCGGCATGTTCCGGGGCGATTTCGAGTTCTCGGACAGCGCCACGCCGTCGCATCTCGGCGCTGGCCATGGCTCGCACCAGAGCCACGGCCAGCACCCTTCCGGTGGCAGCGATCAGGCGCAACCTTCCGCGTCCGAACCCGAGATCACCGAACCTGTCGCCGGCGCGGCCTCCAATCTTCTGCCGGTCGACCCCTCAAGCCTTCCCCAACCCGTGCCGGTGATGCCACCGGCAGCCACAGGAGCATCGATCATCTGGGCCGCAGAAGCGGAGCAGGAACTCAGGAAGATACCGTTCTTCGTGCGCGGCAAGGCACGGCGGAACACCGAACGCTTCGCGACCGAGCGCGGCGTTGGCCTCATCACCGTGGATACCCTTTACGATGCTAAAGCTCACTTCGGCCGATAACACCGCGAAAGCGGTGACGCCGCTCAGTGTCGTCATCGTGACACTGGACAGCCATCTGGCGAGCGCCTGCGACCGGGCGCGCGACGCCTTGCGGCGTGATCTGCCGGGACTGTCGCTGACGCTGCATGCCGCTGCCGAGTGGGAACATGATCCCGAAGCTCTGGCGCGCTGCAAGGCAGACATCGCCAAGGGTGACATCATCCTTGTGACGATGCTCTTCATGGAAGACCACATCAGGCCGGTGATGGCCGATTTGCAGGCCCGCCGCGAGCACTGCGATGCCATGGTGGCCTGCATGTCAGCTGCCGAAGTGGCGCGACTGACGCGGATGGGCCGCTTCCAGCCTGGTAATGGCGGGGGAGGCCCCCTGGCTTTCCTCAAGAAGCTGCGCGGCAAGACCGGTCCGGGGCAGGATTCCAGCGCCGGCGCGCGCCAGATGAGCATGCTGCGCCGTCTGCCCAAGATCCTGCGCTTCATTCCCGGCACGGCACAGGACGTGCGGGCCTATTTCCTGACCCTGCAATACTGGCTGGCCGGCTCCGACGACAATGTCGTCAGCATGGTGCGCTTCCTCGTCGATCGCTACGCCGACGGGCCGCGCGCGCATTTCCGCGGCCGGTTCAAGGCCGCCGATCCAGTCGAGTATCCGGAGATCGGCGTCTATCATCCGACCCTGCCTGCCCGGATGGCAGAGAGCACAGCCAGCCTGCCGCGCAAG
The DNA here is from genome assembly GCA_943370645.1 of Hydrogenophaga intermedia. Taxonomy (GTDB): domain Bacteria; phylum Pseudomonadota; class Alphaproteobacteria; order Rhizobiales; family Beijerinckiaceae; genus Allobosea. The sequence goes on along the minus strand of CALRRR020000003.1, from coordinate 148,463 downwards.
GCCGGTGCCCGCGGCACCGTCGGGCTGATCGTGCTGCGCTCGTATCTGCTGGCCGGCAACAGCGCCCACTATGACGGTGTGATCGCGGCACTGGAGGCACGCGGCCTGAATGTCATCACGGCCTTCGCCAGCGGGCTCGACGCGCGCCCGGCCATCGAGCGCTTCTTTGCGCCGCAAGGGCGGGTTCTGGTCGATGCGGTGGTTTCGCTCACTGGTTTCTCGCTCGTCGGCGGGCCGGCCTACAACGACGCCAAGGCCGCCGAGGCAACTTTGGCCGCACTTGATGTGCCTTACCTGTCGGTGACACCGGTCGAGTTCCAGAGCATCGAGGAATGGGCCAGTTCGGCCCGTGGTCTGCTGCCGGTCGAGGCGACGATGATGGTTGCCATTCCGGAACTCGATGGCGGCACCGGGCCGATGGTCTTCGGCGGACGTGGCGGCGGCAGCGATCACCATTGCGATGGCTGCGAACGGCATTGCCGGTTCGACGGAGCGCTGGGGGCGCGCAACGTGCAGTCCTGCGCCAACCGCGCCGAGTTGCTTGCGGCCCGCGTGGACCGGCTCGTTGCCGCACGCAAGCGCGCCAAGGCAGAGCGCAAGATCGCCATCACCATCTTCAACTTCCCGCCCAATGCCGGGAATGTCGGCACGGCAGCCTATCTGTCGGTGTTCGAGTCGCTGTTCAATGTGCTCGGTGCGCTCAAGGCCGATGGCTACAGCGTCACCATGCCCGCGTCGGTCGATGCCCTGCGCGACGCGATCCTGATCGGCAATGCTGCCCGCTTTGGCGCAGCCGCCAACGTCATGGCGCGCGTGCCGACCACCGAACACGTGCGCCGCGAAACCCATCTGGCCGAGATCGAGAAGCAGTGGGGCCCTGCCCCCGGCAAGCAGCAGTCGGACGGCGCCAGCATCCACATTCTCGGGGCCGAGTTCGGCCATGTGATGGTCGGCATCCAGCCCGGCTTCGGCTACGAGGGCGACCCGATGCGCCTTCTGTTCGAGAAGGGTTTCGCGCCGACCCACGCTTTCTCGGCCTATTATCGCTACGTGCGGGAGGATTTCGGGGCCAGCGCCGTGCTGCATTTCGGCACCCATGGTGCGCTCGAGTTCATGCCCGGCAAGCAGGTCGGCATGTCGAGCACCTGCTGGCCCGAGCGGCTGATCGGGGACCTGCCGAACGTCTATCTCTATGCCGCCAACAACCCGTCGGAAGGCGCAATCGCCAAGCGCCGCGCGGCGGCAACACTGGTCAGCTACCTGACCCCTCCGGTGGCGCAGGCCGGGCTTTATCGCGGCCTTGTCGATCTCAAGTCCTCGATCGACCGCTGGCGCAATCTCCAGCCCGAACAGGGCGGGGAACGCGAGGATCTGGCCGATCTGATCCAGGCTCAGGCCTCGAAAGTGGAACTGGCACAGGCCGAGCCGCAATGGCTCGATCCCGACGCCATGATCCAGAAGCTGTCGGAGCAGGTCCTCGAACTCGAATATGCGCTGATCCCGCACGGGCTGCATGTGGTCGGCCAGACGCTTTCCGACGATGAGCGTGCCGACATGCTGGCCTCGATGGCCGATGCCCACCACGGCGTACGACTGCCACGCGAGCTGACCATGGCGCTGGCCCGTCATGAAGCCCTTCACGATGTGCCGGCCGGACTGACGCCGGAACTGCAGGCTGAACTGGTCAAGACCAATCTCCTGCTCGAACAACAGACAGAACTGGGCGGGGTGCTGGCCGCCCTCGATGGGCGCTATATCCGCCCGGCCCCCGGCGGCGATCTGATCCGCAATGCAGCCATCCTGCCGACCGGCCGCAACCTGCACGGTTTCGACCCATTCCGCATTCCCAGCGCCTTTGCCGTCGCCGACGGTGCGCGGCAGGCCCAGCGCCTGCTCGATCGCCACATGCAGGATGGCAAGGCGCTGCCCGAATCGATCGCGCTGGTGCTGTGGGGCACAGACAACCTCAAGAGCGAGGGCGGCCCGATCGCGCAGGCGCTGGCCCTGATGGGCGCGCGCCCGCACTTCGACAGCTACGGCCGGCTGTGCGGCGCCGAACTGGTCCCTGCCGACGAATTGCGGCACCCGCGCATCGATGTGGTGATGACGCTGTCCGGCATCTTCCGCGATCTGTTGCCACTCCAGATCAGGCTTCTGGCGGAGGCGGCCTTTCTCGCCGCATCGGCCGACGAGCCGCTGGAGCGCAACTTCGTGCGCAAGCATGCCCTCGCCTACATGGCCGAGCACAAGTGCGATCTCGAAACGGCTTCGTTGCGCGTGTTCTCGAACGCGGACGGCACCTACGGCGCCAACGTCAACCACCTCGTCCAGTCATCCACGTTCGACGACGAGGACGAACTCGCCGAGACCTACACCAAGCGCAAGTGCTTCGCCTACGGGCGCAAGGGCACGGCGGAGCGCAAGTCCGAGTTGCTGCAATCAGTGCTGGCCGATGTGGAACTGACCTACCAGAACCTCGATTCGGTCGAGCTTGGCGTCACCACCGTCGATCAGTACTTCGATACGCTTGGCGGCATCAGCCGTGCGGTGCGGCGCGCCCGCAAGGAAGCTGTGCCGGTCTACATTGGTGACCAGACCTCTGGCCCCGGCGTGGTGCGCACGCTCAACGAGCAGGTGGCGCTCGAAGCCCGCACCCGGATCCTCAATCCGAAATGGTATGAGGGCATGCTCAAGCATGGCTACGAGGGTGTGCGCCAGATCGAGGAGCACGTCGCCAATACGGTCGGCTGGTCAGCCACCACTGGCGAGGTCGCGCCCTGGGTCTACCAGCAGGTGACCGAGCTTTATGTGCTCGACCCTGCCATGCGCGAACGCCTCGCCGCACTCAATACCACGGCCTCGGCCCGCCTCGCCAACAGGCTGATCGAAGCCCACCAGCGCAATTACTGGACGCCGGACCAGGAGACGCTCGATGCCCTGCATGAGGCAGGCGAAGCGCTCGAAGACAGGCTCGAGGGCGTCGTCACGCCCGCCAACACTGCCGGGAGGGCCGCATGAGCCCCAGCGGAGAGAGCACACCATGAGCACGATCGAACTGCCCATTAGAAATCCCGTTGCCCGCAAGCCCGCCGGAAGAGGCGATGGCGAAGGCTCGGTGCAGGTCCACATGGATGCAACCCAGGATCTTGGCACAGCCAAGGTCTTCGCGGTCTATGGCAAGGGCGGCATCGGCAAGTCGACAACCTCGTCGAACTTGTCCGTCGCCTTCTCGAAGCTGGGCAAGCGGGTTCTCCAGATTGGCTGCGACCCCAAGCATGACTCGACCTTCACGCTCACCAAGAGCCTGATTCCCACCGTCATCGACGTGCTGGAGACTGTGAACTTCCACTCCGAGGAACTGCGCCGCGAGGACTTCGTGTTCGAGGGCTACAATGGGGTGATGTGCGTGGAGGCAGGCGGCCCGCCCGCCGGCACGGGCTGCGGCGGCTATGTGGTCGGCCAGACCGTGAAGTTGCTCAAGGAGCATCACCTGCTCGACGACACCGACGTGGTGATCTTCGATGTGCTGGGCGATGTGGTCTGCGGCGGCTTTGCTGCCCCGCTGCAACATGCCGAGCGCGCCGTGATCGTGGCCGCCAACGATTTCGACTCGATCTTCGCCATGAACCGGATCGTCGCGGCGATCAGGGCCAAGTCGAAAAACTACGATGTCAGGGTCGGCGGCGTGATCGTCAACCGCAGCGAAGGCACGGACCAGATCGACAAATTCAATGCGGCTGTCGGCACCGAGACCCTGGCGCATTTCCCCAATCTCGACGCCATCCGGCGTTCGCGCCTGAAGAAGGCGACCCTGTTCGAGATGGAGGAGACGCCGGAAATCCTCGCGGTGCAGAAGGAATACCTCAAGCTGGCGGCGGCGCTCTGGGCCGGTAACGAGGGCAATGTTGTCAACCCGTTGAAGGATCGCGAGATTTTCGACCTGCTGGGGTTTGATTGATGAGCACCACCGCACATCACACCCAAAGCTACACGGCACGGCGCAGCCAGCTCGAGACCTATTTCGACCGCACTGCGGTGGATGCCTGGGCGCGGCTGACGACCGATGCTCCCGTCAGCCGTATCCGAGCCACGGTGCGCGCCGGGCGTGACGAGATGCGGGCGCAACTGCTGGCCTGGCTGCCGGCAGACCTGACAGGGCGCCGCATTCTCGATGCTGGCTGCGGCACGGGTGCCTTCGCGGTGGAGGCGGCACGGCGCGGTGCCGATGTGCTGGCTATCGACCTGTCGGCAACGCTGGTGTCGATTGCGGCGGAGCGGCTGCCGAAAGATCTCGGAAAGGGCTCCATTACGTTCGGTGTGGGCGACATGCTGGACGCCGGCCTTGGCGGCTTCGACCATGTGGTCGCGATGGACTCGCTGATCTATCACCCCACGTCCGATGTTGTGCGCTGCCTGCGCACCCTGGGCGAACGCACTTCGGCCTCGATCCTGTTCACCTTTGCGCCGCGCACGGCGATGATCTCGGCCATGTATGGCGTGGGCAAGCTGTTTCCGCGCGCTGACCGCTCACCGGCCATCGTGCCGCTGGCGGCGGCCGGGCTTGTCCGGCAGATCGAGGCAGAGCCGCTGCTCGCCGGATGGACGCCGGCCCGCACCCGCCGGATCGCGCGCGGCTTCTACATCAGCCAGGCGATGGAGCTGGCACGCAGATGAGACCGGAGCTTCAGGCCCTCGCAGACGAATGGCGCAGGTTCGGCCTGAAGCTGCTCCCGTTTGCCGATGCCGGATCGGCGGACCTGCCGCTGAAGAAGCTCCTGCGCCTGTCCCTGTTCCAGTTTTCCGTGGGCATGGCCACGGTCCTGCTGATCGGCACACTGAACCGCGTGCTGATCGTCGAGATGAACGTTGCCGCCTCGCTGGTGGCGGTGATGGTGGCGATCCCGCTGCTGTTCGCGCCGTTCCGGGCGCTGGTGGGTTTCAAGTCGGATCATCATCGCTCCGCCTTCGGCTGGCGGCGGGTGCCTTACATCTGGATGGGCACCCTGCTCCAGTTCGGCGGGCTGGCGATCATGCCGTTTGCGCTGATCCTGCTCTCCGGCGACACCTGGGGGCCATGGTGGGTGGGCCACGTTGCCTCTGCCATCGCCTTCCTGGCCGTGGGCGCAGGCCTGCAGACGACCCAGACCGCCGGGCTGGCGCTCGCCACCGATCTTGCGGCACCCTCGGCGCGGCCCCGCGTCGTGGCGCTGATGTACACGATGCTGCTGGTTGGCATGGTGATCTCGGGGCTCGTGTTCTCGCTGCTGCTGGCAGATTTCAGCCAGATCCGGCTGATTCAGGTGGTGCAGGGCGCAGCCTCGATGACGCTGGTGCTCAATGTCGTGGCGCTGTGGAAGCAGGAAGCCCGCAACCCGGACCGTGCCCGTGCCAGCGATGACACGCCAGCCTTCCGCGAGGTCTGGGCCCGCTTCGCCAATGCAGGCAGAACCAAACGGTTCCTGCTGGCAGTCGCCCTCGGCACGGCTGCTTTCAACATGCAGGATGTGGTGCTCGAACCTTATGGCGGGGAAATCCTCAAGCTCAGCGTCGGCGAGACCACGGCACTGACCGGGCTGATGGCGACGGGCGCATTGTTTGCGTTCGGGCTTGCGGCCCGGCAATTGATGCGCGGCATTGATCCATCGCGCCTTGCCGCCTATGGCGCGGTCGTGGGTCTTGTCGCCTTCTCGTTCGTGATCCTGTCCGCGCCACTCGAAATGCCGATGCTGTTCCGGATCGGAACGGTGCTGATCGGTTTTGGCGGCGGGCTGTTCTCGGTCGGCACGCTGACGGGCGCGATGGCGCTCGACAAGACCGGCGGCACGGGCCTGGCGCTCGGCGCATGGGGTGCCGTGCAGGCGCTGGCCATGGGGCTCTCGATCGCCGCAGGCGGCGTACTCCGCGACGTCGTCTCGCACATGGCGACCGCCAGATTGCTGGGCCCGGCGCTGACTGACGCCGCTGTCGGCTATTCGGCCGTCTATCACCTCGAACTTCTGCTGCTCTTCATGACTCTTGTCGTGATCGGCCCGCTGGTGGGCCGCACGACCGAGACCAAGGCCAAATCCCCCTCAACATTCGGGCTGGCGGAACTCCCCAGCTAGTCCGAGACACTGCCCAGGAGGCACACATGTTACCCGGCTCCAGTCCACTTGGCTTCGACCTTGCCGTGATCAGCTTCTGGCTGTTCCTGGCGTTCTTTGCCGGCCTGATCTGGTATCTGCACCGCGAGAGCAAGCGCGAAGGATATCCGCTCGCAAAGGATACCCAGGATCGCTACAACCGCTACGAGATCGTCGGCTGGCCGGCGCCTCCGCCCGCCAAGACCTACAAGCAGGCGCATGGGCCGGACAAGGTCATCGACGCCAACGGCAACCCCGACACGCGCAGCCACGCCATGAAGGCGCTGGAGCCGTGGCCAGGTGCCCCGCTGGAGCCGATCGGTGATCCGATGCTGGCCGGTGTCGGTCCTGGTTCGTGGGCCGAGCGTGCCGACAAGCCGGATATCCTGCACAACGGCAAACCGCGCATCGAGCCCTTGCGCGTTGCCAAGGACTTCCATGTGGAAGGCCGCGACCCAAACCCGGTCGGCATGGATGTCATCGGTGGTGATGGCAAGCGGGCCGGCGTGGTCAAGGATATCTGGATCGACCGTGCCGAGTACGTGATGCGCTATATGGAGGTCGAGGTGGCCGTGCCGGGCGGTGTCCGCAACGTGCTGCTGCCGACCAACTTCACCCGCATCGACGGGCAGAAGCGGCAGGCACGCGTCAAGGCGATCTTCGCCAAGCACTTCGCCGATGTGCCCGGCCTGAAGAACCCTGATCAGGTGACCTTGCTCGAGGAAGACAAGATCATGGGCTATTATGGCGGAGGCACGCTCTATGCCTCGCCACAGCGCTCGGAGCCGCTGATATGAGCGGCGGCGGCTTCGTCAACGCCCCGCATGATGATTATGCGGGCGAGCCAATCCCCGGCCTTCCGGCAGACCTGCCGGAAGGGGAACGGCTCCTCTGGCAGGGTTCTCCAGCCTGGATGTCGCTGGCGATCCGCGCTTTCCACATTCGCAAGGTCGCGATCTATTTCGCGGCCCTGATCCTCTGGCGCGGTGTCTCGTCGAAGTATGACGGGGCCGCTCCGGGCGAGGCCTTGTCCTATGCCCTCGCCATCATGCCCGTGGCGCTGTGCGGCATCGGCATCGTTGCGTTGCTGGCCTATGGCTATGCCCGCATGACGATCTACTCGATCACCTCACGGCGCGTGATGATGAGATCGGGCGTGGCCATGCCGATCACGGTCAACCTGCCGTTCAAGCGCATCGACGGGGCAGGCCTCAGGCTTCACGCAGACGGCACCGGCGACATTCCACTGAAGCTCTCCAAGGAGGACCGCATCGCCATCATGGCGATCTGGCCCAACATGCGACCATGGCGTCTGAGCCGGCCAGAGCCGATGCTGCGCTCGGTGCCCGATGCCAGTGCGGTCGCAGACCTGCTGGCGGCGGCGCTCTCGGGCTCGCGGCTTCCCGTTGCACAGGCAGAAGCCGCCGCACCGGCAACGGTCCGCGACGTCCACAACCTGCGGCCCGCTCATTGAACAAGGATGATGCGGACATGAACACAAGGCCGATGCACGCCGCGGCCGGCAGCGAGGGCCCAGCCCCCGCCATCCCCTCTCCCGGCAAGGCGAGGGGCGGCTTCCGGCCGGGGTATGCCATCGTCATCGTCCTTGCATTCATGGTCGGAGTGGCGGTGTTGGCGCGGCAAACCGGCATGGGTGTTCTACGGATGCCGGAGCCTGCCATAGTGCAGTATCGTGACCTTCGGTTCACTGATCGGGCCGATGGCTCGGTTGGCATTCTGGATGCCGCGACCGGTGCCATCGTCCTGATCCTTGAGCCGGGACAAGGTGGTTTCATCAGGGGCGTCCTGCGAGGCAGGGCGCGCGAACGCAGGCTGGATGGTTTCGGCTCCGAACCGCCATTCCGCCTCGCACTTCATTCTGATGGCCGCCTCACGCTTGAGGACACGGCGACGAAGATCAAGATCGTCATCAGTTCCTTCGGCCCTAGCAACGTGGAAGCCTTTGCCAGGCTTCTGCCGCAACAAGGGGATGGCAAATGATCCATTATTTTCTCGGCGGCGGGCAGAGCGTGCAGGTTCCCTGCACGGTCGACATGCTCAACACGGCCGAATTCGTGCACGCGCACGTCGAACTGGAAGGCATCGAGGTTGGCCCCGGAGACACGGTGATCGTCCATGACGCGCCGACCCAGGTGGCCTTCGGTGAGCACCGCGTGGAGCGCCGCATGGCGACCGTGACGCGCGCCACCGCCTTCGACCGCTTCATCACCAAGATCACCGCCTACCTCGAACTGACCGAGCTCTACGAAGTCGGGTTTTCAGCAGGGAGAGCACGATGATTCCGCAGGAAGGTGGGGGCGGAGCCCCGAACTACGTCACCAAGATGGCCACCGAGGAAACGCTGCTGACGCCGCGCTTCTACACGACCGACCACGACGCGATGGACAGGATCGACGTCAGCCTGGTGCGTCGGGAGTGGGATGGGCTGATGGCCGAGATGCGGGCAGACCCCAACAAGAACCATTTCCGCAAGCCGGACGATTTCGATTTCGACCGCACCACGCTCAATGCGGAACTCGACAAGGAGTTCGTCGATTTCCTGGTGTCGTCGCTGACGGCCGAGTTCTCCGGCTGCGTGCTTTATTCCGAGATCAAGAAGCGGATGAAGAACCCGGACATGCAGGAGCTGTTCTCCTTCATGGCACGCGACGAAAGCCGTCATGCCGGCTTCATCAACGAAGTGCTCAAGGATTTCGATGTCGGCGTCGACATGAGCTTCCTGACCAAGGCCAAGAAGTACACCTACTTCAAGCCCAAGTTCATCATGTATGCGACCTATCTGTCCGAGAAGATCGGCTATGCGCGCTACATCACCATCTATCGGCTTCTGGAGCGCAACCCGGACAAGCGTTTCCACCCGATCTTCAAATGGTTCGAAAACTGGTGCAACGACGAGTTCCGCCACGGCGAGGCCTTCGCGCTGCTGATGCGCTCGGACCCCGGCCTGCTGACGGGCGGCAACAAGCTGTGGATCCGGTTCTTCCTGCTGGCCGTGTTCGCCACGATGTATGTGCGCGACCACATGCGCCCTGCCTTCCACAAGGCGCTCGATGTCTCGATCGAGGATTACGACATGCAGGTCTTCCGCATCACGTCGGAAATCTCGAAGCAGGTGTTCCCCTTCACCATCGACATCGACAATCCGACCTTCCTGGCCAGCCTGAGGCGGCTTCGTGCCATCGTCGAGGCCAGCGAGGACGCGAAGGCGCAAGGCGGCATCGTCGGCAAAATCAAGGGCTTCGGGCTGGGGCTTGCCGGTGCAGCCACCTTCCTCAGGCTCTACATGATGCCGGTGAAATCTCACAAACTGCCCAAGGACATCCGTCTGGCCCCGGCCTGGTAACGGCGCCCTGGCAGCGGTGAAACGAGAGGATCAAGGCCGATGTTCGAGATAGGGCTACCGATGTTGCTGGCCATCACCGTCTGGTGGCTGTCGACGGGCGTGATCCTGTATCTCGACGGCCTTGGACGCGGCTCGTTTCGCTGGAGCATGGCTGTCGCAACCGGATTATCGGTCGCAGCGCTGATCGGTCTGGCGCTGACCAGTTCGTGGCAGACCCCTGCGGGTGCCTATATCGCCTTCCTGTGCGCCCTCATGCTTTGGGGCTGGAACGAGATGGCTTTCCTGATGGGCTATCTGTCCGGCCCGCGCCGCACACCCTGTCCGCCGGATGCGACCGGCTTCCGGCGCTTCCGCTACGCGTCCGAGACGCTGATCGACCATGAGCTCGCGATTCTCGCCTCCGGAGCCGTGATCGCTGCGCTGACCTGGGGCGAACCCAACCAGTTCGGGCTCTGGACCTTCGCCGTGCTCTGGATCATGCGGCTGTCGACCAAGCTCAATATCTTCCTGGGCGCGCCGAACATCCCCGACGAGTTCCTGCCAGCGCACATGCGCTACCTGTCGAGCTACTTCCGGCGTCGGCCAATGAACGGGTTCTTTCCGTTCGCCATCACGGCTGCCACGCTGTTCACGGCCTTTCTGGTCCACATGGCATTGGTCTTCTCCGAAACCACCTTTGCCCAGACCGGGTATCTGCTTCTGACAACGCTCATGGCGCTGGCGATACTCGAACACTGGCTGCTCTATGTGCCGATCTCGGCCACCAAGCTGTGGTCCTGGGGGCTGTCCTCGCACCGTGGGCCGGACAAGGGGCAACAGGGTAGTGGCGCAGCGGCGGACCTCCATGCCGAAAGGCACGAAACCTCCCGGCATGAGTTGGGCCAGCCGAATGCGGCACGGGTGGGCCAGGCACCAACGAGCCTTGACACCGGCTCGCTGACCTCATGGTCTGCTGACATCAGCCGTCCCTGCGATCCGCGCGAGTTGAGGCTGGTGCTCGATGCCGTCGTCGGCGGGCTGTTCGGACAGGTCGAACGGGTCGATGGCGCTGCGCGCAGCAACGATGGTTGGTTGCGGTTTGCCGTCGCAGATGGCCGCGCGACGCTCGACAAGATCAAGATTTTGGATGACAGACAGGGCCGTGTCACCGCCGTGGGTCGCGCTTTCGACCGCGAGCGGCTCGGTGCTGCTTTTGCAGCCTGTGCTGCCTGACGGAACAAGAGCCTGACAAAAAAGCAGGAATGGGGAGACAACCGATGACCGACGACAGCGACGCCCATCTGGAGACGCATCTGCGGGACATGCCACACGCGGGCGGCGACATGCCGTTCGAGCCTGCCACCAGCCGCACGTCCCCCAAGCCATCCCCCCAGCACCCAGAGCGCATGACCTTTCGCAAACCCCCGGAGACTTCGCCTTTCCTCGACTATGAGGACTATTTCCGCACCAAGCTCGACGGGCTGAAGTCGGAGGGGCGCTACCGAGTGTTCGCCAATCTCGAACGGCATCGCGGTGCCTTCCCGCATGCCACGCACCGGAAGGGCGAGAGCGAGCGCAAGGTCACGGTATGGTGCTCGAACGACTATCTCGGCATGGGCCAGCATCCTGCCGTGCTGGAAGCAATGCATAGCGCGCTGGACCGCAGCGGCGCAGGCGCCGGCGGCACGCGCAACATCGCCGGTACCACCAATGACCATGTGCTGCTGGAGCGCGAACTCGCGGACCTGCATGACAAGGAAGCGGCGCTGCTGTTCACCTCCGGCTATGTGTCCAACTGGGCGACGCTGTCGACGCTGGCCTCGCAGATTCCGGGCTGCGTGATCCTGTCGGATGCCGGCAATCACGCGTCGATGATTGAAGGCATCCGTCACAGCCGCGCCCCTGTGCAGGTGTTCCGGCACAATGATGTGGATGATCTCGAGCGCAGGCTGGCCGCGCTTGATCCGCGCACACCGAAGCTCGTGGCTTTCGAGTCGGTCTATTCGATGGATGGCGACATCGGGCCGATCGAGGCGATCTGCGACGTGGCAGATGCCTATGGCGCGATGACCTATCTCGACGAAGTGCATGCGGTCGGCCTGTATGGTCCTCGCGGCGGTGGCATCGCGGACCGCGAAGGCCTGAGCCATCGTCTGACGGTGATCGAGGGCACGCTGGGCAAGGCCTTCGGCGTGGTTGGCGGCTACATCGCCGGATCGCATGCGATGTGCGATTTCGTGCGCAGCTTTGCCTCCGGCTTCATCTTCACCACCGCCTTGCCACCCTTCGTGGCGGCCGGAGCGGCGGCCAGCATCCGGCACCTCAAGGCCAGCGCCGCCGAACGGCAGGGCCAGCAAACCAATGTCGCCAAGGTCCGGGCCCGACTGGCCAAGGCTGGTATCCCGATGATGGAAAACCAGTCCCACATCGTGCCTGTGATGGTCGGCGATCCGGTGTCCTGCAAGCGCATCAGCGACCGCTTGATGGACGAACACGACATCTACGTGCAGCCAATCAATTATCCGACCGTGCCGCGCGGCACCGAACGCCTGCGCATCACGCCGACCCCGATGCATAGCGATGCCGACATCGATCATCTGGTCGAGGCCCTGCAAACGGTCTGGCGGGACGAGGGCATGTTCAATCGGCGTTGAACGGTCCGCGCCCGCAATCGGTGCGTTGCAGAAGACAATATCGACAACGGAAAGGGCGCTGTCACCAGCGCCCTTTTTTCGTTTCTGGCAGATGTCCGACTGCAGATCAGGTCGCGGCCAGAATGGGCCTTGGCCGCCTGCTTGCGAACCGGCCTCGCTGGCGCGTGCCGGTGAGCGCAGGGCTCACTGGGTGCGCTTGCCGTCCGCGCCCCACTGCTTGAGGAAAGCGATCAGATTGGTGATCTGGGTGTCGTCCTTCATGCCGGCATAGACCATCTTGGTGCCGGGTGTGACGCCGCGCGGATCCTTGATGTAAACTCGGAAGTTCTCCTCGCTCCAGGTCTTGTCGAGGGACTTGTAGGCATCAGAATAGGTGTATCCGGCAGCGGTCCCAGCCTTGCGACCGGCAAACAGACCGTTGAGCTGCGGGCCGACGCCGTTCCGGGCCGTTTCGCCGAGCTGATGGCAGGCGCGGCACTGATTGAACAGACGCTCCCCGGCTGCCGCATCCTGAGCGGATGCAGAAGACTGGGCCATCAGGCCGAGCGCGACAACCGCACCCGACAGAAACATCGCTGAACGCATGGGAATCCTCCGGTTTATGTTACCGCATAAGGCAACATCATCGTCTTCACGTCAATTCTACGTGGAAATCTGCACGCCAGATTGCCGTGCTTCGAACTGACGCACTCGTTCTAAGCCGGAGATGCTGAACAGGGATTGAATGCACGGAAAGCTGCCACTGTGAGGTATACATTGCTAAACCTAATGTATCTTATGTTTTGAATTTATTTTTCATATGTCTTCGTGATCTCCATAGCCAGCGGCAGGCTTTTCAACGGAGACGCAGCATGGCTGGCGCCGACATTCTCATGACCAATCTTCTGTCCCCCATCGTGCTGGCCTTCGTGCTCGGCATCGTCGCCGGCCTGCTGCGATCCGAACTGGAACTGCCTGATGCGGTTCTGAAGCTGATCTCGATCTATCTTCTGTTCTCAATCGGCATCACCGGCGGGCAGGAACTGGCCAAGGTCCGGTTCTCCGAGATTTCGGCGCTGCTCATGGTCACGGCTGCACTCGTGGTCCTGATCCCGGTTGTCAGCTTCCTGGTGCTCAGACGGCTCGCCGGTTTCGATGCCGCCAATGCGGCCGCGGTTGCGGCGCATTACGGGTCGGTCTCGACCGCAACCTTCTTCGCCTCACTTTCGTTCGCGCGCGCAATGAACACGCCGGCGGAGGGCTACATGCCGGCGGTCGTGGCCTTGATGGAGTGGGGTGTGATCGTGGCGCTGTTCCTGGCGCGCTGGTCGATGGGCAAGGAGAGCGGCAATCTCTCTGGCAAGACGCTGTTTCTGGACACGATCAGGGGTCGCGGCATCCTGCTGTTGACCGGGGGCATGGCGATCGGGGCACTGATCGGCGAGCAGGGCTATCAGCAGATCGCGCCGTTCTACGAGCACCTCTTCCGGGGTTTCCTGATGCTGTTCCTGCTGGAAATGGGCATGACCGCCGTGCGCCAGATCAGGGGTTTCGCGCAGGTCGGTGTGTTCATGACCGGCTTTGCCATCATCTCGCCACTGATCTGGGGCGCGGTCGGGGTCACGCTGGGCTGGAGCATCGGGCTGTCGCTCGGTGGTGCCTTCGTGCTGGGAGCCGTCAGCGCCAGCGCCTCGTTCATCGATGCTCCCGCGGCCTGCCGCGCGGCGCTGCCGCAGGCCAATCCGGGCATCTATCTGACAGCGTCGCTCGGTGTGACCTTGCCGTTCAACCTCGTGGTCGGCATCCCGATCTACTACGAATACGCCCGCTGGCTCTATGGCTGAGGATCACCACCCGGCCATCAGGTAAAGAAATCCTCAAGGATTGACGTCATGCTCTGCGGTGAGCGCGACTCAGCGCAGGAGAGCCCAACAACCGCCATGTCGCTTCCCATCGCAGCCGCGATCCAGAGCCAGATGCTGCAAACGCTGCTGAACGCCATGAAGACGGCTGATCAGCCGCTGGCGGCGGGTGAAATCGTGCAGGCGAAGTTCCTCGGCTGGAGCAGTCCGCCGTCCGGTCAGCCAGGCCAGACGGCCAACACTGGCCAGCCAGCCGGCGCGCCGGCACAAGGCCAGGGACCAGCACAGGTCTCTGCACAGGTCTCTGCACAGGCACCTGCACAGGCGCAGGTCGAGATCGGCACGACACGCCTGACGCTGCTGATCGCGGCGACATCTGAACGGCAGGCTGCCCTGCAACCCGGTGCGGTGCTGACCTTGAAGGTCGACAATGCGCAAAGCGAGAGCGGCCCTGCGCAGGTGCGACTGATGGCGATCGGCGAGGCGCGCGTGCAGGGACATGGCGCAAAGGCCGGCGGCAGCGAGGAGATCAGGGCCATGCAGGCACCTGCTCCCGTCGCTCCTGCAAGCACCGCTGCCACCCACGCGATGCAGGCACGCGCCGCTGCCGGGCCACTCGCCGGCGCTGCCCTTGCCCGGCAGGATGGGATGGCCCCGTTGTTTGCCGACCTTGCGGCCGTGGCGCGTGCGCCCGGCCTTGTTCCGGCGCCCGTGACCTCCGCTGCCCTGCGCGTTCTGGGCTTCAGGTTGCCAATCACGCAGGACATGGTGACCCCGGATGATCTTCAGGTCGGCGTCAAGGCTTCCGGCGTGTTCCACGAGGCGCGGATTGCGCAAGGCGATCCGGCTCAAGCGGGCGGCGATCTCAAGTCGGCCCTGCTGATGCTGCGCGATGCGCTGAAAGCCGCTTTGCCGGAGGCCGGCACCGAACGGGATACACCCCTGCCGTTGGCCGACAAGGCCGCACCCGGCGCGAACATCCGCCCTCAGCCGCCGTTGCGCGACGGGCTGCCCAGCCCTCAGCCATTCGCCCTTGCCAGCATCGATCCTGCCACGGATAGCATGACCAGCGCCGTGGCCAAGACGCTCGAACGCACGGAAGCGGCGCTCGACCGCCTGACACTTGGCCAGTTCGCCTCCCTGCCCGCCGGGTCCGAGGCCACCCAGAGCGCGCCGATCAACCGCTGGTTCATTGAATTGCCGATGGCGCTGGACGGGCGCACGGCCGTGCTGCCGCTGGAAATCGAAGAAGACCATGGCAGCCCTGCCGCCGGCGGTGTCGAGGCAAAGCTGTGGCGCGTCCGCTTTGCGCTCGATGCTGAACCCATGGGGCCGGTCCATGCCATGGTGACCATGCAGGGCCGCGTGATCGGCGTCAGCGTCTGGGCCGAGCGGGATGCGACCTCCCGGCTGGTGCGCGACCATGCGCCCGATCTCAAGGCCGCCTTGCTCGACGCGGATTTCGAGCGCGCCGACGTCGAGGTCCATGCTGGCCAGCCCATGCGCCGTGCCGCACGCGCCGGCCACTATCTGGACCGTCGCTCATGAGCATCGTGCGCCAGAACCGGACTGCAAGCCAGCGGCGCACCGCTGTTGCGCTCCACTATGACGGGTCGGCGGCTCCGCGCGTCACGGCCAAGGGGCACGGACTGGTCGCCGACAAGATCATCGAAACGGCGCGGGAAGCGGGCGTGCCGATCGAGGAGAATGCCCTGCTGGCCGAGGCCCTGTCGTCGGTGGAACTCGACGATCATATCCCCGAGGATCTCTACAAGGCCGTCGCGCAGGTTATCGGCTTCGTGCTGCAGTTGCGCCGGCATGCGCGCTGACCCGTCACTCCGTTAACCGCGCTGCGCGACGCTTCCTTAAGTGCGCCATGCCATGTTGCCATCATGTTCAGCGAGGCGTCACCAGCCGGAAGCGGGAGACTGGCTGCGCTTGCGCCGGTCGAACTGCTGCTGCCCTTGCCAACTGCGGAGCCGCTGCGCGAGCCAGCCAGTGCGCCGACCCCAATGATCTCTGATTCTGCCATGCCGCTGCGCGTCACGCGGCTGAATCCGGCAGACTATGCCGGCATGGGCGCGGCCTTTGCCGATCTCGCGCGGCGCGCGGCCACTCCCAACCCGCTGATGTCGCCCGCAGCCGTGGCGGCGCTTGGAAGCCTTGTGCCCGATCCGGAGATCGTTGTGCTGGCCGCCACCGGCGGGCATGCGGGCGAGCGGCTGGATGGCGTCTGGGTGCTCAGGCTCAGGCGCACGGTGTGGAGCCTTGGTTTCCAGGTGCTCGAAACACCGGCCATGCCTGTCTATGACAACATTTCCGAGCCCGTGCTTGACGCAAGGCACAAGGAAGCCGTGCTGGCGGCGTTCGCGGATTTCCTGCAAGGCTGCCCGGATTTGCCGAAGGTGATCCGCACCACCAACTGGCCGCGCGACCTCGATGCAACCTTGCCGGCGCAGTTGCGCGTCACAGCCGAGGAAAGCTGGCAGCGGGCTGTGCTGGCCCCTCCGGTGGCTTCCGATGCGGAGGCCTATCTTAAGGCGGTGATGGGCCGGAATTACCGGATTCGCAGCAAACGGCTGGCGGAACTTGAGGCGACGGGCATGTTGAGCCTGGTCTCGCTTCGCGGCGCCGACGCGCTGGATGGGCTTGAGGACTACATCGCGCTGGAAGCACGTGGTTGGAAAGGACAGGCCGGCACTGCGCTCGCCAACGAACCGGATGGCCTTAGCTACTTCCGTGCAATCGTCGTGCAGTTTGCCGCGTCCGACCGGATCGCCGTCGATCAGATCCGGCTGGACGGCAAGCCGATTGCCATTGGCCTCACCGTCGAAGCCGATGGCCACAACATGCTCTGGAAGACCACATTCGACGAGGACTTCAGCCGCTTCGGACCTGGGATGTTGCTAAACATGGTGGTGACGCGCCGGCTGTTCGCCACCGGGCGGGCCAGCCTCGACAGCGGCATGACCGAGTTCAGCAGCCCCGACCTGATGCAGTGGTCCGGGCGGCGCGACATGGCGCGCGCCACGCTCGACCTTGGCGCGGGCATCGCAGGCCACGCCGAACGCCTGGGCGCGGGGCTGCGTCACCGCCTGCGGCTCATTGCCCGCAAGCTGCGCCGACCTTGACGGCGCGGCATCGACGCGGCAGGGCATGGTCCGCGCGGAGCACCTGAGGCGACTACGTGTCTCACCCAGATAGACGTCCACGGGAACAGACACTAGCATTCCGCCGACAGGGGACATGCCATGCCGTATACACCAATGCTGGATCGGGTTCGGCTTCCAGCCGACATGCGCGATCTTTCCATTGCCGATCTCAAGCAACTCGCCGACGATGTCCGGCAGGAGACGATCGATACCGTCTCGGTGACCGGCGGGCATCTTGGCGCGGGGCTCGGCGTGGTCGAGTTGACGGTCGCCCTGCACCATGTCTTCGACACGCCGCGCGACAAGCTGATCTGGGATGTCGGCCACCAATGCTATCCGCACAAGCTGCTCACCGGCCGGCGCGACCGCATCCGCACCCTCAGGCAAGGCGGTGGCCTGTCAGGCTTCACCAAGCGCAGCGAGAGCGAATATGATCCGTTCGGCGCAGCGCACGCCTCAACATCGATCTCGGCGGGGCTCGGATTCGCGATCGGCCGCGATCTCCAGGGTGATGATTTCAACGTCGTCGCGGTGATCGGTGACGGCGCGCTGTCAGGCGGCATGGCCTACGAGGCGATGAACAATGCCGGAGCCAGCAACAGCCGGCTGATCGTGATCCTCAACGACAATGAGATGTCGATTTCGCCGCCGGTCGGGGCCTTGTCGAATTATCTCGCCAGGCTGCTCTCCAGCCAGAGCTACATGTCTCTGCGCGACATGGGCAAGCGGCTGACCGCCAAGTTCGGCAAGACCGTGGAGGACAGCGTCACCCGCGCGGTGGAGCATGCGCGCGGCTACATCACCCATGGCACGCTGTTCGAGGAGCTCGGCTTCTACCACATCGGCCCGGTCGACGGGCACAACCTCGATGTGCTGGTGCCTGTTCTCAAGAATCTCAAGTCGGCGACCGATGGGCCGATCCTGCTGCATGTCATCACCCGCAAGGGCCATGGCTACCAGCCCGCCGAGGTAGCGAGCGACCGGTTGCACGGCGTGGTGAAGTTCGACGTGGCCAGCGGCAAGCAGGCCAAGCCCCCATCGAATGCGCCATCCTACACCAAGGTTTTTGCCCAGAGCCTGATCAAGGAGGCCCGCAAGGACCCCTCGATCATCGCCATCACCGCGGCGATGCCCACCGGCACCGGCCTTGACCAGTTCGCCAAGGAGTTCGCCGACCGCTGCTTCGATGTCGGCATTGCCGAACAGCATGCGGTCACGTTCGCGGCGGGTCTGGCGGCGCAGGGGCTCAAGCCGTTCTGTGCGGTGTATTCAAGCTTCCTGCAACGCGGCTACGACCAGATCGTGCATGACTGCGCGATCCAGAAGCTGCCGGTGCGGTTCGCGCTTGACCGGGCCGGCCTCGTCGGTGCCGACGGTCCGACCCATGCCGGAGCTTTCGATGTGGCTTATCTCGCCTGCATCCCCCACCTCGTGATCATGTCGCCCTCCGACGAGGCCGAAATGGTCCACATGGTCGCCACGGCGGCGGCCTATGACGAAGGGCCGATCGCCTTCCGCTATCCGCGCGGCGATGGCATCGGCATCGAGATTCCCGAAGACGGTCAGGTTCTGGAGATCGGGCGCGGGCGCATGATCAGCAAGGGCTCCCGCGTGGCGCTGCTGTCCTTCGGCACCCGGCTTGGCGAATGCCGCAAGGCCGCCGCCGCGCTCGAAGCCTTCGGGATCACGCCAACCATCGCCGATGCGCGCTTTGCCAAGCCGCTCGACCGCGAGCTGATCGCGGACCTCGCCCGCGATCACGAGGCGCTGATCACGATCGAGGAGGGCTCGGTGGGCGGTTTTGGCGCGCATGTGCTGCACGCGCTCGCCGACATGGGCCTGCTCGATGACGGTCTCAAGGTCCGCACCATGGTGCTGCCTGACATCTTCCAGGACCATGATTCCAGCGAGGCGATGTATCGGGAGGCCGGTCTCGATGCCGAGGCCATCGTGACGCTGGTCACCAGCCTTCTGGGCTCGCACAGGGGGGATGCTCCCGCCGCTGGCCGGCACGCGGCGCTTCAGGACAGCTGACAGCGGGACAACGCTGCCGCGCGGCGGTTCAGCGCCCCGGCAGCACAATCACCGTGGGCTGGCGTGGCAGACCGGTGCGCGAGACCGTGAGAACGGGTTCGTCCCGCCGCTCGACTGGCCAGAGCGTGCCCGCCTTGGCCAGAAAGCGATCCAGCGTGGTCTGCCCGAAGAAGTGCATCGGGATCATGATGCGCGCCTGCAAGGTCTTGAGGACCTCGAACATCCCGTCACTGTCCAGCGTGTAGCTGCCATCGACCGGCACGAGCAGGACATCGACTCGGCCGATGGCCCTGAGGTGGCCCGGCTCCAGCGTGTGGTGCAGATGCCCCAGATGCACGATGCACAATTCGCCGACCTCGAAGACGAAGATCGAATTGCCGTCGAAATCGGTGGCGCCGCCAAAGGAGCGGATGTTGGTCGGGATGTTGCGCACCCGCATGTCCGATACCGTGACATCATGCTCGGCCTTGCCGCCGGCCGGATCCCATCCGCGCAGGACATGGGCGATGCCGCTGTCGGGGTTGCGCGAGTAGTGGGTTGAATGCGCCTTGTTCATGGTGGCGATAACCGGCGTGCCGCGCGGGCGCACATAGTCGTTATAGTCGGTGGCTGCGCTGATGCCCTGAGCACTCTCGATCAGGAACGTGGCATGGCCGACAAAGGTGAGCCGCGCCTCATCGGCTTTGAGCGAGACCCGCCGGACGGGCGCGCCGAAGGCAGCGACATCGGGCCGACAGCCGGGCTCGGCGGCCTGCGCAGGCTGTAACCCCAGAAGGCCGGAAGACACCCCGCCGGCAGGGACGCCGGGAAGCCACGCGCCAACGATACAGACAGCAGCCAACGCCACCGCCTTCGCCAATGTCCGGAAGCCGCACCGCCACATGGTCGTCTCCTTGCCTCATCCACACGCCTGGATGATAGCGGGCCGGGCGCGGCTGACCAGAGCCGGGAGGGCCTGCTCACGGAGCCGTGTCGGGAACGGTGTTCTTTTTGTCGACCGGACCCGGCGGCGCGGCCGCTGCAGCCACGATTGCCATGCTGATCGGCAAGCATGCACAATATTTCGCCACATATGACCGTGATGATACTGGCAGAGTGCCACAGCTACGCCATCTTTGCCGCTGTAAGGCCTTATTCCCTCGTCAGGCTCTGTCATGGTCACGCATTTCCGCACTCTTTTTATTTCCGATGTCCATCTGGGTGCCACCAGCAGCCAGGCGGCCATGCTGCTCGAGTTTCTCGACAGGCACAGCGCCGACACGATCTATCTCGTAGGCGACATCATCGATGGCTGGCGGCTGAAGAAGAACTGGTTCTGGCCCCCGGCGCACAACGACCTCGTGCAGGTGATGCTCAGTCGGGTCCGCAATGGCACCAAGGTGGTGTTCATGCCCGGCAACCACGACGAGTTTGCCCGCAACCACCTCGGCCAGAATTTCGGCGGTATCGAGATCGTCGACGATGCGATCCATACTGGGCCGGACGGAAAGCGCTATCTGATCATTCATGGTGACCAGTTCGACGCGGTGGTGACCCATGCGCGCTGGCTGGCGCAGCTCGGCGACTGGGCCTATCGGGCCACGCAGGCCATCAATGCGCGGATCAGCGCCGTACGCCGCGCCATGGGCCAACCCTACTGGTCGTTCTCGGCCTGGGCCAAGCACAAGGTCAAGAAGGCGGTCAATTTCATCAGCAGTTTCGAGAAGACATTGGCGGACGAGGCACGGCGGCGCGGAGCCAATGGTGTTGTCTGCGGCCACATCCATCATGCCGCCATCCGCGATATGCAGGGCGTGACCTACATGAACTGTGGTGACTGGGTGGAAAGCTGCACGGCCCTCGTCGAGGATCATGATGGCAGTTTCCGCATCATCGCGTGGCGTCAAGAGCGTCTCAGCGCCGGCCATGACACAAAGGTGACAACCATTGGCAGCCGCAGCGCGGATCAGGCTGCGGCCTGATGCGGGTCATGCTGGCGACCGATGCGTGGGCGCCGCAGGTTAACGGCGTCGTGCGCTGCCTTGAGGCGACGATCCGCGAATTGTCCGGCCGGGGGGCCGAGGTCGACGTGGTCTCACCGGACCAGTTCCGGACCTTGCCGATGCCATCCTATCCGGAAATCCGGCTGGCGATGGTCTCGCGCAGCAGCCTCGCGGAGAAGCTGAAGGCCGGGCGGTATGATGCGGTCCATGTGGCCACGGAAGGGCCGGTGGGCTGGGCCGTGCGCGGCGTTTGCCAGAAGCTCGGCCTGAGCTTCACCACGAGCTATCACACGCGCTTCCCCGAATATGTGCGGGCGCGGGTGCCTGTGCCCGAGCGCTGGTCCTATGCGCTGCTCAAGCGCTTCCATGGCGCGGGTGCGGCCATGATGGTGGCAACGCCAACCATGATGCAGGAGCTGGCTGCCATCGGCTTCCGCAGGCTGGCGATGTGGACGTTCGGCGTCGACACCGAGCTGTTCAATCCGCATCACGCTCCCGTGCTCGATCTGCCGCGCCCGATCTTCATCACCGTGGCGCGCCTGGCGGTGGAAAAGAACCTGGATGCCTTCCTTGATCTGGAACTCCCCGGTTCAAAGGTTGTGGTCGGCGATGGTCCGATCCGTGCCGACCTTGAAGCGCGCTATCCCGATGTGCACTTCTCCGGCTTCAAGGCCGGGGCTGAATTGGCCGCGCTCTATGCCTCCGCTGACGTGTTCGTCTTTCCCAGCCTGACCGACACCTTCGGCCTCGTGCTGCTGGAGGCGGCGGCCTGCGGCCTGCCGATTGCGGCTTTTCCGGTGCAGGGACCGAAGGACGTGATCGGCGATCACCCTGTCGGCGTGCTCAGTCATGATTTGAGGGCAGCGGCGCTGGAGGCGCTGGTCATCCCGCGGGAAGCCTGCCGCGCTTTTGCCCTCAGGCATTCGTGGGCTGCGGCGACGGACCAGTTCGTCGCGGGTCTTGTGCGGGCGGATGGCAAGCCGGGGCCCTTGGTGCCGATGCCGGGCTGACTTGGCGTGACGCCTGACGAGCTTGCCGAAAGCGAACGAAGCAGGCAAGATTCCGAAATGCTGCTTCGCGCTTTCGCTGTCCTTGTCGTCACCATTGGCCTTTCACTCGCGGGTGGCGCGCTGACCCCGCGCGCTGCGTGGGCTCAGGCCACCGCGGAAGAAGAGGCAAACCGGCGGGCCAGCGTCTTGGAAAACACGCCGGAATGGGCGGCCAAGGTGCAGTTCGGCAAACGCAACACACCCGCTGCCAGCCTCGAGGCACGGGCCATCGGCTCATATGCACGCGGCTGCCTTGCCGGCGCGGTGGCGCTGCCTGTCGATGGGGACACATGGCAGGTGATGCGGCTCAACCGCAACCGCATGTGGGGTCACCCTGACCTGATCGCCTATCTCGAAAGCCTCGCCAAGTCCGCGCCGCACGTGGCCAACTGGAATGGCATTCTGGTTGGCGATATCAGCCAGGCGCGCGGCGGGCCGATGCTGACCGGCCATGCCTCGCACCAGATCGGTCTCGATGCCGACATCTGGCTGACGCCGATGCCGCGCGGCAAGCTGAGCAGGGAGCAGCGCGAGAACATGCCGGCCACCAACATGGTGCGCGCCGACTGGATGGATGTGAACCCGGCGGTCTGGACGCAGAACCATACAAGGCTGGTGCTGCATTCGGCCCGCGACCGGCGCGTGCACCGGATCTTCGTTAACCCCGCCATCAAGAAGGCGATGTGCCGTGATGCCGGCGCCGACCGGGCCGGACTGAACAAGGTCAGGCCGATGTGGGGCCACAACTTCCATTTCCACATCCGCATGGCCTGCCCGGCCGGCTCCGAGAACTGCCAGGATCAGGACCCGCCGCCGGACGGCGATGGCTGCGGCAAGGAACTGACCGACTGGCTCGATACGCAGCATAAGGCGATCTTCGCGCCGAAGAAGCCCGGCGGTGGGGCCCCGGCACGGCCCAAGCCGCCCATGTCGGTCGATGCCCTCCCGGCGGAATGCCGGACCGTGCTGGTGGCGCGCTAGTTTGCAGCAAACGGGAGGCTGGCGAGCTCACAGCGCCATGGCTGCCGGCAGTTCGAAGCCGTGGCCGAGCCGATCATCCGGGTCGATGATGAAGCTGCCCTGCCCCATCCAGTGAGCTTCCCCCGCCACGGCGACGGTCACTGCATCATGGCGGGCCAGACGGGCTTCGGAGATCACCTCGCCGGTGAACACCCCGCCGGTGATGCTGCGGAAGCGGCGCACCTCACCGGTCCTGATCAGCCCTTTGGCATGGTCGAGGGCCATGCGTGCGGTCACGCCCGAACCGGTCGGAGAGCGATCGATCTGACGCTCGGCAAAGATGCAGAGATTGCTGCTGTCGTCGCAGCCCGTCGCATCGTCGGTGATGATGGTGCCATAAAGAAAGCCGAGATCCGGTTCGTGCGGGTGGACGATCGGCACCGAGGCTCTGATCGCATCGGTGAGGGCAGCGCCTGCCGCAACCAGTTCCTCGAGCGGCGCCGGCCCCCTGAAACCCAGCCGGGAGGCAGGGATGATCGCGTAGAAAGCCCCGCCATAGGCGATGTCGCAGATGACCTTGCCGCGACCCGCAACATCGACGCTGAGCCCCGCTGCCAGCACGAAGGCCGGGACACTCTCGAAGCTCGCGGACCTGACGCGGCCAGCCTCGACCGTGGCAACGATGCGGATCAGCCCGCATGGAGCCTCGATGGCAAAGCGGGTTTCCGGTTCCGTCAGCGCCACGCGCCCGGTTTCGACCGCCCATTTCGCCAGCGCGACCGTGGCATGGCCACACATGGTCGAGTAACCGGCATGGTGGGTGAACAGGACGCCAAAGGCGGCCCCCGGCATCGCCGATGGAACCAGGATCACGCCATACATGCCGGCATGGCCGCGCGGCTCGTGCATCATGGCGCGGCGCAGGTGATCATGCCTCGCCAACGCATCGCGGCGCTTCTCTAGAATGGTGGTGCCGGCCAGTTCCGGATAACCCGCCGTCACGATGCGGACTGGCTCTCCGGCGGTGTGCAGATCGTCATAGGCAAGGCGCAGCATCGGCAGGCTCCCTGCCGGCGCGATGGGATGCCTTGAACGCGCCAGCCTGCCCAGCCTTCTCAACTCTTGCGGCGGTTGTCCATGCCGGATCAGTGCGCCATGGCGGTGACATGCCGCGAGAGCACGAACACCAGCATGCGCGCGGGATCGGCCGCATTGATGCGGTCATACTGGCCGAGCGGTTCCAGCAACGCGGGCGAGTTCAGCCCAACGGACATCTTCACCGACAGCATGCCCTGGGCGTGCTGGCGTTCGAAGCCGGCAGCCTTCATCACGATCAGCAACGCATCCGTGCAGGGCACCTCCAGCGCCCGTCGCACGATCGCGGGTTCAAGCTCGGCGCGGTGGGCGAGCCCCAATACCACGTCCTCGATCTGACCCAGTCCATAGAGGGTCACGATCTGCTGCTCGTTGACATCGTCCGACATGGTCTCGGGCAGGGCGCCGACAGCATCGACACCACGACGCACCGCCCCGGTGATCTCGCTGGCCCGGGCATCGGGCTCCGCGTGGGACAATGTGTTCACCACGACTGCGCGTGCTGCAGTGAGAATCTGCGTCACAGCCGTGGCCGGCAGTTGCAGGCGGCTTGCCAGCGATTGTGCCACGACCGCGTTCTGGCTGGCGATATCGGTCAGGGTCGTGGCGCCGGCCGAGGACAGCTTCGCGGTATCGTTGCCGATCAGGGCGACCAGCACCGATTGCTCACGCTTGTCGACCAGCACGTCGGTGACGGCCGTATTGAGGTTGGGTCGCTGGGCGAGTGCCGCGCGGTGGGCCTCACTCTTGCGGGTGGCGATGCCGACAAGATCGGCCTCGTCAAGCAAGGGAGAGTGCCGGAGGATCGGGGAAGCCACGATGGCGTAGTCATCATTGGCGAGGTCGCGCACGATCTCGCGCGGAGCCCGCTTCATCGGCGCCAGCTTCTCGGCCAGTGCGAGCCGGGCATGCAGTTCGATGCCCGTCACAAGCACCTGAAAGACGTTATCATACAGTTCGATGTGCCGATCGCTAAGGCGCGGCTCGAGCTCGAGATACTGGGCAGTCAAGGTCGAGAGGATCGCATCGCGACGCGGGGAATAATCCCCGGCGGCGAGGTCTTCGAGTCCGGAGAGAGACAGGCTCTGCATCATGGTTGCACCTTGCTTGTTCGAGGTGAACATGCCGACGGCGGTTTACAGACGCGTTCATTCAATCGTTAGAATTGTCACGATGTTGCAGAAAGACTCTGGCAACGCTGTCGTGTCTCTGCCGGGCCAAGGATTGCCGGCCATGCGCGCCTCAGCGCGGGATCATCCGCGGCTTGCCGTCATCATCCACGGCTACGAAGGTGAACGTGGCATCGGTGACCTTTTCCATGACATTGGTGCGGAAGCGCTGCGCCCAGGCCTCGATGTGGATCTTCATCGACGTGCGCCCGATCTCGCCGATCGACGAATAGACGCAGAGCACGTCGCCGACCTTCATCGGGCGAATGAAGTTCATGGTGTCGACCTTGACCGTGACCACGCGCCCCTGCGCCCGCTCGACGCCGGCGATGCCGCCGGCCTGGTCCATGCGGGCCATCACCCAGCCGCCGAAGATATCGCCATTGGCGTTGGTGTCCGCCGGCATGGCGCTGATCTTGATCGTCAGTTGTCCGACGGGCTGCGACTGGTCAGGCAAGGCCAACTCCATCAATCAGGTTTCGGCGAAGATCAGAGCCCCGGTTCCGTCAGCGCCCCAGTTCCTGGCGCATGAGGGCAGCGCCGGCGGCGAGCGCCGCGAGCTTGCCATAGGCGACGGCCTGCGACATCGGGGCCATGCCGCAATTGGTGCAGGGAAAGAGTTTTTCCGCATCGACGAAGGCCAGCGCTGCACGGATCGTGGCGGCCACTTCCTCGGGGCTCTCGACATGGTCCGAGGCCACATCGATGGCACCGACCAGAACGTCCTTGCCCTTGAGCAGCCGGATCAGGTCCATCGGCACGCGGCTGTTGCGGCATTCGAGCGAGACCTGATCGATGCTGCTGGCGGCAAGCACGGGGAAGGTGTCCTCATAGTGCCGCCAGCTTTCACCGAGCGTGTTCTTCCAGTCGATGTTGGCCTTGATGCCATAGCCGTAGCAGATGTGGACAGCCGTGGTGCAGGAGAGACCCTGGGCGGCGCGTTCCAGCGTGGCGATGCCCCAGTCGGCAACCTCGGCCATGTAGACATTGTAGGCTGGCTCATCGAACTGCACGACATCGACACCGATGGCTTCGAGTTCCTTGGCTTCCTCGTTGAGCGCCTCTGCGAATGCCATGGCGAGGTCGGCGCGGCGGCCATAATGCTCGTCGGCGATGGTGTCGACGATGGTCATCGGCCCCGGCAGCGTGAACTTGAGCTGATGGCGCGTGTGGGCGCGGGCAGCGCGCGCTTCCATCCCATGCACGGAGCCCTTGCGGCGGATCGGGCCGACCACCGTGGGCACTTCCGCCATGTAGCGGTTGTTGCGGATGCCCATCATGGTCTTCTTGGTGAAGTCGATCCCATCAAGATTGGCGAGGAAGCCATGGACGAAGTGCACGCGCGCCTGCTCGCCATCGCCGACGATGTCGATTCCGGCATCTTCCTGCAACTTGACGGCAAGAATGGTGGCATCACGCTTGCCCTGTTCGAGCGCATCGCCCTCCAGCTTCCACGGTGCCCAGAGCTTCTCGGGCTCGGCCAGCCAGAGCGGCTTGGGCAGGCTGCCGGCAATCGTGGTGCGAAGCATGGTCGTGACTTTCAGGATGCGGTGTGCGGCGGCACATGGAAACAGGAGGCGAAAAAAGAACGAGGCAGACGAGAAATGTTGCGGGTATCAGGAGCCTGACGGGCAGAAGTCCAGCCGGCAAACGGGCCTGCAAGGCGCAGGTTTTCGCACGGCGCTGGACGACTGGCAGCGAGGGAAACCAGAGAGCGGCACATGGGCCGCAATCAGGCGTGCGTCAAGCCGGCCGGCCCTGTTTCAGGCGCGGCCACGCATAGAGCCAGCCAATCAGCGTGATGTTGACGAGGTTCCATAACAGCCCGTTGAGGAACGCCATCCGGTAGCTGCCGAACAGATCGAAGATATAGCCCGATGCCAGACCACCTGCGGCCATGCCCAGAATCGTCGCGGTGATGACGAAACCGACACGCGCGCCGGCCTCACGCGGCGGCATGTATTGCCGCGCGATCATCGCATACATGGGCACGATGCCGCCCTGGAACAGGCCGAAGATCCCTGAGATGATGTAGAGCGAGGCCAGACCATCGAACCACAGATACAGGAACAGCGCCGCCGCCTGCATGCTGGAGCCGATGAGCAGCACCGCGACGCCGCCAATCCGGTCTGCCAGGAACCCCGAGCCAATGCGGCTGATGATGCCGAGGCCCAGCATCAGCGCCAGCATCTCGGCACCGCGCGCCGCGCCATAGCCGAGATCGGCGCAATAAGCGACAATGTGGACCTGCGGCATCGCCATGGCCATGCAGCAGCCAAAGCCAGCCACGCAGAGCAGCGTCATCAGCGCGTTGGGCGACAGGCCGAGGCCAGCGCGGGCGGCATCACTGGCCGCTTCCGCCTTGGCATAGTTCGCCTGCGGCGCACGGCGGCGGAACATCAGCGCCATCGGCATGATGGTGGCGGCGAGGATGGCGGCGATGGCCATATGCGACCAGCGCCAGCCATGGCTCGCGATCATGCCTTGCAGGATGGGCGACCAGAGCGCGCCGGCGAGATAGTTGCCTGTTGCGACGATGCCGACGGCGAGCCCACGCGAGCGAACGAACCAGTGCGAGACATCGGCGATCAGCGGTGCGAAGCCGATGGAAGCCCCGATGCCGATCAGCAGGTGTGCCGCTCCGAACTGCCAGATCGAGCCTGAAAGCGCTGCCAGCAGATAGCCCGCGCTCTGGCACAGGGCCGCGATGACCATGGCCGGCACGATGCCGAAACGGTCCGACAGCCGGCCCATGCCGATGGCCGCCGCCGCAAAGCCGATCATCATCAGGGTGTAGGGGGCACTCGCCGCCCCGCGCACCACGCCGAACTCGGCCTGCACCGCCGGAAGCGCCACCACCACGGACCACGAGCCGATGCAGGCCAGCGTGGCGAAGACCAGTGATATCGCCAGCCGCTGCCAAGAGTAGCGGCTATCGGTGGTGTAGGGTGATGCAGATTCCGGGATGCTCATGGGCTGAGCATAGGTTGGAATGGGAAACACTCACAAGCGTAGCGAAAGCGCAGGCGGGCGGCGCTGGAAGCAGGATCGCTCGCCTTCATCCCCAACCACGTCCGGGACGATGGCAAGCCCAAGCTACCCGAATAGCCGCTCGCCGTTCTGGTCGATGATCTGGCGGGCTTTCAGGAAGGTCATCTCGACCGCATCGGTCTTGCCGGCGAAGCGGTCGGCGCGGATGAAGCGGTGGGATTTCAGCTCGCCGCCGATCTCCTTCTCGATCATGCCGCACATCTGCCACTGGCCCTCATGGCTGTAGGGCGTGGCATGAATGGTGAAACCCTCGTGCTCGGAGGTCGGGGCCGGCTCCTCCGCCTTGGGGGCACCACCGCCGAAGAGTTTCTTGAAGAAGGACATGGGGCTTTATTCCTCAGCGGTCGGTGAAGGCGAGCCGTGCCGCCAGCGCGCCAAACGCGGCCGCGAACGAGCGGCGCAGCCATAACATCACCTTGGGACGCCCAACAACGTGGTCGCGCATGGCGGCGGCAAACAGGCCATAGATCGCAAAGACCACGAAGGTCATGGCCATGAACACGCCGCTCAAGGCCAGCATCTCCAGGAGCGGGTTCGCCGCCGCCTTGTCGGTGAACTGGGGCAGGAAGGCCACGAAGAAGATCGAGAGCTTGGGGTTGAGCAGGTTGAGCGCGATGCCATCGACCATCACGCGCGCGACAGTGCGCGGCGAAGCATCACCATCGATCCGCATGGCACCCTTTTCCTGCAAGGTCTGCCACGCCATCCAGAGCAGGTAGGCAACGCCGGCGTACTTCACGGTGTCGTACAAAAGTGCCGAGGTGTGCAGCAGCGCCGCCAAGCCCATCATGGCGGCAATCAGGTGCGGGATGATGCCGAGCGTGCAGGCGAAGGCCGCGACCACACTCGCCTTGCCGCCACGCCCGAGCCCGGTGGCGATGGTGTAGACAGCGCCGGTGCCTGGCGAGGCCACGACGATGAAGGTGGTGATCCAGAATTCAGGGGACATGGCGAGTTCCTGCTTCCCGCAAACATGACAGGAAGTGTGCGGGTGGGCAATTGGAGGGCTCTCCGCAACGTCGTGTTTGCCGTCCAATGGTGTGTGCTATATATGTATAGCATATGGAGACACGCCGATGCTGGCCCTCAGGCTCACTGACGACATCGAAGACCGCCTCGACGCTCTGGCAAAACGCACCGGGCGCACCAAGAGCTTTTATGCGCGCGAGGCCATCATGCGCCACCTTGACGAGATTGAGGATGGCTATCTGGCGCTTGATCGGCTGGAGCGTGGGGGCGGACGGGTCTCGCTGGATGATGTCGAGCGGGAGTTTGCTCAAGACCTGACAAGGCCGTGACGTCGCAAGGTGACGACCCCCGCATGGACAGTCACGTTCGATCAGAACGCCTTGAAGGAACTCCGAGCCCTCGGCGCAACCGAACGCCAACGTATCCTCGCCTATATGCGCGGCAAGATCGCGACACCTGACGATCCGCGCCGGTTCGGCAAGGCCCTGTCAGGTGATCTGAAGGGCCTTTGGCGCTACCGCATCGGCGACACACGCATCATTGCCAGCATTCAGGACCAGACCGTCACCGTTCTGGTGCTGCGCGTGGCGCATCGGCGTGAGGTTTATGGGTAGCCTGCCTCAGTTGTCCAGGAACGAGCGCAGCTTCCTTGACCTGCTTGGATGCTTCAGCTTCCTCAGCGCCTTGGCCTCGATCTGGCGGATACGCTCGCGGGTGACCGAGAACTGCTGGCCGACCTCCTCGAGCGTGTGGTCGGTGTTCATGCCGATGCCGAAGCGCATGCGCAGCACGCGCTCTTCACGCGGCGTGAGCGAGGCCAGAACACGCGTGGTGGTCTCGCGCAGGTTGGACTGGATCGCAGCATCGATGGGCATCAGCACGTTCGGATCGGGGATGAAATCCCCGAGGTGCGAATCCTCCTCATCACCGATCGGTGTTTCGAGGCTGATCGGCTCCTTGGCGATCTTCAGCACCTTGCGCACCTTCTCCAGCGGCATGGCCAGCTTCTCGGCCAGCTCCTCCGGCGTCGGCTCGCGGCCGATCTCGTGCAGCATCTGGCGCGAGGTGCGCACGATCTTGTTGATCGTCTCGATCATGTGCACCGGGATGCGGATGGTGCGGGCCTGATCGGCGATCGAGCGGGTGATGGCCTGGCGGATCCACCAGGTGGCATAGGTCGAGAACTTGTAGCCGCGGCGATACTCGAACTTGTCGACAGCCTTCATCAGGCCGATGTTGCCTTCCTGGATCAGATCGAGGAATTGCAGGCCACGGTTGGTGTACTTCTTGGCGATCGAGATGACGAGCCTGAGGTTGGCCTCGATCATTTCCTTCTTGGCCTGCCGGGCTTCGCGCTCGCCCTTCTGGACCATGTTGACGATCTTGCGGAACTCGACGATTTCGAGCCCGGTTTCGGAGGCGAGGTTGTGGATGTCCTCGCGCAGATCCTTGATCCGGTCCTTCTCGGCGGCGACGAAATCCTTCCAGCCCTTCGAGCCGAGCTTCGAGACGCGCAGCAGCCACTTCGGATCGAGTTCGCCACCCTGGTGGTTGCGCAGGAAATCCTCGCGGCTGACGCCATAGGATTCGGCGAGCCGGAGCAGGCGGGTCTCCTGGCTGATCAGGCGCTTGTTGATGTCGTAGAGCTGCTCGACCAGCGCCTCGATGCGGTTCTGGTTGAGCGACAGCGACTTCACTGCGGTGACGATGTCGATCTTCAGTTCGCGATACTTGCGCTCCTGGGCAGGCGTCAGCTTGGTGTTGGCCAAGCGGTGCTCGATGTCCTGATCCTGCAGACGGCGCAGCTTCTTGTAGTTGTCAGCAATGGTGTCGAAGGTTTCCAGAACCTTCGGCTTCAGTTCGGCTTCCATGGCGGACAGCGAGACGTTGTTCTCGAGGTCGTCCTCGTCGAGATCCGGCGGCGGCGCGATGACCTCCTCGCCATCCTCGTTGACGGTGCGGACCACATCGGGCTCGTCGAAGCCGTCGACTCCCTCGACCTTCGGCGCGCCCTTGCCATCAGGGCCTGCATAGGTGGCTTCCAGATCGATGATCTCGCGCAACAGCACCTTGCCTTCGTTGAGTTCATCGCGCCAGATGATGATGGCCTGGAAGGTCAGCGGGCTCTCGCACAGCCCGGCGATCATTGCCTCGCGACCAGCCTCGATGCGCTTGGCAATGGCGATCTCGCCCTCGCGGGAAAGCAGTTCGACCGAACCCATCTCGCGCAAATACATGCGCACCGGATCGTCGGTACGCTCGCTGGCCGTGAGGTTCTGCTCCATCTTGACCGGCATCGCGGTGCGGACAGGCTCGGGGCTCTCGCCCTCGACCTCTTCCTCGGCGTCCGCTTCGGCGCTGGCGGGCGTGTCGGCAGGTGTATCGTCGTTGTCGTCGGATTCGACGACATTGATGCCCATCTCGGACAGCTGGGCGTAGACATCCTCGATCTGGTCCGAGGTAAATTCCTCTGAGGGCAGGACGTCGTTCAGCTCTTCATAGGTGACGAAGCCGCGCTTCTTGGCGAGCTTGATCATCCGCTTTACGGCCTGATCGGTCAGGTCGAGCAAGGGGCCGTCGGACTGGGGCTTCTTGTCCTCGACCGCCTCGTCGCTTTCGCGCTCCGTCGTCTTCGTGGCCATGCGTTTGCCTTTTCATCCAGAGTCTTGACGGCAGGCGGCATGCCCGAACGTCAAAAAAGGGCTGCCATGGCTCGAACCAAAAGCCACGAACATCCCGTCTGATTCCCTCGTACATCCAGATGGCGGCCATGCCCCTTACGGAACCGTTAACCATCTGCCGCGAGACCCTTGGACGGCGGACCCTCGCAGGTCGCTGTCATCCGGGCCGCTTTGCGGGCCACTTATCATTTCCGAGCGCCAGGTCCCCCGTGGCCTGTTCTCCCGGTCCGTTGCGGGCCTATTCGTGCGATGCCTCGGTGCCCTCAAGCGAGGACAAGCGGGTCTTCACATCCAGCAGCCAGGCGAGGTTGTCTTCGCTCGCATCGTCCGAGAAGGCGCGCTCGGCGGCCTTGAGTTCGGTATGTAGCGTGCGTGCGCGGCGATGCAAGACGAGAGCCTGACGAATCATGTCGGAAACCGCATAAGTGTCTGCATCTGGTGCAAGTCTGCCCAGATCCGACGAACTCACCAGTTTCTCAAGGCGCGCAAAAGCCGGCCCCGTTGCTCCGGCGCGCACCGCCTCGGCCAGCCGACCCGAATCGAGTCCGCCATCGACAACGGCCTGCAGGAGTGCCTGACAGACCCTGAGCGCGCTGTGGCCCTGCCAGTCCACTTCGGCCAGTTCGTCCGCCATGCCGATGAGAATCTCCGGATGGGCGGCAAGCCCGACAAGGATCGTCGCCTCTCGCGGGTTGTCGCCGACGCCAGGCGTCGCGAAAATCGAGGAGCGCGCCAGGGCGGGGCTGGCTCGCATCGGCTGCGGAGGGCCGGCAACCACGCCGAAGCGCTGGCGATTGCCATAACCGCCGCCAAAGCCCGAGCCGTCGCGCCGCTCGCTCCTGCGACCACGGGCGGGCGCACTCGGGAACATCGCAGCCAGGCGGTTGTCCATCTCCGACCGGTAATGTCGGCGCGTCGCCTCATCCTTGAGCACGCCCAGCACGGCACCGAGCCGCCGCTCGAAAGACGCGCGGCGCTCGGGCGTATCGAGCGGTGCCGCCTCGACCTCGCGGGACCAGATCAGGTCAACCAGCGGACGCGCTGCGGCCAGCACGCCGGCAACAGCCTCCGCCCCGCCCGAACGCAGCAGGTCATCTGGATCCTGCCCCTCTGGCAAAAGGGCGAACTTGAGGGATTTTCCCGGCTCCATCACCGCCAGCGCCACATCGATGGCGCGATAGGCCGCCTTGCGACCGGCCTTGTCACCATCGAAGCAAAGGGTCGGCTCGTCCGCCATGCGCCAGAGCAGCGCCAGCTGGTCTTCGGTGAGCGCCGTGCCCAGCGGCGCCACCGCGTTGGGAAAGCCGGCCAGCGTCATGGCGATGACATCGACATAGCCTTCGACGGCAATGACCTGGCCGGTGTCGTGCGCCGCCTTGCGGGCGTTGTGGTGGTTATAAAGCAGCCGACCCTTGTGAAACAGGCTGGTCTCCGCCGTGTTCAGATACTTGGCCTGCGCATCCGCGCTCATGGCGCGGCCCCCGAACGCGATGACGCGCCCGCGCACGTCGCAGATCGGGAACATGATGCGATCGCGGAAGCGGTCATAGGGGACCGCGATCCCCTCGCCGTGGATCAGCAGTCCGGCCTCGATCATCAGGTCGGCGCTGACGCCCTGCGCGGCCAGATGATCGCGCAGATCGAAGCGTTCTGGCGGCGCGTAGCCCAGCCGGAACTTGCGCTGCGGCTCGCCGGCGAGGGCCCGGCCCTCCAAATAGCGCCGTGCGTCGGACCCGCGCGGGCCCCTGAGTTCGGCCTCGAAATATTTCGCCGCCAGTTCGATTACCTCATAAAGGCCCTTGCGGACTTCCTCCTGGCGCACCGCATCCTCGGTGACCCGAGGCAAGGTCACGCCGGCTTCCGCCGCCAGCCGCTCGACGGCTTCGGGAAAGCTCAGGCCCTCGGTTTCCATCACGAACTTGAAGATGTCGCCATTGCGGCCAGACGAGAAATCGAACCAGGCCTGCTTCACGTCGTTGACGAAGAAGGAGGGCGTCTTCTCCTTGCCGAACGGCGACAGGCCCTTCCATTCGCGCCCGGCCTTGATCAGCCTGACGCGCCGCCCGACCACCGTCGAGGCCGGCAGCCGGGCCTTGATGTCGTCGAGGATCGAGGGCGGGAACTTCATCTGGGCTCTATAGCGCGAATGGCGCGGGGCGTCATGGAGGCCAGCACGAAAGGCCGACGTTGCTCAGATCGCCGCCACGCGCCTGATCAGCTTGAGCTGTTCGGGCAGGCAGATGCCGTGCAGATCGTAGCGTTCGACAATGTCGCAGCGGGCCTGCTTGCGGATATTGCCGTGTGTGCCGGGCTTGGCCAGCGCCTCCGACAGGGCCTTGGCCCAGCCCTCGACATCGAAGAAATCGACGAGGAGGCCGTTCTCGCCATGGCGCAGGACCTCGGTAACAGGCTTCGTTGACGAGCCGACAACGAGGCATTCGGCAGCGAGGCTTTCCAGCATCGACCATGACAGCACGAACGGATAGGTCATGTAGGCATGCACGCGGCTGACGCGCAGCAACTGCCGGTAGGTTGGATAGGGAATGCGGCCGAGGAAGACGATCCGGCTCATGTCGAGCTGGTCGCCCACCTCCTTCATCATCACCTCGCGCCAGGTGCCGCCGCCCTGCGGCTTGCCACCATAGCTGACATCATCGCCGCCAACGATCAGGGTGATGGCATTTGGCCGCGCCTTCTGGATTGCAGGCAAGGTGCGCATGAAGATGTGAAAGCCACGGTAAGGTTCGAGGTTGCGGTTGACGAAGGTCAGCACCTCGTCGCCCGCGCGCACCGAGCGGCCATCGGGCAAGGCGAACACCGCCTCGGGATCGGGCGTGATGAAGCCGGTGTCGATGCCGTCGAAGATCACGCTGACCTTGTCATGGAAGGCGGCGGGCAACGACGATTTTTGCCAGTGGGTCGGGCTGACGCCCCAGTCCATCACGTCGAAGCCGGTGAGGAGGTTGGCATTCTTGACCCTGAGCCGGGCGCGTCCCTGAAGCGAATCGCGGCTCAATTCGGGATCGAAGGCGAAATCGTAGCCTTCGGTGCGGTAGAAGAACTCGAGAAACAGCAGCACCCGCGCCTTTGGCCAGACATCGGTGATGAAGATGTGCTCACCCCAGCCCGGATGCACCACGATGACATCGGGCTCGAACCCGCGCTTCTTCAGCTCCACGGCGGCAGCCGCAGCCGCCTCCCCGCGGATCACCTTGGTCTCGAAGTCGGCGGCAAGGGGATGCACATCCTTGGCCGAGGTGCGCCGGGGCTGATAGCGGGCGATGGTCACGCCCGGCGTCTCGTAGGCGGGCGGATTGATGCACAGCGCCACGACCTGGTTGGCCTTGTCGGCGGCCAGCGCGATCGCGGTATGGCGGAACTGCCCCGGGAAATTCTGGTGGACGAAGAGGACCCTCATGGCGCGAGAAGCGCTCAGCCGGAGAGCGCGCTCTTCACCAGACCGCTGGCCTTGGCAAAGTCCATCTGCCCGGCATAACCAGCCTTCAGGACGGCCACGACCTTGCCCATGTCCTTCATCGAGGTTGCGCCGGCCTCGGTGATGGCTGCGGCGATGGCGGCCTTGATCTCATCCTCGGTGAGCTGCTTCGGCATGAACGAGGAGATCACCGCGATTTCGCCGTTCTCGGTCTCGGCCAGTTCCGGGCGGGCATTGGCGGCATAGATCGCCGCCGATTCCTGGCGCTGCTTGATCATCTTCTGCATCACCGACAGGATTTCGTCATCGCTGGCCTGGCCGCGCCCTGCCCCGCGCGATTCGATATCCTTGTCCTTCACCGCAGCCTGGATCAGGCGCACGGCACCGACGCGGGCCTTGTCCCCGGATTTCATGGCGAGCTTGAGTTCGTCCACGAGGCGTTCACGCAGGGTGGGTGAGGAGGACATGGCTGGTTCTTTCATCAATTGTGCCGCCCGCGTTGACGGAGTGGCACTGGCAATTTAAGGCTCCCGCTCCAGACATCAGAGCAAGTGGCCTCTGGATCCTTCAATCCCGGCATGTCCGGTCTGGAAGCAGGCATAGCATGACAAGCGCACAAGAAAACCCCGCGATGAGCGGCTGGAGCGAACCGCGCGCGACCGCGGTGCTGGTTCTCGCCGACGGAACGGTGATCGAAGGCTTCGGCATCGGGGCCATCGGAGCGGCGCGCGGTGAGGTCTGCTTCAACACTGCCATGACCGGCTATCAGGAAATCCTGACCGACCCGTCCTACAATGGCCAGATCCTGACCTTCACCTTTCCGCATGTCGGCAATGTCGGCACCAACGAGGACGACACCGAGACGGTGAATGCCGCCGCCTCGACCGGTGCCTGCGGGATCGTGCTGCATGCCCCGATCACCAACCCGTCCAACTGGCGCCAGACCCGGCATCTGGATGCCTGGCTGAAGGCGCGCGGCATCGTTGGCATCGGCGGCGTCGACACAAGGGCCCTGACGGCGCTGATCCGCGATCACGGCATGCCCAACGCCATCGTCGCCCACGCTCCCGACGGCAACTTCGACCTCGCCGCACTCAGGGCCGAGGCGGCTGCCCTGCCCTCGATGGACGGGCTCGACCTTGTGCCCAAGGTCACCGGGCCGCAGCGCTACGAGTGGTCGCAGACACCATGGGTCTGGCCAGCCGGCTATGGCGAACGCGACAAGATGGTTCACCGGGTGGTGGCGATCGACTACGGCGTCAAGCGCAACATCCTGAGGCTGCTGGCGCGTGCCGGCTGCGAAGTCATTGTGATGCCGCCCCGCGCCACGGCTGATGAAATTCTCGCGCTGAAGCCCGATGGCGTGTTCCTGTCGAACGGTCCTGGCGATCCGGCCGCCACCGGCGTCTATGCGGTGCCGACCATCAAGGGCATCCTTGCCAGCGGCATTCCGACTTTCGGCATCTGCCTTGGCCACCAGATGCTTGGCCTCGCCATCGGCGCGCGGACCATGAAGATGAAGCAGGGCCACCACGGCGCCAACCATCCGGTCAAGGAGCACGCCACGGCCAAGGTCGAGATCGTTTCGATGAACCACGGGTTTGCCGTCGATCCCGCCACCTTGCCAGCCAATGCGCGCGAGACGCATGTTTCGCTGTTCGATGGCTCCAATTGCGGCATCGCGCTGACCGACAGGCCGGCCTTTTCGGTGCAGCACCACCCGGAAGCCTCGCCCGGACCGCAGGACAGCCACTACCTGTTCGACCGTTTCGTGGCGATGATGGCGGATCACAAGGCAAGCAAGGCGGCCTGACCTGCCATGAGCTGGCGCGAGTTCTTCAATGGCGAACACAGCATCTATGTGTCCGAGCGGCACAAGCTCCTGCATGCGCGCATCATCGAACGGGCGCTGGTTGGCCTCGCGCGCGAGGCGGCGGATGGCGGCACCAAGCCGCATGTGCTCGACCATGGCTGCGGGGAAGCGCTCCACGCGCAGGCCCTCGCCGCTGCCTCCGGCAAGCTTTACCTGTGCGACTCCGCACCCTCGATCCGCGCCCAGTTGGCGAGCCGTCTTGGCCGGCTCTCGCATGTCGAGATCGTGGCACCCGAGACGATCGAGATCGGCATTGCCGATGACAGCCTCGATCTGATCACCGTGATCTCGGTCTTGCAGTATCTCACCGAGGATGAGTTGACGGCGGCGCTTTCCATATGGCTGCGCAAGCTCAAGCCGGGCGGTGCGCTGGTGATCGGTGATGTGATCCCGCCCGATGTCGGCATGGTGACCGACACCCGGGCCCTGCTGGCCTTCGCCTGGCAAGGGGGCTTCCTCATGGCGGCCATTGCCGGGCTGGTCCGGACCGCGCTCTCCGATTACCGCAAGCTGCGCGAAACGCTGGGGCTGGCGATGTATACGTCGGCCCAGATGGACACGCGCCTGCACAAGGCCGGCTTCGGCAGCGTGCAGCAACGGGCCAATATCGGGCACAACAGCGCCCGGATGACCTTCCTCGCCCGCAAGCCGGCCTGATCTGCCTCGCACGGTCTCGGACGCGCGGTCGTGCTTGCCGTCGGCCGGGAGCCGATGGGGTCAGGCTCTCTCGCCGAAGCTCCAGAACTTGTGGCCGGTGAAGCTGATCGCCATCACCAGCCCCGTGGTCAGCAACTGCATCGGCAGGTAGGGCAAGGCGAGGCGGTTGACGAACAGGTGCATCAGCGCCCACGTGGCCACGAAACCGAGCCCTGCAATCACCACGAAGCGCCAGCCAGCGGCGCCATGGCTGCGTTCAGTGTTGAAGGTGAACCGGCGGTTGAGCGTGTAGGACACGCCTGCGCCGACGACGAAACCAGCCAGCGTGGCGGGGACGGGCGCCATTCCGGCCAGCTCCACCAGCCCGATCAGGGTGCCATAGTGAGCCAGCGCCGTGACGACGCCGATCCAGCCATAGGATGCGAGTTGCGACAAACGGATCATGACATCGTCATAGACGGCTCACAGCGGGCCGCAAGGCAAGCGTTCCGTCAGAAGCCGGCCTGAACCATCGGCACGGAGGCGATCAGCAGCGCCAGCACCACGAAACTCAGGCGGATCAACATTGGTGTCATGCTCTGGCCTGGCATCTGGGAACCCTCGTGTTTCGCGTTGCGCTGGACTGTCCCTTGTCAGTCGCGGCGAAACGGCGAGAGGTTCACATGGGCTGGCAAAAAACCGCGGGCTTCACCGGGCTTCGCAATGGCGCGCCAGACGGCCCGCAAGGCCGCCAGGCTCCGACCAGTCGATCACCGCGAACGGCAGACTTTCACCAGCGAAGGTGTCAGGCACGGCAGGGTCGCGCGCGGCCGGGAACCACCCCAGCCAGGCGGCGCGGACATCGTCCTGTGTCGTGAGGTCATTCGAGGTCAGCACTTCGCGGCGGAAGGCCGGATCGGTGATCGGGCTGGACTGGGCCTCTTTCAGCGTCGCGCGATAGCGCAGGAGCGCCACATGGCTGACGCGAATGGGGCGTGCGATCTGGTGACTGCCGAGCCGGCTGACCACCTCATCGCGCGAGAGCCTGAGCTTGTGGGCGCGGCTCCAGTCCTGAGATGGATCATGGCCCGCCACCAGATCGGTGAAGCGGCCAAGGCCGCGCAAGGTGCCGCGGAAGATGGTCAGCGATTCGGGCACCCCAAGCGCCATCAGTTGGCCTTCCTGCATGAAGACCAGCACACGTTCGGACGCGCCATAGCCATTTTCCGGGGCAGGTTTGCCATCGCCGCCCAGCAGATGCAGCGCCGCCGTGGTCTTGCCGGCGCCCGAATCGCCCAGCAGCAGCAGCCCCGCCCCGCCAAGGCTGACCAGCCCTGCATGCAGCACCCAGGCCCCGGCAGCAGCATAGGCCGGTGTCAGGATCTGGTCGCGCAGCAGCTTGCGAAACTCGTCGCGGCGGACACTTCCGGGAGGCGCTGCCAGCGTGATCTGGCGGCTGTCATCGTCGATGAGGGCGCGCGCGCCGCTGCCGAACGCGATCAGCCGGCGCTGGCCCGGCAACGTGCGGATAGTCAGGTCGCGGTGCTCGAAGACATTCTTGCCGCGGTGTTGGGCGATCTGCTGCACGGGACCTATGCCGGCAACCCAGGCATCCGGCAGGGCCTCCGGATCATCGACGAGGCGCACATCGATCGCTGCCGTCCTGCCGCTTGTGTCATCCGGATCGGATAGAGGCACGAGGTCGGGCCAGAGGGTCTCCAGCGCCTCGCCCGAACAGCGGACGGAGGGCACGCCATCGCGGCGCAGGGTGATGGCGGGCTCACTGACAGGCTGACCAGATACGTCTGAAAGACCCAGCCGGTCAGGGGCTGCCAGCCCGGTGACCACCTCCGCGGAGGCCGGATCGAGGCTGAGCGCACGCGGTTGCCCGGTGAAACTGTCCCATGGCCAGCCGACAACCATTGTGCGATCCCCGATGTGAAGCGGAGCCTCCAACGTCAGGTCGGGGCGTGTCATCGCCTGTCCTGTCAGGAAATCGATCGCAGTGAGAATGGCGCGGCCGCAGGCGATGCCGTTCTCCAGATAACGCGAGGCGAGCCGCTGGCGGGCATACCAGCGCTTGGCCACATCCAGTCCGTCATGGAGTTGTCCGAGATCGCGCCAGGCGCGCTCGTGCAAGGCGGGCGTCAGGCGCATCAGCACGCCATCTGGGTCGAGCAGGGGCCGCTGCCTGTCCTGCCGGTTGGTGAGTTCGCGGTAGGCAGTGCGGCTGAAGGAGAGCGGCGGATCGGGGGCTGGCCTGCCAAGGGCCCCGAAGCCAAGTTCGAACGGGTTATGTGCGCCGACAAGACGCAAGGCCGCTCCGGCATCACGCTCGAAGCGGAGCTGATCGTTCATCACACCGATGCCGAGCGCTGCAACGCCGCTGGTCCTGAGGCGGGCCGTCAGCCGGGTCGAGGGATTGGTGACCACGATCACGCTGCGGCCCACGAGTTGCGGAACCAAGTCGGCGATGATCGCAAGATTTTCGCCGAACAGCGCATCCTTGCTCTTTTGACGAGAGCGCCGCGAGGTGCGCTGGCCGAGAGCCAGCACCACGGGCCTGCAGCTTTCGGGCAGCGCCGTGTCAGCCACCACGATCTCGACCGAGAGCGGCGGGAGATCGGCCAGATGCACGCGCAGGAACTCCGCCCGCGACTGGTGCCGGCACCAGATCCGGAAATGGCACGTCGAGCCTTGCAGTGCCGCCACCGTCAGCAAGGCGCGGACAGCCCGGCCGGCACCCAGCACCTCGACCTTCCGCGGAAGGTCACGCGGCGTGACGCAGGCCAGTGCAGGGCGGATCAGGATGCTACCGCCAGCCTGCCCGACCATCGCCGTTCAGCGCGCGCTGCTGCGCTGGCCAAGCTGGCCGCCGGGGTGAAAATGCCGGAAATCTTTGGCCGAGAACCCCGCCAGCCGCATCAGCGCCACCGCCAGAGCGTCGCCGGCGGCCAGTGTCGCAGTGGATGAAGTGGTGGGCGCTTGCCCGTTCGGGCAGGCCTCTGGCAGATCGGGGAGGCTGAGAACATGGTCCGCCAGAAGGCCGAGTGCGCCATCCGCCTTCTTGCTGATCAACACCAGCGGCAGGCCAGTGGCGCGGGTGTGGTGGGCGAGATCGAGCAGTTCGCCGGTGCCGCCGGAGGCCGACAGCATCAGCACGGCATCGCCGGCCCGGATCATGCCCAGATCTCCATGGCTGGCCTCGGTGCCGTGGATGAAGAAGGCCGGCGTGCCTGTGGACGCCAAGGTCGCCGCGATCTTGCGCCCGACATGGCCGCTCTTGCCGACACCGCTGACGATGATGCGGCCACCGGCCTTGCGCACCCCATCGAACAAGGCCAGCACAGCGAGCCAGGTGTCATCGACGCCCTTTGCCATCGCCAGCAAGGCGGCAGCCTCCTGCTCCAGCACGGTGCGCATCGCGTCGATGCTGGCAGCGGCGGCGGTGCTCCGATCGGTGCGCACAACAGGTGGTGAGGTCGGCTTCGGCATGGCACTTCCACAAAGGACAAGCCCTTGTAGGAGCGATCAGCATGGATGCGCAACCGAGGCCGCGCCCTCAGCTGCGGTTATAGACATCCTCAAGCCGCACGATGTCATCCTCGCCGAGATAGCTCCCGGTCTGGACCTCGATGATCTCGGTGTCGATCTTGCCCGGATTCTCCAGCCTGTGGACCTCGCCCAGCGGGATGTAGATCGACCGGTTTTCATTGAGCAGTTCGACCCGGTCGCCGACCGTGACTTGCGCTGCCCCGCGCACCACGACCCAGTGCTCGGCGCGGTGGAAGTGCTTTTGCAAGGATAGCCGTCCGCCAGGATAGACCACGATGCGCTTGACCTGGAAACGGTCCTGCAATTCCAGCGTCTGATACCAGCCCCACGGGCGATACATGCGCTCGTGGTCCGATGCCTGCTTGACGCCCGCCTTGCGCAGCTTGTCCACCAGTGTCTTGACCTCGCCCGCTCGGCTCTTGTCGCAGACCAGAACCGCATCTCGGGTGGCCACGACAACCGTGTTGTTCATGCCGACCATACCCACCAGAGGCCCGTCCGTCGAGGCGTAGGAATCGGTGGTGTCGATCAGTTCGACATCGCCGACCGCCACGTTGGCGTTGGCGTCCTTGTCGGAGATGTCCCACATCGCATCCCAGGTGCCGATGTCGGACCAGCCGAAGCTGCATGGCAGGACAGCGGCCTTGTCGGTCTTTTCCATGACCTGATAGTCGATGGACTTCTTCTGGGCCCGTTCGAAGGCGCCCGCATCGAGCACCGGTGCACCGAGATCGCTGCCAGCCTTGTCCAGCGCCTCTTCGATGGCAGAGAGGCTGTCAGGAGAGAAGCGGCCATATTCGGCCAAAAGCGCCGAGGCCTTGAACAGGAAGTTTCCGGAATTCCACAGATAGCCCTCCAGCAGATAACGCTGGGCGGTGGCCAGATCGGGCTTCTCGACGAACCGGCGGACGCGCAGCGCGGCGCTGCCGGCAATGGCCTCGCCCTGCTCGATGTAGCCATATCCTGTGGCCGGCAAGGAAGGCTGGATGCCGAAGGTGACGATGTAGTCCTGCTCGGCAGCGGAGGCGGCGGCAATCACGGTCTGGCGGAAGGCCGGCGCGTCACGCACCACGTGATCGGCAGCCAGCACCATGACCAGCTGGTCGGGGTTGTCGCGGGCAATCAGGGCGGCACCGGCGGCGATGGCTGGGCCGGAATCGCGCGGCATCGGCTCCAGCAAAAGGTCTGCCTCGATGCCGATCTCGGCCAGCTGGCGCTCGACCATGAAGCGGTGGCGCTTGGCTGCCACAACCAGCGGGCGGCCAAAATGGGCCTTGTCCGCCATCCGGAGCACGGTTTCCTGGAAGGTCGAGTTCTTGCCGATCAGGGGCGCGAACTGCTTGGGGAAGGATTCGCGCGACAGGGGCCACAGCCGCGCGCCCGAGCCGCCGCACATGATCAGGGGTCTGATTGTCATGGTTGTCTTGCCAGTTTCCACCGAGCGCTCTGGTTAGCAGGAAACGGGTGCGCCAGAAATGGGCTTCCGGGCGCTATCCCTCTGCGCGGTTAATCCTCGCCGGATTGCTCGCGCCGGGGACAGCGTCGCGGCCCGGCCTCAGGCAAGCCGCGTCAGCGAAAAGGCTTTCACATCGGCCAGCAGCTTGACGAACAGGCCAGCCTGATGCTCGGCGGTGAGCTTGCCCTTGGCCGGGGTGGCAATGGACGCATCGCCCGCCGTGCCATCGGCGTGGATGTCCTGTGCGATCCAGGCGAAGGCGGTCATGCCGGTCGGCCTGAGGATGTCAAAGGTCTCGGCGATCTCGACCGAGGTCGGCTCGAAATTGATGGCGTGCTGCATCTTCACGAGGTCGGGCCGGAAATGCAGCATCAGCGAGGTTTCCATGTCGCCGCCATGGATGCCGACGGCCATCTCCTTGTCGGTGTAGAGACCCGGCGGCTTGCCGAGCCGCGACCACGAGGACGACACCGCCAGCATGCCGAAGCGCACGCGCAGCTCGCGGCAGACGATGTCCATCAGCGCGACGTTGCCGCCATGGGAGTTGACGAAGACCAGCTTCTTCAGGCCGGCGCGGTGCACAGCCTCGCCGATCTCCGTCCAGGCGCTGAGCGCGGTGTGCGCGGTCAGGGTCACGGTGCCGGGCGAGCGCAGGTGCTCGTTGGACTTGCCGATGTTCTGGATCGGCAGGATCAGCACATCGAGATCGGACGGGCATTGCCGGACGGTCTCAGCCACCATGCCCCTGGCAATCTCGGTATCGGTGGAGACCGGCAAGTGCGGCCCGTGCTGCTCGATGGCGGCAATGGGCAGCACGACGACGGTGGTCTCGGGATCGAGGCCATGGAAATCGCGGGTGGTGAGATCACCCCAATGGCGTGCAGTCATGGCGTCGGCTCCTCGGAAAGGTCAGATGCCGCTATACGGG
Organism: Hydrogenophaga intermedia; assembly: GCA_943370645.1. Lineage (GTDB taxonomy): Bacteria > Pseudomonadota > Alphaproteobacteria > Rhizobiales > Beijerinckiaceae > Allobosea. Next base: position 104,477 of record CALRRR020000003.1, on the reverse strand, counting down.
TTGGCAACGGCGACAGGCAAGCGTGAGAGCGACCCGACGCGCTTCACCACCCCCGCATCCTCGCGCCGACATCGGCGATGAAGCCCTTGCGCCGGGCTTCGCTGGCGACATTGAGGTGATAGAGGGCGTGGTAATCGACCTTCGCGCCCTTCGCGGCATACCAGCCCAGATAGCGCTTGACGATCTTGCGGGGCGGATCGCCCATGTAGAGTGCCATGTAGCGCGGGCGGCCATAGGTGGCGATGCCGGCGATGCGCCTGAAGCCGAGCAAGGACTGCACCTTGGCCGGGTTCGAGATGTCGAAGGCGACGCCGGGCATGATCAGCCGGTCGAAGAAGCCCTTGAGCATGGCCGGCATGCCGAAGCACCAGGTGGGAAACTGCACCACCAGACCGTCGGCCGCCTTCAGACGCTCGACATAGGTTTCCAGCCCAGTCTGGTTGACGGTCGTATCATGATAGTGCCGCCGGCCGTGCTCGCTGAGCACGGGGTCGAAGCCCTCCGCATAGAGATCACACAGGTCGACCTCGTGCCCGGCAGCCTTCAGCCCGGCGATGGCCTCTTCGCGGATGCCGGCATGGAAGCTCTCGGGCAGCGGATGGCAATAAAGATAGAGGACGCGCATCGGAAGCCGTTGCCTTTGTGACATCACCCTTCAACGCCCGTGAGGCCCTCAGGCCTTCGGAACGAATGTCCGCATCTTGCCGGGGTTGAGCAGGCCGTAAGGGTCGACATCGTGCTTGAAGCCGAGCTGGTCGGCATCGACACGCTTGTGCCGGCTGCCGTCTTCCAGCGTGTAGACATGCGGATTGGCGATGAACACGCCGTTGGCCTCGTGCAGGGCGATGATCTCGGCCAGCCGCTCGGGCGTGGAGTAGATCACCAGCGGCAGCGCCGAGCAGGTCAGGCGACCGCCGAAGCGGATGAACTCGCAATGGGGGATGACCTCACCGGGGAACATGTCGCGCATCTGGAGGATGCTCTCCATCAGCCGGTCGGCGGGATAAAGGCACTGAAGATAGGTGACCGTGCGGTCGACCTTCAGCGCCTGCAAGGTGGTGTGGTTCCAGGTGAACTCGTAGATCGGCAGCTTGCCGGGGCTCTCGTCGTTGAGGACCTCGTGGGTAATCGTGCCGCGCGAACCCAGCACCATCTTGAAGCTTTCGAGAGAAGCTTCCGCGACCATGGCGATGAGGAGGTTCTTGCCCTCGGGGCAGGCCTCCTTGATCTCCTTGAAGTAGGAGGGCAGCGGCCACGCAATCGGGGTGAGCAGCTTCTTGACGATGCCGTCAGCCAGCGCGACCTCCTGGCCAACCTGCACGGCATCCTCGAAGCGGTCGAAGGCGACCACGAGGTCGATCCAGGGCCAGGCCGGGGCGGTGGGCATTTCCAGCGCGGTGATGATGCCGGTCGTGCCGTAGGCGCGGTTGACGAACTGCGCTGCCTCGGCCCTGAGCTCGATGACGCGCGGCGTTTCCTCGACGGTGACGATGCGGGCCGCGATGATGTTGCCCGGCTCGCGCAGGCCGCCATAGGTGACCGAACCGACCCCGCCCGAGCCGCCTGCGACAAAGCCGCCGATCGTGGCCATGCGCTTGGTCGACGGGTGCATCCTAAGTTCCCAGCCAGTGGGCCGCAGCACGGCGTCCATCTCGTCCATCTTGGCACCGGCCCCGACACGCACAACGCCGGGTCTGTGCCATTCGATGGCGTTGAGTCCGGTGATATCGAGCAGCACCCCGCCATCCAGCGGCACGGCCTGGCCATAATTGCCGGTGGCACCGGCGCGCACCGTGAGTGGAATCCGGCGTTTCGCACAGGAAGCGGCAATGCGGATCACATCGGCCTCATCGCGCGGGCAGGCGATGATGTCGGCGGACTTGCCATGCAGTTGCGCATTCAGGATCGGCGAATACCAGAAGAAGTCGCGCGAGCGCCGGCGCACGATCTGGGCTTCGCTGACAAGCGGCACGGGTCCATTGGGGCCGCCCTGCATGTCGGACACGAATCCAGCGATGTCATGGGCGGCGGCCGATCCGGACGGAACGGGTGTGGCGATGTTCATCTGGTGTCCCTCGCTGAGGAATGGGCGAAAGCCCGTCTGTGTGCCGGATCGCGACTATACCGCCAGCGCTGAGGATTGCACCGTGGATGAATGCAATATCCGCTTGTTTTTTAAGCAGACTTCTGCACTCGATTTAAGCAGGAAGGGGCTGGACCGGGAGGCACCCCTGTCCATATGGGTGGCACGGCTATTGCTGTCCGTTTCCCGTGCAACACATGTCGGCCGCGTCTCCCGGTCCGGCCCAACTGGAGTGAGGTTCGACCCATGACCATGTCGAAGTTTCGTATCGACCGCCGTGCGGCGCTTGGCCTGATCGGCGGCGCTGGCGCATCCGTCCTTGTTCCGATGTCGGGCCGCAGCGTCAATGCGCAGACACTCGACAAGGTGAGCTACCAGACCAACTGGCGGGCGCAGGCCGAGCATGGTGGCTTCTACCACGCCGTCGCGTCCGGCATTTACAGGAAGTATGGCATCGATGCCGACATCCGCATGGGCGGCCCGCAGCAGAACCCGTCAGCGCTGCTGCTCGGTGGCCGCGTCGACATGATCATGTCGAACTCGTTCGAGGCGATCAACTACGTGCGCGAGAACATCCCTTACATGTGCATCGCCTCGATCTTCCAGAAAGATCCGCAGGTGATCATCTCGCATCCGGGCGTTGGCCATGACAGCCTCGCCGCGCTGAAGGGCAAGCCGATCCTGATCGGGGCTGCCGGCCGCACGAGCTTCTGGCCCTTCCTCAAGGCCAAGTTCGGTTTCACCGACGAGCAGGCCCGGCCCTACACCTTCAACATGGCGCCCTTCCTGGCCGACAAGCAGATCTCGCAGCAGGGCTTCCTGTCCTCCGAGCCGTTCGCCATCCAGCAGGGCGGCGTCAACCCTGTGGTCCACCTCATCGCCGATGCCGGCTTCGAGAACTACAACACGACCATCAACATCTCGAACAAGATGGTCGCCGAGAAGAAGGATCTGGTGCAGCGCTTCGTCACCGCCAGCCTCGAGGGCTGGGCGGAATACATGAAGGGCGGACCGGCCATCGAGGCCGCCAACGCGCTGATCAAGAAGGACAATCCGGACATGACCGACGAGAAGATCGCCTACGCGATCAAGGTCATGAACGAGCGCGGCATCGTGCGCTCCGGCGACGCGCTGCGCCTTGGCGTTGGTGCCATGACCGACGCGCGCTGGAAGTCCTTCTACGACACGATGGCAGGCACGGGCGTGTTCCCGACCGGCCTCGACATCAAGAAGGCCTACAGCCTCGAGTTCATCAACAAGGGCGTCGGCGCGTGAGCGCAGCTGCTGCCCATTCCGTGAGCACGGGCGAGGCTCCAAAGCCTCGCCCCCTCGTCTCGATCCGCGATGTCTCCAAGCAGTTTGCCAACGGGACCATCGCGGTTCGCGACGTCAATCTTGATCTGGCCCGCGGCGAATTCGTCAGCCTGCTGGGCCCGTCCGGCTGCGGCAAGTCTACCCTGCTGCGCATGATTTCCGGCCTTGGCGAGCCCTCGCGCGGCACGATCGATTGGCCTACCTCGCCGCATGACGCCGAGGGTCATGCCAGCCCGGACCTCGGCTTCGTGTTCCAGGAGCCGACCTTGATGCCATGGGCCACGGCCCTCAAGAATGTGATGCTGCCGCTGACGCTGAAAGGCGCCAACAAGCGCGACGCCGAGGCGCAGGCCGCGACCATGCTGAGCCTCGTCGGCCTCAAGGGCTTCGAGACATCCTATCCGCGCGAGCTCTCCGGCGGCATGAAGATGCGCGTTTCGATCGCGCGGGCACTGGTGACCAAGCCGTCGATCCTGCTGATGGACGAGCCTTTTGCCGCGCTGGACGAAATCACCCGCCACAAGCTCAACGATGATCTTCTCAAGCTGTGGTGGGAGCAACGCTTCACCGCCGTGTTCGTGACGCACTCGGTGTTCGAGTCCGTCTACCTGTCGCAGCGCATCGTGGTGATGGCAGCCCGTCCGGGACGGGTGATGGCCGATCTGACGGTGGACGCCCCGCATCCGCGCGACGACATGTTTCGGACTTCGGCGCAATATGCAGACCTGTGCCGCGTGGCCTCCCAGAACCTGAAGAAGGCAATCGCCGGATGAGCGACATCACCGCCCCTGTGCACGTGCCACACGACGGCACCGATGCGGAAGCCCGGCCGATCTTCACAGAAGAACGGCGCATTCTCGGCATTGCCAGGAGCACCTGGCCCGGCATTCTCGCGCCGATCGTCATCGGCATCTTCGCTCTCGGCTTCTGGGAGTGGATCGTCCATTATCGCGGCATTCCGCATTATGTGCTGCCCGGCCCATGGTTGATCGCGAAAACGCTGGTCGCCGACTGGGGCACCTTGTCCGGCTCGCTCTGGATCACGCTGCGCATCACCTTTGCCGCGCTGATCGCCGCCGTGACCGTGGGGGTCGCGCTCGCCATCATCTTCACCCAGTCGAAATGGCTGGAAATGAGCCTGTTTCCCTATGCCGTCATCCTTCAGGTGACGCCGGTTGTGTCGATCGCGCCGCTGATCATCATCTGGGTGGGCGACATCAACCTCAGCTTGCTGATCTGCGCCTGGATCGTCGCCTTCTTCCCGATCCTGTCCAACACGATCATGGGTCTCAACTCGGCCGATCACAACCTGATCAACCTGTTCCAGCTCTACAAGGCCAACCGCTGGCAGGCCCTGCGCTATCTGCGCTTGCCGGCGGCCCTGCCCTACTTCCTCGGCGGGCTGAAGATCTCCGGCGGCCTTGCGCTGATCGGGGCGGTCGTTGCCGAGTTCGTCGCAGGGTCCGGTGGCAATGCCTCGGGGCTGGCCTACCGCATCCTCGAGTCCGGCTACCAGTTGCGCATTCCGCGGATGTTCGCGGCCCTGATCATGATCTCGGTGACCGGTATCGCCATCTTCCTGCTGACCAGCTGGATCAGCCATATCTTCCTGCGCAAATGGCATGAGAGCGCCATCAAGCGGGAGAATTGAGCCTTCCGCGACTCTTGCTCCAACGGTTCATCCTGCGACAAGCTCAGGATGAGGCCGGTGGAGGTCGAAACCAGAAATCCGCATCCTGAGCCTGTCGAAGGATGACCTCCAGACACGCAGGATCAGCTTGCGAAAACGTGGCGCTCAGCTCAGGCGCCCACGTGCCGCCACGGGGATTTCCCCGATGATGGTCTCGCCGCGCACCGCCACGTAGCGGTCCACCATGTTGCAGACCACGCAGACATGGTTCGGGATGATCCTGACAACATCGCCGACACCGGGCCGCGCATTGCAGGCGGACAGGTCCAGAAAGCCGTGCTCCTCGGCAAACTTGTGGATGCGCGCCTCGGGATGCTCGATGAGGTAGCCGTAGCCGTCGAGCCCGCCGCCGGGATCGGATGTCAGCGTCTTCGAACCCGCATCGAGGATGCCGCGTTCGGGCGCAGCCCGGCTGACCACAGTGGCATGAACCGTGAGCGCGCAATCGGAGAGAGACGCCTGGCCGCAGGCCATCATCATCCGATCATTGAAGATGTAGGTGCCGGCACGGTGCTCGGTGGCACCCTTGAGCTGCCCCAGATTGGCAAGGTTGGGTGTGCCACCAGTCGAGACGATGTCGAGGGACAGGCCCTCTGCTGCCAGAACTGCGCGGACCTCATCGACAAAGCGCTGCGTTTCGGCCCAGCGGTCCTCAGGCGGATACATCAGCAAGCCGGCAAAGCTGAGGTGTGGTGACGCGGCGATCAGGCGGGCGAGCGCGATGGCTTCGCCTGGTGTCTCGACGCCCGCGCGCCGACGGCCGGTATCGCACTCGACCACGACCGGCAGCTTGCGGCCTGCGATGCGCCCCGCCTCGGGCAGGCCTGCGACAGTCACCGGATTGTCCGCGGCAACGGTGATCTGGACACGACCCAGCAAGCCACCGAGGCGTGCCACCTTGTCCTCGCCGAGGATGTTGTAGCTGATCAGGATGTCATCGAGGCCACCATCGGCCATCACCTCCGCCTCGCCGAGCTTCTGGCAGGTGATGCCCCGCGCGCCGGCAGCGCGCTGCATGGCCGCAATGATGGGGCTCTTGTGTGTCTTGATGTGAGGCCGGTTGGCGACGCCTGCCGCATCGCAGGCAGCCTGGACGCGGGCGATGTTGCGCTCGACGACATCGAGATCGATCACCACGGCAGGGGAGCCGAACTGGCGCAGGATGTCACGCGGAAAGGAGGTGTTGTTCATCCGTCCATTTGGCACTGGCGCTGCATCCGGCTCAAGCCCGATTTATGCATGCTGCACTTGGCTGGAATGCAGGACGTTGCGCCTGCTCCCCCTCTGCAAGCGGGCCGCTTCGATCCGCATTTATCGCGTGATGCGACCGATCCTGCGCACGAAAGGCGTCTCGTTCGCAGAGAATTGTCAACCATTGTCTGATTAATCTCGATTTCCGTTTGAGCAAACCCGGACCGGACGAGATGAAGTGCACTTACCTGAACTGGGATGCCGCACGAGGCTGGAACTCGCCCCCGGACCTGACAGCCGATGCCCGGCCGCCGATGTCGCAACTGGTGCTCTACTTCGCCGCGCGCGAAACCCTGGCGGCCAATCCAGTCCACACCGATCTGGTGGCGCGCTTTCCCGATGCCCGCATCGTCGGTTGCAGCACAGGTGGTCAGATCGGTCGCGATGATGTCACGGATGCCGGCGTGAAGGCTGTGGCGATCTCGTTTGCCTCGACGCGGATCAAAGTGGCGTCGAACAGTGTGATCGCATGCAGCGATTCATTCGTCTGTGGAGCCAAGCTTGGTCTTAAGCTGGCAAGCCCGGATCTTGCCGGCGTGTTCGTGCTGTCCGATGGCCTGATGGTGAACGGCTCGCGGCTGGCGGCAGGCCTGTCATCGGCAGTCGGGCGCGGCGTTGCAGTCAGCGGGGGGCTTGCTGGCGACGGCGCGCAGTTTGGCGAGACATGGGTGGCGGCTGACGCGATCCCCGCCAAGGGCGTGATCGTTGCCGTCGGCTTTTATGGCGAGGACATCCGCTTCGGCCATGGCAGCGCAGGGGGCTGGAACGTCTTCGGCCCACGCCGGAGGATCACCCGATCGATCGACAACGTCCTGTACGAACTGGATGGCCAGCCTGCGCTCGATCTTTACGAGCGCTATCTTGGCCCGGAAGAGGCCGCGCTACTGCCCGGCAGCGCCCTGTTGTTTCCCCTCTCCATCCGCGATCCGGATGCACCTGACCGGGACGTGGTGCGCACGGTTCTGGCTGTGGACCAGCAAGCCCGGACGATGACCTTTGCCGGCGATGTGCCGCAGGGATGGTCAGCGCAGTTGATGCGCGGCCAGTTCGATCAGCTGTCGGAAGCATCGATGCAGGCCGCCCGGCAGGCCTCGGCCGCGCAAACAGACACAGCCAATGGTGACTGCCTGGCCATCCTTGTCAGCTGCATCGGTCGGCGCCTGCTCCTTGGCCAGCGCATTGCCGACGAGGTCGATGCTGCCGTGCAGGGACTGGCGAGCGGCACAGGTCTTCTGGGCTTCTATTCTTATGGCGAGATCGCTCCCCACGCGGTGTCCGGTGTGCCGCAGCTGCACAACCAGACCATGACCGTAACGACGATCCGCGAACGCGCAGCCTGAGCCCGAAGATGCACAGGCTGATCGCAAAACAGATCGAACGGGCCCGGAGGGACGATGGCGGGATCGACATCGATCAGCTGATCGATCTTGTCAGCGCGGCCTATGCGGAAGTCGATCGTGATCAGTCCCGGAGCAATCGCTCGATCCTGCTGATGGCCGAGGAACTGGAAGAGCTCAATGCTACCCTTGAGCAGCAGGTCATCGAGCGCACACAGGAACTCGACGACCTGAAGCGCCGGTTTGAAGATGCAATCGAGAACCTCGATCAGGGCATCATGATGATCGACTGGCGCAACAAGGTGCCGGTGGTCAACCAGCGCTGCATCGAATTGCTGGACATTCCGGGCGACATCCTGCGCAGCATGCCGTCTTTCGAAGCGCTGATGGTATTCCAGCACGCAAGGGGCGAGTTCGCACCTATGGACGAGGCCTTCCGCCGCGAAGTGCTGGAGCGTGCCCATGAGCACACGCCGGGCATCTTCGTCAGGCAGAGGCCGAATGGCGTTTTCCTGGAAGTCCGGACCCGCCGGCTTAGCAGCGGTGGCACCGTCCGCACCTACACGGACGTGACGGAGCGTGAACAACGCTCGCGCGCCCTCGCTGCTGCGGAGCAGGAATATCGCGGACTGTTCGAGAACTCCGTCGTCGGCATCTATCGCTCCAGCCTTGATGGCCGCCAGCTGCGGGCCAACCCCAGCCTTGTGCGACTCAACGGATATGAGACCGAGGCCGAGATGCTGGCTGCGGTGCAGGACATCGCTCTCGAATGGTATGTCGATCCCGCACGCCGCGACGAGTTTCGCGATGCTCTTGAGCGCGATGGCAAGGTCACGGACTTCGTCTCGGAGATCTACCGGCACAAGACGCGCGAGAAAATCTGGATTTCGGAATCGGCCTGGGTCGTGCGCGACGACGAAGGCAGGCCGGTCTGCTATGAGGGCACGGTGATCGATGCTTCGGACCGCATCGAGGCTGACCGCAAGATCATGCACATGGCACGGCATGACGCCCTGACCGAGATTCCCAACCGCACGTTCTTCCTTGAAAGCCTGCGCAAGCGGCTTCGGCGTGGCCGGCTGTCAGCGCCCGTGGCGGTGCTGTGCATCGATCTTGACCGTTTCAAGGAGGTCAACGACACGCTTGGACACGGCGCCGGCGACACCTTGCTGCGCAGCGCCTCACGCCGGCTGGGCGGTCTGATCGGCAACCAGGATATCGTGGCCCGGCTGGGAGGCGACGAGTTTGCCATCCTGCTGACCGACCCGCAAAGCGACGAAAACATCCGCGCGATGGCCGACCTCATTCTCGATGCGCTGAGCCGGCCGTTCAGCATTGGTGGCCAGCGAGCCGTGATCGGCGCAAGTATCGGCGTGGCCATCAGCGGTCGCCATGGGGACGACCCGACTGAACTTCTGAAGAACGCCGACATCGCGCTCTACAAGGCCAAGAACGAGGGGCGGCAGCGTTGCTGCTTCTTCGATCCGAACCTGACCAGCAAGCTGCAGCGCCGGCGCATGATCGAGCTCAACCTGCGTTCGGCGCTCGCTGCCGGCGAGTTTGAGCTGCACTATCAACCGATCATCGATATCACCACCGGCGCGACGATCAGTCACGAGGCGCTGCTGCGCTGGCGCCACCCGCTGATGGGCCTGATTTCGCCGGCCGAGTTCGTCCCGATCGCCGAGGAGACGGGGTTGATGATCCCGATCGGCGAGTGGATTCTCAGGCAGGCCTGTGCAGATGCCACCGGTGCGCTCGGCAGTCCCAGCATCGCGGTCAACCTTTCGCCAGTGCAACTGCGCTCGCCAAACCTGCTGACCACCGTGATGAGCGCGCTGGCTTCCAGCAATCTGCCGCCGGAAAGACTGGAACTCGAGATCACCGAGACAGTGCTGCTCAGCGACAACAAGGTCACCTACGGCACCTTGCGCGACCTGAAGGCCATGGGCATCCGCATTGCGCTCGATGACTTCGGCACCGGTTATTCCTCGCTGAGCTACCTGCAGCGGTTCAATTTCGACAAGATCAAGATCGACCGGTCGTTCGTCTCGCCAAGCCAGCCGGGCACGACCGGGCTGGCTGTGGTCAAGGCCGTCATCCTGATGGCGGCCGAACTCGGCATGGACGTGGTCGCGGAAGGCGTCGAAACCGAAGAGCAGGTCGCCACGCTGGTCGAGGCAGGATGTCGCCTGATGCAGGGCTACCTGTTCGGGAGACCTGTGCCGGTGAGCCGGCAAGCCCACCGGACGGATGAGCGGCCCGTGACGCACCTGACCGGCACAGCAGCCCACGAAACAGGTGCCGAGGAACCCGTTGCGCCACGCGCCACCACGTTCAAACGGACAGCATAGCAGGCCGATTGCCGGCAAGCTTGCTGTCAAGGCAAGCGCAGCGAAACCATCCAGAGATGCTGCGATGGCGCGCATGCTGGCGCAATGTCAGGCCCCCGGCGGCCAAACAACGATACCCGAGCGATCTGGATTCTGGATTGCCTCGCTGCGCTCGCAAAGACGGGATCTGCGACTTATCTCAGCATCCTGATGCGCCATCGAGGCGGGCAAAGATTGGCTGCAGACCGCTCGTTCCTTGTCCGAACGTCCGGTCGCAGCCCATCACCACGGTTCCCCCCTGCCCGCCCACGGGTGGGGAAGCAACCCGGTTATGGATGACGGTGCCGAATTAGCCGTTGACGACCACGCGCGTGCCGACACGGACACGGCGCATGAGATCGGCGATGTCTTCGTTATACATGCGGAAGCAGCCGAACGAGACGGCACGGCCGATGGAGTCTGGCCTGTTGGTGCCGTGGATCGCATAATCACCGCCGGTCAGCGTCAGCGCGCCGATCCCCATCGGGTTATTGGGAGCACCGCCCGGGATCATGTCCGGCACATTGGGATTGGCCCGCCGCACGACATCCGGCGGCGACCAGCCGGGCTGGAGATGGACAGCCGAGACGCGCGATTCGCCCGTCCACTGGTTCTGGGCCGAGCCGACCGCGACGGAGTAGCGCGTCGCCTTGCCATTGCCCTCGACGAGATAGAGCGACTGGCGTGCCTGCTCGATCACGATGGTGCCGGCCTCTTCCTTGCCGCTGTAGGGAACCTGCTTGCCGCGGGTCTTGCCGACGCCCTTGAGCTGCATCCGCTGCTCGAGAAGCTGATCGGGAATGGTCGTGCCATTGCCCGCAGCAATGATGTGGCCCGAAGTTGGCAGGCTGGCGAAATCGGCGAGGCGGCCATTGGGGCCGACAAGTCCGGTGACTTCACCGGAACCCATGCACGCCGAAACGGTGGCAGCGACAGATGCAAGCAGGAGGGCGCGACGGGACAAACGCAACATGGGAACCTTCATCAAACAGGGAGACAAACAATCAGCCGCGGTTAAGCGCCTTCAGTTCCTCAATATATTCCTTGGGGAATAACATCGAGTTAGCCGGGGGGGTCAGTCCGACGAATTTTGCGATGTCGCCGACGAACGCATTGCAGTTGTAGAAAATCGCATGCCACGTCGGCGAATTGGCCTGCAGCTCGCGGATCTTGACCATCATCTCATCGAAACGGGCCTGATCCATGGTGATGCGATAGCGGGCTGTGAAGTAGATTTCCTCGGTATCGCCATCGCTCGCGCCGGTCTCGGACGGCACCGGCACAACGTGGCCGATCATCCATGGAACCGGGCTCTCGGTGGCAGGATGCAGACCGACAATTTCGCTGGTGGCAATGGAGCCGTCACGGCCCAGCTTGCCGACCGAGGTGAAGCTGTGGCCGTAGCTGTTGGCGGAGCGTGCGCGGAACTCGATGTAGTGGGTGTGGCCGTTGCCCCTTGCGTTGTTGCGCGCTTCACGGCGCGTGCTGGCACGGCTTGTCGTGGGCTCAGCCGACGACGGCTGGGCTGCAAACGCCGCCGGAACAACGCTGGTTGCACTGGCAGGGTCGGTGGCCGGCGAAGCCAGATTGACGTCTCCCTCAGGGGCGCAGGCCACGAGCACAAAGGCAAAGGCAGCCACGAACAGGCCGCGCACCAATGTCGCCAGACTGGATTGCCGGAGATTGATCATGGAGAGTTCCGCCTTCTTTGACTTGTAAGGGTTCCCGGCTCTGGGATGGCCATTACAGGACAACGACCTTAGTCGACGTCATTATTCGATGGAACAGGCCGCCTGCGCGCGCCTGATCACGTTTCATCCAGCCGAAAGCCGATGTGGCAGTCGTGATGGCGCGTCAGCGTCCATCCGGGCAGCAGCCCCCGGCCTGCAAGCACCTGGAAACAGGCCTGCGACCGGTTCGCCTGTCGCATCTCAGTAGACGCAGGTGACAGCGAACCTGCGGGACGGCCCACAAAAGGAAAGACCCAACGGCGCAGGAAACTGCACCGTTGGGCCTCTGGTCTCAGATCGGAACGCGCGAAGCGCGTCCGAAATCAGCCGCGGACGGCGATCGGAGCAGCAACGGCAGCAGGTGCCTTGCCCTTGCCCTTGCCGGGAGCCTTGCCGGCGCAAGCGCCGAGAGCAGCAGCGGTCAGGAGAGCGGCGAGAACGACAGTGAACTTCTTCATAGGAGGCCCCTTTTTCAACGAGATTTCATGGATTAATCCCGAGGTTGCTTTTATCCGCTCAGGCCGGCTTCGGGTAGTGCAAACTTGCAACACCCGATGGAAAATCCGCCCTTTAAGCTCGCAAAAGGGCTTCCATGCCGACAGGCGGGGCCTGCTCGCTTTCTTTTGTGGCACCCTTTCGCATCGCCGCCGGGCATGAACCAGCGCCTTTGCAGGGAACCAGACGGGTTTCTGGCGGGTGATCGATGCCCGAATGGCCTTCGGCAGAAGCACAAAGCCGGGGAATCAGCCGATCCGGGGCAGCACCTGCGAATCACTGCTTGCGCCTTGAATGCAACAAGGCCGGCTTGCGCCGGCCTTGTGCAGAAACTCTGGAAGCGAGGAGGCGTGGATCAGTAATCCATGCCGCCCATGCCGCCCATGCCGCCACCGCCCATGGGAGCCGGCGCGTCCTTCTTGGGCGCTTCGGCGATCATGGCTTCAGTGGTGATCAGCAGGCCAGCGATCGAGGCCGCGTCCTGGATGGCCGTGCGCACGACCTTGGTCGGGTCGATGATGCCGGCCTTCATCATGTCGACGAACTCGCCGGTCTGGGCATTGTAGCCAGCCGAGTAGTCCTTCGATTCGGCGAGCTTGCCGACGATGACAGCAGAATCGTCACCGGCATTCTCGATGATCTGGCGAGCCGGCGTGGTGAGCGCCTTCTTGACGATCTCGATGCCGATCTTCTGGTCTTCGTTGGCAGGCTTGAGCTTGCCGATGGCGCCAGCTGCACGCAGCAGGGCCACGCCGCCGCCGGGCAGAACGCCTTCTTCCACCGCAGCGCGGGTGGCGTTCAGGGCGTCGTCCACGCGGTCCTTCTTTTCCTTGACCTCGACCTCGGTCGAGCCGCCGACGCGGATGACAGCAACGCCGCCCGCGAGCTTGGCCAGACGCTCCTGAAGCTTCTCGCGGTCGTAGTCCGAGGTGGTTTCCTCGATCTGCGCCTTGATCTGCGACACGCGGCCTTCGATGTCCTTCTTCTTGCCGGCGCCGTCGACGATCGTGGTGTTCTCCTTCTCGATCCGCACCTTCTTGGCGCGGCCGAGCATGGCGAGCGTGACCGACTCGAGCTTGATGCCGAGGTCTTCGGCAATCATCTGGCCACCGGTCAGGATCGCGATGTCTTCCAGCATCGCCTTGCGGCGATCACCGAAGCCCGGAGCCTTGACAGCGGCAACCTTGAGGCCACCACGCAGCTTGTTGACGACGAGGGTGGCGAGGGCTTCGCCTTCGATGTCCTCGGCGACGATCAGCAGCGGCTTGCCGGTCTGCACAACGGCTTCCAGCACGGGCAGCATGGCCTGGAGCGAGGACAGCTTCTTCTCGTGGATCAGGATGTAGGGATCCTCGAGATCGGCCACCATCTTTTCGGCGTTGGTGATGAAGTATGGCGAGAGATAGCCGCGGTCGAACTGCATGCCTTCGACGACATCGAGTTCGGTCTCGGCGGTCTTGGCTTCCTCGACGGTGATGACGCCTTCGTTGCCAACCTTCTGCATGGCTTCGGAGATCATCTTGCCGACCGACACGTCGCCGTTGGCAGAGATGGTGCCGACCTGAGCGACTTCGGCGTTGGAGGTCACCTTCTTGGAGTTCTTCTTGAGATCGGCGACGACGGCTTCAACAGCCATGTCGATGCCGCGCTTGAGATCCATCGGGTTCATGCCAGCCGCAACGGCCTTGGAACCTTCGCGAACGATGGCCTGGGCCAGCACGGTCGCGGTGGTGGTGCCGTCGCCGGCGTGGTCGTTCTGACGGGACGCGACTTCGCGCACCATCTGGGCACCCATGTTCTCGAACTTGTCGGCAAGTTCGATTTCCTTGGCGACGGTGACGCCGTCCTTGGTGATGCGGGGCGCGCCGAAGCTCTTCTCGATCACGACGTTGCGGCCCTTGGGACCGAGCGTGACCTTCACAGCATTGGCAAGAATGTCGACGCCGCGCAGCATCTTGTCGCGCGCGTCAGACGAAAAACGAACGTCCTTGGCAGCCATTGTCTACTCCTCTTGGACTTTGAATTGAAAAAAGCGGGGTCAGGCAGTGGCTGGGTTCAGCCGACGATGCCCATGATGTCGGATTCCTTCATGATCAGGAGATCCTGGCCATCAATCTTGACTTCGGTGCCGCTCCACTTGCCGAACAGGACGCGGTCGCCCTTCTTGACATCGAGCGGAACGAGCTTGCCGGCTTCATCGCGAGCACCCGAGCCAACGGCGATGATTTCGCCTTCCTGCGGCTTTTCCTTCGCGGTTTCCGGAATGATGATGCCACCCTTGGTCTTTTCTTCGGCGTCGATACGACGAACGACCACGCGGTCATGCAGCGGACGGAACTTCATGGATGTATTTCCTCTGCTCTTGTGAAGAACAATGAAGGGCCAGATGGCCCGGGTCGTTAGCAGTCTCAGCAGGTGAGTGCCAGCGAGTGACCGGGAGATAGGGGTGGCCCTGTCTGGAGTCAAGGACCGCCGACGCCAGCACGATGAACCCAAGCGACGAATGCCCGATCCTGGATGGAGCCCGGGCATGCTGGATTTCCGTCCAAACAGTGCCTTGCGCCTCGGAGCAGGCTCACCAACAGGCGCACGGTTCGCTTTGGTGCGGGCTGCTTCGGAGTATCCGGTGCGGGACCGAATCCTTCAGGATTGGTTAATGCCGGCGGTCCTGCGCCGCTTGTCAGGCCCCGGCAGGAACGGCCCCCGAGAGCGCATCCGCCAGGTCGCCACGCGGCAGGATGCGGATGCGGGGCAGCCCGAGCCAGCGCGCCATCAGCGCAAGTTCGGCAGCCAGCGGCTCGATGATGCTCTCTGGCGCAACATCCGGCTCGCCGTGGCTGGCGAGCACCGCCAATGTGCCTGCCTGCCGATCGGCCTTGAGATCGAGCCGGGCGACAATGCGTTCGCCCAGAAGAAAGGGCAGGACGTAATAGCCGTGCTGGCGCTTGTGGGCGGGCGTATAGATTTCCAGCCGGACCCGCGCACCAAACAGTTCTTCGGTTCGCTCGCGCTGCCAGATCAGCGGATCGAAGGGCGCCAGCAGCGCACTGGCCCCGATGCGGCGCGGCTGCCTCGCCCTGTGCCACAGGAAAGCCGGACGCTCCCAGCCCCGCACCGTGACCGGCAGGAGTTCGCCAGCCTCGACCAGTTCGGAGAGGCGCGCTCGCGTATCGGCCAGATCGAGCCGGTAATAGTCGCGCAGGCAGCGCTCGGTGGCGACGCCGAGGGCTGCAGCGGAGCGCCGGAGCAAGGCCCGCTGCGCATCAGCAACAGACGGTGTCGGCGCATCGATGATGGCCCTCGGCAGCACCCGTTCGGTGAGGTCGTAGACCCTCTCGAAGGCACCGCGACGGGTGAACGTCGTCACTCTTCCGGCCCAGAACAGCCATTCGATGGCCCGCTTGGAATCCGACCAACCCCACCAGCCGCCCGCGCCTTTTCCAGTGGCCTGACCGGAAAGCTCCGAGGCCGCCAGCGGCCCGCGCACTTCCACCTCCCTTGCAACTTTCTCGATCAGATCGGCGCGCTCGCGGCCGAAACGGGCGAGCCCCGTGTAGATACCCAGCCCGCTGGCGGCCCGCGCCATGCGCCAGCGCAGCAGCGGCTGCAACGACACGGGCAGCAAGGAGGCCTCGTGGCCCCAGTATTCGAACAGGCGGCGCTTGCGGCCGCCATAGGCCAGGGCATCGAGATCGGTGGTCTCGTAGGCTCCGAGCCGGGAGAAGCCGGGCAGCGTATGGGCACGGGCGATGATGTTGACACTGTCGATCTGGAGCACGCCAAGCGCATCGGCCATGCGGGCAAGCTCGCGCCGTGACGATGGAGCGCTGGCTGAGCGCGCCTCGGAGCCGGCCCCGGCGAAGCCTTGTGCAGCCAGGGCGATGCGCCGGGCCTCGCGCAGGGACAGGGTTCTTGAGGTCATGGTGGTCCAGATCGGCAGGTGGCTGGCAGGCGAGATAAAACGATCCCATGCCTTTGCAGGTGCGGCAAGGCCAGCGTGCTGATGCCAGAACTGAACGGCACGGGCTGATGCAGGTCAACATCCGGGCCGCTGATCCGGGGCAGACTGATGGCGCGAACACAACGCCGAGCCGGCCCAAGGAGGCCTTGTCCATGACCCATGCTGCCAGTCTCAGGAAGATCACGTTGCATCTTGCCCGCACCAAGGCCTTTCCGGACGGGTCGGCCCGGCATGGCTACGAGTTCGTGGCCCCGCTCGACGAGAGCGGCCACATCGTCGTCGAAGGCTGGCGGGCCCAGCGCAATGCCTGCGTAGTCCACCGCTTCTGGGGCTCCGAGCCGCGGATGCGCGGCACTCTGGTGCATCGCGCCGGTGGCACTCATGGCGCGACCTGGGGTTTCGACTATGACAGCGCGACCGAGAGCGACGACGAGGCAGGCTACCGTTTCGGCGACCATGCCTTCGTGCCCGGCGAGTATGTCTCGCTCGCCGATGCCGAGGGTGAACTGCACACGTTCCGCATCGTCTCGGTGAGCGCTCCCTGACAGGGCCCTGCCCCTGGTGGCAGGCAGCGAAGGCCGCACTGCCTCAGCGGCGCGCCAGCGTGAACGCGCCGAGCACGATCAGGGCGGCCCCTGCGAAGGTGTAGAGCGTCGGCACCTCGCCAAACATCGTGAACCCGATGATCGCCGCCCAGACCAGCGAGGTGTATTCGGTGGGGGCGAGGCGGGAGGCATTGGCGCGCGAGAAGGCGTAGGTCAGCAGCAGGTGCCCGGATGTGCCAAGCAGGCCGGACAGCAGGAACATGGCAAGGTCGGCCCTGTCTGGCGATGACCAGAACCACACGGCGGCCGGTAGCAGCAGCACCGCAGGACCCCAGTTCTGGAACGCCACGATGGTGGCGGGATGCTGGTTCACGGCCAGCCGCCGCAGCAGAATGATGTTGAAGGCATAGGCGAAGGCCGAGAACAGGGCTGCGATCACGCCGAGCGTCGAACCGGTGATGCCCTCCTGCAGCTTGGGCAGCAGCATCACCAGCATGCCGGCGAACCCCGCAGCCAGCGCCAGCAGGATGTTGCGGTCGAGCTTCTCCTTGAGCAGGACCACGCCCAGGACCGCAATGAAGGCCGGGGCGAGGAAGGACAGGCTGATCGCTTCGGCCAGCGGCAGCTGGCTGATCGAATAGAAGAATGAGCCCGCTGTCAGCACGACCAGTGGCACGCGCAGCAGATTGGCGCGGATTTCCGGACCCGTCGGTCTCGGCGGGGCCAGCCAGGCCAGTGCCACGAGCGCCACCAGCCCGCCCATGACGAAGCGCAGAAAGATCGAGACCACCACCGGATGGGTCTGCATCTGCGCCTTGACCACCGCATCCATGCCGGTGAGCAGGAAGATGCCGAGCGTGGCCATCAGCACCGGCGGCATGGCCGCCATCCGGGCCACGAGGCCTGCCTTGGGAGCGCTCATGCCGCGGCTCGCATGTCGAGACGATAGTGATATTCCTCGGTGTCCGAGGCGTCGTGCAGCAAGCGCTGCTCCGGCTGACGGACAAAGCCGGCCTTCTCGTAGAACCGGTGGGCGCGGAGAAAGCGTGTGTCGCTCCACAGAAACACGCCAGCCGCACCTTCAGCCCTGGCCACATCGAGCACCAGACCCAGCAACTGGCGGGCGAGACCCGTCCCGCGCAGGCCGGCCGTCACATAGAACTTGTGCAGTTCGACTGCGCCTTCACCATCTGGCGTGGCACAGATGCAGGCGGCGATGGTGCCCGGCTCGCCGTCGAGGACCCACATCCGCGTGCCGCGGCCAGCGGCCCAGGTGGCGGGAGCTTCCAGTTCGGGGAACTCTTCCGGGCAGAAAAGGCATCCGGGATACTCGCCGAAGCAGGCCGCGATCAGCCCTGCCACAGCCTCGCCATCCGTGTCGCGCACGGCACGAACGGCATGGAACCCGGTCAATCTGGCCAAATGACTGCTCATGCGCCCTGATAGAGCGCCAGGCCGCCCCGGTGAAGAGCGGCTGACGCGTGGCCTCCACACCTGAAATGCGCACCATGCATCGACCGCTGGACACATGACGCTTCCGGTCAAGCAGGTGCACACTGGATGGTCGGATCCGCACAAGCAAAGCAGCGCGCAGGATCAGCAAAGGCAGAGCATTCATCGCTGCAAGGCAGGTCATCACATGATGCGCCAACGAAGATGGCAAACCGTGGCCCTGGCAACGATTTGTTGTGCCCTTTGTGGGAAAGCTTGTTCCTGATCTTTCCCCGGGACAGCTGGACTCATGCTGCTTGCAGCCACCTTTGCCATCAACTCGGCCCTGAACTTCGTTCTGGGGCTGTTGATCGCCCGTTTCCTGGGGCCCGAGCAATTCGGGCTATATGCACTTGGCGCAGCCCTGATGGTGTTGATCTACGCGGTGGCCATCGATTGGCTGAAGCTGTCGACCATGCGCTTTTACTCGCTGACCAAGCGCGCCAGTGATCCGACCATTCGCGCCACGCTCGATGCCATGGCCGCCCTCAGTGCGCTGGCACTGATCTGCATCCTGATCACCGCCATCGTTGCCGGTGTCGATCTGATGATCCCGACCGCCATCGCCAGCGCTGCCGTGGCGGCCGGTGTGCTCGGCGGCCTGTTCGACTACCAGCAGGCCGTGGCCCGCGCCCGGGAGGAAGATGCGGTCTATGCGCGGATGGTGATCATCAAGAATGCCATGGCATTCCTGCTGATGGTTGGCGGAGCCTGGTGGCTGCAGGATCCGGCCCTTGTCCTCGCAGGTTCGGCGCTGAGTTCAATGGCGGCGCTGATCTCGGTCAGGCGTGCACTGGCCGATGCACCGCTTGTGCTCAAGGGCATCGACCGCAACCATGTACGCGTCTTTGCGGCCTATGCCTTTCCGCTCGTCGCGACCAACGTGCTGATGCTGACAATTCCCCTGCTCAACCGCTCCTACATGGCCTCGGCCTTCGGGCTGGCGGAGGCGGGCTATTTCGCGCTGGCCTCCGATATCGGGGTAAAACTCCTGGCGACGCTCGGCACCACACTGGAAATCATGCTGTTGCCGCTGGCTGTGAAGGCGCTCGACCTGGAAGGCATCGATGCCGCCCACCAGCAGGTCGCCAAGAACCTTACCGTGATCATCGCTTCGATCCTGCCTGTGGCCGCCGGCCTGCTCGTGGCACTGCCGACCATCGAGGCGCTCGTTGTGCCCGAGGCCTTCCATGATCATGTCAGCACCTACATGTGGATACTGATGCCGGCTTTCGTGGCCCTGCCGATCATGCAGGTGGGCTTCAACCCGGTCTACCTGATCTCGCGCAAGACGTTGGTATCGATGATGTCGGCGGTCATCGCCGTGGCGGTGAATGCGGCTCTGATCGGCTTGCTGTTCCTCGGCTTTGGCGCACAACTGGGGCCGATGGCGGTCGCAGCCGCCATGTCCGCTGCCTTCGTCAGTTCGGCGGTTGTGGTCGGCGCGGGGGCGATGAGCCATCGCATGGCCCGCCCCTTGTTGCGTGATCTTGCGTGGATTGCAGCAGGGCTGGTGCTGATGGTCGCTGCGCTCTGGCCATGGCGCGAGATGTCGCCGAGCGTGCTGACCCTGATGGCGCAGGGCCTCGCAGGCCTTGCGATCTATGGCGGGGTGATGCTCGCGGGTGACGTGGCCTGCTGCCGCAGCCACCTGATGGCGCTGGTCCGGGCCCGCCGGCTTTCGGCCGCAGCCTGATCAGGCCCCGCACCGCATCGTCTTCACACTCCGTTAACCCCGTTCTTCTGCCGCGCGGTAACCATACCCAAGGGAAAACGGGCATGGTGAATCCGTTCTGTCGCCATGGCAGGATCGGTTTACCAAGCATTGATCGCCGGAGCGCAGGCTGAGCCCTGTTGTGTTCATCCTTGCCCGGTCCGGTCTGTCGATCGGCGCAGGCAGGATCCAGTGTGCGAGTGTTGCGTATGCGTCGCGTTTCGAAACTCTGGCTGACGCTCGGCGTCGGCGTGGCCTGCTTTGGCCCCTCCCTGACTGTCTCCGGCATCGGCGCGAGCCCGGCCAATGCACAGGCCTTCTTCGTTCCTGAACCAGCGCCGGCAAGACAGGCGCGGGCTGTGCAGCACACCGGCTCGGTGCAGGCCCCGCCCGCCAGCGGCCATCGCCCGGGGTCGCTTGGCGGCGGATTCATTGAATTCCTGATGACAGGTCAGGATCCGACCCCCGTGGCGCGGCCGCAGGCATCCCCCCATCAGACCCACCGCGTGATGACCTCGCGCCAGATGCCAGGCGGGCAGCCCGCTGCCGAGATCGACCCGTTCAGCGGCCAGCCCGTGATGCCGCTTTCACGCCAGATGGCCGGAATCCAGCCCCGTGCCGAGATCGAGCGGCCGATCGAACGCGTGCTTGACCCGAGGTTCCAGAAGCAGGAGGTCGCCTATGACGGTCCGCACCGGCCCGGCACCATCGTGATCGATACGCCATCGAAGTTCCTCTACCTCGTGCAGGAAAACGGGCGTGCCTTGCGCTATGGCATCGGCGTTGGCCGCCCCGGCTTCGAATGGGCCGGCGTCAAGAGCGTGACCCGCAAGGCCGAGTGGCCGGACTGGACGCCGCCGGCGGCCATGCTCAAGCGCCGCCCGGACCTGCCGCGTTTCATGCCCGGCGGCCCGGACAACCCGATGGGCGCGCGCGCCATGTATCTGGGCTCGTCGCTCTATCGCATCCACGGCACGAACGAGCCGCACACCATCGGACAGGCCGTCTCGTCCGGCTGCATCCGCATGACCAACGACGATGTCACCGACCTCTACAACAGGGTCCGTGTCGGCATGCGGGTGATCGTGATCTGAGGCCGGCACGGAGCCTGTCACCACGACATGTGACAGGCTTCAGCTTGCGCCGATGAAGATGCCGGCTGCCAGCACGAGCAGACCGCCGAGGACGATCTGGACCACGGCGCGCCCGAACGGCGTTTCCATGTATTTCCAGCGAATCCAGGCAATCGCCCACAATTCAATGATGACAATGACGCCGGCCACCGCCGTCGCCGTCCAGAAGTCCGGGATGAGATACGGCAGCGTGTGACCGAGCCCGCCAATGGCGGTCATCACGCCGCATACCACGCCTCGCAGCCACGGAGAGCCGCGCCCGGTGATGGCCCCGTCGTCGGACATGGCCTCGGTCAGCCCCATGCTGATGCCGGCCCCGATCGAGGCCGCCAGCCCGATCAGGAACGTCTCCCAGGTGTTCTGCGTGGCGAACGCCGCGGCAAAGATCGGCGCGAGGGTCGAGACAGAACCATCAATCAGCCCGGCGAGACCGGGCTGCACGATCTGGAGCACGAGCATACGCTTGCGGGTGGCCTCCTCCTCAGCCTTGACGTCGGTGGTCAGCACCGTCTCGCCCAGCTTGGCCGCCAGGCTCTCGTGCTTCTTCTCGATTTCCGCCAGATCACCGAGGAGCTTGCGCACGTCCACATCGCGGGCACGCTCGGCTGAGCGGGCGTAGAACTGCGAGGCCTCGAACTCCATCATCTCGGCCTGACGCCGGGCAACATCGAGCCTCAGCCCTTCCATCAGCCAGACCGGGCGGCGCTTGAGGAAACCCCGCACGTCCGCCCGCGTGATGTAGGGCATGTCCTTGCCGAACTTCCGCTCATACAGGGCCAGAAGGCTGTGGCGGTGCCCCTGCTCCTCGACCGCCATGTCATCGAAGACCTTGGCTGAACCCGGGAACTGCGGGCGCAGGCGGTTGGCGAAGGTCAGGTAGATGCGTGAATCCTCTTCCTCGTTGGCAATCGCGAGGGCGAGGACTTCCGGCTCGGTAAGTTCATCGAAGCGCTTGAGCATGCCCCAGTTTAGAATAAATCCAAACTTGAGTACAAGCCGTGATGCAAGGGTCGGACGCGACCGCATGGCCGCGGTGGCGAGACCCTGCCGCAAAGCCTTTGACACAACACGGCACTGCCAGAACGGCAAAACCCGCCGGCACGGGCCGGCGGGTTCGCATGGTGCAGGATCGCAGAAGCGTGCTTGAGCGGATCATGCCGCTTGTGTCAGGCCCAGTCGTCTCCGCCGCCGCCTTCATCAAACATACCTGGATCGTCATAGGAGGCAGGTTCCATGGCGGCATCCGGGCCGGACGCCGCAGCGCTGTCGGCCGGTGCGGCTGCAGGCGCAGCGGACGGATCGGTGGCCGGCTTGGAGCCACCCAGCGCGTTCATCAGCACGCTGCCCAGCACCATGCCGCCGGCGACGCCGGCTGCCGTGGTCAGGGCTGTTGCCATGAAGCCGCCGCCCTGACGCTGCTGCGCAGCACCCCAAGGCCCGGCTGCCTGCTCCGGCTGGCCCTGACGGGGCATCATGCCGGGCGCAACGGCACCGGCTTGTGGCGCAGGGCCACGCTGGAACGGAGACTGAGCGGGCTGTTGTGCAGGCGCAGGCTGAGCGGGAGCACCGCCGCCAAACAGCGATGACAGGAAGCCTCCGGCTGCCGGTTGCGGCTGGCTTTGCAGCTGCTGAACCTGAGCCTGCAGCTGTTCGACCTGGGCCTGCATGTTGAGCAGGGCCTGTTCCTGGACATAGACGGCCTGGGCCATCGCATAGGGCGCATAGGGCTGCTGGGCGAGCCGTTCGGCGATCAGTTTCTCGGCCTCCGGATCGCGGGGCTGATTGGAAACCTGCTTCAGCCGATCAAAAATGCCGGCGATTACGTCGCGTTCCTGCGGCGTCATCGTCTCTCTCCTCTGGTTGCGTGGCGGGCGCTGTGCCCGAGACAGTCAGGTGGCGCTCGGTGACGCGCTTCGCAAGGGCGCACCTTTCGCAGCGCAAGACCTGACAGCGCTTTGCGTCGGCAGCGTGACGCAAAGAGTTGTGCGGCCATTCAGCGCGGGAGGCGTTCCACCAAAGAAAAAGCCCCGGCATCGCTGCCGGGGCAAGTGGTATTCCGTGATGGGTGTTCAGAAACTCAGTAGCTGCGCACAGGTGCCCAGGCCTTGGAGCCGGGATGGACCATGACCTGGCGATGCCGGGTCTCATAGGCGGCTGGAATGACGTCATGCGCCACAGTGGCCGGACGCACCAGCACGCGGCGGTGACGCTCGGCATGAACGGCCGGAATGGTCTCGTGGACAACCTGCGCCTCACGGATCACGACCTGGCGATGGCGCGTGGCATACTGCGCCGGAACGGTGACCCAGCAGCCGACCTTGTGGCCGTGCGCATCAATGCTGACCTGCCAGACCTTGCGGGCCGGAGAGACCATCACCGTCTCTGCGGTGGTGCCGTAGACGGCCGGGATGTGACGGGCGAATGTCTGGGCCGGGCGGACCGTGACGGTCTCGCTGACCGTGCCGTATTCGGCCGGGATATGGCGGGCAATGCGCTGGGCCGGACGAACCAGCACCTGCTCGGCCACCTCGGAATAGGCGGGCGGCGTCACCACCAGCTTGTAGCACGAACCGCCCTGGCAGTTCCCGCCGGCCATGGCGGCGGTGGAGCCGAGCGTGATCGCAGCGGCTGCAAAAATGGACTTGGCGACCACCGACTTGGCGACGAACCTGGACATGAACCTGATCTCCCTGCACGGCACTCGACATGGAACAGCGCCGTTGTTGAAGCGGTTATTCCAAAATTGCCGAGGCGGAACAAGGTTAACATCGGAACAAGGTAAAATTAACCAATTTTCCCTGCATTAATCATTCCGATTTACGAACTGCGATCATTTCAATTCGAATTTTATACAATTGATTTCCAATCAGTATTACATAGCGGTGACTTTTCGGGCGAACTGAAGGTTAACAGCTCGCGCCTTCTCCCAAGGCCCGAGAGCCGATCGATCCGGCCCGGATGTGCTCCATCGCACAAGCTTGTGATTGCGCCGCACCCCGGGACAAGGTTTAAGAAGCATGAACGCGAAGCCGGCCGGGCCGGAGCGCGGTATCTCGGGGACAGCACGGTGGAGTTTCGCCGCAAGACGATATGGAGCCGGTTGAAGCGTCTGGCGCTCGGCGCGGATGCGGCCATCGACTCGTCGCTCTATGCTGCCGGTCGCTCAGCCATCGAGCGGCACGAGCGCTTCCGCTCGCTGATGGGCAAGCTCTCCGTGTCGGGGCCACGGCGCGTCGCCAACGAACTCGCCAGCGAAGGCCTGACGGTCGGTCTTTGCGGGCTGGTTGTGCTCACCATCCTGGCCCAGTCGTCGGTGCGCGATGCCAGCGAAGATTTCGTCAAACGGCAGCCCCTCGCGGTCACCTTTCTCGATCGGTATGGCTCCGAGATTGGCAAGCGCGGCGTCCTGCAGGATGACTCTGTCAAGCTGGAGCATCTGCCGGATCACCTGATCAAGGCGGCGCTGGCCACCGAGGACCGGCGGTTCTACGAGCATTTCGGCGTCGATCCGATCGGGCTGTTCCGCGCTCTGACGGTCAATGCCCGCGCCTCCGGCGTGGTGCAGGGCGGCTCGACCATCACCCAGCAACTGGCCAAGAACCTGTTTCTTTCAAACGAGCGGTCGCTCGATCGCAAGATCAAGGAAGCCTTCCTTGCCCTGTGGCTGGAGCAAAGGCTCAGCAAGAACGAGATCCTGAAGCTCTATCTCGACCGCGCCTATATGGGCGGAGGAGCATTCGGGGTGGGTGCCGCCGCCGAGTACTATTTCGGCAAGTCGGTCAAGGATGTCACCCTCGCAGAAGCGGCGATGATGGCCGGGCTTTTCAAGGCTCCGACGCGCTATGCGCCGCATGTCAATCTGCCAGCGGCCCGCTCACGCGCCAGCGACGTGCTGTCGAACATGGTAGAGGCGAAGTTCCTCAGCGCCGGACAGGTCGATGGGGCCAAGCGTAACCCGGCATCGCCCATCGACCGGGCACGCGGCGCTTCGCCCGACTATTATCTGGACTGGGCGTTCGAGGATGTGACGCGCATGGCCAATGCCGGCATGTTCGGCTCCGACCGGGTGCTCACCGTCAAGACCGCGCATGATCCGGCCATCCAGGCCAAGTCCGACCAGGCGGTCGAGCAGATCCTGCGGCAGTCAGGGCCGGACTATGGCGCGACGCAGGCCGCGACCGCGACGATGGATGTCGATGGCGGGGTCAGGGCCATCGTCGGCGGACGGGACTATGGCGCGAGCCAGTTCAACCGCGCCACCGATGCGGCGCGCCAGCCGGGTTCGTCCTTCAAGCCGTTCGTCTACACGGCTGCCATGTCGCAAGGCCTGTTCAAGCCGACGTCGATCGTGACGGACGCGCCGGTGTGCATCGGCAACTGGTGTCCGAACAATTATGGCCGCTCCTATGCCGGCTCGATGCCGCTCACTGTCGCCATGGCCAAATCGATCAACACGATCCCTGTCAGGATGTCGATCCAGATGGGCCGCGCCCTGGGCGAGACTCATGACGGGCGCGCGGCAGCGGCTGGCCGTCGGCGGATCATCGACATGTCGCGCAAGATGGGGCTGGTCTCGACACCGTTGACCGATAGCGTCGCCTTGCCGATCGGCGCAGCCGAGGTCACGGTGCTGGACATGACCGCCGGCTATGCCACGCTTGCCAATGGCGGCAGGCAGGCGAAACCCTATGCCGCCACCGAGGTTTACGCCTCGAATGGCATGCTGATCTGGCGGCGCGACCGCGACTCGAAAGCCGCCGAGCAGGTTGTTGCCGCGTCCGTGGCGCAGGACATGAACTTCATCCTGTCCAAGGTTCCGACCGAAGGGACCGGCCGGCGGGCTGCGCTCGATGGCGTGATATCAGCCGGCAAGACCGGCACGACCAACGGCTACAAGGATGCCTGGTATGTGGGCTACACCGGCAACCTGGTGACCGGCGTGTGGTATGGCAACGACGATTCCAGCGAGACCAACAACATGACTGGCGGCTCGCTGCCGGCGATGACCTTCAAAGAGATCATGGCCTTTGCCCATGCCGGCCTTGAGCTCAAGCCGATCCCCGGCGTGCCGCTTCCGGTTGCCGACCCGCGCGCAACTGTTCCGGTCGCCGCCGCACGCGACCCTGTGACGGACAACAGCGAGCGCCTGCAGCAACTCAAGCAAGGGCATCTGTCGCGACGCTCCTTCGAGGTTTTGAGCAGCGTCGAGAGCATGTTCAAGGCAGTGCAGCCGCCCAAACCGATGGACGTATCGCAGGCCGATGTCTCGCGGGCCGAGGGGTTCCGCAGCGCGCCTGACAGCCGCACAGCCCAGCGCATCACCGAGGTCCGCTGAGGTGGCCCGTGTGCCATCGCTGTTTACGCCTCTGACCTTGCCGCGCCGCAGCCGGCTCGACCCGGTCAGGCCCGATCTGAGGACGCGCTACCTGATTGTGCTGGTGCTTGCTGCCCTGGCCGCCGGCGTAGGCTCGACCTGGGCCGTGCTCGGCGAGAAGCCCCCGGTTGGCGCGGTGAAACTTGGTCCATGGCAATCGTTCCCGCGGCTGGGCTCGGCCGATATCGATCCTTACGGGCGCGCCCTCCTGGCGCGGGGGCCGCATCTGCCACTGGCGACGGGCGAAGGCATCCAGCTCAATGCGGCAACGGACAGCGCCGGGGCCACCTTGTCAGGGTCATGCCGATACCGGATCAGCGGCACGACCTTGCCCTCAAGGGGCTGGACAATGGTTGTCGCCAATGGTGCATCAAGGCCACTCACCGGCACCGATGCGGCGGGTCTGACCGATGCCG
Organism: Hydrogenophaga intermedia; assembly: GCA_943370645.1. Classification (GTDB taxonomy): domain Bacteria; phylum Pseudomonadota; class Alphaproteobacteria; order Rhizobiales; family Beijerinckiaceae; genus Allobosea. The sequence continues at coordinate 77,571 of CALRRR020000003.1, read as the reverse complement.
ATGTCCTCACCGATGAAGCCGGCAAACTGTCCATCACGGCCTCCCCTCAGGTGAGCTCCGGCAACTGGCTGCGCCTGCCCCAGCAGGCACGTTTTGAACTCATCCTGCGGTTCTACGACACGCCCGTCTCGTCCAGCATTTCGCAACTCGATCCGGCAGCCCTGCCGCGCATCGACAGGCTGGCCTGCGAGGGTTGAGGCGATGACGCACGCCGCGCTGGAACAGCCGATCAAGGCCGCGCCGCCGGATCGCAGGTCGCTCAGCCGTGCGATGCGAGCCGCGTCCCAGAAGCAGTTGCGGCGGCTCATGGCGCGCGGCAATCTGGCAAGGCTGCTGCATGGCCTTGTCCTGTTTCTGGCGCTTGCTGCTCTGGCGCATATCCTGACCACACTTCTGATCCCACGGTATGCGAGGCAGGATTCCGGCTCGCTGTTCGTCGTCGCGGGAGCGGAAGGGCGGGCGGACCTGATCGGCACGGATGTGAACCCGGAGACAGCTATCATCGACGCCGACCCCTTCACCGCGATCGGCGTGTGTGGCTTTGATCTGACAGACGGACCGCTGCGCGTGCGCGCCCGGTCAGGCCAGTTGCCGCTGGCCCTGTCTGTCCATGTGCGCGGCGGCGGCGTGTTCTATGCCGTGACCGACAAGGCGGCCCAGCGCGGCATCATCGAATTCGTGGTGCTGAACCAGTTGCAGTTCGATGAGCGCGTCGCCCGCGACGATGACGGCGAGAGCATCCGAGAGCTCAGGGTGGTGTCGCCCGTCCCGCAAGGCATCGTGGTGGCGCGCGCCCTGGTCAAGCAGCCGTCGGACCGGCAGACGGCGGAGGCCCTCGTGCGCGGCATGGCCTGCGGCAACGCCAGCTGAGCCCGCGCAAGGGCTGCGGTCACGCCGGGGTTCAGTCCTTGATCACAGCCATGGGCCCAGGCCTGTAGCGCTGCACGATCAGCCCGTCGAGGGCACGGGCATCGGCTTCCAGTTGCGCAATGGCCCGCTCCGCCAGAACGGCATCGCGTGACGGCAACTCGACCACAAGGTTGTCGAAGGCGTGGCGATAGCTCCGGATGCGATAGCGGATCCGTTCGCGGACCCAGGCCACCAGCCCTTCATTCTCGGCGATCCGCGCTTCGGCCTGCTGGATGGCATCGGGAGATACCGCCGGCGAGCGCCGTGCGACTAGCATCCGCGCCCTGTCGGCGGCCACGACGCGGTGGGCCATCTTGCGGAAAGGAGCGATCAGGGCTGCATCGGCCAGTGCGTCCTCGGCCAGCCTCGTGTAGAGCGAATGCTCCGAGCGGAACCAGCCGCCGGTCAGGGCTGCGCCGTATTCATCGGGCTCCGTTGTCTGCCACGAAACGGGAATGATCCGCGTCCTTGCCAGTTCCTGAACCTGCCGGTTGAACCAGATGCGCTCATGGGCAGGCATGACATAGCGCCAGGCGCGATCGCGCAGTTCCATCTCGTCATCCGTCAGATGGAAGAGCGAGACCTGCTCGCCGCGCGCCATGCCCGACAGGAGGCCGGCAGTCGGGTAGATGTTGTCGTTCCAGATCGAAGGACGCGCACGACCGAGGTCGCCGGTGTCGGCGGCACAGCCGCCAAGTGCCAGCGCAGCCGCAAGACAGCCCGCGCGGACCGGGCCGGAACGCGCGGCAGCGCTCATCCCCGCTTGCGCCGGCGGGTGCCGCGCTCGGGCTTCAGCGTGGACGTGGTGCCGGAATTGGCATCGTCATCGCTGTGACGCTCGTATCTGACGCCGAGGAACAGAAGGACATGCCCTTTCGGCCCATCCAAGTTGCGTGCGGGCCTTGCAGGTCGGTCTTCCGGTTTCGGCCACAGGATCACTTGACCCATGACGTTCTCCATCAGGACAATGTTGGCATCACTTGTCCGGAACGGGGCATCGGCAAGCGTGATGTTGTCTGCCGACCTGACCAGCCCAGGACGCGGTTCAATCCAGAACACGACTCAACCTGGGTTCATCAGGACCGCCGATGGTTAACGGACTGCTAATGCTTTGCTGTTAGAACCGCAGTGTTGCAGTTGCGTCAGAGTGTTGCGTCCCGAAATGTCCATATCCCCGGATCAGGTTTCCGCTTTCGATGACCTCGCCATGCTGGCGAGAACAGGCGCGCCCGGCCTTGCCCGCGCCAGCCTCATGGTCCAGACCGAACTCTTCATCCAGCAAGGCGGGCATGGGCCGGATGAATCGGCCTCCTTCGTGCCGCTGGCCCTGAGCTTCCTTCCCCTGGTCGATGAGGCCACGGCCCGGGCCATGGCACGCAAGCTTGCACCCCATGCGCACACCCCGGTGGCCCTGACTGAAGCGCTTTATGCGCGCGGCGGCGCTGTGGCCGAGACCTTGCTGGAACTGGCCCCCTCGCTGCCCCGGGGCGTGCGGCAGTCGGCGCTGGACCATCCCGACCCGAGACAGGCCACCCGCCTTGCGGCGCGCGTCGATCTTGATGAGGCGGAACAGCTTCACCTGCTTGGCCGCGACGAGGCTTCCGTCGCGCTGGCCCTGGCCCGCAACACGGCCATCCGGCTGGCAAGGCCGGTTGGCGCTGGCCTCATGTCACTGGCACGCGGCGATGGCGAGGTCGCGGCGGCGCTGCTGGAGCGCGGCGATATCGACATGGTGCTGTTGACACCGCTTTATCCACACGCCAGTGCGCGCCAGCGCGCCATGATGCGCCACGAGGTCGGACTCAGGATTGCCGAGCGCGGCCTGACCATCCCGACGCACGAGGCCAGCCGCGCGGATCGGGACAGGCTGATGGAGACGTCGCTGACCGGCATGGCACCGTTGATCAGCGCCACGGCCGAGGTCTCCGGACGCGGGCCTGCCTTCGCCGAGGCCGCGATGGCCGATTCGAGCCGGGACGTCCTGGCGCTTGGTCTGCTGGGAGCCGGCATCGCGCCAGAAGATGCGACCCGCATGTTGCTGCGCACGGGTGACCATGTGGCGCAGAGCAGCACGGCCCTGCATGCGCTCGTCGCGATGCTCCGGCAGACCACGCGCAGCGCGGCGGAAACCATTCTTGGTGCCAATTGGCCGCGTGCCAACCTGCGCGGATCGGCACAGCATGTGCCCGTGATGGCACCGGGTGGCACAAGCGCGCGCGGCGCCGGCACTGCCAGCCAGCCGCGCAGCGGGGCCGCACAGGTTCTGGACCGGATCCGCAACGCCGGCTGATCAAAGCGCTGGGTCGCCGGACCGGTCCTCGACCTCGACCAGCCACAGGTCGCTGTCGAAGCGAAGTTCGCGCGCGACGCGATCCTCGATGGCGAGCGGATCTGCCTCCAGCATCAGCGCAAAGGTCCGCCCGGGGCTTTCCGCTTCCAGATCAGGTGGGGCAGGGCCGAACAGCAGGGCTGTGCCGTCAAGGCGATCGACCTTGATGAAAATGGCACCGGCTTCCGGCGCACCCCGGCGACGCAGCACCGCGACGACGCCTGCGACCGCCCTCTGGCGCAAATAGGCGGAGACCCAGAAATCGCTGCGCAGCCTGGCCAATCAACCGGTTCCCGCTCGCCGGATGCGAGCCGGCCTCATTCCATGCGCATGCCGCTGGCAGCGGTCAACTCACGCAAGGTGCGCGGACTCAGATCCCGCGTGACCGCAATCCGGCGGTCACGCTCGAAACGTTCCAGAGCGGCCCGGGTTTCTTCGCCAAAAACGCCATCAGCCTTGACCGGGCCAAAGCCAAGCCGGTTGAGCGCGCGCTGTGCCGACAGCACCGGACGGCTCTCTGCCGCAGGGCCACGACCAGTCTCGGACGGCGGGGACGATCCAGCCACAGTTCCCGAGCGGATCAGATCACCGATCGGATCACGCTGGACCGACTCGGAGCGGGCTGGTGCCCGCTGACCGGCAGGGGCCGTAGCCGGCGCCACGCCGACGGGAGCAGGCGGCCTGATGACGGCCGACCCCAGTTCGGCAGGGCGCTGCGGTGGCATCGGCACCGGAGCAGCAGCCTGAACGGCGGCCTGCCGGGCCTGCTGCTCGACAAGGAAAGCGCGCGGGCTGGACTCACGCTGAAAGGCAAGTGCGTTCATCAGCACGATGATGCCGCCAAGGCCGAAGGCGCAATGGGCAAGTGTGGTACCGGGGCGGGCGCGCAGCTTCCGGCGGAACCAGACCAGCGGCGCGAAGCCACCATTCGCTGCGCGCGGGGCCCTGTTCGAGACCCTTTGGACATGGTGCGAGCGGGCTGCGAGGGTCATGGACATGGCTGGCTGATCTCAGTTCGGGTTGGCTTGCGGATCGAGGTGTCGGAGGCCATCATGCGCTGCGCCGCAACGGCGTGATGCCGGAAGGTTCGGCCGCGAGGCCGTCGAGGGCTGGCCGGCGCGCACTGATGCGCGTGAGGATGCTGACAGGTTCGGACGACCGGTCCGCGCCCTTGCCGCCGATCGGCATGCGGATGGCAACGCGCGTGCCCACGCCGGGCGCGCTCTCGATCATCATCGAGCCGCCCATCAGGCCGAGCAGCCCGCGCACGACCGACAGACCGAGACCGGTTCCCTCATGCTGGCGATCATAAGATTGGCGGGCCTGGAAGAAGGGGGCGCCAAGCTGGCCGAGATCCGCCTCGGCGATGCCGCAGCCGTTGTCGGCCACGACGATCTCGACATGGTCGCGGTCGCGCACCGCCGTGACGGTGACGTCGCCGCCATGCGGGGTGAACTTCACAGCGTTGGACATCAGATTGAGCAGGACCTGCTTCAGCGCGCGGCGGTCGGCGATCAGGTCCGGCAGGTCCGGCGCAATGCATTCGGTCAGCGACACTGCCTTGTCGGCGGCCCGCACAGCGAGCAACTCGCGGCTCGACTGAATGACCTGGCCAACCTCGACACGCTCCTGCTCGACCATCATCATGCCGCTTTCGATCTTCGACATGTCGAGGATGGCATTGACGACCTCGAGCAGATGCTGGCCCGAGCCATTGATAATGCGGGCATATTCATCGCGACGCGGATCATCGGGCGGAACCATGCCAGGCTGCACCAGCAGCTCCGAGAAGCCGATGATCGCATTGAGCGGCGTGCGGAGTTCGTGGCTCATCGTCGCCAGGAACTGGCTCTTGCTGGTGGCGATGCGCTCGGCCTCCAGGCGCGCGACCTCGCGAAGCGCGTCGGCGGCATGGCGCTCTGTGACATCGCGCAGGCCGACCACGATGGCCTCCTCGCCAGGGCCTTGCCCGACGCGGCGCGCCGACATCTCGAACATTCGCACGTCGCGCCCGTGCCGCGCCGCCTCGGCATCAATGGCAAGGCGAATGAGGGCGTGACCATGCCCGTTGCCATGGCGCGCATCAGCGATGGCCTTGAGATAGGCAGGCCGATCCCCAACATTGACGCGCTCGAACAGCATTCCTTCGTTGAAGGCCCGGCGATCGAGCCCGAGCTGGGCATGGGCAGCGGCATTGGCAAAGGAAATTTCGCCATCCGCCTCGCGCCAGAGCACGACGTCGGAGACATTGTCGAGCGCGGCAGTTGCCCTGGCCTTGGAACGCATCTGGGATGAGGTCTGCCGCTCGCCGCGATGGACGAAGATCGAGGCAATGGCCAGCGTGTAGGCCATCAGCGTTGCCGCGACGAACTGGGACAGCTGCGCCGTTGCCTCGCCGGCGGTCGGCAGCGCCCAGATGGCCCCAAGTCCGCAGATGCAGGCTCCCAATGCTCCGGTCAGGGCCCGGCGTTTGCCGGACAGGGCCGTATCGAGCAGAACAACGGCAAAAAGCATGACAAATGGCGACTGCAGGCCACCGGACTGGACCGCGAGCACCACGATCGAGCCGGAGAGCAGACAAGACGAGATGGCATGGCCCACGTCGAGTTGCCCTGTTCGCGCCACATAGAGAGCCGGAACAAGAAGAAGGGCGACGCTGCCGACCAGCGCGAGGCCAAACGGCGACAGCCCGCCCTTGACCAGAAGTACGATGGGAAGAACGGCGCAGGCGAGGCAGACGAACAACAGGCGCGCCGCGATGAAGCGCAAATGCGCCTCAGCCATGCGCCGGTCGCGACGGGCATCCGGATGGACGAGCCGATCGAGAACCGCACCCAGCACCTGTGACAAGGATCCTGCCAGCAACACGCCACTCCAGGGGCGTCGTGACCTTGAGGTGACGCCCGTCTTGTTCTGCGGCCATAGTCACCACCTGCCTTTAAGCGAAAGCTAAGGCGCGGGATGCCAGCGCCTGCGACAAGTAGGCTTTCTTGCGAAAATTCATATTTCTATTCAATGCTTTATGGTGGAAATAGGTTTGTTGTGCTTATCCCGTCCGATCTGATTTCAAGGTGAACAGAGCCTGAAGACAAAGCCTCGAATGCGGGTGATCCGGGGAACCCGTATTTCAGGTGACGATGCTAGCCTTCGGTTGGGTGGTGGAAGGTGCTGCGCCGTGTCAGGCGGACACCTGCGGACAGGAAGCAATTGCATGATCGGTCTGATGCGCAATGCGGTGGTGATCGGCATGATCGCCTACTTTTCCCCCGTGCATGACGCCACACCCGAAGAGCGGCTGGCGGCCCTGAAGGCGGCCCCGGGCAAGGCCATGGATGACGCCATGCGGGCCGGCCCGCGGCTGGCCATGGATGCCGTGCAGGCGATGGATGCCGGCAGCCGCGATGCACTGACCCGCAAGATCGCCGACATCGCCCTGGGCAGCGGCAAGATCGGCTCGTTGTCAGCGTCAGCGACCCCTGGCGCGCCTGCGACATCGGTCCGCTGACAGCAGCGCGACGGCCTGCGGCACGGCGCCCCGCCGAAGCCGCGCCGCTTGATTTGGCGCGCGCTTGGGCGCAGAGGACAGCGCGAACAGGCATCGACGGATGTGTGCCGGAGCAGCCCCGACATGAGCGCCGAACTCGACGACATCATTGCCGACTTCGACCTGATCGAGGATTGGGACGAGCGTTACCGCTACCTGATAGAACTCGGGCGCGATCTCGAGCCCTTGCCGGATGAAGCCCGCAACGAAGCCAACAAGGTGCGGGGATGCGCCAGCCAGGTCTGGATCGACACCCGCGCCAACGACGATGGATCCGTTACCTTCAGAGGTGACAGCGACGCCCACATCGTCAAGGGTCTCGTCAGGCTTGCGCTTGCGGTCTATTCCGGCCGGACACCGACTGAGATCCTCGTCACCGATGCCGGCGCGGTGTTCGAACGGCTCGGGTTGTCACAGCATCTGACACCGCAGCGCTCGAACGGCGTGCGCGCCATGGTGGAGCGCATCAAGGCGGACGCTCGCCGTCTCGCAGCCGAAGCCTGACAGCTTCAGGGCGGCGGAGCGGCTGCATCCTGATCGGCGGCATGCAACCATGCCTCCATTGACGCGCGCTCCGGAGCATCATGCCAGGCCAAGACGCCGTCGCCTGCCCTGCCGTTGCTGCGGCCCGTGGCGGTGTCACTGATGCCGTAGTGGGACGCAAGCCGGGCCAGCGCCAGTTTCAACACCAGCTTGCCCGACCGGGCCGGCCATGAGCGCTGCATTTCGGCCTGTTGAAGCGGCACCAGGAAGCCGCAGACATCGAGCACGAAGTGACCCATGTCGCGACCCAGGATCTGAAAGGCTGCGCGAACCCGCTGGCGCGCGGCAATGACGGCATCCGAAGCCATGGCCGGATCGCGCGGGCTGGCCCGTGCGCCGGTCGCCTCCATGCGTGACCAGTTGGTGGTCACGCTCGGCAGCATGGCAGCCTGGGTCACATCGCGGCGAAAGCGCTCGCCGGCCAGGAATGCCGTATCGTCGATCAGCTTTCTGCCATCGGCACCGGTACGGCTATGCAGCCAAGCCAGCGGACTCTCAGCCTCGTTGACCCGTGGCACGTCAGCTTGTGCGGTCAACCTGTCAGACCCAGGGACCAGTCCGGTGACGCTAAACACGCCATGCCGGTCTCGGTGCAGCGCACCGGCCTCCACAGCCCCGTCGATTAGGGCGCGGCGAACCCGCCCCGCCCCGAGCGAGGCGCGCGGACCAGGACGCACCAGAATCGCAAAGGTTCTGTCGACTGGATCGAGCCGCGCCGTGAGGCCCTCGGTTGCCATGCGGCGAACAAGACCAAGATGGTCTTCTTGCCGGCTGTCATCCAGTCTGGCCTCAGCCGGCGTCTCAGTGAGGCCCGAATCCCTGCGCGGCATGCGCCCGATCCTCTGGTGCGCGGTCATGCCGGCTGTTTGCGGAGAGCACTTTTCGGTTTCTGATCGATAATGCATTGCGGACCTCCTGTTCCGACCGGTTTGCCCGCCATCTGGCGGCCGGTTGCCACTCACGCGCTTGCCATAAAGCGAAAAATCAGGATTAGTATCCTTCTATTTCGCCATTAACGACCTGTATAGGTTTTTATTCCTATATTGGTCGATCTGATTTGGCAAGGCCTGTTTGGCCTCTTTTCGCGGTCGGGCCGCTGGAAGGGCAGTCGCGGACATCAGGCCGGACGTGGGATGGCGGATGACAGTTGCTGAGCTCGGGGCCCCATATCCCGCCTCACAGAAAGCCGGCGCGCTCCGGCAGACTTTCGAGCCTGAGAGTCTGGTCACGCGTTTCTTGTGCGAGATCCGGGCGGATGACCGCCCAAGAAAAAACGCGACCTGGAGGCCAGGTCGCGTTTGGTATCAGGTATGAGTCCGGAGGATCTCAGCGGCCGCGCTTGCGCTTCTGGCCAAGACCCATCTGCTTGGCGAGCTGCGAACGCGCTTCGGCATAGTTCGGTGCAACCATGGGGTAGTCCTGCGGAAGGCCCCACTTCTCGCGGTATTGCTCAGGCGACATGTTGTAGGACGTGCGCAGATGACGCTTGAGCGACTTGAACTTCTTCCCGTCCTCAAGGCAGATGATGTAATCGTTGGTGATCGACTTCTTGACAGGCACAGCCGGCTTGGCTGGCTCTGAAACGACCGGGATATCCTGGCCAGCCGAGACCTTCACAAGCGCAGAATGAATGTCGCCGATCAGCGAAGGAATATCTGCTGCGGCAATCGTGTTGTTCGCCACGTAAGCGGACACGATATCAGCTGTCAGCTCGATATAGACTGAAATCCCCGATTCGGACATTTCGTTATTCTCCAAATTGAAAAAACGGTGTTTGCAGGTGGAAAAACGGTGAAAACGCTGTTTGCGAAGACATTGAACGTTGAAAGCCGATCAAGGGCGTCCGCCCACGCACGCTTGTCTGTTTAAATCAGGACTTGGCGTCACGTTAGAAATAAGTCCAACCGAAGCTAATATCAAGTAAAAACTCCTGAAGAATGATGGCACTTCCCTGTTATCCGACACATTCCTGTATCCGACACATTCCTGACGATCGGAGTCCGGATCAAAGAGCGGACGATGCGACCATTGGGGCTGGAGTCGCCCGAATGGCACACTGTTCTGCCGTTCTGTTTCTCGATTGCGACCAGACATGCCACGGCAGACGGCTGCCATGTGACGATTCGTTGCCCGGATAGAAGCCGATTGTATTCGTCGTCCCCCATCCGCCAAGTATTCAACTGGTTACCGATTCAGCTTTTCGATACATGGGGAAATCTGCAATCGACCCTGCGACGATCGGTGCGCCGGCTGAACTGCTGCTCTGTGCCGGACCCAGACGCGTCTGCGCGCCAGTGCTGACATCAAGCCTGCAATCTGGCAAATGTGGACGGCGCAGACATGCCTCGAGCCGACACCACATAGTGAGCAGTCCGGTCCCGATGCAGCTTCGCTGCTGACCGGGCCAGCCTCGGCCCAAACCCGATTGGATCAGGATCTGTCATGACCGTTTTCCATGCCGCCAAGCCTCCGATCGCTGCCAAGCGCACAGTTACGCACAGCGCCCACGGACTGAGCTGGAGCGACGAGTATGCATGGATCCGGGCTGACAACTGGCAGGACGTGCTGCGTGACCCCGAAACGCTGCCTGCCGAGATCGGCAAGCTGCTGCGGGCGGAGAACCGCTACTCCGCAGCGCTGATGAAGGACACGGCGACCTTGCAGAAACTGCTGGTGGCCGAGATGCGGGCGCGCATCAAGGAGGATGACACCGCCCCACCCAGCCCGGACGGACCATTCTCCTACTATGAGCGCTACAACCGCGGCGGTGAACACCCGATCCTGTGTCGGAAGCCGCGCGAGGGCGGCAAGGAGCAGATCATGCTCGACGGGCACAAGCTGTCGCGTGGCAAGGATTTCTTCGATCTGGGCGACAGGGCGCATTCGCCCGACCACACGATGCTGGCATGGAGCAGCGACGAGGCAGGGTCGGAACTGTACACCATCCGCGTTCGTACCCTTGGGACGGGCATCGATCTTGATGACATGGTGACGGAAACCGGCGGCGACATGGTCTGGACCGCCGATTCGCAGGGCTTCTACTACGTTGCCGTCGACGCAAACCACCGCCCCTCGCGGGTGTTCAGGCATGTTCTGGGCCGCCCGCAAAGCGAGGACGTTCTGATCCACGAGGAGGCCGATGCGGGCATGTTTGTCTCGATCTCGGAGACGCAGTCCGGCGCCTTCCTGCTGATCGATGTGGGCGATCACGAGACTTCGGAGGTCAGGGTTGTCGATCTGACAGTGCCGAATGCCACCGCCCGTCTGGTTCATCCGCGCCAGGTCGGGTTGCGCTATGACATCGAGCATCATGGCGAGCAGTTCCTGATCCTGACCAACAAGGATGGAGCCGAGGATTTCAAGATCATGTCGGCCCCTGTCGCGCAGCCGCAGATCGACCATTGGCGCGATCTGGTGCCCTACCGCGAAGGCTGCATGATCATCTCCCATGTCTGCCTCAAGGGCAGATTGGTCAGGATGGAGCGCGAGAATTCTCTGCCGCGCATCGTCATCCACGATCTCGTCACCGGCGAGGAGAGTGCCATCGCCTTCGACGAGGAGGCCTACGGGCTGGGCATGGATGCGGGCTACGAGTTCGACACGGACTGGCTGCGCTTCACCTATGCCTCCATGGCGCGCCCTGCCGAGACCTATGACTACAACATGAGCACACGCGAGCGCCGGCTGATCAAGACGCAGGAGGTGCCATCGGGCCACGATCCGGCCAACTACACCGTGCGGCGGCTGTTCGCCACGGCCAAGGATGGTGCCCGGATCCCGATCTCGCTGCTGCACCGCGCCGATCTCGACATCGACGGCACGGCGCCTTGCCTGCTCTATGGCTATGGGTCCTATGGCTCCTCGATGTCGGCTTCCTTCCGGGTTCGCCCGCTGTCGCTGGTCGACCGCGGCTTCGTCTATGCGATCGCGCATGTGCGCGGTGGCACGGAAAAGGGCTGGAACTGGTATCAGGACGGCAAACTGGCACGCAAACCAAACAGCTTTACCGATTTCATTGCCGTTGGCGAGGAACTGGCCCGGCTTGGCTACACGGCGCGTGGCCGGATCGTCGCCGAAGGCGGCAGCGCCGGCGGGTTGCTGATGGGGGCGGTGGCGAATATGGCGCCGGACCTGTTCGCCGGCATCATTGCCGATGTGCCCTTCGTCGATGTGCTCAACACGATCATGGATGCCACGATGCCGCTCACCCCGCCGGAATGGCCCGAGTGGGGCAACCCGATTACCGATCCCGACGCTTTCCGCACGATCCAGTCCTATTCGCCCTACGAGAACGTCAGGCCGCAGGGATATCCGCCGATCCTCGCCATTGCCGGGCTCACGGATCCGCGTGTGACCTACTGGGAGCCGGCCAAATGGGTGCAGCGCTTGCGTGACCGGATGACGGGCGGCGGGCCAGTGTTGCTTCACACCCACATGGCGGCCGGACATGGTGGCGCGGCGGGCCGCTTCGACTCGCTGAAGGAAAGCGCCCTCGCCTATGCCTTCGCCATCAAGGCTGCCAACGGCTTCAGGCCGATGACCGGCCACACGCCAGGCAATGATGATGCATCCGGCGCGGTGTCGTGATGCGGCTTGGCGCGAGCACCTCGCAACTCCTGATCGTCGATGCGCAGGAGCGCCTCAGTCCGGCGGTTCTGGAGCCGGCCCTGATGCTCTCCCGGATCGGGCTTGTGCTGAAGGCGGCTGTGCGCCTTGGCGTGCCGGTGACGGTGAGCGAGCAGTATGTGAAGGGGCTCGGGCCGACCGTGGAGCCGTTGCGCAAGGCGCTTGGGCCCGATGCCGTCACGCTGGAAAAACTCAGCTTCTCATGCCTCGGTGACGAGGCACTTGCCCGCCGGCTCACCACGGTCAGGCTGGGCGGGCGTGGCACGTTGGTCGTGTGCGGCGCGGAAGCGCATGTCTGCGTCCTGCAGACGGTGCTTGATGCCGTGGCGCAGGGCTACCGCGTGGCGTTGATCGTGGACGCCACGTCAAGCCGGAACGACGTCTCGAAGACGACGGCGCTGGCGCGTGCAGCACAGGCCGGAGCCGAGCTTGTGACCAGTGAAATGGTCGTGTTCGAGTGGCTCGAACGGGCGGGCACCGCCGATTTCAAGGCACTGATCGGGCTCATCAAGTAGCTGACGAACCTTCAGTCGGCGGAACGTCGTGCTGCCATGAAGGCCTTCAGTTCCTCCATTGACTGGAAGAGGTGCTGCCCCTCGGGCGTCGTAACGCGGATGCGGCCATCGGCCAGCATGGCATAGGCGCTGTCGCCGACATTGTAGGCGGCCACAACGCCTTCGTCTGACGCTGTCGGAGCTTCCGGCATAGCCGCTGCAGCAGAGTGCTGTCCAGGCAGGGCCACGAAGGACCCGTGACCGGGGGCATTGAGATCAGCCCGCAGATCGGCAAAATCATCGTCGACGTCAGCCGCACTGACCTTCAGCGGGCGGCCCGCACTGTCAGCTGCCAAAGGCGCCTCGTCCCCATCGGGGCGTGAACCGGTGTTTGCCGGCGTACCCTCGTCGACGGCAAGCGGAATCACGTACTGGACGTCCGGCGACGGTTCGCCCTGCCATGGTGCATCGGCGGCGTCGGCTGGCTCGTCGGGCTCCGGGGCAAGTTCCAACTGCGATTGTGGTGTTTCTGCTGGTTCGTCTTGTACGGTAGCAGCGCCTTCACCGGCATCCTGCTTGATGCTGCGCACAGCCTGATCGAAGCGCGCAAACAAATCGTCGCGCCGTGCCAGATGGGATGCCACCTCGTCATCAACGGTGCTCTGCTCGTTGTCAGCCGAACGGTCGGCAGCCGATGAGAACGCTGGCTCTTCATCCCACGACCTGGAATCTGGCGCGTTGCTGACACCTCTTTCAGTGGCAGGCTGGTCTGCAGCAGTCTGATCTGCGACCGGCCCAGCCAGGCGGGCGAGCAGATCATCGAGGGCATGACGATCGGATGCCGTCAGTTCGCTCGCCGTCTTCACCTCCGGCAGCGCGGGCTCTTCCCATGTGGGCTCATCGAAGGTCGGCCCGGCGTGCAGCGGCATGGCAGGCTCAGCGGCGATCTCGCCGGTGCCGGAAAGCACGTACTCGCGGTCAGTGTCGTCATCAGCAGCGGTCTCGGGCGATGCCTTGCCCGATGAATCAGGTTCGGAAGCCCCCGCCGCAGGATCGGGGGTGACCGCGCTGAGAATGCTCTTGGCCGCCACGGCCAGGCCGCCAGCAGCGAGCCCGCCCGCGAGCACGGCACCGGCAGGCGCGCCGGAAGCTGGCACCTGCACTGATCCCTGATCGGCAGGCTGCGCTTCCGCCAATGGCTCGCGCGCGGCTTCGGACAACACCGGCTTCCGCTCAAGGCCGTCAACCGCCCGACCGGACGGTGCGGCATCGACAGCCTCTGCGGCGCGCAGCATCAGGATGTCGCTGCGCAGGGCCGAAAGGCGCTGCAAGGCTACGCCGAGCAACAGGCAGATGAGACCAGCCGACGCGAGCACCGACCCCGCAATAACCAATGTCCCACCCCAGTCGAGCATGTAATAGGGGCCGCCCCAGGTGAGGAGCCCTGCCCCGATCACCAGCAGCAACACACCTGCAATCTGTCCAAGTCGCCCCAACGCCTGCGTCTCCTGCCCGATCAACCCGTAGGGTTGAGCCTCGGCCAACTCCTTCGGAGATGAAGAATAGCCGGAAAGACAGCGAAAAGCCAAACCCGTCCACGGCAAGCCGGTTGCCGGAACGCCGCGCGAGGCTTACCTACGAAGAAGAGCCGCCATGCTGGACGCCAGCAGGTGCCTGTCGACCGGTGCGGCCAGATGGCCGGACGGGCCGCCCCGCGTGTCATCCAAGGAGACCATGATGTCGTTCACATTGCCCGATCTGCCCTATGCCCATGATGCCCTGCAGCCCTACATGTCCAAGGAGACGCTGGAGTATCATCACGACAAGCACCACCTCGCCTACGTCAACAACGGCAACAACCTGATCAAGGGCACCGAGTTCGAAGGCAAGAGCCTCGAGGACATCGTCAAGGGCTCGTTCGGCAAGAATGCCGGCCTGTTCAACAATGCCGGCCAGCACTTCAACCACATGCACTTCTGGCACTGGATGAAGCCCAATGGCGGCGGCAACATTCCGGGTGCGCTCGAGAAGGGCATCATCGATGCCTTCGGGTCCGTCGCCAAGATGAAGGAAGATTTCATCGCGGCCGGCGTCGGCCAGTTCGGCTCAGGCTGGCATTGGCTGGCCGTGCAGGGTGGCAAGATCGTGGTGATGAAGACCCCGAACGGCGAAAGCCCGCTGGTCCATGGTGCCACGCCCATCCTCGGCAACGATGTCTGGGAACACTCCTACTACATCGACTACCGCAACCGTCGCCCGGACTATTGCAAGGCCTTCATCGAGAACCTTGTGAACTGGGAGTATGTGGCCGAGCTTTATGGCAAGGCCGTCGCCTGATATCTTAGGCCATGCGGCAGGGCCTTCGGGCCCTGCCAGCCCGGCATGGTGCCACGTGGCGCTTTGGGTATGATCAAAGGTCGGCGAACCTGACCAGTTGGTGACCCTCTGACCAGCGTCCTTCGCTGAGAACCGCGAACTCGGTCTCGCGGCTCTCGACCACCGGATCGAGCCGCCGCAACACGTCATCAACATGGCCCGGATGACACATCACGAGATGACGCTGTCCAGGCATCACCAGAAAGCGGCGCATATCGGCGGCAAAATCCCGTGCAGGATCGAAGGGTGAGACGCCGCTGAACCCCTGATTGGTGGCCAGGCCCGCCGCCCGCACCGCCCGTCCGAAACCCGCTGCCAGACCGCTGATCAGCAATGCCTTGCGCACAGCCACGCCGCGCGCCCTGATGGCGGCGATGCTGTCCGATGGATCACGCACATACGGCACTTGTGGCCCGGCATAATCGTCGGTTCCCGTTTTCAGTGCAGCACGGCTGATCAGTTCCTCGATCACAGGGCGGCGCACGCCGGGCATGGCGTGAACATGCTGGTGCCCGTCGAGGAAATCAGGCCTGCGGCCCATGGCCTGTTCGAAGGCGTCGATCTGGCGCGCTGTCTCCGCCCTGATCTCGGCGCGGACATCACCCGACAGCATCGCTGCACGTATCACTACACTGAGCGCCGGAAAGCTGCCCGATGGGCACAGCCGGGGCATCGGCGCGATCGGCTCACCCAGCGTCAGGTTGAGATGCACGCCGATGTCGATCCTGTCCGCATGGCCTGCGATCTCATGCGACCAGGGGCGCCAGTGCGGCCGGTTGGTCATGGCACCGGTTGCGCTGATGCGGCCAGCAGCGGCCAGCGCGACGATGGCGCGGCTGACACCATCGCTCAGGGCGAAATCATCGGCGCAGAGAACAAGCCGGGTCATGGTCTCATCGGGTCATGTTCGGTTCACGTCGGGGATGGCAAGAGCGTGTGTTGCCTGATGGTCCTTTTCAACCATCAGTGCAACATCGGCTTGTCGTCGGGCGCGTGATCCGCTTCTGTGATGGCCGAACCGAGATCAGAACTCTTCCCGGACGGCAGACGTGGTGCAAGCGGTCAAGACCAGCCCCGACATTGAACTCAGCGTCGTTGTTCCTGTGTTCAACGAGGCGCGCAATCTCCGGCCCCTTCTGGATGCGCTGCGCCCCGTGCTCGATGCGTCAACCAGCGGCTGGGAAGTGATCTTCGTCGATGACGGCAGCGCTGATGATTCGCTGGCGGTGATCAGGGTCCTCAACAGCACGGACACGCGCCTCAGGGCCGTGTCGTTCAGCCGGAACTTCGGCAAGGAAATCGCCATCGCGGCCGGCCTTGACCATGCGCGCGGAAGAGCCGTGGCCATCATGGACGCCGATCTCCAGCATCCGCCATCCGTGCTGCCACTGTTCCTCGCCAAGTGGCGAGAAGGCTATGGCATGGTCTATGGCGTGCGCTCGGACCGGGATGGCGAGGGCCGCCTCAAGCGCAACTTTGCCCGCGCCTTCTACAAGCTGTTCGAGCGCTTCGGCGAGACGAGGTTGCCCGAGGGAGCTGGCGATTTTCGCCTGATGGACCGCAAGGCCGTGGACGCTTTGTGCGCGATGGGGGAACGCGCGCGCTTTTCGAAGGGGCTCTACGCCTGGGTAGGCTTTCGCAGCATAGGCGTCGAATTTCAGGTGGCCGAGCGGCTGCACGGCACCACGAAGTTCAATTTCCGCAAGCTGTTCGGCTTTGCCTTTGACGGCATTTCATCGTTCTCGACCGTGCCGCTGAAGATCGCGACCTATTTCGGCGTGATGATCGCGGTTTTCGCCACGGCGCTGGCCATGTTCTACGCCTTGCGCACGCTGCTGTTCGGCACCGACCTGCCGGGCTTTCCGACGCTGGTGGTCTCGATCATGTTCTTCTCCGGCATCCAGCTGATCTCGCTGGGCATGATCGGGGAGTATGTCGGCCGCATCTTCGCCGAGGTGAAGCGCAGGCCGCTGTATCTGGTCGGCGAGACGGTCGGCCTCGCCGAGCCTGAGGCAATGGAGCCTGTCAGACCTGCCGCACACGCGCGCGCCGCGAAGTCTGCCAGCACGGCGTGACAGCCTTCTGCGTGCCACCCAGTCACGGCGGCAGTTGACCCCGTCCGGCTTGCGCGCAACGGTCCGGGCCAGACATGTTCAAGAAGATTCTCTCGGTTGGCGGTTTCACGCTCCTGTCGCGCCTGACGGGCTTTTTGCGCGACATCATCCTGGCAGCGATCCTGGGCGCCGGGCAGATGATGGATGCGTTCGTCGTGGCGCAGAAGCTGCCGAACCAGTTCAGGGCGATCTTCGGCGAGGGGGCGTTCTCATCAGCGTTTATTCCGGCCTATGCGCGGCTGCGCGAGCAGGCCGGGCAGGCGGCCGCCAAACTCTTCGCCGACCGGGTCTTCACCCTGATCCTGCTGGTTCAGCTCGCCATTCTGGCGGTTGCCCTACCCCTGATGCCCTGGCTGATCGGGCTGGTGGCTCCCGGCCAGCGCGCCAACCCCGAGGCGATGCAGCTCACGGTGGCGCTGGCGCGGATCACCTTCCCTTATCTGCTGTTCATCACGCTCGTGACCTTGCAGGCCGGCCTGCTGAATGCCGTTGACAAGTTCGCCGCTGCCGCGTTCGCGCCGGTCCTGCTCAATCTGTCAGTGATGCTGGCGCTTGCGGTCGCCTTCCTGTTTCCGTCAGCCGCCCATGCAGCGGCCTGGGGCGTGACCATCGCGGGTGTCACGGAGTGGGCGCTGCTGACGCTGGCGGCGCAGCGCGCCGGGGTGATGGCCGGCCTGACCAGGCCTGCCGTTGACCGCAACGTGACGGATTTCCTGAAGGCGCTCGGGCCGGCGGTGCTGGGCTCGGCTGGCGTTCAGATTGCCGTGCTGGCCGACATGATCATCGCGTCCTTCCTGCCGACAGGCTCCTATTCCGCCATCTACTACGCAGATCGCATCTACCAGTTGCCTGTGGGTGTTCTGGGTATCGCGGCAGGCACCGTGGTGCTGCCAACCATGAGTCGGCTGATCGCGGCGGGAGATGCGCCGGCTGCGATGCGCGAGCAGAACCGGGCCATTGCCATGACCGTGGTGCTGGCCATGCCGTTCGTCGCCGCGTTCCTGACGATGCCGGATCTGCTGGTCAAGGCGCTGTTCGGGCGCGGTGCCTTCGATGCCCGTGCGGCGGAGACAGCGGCGACCGTGCTATTCGCCTATGCCCTTGGGCTGATCCCGGTCCTGCTGATCCGGTCCGTCGTGGCCAGTTTCTTCGCACGTGGCGACACGACCACACCGGTGATTGCGTCGCTCACCGCGCTTGCCATCAATGTCGTACTCAAGATCGTTCTGGTCAGTCCCCTGAGCGCGGCTGGCCTCGCGCTGGCCACGGCCATCGGGGCGTGGATCAACTTCGGCATCCTTTATGTGCTCGCGCTGCGGCGCGGCTGGACAAAGCCCGGCGATGTGCTGGCCAAGGCCCTGATTGTCTCCTTTGCGGGCGCGATCGCCTTCGAGATCGTGATCTTTTTCCTGCGTGATCCGGCATTGGCCGTGGCGGGCATGGTGCCACGTGAGCAGGCGCTGGTGGCAGCCGCCATCATCGGCACTACGGCGCTGGCAGCCTACGGGCTGGTGGCGGTTGGCGGCGCGCGACTTTTGAAACTCGATCTGAGATTTCCGGGGAGCCGCAGGCCCCCTCAGACCAGCGCCCCCAGCGAGAAATCCATGTAGAGTTCGCGGGCCTTGCGCGCGACCGGGCCGGGCTGGAGATCGCGGTTGTCGATCCGGATGATCGGCACGATCTTGGAATAGTTGCCTGACGAGAAAATTTCGTCGGCGGTCTCGAAGTCGGCATAACGCAGGCTCGTCTCTTCGACCACATATCCTTCGGCGCGCAACAGGGCGATGGTGCGCTGGCGCGTGATGCCATTGAGAAAGGTGCCGTTGACGGCTGGTGTCCTGACAACGCCATCCTTGACCATGAAGACATTGGAGGTGGTCGTCTCGGCGACATTGCCCAGCATGTCGAGCACCAGCGCATTGTCGAAACCAGCCGCCTTGGCGGCGCGGAGCGCGCGGGCATTGTTGGGATAAAGGCACCCTGCCTTGGAATCGGTCGGCATCGTTTCGAGTGTTGGCCGCCGGAATGGCGACAGCGTCACCGAGAATCCTGCGGTCGGTGCCGGCATCGGCGCCTCGAACAGGCACAGGCAGAAACCTGTCGACTCCGGATCGGGCATGATCGTGGACGGACCGTCCGCCTCGCCCCAATACATCGGCTTCACATAGAGCGCTGTTCCGGGTGCAAACTTCCGTGTGCCTTCGCGCGCAAGCGCGACGATGTGATCAGCCTCCATCGTCGGCTTCAGCCCGATCCCGACTGCAGAACGGTTGATCCTTGCTGCGTGCCTGTCCATGTCCGGCATCACGCCATCGAAGATCCGGCCGCCGTCGAACACGGTCGAAGCGAGCCAGGCGCCATGGCTGCGCGGGCCCATGATGCCGGGATTGCCCTCAACCCATGCGCCATTGATCCAGTTCCACGTTTGGGAATGCCAAGCCATGTCGTGCCCCTGTCCTTGTGCCCATGCTCTTGCCTGCCCATGGATCGGTCTTTCGTGCGCTTGCGTCAACGCTTGACCCTCGCATGAACCGATCAAATTCGCTGATCCAAGCCATCGTTCCGGATGACAGGCGGCTGGCAACTTGCACAGCGCCAAGGACATCCCTACACAGCCAAGGCTCAGACAACACCGCTCCGGAGCCTCCATGCGCCCTTCCAAACGCCTTCCCACACAGATGCGCCCCGTGACGCTCGAACGCGGCGTGGTGCGCTATGCAGAAGGCTCCTGCCTCGTGACCTTTGGCGACACGCGCGTTCTCTGCGCCGCCACGATCGAGGAGAAGGGCCCACCTTGGCTGCGCGGCACCGGCAAGGGCTGGGTCACCGCCGAATACGCCATGCTGCCGCGCGCCACGCTGGAGCGCACCCGCCGCGAATCCACCACTGGCAAACCTTCGGGCCGGACGCAGGAAATCCAGCGCCTGATCGGGCGTTCCCTGCGCGCCGTTGTCGATCTCGGCGCGCTCGGTGAGCGCCAGATCACCGTCGATTGCGATGTGCTGCAAGCGGATGGCGGCACGCGCACAGCCTCGATCACCGGGGCCTGGATTGCCCTGCATGATGCGCTCAAGTGGATGGAGGGCCGGGCCATGCTGCAGGGTCGCCAGCCCCTGAAGGATCACGTGGCCGCAATCTCCTGCGGGATCGTGGCCGGACAGCCCGTGCTCGACCTCGACTACATCGAGGATTCCGGCGCGCAAACCGACGCCAACTTCGTGATGACCGGCAAGGGCGGCATCGTCGAGGTGCAGGGCACGGCCGAAGGCGAGCCGTTCAGCGAGGAGCAGCTTGCCGCCATGATGGCCCTGGCCCGCGCCGGCATCTCGGACCTCGTGGCAATGCAGAAAACGGTGATCGCGGGATGAGCGGGCAGGACGCGGGCAGCGGACACGAGCGGACAGCACCTCCCCGTCTGCTGACCGGCAAGCTGGTCATCGCCACGCACAACGCCGGCAAGCTCAAGGAGATGACGGAACTCCTGCGGCCCTACGGGATCGAGACCGTCTCTGCTGGCGCGCTTGGTCTGCCCGAGCCTGCCGAGACCGGATGGATGTTTTCAGAGAACGCCGCGCTGAAGGCCCATGCCGCAGCGAAGGCGACCGGAATGCCGGCTCTCGCCGATGATTCCGGCCTTTGTGTCGATGCGCTCGACGGCGCGCCTGGTCTGTTCACGGCCGATTGGGCCGGGCAGCCGCGCGACTTCCATGCCGCAATGGCCCGTGTGATCAGCGAACTCGACAAGCGCCATGTCCCGCGTGACCGATGGCGGGCGCACTTCGTCTCGGCCCTGGTGCTGGCCTGGCCCGATGGGCACGAGGATCTGTTCGAGGGCCGCGTGCATGGAACCTGCATCTGGCCGCCGCGCGGCAGCGCCGGGTTTGGCTATGACCCGATGTTCCAGCCCGACGGACACAGCCGCAGCTTTGGCGAAATGAGCGCTGACGAGAAGCACGGCATTCCCGCCGATGGCAGCATGGGCCTGTCGCACCGCGCCCGCGCCTTCCATCTGCTTGCAGCGGGCTGCCTGAAGAAACCATAGCTGGAGCCTGACGTTATGTCCGACGACGACCAATCCGATTCGAACCCGCCAGAGCCCGCGATCAAGGTCGCGGTCGTCCCGGTCACGCCTTTCCAGCAGAATGCCTCGATCGTGTGGTGCACGGCCACGCAGCAGGCTGCGGTGGTTGATCCGGGCGGCGACCTGCCTCGATTGCTCGATGCCGTGAAGAAGCTCGGCGTCACGCCGGTGGCCATCTGGCTGACCCATGGCCATGTCGACCATGCCGGAGGCGCGGCGGAACTGGCTGAGACACTTCGGCTTCCGGTGATCGGACCGCACAAGGCCGACCAGTTCATCCTCGACAGCCTGGCGGAATCAGGGTTGCAATTCGGCATGCAGGGCTTGCGTCCCGTCGTGCCCGACCGGCACCTTGCGGACGGGGACCATGTCGCGCTCGGCGAGCTTGACTTCGAAATCCGACATGTGCCGGGCCATTCGCCGGGCTCGGTGGTGTTCTATCACGAGCCGTCGCGTTTCATGCTTGCAGGAGACACGCTGTTTCAGGGATCGATCGGGCGGACCGACTTCCCCTACGGCGATCACGCGCTGTTCATCCGCTCGATTAAGGAGAAGCTGATGACCTTGCCGGATGATGTGACCTTCCTGCCCGGCCACGGCCCGGCCTCGACCATCGGCGCCGAACGAGCCGGCAATCCGTTCATCCGCTGAGACGACTGGCCGGAGCGGGGACCTCTGACGAATGTGGCATGGTTAACCTTCCATAGACGGACCTGTGGGAGGGTGGTCGCCTGTTCCGGTGCTGTGCCGGCAGGAGATCGTGCGTATGCGTACCCGGCGCCTCAATCTGGCTCCCTTGGCGGCAGGCCTGGCCGCTTTGCTGTTGAGTTCGGAGGCAGGGCTGGCCAATCCCGCCATCTCAGCTCGTCCCACGGACGGCAGCGCTGATCGCCCCCGCAGCCAGCTGGACAATCCACAGTCTTCGGCGCAGTCCGTGCTCGACGAGGCGCGCGCCGCCCAGCCGCAGCATACCCATCCGCTCTATGGCCCGCATACTCTGGAGCATACGCGCGCCGCGCTCGCCTTCTACGAGGAACTGGCGGCAGGAGGTGGCTGGCCGATGTTGCCACCGCAGATTGCCGGGCTGAAGGCCGGATCGCGCGGAGGCGCTGTCGAGCAACTCAAGGTGCGCCTGATCCTGACCGGCGATCTTGATCCGGATGCGGCCGGCGGGGACCTGTTCGACAAGGCCACCGAAGATGCGCTGAAGCGCTTTCAACTGCGCCACGGCCTGTCCCAGACCGGCTCGGTCGGGCGGTTGACGACGCGGGCACTGAATGTGCCGGTCGATGTGCGCCTCAACCAGTTGCGGGCTTCGATCCACCGGCTTGAAGGTAACGCGTTTGCCTTCACCAGCCGCTATGTCGTCGTCAACATTCCGGGCGCGCAGGTCGAGGCTATCGACAATGGCGTCGTCGAGCGACGCCACGTGGCCATCGTCGGGCGGCCTGACCGGCCCTCGCCGGTGCTGGCCACGCGCATCACCGCGGTCAACCTGAACCCGACATGGACCGTGCCAATGTCGATCATCAAGGCCGATATCATGCCGCAGATGGCCAAGGATCCGACCTGGCTGGCCAAGCACAACATGCGTGTCATCGGCGCCGGCAATCAGGAAATCGACCCGAAGACCATCGACTGGAAGACGCCGCGCAACCCGAACTTCTTCGTGCGTCAGGACCCCGGCCCAACCAACTCGTTGGGCACGATCCGGATCGACATGCCCAACAGCCATGCCGTGTTCATGCATGACACGCCGAAGAAGGAATTGTTCCGCAACGACGTGCGCTTCAATTCCTCGGGCTGCGCCCGTGTGGACGGTGTCAAGGATCTGGCGCTGTGGTTGCTCAAGGGCAGTGACTGGGACCAGACCAAGATCGATGCCGCGCTGGTCATCGGCGAGCGCAAGGACATCAGGCTCAGCCGCTCCGTGCCGATTGCCTGGGTCTATCTCACCGGCTGGGCCGCAGGCGATGGCATGATCCATTTCCGCGATGACATCTATGGCCTCGACACGCCCGAAGGGCTGGTGACCTCGACGATCAGCCCGCGCAAGCCGGCCCCGGTGACCCCGGCAACCTTGAAGCCGGCCGCCGTGCCGGCACCACCTTCCCGGCCCGCCGCTCCACAGCCCGTGCGCTACATGCCGCAGCCACTTCCTGCCCCGCCGCCCGGCGCAACGCCCGTGGCCCTTGGGCGCTGAAGTCTTTGAGAAGCGCTCGTCAGGCCGATGGGCGCGGGCGCGCCGCATACAGCACGGCCATTGTGGCCACAGGCAAGAGTGTGCCCAGCATCGCGGCTAGATAATCGCCGGCCAGCAAGGGCCAGAGCGCGACCGCAATCATCATCAAGGCCAGAAGCTCCATCAGTGTCACGGAGATCGGGCTTTTCATCCGCCGCCTGATCATGCCTGTCCTCGCCAGCTTGGGCTGATGCCAGATGTTGACCAGGATGCCGCAGATGATCGCGCACGCAACACCGAGCAGGCTGACCAGACCAGCCCAGGCATCGAACACCAGCAAGAGCATCAAGGGCGGTGCCGCGAACATGACGGCAAGCCAGGATATGGCGCCGATGCGGGCGCGGGCGCGCAAGCCAGGATCCATCGGTGCGGTCAGGGCAAGTTCGGACGCTTCGTCCGCGGACAGTGCGATCCAGGTCAGCCCTCCGGCAATCTGGCCACACAGAACGATCAGGACAGGGACGAGCGCCGACGCATCGTCAGCCCCGCTCGCGACCCGATAGACCGTCACCGCGGCGACAGGGATCAGAAAGATGCACTGCATCAGGATCTGCGACAGGAGCCACGGATCACGCAGGATGACACGCCGTTCCTTGAGCATCAGCGCTGCCATGGGCGATGCTCCGAACGTTGCGCGACTGCGCCGGGCGCGGGCGGGAGCAGTGGCTGCCGATCCTGCAGCAAGGACCGCGTTTCGCACAAAGCTCTCGGCAAGGCCGACGAACATCAGGACGGCCATCAGCACCGCGCAGGCAACGACCCCACCCAAGGCCACAACATCGCCCGTCATGGCGCGGGCGGGCAGCGTCGCCAGCTGCCAACCGAGGGACTGCGGGTTGGCGATGTAACCGGCGACCAGGGCATCCTTTGGCCCCGGCCCGAAAATGGCCTCCCACTGCACCATCACGAGCACCAGCAGCCCGGCCAGCGCTGCAGCCACTTGCGCCGCGACGCGCGTTCTCCTGATGCCAATGAGGCGAACCATGCCCATGGCCAGTCCAATGGCGATGGCCGTTGCACCGAGCGCGAGCGCCAAGATCAGGGGCAGGCCAGCCAGCCAGTGCGCTCCGCGCTGCACAGAGAGCAGGATCAGCATCGGCGCGCCATAAAGGCCTGCCTTTGCAAGCGTGAAGCCGAAGACGTTGAGAGCCCTGACCAACAGCACAGTTTGCGGAGGCAGGGGCGCGGAAAACATCAGGTCATAGTCGCCGCGCGCGTAGAGCGCGTAGGCAGCGGAATCGAGCGCTGCCGAGACCATGAGGACGAACAGGAAGGCGAGATTGATCGTCAGCGTGATCTGGACGCGCGGATCGGCAGGGTCGAGTTGGCCGGCTGTCATCAGCAAAAGATGCGACACGCCGAAAATGATGGTGCTGACCACAGCCAGAACGCCCGCGATGCGCCAGGGTCGCATGGGCGTCTTCGGGCCTGCCATGTCGGCAACACCGCGCAGCGACAGGCGGGCTTCGTGCGCCAGAACGGCGCGGGTTGCACCGGACATGAGGGCCATCATCTCAGGCGGCCTCTTCGCGCGCGACGACATCAAGGAAGACATCTTCGAGGGTCGAACCCTGCGACGCGCCACCATCGCGCAACTCGGCCATCGTGCCTTCGCACACCAGCTTGCCGTTGCGGATGATGCCGATGCGGTCACTGAGCCGTTCGGCAACCTCAAGGATATGGGTTGTGAGGATCACCGTCACGCCTGTTGCGACGCGCGCCTGAAGCAGCTCCTTGACATGGCGCGCCATCGACGCGTCGAGGCCCGTTAGCGGTTCGTCGAGGATCAGCAATTCGGGTTCGTGGATCAGCGCACCGGCAAGAGCCACCTTCTGGCGCATGCCTTTCGAGAAGCCCTCGCAGCGCTGGTCGGCCACACGGGTCAGATCGAGCGTCTCGAGCAGGGCGTCGCGGCGGCGCTTTGCAGCCGCTGGCTCAACCTGCCAAAGGCCGGCGACAAAATCGAGATATTCCACCGGTGTCAGCTTGTCGTAGACCATCGGCTCGTCCGGCAGCCAAGCCACCACGCGCTTTGCCGCAACCGGATCCCGCAGGCGATTTATCCCGCAAATGCTGATTTCGCCCGCGTCCGGAGAAAGCAGCCCGGCGACGATCCTGAGCGAGGTGGTCTTGCCCGCCCCGTTCGGACCCAGCAAGGCGTAGAGTTCGCCTCGCCGGACATTGAGATCAAGGCTGTTGACAGCTGTGAAGCCGCCGAAGCGCTTCACCAGACCGCGGACAACCAGCGCATCATGGCCACTCATTTGAACGCTCCCATCATTGTGGGGCGTTATGCGGCAAAGCTGGTGACGTTCCGGTTAAAAGGATCCTCGACAGGCCGCGTCCGCGTCGGTCAATCCATCTTCAGCGCGGCGATGAAGGCTTCCTGCGGGATATCGACCTTGCCGAACTGGCGCATCTTCTTCTTGCCCTCCTTCTGCTTCTCCAGCAGCTTGCGCTTGCGGGTGATGTCGCCGCCGTAGCACTTGGCGGTGACGTCCTTGCGCAGGGCACGGATGGTTTCGCGGGCAATGATCTTGCCGCCGAGCGCGGCCTGGATCGGGATCTGGAACATGTGCTGCGGGATCAGTTCGCGCAGTTTCTCGCACATGACGCGACCGCGCATGTCGGCACGGGTGCGATGCACCAGCATCGAGAGTGCATCGACCGGCTCGGCATTGACGAGGATCGACATCTTGACGAGGTCACCCTCCTTGTACTCGGTGATGGCATAGTCGAAGGAGGCATAGCCCTTCGACACCGATTTCAGGCGGTCATAGAAGTCGAACACGACCTCGTTGAGCGGCAGATCGTAGACCACCTTGGCGCGGCTGCCGACATAGCCCAGATCGATCTGGATGCCGCGCCGGTCCTGGCAGAGCTTGAGCACCGAGCCGAGGTACTCGTCCGGCGTCAGGATGGTGGCCCGGATCCACGGCTCCTCGATGGCCTCGATCTTCATCACATCGGGCATGTCGGCGGGATTGTGTAGTTCGATGACCTCGCCATCGGTCTGGAGGATGCGGTAGACCACCGAAGGCGCCGTGGCGATCAGGTCGAGGTTGAACTCGCGGCTGAGCCGCTCCTGCACGATTTCCAGATGCAAGAGGCCAAGGAAACCGCAGCGGAAGCCGAAACCGAGTGCGGCGCTGGTTTCCATTTCGTAGGAGAAGCTGGCATCGTTGAGGCGCAGCTTGCCGAGGGCCGAGCGCAACTCGTCGAACTCGGCCGCATCGACCGGAAAGAGGCCGCAGAACACAACAGGCTGCACCGGCTTGAAGCCCGGCAACGGCTGGGCGGTCGGCTTGCGATCATCGGTGATGGTATCGCCAACGCGGGTATCAGCGACCTCCTTGATCGAGGCGGTGATGACGCCGACCTCGCCAGGCCCAAGGCTCTCGACGGTGACGAGCTTGGGCGTGAGATAACCCACGCGCTCGACATCATAGACCGCGCCGGCCCGCATCATCTTGATGCGCTGGCCCTTCTTCAGGGTGCCGTCGATGATGCGCACCAGGACGACGACGCCGAGGTAGTTGTCATACCAGGAATCGACCAGCATCGCCTTCAGCGTTGCGTCAGGATCGCCCTTGGGGGCTGGCAGCCGGGTGACGATGGCTTCCAGCACGGCTTCGATGTTCAGCCCTGTCTTGGCCGAGATCGGCACGGCGTCGGATGCATCGAGACCGATGACCTCCTCGATCTGCTCCTTGACGCGATCGGGCTCGGCGGCAGGCAGATCGACCTTGTTGAGGACAGGCACGATCTCGTGATTGGCGTCGAGCGCCTGATAGACGTTGGCAAGGGTCTGGGCCTCAACACCTTGCGAGGCATCGACCACGAGCAGCGAGCCCTCGCAGGCTGCAAGGCTGCGCGACACCTCGTAGGCGAAGTCGACGTGGCCGGGTGTGTCCATCAGGTTCAGGATGTAGATCTTGCCGTCCTTGGCCTTGTAGTGCAGCCGGACGGTCTGGGCCTTGATGGTGATGCCCCGCTCGCGCTCGATGTCCATGGAATCGAGCACCTGCTCCGTCATCTCACGCGCGGTGAGACCGCCGGTCAGCTGGATCAGCCGGTCAGCGAGCGTGGACTTGCCATGGTCGATATGGGCAACAATCGAGAAGTTGCGAATGTTGTCGATGCTTTGCGTTGTCATGGCTGCGCACATAGCAGCGGCACCCCGTTTCGTCGAGGGTAGCGGTGTCGCGGGTTTGTTCGCCACCTTTCCTCAGAGGTGACGCCGCCCCCTGCGTGACCGGCGCTTCGCCTTGATCTCGGCGATCCGGTCGACATCCTCGACCTGGAGGTAGATCCCGCGCTCGAGGATCTCGAGCACGTATTCCTCGTAGGTCAGCCCCAGCGCTTCGGCCTTCTCAGCGCGCCGCAGCATCGTGTCATGTCCGACCGAGCGCCAGGCGCGGCGATGGGCAGCTTTCCAGGCAAAGTAATTGCCCGGTCCGCCCGGACCCCATTCGGGCATGTGCGGTTTGTCTTCAAGCGGCGGGCCGACATTGTGGCCGGTGCCGGCCGTGCTGCCCTTCGTCTTGCGCCGTCCCGCCACCGCCCGCCTGCCAATCTTGACATCCCTGATAAGAGAAATATTCTCATATCATGGAAATTGATGTCAACCAGAGCCTTGCCGATCGGCTGAAGCGCGCCCGGACGGCGAAGGCGTGGACGCTGGAGCAGTTCGCGCAGGCGTCTGGCGTCAGCCGCGCCATGATCTCGAAGATCGAGCGTGGCGAAGTCAGCCCGACAGCCTCCGTGCTGGCGCGGCTGGCTGCAGGCCTTGGTGTCAGCATGGCGTCACTGTTTCCGCCACCTGTAACGGACGGTGCCCAGCTTAGCCGCTGGCAGGACCAGAGCGACTGGCGCGACCCGGCTTCAGGCTATGTGAGGCGCAACATCTCGCCCGACGGAAGCGCCGCGGAGATTGTCTATGTCACCTTCCCGTCCGGGGCCCGCGTGGTGTTTGACAACTACAAGGCCTCACGGAACATCGAACAGCAGGTCTGGGTGCTTGAAGGCACCATCGAAATGACCATCGGAGAGGCTGTCACGCTGCTCGGCACGGGCGACTGCCTGCTGATGCGGCTTGACCAGCCAATCACCTTCCACAATCCCGGTGTGGACCCGGCGCGTTATGCCGTTGTCCTGTCCAGGCAGCATTCCTGAGCACGGCCATGACAGAGCACTCCTTCACCATACGCCAGCTCGAACCGGCCGAAGCCAGGTCTCGCGTCGGTGAGCTGGCCGATATTCTGCTCGACTGTGTGGCGGGCGGTGCATCCGTGTCGTTCATGGCAGATCTGACACGCGACGAGGCCGTGCGCTTCTGGACCGGCGTGGCAGAGGGCGTGGCAGAGGGCCAGCGCATTCTGCTTGTGGGCGAGGAGGCTGGACGGCTCATCGGCACCGTCCAGGTTGTCGCCTCCGGCACACCAAACCAGCCGCACCGGGCCGATCTCGCCAAGATGCTGGTGCACCGGAACGGACGCAACAAGGGAATCGGGGCTGCCTTGCTGGCCAGAGCCGAGCAGGCAGCGCGCGAGGCCGGCTGGTGGCTGATGGTGCTCGACACGGTCGAGGACAGCGCCGGCGACCGGCTTTACACCCGGGCCGGATGGCGCCGGGCCGGGCTGATCCCGAACTATGCGCTGTGGCCAGACGGAGGCCTGTGCGGCACGGTCTATTTCTACAAGGACCTGCGCCCGCAGCCGGCCTTGCAGATCACGCTCGAGACACCCGACCAGCCGGAGGTCAGGCAGTTCCTGGAGGCGTCGGAGGCCTATTCAGCGGCGCTGTATCCGCCGGAGAGCAACCACATGCTGGACCTGTCGCAGTTGCTTGATCCGGCGGTACGCTTCTTCGTGGCGCGGCGTGGCGGGGTTGCCCTTGGCTGCGGGAGCATCCTGCTTGGACAGGAGCATGGCGAGCTCAAGCGCTTCTTCGTCGCCGATGCAGCGCGCGGTCAGGGCGTTGGAGCAGGCCTCATCGCCGCCGTGGAACGGGCAGCACGCGAAGCCGGCATCAGCCTGCTGCGTTTGGAAACCGGCGTCTATTCGGCCCCGGCGCTGGCGCTGTATCGCAAGGCAGGCTTTGTGCCGCGCACCGCCTTCGCGCCCTATCAACCCGATCCGCAAAGCGTGTTCATGGAGAAGCGGCTGTGACTTCGGGGACGGCTTGGACGGCGAGGTCCTCACGCAAGGCGTGCATGCCGGCCATGGCCTGCCGCCTCTGGGCGCGCTGTGCGGCCTCGGGCAGATTGGCCGCATGCTGCCGGAACGCCTCCTGATGCAAGTCCGTTCGTGATCGGAACGCTTCCCTTTCTGGCCATCATGGCCAGTGCGCTGCTGCATGCCGTCTGGAATGCCATGGCGCGCTCTCACAAGGAGCCGGGTGACATCATCGCCTGTTCCGTGATGGCGGCGGGCGTGATCTGCATCCCGATTCTCGTGCTGGTCGGGCTGCCCTCGCGCGAGGTCTGGCCCTGGCTCATCGGTGGCGTGATTATCAACAGCATCGGCATTCGCGCGGCGATGGCGGCCTATATCCGCACCAGCTACGGACTCGCCTACCCGATCATGCGGGCCGGCATTCCGCTGCTGGCCTTGCCGATCGCGATCCTGATGTTCGACGAATGGCCGACGCCGGGCGGTGCCTTCGGAGTGATCCTGATTTCCAGCGCGCTGATCCTGCTGGCGATGATCGCGTGGCGCGCGGGCAAGGCCGAGTTGTCGGGCGTTGGCTATGCCCTGTTCGCTGCGCTGTGTGGTGCGGGCTACGTGGCTGCCGATGCGATGGGCGTGCGTCTCACCTCCAATGTCGCAAGCTATGCCTGCATGATCGCGTTGGGCAATGCGTTGATGCTGGCGCTCATGGTGCGCATCGAGGGACGCAACCCGCTGATACTGCTCAAGCGACATGCCCGCTTGTCCTTCACCATCTCGGTGATCTCGATGACAGGCTTCCTGCTGTATATCTGGGCGCTGAAAACGACCCCGTTGGCCATGGCGGCGGCCTTGCGCGAGACTTCGGTCCTGTTTGCCATGGTGATTGCGGCCTTCGTGCTGAAGGAGAAGATTGGCCCGCTGCACTGGTGTGCGGCTTTTCTGGCCCTCGCGGGTGTTGCGGCGATCAGGCTGTTGTGAGTGGGCCTCCGGCGGTTGTCGCAGACGGCCAAGTATGGGATGGCAGAGTCATGACCAAGCCATCACTTGCCGACGAACTGATCACGCTTCGTGACATCCTCCGCCATGCCGTCAGCCGCTTCCGTGCCGCCGATCTTGTCCATGCCCATGGTGCGACGACGGCGCTGGATGAGGCGGCCTATCTCATCCTCGAAACCTTGCATCTGCCGGTTGACCAGCTTGAGCCGTTCGTGGATGCGCGGCTGACGCGCGCCGAGCGCGAACAATTGCTGGCCCTGATCGAGCAGCGCATCGCCACGCGCAAACCTGCGGCCTACCTGACAGGGCGCACCTACATCCAGGGCATCCCCTTCAAGGTGGACGAGCGCGTGATCGTACCGCGCTCCTACATTGGCGAGATGCTGTTCTCGGGCCTGTTCGGCGGTGACGACTTCACCCTGATCGACGATGTCCAGGCGGTGACCAGCGTGCTGGACCTGTGCACCGGCTCCGGATGCCTCGCCATTCTGGCCGCGCACATCTTCCCGAACGCCAGAATCGACGCCGTGGAGCTGTCATCTGACGCCATGGCGGTGGCGCGCGAGAACGTCGCCGAGAGCGGCTTTGCCGACCGGATCAGTCTGTTTCAGGGTGATCTGTTCGCGCCACTCAAGGGCAAGAGCTACGACCTGATCATCACCAACCCGCCCTATGTCGACGCCGAGACGATGGCTGACCTGCCGCCCGAGTTCCGGGCCGAACCAGCCATGGCGCTGGCAGGGGGCGCTGATGGCATGGACGTGGTCCGCCGCATCCTTGCCGAGGCAGGCAAGCACCTCAAGCGTGGCGGCGGGATGATCTGCGAAATCGGGACGGATCGCGAGATTCTCGACGAGGAATATCCTGCTGTCGACTTCCTATGGCTCGACAGCGCCGAGAGCAGCGGCGAGGTTTTCTGGATCACAGAGTCCCAGCTGCGCAAGATCTGATCGTTTTGCTGCACTGCACAATGATTGTGCTTGACGCAGTGCAGCAATTGGCGCCCTTGTCTTGGCATGGACAAGGATCTGATGCTGGCTCCGCTGGTGGTTGCGCAAAGAGCACCACTTCTCTGGCTCGAGATGTTCGGCCTCGGCGGGAGTTCCCGCGAGACTGAACGCATGGTGGAAGAGAAGTTTGCCGCCGTTGCGGAAGGCGCCATCGCGGTCCAGGTCGAGATGCACAGCATCTGGTGGCAGTCTGCGCTGGCGATGTGGCAGGGCGCGCACCCGCCAACCATGATGCAGTCAGGTCGCCGGCTGGCCAATGCTGCGCTGAAGCCCGCAGCGCGGCGTGTGAAGTCAAACGTCAAGCGGCTGTCGTCTCCCAAGCGCTGAGGCCAGCACACGGGCCGGACGCCGGGCAGGCTTGCGCCTGAACGCGCATGGGCTGTGCGCAATCACCCCTGATTGCTTTGGTTGAAACTGCGCTAGACAGGTGCTTCAGGTTCTTGTCGAGGCGGAATTGCCGTGCCGATGTTCGGGCTCAATGATGATCAGCTTGCCATCAGCGAGATGGCCACAGCCTTTGCCGCGGAAACGCTGGCGCCGCATGCCGTGCGCTGGGATCACGACAAGCATTTTCCGGTCGACGAGATGCGCGCAGCTGCTGCGCTCGGCATGGGCGGGGTCTACATCCGGGAGGATGTTGGCGGTTCGGGCCTGTCGCGTCTCGATGCGGCGCTGATCTTCGAGGCTCTGGCCACCGGTTGCCCCACGGTCTCGGCCTACATCTCGATCCACAACATGTGCGGCTGGATGATCGACGCCTATGGGTCTGACGAGCAACGTCAGCGTTTCCTGCCGCAGCTGTGCACCATGGAGCATCTGGCCAGCTATGCGCTGACCGAACCGGGTGCGGGCTCCGATGCAGCCGCGCTCAAGACCCGCGCCGTGCGGGATGGCGACCATTACATCGTCACGGGGCAAAAGCAGTTCATCTCGGGCGCTGGGCGCTCGGATGTTTACGTCACCATGGTCCGGACCGGCGAGGACGGGCCGGGGGGCATTTCCACGCTGGTGATCGAGAAGGACACGCCGGGTCTCTCGTTCGGTGCCGAAGAGCGCAAGATGGGCTGGAATGCTCAGCCGACGCGCGCCGTGATCCTCGATCAGGCCCGCGTGCCTGTGGCCAACCGGCTTGGCCCCGAAGGCATCGGCTTCAAGATCGCCATGGCCGGTCTTGATGGCGGCCGTCTCAACATCGGGGCCTGCTCGATTGGCGGTGCCAAGGCTGCGCTCGACCGGGCAATAGCCTATGCCGCAGAGCGCAAGGCCTTCGGCAAGAGCCTCGACCAGTTCCAGGCGCTGCAATTCACGCTGGCCGACATGGCGACGGAACTGGAAGGGGCGCGCAGCCTGCTCTGGCGTGCCGCGGCTGCCCTGGACCGCAAGGACCCCGATGCGACCACGCTGTGCGCCATGGCCAAACGCGTCGCCACTGACACAGGCTTCACCATCGCCAACCAGGCCCTGCAACTTCACGGCGGCTACGGCTACCTCGCAGACTATGGCATTGAAAAGATTGTGCGTGACCTCAGGGTCCACCAGATCCTCGAAGGCACCAACGAGATCATGCGTCTGATCGTGGCGCGCTCGTTGCTCGGCCGCGGCAATCGGGCCTGAGATGTCGTCGTCACTGAAACCTCTGCTCTTGGGGCTCGCTATCGCAATCTCGGGCGTGGCCCTGTTCCGGCTCGCCGGCCACCTGTTTTTCTTCGAAGGGCGGGCATCTGCCAATGGGCAGGCGCTTGCCGGTGCCGTCGCCGGCCTCACAGTGGGCTGGCTTGTCAGCCGCCAATGCCGCGGCCTTCGAGGTGTTGTGCTTGCTGCCATTCCCGGCCTGTTGCTGATGGCTGCCATCACGTCGCATTTCGGACTGGCCTTTCCGAACATCGATCCGAAACTCGACAAGGGTTTCGGCGGGCTCATGCTCTGGTTCCATGGCTTCATGCTGCTTGGTGGGCTGACAGCGCGCGCACCTGTGAAGCCACCACATCCCGACCTGCCAACTGCCTGACACTGACACTGCCGGAGGACACCATGACCACCATCGCATTCATCGGCCTGGGCAACATGGGGGCCCCAATGGCCGCCAACCTGACCAAGTCCGGCCACACCGTGATCGGCTTCGATCTGTCCGAGACATCGAGGCGCGAGGCCGAAGCCCTGGGGATCACGATTGCGGCGACCGCAGCAGACGCGCTGCAGGATGCCAGCGCGGTTGTCACCATGTTGCCTGCGGGCAGCCATGTGCGCACGGTCTGGAGCCAGATCGCTGCAGCAGCCCGACCGGGCACGTTGCTGATCGATTCCTCCACCATCGATGTCGACAGCGCGCGCGCTGTCCATGCCATCGCAGCGGCCGCCGGAATGGCGTCGGTCGATGCGCCGGTTTCGGGCGGCACAGGCGGTGCCAAGGCCGCTACGCTGACCTTCATGGTGGGCGGGGCGGAAGATGCGTTTGCCGCGGCCCGGCCACTTCTCGAAGCCATGGGCAAGAGGATCGTCCACTGCGGCGGCCCCGGCGCGGGGCAAGCCGCCAAGATCTGCAACAACATGATCCTCGGGATTTCGATGATCGCGGTGGGCGAAGCCTTTGCACTTGGCGAGAAGCTCGGCCTCTCGCATCAGGCGCTGTTCGATGTGGCATCGACCTCGTCCGGCCAGTGCTGGTCCCTGACAACCTATTGCCCCGTGCCGGGGCCGGTGCCGACATCACCCGCCAACAACGGCTACAAGCCCGGTTTCGCCGCCGAGTTGATGCTGAAGGACCTCAAGCTTGCGCAAGACGCGGCCAAGGCCACTGGCGCTGCAACCCCGCTGGGTGCCGAGGCGGCGGAACTCTATGCCCGGTTCGCCGCGGAAGGAAACGCCGG
Source organism: Hydrogenophaga intermedia (assembly GCA_943370645.1). Classification (GTDB taxonomy): domain Bacteria; phylum Pseudomonadota; class Alphaproteobacteria; order Rhizobiales; family Beijerinckiaceae; genus Allobosea. The sequence goes on along the minus strand of CALRRR020000003.1, from coordinate 43,267 downwards.
CACCGACTTCTCCGGCATCATCGCCATGCTGCGGTCACAGCAGGCCTGAACCAGCGAGCAGCCTCAGTCCGCGCCCTGCCTGGCGGGCGGAGCGATGGTTGCTTTAGCGAGCGCAAGCGCTTCCGCCAGAACGGCGTGATCGCCGATCTGGTTGGCGAGGATCAGCACGAGGGCTGCATTCAGCGCTGCGCTTTGCTCGTCCGGAAGGCCGCGATGCGCCTCGATGATCGCGCGGTAGGCGGCGTCCATATCCGCGAAACGTGGCTGGCTATCGATCGGCATCGAACACACCCCTCGCCCTCTTCAGAGCCACTTCGAGACGTTGCTGGTCTGCCTGCCGAAACCGCGCAGCGACATGGCCATCGGGGCGGATAAGATAAGCGGCATGGTCGGTGAGATCGAACCGCTCCCTGAGCAAGATGTCCTCTGCGCAAGGCGCGACATGGGTACCGCCGGCCGGGGCCAGACACACAGGAACCGAAGGGCCGGCCAGCAGCAGGAAGCTGCCGTTCAGGCACTCACCAAGATAGGCGCGCCCGAGGGGTGCATCGGGGATGGGCGCACCAGGGGCGGGGCCGGCGAGCCAGATATCCGTATCGGCTGTCGACAAAGAGCTTCCGGCATAGGCCGTGGGCAGCGACAGCCTGCCGGAATTGACGAAGCGCCTAGCAAACGGCTGTGTGCGCGCCAATGCCAGCGCCGCGTTGCGGAAGAACCGCTCGGCAAGGCTGCGTGGCGCGATGAAATCAGTCGCCCGGGTTGAGTTCAGGATGTTTTCGTCCGCAGCCTCGGAGCGCTCGCTGTCATAGCTCGCCAGCAGATCATCTGGCGAAGCGCCCGCCATCACGAGAGCCAGTTTCCAGCCGAGATTGTCCGCATCCTGGATGCCTGAGTTGGCACCGCGTGCCCCAAAAGGCGATACCTGATGCGCCGCATCGCCGGCAAAGATCACGCGGCCATGGCGGAACCGCTCCAGACGCCGGCACTGGAACCGGTAGATCGAGACCCATTCGAGCTCGAAGGCCTGGTGCCCCAGCATTCGCTCGATCCGCGGCCGGACCACGGCCGGTTGCCTTTCGTGCTCCGGATCGGCATCTGGCGAGAGCTGGAGATCGATGCGCCAGACATCGTCCGGCTGCTTGTGCAACAGGCACGACTGCCCTGAGTGAAAGGGCGGATCAAACCAGAACCAGCGCTCGACAGGGAAGTCAGCCTGCATCCTCACATCGGCAATCAGAAACTGATCCTCGAATATTTCGCCGGCAAACGACAGGCCAAGCATGGAACGCATCGGAGAACGGGCACCATCGCACGCCACCACATGACCGGCGGCCAGATCATAGCAACCATCCGGCGTCTCAATGGTGAGATGCACGACACCGGTCGCGTTGCGCACAGCTACCACGCGGTTTTTCCAGCGCAGATCAACGCCGAGCGCCAGTGCACGATCAATCAGGAACTTCTCGACGTAGAATTGCTGGAGGTTGATGAAGGCCGGCATCTTGTGGCCTGGCTCGGGCAGAAGGTCGAACTGATAGAGGCACTCGCCGGCCTGAAAGACCTTGCCGACCTGCCAACTGACACCCTTGTCCAGCATCGGCTTCGCCACGCCAAGGCGGTCAAAAATCTCCAGCGTCCGCTTGGCGAAGCAGATGGCGCGGGAGCCATCGCCGATGCGATCGGAATCGTCGAGCAGCACGACGCTCGTTCCGCGCTGGGCCAGATCGATGGCGAGCGAGAGGCCGACGGGTCCGGCACCGACAATGATGACCGGGTGGTGGGCCGGCGTCGTGCAGCCCTGATCCGGCGACGGCGTATAGGCAAACTGCGCGAAAGTCCCTGTTGTGGCGCGCAAAGGCATCAATCCTGAAGGGCGGTCCACATCGCGACGTCGCGCTCATCGGTCCAGATCCGCGGCCAGTCGATCCCGCGGGCCTCGTCATAAGCCCTGCTGACATTGAAGGGCAGGCAGTGTTCATAGATGGCATAGTCCCCGAAAGGCTTGTCCATCTCGGCCCGCACAGCCGCCGCCGTCTCCTTCAGCGTCATCCCACGCGCGACGGAACGCTCCGCCGTGCCGAACAGCGCATTGAGGAAGTCACCGGTCCCAGTCATGGCCGCCTTGACGGTGGTGGACCCAATGAGCGCGTCGCCGCGACCGGGCACCAGCGCCACCGCATCAAGTGCAGCAAGCCTTGCGATGGTGTTTGGCCACTCCCTGAGGAAAGCATCGCCGCAATAGCAGGCCGACCTGTATTCGACGAGGTCACCGGAGAACAGCACACCGGCATCGGGCACCCAGGCAATCGTGTCTCCGGCCGTGTGACCACGCCCCGGATGCGAAATCTCGACGCGGCGCTTTCCCAGCCAGAGCGTCAATGAGCCGGCAAAGGTCAGTGTCGGCCATGTCAGGCCGGGCACGGTATCGACACCGCGAAACAGCCGCGGAAAACGACCGATCTCCGACGCCATGTCTTCGGCGCCGCGCTCCACGATGAGCTTTCGGGTGGCCTCATGCGCGATGATCTCCGAGGCACCATAAGCCGATGCGCCCAGCACACGTACGGCGTGATAATGCGAGAGAAGCACATACTTGATCGGCTTGTCGGTCACGGCGCGGACCCGCGCAATGACGTCCTGTGCCATCAGCGGCGTGGCCTGTGCATCGATCACCATACAGCTGTCGTCACCGACGATGATCCCGGTGTTGGGATCGCCCTGCGCCGTATAGGCATAAAGCCCTTCGCCGATCGCCGAGAAGGTGACGGCCTTGGCCGTCAGATCAGCCTGGGACGCAAATGCTTTGCCGGCCATCTAGATTGCTCCCGCGTTCATTCTGCGTCTGGTTGGCGCGATGGAAGGGCCTGCTGGAAGGCATCGATCTCGGCGAGCGCAGCATCCGTCCGGGCCATCAACGGATAGCGTGTGAGATCGACACCGTAGCGCCTCGCGTTGAACATCTGCGGCACAAGGCAGATGTCGGCCAGGGTCGGTGTGTCACCATAACAAAGCTGGCCGGGCGAGGAGGCCAGCCGCTTCTCGATGGCCTCGAAGCCGCGCTCGATCCAGGTCCGGCACCACGCGGCGCGGGCGGCTTCATCGGAGCCATAGTCTGCCGTCAGCTTGTCGAGAACGCGCAAGTTGCCCAGCGGGTGGATGTCGGTCGCAATGGTGAGCGCCATCTCGCGGATGATCGCCCGGTCTCGCGCAGAACCCGGCAGCAAAGGCGGATCAGGGAAGCGCTCGTCGAGATATTCGATAATGGCGAGCGATTGCGACAGCCCGAAGCCCTGCTCGCTCCAGAATGGCACCAGTCCTGTGGGGTTCTGGCGCAGGAAGCTGCTGCCCCGCTGCTCGCCCTTGCGCAGATGCACAGCGCGCTGCTCCACCTCAAGCCGTTTCAGGTTGATGGCAATCCGCACCCGATAGGCGGCGGAGGACCTGAAATAGCCATAGAGGATGCCTGCTTCAGGCATGCGGTGCGACCTGCTGCTCAATGGCCCCGAAGATCGAATGGCCTTTTGCATCCTTCATCTCGATGCGAACGACATCGCCGATCTTGAGGAAGTTGGTCTTGGGGGCGCCGCCGGTGATGGTCTCGACCACGCGCTGCTCGGCAATGCACGAGTAACCCAGACCGCCCTCACCAATCGGACGCCCCGGCCCGCCGTCGGCACCCTTGTTGGAGACAGTTCCAGAGCCGATGATGCTGCCGGCTGACAAGGCGCGGGTGCGCGCGGCGTGCATGATCAGCGCGGGGAAATCGAAGGTCATGTCGCTGCCGGCATCGGCGCGGCCAAACGGCCTGCCGTTGAGGAAGGTGAGCAACGGCAAACGGACCTTGCCGCCATCCCATGCGGTGCCCAGCTCGTCGGGCGTGACGGCCACTGGCGAGAAGGCGGAAGCCGGCTTGGACTGGAAGAACCCGAAGCCCTTGCCGAGTTCGGCCGGGATGAGGTTGCGCAGCGACACGTCGTTGACCAGCATGACAAGCCGGATGGCGGCAGCGGCGACCTCGCGGCTTGCTCCCATCGGCACATCGCCGACGATAACCGCGACTTCGCCTTCGAGATCGGCGCCATGATCCTCGCTGGCCAGCGGGATCGGATCGCGCGGGCCGAGAAAGGCATCGGAACCACCCTGATACATGAGCGGATCGGTCCAGAAGCTGGCCGGCATTTCGGCGCCCCGGGCTTTGCGCACCAGTTCGACATGGTTCACGTAGGCCGAGCCATCAGCCCACTGGTAGGCGCGGGGCAAGGGCGAGGCGCAATCGTGCTCGTGAAAGCGGAAGGATGGCACGGAGCCCAGCTCCAGCTGCGTCGCGAGGTCCGCCAGCCGTGGCGCGATCCGGTCCCAGTCATCAAGGGCAGCCTGAAGTGACGGCGCGATGAAGAACGCATCCGTCGCGCGGGTCAGGTCTGCAGTGACGACGACAAGGCGGCCATCACGGCCATGTTTCAGCGAAGCGAGCTTCATGGGGTTCCTCGGGTGAGCGTTTCCTTGAGTGGCCGCTTCTGCGGCGGCCATGCTCGTTTCTCGACCGCTGGACTATCGCGGGTCTTTGCGCCCCGGGTCAAAGCCCTTTTTCAAGTCAGCCCAACAATCGATGTAGCGCGGCTGCAACGTCGGCAGGCCGGCCGCGTGGGCCGTGACGCGCTGCGGCAGGCGCGTCTCGAACATGAAGGCCATCGTGCCGGTGAGCTTGACCGGCTGGAGCGGCACATTCGATGCGTGCTCGAAGGCCGGTGCGTCGGGCCCGTGCGGCAACATCATGTTGTGCAGGCTGTAGGCTCCGGGCACGAAACCCTCGGGCTTGGCATCATAAACACCGTAGATCAGCCCCATGAACTCGCTCATGATGTTGCGATGATACCATGGCGGGCGAAAGGTGTTCTCGGCCACCATCCAGCGCTCCGGAAAGATCACGAAGTCGATGTTGGCCGTGCCGGGCTCGCCTGAGGGCGAGGTCAGCACCGTGAAGATCGATGGGTCGGGATGATCGTAGGAGATCGAACCTACGGCGGCATAGCGCCTGAGATCATACTTGTAGGGATAGTAGTTGCCATGCCACGCCACCACATCCAGCGGTGATTGAGCAATGGCGGTGACGAACAGGTCTCCGCCCCACTTCACGAACAGCTGTGAAGGTCTCTCGTCCATTTCATAGGCAGCAACGGGTGTGAGAAAATCACGCGGATTCGCCAGACAGTTTGCGCCAATGGGTCCCCGTTCCGGCAGGGTAAAGGCCCCGCCATAGTTCTCGCAGACATAGGCGCGGGCAGGGCTACCGACCAGTTCGCAGCGGAACATGATGCCGCGCGGAATGACGCAGATTTCGCCAGGCTCGATCTCGATGATGCCGAACTCGGTGAAGAAGCGCAGATGTCCTGATTGCGCAACGATGAGCATCTCGCCATCAGCGTTGGAGAAATACTCCCGGTCCATGGAGCGAGTGACCAGCACCAGATGCGCGGCCATGCCCGACTGGCTTTCTGCATCCCCTGCGGTAGTGATGGTCTGCAGGCCTTCCACGAAGGTCATCGGCACCTCGGGCATCGGGCTCGGGTCCCAGCGCATCTGGCCGAGCATGGGCTTGCGCTCGGCGCTGTTCGGCGCGGTGCGCAGCAATCCGGGATCAACCGGCTCGTAGCGGGCATTGTGCTTGACGCTGGGCCTGACCCGGTAAAGCCAGGATCGCTCGTTCTTGCCTTGAGGGGCCGTGAAGGCGGAACCTGACAGCTGTTCAGCGAACAATCCGTAATTGCACTTCTGGGGCGAATTTCGTCCCACAGGCAGCGCGCCATCGAGGGCTTCCGTCTCGAAGGAATTGCCGAAGCCGGACATGTAGCTCAGCCTGGCCTCGACGGTCGTCCTGGCCCCTCCGCTCATGCCCTCGGCCTTGTCCCGAAAGGTTTCCGGCTGTCCGATCGTCCGGTCTGTCCCGCGCATCGCCTGCTCCCTGTTTGCGCCGTTATGACTCAGCGGGAGGCTCGCGACAAGATAGTTGCAAGTGAAACTGTCTACGACCGGTCTAGGACTGGCGCAGCGCCTGCATCCAGCCGATCAGCCCAGCCGTGGAACTGTCGCGCTCAGCGACAGACTGCCGCCCTTCGACCATGGGCTGAAGGCCGGTGGCAAGTTCCTTGCCGAGTTCGACCCCCCATTGATCAAAGGCATTGATGCCCCAGATCGCCGCTTCGACGAAGACGCGATGCTCGTAAAGCGCGATGATGCGGCCTAGCGTGAACGGATCAAGCTTGCGATAGAGCAGCATGGTCGAGGGCCGATTGCCAGGAAAGACGCGGTGCGGCGCCAGCCGTTCCACCTCATCAGATGGCAGGCCGCGGCCCGCCAGTTGCGCCCGGGCTTCTTCGAGCGTCCGGCCACGCATCAGGGCTTCGGACTGGGCAAGAACATTGGCCGCCAGAATGGCATGATGCTGCGCCAGATCCGGCTCATGGGCCTCAGCTGCCAGCAGGAACTCGGCGGGAACGATATCCGCTCCCTGATGCAGCAACTGCATGAAGGCATGCTGGCCATTGGTTCCGGGCTCACCCCAGACCACGGGGCCAGTCGCGACGGCAACGGGCTGACCTTCGGTGGTCACCTGCTTGCCGTTCGATTCCATATCGAGTTGCTGCAGATAGGCCGGCAGGCGCGACAGGCGCTGATCATAGGGCAGCACGGCGCGCGTGGCGTGGCCGCAGCCATTGCGATGCCAGATGCCCACCAGAGCCAGCAGAACGGGCAGGTTCGCGTCCAATGGAGCCGTACGGAAATGCTCGTCCATGGCATGGGCACCGGCGAGGAACGCGTTGAAGTTCTCTGGCCCGATCGCAAGCATCACTGGCAGGCCGACGGCCGACCAAACCGAGTAGCGGCCTCCGACCCAGTCCCAGAACCCGAAGATCCGGTCAGGCGGAATTCCGAAAGCGGCAACCTTGTCGAGGGCGGTCGAGACGGCACAGAAATGTGTCGCAACGGCTGCTTCACCCAGAGCGGCCACCAGCCAGCGCCGTGCGGAAGCAGCGTTGGTCATGGTCTCGATGGTGGTGAAGGTTTTCGAGGCCACGATGAAGAGCGTCCGCGCCGGATCCAGCTGCTTCACGGTGTCGGCGAGGTGTGCCCCGTCGATGTTGGAAACGAAATGAAGCCTTGGGCCATCGTGATAGGGCGCCAGTGCCAGTGTCACCATCACCGGCCCGAGGTCCGAACCGCCGATGCCGATGTTGACGACATCGGTAAAGGGCTTGCCATCGGCCGCCGAAATCTTGCCGCTGCGCACGCCATCGCAGAAGCGGCCCATGCTGGCCAGCACGGCGTTCACGTCCGGCATCACGTCGCGGCCCTCGACCATGACCGGACGGTTCGAGCGATTGCGCAAGGCAGTGTGCAGGACAGCGCGCCCTTCAGAGTTGTTAATCGCTTTGCCGGCAAACATTGCGTCACGCCGGGCTTCGACGTGTGTGGCATGGGCGAGGTCCAGCAGCACGGCCAGCGATGCATCGGTCAACGCCGTCTTGGAACAATCCAGAAGCATGTCATCCATGCGGAAGGACAGGCGATGAAATCGTGCGGGATCGCCGGCAAACAGGTCTCTGAAAGACAGGTTCTTTGTCGCAGCGCCCAGACGGGCCAGTTCGCGCCAGTTCATCTCGACTGCCATGAAAACCTCGCTTTCAGCGAATGGACCAAGAGCGCAGGTCCAAGCAACGCATTGCAGTAGCCTCCCGATATGACTAATCGGGCGCGGCGCATCATGCTCACAGCACCGCTCCCGGATTGAGAATACCGGTGGGGTCAAGCGTCGCCTTGATAGCGCGCATCAGCGCCAGTTCGACCGGGTCCTTGACGCCCGGAAGCAGATGCTTCTTCAGCCTGCCAATGCCATGCTCGGCGGAAATCGAGCCATGAAAGCTGCTTACAACGGCATGAACCGCCGCGTTGATCTCGTCCCAGCGTGCCAGAAAGGCGGCCTTGTCGGCTCCCTCGGGCTGGGTGATGTTGAAGTGGATGTTGCCATCGCCAAGATGGCCGAAGGGCAGCGGCCGGCAACCGGGGATCATCCTGATGACGAGGGCGATGGCCTCAGCCAGGAAGTCTGGAACGGCGGCCACCGGCACCGATACGTCGTGCTTGATCGAGCCACCCTCGAAGCGCTGGACTTCGCTCATCGCCTCGCGGATGCGCCACAGGTCCTGCCGCTGGGCTTCGGACGCGGCGAGCACGGCGTCGGTGATGACGCCCTGGTCAAGCGCAGCTTCCAGCAACCTCTCGACGGTCGCATCGAGCCCGTCAGCGCCGGGTGACGACAACTCCATCAGCACATACCACGGCGAGGGTGCACCAAGGGGATCGCGCGTGCCCGGCGCGTGGCGGAGCACGACCTCGACGCCGAAGCGCGGCATGATCTCGAAGGTGGTGAGCTGCTGGCCGGCCTCGGCCCGGGCGAGATGAAGGAGCGCAAGGGCCTGATCGGGGCTGTCCACGGCCAGAAAGGCTGTGGCGCGCGCCTTCGGCTTTGGAAACAGCTTCAGGGAAGCGGCGGTGATCACGCCGAGCGTGCCTTCCGCCCCGATGAAGAGGTTCTTGAGATCGTAGCCGGTGTTGTCCTTTCGCAGGGTCCTCAGCCCGTTCCAGATGCGGCCATCGGCCAGGACCACCTCAAGCCCGAGGCAAAGATCGCGGCTGTTGCCATAGGCAAGCACTGCTGTGCCGCCTGCATTGGTCGAGAGGTTGCCGCCGATGGTGCAGCTGCCTTCGGAAGCCAGCGAGAGCGGGAACAGGCGGTCGGCGCCATCAGCCGCATCCTGCACGCGGCTCAGGGTGACGCCGGCTTCAACGATGATCGTGTCACTCACGGGATCGATGCTGCGCACCTTGTCCATGCGCCCGAGCGACAGGATGATCTCCCGGCCCTCGGCGACCGGAATCTGGCCGCCAACGAGGCCGGTATTGCCGCCCTGTGGCACAATCGGCGTTCCGGTCTCGTGAGCCAGCGCGAGCAGCGCTGCAACCTGTGCTGTGCTGGAAGGCCGCGCCACGGCCCGGGCCTTGCCCGTGAACAGATCGCGCCACTCCTTAAGGTAGGGCGCCATGTCGGCGCTTTCCGTCAGCAGGTTGCGCGCACCGATGATCGCCCCGAAGGCCTGAAGCGTGCTGTCCATGCCGCGCACCTATCTCTTCTTGCGAACAACCGGTTTGCTGAACACGCCGACCAGTTCGACATGGTGAGAATAGCGGAACTGATCGACCGGCGTCACCTGGTCCAGCGTGTAGCCGCCGCGCAGCAAGGTGCCGGCATCGCGCACGAAACTTGCCACATCGCACGAAACGTACGCGATGCGCGGCACGCCTGAGCGGGCAAGTTGCGCGGCCTGCGCCTCGGCACCGGCGCGGGGCGGATCGAGCACCACGGCATCGAAGGACTTCAGTTCCATTTCCAGCAGGGGCCGGCGGAACAGATCGCGGGTTTCGATGGTGATGCGCCTGAGACCCGGCGTGGCGCGGGCTGCACGGTCGAGAGCGGCCAGCGAGGCCGCATCGCTCTCGCAAGCATGCACCTCGGAAGCTTCTGCCAGCCGGAGCGCGAACGGGCCTGAGCCGGCGAACAGATCGGCTACGCGGCGCGCACCGGCCACGGCCTCAACGGCCAGCCGCCCAAGCACCTCTTCGCCCTCCACCGTTGGCTGCAGGAACCCGCCCGGTGGGACGTTGACGATGGCGCGGCCCATGCTCTGGCTGGCATCAGCCCGCGCAATGATGGTGTCGCCGTGCACCGACAGGCGAACCAGATCGAGTTGATGGGCCAGGGATGTCAGCCCGATGCGCTGCTTCTCGCTGGGCGGGCCATTGCCACGCACGTCGACATCGAGCCCGTTCAGCGTGGCGGTAATCAGGATCGTCAGGGGCTTTGCGGACGCGGCAAGCGCCCGCGTGAGGGCCTGCGCGATGGCCGGTGCACGCGCCAGTTCGGGTTTCAGGATCGGGCAATGATCGACCTCGATCAGGTCATGGCTGCGGGCACGCATGAAGCCGGCAAGAGACTCGTTGTCTCGGCGGCGGCCGTGCAGGGTCACTCTCCGGCGGCCCGTGCCATGGCCATCGACCAGCGGCCTGACCTCAGTCGTGATGCCGGCGCGCACGAGTGCCTGCACGACCAGGCCATGCTTCCAGCCAGCATAGGTCTCGGCGCCCAGATGCTGCGTCGCGCAGCCGCCGCAACGGCCGAACAGCGGGCAGATCGGGGCGACCCGGTCCGGCGACGGCGTGAGTATGCGTTCGAGCCGCGCCTGCTCGCCATTCCCGGTGATCTCGACAACCTCGCCCGGCAGCGCACCAGCCACGAAGCTGTGCCCGCCCTGCTCGTCAGCAATGCCGTCGGCGCGCGCGCCAAGGCCGGCGATGGTGACGGTGCGCAGGTCGCTGGGAGTGCCGGACACGGGAAGCCTTGGTTGCAAGTGGTGCAATGAGCACGGTATCGATGGATCGGGCATGCCCGCGGCGGATGACATGTCGCCTATCAGGTTCGGAAGCGGGCGGGAATGGATTTGACGGGCATGAGGGTGAACAGAGCAATGACCATGGACATGCGCAGCGGCATCATCGAGGCCATCGGGCGGACGCCGCTGATCGTGCTGAAGCAGGCCTCAGCGGCGACCGGTTGCCGCATCCTCGGCAAGGCCGAGTTCATGAACCCCGGCCAATCGGTCAAGGACCGTGCCGCGCTGGCGATCATCCGCGACGCCGAGGCCCGCGGCCTCCTCAAGCCCGGAGGGGTGATTGTCGAGGGCACGGCGGGCAATACCGGCATCGGCCTGGCGCTGGTCGGCAATGCGCTGGGCTACCGCACCGTGATCGTGATGCCGAACACCCAGAGCCAGGAAAAGAAGGACATGATCCGGCTCGCTGGTGCCGACCTGATCGAGGTTCCCGCCGCGCCGTTTTCCAACCCGAACAACTATGTGAAGGTGTCGGGACGGCTGGCAGAGGCACTTGCCAAAGTGACGCCGGCCGGCGTGGTCTGGGCCAACCAGTTCGACAATGTCGCCAACCGCGAGGGTCATGCCGCCACGACCGGACCGGAGATCTGGGAGCAGACCGGCGGCGACATCGATGGCTTCATCTGCGCGGTCGGCACCGGCGGCACACTTGCCGGCGTGGCCAAGGCGTTGCGGGCAGCCAAGCCCGCCATCACCATCGGCCTTGCCGATCCGATGGGAGCGGCGCTGCATGCCTATTACACGACCGGAACGCTGAAAGCCGAAGGTTCGTCGATCACCGAGGGCATCGGTCAGGGGCGGATCACGGCCAATCTTGAAGGCTTCCGGCCGGATGTGTCGTTCCAGATCAGCGACGAAGAAGCGCTCCCGGTCGGTTTCGACCTCCTGGAGCATGAAGGCCTGTGCGTCGGCGGCTCGGCGGCGGTGAATGTCGCCGGCGCGATCCGTCTGGCGCGGCATCTGGGGCCGGGCCGGACCATCGTCACCATCCTGTGCGACTACGGCACGCGCTATCAATCGAAGCTGTTCGACCCCGCTTTCCTGCGCGGCAGGAACCTGCCGGTGCCTGGATGGATGGAACGCCCCGCAGGGGTGAGCCCCGAAATCCTCGCGGGCGTCATGGGTTCCTGACCTCGCCGTCTCAGGTCTTGCCGACCTCCTGCCTCAAGGCGGCAATCTCTGCGCGCAGCGCCTTGAGTTCGGCCATCACATCCTCGCTGCTGTGGGCCGGATGGGTCAGCTTTGGCGCTTCGCTGGCCGTGACCTCGTCGAGGGCGGTCACGACCACGCCGATGAACAGGTTGAGCACCATGAAGGCCGACAGCACCATGAACAGCATCACGAAGATCCAGCCGTACTCGTTGCCCTTTTCGGCGAGCGGCTTGACGATGCCATTCGACCAGTCATCGAAGGTCATGGACTGGAAGAGCGTGTAGGCGGTCTGCCCGATGGAGCCGAACAGTTCGGGATTGGTTTCGCCGAACAGCTTCGTGCCCATCACCGCGAAGACGTAATAGACCAGCAGCAGCAGAAGGCCGATCGAGCCCATGCCCGGCAGCGCGCCGATCAGGCCGGCGACGACCTTGCGCAATGAAGGGACGACGGTAATCAGCCTGAGCGCGCGCAGCACCCGCAGGGCCCGCAACACCGACAGCGATTCGCTGGTCGGCACCAGGGCAATGCCGACAACGAACAGATCGAACAGGCTCCACGGATCCCGGAAGAAAGCCCCGCGCCTGACGATGATCCGCGCCACGAGTTCGGCGACAAAGATGGCCAGGATGGTGCGGTCCAGCGCATGAAGGAACGTGCCATAGCTGGCCATGATCGACTTGGAGGTTTCCATGCCGAGCGTGATGGCGTTGATGATGATCAGGATCATCACCACGCGCTCTGTGAGGCGATGGTCGATGATGCGGGCGAGGAAAGCCGTCATGGGTTCATCCGTTGTGTGTTCAGGTTCGATGTTACGGACCTGGTCCGCGGCAAGGAGCGCGACAGACCGGGTCCCGGTGCCTTCTGGCCACCATCCCATGGCGCGCCATCGGCGATGGGTGCGTGCAAGCGAGACCGTGGCTGTCGCGGGGAGCGCACTCTAACTGATTGTGAACGATCACCTTATCTGTTTGCGGGCCGCTCGGCTCGGGCAGGCGCGATCTAGCGTGCCTTCGGCGGCCAGCGCAATGGCCAGGTCTTGACGCGATCCACGAGATTTTCGACCAGCACCTCATCCTCGCTGGCGAAAACCCGGCCCTTGACCGAAACGCCCGCCTCGATCACGGTGTCGGGCGTGCCGGATACCAGCGGGTGCCACCATTTCAGATCCTCCCCGTTGGCCACCAGCCTGTAGCCGCAGGTCGGCGGCAGCCAGCGCAGCGTGCGAACCTGCTCGGGCGTTAGCGTCACACAGTCCGGCACCTTGGTCGCCCGGTTGCCATAGTCCTTGCAGCGGCAAGAGCCGGCATCGAACAGCGTGCACCCTACATCCGTGGCGTGGATCGCTCCGGTGTCCTCATCCTCAAGCTTGATAAGGCAGCAACGACCGCACCCGTCACAGAGGCTTTCCCACTGCTCGGGGCTCATCTGGTCCAGCTTCGTGGTCTTCCAGAACGGAAGGTTGCTCATGTCGGTCTCGCACGCTTGCGCCATCGCCGGTGTCGACCGTGGCGCCATGTCCGGTGAACCGTTTTTCGGCAGGTCTTGCAAGGGGCGCGTGGACGCGGTGCCGGACAGCACAAGCGATTGCTGCTTCCTCTGTCCCCCCTTTCCAAGTCGCGAGGGCCATTCCATACTGCCTTCCAGCAATGAAAAGTGGCCGGGTTATCCGGCGAGGAGAGCCGTCATGATCAACCGCCGTCTGGCCAATGCCGTCTTCGCAGGCCTCATCCTGACCACCAGCGCGCTGGCAAGCCTGCCTGCGATGGCGCAGGTCGTCTACAATCGCGGCCAGGAAGCCGACCCCGAGACCCTCGATCCGCAGAAGATCTCGACCTCGGCCGAATTCCACATCATGCGCGACCTCTATGAAGGCCTGATCATCCACAACGGTCAGGGCAAGGTCGTGCCCGGCGTGGCGGAAAGCTGGACAAATTCGGACGACGGCAAGGTCTACACCTTCAAGCTGCGCGCCAACGCGAAGTGGTCGAACGGTGATGCAGTCAAGGCCGGGGACTTCGTGTTTGCCTGGCGGCGGGCAGCGGCTCCCGAGACGGGCGCGAAGTATACCAACGTGTTGTATCCGGTGAAGGGCCTAGAGGCCGTGCACAAGGGAACAGCCGGTGCAAAGCCGGAGGACATCGGCATCCGCGCCATCGACGATCGCACGCTCGAAATCACGCTGAACAACCCGACCCCCTATTTCATCGAACTGCTCACCTTGCCCGTGGCAGGCCCGCTGCATCCTGCCTCGGTGACGCAGCACGGCACCAACTTCGTCAAGCCCGAGAACAAGGTCTCGAACGGGGCCTTCCGTCTTCGCGAGTTCACGCCCGGGGCGCAGGCCTCGCTGGTCAAGAACCCAGCCTTCCACGATGCGGCCAATGTGAAGATCGATCAGGTCAACTTCATTCCGCTGGCTGATTCCGCTGCCGCTGCCCGCCGCTTTCAGGCCGGGGAAATCCTGTCGACGGTGAACATCCCGGCCAACCAGATCAAGAGCCTGCGCCAGCAACTCGGCGCTCAGGTCTCGGTGACGCCGCAACTCGGCACCTGGTATCTGACCTTCAACAACGACAAGCCGCCCTTCAACGACGCGCGCGTGCGCAGGGCCCTGTCCATGGTGCTCGACCGCGAGTTCATCGCCGAACAGGTCTGGAACGGCTCGATGCTGCCGGGCTATTCGTTCGTGCCGCCTGGCACCAACAACTACGGCCCCCAGATCGAACTGGGCTTCAAGGCACAGTCCGTGATCGACCGGGAGGAAGCGGCCAAGAAGCTTCTGGCCGAGGCTGGTTTCGGTCCGGGCAAGCCGCTCAAGGTCGAGTATCGCTTCAACATGAGCCCAGAGAACCAGGCGACCTTCGTGGCGATTGCTGACCAGTGGAAGGCAATCGGCGTCGAAACCACGCCGATCTCCACCGATGGGCGCACGCATTTCGCCTTCCTGCGTGATCGTGGCGCCTATGACGTGGCCCGCGCCGGCTGGATCGCCGACTACAACGACCCCCAGAACTTCCTGTTCCTGCTCGAGTCCAGCGCCATTCCCGGCCTGAACTATGCGCGCTGGTCAAACGCCCAGTACGACGACTTGATGAGGCGCGCCGCTGCCGAAATCGACATCACCAAGCGCGCCGGCATTCTGGGCGAGGCCGAAAAGATCCTGCTCAACGAAGCGCCCTATACGCCCGTGCTGTTCTTCACCAACCGCAACCTGATTTCGCCGAAGCTGGAAGGCTTCACGCCAAATCCGCGGGCCTCCAACCCGACCCGCTACATGTCGATCAAGGGTTGAGTTGCGTCCGCGACCCTCGCCAACATGCCCCGCGCCATCAGCCTGCCTCATCCTGGGCCTGTCGAAGGACGAGGCAGTAGCACCGCCCTCTGGAACTCCTCCTTCGACGGGCTCAGGATGAGAATTTGTGGGCTGGTGCAGAGCTTGGGGCTTGCACCATGCTGATGTACATCCTGCGGCGGCTGACCTCGGCCTTACCCACGCTGTTCGTGGTGGTGACGCTGTCGTTTTTCCTGATCCGGCTGGCCCCGGGCGGTCCGTTCGATCTCGAACAGCCGCTCGAAGCCAAGGTGATGGAGAACCTCAACCGGATCTACAAGCTGGATCGGCCGCTGATCGAGCAATACTGGCTCTATCTCAGCCATCTGGCGACCGGGGATTTCGGCCCGTCCTTCTATGCGCGGGATTTCACCGTGGCCGAACTGCTGGCGCGCGGATTGCCGGTTTCGATCACGATCGGGGGGCTCGCCTTGCTGCTGGCCCTCGCGATCGGGATCGTGCTTGGCACCATCGCTGCCTTCCGCCAGAACCAGCCTGCGGACTACTCGGTGATGGTCTTTGCCACCTTCGGCATCACCATTCCGACCTTCGTGGTCGCGCCCGTGCTTCAGATCGTATTCGGGCTGATGCTGGCATGGCTGCCGGTCGGCGGCTGGAACAATGGCCATGTCCGCAACCTGATCCTGCCCGTGATCGCGCTCGCCTTGCCGCAGGTCGCGGTCGTCGCACGCATGATCCGCGCCTCCATGATCGAGGCGCTGCGGTCCAACCACATCCGCACCCTGCGCAGCCAGGGCCTGCCGCGCAGCACCATCGCGATCCACGCCCTGCGCGGCGCGATGCTGCCCGTGGTGTCCTACATGGGCCCGGCAGCCGCGGCCCTGCTCACCGGATCGGTGGTGATCGAGACCATCTTCGGGCTTCCCGGTGTCGGGCGCTACTTCGTCGAAGGCGCGCTGAACCGCGACTACACGCTGGTGATGGGCACCGTGGTGATGGTGGCTGTGTTCGTGCTGGTGTTCAACCTGATCGTCGACATTCTTTACGCGCTGCTCGATCCGCGCGTCAGGTATGACACATGAGCGATGTCCTCGCCCAACCTGTCCCGGTCGGACGCTCACTCTGGGCCGATGCCCGCATCCGCCTGTTCCGCAACAAGGCGGCGGTGACGAGCCTGTTTTTCCTGATCTTCATGGGCGTGATCTCGATTGCCGGCCCGTGGTTTTCGCCGCACCAGTATGAGCGGGTCTACACCGAATACGTCAGGGTGCCGGCGAGTCTGACAGCCTACCCCAAGCCCGAGCAGATCGCGCCGGCCGTGGAGCGGATCGCCGCCCGTGTCCGCGCGCAGATCGAAACACAACAGGTCGTCGGCGGTTCGGTCCGCGTGACGCTGGTCAGCCCACGTGCCATCGATGAGCGGAACCTTGCCTTCTTCGGCCGTTCGGACCTGTTTCAGGGTGCCGACGTGGTCGAGCGCGCTGACGAGGGGCGGAAGCTGGTGATTGATGCGCCGATCCGCTGGCGCACCTTCCTGTTCGGCACCGATGGCAATGGCCGTGACTTGTTCACGCGCACACTGATTGCCGGCCGGGTCTCGCTGGCGATCGGGCTGCTCGCGACCGGCGTGGCCCTGCTCATCGGTGTGGCCTACGGGGCGACGGCGGGCTACCTGGGCGGCCGCATCGACACCGTGATGATGCGGATCGTCGATATCCTCTATGCGCTGCCGTTCATCTTCTTCGTGATCATGCTGGTGGTGTTCTTCGGGCGCAACTTCATCCTGATGTTCCTGGCGGTCGGGGCCATCGAATGGCTCGACATGGCTCGCATCGTCCGGGGGCAGACCCTGTCGATCAAACGCCAGGAATACGTGCAGGCCGCCGAGGCGCTGGGCGTCACCTCGAACGGCATCCTGCGCCGCCACATTATTCCGAATACGCTCGGGCCCGTGGTGGTCTACATGACACTGCTGGTGCCGAAGGTCATCCTGCTCGAAAGCTTCCTGTCGTTTCTCGGGCTTGGCGTTCAGGAGCCGATGACCAGCTGGGGCGTGCTGATCTCCGATGGCGCCCGCAACATCCAGAATGCCGAATGGCTGCTGTTCTTCCCGGCGCTGTTCCTCGTCACCACGCTGTTCGCGCTGAACTTCCTTGGCGACGGGCTGCGCGACGCGCTTGATCCGAAGGATCGGTGATGTCCGAACCGATCCTCAGTTTTCGCAATGTTGCGATCCGTTTCCGGACCAATGACGGCTATGTCGAGGCGGTGAAGGGCTCGACCATCGATATCCATCCCGGTGAGTTCGTCGCTATTGTCGGCGAGTCGGGTTCGGGCAAGAGCCAGAGCGTCATGGCCGCCATGGGTCTCCTGGCCCAGAATGGCGAGGTCACCGGCTCGATCCGCTATCGCGGTACGGAAATCATCGGGCTACCTGCCGGCGATCTGAACAAGCTCAGGGGGCGCAAGCTCTCGATGATCTTCCAAGAGCCGATGACCTCGCTGGACCCGCTCTACAAGATCGGATCGCAGATTTCCGCCACCTTGCGTCAGCATCAGGGGCTTTCGAAGGATCAGGCCCGGGCCCGGGCGCTGGAGCTGCTCAAGCTGGTCCGCATTCCGCAGCCCGAGCAGCGCCTCGATTCCTACCCGCATGAATTGTCGGGAGGCCAGCGGCAGCGCGTGATGATCGCCATGGCGCTGGCCAACGATCCTGACATCCTGATCGCCGATGAGCCGACCACGGCCCTTGATGTCACCATCGAGGCGGAGATCCTGGCGCTGATCGCCGAGTTGCAGCAGCGGCTCGGCATGGCTGTGGTGCTGATCACCCACGATCTCGGGATCGTGCGCAAGTATGCCACCTCGGTCTATGTGATGCGCACCGGCGAGATCGTCGAGCATGGCGGGGCGAAAGCGATCTTTGCTTCGCCAAAGCATCCCTACACGCAGATGCTGCTGGCTGCAGAGCCCGAAGGACGGAAGGAACCACCCTCGCCCGGTGCCCCGATCATGATCGAGGCGAAGGACGTGCGCGTGACATACCGCATGACGCGCGGGTTCTTCGGCCGCGACTCATCAGACATCAAGGCCGTTGATGGCGTCAGCCTGACCCTGAAAAAGGGTCAGACCATCGGCATCGTCGGCGAGTCCGGATCCGGCAAATCGACGCTGGGCAAGGCCATTCTCAAGATGGCCCCCGCCACGGGCCGGATCACCTTCGAGGACCGCGCCCTGCTGCCACTTTCGCGCGACGAGATGCGCCCGCTGCGCAAGCAGATGCAGGTCGTCTTCCAGGATCCGTTCGGCTCGCTCAGCCCGCGCATGACGGTCGGCGACATCATCACCGAGGGCCTTCTGGTTCATGAGCCCGGCCTTGGCCGCCGCGAGCGTGACGCGCGCGCCGCGCAGGCCTTCGGCGAGGTGCAACTCGATGCGGCGATGCGCAACCGCTATCCCCATGAGTTCTCGGGAGGCCAGCGGCAACGCATTGCCATCGCCCGCGCCATGATCCTGAAGCCGCATGTCGTGATTCTCGACGAGCCTACATCGGCGCTCGACCGCACGGTGCAGAAGGCGATCGTGCTGCTGCTGAAGGGCTTTCAGGAAAAGTATGGCCTGTCCTACCTTTTCATCAGCCATGATCTGGCCGTGGTCAGGGCGATGTCCGACACGGTGATGGTGATGAAGGACGGGCAAGTGGTCGAGGCAGGGCCGGCTGATACGATCTTCGATACCCCGCAGCATGACTATACGCGGACGCTGATTGCGGCATCCCGCAAAGGATAGGCACCCGAACCTGTGCCGCCTGCGCAAGGCACGGAATTGGCAGTCGGTATCTAGCAGCGTGGTCCATGTCTTGCTTCGCTGCCGCCATGCCTGACACCTTGCGCCCGTGCCCGCCCTTCCAACTTGCCGTTCTGTTCCAAGCCCCCTCGCCCTTGGCGCAACGCCTCGCCGCTGCGATCAGGCCGATTGCGCGCCACAGGAGGGGTGAGGCATGCCCGTGACAGGACCCGGCGAACGACGTCCGAAGCTGGCGCCGCTGACCCCGTTGACCATCGGCTTTGTGCCGCTGATCGATGCCGCGCTGCTGATCGCGGCGCGCGAGGAAGGCTTCGCCGCCGCCGAAGGGATCGACCTCACGCTCGTGCGCGAGGGCTCGTGGGCGGCGATTCGCGACAAGCTGAATGTGGGGCTTTTCGATGCAGCGCACATGCTTGCCCCGGCAGCTATCGCCTCGGTGCTTGGCATCGGGCACCTGCAAGTGCCCCTCATCGCACCGCTGGTGCTCAGTCTGGATGGCAACGCGATCACGGTGTCGCAGTCAGTCGCCGCAGACCTTCAGTCGCTGCTGGCTTCTGAAGGTGCCGTCATCACACCTGCCAAGACAGCGGCAGCGATCGCTGCGCTGGTGGCGGCGCGGCGGATCAGCGGGCAACCCAAGCTCACGGTGGGTGTCGTGTTCGGCTTCTCATGCCACCTGTATCAGGTCCGGGCCTGGCTCCAGTCGGGGGGAATCGACCCCGAGGCGGATGTCAGCTTCGTGGTCATTCCGCCTCCATTGATGGTGGAAAGCCTCTCGGCCGGGCTGATCGACCTGTTCTGTGCGGGATCGCCCTGGAACCGCATGGCGGAGCTGGCCGGTGCGGGTGTCGTGCTGCACGCCTGCTCCAGCATTGTTCCCGACTGCCTCGAAAAGCTGCTCGTGCTGCGGTCCGATCTGGCGAGCGCACTCTGGCTGCCGGGGCTGATCCGCGCCATCGGCCGCGGAGCCACATGGGCTTCGGCACCAGAGCACCGCTCCTTGCTCGCTCGCCATCTGGCGCGACCGGACTATGTCGGCGCCCCCGTCAGCGTCATCGAGGGCGTGCTGTCCGGTCAGGCAACAACCCTGCTCGGCGATCCGCCGACCAGCTGGATCAGATTCGACCTTGCAGCCACCAACCCGACCACGCAGCGGCTGCGCGGCGTGTTCGAGATGATGCAGGCCGCCGGTCATGTCGGTTCTGATCCAGCCTTGTGGTCCCAAGCCGCAGCACTGGTCCGTCCGCAACTTCACGCACACGCCCTCTGCGGGCCTTCGGGAGGACGTTAAGGACCGTCACCGTGCCTGCAGGTGCCGAATAGTTGGGCAACGGGAGCGCCAGCTGCCTCAATTCTTGCGCGCAGCGTCGGTCTTGAGCCTGCGCCGTTTGCGTCCGGGGCTGCCATTCGCTGGCCATTGCCTTGTCCCGACCTTGGCATGGACTTTGCTTTTCCCGACATGATGCCGAGGACCCTAAGCAGGGCCCTGAGGCGAACAGGCGTCCAGTGTCGGACGCGATCGGCAAGGCTGCCGTGACTGGGGATGGTTTCATCCGCAGTCCGCGCAGCCTTTTTTCGTTTTCCGCAGCCCTTTGTTTCCACGGACCGTCAACGCCAGACGATGGCGGGACAGGCTCAAGCAGGATGATCCATCATGACTGACACAAAAGCCGACAGCCCCATGGCCATGAGTTCCGCCTCAACCCGCGCTGAGGCCGCGCTTGCCCCCGATCGCAGGACGATCCTCAAAGGTGCCGCAGGGGCTGCAGGCCTTCTGGCCGCTGCCCGGATG
Source organism: Hydrogenophaga intermedia (assembly GCA_943370645.1). Taxonomy (GTDB): domain Bacteria; phylum Pseudomonadota; class Alphaproteobacteria; order Rhizobiales; family Beijerinckiaceae; genus Allobosea. The sequence goes on along the minus strand of CALRRR020000003.1, from coordinate 22,713 downwards.
GCGCTGCCAGGCGGCGCTTTCGCGCAGATGGCGGGACCGGAGATCAAGGGCACGAAGCTCGGCTACATCGCATTGACCGATGCCGCACCGCTGGTGATCGCCAAGGAAAAGGGCTTCTTCACCAAGCATGGCCTTCCCGACATGGATGTTTCCAAGCAGGCGTCATGGGGCGCAACGCGTGACAACATGGCGCTTGGCCTTGCCCGCAACGGAATTGACGGCGGCCATATCCTGCGGCCGAAGACGCACATGTATGCCGCTGGCACCGTCATGCAGAACAACCAGCCGCTGCCAATGTACACGCTGCTTAACCTCAACAATGACTGCCAGGGCATTTCGGTCTCGAACGAGTACAAGGACCTCAACATCCAGAAGGATGCCTCGCCGCTGAAGGAGGCCTTTGCCCGCAAGAAAGCCGCGGGTAAGGAACTGACAGCTGCCATGACCTTCCCGGGCGGCACCCATGACTTGTGGATCCGCTACTGGCTTGCTGCCGGCGGCATTGATCCGGACACCGACATCAAGGTCATCACCGTTCCGCCGCCGCAGATGGTCGCGAACATGAAGGTCGGCAACATGGACTGCTTCTGTGTCGGCGAACCGTGGAACGAACAGCTCGTCAACCAGAACATCGGCTACACCGCGCTGACCACCGGCGAACTCTGGAGCAACCATCCCGAAAAGATCCTCGGCATGAGAGCCGACTTCGTCGACACCAACCCGCGCGCCACACAGGCCATCCTGATGGCTGTGATGGAGGCGCAGATGTGGTGCGAGAAGGCCGAGAACAAGCAGGAAATGGCCGAGATTGTCGGTCGCCGGCAGTGGTTCAACGTGCCCGTGGCCGACATCATCGGACGCATCCGAGGGGAGATCAACTACGGGCTCGGCCGGAAGGTCACCGACCCCAAGCTGGCGATGAAGTTCTGGGGAGAGAACGGCGCGGTGTCCTACCCGTGGAAGAGCCTCGACACATGGTTCATCACGGAGAACATCCGCTGGGGCAAGTTCCCGGTCAACACCGACATCAAGGCGCTGGTGGACCGCACCAACCGGGCCGATCTATGGGGCGCAGCAGCCAAGAGCCTCGGATTGGCGAATGCCCCATCCGGCGATTCTCGCGGCACTGAAACCTTCTTCGATGGCATGACCTTCGATCCGGCCAATCCGATGGCCTATCTCAAGGCCCTGAAGATCAAGCGCGCGGCCGTGTGAGATCATGGCCGAGCGGTTGCTCATCATCGGCAACGGCATGGCCAGCGTCCGGCTGCTCGAAGAATTGACGCGAGCGGACGCTGGCCAGCATGTCATCACCGTGGTGGGAGCCGAGCCCTCCGAGGCCTACAACCGCGTGCTGCTGTCAGCGCTTCTGGCAGGTGATGTCGAACGCAAGGACATCGTGTTGCGCGATGCCGGCTGGTATGCGGCGCGCGGCATCAGACTGATCAGCGGCGATGCCGTGCTGGCCGTCGACACCAGTACGCGCCAGGCGCGGCTCGCTTCGGGCGAGGTGCTTGGCTTCGACCGCTGCGTCTTTGCCACGGGGTCAAATGCCGTGCGGTTGCCCTTGCCGGGCATCGACCTGCCCAGGGTCATGACTTTCCGCGATCTGGCGGACGTAGCGATGATGGACAAGGTTGCGGCCAGCCGCGGCCGCATTGCGGTCATCGGCGGTGGCCTGCTTGGCATAGAGGCGGCCTACGGACTGGCCAAACGCGGTGCGGATGTCACGCTCATTCATGTCATGGACCGGCTGATGGAGCGCCAAATCGATGCTTCGGCAGCCAGCCATCTCAGCCGCGCTCTCCGGCAACTGGGCATCAGAGTGATGTTGGACAAGCAGACTGTCGCCATCATGGGAGAGGCCGCCGCAAACGGGCTCAGCTTTGCCGATGGCAGCACACTGGACGCCGATCTTGTCGTCTGCGCGGTAGGCATCAAGCCAAATGCCGAGCTTGCAAAAGCGGCCGGACTTGCGGTGCAGCGCGGCATTGTTGTCGATGACCGGCTTTCGGCGAGCGTGGACGGGTTTCACGCCATCGGCGAATGTGCCGAGCACCGGGGCATCGCCTATGGACTGGTCGAGCCGGCGCATGAACAGGCCAGGGTGCTGGCTGCAGTCCTGTCCGGAAACGAGGCAGCGTTCACCGGCATGGTGCTTGCCACGAACCTCAAGGTCTCGGGCGTTCCAGTGTTTTCGGCGGGTGATTTTCTCGGCGGCGAGGGCACCGCCAGCGCCGTGCTCGATGACCGGGACCGGGGCGTCTACCGCAAGCTGGTGTTTCGGGCCGATGCGCTGGTCGGCTGCGTGCTGGTGGGCGAGGCGGAGGACGGGCTCTGGTATCTCGACCTGATCCGCCGCTCCGTCGACATTGGCGCGGCACGACGCGACTTGCTGCATGGGCGGCAGGCTGCCGAGCCGTTGTTGCCTGTGTTGGGCGGCTCATCGGCAAGCCGGCATGGTTCCGGCGCGAGCCTCCCTCATGGCTCTCTGTCCGAGGCGGCATGAGATGACGTCTGGCCCAGCCAGCGGCGGCACCAGAACCACCTGCCCCTATTGCGGGGTGGGCTGCGGCGTGGTCATGACACCGGCTGGTGGCGGCTCGGCAAAAGTGGCGGGAGATCGGGAGCACCCCGCCAACTTCGGCAAGCTCTGTGTCAAGGGTACCAGCCTTGGCGAGACGCTGGCCCTGGAAGGGCGATTGCTGCACCCGATGATCCATGGCCAGCGGTCAACCTGGAACCAGGCCACCGGCTTTGTTGCAGACGGGCTGGCCCGCGTGCTGGCCGAGCATGGCCCGGGTGCGATCGGGTTCTACCTGTCGGGGCAATTGCTGACCGAAGACTACTACATCGCCAACAAGTTCGCGAAAGGCTTCCTCGGCACAGGCCATGTGGACACCAATTCGCGGCTCTGCATGGCGTCTTCCGTGGCGGGTCACCGCCGCGCTTTCGGCAGCGACACCGTTCCGAACACCTATGAGGACCTCGACGAGGCGGACCTGATCGTCCTTGTGGGGTCAAACGCGGCCTGGTGCCATCCGGTCCTGTATCAGCGCATGCAAGCGGCGCGGCACCGGCGCGGCACCCGCATCGTCAACATCGATCCGCGTCGCACGGCCACCAGCGAAGGGGCCGACCTTCAGCTTGCCATCGCCAGCGGAATGGACAGCGTGCTGTTCTCCTGGTTGCTCGTCAGCCTTGCCGGGCGGGGCGTCATCGATCGCGCCTACATCGCGGCGTTCACCAGCGGGTTCGATGCCGCCCTCGCCAGTGCATCGGCCATCGCGCCCGATCTGGCCACGGTGTCAGCCAAGACAGGGCTTGCGCCCGCCGATATCGAGCGTTTCATCGAGCTGTTCGCCAGCACGCAGCGGGTGGTCACCTGCTACTCGCAAGGCGTCAACCAATCGGCGCAGGGCACGGACAAGGTCAATGCAATCCTCAACTGTCATCTCGCCACGGCGCGGATCGGCAAGCCGGGCTCGGGGCCCCTGTCGCTGACGGGCCAGCCGAATGCCATGGGAGGCCGCGAGGTTGGCGGACTGGCCAACATGCTGGCCGCCCATATGAACTACTCACCGGCAGAGATCGACCGCGTTCAGCGGTTCTGGAATGCGCCACGCATGGCGACCGGCGAGGGCCTGAAGGCGGTCCAGATGTTCGAGGCCATCGAGCGCGGCGAGATCAGGGCGCTGTGGGTGATGCACACCAACCCCGCCGTGACGCTACCGCGCGCCGATGCCATGCAGGCTGCCCTGCGCAAGCTCGACCTGTTTGTTGTTTCCGAAGCGATGGCGAGCACGGACACGACGCAATCGGGCGCGCATGTGCTGCTGCCGGCCTCAGCCTGGGGCGAAAAGGACGGTACGGTGACCAATTCCGAGCGTCGGATTTCGCGTCAGCGCGCCTTTCTGCCCACGCCGGGCGAAGCCAGGCCGGATTGGGAGCACATTCAGCTTGTGGCCCGGCGCATGGGCCATGGCGAGCACTTCGATTATGCCAATGCAGCGGCGCTCTTCCGGGAACATGCAGCGCTGTCCGGCTTCGAGAACGATGGACGACGCGACTTCGATATCGGCGCAGTGGCAGAAATCACGGATGCAGAGTTCGATGCGCTGGAGCCATTTCACTGGCCCTGGCGCGAAGGGTCTGCGCCGCAGGAGCGATTCTTTGCCGATGGCGGTTTCTACACGCCAGATCGCCGGGGACGGTTCCTTGCGGTGGTCGAGCCGGCGCTGGGCGGCGAGCGGACAGCGCGCTTCCCGTTGCTGCTCAACACCGGGCGGGTGCGCGACCACTGGCACACCATGACACGGACCGGCAAGGCCGTGACACTGGCGCGGCACGTGCAGGAGCCGATGCTGGCCCTGCACCCCGACGATGCTGACCGCCTTGATCTGGCCGAGGGCCATCATGCCCGCATCGAAAGCCTGCATGGTTCAGCCTGCCTGCGCGTCACCATCGACGACGGACTGACACCGGGCATGGTGTTCGCGCCGTTCCACTGGACGAATGCCACGAGCGGCATGGCCCGCATCGACGCGGCCGTCCACCCACTGACTGACAAGATCTCCGGGCAGCCGGAACTGAAGGCCACGCCCGTCAGCGTGACCCGCGTGATCATGGCGTCCGAAGGGTTCCTGCTGAGCCGCACGCGTGTCGAGCTGCCGGCCTGGCTGCAGCACACGCGGATCACCATTCCCGGTGGCGAAGCGCTGCTGTTCGCTTCGACGCGCGAAGCGCAGCCACTGCAAGCACTTCTGGTCAATCATCTCGGCGAAATGCCCAAGCGCGCCAGCCTTTCTGACCCTTCGGTTCAGGACGAACGCACCGTCAGCTTCGATGGCGAGCGGCTTCAGGCTGCGTTGTTTATCGGCAAGGAGCGCGAGCCTGCTGTGCTGGAATGGCTGATCGAGTTGTTCTCGCGCGATGCGCTGTGCCTGGCGGACCGCAGCGCCGTGCTGGCCGGCAGGCCACCGGCTGGGGGAGCAGATCTCGGCCCGATGGTCTGTTCGTGCTTTGCGGTGCGCAAGTCCAGCATTGCAGAGGCCGTGCAGGCCGGCGCGCACGACGTCGATGCGGTGGGGGCAGAACTGAAGGCCGGCACCAACTGCGGCTCATGCCGGCCCGAGATCAGCCGAATCATCAACGATGTGACGGCCCTGCAAGGCGGGCGCATGCCTGTGGCCGCCTGAACGATCGTCTCGTTGCGCTCAGCGCAGCATCCAGGTCAGCGTGCAGGCTGCCACCAGCAGTGCGAGGGCTGCGCCTGCGAACACCGCATCGCGCCGCGCCAGAACCGGTGCGCCAAGAATGGTGCGCGTGCCGTGCCCGGTGAGCCCCCGTGCTTCCATGGCGATGGCCGCGCGGCTGGCCCTGCGGATGGCGAAAGCGAGCAGCGGCAGCATCAGGCTGAACCCTTCGACCAGACCGGGAATGCGCCTTGGCAAGCCGCCCCGCTTCATGGCCCGCGCCAACCTGATCTGCTGCGCCTCGCTGGCTAGATCGGGCACAAGATTGAGGGCCGAAAACAGGGCGTAGCCGATGCGGGGCGACAGCCGCCAGTCCTTCATCAAGGCCTTGACCAGATCGCCTGGGTCCGTCGTCAGGGTGAACAGCGCCGAGACCATGCCGCAGGCAATGGCCCTGAGGAACAGCACAATCCCGGCCGAGACGCCCTCGGACACGAAAGGTGCTTCGGCGGCCATCTTGCCGGCAAAGTCGCTGCCCTCGCGGAACAGGATGCTGGTGGTCAGGAAGCCCACGCCGAACAGCGCAAACGGGATCATCAGCCCCAGGACCAGCAATGGCGACGAGCGGTTGAACAGCACCAGCGCCACTGCGGCCAGCACGATCGTGATGAGCTGGAAACGCGCATCGAACACCGCGATCGCAGCCACCAGCCAGATCAGGCAGACGATCAGCTTCGGCAGCGGATGGAGCTGGTTCAGGCGAAACTGCAGGAGGCGATCTGACAGGCGCACACTCATGCCGCTGCCTCTCCGAACCAGTCGAGCACCGGCAACAAGACGGGTGGTGCAAGGCCGGCGCGAGCCAGAAGTGCGGGGTCGGCCATCACCTCGGCAGTGGGCGCATCGGCGAGGATGGTGCCCTCGCCCACCACCACACAGCGGCGGCACAGGCGCAGCGCCAGGTCCATGTCATGCGTGATCAGCGCAATGGCGTGGCCTGAGGCGGCCAGCGCCTCGATCCGCAGGGCGAGACCGGCCGTCGCCGCTGCATCAAGGCCCGCCATCGGTTCATCGAGCACAAGCAGGGGCCAGCGCCCGCCCGCTGTCAGGGTTGCGAGCGCCAACCGGCGCTTTTGTCCATGGGAAAGCTCGAACGGATGCTGGCTTGCCGCGTGGCCAAGGCCCCAGCCGGCGAGCACCTTGTCCGCCGTTTCGGGCCGCGAGGCTTCTGTGCCGCGCACCGCCAGCGCTGCCTCGATCTCCTCGCGCACCGAACCAGTCACGAACTGGTTTTCGGGGTTCTGGAAAGCGACGCCGCCTGGCTTGCCTTCCCGCATGCCGCCCTTGAGCCGGACGAGACCGGCAAGGCTGAGGCCCAGCGTGGACTTTCCAGCGCCATTCGCACCCAGAATGCCGAGGATTTCGCCCCGCGCTACGGTCAGATCGACATTGCGCAGCACAACCGGTCCGAGGAAGGGCGCGCAATCTGCACCGGAAAGCCGGACCACAATCTCCCGATCTGCGGCCTCTGGCGCGGGTGCTCCCGGCTGGGCAGCCGCCATCAGCGGCATCAGCGCCTGCCGGGCGAGGGCCTGTTCGGCGTCGCCGAGAGCCTTCAGGTGAGTCACGACATCGGCGACGCTCACAGGTGGCTGTGGCGGAGCTACTCCTTGCGTCGCAAGGGCCGTGTCGAGGTGACTGGCGAGCGGACGCCAGACACCGGCGGCATCGAGCCTCCCGGCATGGGTGCGGAACAGCGCCGCCGGCGGTCCTTCGGCGACAATGCCGCCATCGCTGCCCAGCACGGCCACACGATCGATGGCTTCGATCAGCCCGTCGAGGCGATGATCCACGATCAGGACGCTGCGCCCCGGCGCACGGGTCATCAGCAGCCGATGCAGGCGGCTGGCAGCCAGCGGGGCCAGATGGGACGTGGGTTCGTCAACCAAGAGCACGCGACTGGCCTGCGCCAGCGTGGCGGCGAGCGCGACAAGCTGGCGCTCGCCGCCTGACAGGGTGGTGGTGCGCCGATTGCGCCAGGCCTCGTCGATCCCGACATCGCGGATCGCTCTGGCTACACGCTGACGGATAACCTCGGCAGGCAGTCCCTGGTTCTCCAGCGCAAACGCAATCTCGTCATCGACGCGCATGCCGCACAAGGTCTGGTCGGCATCCTGAAAATGGCGGGCGATAACCTGCGCCCACCCGGCTGGCGGCCGGCTGGCGGCCGCAACCCCGAGCGTCGTGACAGTGCCACCGACCGTCGCGGGAATGACGTTTGGGATAAGCCCCGTCAGCGTGTCGAGCAGGGTGGACTTGCCCACCCCGGATGGGCCGAGCAGCAGCAGGTGCTCGCCAGCTGCGAGATCAAGCGTGACGGGTCCGACCGCATCCCGTTTCTGGTGCGGGTAGCGGACAGTGGTGCCGCGCCACGCCGCGACGCCATCAGGATCAGGCGCTGGCAGCGCGCCGGGCATGGTCGATCGGCAGGCCCGACAGCACGCCGGTCTTGTAGAGGGCTTCGACGATCAGGTGGCCGAGAACCCCGGCCAGCAAGGCCCCGCTCAGGCAGCGCAATGTGAACATCAGCACCAGAAGGCCCGGAGCCAGCGCGCCATAGTTGAAGCGGATCCACGTGTAGATGAACGAAAACACGGCTGCACCGACGCCGGCAGCGATCAGCACTGGCAGCGTGTAGCGCTTCCAGCGGGTGGCGGCGAACACCGCTTCAGCGCCGGCGCCCTGCACGAAACCGGTGAGCAGAAGGATCAGGCCGGCGGGGCTGCCAAGCAGAATCTGGATGCCGGCGGCGAGCATCTCCGAGAACAGCGCGGCTCCCGGTTTGCGGATGATAGCCGCAGCGATGATCGAGACGATGAACCAGAAACCCATCACCACATCCATGGTCACCGGCCCGAGGAAGGCCTGGGCAACCAGCCAGACCTGCACCCAGCCGAGATAAAGCACGCCAAACACGGCACCGAGCACGGCGACAATCAGGATTTCGCGCTGCGTCCAGGCGAAGGAGGATGGTTCGGATGTGGTCATGGCATGGAGCCTTTCAGGATCGGAACAAGAGATCGCACGCATCGAATGCGTGCGCGCTGCGTTCAGCGCGTTGGCAGCGTCAGAGCTTGCTCGGGCTGTTGGCGGAGACCGTCAGGTCAAGGGCCACGTGGCCTTCGGGCGCGCCAAAACGCAGGAAGGCTTCGCTAAGCGTGGCGAAAACCGGGCCGGCATCGCCGCGCAGCTTGGTGCAGAAGTTCTTGGACTTCTCGAACACGCCGGAGGTCTTGAGAAAGTCGATGCAGCCGTAGATCTCGTCCATGTGGTGCCCGTCACCGAGCGGATAGAGCGAGAACTGGGCCGCGACCGACTGGCCCATGATCTGCGCCTTGGCAACAGCCTGAAGGGCGGCTGCGATGCGCGCCTCCAGCGGCTCGCCATGGCGGCTGTCGTTGATCGGGGTGCAGATCGGATCATCCGGCTCGCCAGGGCAGCCCCGCGAGACGGCTGCGGACAACACGCAATGATGGCCGCTGGCGGCTGCAGAGACGAACAGATCGCGCATGGCCGGAAAAAGCTGCTCCGGCGGGCCGACGATCAGCGTCGAGACATCGTCTGTCTCGATGCGAAAATGGGGGCGATAGGGTTCAAGCGCCTTGATGGCCTTGAGGATCACGCCGACGAAGTCGTCGGTCATGGGGTAAAGGGAAATCTGCGCGCCTGAAAACATCGTTCACCTCGCTCCGCTGGCATTACCCAGATCAGCTAAAGGGTCCGCGAGGCTTGCCGCCCGCATCTCAGCCCCTGCACTTCGGAGCTCCCCTGACGGCTTGCTCTTAGACCGCCGGCGCGCCTCTCCGCAAGCGGGAAGTTTGCCGGCATCCGACACCGCAAGGTTCGAGAGCAGGCCTTCTCTTGACGGTTTGCTCGCTAGCCGTAGCGGTGCAGGCTGGCGCCGTGGCGCTTGAGCCAGGCCTCGGCTTCCTCGGTGGCAGGACACAGCTTGTGGGTTAGCGTCCAGAACCGGTGAGAATGGTTCATTTCCTTGAGGTGGGCCACCTCGTGCGCCGCAAGGTAGTCAAGCACTAGCGGCGGGGCCATGATCAGCCGCCATGAGAAGCTCAGATGCCCTTTCGACGAGCATGACCCCCATCGGCTGGATGTGTCCCGCACGGCGATCTTGCGGGCCGGGATGCCGAGGGCCGCACTATGGCGATCCACTGCGGCGGCCAGATCCTTCAAGGCTTCCCTCTTGAGAAAGTCCGTGACCCGGCGCGCGACATGCCCCGTCTCGCCGGAGACGGCGAGGATGGCCTGCCCCTCCCGATCCACGGTCGCCCGCGTCAGGCCGCGGATGGTTGACCAGTGCACGATGCGGTGCGGGACGCCGCGAACCGGCACCAGTGCTCCGGTCTGAAAGGGGACGCCATCCGGGCGCTTCAGCAACCGCGTGGCGATCCAGCCGCCATGCGCTTCGGCAAACAGGCGGGCGGCCTTGAGATCGGCCCGCTCGGGCAAGGTCAGCACAACCTCGCCGCTGGCATGCGAGACCCGGAGCGTGAACCGGCGGGCTGTCGAGCGTCGCTTGACGGCGACCTTGAAACGGCGCTCGCCATGGCTGACCTCGATGTGGTCGGGGTCCGGGGTCCGGGAAAACAGTGACAGGCGCATGGGATGAATCTGGAAGATTCGCGCGGCGAAGGAAAGCCGCCGCGCCGCTATGGCCTTGCCAAGCCGAATGGCCGGGCACTTCAGCCCGGCTTCATGGCAGGTCGCGGATCAGGCGCTCTTGACCGACCGGATGGCCTTGCGGGCGATTTCGGCGTTGCTCTGGCTGCGGCTTCTGGCGGCTTCCATGTCCAGCGTGAGCATGAAATCGGCAATGCGCGGCGCGATTTCCGAGCGGAAGCGGGAACCGTTGAACACGCCATAGTGGCCGACACCCAGCTGCAGGTGATGCACGCGCTTGGCTTCAGGGATGTTGATGCACAGGTCCTGGGCCGCCTGGGTCTGGCCGACACCAGAAATGTCGTCATTCTCGCCTTCGACCGTCATCAGCGCCACACGCCGGATCGCCTTCAGGTCAACAGGCTTGTCGCGGTGCATCATCTCGCCCTTCGGCAGCTGATGCTTGCAGAACACCTTGTCGACGGTCTGGAGATAGAACTCCGCCGTCAGGTCCATCACCGCCATATACTCGTCATAGAACTCGCGGTGCTTCTCGGCCGAGTCGCCGTCGCCCTTCACCAGATGCTGGTACATGTCGTGGTGCGCCGAGATGTGGCGATCAAGGTTCATGGCCATGAAGCCGGACAGCTGCATGTAGCCCGGATAGACCTCGCGCAATGCGCCCGGATAGACAATCGGCACGCGCACCACGCAGTTGCGCCTGAACCACTCGATGCCACGCTCCTGCGCGACCTTGTTGACCGCCGTCGGGGCGCGGCGCGTGTCGATCGGGCCGCCCATCAGCGTCATCGAACGCGGCACAGACGGATCGTTCTCGGCTTCCATGCGGGCAATCGCCGCGATGACGGGCACGGCCGGCTGGCACACGGCCATGACGTGGGTGTCAGGTCCGAGCATCTGGAACATGGCAATCAGATAATCGATGTAGTCATCGAGATCGAAGGTGGTCGCCATCGGCACCATGCGGGCGTCGATCCAGTCAGTGATGTAGACCTCGTGCGCCGGGAGGAAGGCCTCGACCGTGCCGCGCAGCAAGGTGGCGTAATGGCCCGACATCGGTGCCACGATTAGCACCTTGGGCCCCGTCTTCTGTCCGGGGTTGAGCGCCCGCTCGAAATGCACAAGCCTGCCGAAGGGCCGTTCCCAGACCACACGCTCGGTCACGGCGACACGCTGCCCCCCGACGAGCGTCGTCGGAAGATCGAAGGAAGGCTTGCCGTATCGGCGCGTGGTGCGCTCGAACAGCTCTGCGGACGCGGCCATCGCCCTGCCGAATGGGGTGTAGGTCAGCGGATTGGCCGGATTCTTGAAAATGAGTTGTGCCGCATCCGACATGGCGCGCGCAGGCGCGATCATCATGTGAGCGGTCTCATAGAGATTGTAGGACAGTGGCATGTGATCCCCGCAAGTGCGTGTCGGTCGTCCCCGCCGGATATGACGGTCTGCTTGTGGTGTTCCGAAGTGCCTCCCGATGCCGCCGCTGCCTTGTTCCGGGAACGGCTTCACACTTCCTGCGCGCCACCCATGTTGCAGCGCACAAGGGCGGTAACTTAGTCCGATATGCAGGTTATTCAACCATGCATTAGGCTAAGGAAGTGTGTGTACGTGTTCTTACGGTGATGAGTCGCCCCTGACACATGACCCACCGGCTGCGGCACTATAAGCCGGTGCCGTGCCCTGCCGCGTCGTGCATTACAGGGGCAAGTGACGGCAACCCTCGATCGACGGACAACGGAATGGCAGATCATATCGAGATTGCGCTGGGTCGGGCCTCACGCCGTTTGCGTCTCGACACGCTGGTCCGCCTGCGCTGGCTTGCCGTGCTCGGGCAGGGCCTCGCGATCGGTCTTGTGCACCTGGGTCTCGGCTTTCCGGTTCCGGTGGCGCCTTGCGTGATCCTGATCGCGATATCGGTCTGGCTCAACATCGCGCTCAGGCTGCGCTATCCGATGAGCCATCGGCTGAGTGATCGCTCGGCGCTGGCGCTGCTCGGTTATGACGTGCTGCAACTGGGCGCACTGCTGTTCCTGACCGGCGGGCTGGAAAACCCGTTCTCGCTGCTGTTCCTCGCCCCGGTGCTGATCTCGGCCACAGCACAGCCGCCACAGCATACGCTTGCGCTCGGCGCGCTCGTCGTGCTTTGCGCCAGTGTCCTCGCCTTCGTGCACTGGCCCCTGCCGTGGAATCCCGCCAGCCCGCTGAACCTGCCGAACCTTTACATCGGCGGCATCTGGGTCTCGATCCTGCTCGGCGTCGGCTTCACCTCGATCTATGCATGGCGGGTCTCGGCGGAGGCTGACGATCTGGCCGAGGCGCTCACAGCTGCCGAGATGGTGATGGCGCGCGAGCAGCACCTGTCGCAACTCGATGGTCTGGCGGCTGCGGCAGCCCACGAACTGGGCACGCCGCTGGCCACGATCACGCTGGTCGCCAAGGAAATCGCCAATGTGGCCCCGCCGGGTTCGGCGCTGGCGGAGGACATCGCCCTTTTGCGGCAGGAGGTGGACCGTTGCCGCACAATCCTGGGCACCCTGACCTCGCTCGACGAGGACAGCGGGCCCTTGTCCAGCTTCGTGCTGCGCCAGGTGCTGGAGGAGATCGCCGGGCCGCAGCGGCCTTTCGGCGTGCCGATCGACATCATCGCGGAGGGCGAGGGCGAGGAACCGGTGATGCGGCGCAATCCGTCCGTGCTCTACGGCATCGGTAATCTGGTCGACAATGCGGTGGATTTTGCCCGATCCACGGTGACCCTGACAGGCCGCTGGACCGAGGCGCGCGTGATCATCGAGGTCAACGACGACGGGCCGGGGTTTCCACCGGAGATCCTGCTGCGCGCGGGCGAGCCCTACATCACCCTGCGCGGCCGCAACCGGGATCGCGATCCTGGCAGCGTGCGGGAGGACCGGATGGCGCGGCAGGGTCTCGGGCTTGGGCTGTTCATCGCCAAGACCTTGCTGGAGCGCTCCGGAGCGACCATCACCTTCGCCAACAACCCGCGTGCCAACACCGGGGCGCGCATCACCGTGACATGGCCGCGCAAGGCCTTCGAAGCGCGCACAGGTGTCGCCGATGCCGCAGGCCTTGAACATTGGAACCCGATGCCCAAACTGTTCAAGAGACAGGCTTCCTGATCCAGCACCCGCCCTGCGCGTATGCAACTCAGGGAGCAATTGCATTGTACCTTGGAAGGACGCGACGTCGTGACAGGTTTGGAAATCGGGTCTCCCCCGGCGCTGCCGGAGATGAGCCTGCTGCTGGTGGATGACGACAGGCCGTTCGTGACACGTCTGGCACGGGCGATGGAAGCCCGCGGCTATTCGGTGCGCACCGCCGAAAGCGTGGCTGACGGTCTGGCCGCCGTTGAGGCTGCGCCGCCGGCCTTCGCCGTCATCGACATGCGCCTGCGCGATGGCAACGGGCTTGACGTGATTGCCCGCCTGAAGGAGCGACGCCCCGAGGCACGTGGCGTCATTCTGACCGGTTACGGCAACATTGCCTCGGCTGTCAGTGCCGTGAAGATGGGTGCGGTCGATTATCTGGCCAAGCCTGCTGATGCCGACGAAATCCACGCCGCGCTCGGTGCCGCACCCGATGCCAAGCCGGATCTGCCCGAGAACCCGATGTCGGCCGACAGGGTGCGCTGGGAGCATATCCAGCGTGTCTACGAACTGTGCGACCGCAACGTCTCCGAGACGGCGCGCCGTCTCCAGATGCACCGCCGGACCTTGCAACGCATTCTGGCCAAGCGCGCGCCGCGCTGAGGCGCTACCAGCCGGCGCTGAAATCGGGATCCTCGATCGCCATCAGCCGCGCCGAAACCAGTTGCGCAAAGGCCAGCGTCACAGCCTTGCGCCGGGGCGGGGCCAACGGTGACCGGAGAGGCTCGCGCAGCATTTCGCCGCCAAAGCCATCGGCCACGATCAGCCCGATCTCTGGCGGTATGAGCTCCGCCGGGAAGCTCTCCGGCACGGCGAAGGCCAGTGCATCGCAATAGTCCGCATAAGCGCTCCATTTCTGGTCGGCGCGAAAATCGGCAAGCCCTGACTTGACCTCGATGATCCAGATGTCGTGGTTGGGCCGCAATGCGACGAGGTCGGCGCGGCGGCCGCTGGCGAAGGTCATCTCACTGGCGACCACAAAACCCGCCTGACGCAGCAGGCGCGTGGCACCGCGCCTCACGGCACAGGTTACATCGGGACGCGGAGGGATTGACAGCGAATGGGCGGATCTGGACATGGCGACGTTGATCCTGGCGTGGCCGACCCTGGTCAAGGCCCAGCTTGCGAAGCTCAGGCCGTGCCCATAGGACAACGCCTTCGTGCCTCCGTCCAGTCCTGCACCGGCTGACGCCAACGGCAGGCGCAGGACCACGCTGATCAGTGCATGGTTTCGCGCGGCGTCTCGAGCTTGTCGATCAGTTCACGCAGGCCACGCAGGTGCGGATCGATCTCGAGCGCGATGGTCAGTGCGGCCCTGGCCTCGACATGCCGGCGCTGTCGCACGCACAGCTGTGCAAAGCCCGAGATCGCTCCGAAATGCCGTGGCTCGAGACGCAAGGTGCGCTCGATGTCTGCGAGGCAGGCCTCGTCCTGACGCGCGATGAAGGCCAGGATGGCGCGCTTGTTCCACGCCTCCGGCCAATCCGGATAGCGCTCGACCAGTTCATCGAGGATGGGCTTGGCCAGATCGAACGCCCCGGCGGCCATGGCCTCGCAGGCATTGGCCATCGCGGTTGCCGCGCGGCCTTCCGGGTGGCTGATCCAGAGGGCCCAGATCAGGTCCTCGATGTCATCGGGGTCGTTGGCCGGCTCAGGCTTGCCAAGCTCGCGAAACAGACCGTTCAGCCGCTTGGGCAGATGGTTGGCGGGCATCCGCGATCTGGCATCGAGCACAAGTTCAAGCACCCGGTCGAGCCGGTCCTGCTTGTCCTGGTCAGGCGCGCGGGGGGACGCAGCCATCATGAAACTCTCCAGTTCACCGGTCGGGGCCCAATGTGGTCCAACGGCATGACCGGCACGGTGTCACGTCGCGAGCAGTAAGTATTTTCCACTATATGAGGTCTTACGGAAATTGCACCATGCAAGATCACTCGCAGGTCACATAATTGCGTGATGCGGTATCGGCCGATGCCGATCATGCCCTCAGGCGGTGGCAAGACCCTGCCGACGGCGCTCCACCAGCATCGCGGCGGCCAGATCCTCGAGCGACGCACCGACCGACTTGAACAGTGTGATGTCGTCGGCATTGCGCCGCGGCGCTGCCCGCCCGGCCACAAGATCGAACAGGGTGCCGAGCACGGCATCCGAAGGATACTGGCCTGACGCGATGGCAACCGCGACATCGCCGCCCTCTTTGAGAGCGGCGTCGGTGTCGACGAGGACGCGGGCACGGTTGAGCGCTGCGTCGTCGACCTCACGCATCGCCATGTTGAAAGCCCCGACGAGATCGAGATGGCAGCCCGGTTTCAGCCAGCGGCCCATGATCAGTGGCGTCTGTGACAGCGTGGCGCAGGAAATCAGGTCGGCCCGCGCGCTCCCATCCTCCAGATCCTCGCACAGGCTTGCTGCAAGCCCGCTGTCGCGCAGATCAGCCACCAGTCGCTCCGCCGCAGGCCGGGAGCGGTTCCAGACCGAAACCTCGGTGATGGGCAGCACCGCGCGATGGGCGGCGACCAGAAAGCGCGACAAGGCGCCGGCCCCGACCATGAGCAGCCGGCTTGCATCTGGACGGGCCATGGCGCGCGAGGCCAGCGCGGATGCGGCTGCCGTGCGCCACAACGTGAGCCTTGCACCGTCCATCGCCGCCAGTGGCGCCCCTGTCCGGCCATCCATCAGCAGATAAAGCCCCGCGATGCTGGGCAGGCTCAGGGCGGCATTGCCGGGGAAAACCGTGACGATCTTGGTGCCGACATAGGCTGGCACCGCATCCTTGCCAGTCCAGGCCGGCATCAGCAGCAAGGTCGCGTCGGCGTCCGGCCGGGCGATGTGATGATGATGGCGTATGGGGGCAACGATGCCGCCCCGAAACGCGTCTTCAAGCGCCGGAATCAGTGTCTGGAAAGACAGAAGACGATCGATCTGAGCAGCGTCGATGACCTGCATCGGATCAGCGCGGACCGGTGAGGCTGGCGAGCGACGACTCAGGCGCGACGGCGCGCAGGGCAGCCGTTTCGACCGCCAACCGATTGACCTCGCGCTTCAACTGCCGCTCGGCCTTGCGGTGGCGGCCCTGGGCGAGCCAGGCCCCTACCCCGCCGATCAGCACGCCCAATGCGAGTGCGACAAGGGCGAGCGCAAACAGCGGCATATCGATAAAGGCGGCAGGCGCCTCGCGCGACAGGGGATCAAAGGACACGCGCACTGACTGCCGGTTGGCAACCGCGAACAGCACGATGGCCAGAACGGTTGGAATGGCGAACAGCAGTTTCAGAAAGCGCAGCATCGTCGATCTCCGAACGCCGGGCCGGGACATCCGGATCGGCGCATCATGGCAGCCGGGTGGTCACGCCTTGCCGTTCAGCTTCAGCCTGAGTTCCTTGCCGGTCTTGAAGGCCGGGACGACCTTCTGGTCAACGGTCACGGACGCGCCGGTCCGCGGGTTGCGCCCGACGCGGCCCTCGCGCTTCTTGACGGCAAAGGCCCCGAAACCGCGCAGTTCGACACGGTTGCCATTGGCGAGCGCCCCGACGATTTCATCGAGGATGGCGTTGACGATATTCTCGACATCCCGCTGATACAGGTGCGGATTGCGATCCGCGATGCGCTGGACGAGTTCTGACTTGATCATGGCCGCTTCATAACCAATTGAGATAGCTCATTTTTCAAGCGCAGGCTGCCAGAGTGCCAGCGCTCCGTCAAGGCGCACCCCCGGCTCGATGGAGCCTGCACGGGTCAGGACCGAGGCAAAGCCGTCAAAACCCGCTGCTGCGGCAATCCGGCTGGCGGCAGACCAAAGCCCGAGTGCATCCGAATCGCTCCGGCGACGCCATTCGCGAATCGGCAGTGACTTTGCCACATTGCGCTCGGTCTCCAGCCAATCGACCGCTTGCCGCTCGCCGCCGAGCACATCGACGAGCTTGCGCTCCATGCCCTGGCGGCCGGTGTGCACGCGCCCGTCGGAGACAATCGCGAGTTCTGCGTCGTTCAGCTTGCGGCGCTCGCGCACCAGCCCCTTGAACCAGTCGTAGTGATCCTTGACCACCTGATCGAGGGCGGCGCGGGCCTCAGGAGAGGTCGGCTCGAAACCGCTGGGTGCGGCCTTCAACGGGCTGGAACGGATCGATTCGACGTTCACGCCGACCGTGTCGAGCAGCTTGCTGACATTCGGGATCTGGAACAGAACACCGATGGAGCCGACAAGCGAGGTCTGCTGGGCAACGATCCGGTCGGCAGCAGCGGCGGCGATATAGCCGCCCGAAGCAGCCAGGCCGGTCACGACCGCCGCAGTCGGCTTCTCGGAGGCAAGCTGGCGCAGGGCGAGATAGATCGCTTCCGAGCCCGAAACGGTGCCGCCAGGCGAATCAATCTGCACGATCACGGCCTTGACCGATTTCGACAGGCGCACATCGCGGATCAGCCGCAAGGTGCGGTCATCGCCGGAAATAAAGCCCTGGATCCTGAGACGAGCCACATGCTCGCTGCCACCGCCAAGGAGCTGCCGTCCGCCGAAAGCATAGGCCAGCCCGACGACCCCGATGAGCGCGCCGACAACGCCGAGCACCCGCCAGAGGCTCAAGCGACGCCGCATGCTGCGACGGTCTGCAATCAGATCGGCCTGTATCGACATGGCTTCCCTTGCCCGGTGAATTGTCACGCTGTCTTAGAGCAAGTGCCCACAAAGGGGAAACCGCATTTGGACTGCGGGTGGGCACACAACAAAAAAGACACCCGCGCGGCCAAGCCATGCGGGTGTCCGACAGATCAGGTGGCAGTGTGGTCCGGCACAGGCGCAAGGCCTGAGCGGACCGTGCCATGGTCACTTCTTTTCGCCGGCCTTCTTGAGGGCGGCGCCGAGGATGTCGCCGAGGGACGCACCGGAATCGGACGAGCCGAACTGGGCGATGGCTTCCTTTTCCTCATGCATTTCGAGCGCCTTGATCGACACCTGGACCTTGCGGGCCTTCTTGTCGAACATCAGCACGCGGGCATCGACCTTCTCGCCGACAGCGAAGCGTTCTGGACGCTGGTCGCCGCGATCGCGGGCCAGTTCGGCGCGCTTGATGAAGGTCATGAAGTCGGTGCCGACGATTTTCACGTCGAGGCCGGCTTCCTTCACTTCGGTGATCTCGCAGGTCACCACCTGGTTCTTCTTCAGTTCGCCCGCTTCCGCGAACGGATCGCCGCCAAGCTGCTTCAGGCCGAGCGAGATACGCTCCTTCTCGACGTCCACATCAAGCACGACAGCCTTCAGCATGTCGCCCTTCTTGTATTCCTCGATGACCTGTTCGCCCGGACGGTTCCAGTCGAGATCGGAGAGATGGATCATGCCGTCGATGTCGTTCTCGAGACCCAGGAACAGGCCGAACTCGGTCTTGTTCTTGACTTCGCCCTCGACAACGGTGCCGGACGGGAACTTCTCGGCAAACAGTTCCCACGGATTGCGCAGGGTCTGCTTGAGGCCGAGCGAGATGCGGCGCTTGACCTGATCGACTTCCAGAACCGACACCTCGACCTCCTGGGAGGTGGAGACGATCTTGCCCGGATGCACGTTCTTCTTCGTCCAGCTCATTTCCGAGACGTGGATCAGGCCTTCGATGCCCGGTTCCAGCTCCACGAACGCACCATAATCGGTGATGTTGGTGATGCGGCCCGACAGCTTGGCCTGGACCGGATAGCGGGCGGCAATGCCATCCCACGGATCGGCCTGGAGCTGCTTGATGCCCAGCGAGATGCGGTGCGTGTCCTGGTTGATCTTGATGATCTTGACCTTGACCGACTGACCGATGGTGACGACCTCGGACGGATGGTTGACGCGGCGCCAGGCCATGTCGGTGACGTGCAGCAGGCCATCGATGCCACCCAGATCGACGAATGCGCCGTACTCGGTGATGTTCTTGACCACGCCGTCGACGGCCTGACCTTCTTCGAGGCTCGCGACCAGTTCCGAACGGGCTTCGGCGCGGGTCTCTTCCAGAACGGTGCGGCGCGAGACAACGATGTTGCCGCGGCGGCGATCCATCTTGAGGATCTGGAAGGGCTGGACCTGGTTCATCAGCGGGCCAACGTCGCGGATCGGGCGAATGTCGACCTGGCTGCGCGGCAGGAAGGCCGTCGCGCCGTCGAGATCGACCGTGTAGCCGCCCTTGACCGCATTGAAGATGGTGCCGTTGACCTTCTCGTTGGCTTCGAAGGCGCGCTCGAGCTTGACCCAGCTCTCTTCGCGGCGAGCCTTGTCGCGGCTGATGACCGCTTCGCCCATGGCATTCTCGACGCGGTCGAGATAAACCTCGACTTCATCGCCGACAGCCAGCGCGACCTCGCGGCCATGGCCCATGAATTCCTTGAGGGCCACGCGGCCTTCGGTCTTGAGGCCGACGTCAATGACGGCCATGTCCTTCTCGATGGCGACGACGCGGCCCTTGATGACCGCACCTTCCTGCACATCGACCTTGGTGAAGGACTCCTGAAGCATCGACGCGAAATCCTCGCGCGACGGTGCGTAATTCAAACCAGACATATGATCTCCTTGGACGCCAGGAGCACCGTGGGTTGGTGTGGATGGGCCAGACACACGCTGCAGGCGGCCCATCAAAAGCCCTGGCAGGCTCGAAATCGGGGCGCTTTGAAAAGCGGACCGCGGTTGACGCGGCGCGCCGGTGCGAAAACCGGCATCATGTGCATGCATCCGCAAGGCAAGCTCCTTGCGCGACACGCGGCTCATAGCGGATTGCACGTTCAGGAGCAAGCACAGCCGTCAATGCCCGTCGGCCGGAGCAGACAGGCACGAGGAAGCACCCCTGACGATGGGCCTTGAATGGACGGACGTCGTCCGGCCAGTTCCGGAAAGGCTGCCGATCGGGCCGAGGCCAGACCGGCCGATGCCTTGTCAGGACGTGGCGGGCGCACGCGCCTTGGAACTGCAGGTGTAGCCGCCCTGCTCATTCTGCGGCGGGTTCTGCTGCGTGCCCTGCGCCTGGGCAGAGGCGATGAAGAGGCCGGTTGCTGCGGCAAGCAGCGTGATGCTGGCGAGGGATCTGCCGACGGTCTTGCGACGTGTCTTCATGAGATGTTCTCCGCGAAGCGGGGCTCGACACCCGAGCCCAACGTGATCATGGAGCAAGGTGCATGCCTCGAACAGGGTCCGATTGCACATGATGACCCGCGTCAGAAGGTCGCAGCGCGTGTCATGTGGCGTGTTCCTGCTCCATCAAGTCGAGCAGGAAACGTCGTCTTTCGACGACCGCACGCGACAACTGGTCCATCGCCAGCCGATAAGCCGAGAGCCCGGAATCATCGATATGCTGGCGCGCCATGTTGTCCAGCGTCGCGGCGAGGATAGCGTCGGCTTCCAGTTCGAGTGTGAGCAACCGTGCCGGATCGGAGGTTTCGCGCGCTTCCGAGATCATGGCCACGATCCGGGTCAAACCCTCCATGGCCGTGCGGCGGCGGGCGGAAGACGCCTGACTGAGCAGTGCTGCAGCGCCGGAGCCCAGCAGCGACATGGCCATGACGCCGAGATAGAACCAGTCGCCATAACGGTCAAAAAAGCTGCGTTCCGTGCCATCCAGGTAGGCGATTGCGCCATCATGCACCGGCAAGGAGGCATCACGGGCCGTCGACGGAGCCTCAATGCCCTGGATGGTCGGCACCTCGGAAGAAAGGGCGGTGCGTTGCGACAGAATCCTTCTGGTCAGTTCGGAGACGGCGTTGTCATCGACATCGCCGTGGGCAACCAGCCGGTGCGTGACGGCGATGGTTGTCATCGGGTCGACCGGCTTTGGCGGATCACCACCGAAGGCGCCCCGCACGATCTCGCCGGTCTCAATGGCGCGGTTGCGCGAAGCCAACGCCTCCGCCTCGCGGATCGGGATGAAGACGGCATCCGGGCCCCAAGCCTGCCGGATGATCCCCACACCCTGTGACGAGGTGCGGGCGCTCAGCGCCCCGACCGAGAATATCGCATCGATCCGGTCATTCTCAACCGCGGACGGAATGTCAGGCGGCAGCAGCCCGACAATCGTCACCTCGGCCAGTGGCACCTCGTAAAAGGCCAGGATCGTCCTCATCAACTCGATGTTGGCCGCCGGCGTGCTGACCACCCCGATGCGCTTGCCCCTCAGATCGGCAACCCGCTCGATGCCCTTGGCGGCATTGGTGGCCATGAACGGCAGGAAGCGCCGGGTGATCAGCACCGTCTCGCCCTTGACGGGAAGCTTGATGTCGGGACGGACGATAGCCAGTTCGGCCTTGCCGTCGTCGATCAGCGCCGCGCTCTGGGCGAGACCCTCGGTCAGCACGATCTTGACGCGGATGCTGCTCTTCTCGCGGTTGAGAGCCTGCACGAAGGCTGCCGCCATGCGCAGGTCGTCCGAGCCGATCGGCCCCACGGCCAGCCGCAGGATGGTGGGTGCTGTCGCGAGGTGGAAGGACAGGGCGACCACGGCCGAGAGCGCAAAAAGCCCTGCCATTGTCAGAAAGCCGCGACGTCCCATCAGCCGATTGTCCCTCGTAACGCTGCCGTGCTTCGGATAAGCACGATCATGTCACAACTGGGGCGTCCAGAGCGAGCCGTTTGCAAGAGCCGATGATGGATGAGGCGATCACAATCAAGATGTGCGGGCTTGGCAGCCATGACGTGATGGCGGCGGCCCTGGAGGCCGGTGCCGACATGGTGGGGCTGGTGTTCCATCCCCGGAGCCCCCGCTTCGTGTCCGACGAGCGGGCGGCCGCACTGGCCTCGCAGGCACGTGGGCACGCCCTGATCGTGGCGCTGGTGGTCAACCACGACGATGCGGCGCTCAGCCGCATCATGGACTTGGCCGCTCCGGACATGATCCAGTGCCATGGCTCTGAATCACCCGCGCGGGTGGCCGATATTCGCGCGCTGACAGGCCGCCCGGTGATACGGGCGCTCGGCGTTTCGGGAGCCACGGACCTGCTTGCGGTGCCGGAAGCCGCAGCTGCCGCCGACATGCTGCTGCTCGATGCCAAGCCGCCGGCCGATGCAGCCTATCCCGGCGGTCATGGCCAGCCGTTCGACTGGTCGATCCTGTCCGGGCTCGATCCGGCCCAACCGTTCATGCTGTCGGGCGGGCTCAATGCCGGCAATGTCGGCGAGGCGATCACGCGGATCAGGGCTGCGGGTCAGCGCCTGACCGGCGTCGATGTATCCTCTGGCATTGAAAGCGCGCCCGGCATAAAGGACATCGGCAAGATCAGGGATTTTGCCCGGGCGGCGCGTATCGCTGCCGGGGCTACAGCGTGAGAAACCTGCCATGACCATCAATCCGGCTCCCAACTCGTTCCGCAATGGCCCCGACGAACAGGGCAGGTTCGGCATTTTTGGTGGCCGGTTCGTGGCCGAAACGCTGATGCCGCTGATCCTCGATCTGGAAAAAGCCTATGCCGAGGCCAAGATCGATCCCGCCTTCCGCACCGAACTCGACGGCTATCTGAAGCACTATGTCGGCAGGCCCTCGCCGCTCTATTTCGCCGAGCGGATGACCACACATGTCCGCGCACTTGCCGAGGCAAAGGGTGGCACAGGCGGCGCGAAGATCTACTTCAAGCGCGACGAACTCAACCACACCGGCGCGCACAAGGTGAACAACGTCACCGGCCAGATCCTGCTGGCCATGCGCATGGGCAAGAAGCGCATCATCGCG
>CALRRR020000002.1:0-199826 GCA_943370645.1 Hydrogenophaga intermedia | reverse complement strand
CAGGACACGCTGCCCTTTGCCAGCCTCGCGGGTTTCTTCGATCTGGCCGCTGCGTCGGACCGGAGCCATGCCTACACCGTGGCCTGGCTGGATTCGCTGGCCACCGGTTCGGCGCTCGGGCGCGGCGTGTTCTTTCGTGCCAATCACAGCGATGACCCTGCCGCATGCGGGCTGCCGCCCGAACGCGTGCTGCCCTTCCTGCCGTTCACGCCGCCGGTGTCACTTCTCAATAGGGCCAGCCTTTGCGTGTTCAACCAGCTCTATCGTCTGGCCCATCGGTCGCCGGTGCGCGAGGCGCGCGTGCCATTCCAGCCGTTCTTCTATCCGCTGGACCGCATCCGTGGCTGGAACCGCGCTTATGGCCCGCGCGGCCTCAGGCAGTTCCAGTGCGTGGTGCCGATGGCAGGCGCGCAGGAGGCAGTCGCTGCGCTGCTCGGCGCAACCCACCGGGCGGGCGAGGCCTCGTTCCTGACCGTCCTGAAACTGTTCGGGAATGTACCATCGCCGGGGCTGATGTCGTTCCCGGTGGCCGGCGCGACGCTGACGCTGGACATGCCCTATCGCGGGGCACGGACCGACGCGCTGCTCGCCGAACTTGACCGGATCACGATCGCAGCGGGCGGGCGCGTGAACCCCTACAAGGATGCCCGCATGCCGGCCGAGGTGTTCAGGACGTCATTCCCGCAATGGCAGGATTTCGCGCGGCACGTCGATCCGGCCTTCAGCTCGAACTTCTGGCGGCGAGTGGCCGGCTCGGCGAGCACCCCGGCGAGGTAGGGCATGCTGCCTTGGCAGCACGCCCGCGCATCTCACTTCACAGCGACCTTTCGCAGGTAGTCCGTCACGATCCGGGCCACGCCGCGCGAGAGCAGATCATCGAAGGCATCGCAGAACCGGTCGACATCGGCGCGCGTGGCAACCAGCGGCGGCTCAAGGCGGATGACATTGCGGTTGTATTCGGTGAAGGCCACCAGCGTGTCGTAGTCCTTGAGCAGCAGCGCGCCGACGAAGCCGCACAGCGAGCCCTTCAGCTTGTCGTCGAGCAGGGCCACCATGTGCTTCAGACCGAAGGGCAATGTCTCGGAAAAGTCGTTGAACTCGACGCCGACCATGAAGCCCTTGCCGCGCACATCCTTGATCAGGGTCGGGTGCTTGGCCTTGATCTCCTTCAGGCGCTTGATCAGGTGCGCGCCCTGCCGCTCGGCATTGCCGATGAGATCTTCCTCGTAAAGAATGTTGAGGCCTTCGATGGCCGAAATGCAGGCTTCCCCGATGCCGCCGAAAGTGGCGGGGCCGTGGATCAGTGCGGTCTTGGGCTTGCCGTAGGCCTTCATGTAGACCTCGCGGCGGGCGATCATCGCCGCCATGGCCGATTTTGACCCGCCCAGAGACTTGGCCAGCGCGGTCACGTCCGGGATTACGCCGAACTCTTCGAAGGCGAAGAAGCGGCCCGTGCGGCCCAGACCGCACTGCACCTCGTCCGCGACCCAGAGCACGCCATGCTTGTCGCAGAGGGCGCGCAGGCCCCGCCAGAAGCTCGCCGGTGCCTCGATGATGCCGCCGCCGCCCTGGATGGTTTCGAGCACGACGATGCCGATGGACGGATCGCTTTCGATGGCACGGCGGATCGCCTCCAGATCGCCGAACGGCACCTTGACGCGATTGTCGACCAGCGCGAACTGCTGCTGATAGAGCACCGAATCCGTAATCGAGAGCGCGCCCTTGGTCTTGCCGTGGAACGCATTGGCCGCATAGATGGTCTTGGATTTCGCTGGCCCCTGTGCCTGTTCGGCCACCTTGATGGCGGCTTCCATGGCCTCCGAGCCCGATGAGCCGAGGAACACCATGTCGAGATCGCCCGGCGCGATCTGGGCGAGATTATGGGCCAAGGCCGCTGCATACTGCGACATGAAGGCCATGCAGATCTCATGGCGGTTCTCGTCGGCAAAGCGCTTGCGAGCGGCCAGGATGCGCGGGTGGTTGTGCCCGAATGCGACCGAGCCGAAGCCGCCGAAGAAATCGAGGATGCGGCGACCGTCGCGGGTCACGTAGTGCATGCCCTCGGCATGGTCGATCAGCACCTTGTCGAAACCGAGCAGCTTGAGGAAATGCACCTGCCCCGGGTTGAGGTGGGCCGTGAACAGCTCCTTGACCCGGCCGACATCGAGCGCCTTGGCATCCTCGACGCTCAGCAGATGTGGGCGACGGGTGGAGGGCACGGAGTCATGGTCGGCATAGGCGGCGAGGCTCATGGACGTATCCTTGAAAGAGTTGATCTTGACGCGAATGCGGTTCAGGCCGCCAGCCGGGTGCTGGCAAGGTTGCTGCGGTATTCGGTGTAGGCGGCGACCAGCATGTCGCTGTCGTTATAGCGCGGGGTCCAGCCCAGCTCGCGGCGGGCCTTCGAGGTGTCGAGGATGCAGACCTCGTCGGCGATCAGATACTGCTCCGGGTCCATCAGCGGCCGGTTGATCAGATCGAGCGCGTCGAGCGTGCGCTTGACGGCCCAGGCCGGCGTCGGCAGCAGGATCGACTTGCTGCCCGCATGGCGGATGAGATCGCCCAGCAGCTGGCGCACCGGGGGCGGATTATCCGAACCGAGATTGTAGGCGCTGTTGGGCATGTCGGCACGCCAGGCAGCCTGCGCTGCCGAGGCGCAATCGTAGACCGAGATGAACTGGTAGGGGTTCTTGCCAGAGCCGATCATCGGCACGGGCAGGTTCATGTCGATCAGCTTGAACAGCTTGGACAGGATGCCGAGGCGACCGGGGCCGATGATCAGGCGGGGCCGGAAGATCGAGATGCGGAAGCCTCTGGCGCGATACTCGTCGCAGAGCTTTTCGGTGGCGAGCTTGCTGAGGCCGTACTCGCCCAACGGGGCTGCCGGGTGATCCTCTGTCTGGGGCACGCTGACCGAATGGCCGTAGATCATGTCGGTGGTGAACTGCACGAGCTGGCGCGCGCCGCGCCTTTCCATCCAGTCGAGGATGTGGCGGGTGCCGTCATAGTTCACGGGCCAGAAGAATTCGTGGCGCTTGCCGCGCGGCATGATCGGCGACAGCATCTTGGCCGAGAGGTTGTAGACCACGTCATCGGCTGTCAGCGGAATGGCGGTGAGCGTCAAGGCATCGGTGACATCCACCCGGATGAAACGGGCGTTGCGGTAGATTGCATGGCCGCTCTTGTGGATGTCGGCCACCAGGACCTCCTGCCCCAGCGCGATCAGATCCGCCGCCAGGCGCTGTCCCACAAAGCCATCGCCGCCGATGATGATATGTTTCATGTGCCATCAATCCTGTTTCATTCTGGCACAGCGCCGGGGTCAGCTCTGTGCGATCAGGATTGTGCCCGCAACGATCAGGCCAATGCCCGCGAGGCGTGCAAGGCCGACATCCTCGGCGAAGAAGAAATAGCTGTAGGCCGCCACGACCACGTAGGCGAGGCTCAGGAACGGATAAGCATAGGAAAGCTGCACTTTCGACAGCACGATCAGGTGCGAGGCCATGCTGATCACGAAGGTGGTGAGCCCAAGGAAGACGAAGGGGCTGAACACCACGCGGAAGACAGTGCCGATCAGGCCATCGCTGCTGATGTCGAGCGCGCCGACACTGTTCATGCCCTTCTT
This sequence comes from Hydrogenophaga intermedia, assembly GCA_943370645.1. Classification (GTDB taxonomy): domain Bacteria; phylum Pseudomonadota; class Alphaproteobacteria; order Rhizobiales; family Beijerinckiaceae; genus Allobosea. The sequence continues at coordinate 196,201 of CALRRR020000002.1, read as the reverse complement.
GAGCATGATCTGGGCGGCCGCATTGGTGAGCACCGTGAACAGGATCAGCGGCAGATAGGTCAGGGCGGGGACGGGGTTTGGCATGGAAAGATCATACCATCGCCCCTTTGCCGCACCTCGCGGTTTCGTTTGGCAGCGTTAAGGCGAAGAAAGGCGCTACAGGCCCAGCAGTTTGCCGCTGCGCCGGCTGCCATTGCCCGCGATCTTGCCAAGGCGCTTGCCCGGCGTGGCGAAGCGGGTGGAGTTGCGGGCGAACAGCACGCCCGAGGATGCGGCGACCACGGTGCTGATCTCACCTGTCAGCGGATCAACGATGTCCGCGACCGGATCGCCAGCGCTGATCATGTCGCCGGCAGCGGCGCGAAATACGACGATGCCGGCATGCGGGGCAGTCAGGGTCTCGGACTGGTCGAGCCTGGCAATCGTGCCTTCCTGCTCAGGCAGGGCGGGCGGCGTGCCGGCCAGTGCGCCGACATGCTGGAGAAAGGCGATGATGGCTGCCGCATCCGCCTTGGCGAGGGTGTGATCGACATCGGCCTGACCGCGCAACTCGACCGTGACCGAATGGCCGGCAAGGGGCAGCGGAATGTGCGGGAAGCGCGCGGCGAGCGACACCCAGGGCCGGCTCAAGACCTCGTCGAATGGGTCCCCGCCGGAGACCTCGGCCACCAGCGTCGCTTTCGACCCGAGCCACGCGCCCAGCGGGGCGAAGACCTCGCCGGAGGTGGGGAGCGTGTAAAGATGCATGGCCCCTTCGGCATCACAGTGCAGATCGAGCACCAGATCGGCGCCGAGCGCGAGGCCGACCAGCGTCTTCTTCAGCACGGCCACCTGCGTCGCAGCAGGCCAGGCGGCAAGTTCCTCGGTCATGGCAGCACGCACCAGCGCCACATTGGCCTCCGGATCGCTGCCAAGCCTGTCCTTGACGCGGTCTGCAGTGCCGGGTTCGAGATCGGGGAAATCGCGGTTGAAATTGCCGCCGTCGCCCAGCGCAAAGCGGCCGATGGCATGCCCCAGCACGGTCTGTCCAAGTCCAAGCGGATTGGCGACCGGCACCAGCACGATCTCGCCGAGAATCCCGCCTTCCGCCTCCATCGCGACGAGCCGCTCGCGCAGGTGGACGGCGCAGAGCATGCCGGGAATCTCGTCGGCGTGAAGGGCTGCCTGGATGTAGATCTGCGGCCGCGCGCCGGGCGTCCCGAAGCGGTGCACGGTCAGGCTGTGAGTGCTGCCCGGGCTCTGGACGGGGAGTGGGAGGCTCGTCGTGATCATGTGCTTTCGGCCTTGTCTGAGGGCAACCCGGCAAGGGCGCGCGGCGGGCCTGTCCGGTGACCAGCCCTTGTTGCCGATACACCATCCCCGATGCTGCCGGCTAGGCCAGCCACACACCAGGCGGCCCCTGTCCTCGCGCGGCAGAAGGGGCGTATCATCGGGCGATGCTGATTCCGGAACCGGCGCCGTCACAAGGTGCAGTCTGTCCGGGTGTCCTGCGCTGGAACGGGAGCCGATCATGCCTGACATCGTCGTCAATGGCGTCACCCTGAACGCCGAGGTGCGCGGGCCGGATGGCGCGCCGCCCGTCGTGTTTTCCAACTCGCTGGGCACGACACGCGAGATGTGGGCCCCGCAGATCGTCGCCATGGCGGGCCGGTTCCGCTGCCTCAGCTACGACACGCGCGGCCATGGCCGCTCGCCGGTGGTCAGCGCCGGTTTCGGCATTGCCGATCTGGCCGACGATCTGGCGGGCCTGATCGAGCAGACCTTCGGCGCGGTGCCGGTGCACGTGGTCGGCCTTTCACTTGGCGGCATGACCGGCATGGCACTGGCGATCCGGCGGCCCGATCTGGTGGCATCGCTGACGCCGATGGCCACGTTCTGCAAGACCGCCTCACCGCCGTCCTGGGTCGAGCGCGCGGCTACCGTGCGTGCCGGCGGTGTCGAGGCGATCTCGGACATGATCATGTCGCGCTGGTTCACGCCCGGCCTGTCGCAGACCCGGCCCGAGGTGGTGGCGGATGGGCGGCAGATGCTGCTGGCGACCCCGCGCGAAGGCTATGCGGCCTGCTGCGATGCGATCCGCGATCTGGACCTCCTGGCCGATCTGGCCGGGGTGAGGGCACCCACGCTTGTCTTCTCGGGGGCCGATGATCCGGCCTCGCCGCCCGCCTTGCAGGACGAGATCAGGGCGGCCATTCCCGGTGCGGGGATGGTGCGCCTCAGCCCTGCTGCGCACATCATGAACCTGGAACAGCCAGAGCAGACCAATGCCCATCTGATCGCCTGGCTTGATCACAACCGCTCCCGCCTTGGGCAGGCTGCCAGCCGTCCGGCGCGGCTCGATGAGGGCCTTGCCAATCGCAAATCGGTGCTTGGTGCGGCCCATGTCGGGCGCTCGCTCGCGCAGGCCGGTGCGTTCTCGGCGCCTTGGCAGGAGTTCATCATGCGCACGGCCTGGGGCGAGGTCTGGGGCGACCCGGCCCTGCCGTGGAAAACCCGCTCGCTCCTGACCTTGCAGACCATGATCGCGCTGAACCGCGAAGAGGAGTTCAAGCTGCATCTGAGGCCGGCGCTCAACAATGGTGTGTCGCTGGTGGAGTTGCGGGCGGCGATGATCCAGGCCGCCGTCTATATCGGCGTGCCGGCGGCCAACAATGCCTTCAAATGGGTCAAGGACGTGCTGGGCGACGAGGCCAACGATCTGGCCTGAGGGGCCGCGCGGCCCGGCTCAGTCCATGTAGCCGAGGGGCAATTCGTGGGTGTCCTTCAACTCCTCCATCACGAAGCTGGCCGAGACATCCGTCATGTCGATGCGGGCGATGAGGCGCTGGTAGAGCCGGTCATAGGCCGCGACATCCGGCACGCGGGCCCTCAGGATGTAGTCGATGTCGCCGGCCGTGCGATAGGCACCGGTGATCTCGGGAATCTGCGCCAGCGTGGCGCGGAAGGTCTCTGCCCAGTCGGCGCTGTGGCGACCCGTGCGGATGACGATGAACACCGTCAGGGCGAGGTTGAGCCTTTGCGGATCAAGCAGCGTGACGCGCTGCTTGATGATGCCGGCCGCTTCCAGTTGCTGGACGCGCCGCCAGCAGGCATTGCGCGACAGGGAGACGGCCTCGCTCAAAGCATCGAGAGACAGGGTCGAATCACGTTGCAGCACACTGAGGATACGTTTGTCCATGGCGTCGGGTTTGTGGGACAATGTCTTCTCCAGAGAGCATCAGCGCCATATCTATCCCACAGATCGATTGAAAACGCGAGACATCCGGGACACATGCTGATCCCTGCCGGCTTATGATCCTTCTGTCCCCCGCCAGAGGTCCAAGCCATGTCCAACCCGTTCACACGCCATCCTGAAGCGCTCGGTGAAAGCTTCGGCCAGCACTTCATGCATGCCATGAGCTATTCGATGCGGCTGTTCGGCGCGGCGGGCGCTGCCTTCGTCCATGCCCTGCTGCCCTTCCTGTTCGAGAAGACTGCGAGCAACATGATCAAGGCCATGTATGGCGAGATGACCAGCCGGGGAGCGACGGCGCCGATCGAGCCTGCCAAGGCGATGCAGCCTGCCGAGTAGGCCGCTGCCGGGACGGCAGCGTTGGCCGTTCACGCCTCGTGTTGCGATGGGGGTTGAAACCCGCTGGCTTGCTGGCTATACGCAGCGCCGGCAGCAGTGTAGCTCAGTTGGTTAGAGCGACGGATTCATAACCCGTAGGTCACCAGTTCAAGTCTGGTCACTGCTACCAGTTTCTTTCAGCGCTGGCCGGCATCAAGGTACGCATCGCGTGCGTCGCCAGTTGCCCCTGTCAGGCCGGCCTGCTGGCCAGTTTCTTCAGCCGCACGACCTTGAAGTAGCCGCGCCCGACATGCTCTGTCCGGTAGCGCCCGGTGCGCTCGGCCCAGTCGGTCAGGCGGCTCACCTTGAAATCGGTGCTCCAGCCCACGGCCTTGGCGAGCGGCGCGAGCGCGGACCAGAAGGCTGCGCTGGCACCGCCGGAATCGACCAGCCGGCTTGAAATCACGATCTCCCCGCCGGGCCTGAGCACGCGGTCCATCTCGTCCAGCGCCTGTTCGGGGTTTGGCACGAGCGTGATCACGAACTGGGCCGTGACCGCATCGAAAGCCTCGTCCGGCAGGCCGAGGCGGCAAGCGTCCATGACGCTGAGGCCGGTCACGGCCGTCAGCTTGCGCTCAATCACTTTCTGACCGGCGACACGCAGCATGTCTTCGGAAAGGTCCACGCCGACCACGCGTCTGTCGGCGGGGAAGTAGGGCAAGGTCAGCCCGGTTCCGACGCCGATTTCGAGGATGTCGCGCCCGCAGGCCACGGCGGCGTCAACCGCTTCGCGCTGGGCGCGGGCCAGAAGGCCGACATAGATCTTGTCATAGAACCGGGCCCAGACGCGGTAGACCTTCTTCTGGCCGTCAAGATCGTAGGTCACGGACATGGTCTGCTACCGGGGCCGGAGAAAGCGCTGGGGCGCACGGGAAAGGGCGAAACGAAGAGGCTCAGACCGGCGCCGCGACCGTGCGGACGGACACGTCGCCGGCGGGCCGGGCTGCCGCGGCACGCAACGCCACGGGGCGGATGATGCCGCCGCCGAGCACGCGGGCGTCGGACCGGGCGCTGTCATACAGCACGCAGGCCTGACCGGGCGCCACGCCTTCTTCGGCATCGAGCAGTTCCACGACGCACTCGCCGTCGATCTGGCGCAGGATGGCGGGCTTGGGCGGGCGCGTCGAACGCACGCGCGCTGCAACCTCGACGCCAGCATGAAGCGCTTCGGCGAGCGGCTGGTCGCCGAGCCAGTTGAGGTCACGCAAGCGGACGATGCGGGTTGCCAGCGCCGAGCGCGGCCCGACGATGACGCGGGCCGTCTCCGCATCGAGGCGCACCACATAGAGCGCCTCGCTTGAGGCGATGCCGATGCCCTTGCGCTGGCCGACGGTGAACCTGAGGATTCCGTCATGGTGGCCGAGCACCTTGCCATCCATGTCGACGATCTCGCCGGGACGTGAAGCTCCCGGCTTCAGCCGCTCGATCACGTCGGCATAGCGTCCCGAGGGCACGAAGCAGATGTCCTGACTGTCGGGCTTGTCGGCGATGGTCAGCCCCAACTCGGCTGCCAGCTCACGGGTGCGGCTCTTGGGCAGGGCACCGAGCGGGAAGCGCAGCAGGTCGAGCTGGTCCTGCGTGGTCGCATACAGGAAATAGCTCTGGTCGCGGTTCTCGTCGGCGGCGCGGTGCAGGGTGCGGTGCGCACCCGGGCCCTGCTGCGAGACGACGTAGTGGCCGGTGGCCAGGGCATCGGCGCCAAGCTCGCGGGCAAGGCCGAGCAGGTCCCGGAACTTCACTGTCCGGTTGCAATCGACGCACGGGATCGGGGTTTCGCCAGCCAGATAGCTGTCGGCAAAACGCTCCATCACCTCGTTGCGGAACCGGCTCTCATAGTCGAGCACATAATGCGGGATGCCGATGGCTTCCGCGACGCGGCGGGCATCGTGAATGTCCTGCCCGGCGCAGCAGGAACCGGCCCGGTGCACAGCCTCGCCATGGTCGTAGAGCTGCAAGGTGACACCGATCACCTCGAAACCCTGCGCCTTCAGCAATGCGGCCACGACCGACGAATCCACGCCGCCCGACATCGCGACAACCACGCGTGTCGCGGCCGGAGGCTTGGCGATGTCGAGCGCGTTGAGCAAAGGGCGTGGCCTCCAAACGTGGATGACGAGGGTTAAGCGAAAGACCTCGCTCATATAGGGCATCGACCGGAAAAGGGGAATCCGGATTTGATGGAACGGCCTGCGCGCCCGCGCGCCCTTTCGGATCGCTGAGACCATTGGTCGGCAAGAACTGCCGGTCTGCCGGGTGGTTCCTGCCGCCTTCTTTCGGCCTGTCTGCAGGGCTCTTCATAAAACATATTTAAAATCAATATTTTACAGTTTTGCGCCTGATGGCGCGGCCCTTGCTGGACAGGTGCGGAGTTCCTTTCATCAGAAAGTGCGTGCGTGACCAGTTCCTTGCCCTTGCCGACCATGTCAGGACCGCGCCAGACTTTTCCGGCGCCATCGCAGCGCAACGAGCCTGCGCGGGCGGCGGCGGTGTTCGCTTTGCCGGAGGCAGGCCCTGAGACAAAGCCGGTCCGTGCCGGCTTCGGGACCGAGCACCAAACGGTATCGCGGCCGGAGGCGCCGCGCAGGGAGACAGCGCGCCCCGAGCCAGCGCGCCCCGAGCCAATGCCTGCCAGAACGCCCCCCCGTGATCCGGATCGCCGGGGTCCTTCGGAGCGTTCCATCGAGGCGCGCGATCGCGCACCTGGCCTTAACCAGGATGATCGACCTGACCCGCGCCCTCCCGAGCATAGCCAGACAGGCGGAGCCCGCCGGCGCGAGGCTGAGCCGGAGACGGCGCAAACCAAACCGGCCAGTGATGACCAGCCCGTGCAGGCCGGTTCCGATACGGAAGGCGTCGCTGCCACGCCAGAAGAAGCGGATGGCGAAGGCTTAAACCAGACTGCCGCCGAAACAATGCCAGCCTTGGAGAGCGCTTTGGTGCCGGCCGAACCCGGTGCGCCGGCGGCTCCCGCCGCCATCACGGCTCTGGCCATGATGCAGGTGCAAGCCAGCATGTCCCTGCCGGATGATGTGGGTGGTGGCGCTGAGGGCGGCGTTGACCTCGCGACCGGTGCTGCAACCGCAGGCGTTGCTGCTGCCGAGGCGGAGGCAGACGCGCAGGTTGTCCTTGCTGCGCAGCAAGGGATTTCCGGCGACGAAACCGGGGTGGAAACCGGCGAGGCCGGCAACACGGCTGGCACTGCCAGCCCGGCAGGGGCGGTCCAGCAGGGTCCGGCCAGCCATGGCGCTGCCATATCCGCGCTGGCCACGGCGTTGGCGGGGGATGGCACCGGGGCTGCGCCAGCGCAGGGCGAGCCCGGCGCGATGTCCCAGGACGGACGCACGATTGCCGCCGAGGCGAAACAGCAGGGCGTTCAGGCCAGCGAGGCTGCCAGGCCAGACCTAAAGGCCGGCGATGTGCCCGCTGTCGACGGAGCGAAGGCCGAGCGCGCGGATCCAGCAGCAGGTCAGGCCGCGGCAAAGGCATCCGAGTTGCCGGGTCCGAGCTTGCCGCAGACAGGCGCTTCCCATGCTCCGGCACGCGCGAACGAGACCTTGCCGCCTGCCGTTCCGGAGATGCCGCGCGCCGTCGCGCCGGGGGCGGTCCCGGTCGAGATTGGGCTTCGGGCCTTGCAGGGCCTCAAGGAATTCCAGATCCGGCTCGATCCCGCCGAGCTTGGCCGCGTCGAGGTCAAGCTGGAGATCGGCGAAGACAATCTGGTGACGGCCAAGGTGGTCGTTGACCGGGTCGAGACGTTGCATCTGCTTCAGCGTGATGCCCGCACGCTGGAACGCGCCTTCGAGCAGGCCGGCCTCAAGTCCAGCGATGGCGGCATCGACTTCAGCCTGCGCGACCAGGGCCAGGGTGCCCGTCAGGAGCGCGGCGAACAGGATCGCGGCCGCTCTGGCGAGGCTGGCGGCACGGTTCGTGCCGAATTGCCCGAACTCGCGCCCCTTCCCATTCGCCGCACGCTGCATGTCGGCGCGCTCGACCTGTCGATCTGAGGAGCCTGCACCATGACCACGATCGCAGCGGCCCAATCTGCCTCCAAAGCGGCCAGCACGGCCAAGTCCGACAACTCCATCGCGGGGGATTTCGACCAGTTCCTGCGACTGCTGACCACTCAGTTGAAGAATCAGGATCCGACGGCGCCGCTCGACACCAATCAGTTCACGCAGCAACTGGTGCAGTTCGCGCAGGTCGAGCAGCAGCTCAAGCAGAACGAGACCCTCACGGCGCTGCTGAGCCTCAGCAAGTCCGCCTCGACCACCAATGCGATGAGCTTCGTCGGCAACCGTGTCACCATGGATGGCGCGACCAGCCAGCTCAAGGACGCGAAGGCGGAATGGAAGCTGGATGCTCCGCGCGGCGGCAGCGCCACCGTGACCATCAAGAACAGCGCCGGCAGCGTGGTCGCGACCCGCAACATGACGCTCAACGCCGGCTCGCAGAGCTTCACCTGGGATGGCCGCACCTCGACCGGAACGACCGCGCCTGACGGGGCCTATTCGATCGTGGTCGATGCGACCGATGCCCAGCGCAACTCCATCGCCGTCAAGACCGAGGTGACCGGCATCGTGAGTGGTGCGGACTTCACCGGTGAGGTGCCGGTTCTGATCATCGGCACGACGCGAATACCGGTCGACAAGGTCAAGTCCGTCAGCATCCTGTGATGCTTGAGATGGTCCAGCAGGCAGGCACAAGGCCAGGCTTCGTGACCCTTTTGGGCGACGAGGATGCCCTTAGCCAAATTTTAAGCCCCGATGCCTTACATTCCTACGGACATTGGTCTGTAGAGTTGTGTGAGCGTAAAATGACCGAGGGTCTTAGACCACGAGTGAAGTATGTCATCGGCCCCGACGGGAGCCCCTTGACGATTGCGGACCTGCCGCCTCCGGGCACGCACCGCTGGGTGATCCGCCGCAAGGCGGAGGTTGTGGCCGCCGTGCGCGGCGGGCTCCTCAGCCTTGAGGATGCGTGCTCGCGCTACACGCTGACCACCGAGGAATTCCTCAGCTGGCAGCTGTCCATCGATCAGCATGGATTGGCCGGCCTGCGCACCACGCGCATCCAGCACTATCGCCAGTAAGCACACGCTTCCATCAGATTGCATCGATCCGGGCTGCATCCGGGCAGGGAAACCTGCCGGATGCAGCTTTTTTTTGGCATCGGAGCCTCGCGTTAACTCCTTGCTAACCATGGACCGGGAAAAACTTGCCTAGCTGCAGGCATCATGTGTTCGCATGGATTAGGGCAGTGACAGGTTTCAGGTGCGGGGCCAGGGCGTGAGCGGTGTAGTCCAGCAATTCAGCAAGTTCGGTGCAGGCAGGCTTGCCGCCATGCTGATGGTGACGGCTGTGCTGCTTGGCTTCTTCGGTTACGTCATCTTCCGGTTCTCGCAGCCGGACATGGGCGTGCTCTACACCGACCTGTCGCTCCAAGACGCCTCCCAGGTGGTCAAGGAACTGGAGACGCGCAACATCAAGTATCAGACGCGCGGCGATGGCCAGACCATCCTGATCCCGCGCAATGACATCCCGCGCGTGCGCATGGAGATGGCCAGCAAGGGCCTGCCGTCCGGTGGCGGGGTCGGCTACGAGATCTTCGACAAGGGCGATGCCTTCTCGTCGACCAGCTTCGTGCAGAACATCAATCATCTGCGCGCCCTCGAAGGCGAACTCACCCGCACCATCAGGGCGCTGGGCCGCGTGCAGAATGCCCGCGTGCATCTGGTGATGCCCGAGCGCAAGCTGTTCGAGCGTGACCGTGAACCGCCGCGCGCCTCGATCGTGCTCAAGCTGCGGGGCGAACTCGATGCCGGTCAGATCCGGGCGATCCGTCATCTGGTGGCGTCCGCCGTCGAGGGGCTGAAGCCCGAGCGCGTGTCGATCGTCGATGAAGGCGGGCGACTGCTGGCCGACGGTGCACAGGGCGAGGGCGGCGCTGCCGGCGCCGGCTCGGACGAGCGCCAGACGGGCATGGAGCGCCGGCTGAAATCGCAGGTCGAGGAAATCGTGGCCAGCGTGGTCGGCAATGGTCGCGCACGGGTGCAGGTCAATGCCCAACTCGAGATGAACCGGGTCGAGAGCCGCTCCGAGACCTTCGATCCCGAAAGCCGGGTGGCCCGTTCGACGCAGAGCCGCACCGAGACGGCCGTTACCAGCGAGCCGCGCGAGCAGGGCGTCAGTGTCGGCAACGAACTGCCCGGCGCGCAGGGCCAGGGCGGCCAGGGCGGGTCCCCGCGCGACACCAGCAACAAGAATGAGGAAATCACCAACTTCGAGATTTCCCGCACCACACGCACCGAAGTGCTCGAAGGCGGGCGCCTGCGCCGGCTCTCGGTGGCCGTGCTTGTCGATGGCATCTATGCCCGCACCGCCGCCGGCGAGACAAGCTACCAGCCGCGTCCGCAGGAGGAACTCGACCGGATCGGTGCCCTCGTGCGCACGGCCATCGGCTTCGACCGCGAGCGCGGCGATCAGGTCGAGGTCGTCAACCTGCGCTTTGCCGATGCGCCGCAGACCGTCGAGCTCAAGGAGCAGGGGCTGCTGCAGCAACTGCTGACCTTCACCAAGGAGGATGTGCTGCGGGCCATCGAACTGGGTGTGATCCTACTGCTAACGCTGATCGTGCTGCTCACCGTCGTGCGGCCGCTGCTCAAGCAGGTTTTCGCCGCAGATGCGCCGGCCAAGGGTGGCGGCGATCAGTCTCCCGGTGGTGGCATGCAGGCGCTTCCCGGTGGCGGCATGCAGACATTGCCCCCCGGTAGCGATCCCCAGCAGATGTTGACAGGCCCGCTGGGGCCCAACGAGAGCCCGTCCGAGCGGATGCTGGCGCTTGCCCAGATCAAGGGGCAGATCAAGGCACAATCGGTCGAGAAGATCGGCACGATGGTGCAACAGAACCCGGCAGACTCGGTGGCGGTGATCCGCACCTGGGTCCATGACCAGCCAGCGAGCGCCTGATGGCCCTGGCACCCAAAGCAGCCGCCACCGGTAACCCGGGCGACCCGAAGGAAATGAGCGGGCCGCACAAGGCCGCCGTCATCCTGCTTTTGCTCGGTGACGAGTTCGGGCGGCCGATCTGGTCAGAGCTTGAAGACCACGAGATCCGCATCCTGTCGCGCTCGATGACCGAGTTGGGCACCGTCGAGGCCGAGACGGTCGAGCGCGTCATGGTCGACTTCGTCGCCAAGCTGTCCAATGCCGGCTCGGTGACCGGGTCCTATGACCGCACCGAGGCCCTGCTCTCGCGCATCCTGCCGAAAAACCAGGTTGCCATGATCATGGAGGAGATCAGGGGGCCGGCCGGCCGCAACATGTGGCAGAAACTGGCCAACATCGAAGCGGCCGTGCTCGCCAACTTCCTCAAGAACGAATACCCGCAGACCGTCGCGGTGGTGCTGTCCAAGGTCAAGCCGGACCATGCCGCGCAGGTGCTGCGCATGCTGCCCGAGGAACTGGCCATCGACGTGGTCCAGCGCATGCTGCGCATGGAGAACGTGCAGAAGGAAGCCCTCGACCATATCGAGCAGACCTTGCGCTCGGAGTTCGTGACAACGCTCTCGACAACCCAGCGCAAGGATCCGCACGAGACCATGGCGGTGATCTTCAACTCCTTCGACCGGCAGACGGAGTCGCGGTTCCTGTCCTCGCTCGATGTGATCAGCAAGGATTCCGCCCGCAAGATCAGAGCATTGATGTTCACCTTCGAGGATCTCCAGAAGCTCGACCCGGCCGGGCTCCAGGCTCTCATGCGCGTGGTCGAGCGCGATGTGCTGGCCCGCGCGCTCAAGGGCGCGAACGAGGAGGCGAGGACCTTCTTCTTTGCCGGCATGTCGACCCGCGCTGCCAAGAACCTTCAGGATGACATGCAGAGCACCGGACCGCTGCGCCTGAAAGAGGTCGACGAGGCCCAGGCCCGCATGGTCGCCCTCGCCAAGGACCTTGCTGAAAAGGGCGAACTCGTGATCGCCAAGAACAACGGCGAAGACGAGTTGATCTACTGATGCAAGAGCCTCAACCCATGACCGCGACCCGGTTCACCTTCGAGACCGACTTCCGCCAGGAGGCCCATGGCCGACGGGTCAGCGATGTCGATGTGGCGACGGCCCGCGAGCAGGGCTTCCAGGATGGCTTTGCCCAGGGCCGTCAGGCTGCCGAAGCCGAGGCGCAGGCTGCGATAAAGCACATGGCCGGCGTGCTGGCGGCACAGGCCGAGGCCCTGTTGGGCCAGCAGGAGGCACGGCTTCACCTGATCGAGGCGTCCGCAGCGGCGCTGGCCGTGACGATGGCCCGGCGGCTCGCTGGCGCGGCACTTGCCGACAAGCCGGCAGCCCTGATCGAGCAGGCGGCGCGCGAATGCATCGTGCATGCCCGCTCCGCACCGCATCTGGCCGTGCGCGTCAACGAGGCTGCCGTCGAGGATGCAGAGGCCCTCTTCGGGCGGCTGACGCGCGAAAGCGGCTATGCCGGCAAGGTGATCATCCTGGGCGAGCCCGACATCGCGCCCGGAGACGCCCGTTTCGATTGGGCCGATGGCGGGGTCGTGATCGACCGCGCCCAGCTCGAACAGACCATCGCTGCCGCCGCAGAGCAGGTGCTCGGCAAGCGTCCCGACGACCTCTTGCGCTGAAGGAACTGATCCATGGCCAGAGACGATCTTCCCCTGCCGCCGCTCACGCAAGGCAGCGGCATGCCCGGAGGCGGCTTGCCAGCCGGACATGACCGCTCCGGCCCTGTCCCGACCAAGACCGCTGAAGATCTCGAACAGGTCTTCGATGTGCCGGTTACGGTTGCGGCCGTGCTCGGCTCGCATCGCATGGCCATCGGCGACATGCTGAAACTCCAGCCCGGTGCGGTGCTCGAACTCGACCGCCGCGTCGGCGAGGCCATCGACATCCTCGTCAATGACCGCCTTGTGGCGCGTGGCGAGGTGGTGATCGTCGAGGACAAGCTGGGCGTGACCATGACCGAAATCATCAAGGCCGACCGCTGAACACGGTGACCTAGCACGGGGTGCGGGGCGTCCCAACGATCTGAAAGGACCGAGCCATGAGATTGCTGATTGTCGGAAGCCTCAAGGGGCAGTTGATCACCGCTGCGAAGATCGCGGTGTCGCGCGGAGCCAGCGTGTCGCAGGCTGACACGATCGAGCAGGCGCTCAATGTGCTGCGCACCAAGGGCGCTGACCTCGCCATGGTCGATGTAGCGCTGTCGATCCGCACGCTGGTTGACGCTCTCGACGCTGAACGTATCCGCACGCCGATCGTGGCGTGCGGCACAGGCACCGACGCGCGCGCTGCGGTTGCCGCGATCCAGGCTGGCGCCAAGGAATACGTGCCGCTGCCGCCCGATCCGGAGCTGATTGCGGCCGTGCTCGAAGCGGTCGCCAATGACAGCCAGACCTTCGTCTGGCGTGATCCGGCGATGGAACGGGTCGTCAAGCTCGCCGAACAGGTCGCCCGCTCGGAGGCTCCCGTTCTGGTGACCGGCGAGAGCGGCACCGGCAAGGAGGTCATCGCGCGCTTCCTGCACCAGAAATCCGCCCGCAGGGACCGCCCGATGGTTGCGGTCAACTGCGCGGCCATCCCTGATAACCTGCTGGAAAGCGAGTTGTTCGGCCACGAGAAAGGTGCTTTCACCGGCGCAGTGGCGCGACGCATCGGCAAGTTCGAGGAGGCCAGCGGCGGCACGCTGCTGCTCGATGAAATCTCGGAGATGGATGTCCGGCTTCAGGCCAAGCTGCTGCGCGCCCTTCAGGAGCGGATGATCGACCGTGTCGGCGGCGCGGCTCCGGTCAAGGTTGATATTCGCATCATCGCAACCTCGAACCGCAACCTCGCCGACGAGGTGCGCAAGGGCACGTTCCGGGAGGATCTGCTCTACCGTCTCAATGTCGTGCATCTCAAGATGCCGCCTTTGCGCGAGCGTCCGCAGGATGTGCTGGTGCTGGCCGACCATTTCGCCCGCAAGTATGCCGAACTGAACGGCCTGCCGACCCGGCCCCTCGATGCGGAAGCGCGACGCGCGCTGTCGCTCAACCCCTGGCAGGGCAATGTGCGCGAACTGGAGAACACCATCCACCGCGCCACCTTGCTGGCCAATGGCATGGAGATCGGCATCGAGGCCCTGCAAACGCCCGATGGCGAAGCCTTTGGCGCCCGCACCATCGGCACGGTGGCCGAGCGTGCAGCCCAGACCGCCGAAGCGATGACCCGCTCGCTGGTGGGGCGCACCGTCGCCGATGTGGAGCGCGACCTGATCCTCGACACGCTGGACCACTGCCTCGGCAACCGCACGCATGCGGCGAAGATCCTCGGGATCTCGATCCGCACGCTGCGCAACAAGCTCAACGAGTACTCGAGCGTCGGCATTGCCATTGCCGAACCCGGCCAGATGCGCGCTGGCGCGATGTGAGGGCGGGGGCGCAACTGTCCTGAGAGATCGCGCCACCGCGTCTGGCAAAGCCCGCGAAATGCGCTATCTAGCCTCCCAAGGGCACAACGCCCAGGTTGATAAAATCGCTCGGGAGGCTAACGCATGACACAGGCAACGGGTGCCAGACCCTGGCTTGCCTTTTATCCGACAGGGGCACCTTCAGACATCGCCGAAGCGCCGTTTCGCACGCTGGCGGAACTGGTCAGTGCCTCGGCCCGCCTCTACGGAGAGCGCACGGCCTACACTGTGGTGATGCCCAACGGCATGTATGGCGACCTCAGCTTCGCTGACGTCGACCGCATGGCCGACGAGTTCGCGGTCTATCTGCGCGAGGTCCTCGGCCTGAAGGCCGGAGACCGGGTGGCGCTTCAGGCACCCAATTCGCTGCCGGTGCCGGTGGTCGCCTTCGGCGTGTTCAAGGCCGGCTGCGTGCTGGTCAACGTCAACCCGCTTTACACGGCCGAGGAGATGGGCGCGCAGTTCCGCGATGCCACGCCGCGTGCGCTGGTGATCGTCGACATGTTTGCCGACAAGCTCACCGAGGCGCTGAAGATCTGCGCCGTTCCCAATGTCATCGTGACGCGGGTGGCCGAGTTCATGCCCGGCGCGGTGAAGGGCGTCATCGGTCTCGTGCAGCGCTACTGGGACCGCTCGTTGCCACCCATCGAGACCCCGCACATCCGCTTGCCAGATGCCCTGGCGGCTGGCGCCAAGGCGCGCGAGGATGGCAAGATCCCGGTCGAGAGTTACACGGCGGGCCTTGATGGCTCGGCACTGGCGGCGCTGCAGTACACCGGCGGCACCACCGGCATCAGCAAGGGCGCGATGCTGACGCACGGCAACATCGTGATGAACATGGCGCAGACCATGAGCTTCATCGACCAGCATGTGAAGAAGGGCGAGGAAGTGGTGCTGACCGCGATCCCGACCTATCACATCCTGGCCTTCACGCTGAACCTGCTCGGGTTCTACTGGCTCGGCAACCGCAACATCCTGATCCCCAACCCGAGGCCGCTGTCGAACCTCAAGCGGGCCTTCGAGAACTATCCGATCACCTGGATCGTCGGCGTCAACACACTGTTCAACGGCCTGATGAACGAGTTCTGGTTCGCAGAGAACCCGCCACGGCATCTCAAGGCTTCGTTTGCCGGCGGCACAGCGCTTCAGGGCGCGGTGGCCGAGCGCTGGCTCGCCATGACCGGCACGCACGTGATCGAAGGCTACGGGCTGACCGAGACATCGCCAGTTGTCACCGGCAACCCGGTCGGAAAGGCGCGCGTCGGCTCGGTCGGCATTCCGGTGCCATCGACCGAGGTGGTGCTGCTCGACGATGATGGCCGCCCGGTGCCGCCCGGCGAGGCGGGCGAGGTCTGCGTGCGCGGCCCGCAGGTCATGGCCGGCTACTGGCAGCGCCCTGACGAGACGGCGCGTTCGATGACGGCGGACGGCTTTTTCCGGACCGGCGACATCGGCACGATGGACCCTGACGGCTACTTCAGGATTGTCGACCGGAAGAAGGACATGATCCTGGTCTCGGGCTTCAACGTCTATCCCAACGAGGTCGAGGATTGTCTGGCCCGCCTGCCCGGCATTGGTGAAGCGGCGGTGATCGGTGTTCCCGACGGGGCGGCGGGCGAGGCGGTCAAGGCCTTCATCGTTCCGCTCGACAAGGCGCTGACAGCCGACGAGGTCAAGGCGCACTGCAAGCAGCATCTGGCGGCCTACAAATGCCCCAAGCTGGTCGAGTTCCGCACCGAACTGCCCAAATCCAATGTCGGCAAGATCCTGCGCAAGGATCTGAAGGCCGCCGAACTGGCGTCTGCCAGCCAGAGCAAGGGGGCCTGAGCCATGGTCGGTGCATTCGAACAGGCGCTGCTGGCGCTGATGATCGCCTTCATCATGCTCGGCATGGGGGCCTCGCTGACGCTGAAGGACTTCGTGCTGGCGCTCAAGCGGCCCTATGGGTTGTTCATAGGGCTGATGTCGCAATACGGCTTCATGCCACTGATCGCCTTTGCGTTGGCGGCCACGCTCCCTGTCAGCAACGAGATCAAGATCGGCCTGCTGATCATGGGCTGCATGCCGGGCGGCACGACCTCGAACATCTTCACCTACTTCTCCAAGGGCAATCTGGCCCTGTCGGTGCTGATGACGGTGAACTCGACTGTGTTCGGCGTGGTGCTGATCCCGCTGCTGCTGGTTGTGTATGCTGCGGGGCTGAACATCACGATCCCGGCGGCCAACATCGTGGTGACGTTGTTCCTGCTGCTGGTGCCGGTGGCAATCGGAATGGCGCTCAGGCGCTGGAATGCCAACATCGGGGCGCTGGTCGAGTTGGGTGGGGGCACACTGGGCCTGTTCTTCATCGCCTTCATCGCCGTCTCATGGGTGCCGCGCAACTGGCAGTTCCTGCTCGGCACGCCGCTGTCGGTGTTCGCGGGGGCCATCGGCCTTGGCGTTCTCGGGTTCCTGTTCGGCTACCTGTTTTCCATGCTTCTCAAGCTGCATCCGCGCAATGCACGCACCATCGCACTGGAAACCGGCATCCAGAACGGTCCGCTGGCCATCGCCATTGTGGCGCTGACCTTCTCGGGCACGCAGCAACAGGCCATCATGGCGGTTCCGGCGCTGTATTCGCTGTTCATCGTCATCACCGCCAGCACGATCACGCTTTGGTGGCGCAGCCGCGTGAATGCCAGCGAGCAGAAGCTGCCCGATTCGCTGCTCTGACGTCGCCCAACGAAAACGCCCCGGACCGGTTTCGGCACGGGGCGTTGATCGGATCGTGACCGGGCAGACCCGCAGGTCTGTGCCGGCAGCCGGTCTCAGTAGAAGCGCAGCACGCGGACGGGGCGAACGGGGCGGCGATAATAGACGCGGCGAACCGGGCGGCGGTAGACGACGCGCCGGACGGGGCGGCGATAATACACGACGCGGCGGCGGACCGGGCGGCGGCGATAATAGTAATACTGGCTGAATTCCTTGTCGGCTGCATCCAGCGCGGCCTTGTCATCCACCGCGACCTCGACAGCCTCCGGCATGTCAGCTGGTGTCGGGACAGGTGACGGCATCGGTTGTGCCGCTTCAGCCAAGCTTGGTGCGACGGCAGCGGCGGCAAGGCCGCCAAACAAGGCGAGTAGGAAAGTCCTGCGTTCCATGCGTTCCTCCGGTGTTGCAACCCCACATGATGAGCCTACGCTCACTTGTCGTCATGTCGCAACCATGAAATCACAAGCATAGCCCGTGAAACCAGACCAGTTGGACGCCGCCATGGATCTTTCGTACGCCCAGAACATGGAAGACATGCACCTTGCCGAGGTGTTTGCAGGCGAATCACAAGGCTTTTACATCGATGTCGGGGGCGGGCATCCGGTGGCGGACAATGTCTCGCTGCGTTCTTATCTGGCGGGCTGGCGGGGCATCGTCATCGAACCGCAAGCGGCCCTGCACCGGCTCTATGGTGCAGTGCGGCCCCGCGATATCGCGCTGGATGTGCTGGTCGGGCGCAGCGTCGGGGAAGCCGCCTTCCACGCGGTCGACAAGCTGCATGGCTTCTCGACCATGGTGGAAGCGCATGCCAGGGGGGCTACGGAGTTCGGCACCTCTTATGTCACCGAGCGCAAGCCTGTCACGACGCTGGCCGCTTTGTGTGCCAGCCATGGCGCGGCACGGATCGACTGGCTCAAGATCGATGTGGAAGGGGCCGAGGCCGATGTGCTGGCCGGCAATGACTGGCAGCGCTTCAGGCCGCGTGTGGTGTTGATCGAGGCCATCGCGCCGGGCACGATGGAGCCCTCGCATGAGGCTTGGGAGCCGATGCTGCTGACGGCCGGTTACCGCTTCGTCTTCTTCGACGGGTTGAACCGCTGGTATGTGGCGGATGAAGCGGCGGCGCTCACCGCGCGCTTTCCTGCGACCTACCGTGACTGGGGCAGCGTCCGGCATCTGTATGACCATGGCCGGGCACGCGAGCGGGCGGACCATCCGGACCATGCGCTAGCCAGCGCGCTCGCCGGTCTCGATCCGGCCGCGCTGCCTCTGGTCGGCCCTGACACGATCTTCGGCTTCCTGACCAAGAATCTGACTGCCGAGGCGCTGGCCCGGCCTGCGGACGCCGACACGCTGGACCGCTTTGCGCATCTGTGGCTCGGCAGCGAGCCGCACCGCTTCGATCCCGACGCGCACGCCGGCGAAACCCTGGAAAGCGCGCTGCGCGGGTTGATCGGCTCCGATCCCTTCCGCGTCGCACTGGGCCGGATCGCCGCCGCGCATGATGGCGGCTTCATCATGGAGGGGTGAGAGGCGCCGCCCTCTTGCCCGCCTCAGGCCGCATGCCCGCGACGCGGTGTCGCCATGCCGCCGCCTTCGAAAGGCCTGTCAGCTTTACAGTTCGTTAACCATCCTGTCGGCAAAATCTGCCTATCGGACGGAGCTGCATGCGCGCTTCGGCCGGGCTGATAAACGGCAGCGGCATTCCGTTCTCGGGTTTTGGGGCTGACAATGAGCGACGCGACAGCGGGCAAGGCCCCGCGGGCGCCAGGATCGTCACCGCTGGCGGGTGCGGGTGGCTTTGCGCTACCGACCTTCGGCCAGATGGGCACGATGGCGCGTCGCCCGGACCTTCTGTTGGCCATCGGCGTCGTGGGCATCCTCGTGGTGTTCATCATGCCACTGCCGCCGCTGGTGCTCGACATGCTGCTGGCAGTGTCGATCATCCTGTCGGTGCTGGTGCTGATGACGGCGCTGTTCATCGAGGAGCCGCTGGAGTTCTCGTCCTTTCCGACAGTGCTGCTGGTCGTGACCATGCTCAGGCTGGCCCTCAACATCGCCTCGACGCGCCTGATCCTGACCCATGGCCATGAGGGGACGCATGCCGCCGGCCACGTCATCGAAGCCTTCGGGGGCTTCATCATGGGCGGGAACTTCGTCATCGGGGTGATCGTTTTCGTGATCCTGGTGCTGGTCAACTTCATCGTCATCACCAAGGGTTCGGGGCGCATCGCGGAGGTCGCGGCGCGCTTCACGCTCGATGCCATGCCGGGCAAGCAGATGGCGATCGATGCCGACCTGTCCGCCGGATTGATCGATCAGGATGAAGCCCGCCGCCGCCGCACGGCGCTGGAGGACGAAGCCTCATTCTTCGGGGCCATGGACGGTGCCTCGAAATTCGTGCGCGGCGATGCCATCGCCGGCATCCTGATCACCTTCATCAACGTGATCGGCGGCATCCTGATCGGGGTGGTCCAGCGTAGCATGTCGTTCGGCTCGGCTGCCACCACCTATACCATGCTGTCGGTTGGCGACGGCCTCGTCAGCCAGATCCCGGCGCTGATTGTCTCAACCGCCGCTGGCCTGCTGGTTTCAAAGGCCGGCGTGCGCGGCGCTGCCGACAAGGCGCTGATGCGCCAGATGTCCGGCTATCCCAAAGCGCTCGGCATGTCGGCCGTCGTCATGGGGATGATGGCGATCCTGCCGGGCATTCCCTTCATCCCGTTCGCGACACTGGCGGCGGGCGCGGGCTATCTGGCGTGGAAGTTCGACAAGGTGAACAAGGGCGTTGCCAGCGAGAAGGCTGCGGCCCGTGCCATGCAGGAATCCGGCGGGCCGCGCGCTCCGGGAGCGGTCGATGCCTCCCGCGAGGAGACCATGGCCGACATCCTCAAGATGGACGATCTCAAGATCGAGATCGGCTATGGGCTGTTGCCGCTCGTCAATGGCTCTCTGGGCGAGGACCGGCTGACAGAGCAGGTCAAGGCGCTGCGCCGCCAGCTGGCCGGCGAGTTCGGCTTCGTGATGCCGAGCGTGCGCATCGTCGACAACGTGGCGCTCGAGGCCAGCGTCTACATCATCAAGGTCAAGGAAATCGATGCCGGCACGGGCATCGTCTACCCGAACCAGTTCATGTGCATGGACCCGATGGGCGGGCAGGTCGACCTGCCGGGGCAGCATGTGCTGGAGCCGACATTCGGCCTGCCAGCCACATGGATCGACAACGCATTGCGCGACGAGGCCCAGTTGCGCGGCTACACCGTGGTGGATGCCGCCAGCGTGATCTCGACGCATCTCACCGAGGTGCTCAAGGCCAACATGCCGGAGTTGCTCAGCCATGTCGAAACCCAGAAGCTGCTGAAGGAACTGCCCAAGGAGCATGCCGATCTGGTGAAGGACATCGTGCCGTCGCTGATCTCGACCACGGGCATCCAGCGCGTGCTCCAGCTTCTGCTCGCCGAGCGCGTGTCGATCCGCGATCTCGGCAACATCATCGAGGGCATCTCCGAGGCGGCTGGCTCGCTCAAGAACCCGCGCGACATCGTCGAGCATGTGCGCTCGCGTCTCGGCCGGCAGATTTGTGCGCAATACACGCCCGGCAATGGACAGCTGCCGATCATCACCATGTCGCCGGCGTGGGAAAGCGCCTTTGCCGAAGCGGTTGTCGGCGATGGCGACAACCGTCACCTGGCGATGCAGCCCTCGAAGCTCCAGGAGTTCGTCAAGTCCGTGCGCGAGCGCTTCGACGATGCGGCCCGCATGGGCGAAATGCCGGTTCTGGTCTGCTCGGGCCATGCGAGGCCCTTCGTGCGCCAGATCATCGAACGCTTCCGCCGCGAGACACCAGTGCTTGCGCAGGCGGAAATCCACCCGCGCGCGCGTCTGAGGACGGTCGGAAGCGTGTGAGCCTGCCGCGCCGGCGGCGTGGCGCGGTCCAGGGTAAGGAATGCGGGTCTCAGACCCGGTTCATCCTCAGGCCGATGGCATCCATGGCGGCCTGATCGCGGGCGCCCTGCACCGCGCGCTCGGCGGTCTTCTCGCGGTCGTCGAGGATTTCGACCTTCTTCATGTCCTCGAACGCCTCGGCCAGCGCGGCCTTGGCCTCGTCAAGCTGGCCGCGCAGGTTGTCGGCCGACTGCTGGAGGTTGTCACGGCGGCCCTTGGCGGCCTTGGCATAGGTCGGATAGGCGAAATGGCCCGTGTCGCTGATGCCCGAACGGGCCTCCTCGGCCTTGATCTCGCGATCAAGCTCGTTCGCCATACGCTCGAAATCTGCAATCATCATCTCGATCTGCGCAACCCGGCGACGCTTCTCGTCAACCTGGAAACGCTTGAGCCGGATGAGGGTCTCACGCGATTTCATTGGTCAGTTACTCCCCAAAACGCTGGACGGCCTGCCGCTGATGGGCAGTCCGGCCACACACATGACCTTCGCGAGACACGGCGACTATGGCGTCGGGAGGTTGATCCTTCGTTACTGAAATCAGGAATTTTTGCATGTTTCGTGTCCGCTTATGGCTCAGTTGGCCATGATTCCGGCGAGCATCATGTAACTTTCGGCCAAGGACGATGCCTCGTCCTTGCGTTGCTTGAGAAACTCCTCCAGTGCCGGATTGAGCCTGATCGCCTCGTCGACCTCTGCTGACGATCCGGGGCGATAGGCCCCAAGTCGGATCAGTTCTTCCATGTCGGCGTAGGTGCCAAGGGTTTGCCGCGCCCGCTGCACCACGGGCCAGTAGGCGGGATCCGCCGACTTCGGCATCGTCCGCGAGACAGACTTGAGGATGTTGATGGCGGGATAGCGTCCACGCTCGGCAATCGCGCGCTCCATGACGATGTGGCCATCAAGGATACCGCGCACTGCATCGGCAACCGGTTCGTTGTGATCATCGCCATCGACCAGCACTGTGAACAGCCCGGTGATGGCGCCAGCGCCCGTGCCGGGCCCGGCCCGTTCGAGCAGGCGCGGCAATTCGCTGAACACGGTCGGCGTGTAGCCCTTGGTGGTGGGCGGCTCCCCCGCCGCGAGCCCGATCTCGCGCTGGGCCATGGCAAAGCGCGTGACCGAATCCATCATGCACAGCACCTGGGCGTCCTGATCGCGGAAGAACTCCGCCAAGGCGAAGGTCATATAGGCCGCCTGCTTTCGCATCAGCGCCGGCTCGTCGGAGGTGGCGACCACCACCACAGAGCGCGCCAGCCCCTCGTCGCCAAGGTCGTCCTGGAGGAACTCCTGCACCTCGCGCCCGCGCTCCCCGATCAGGCCGATCACCGAGACATCGCAGCCGGAGTTGCGTGCCAGCATCGAAAGCAGGACGGACTTGCCGACCCCGGAGCCCGCAAAGATGCCCATGCGTTGGCCCTTGCAGCAGGTGAGGAAAGCATTCATGGCGCGGACCCCGAGATCCAGCGGCTCGCCAACGCGCCGGCGGGCATGGGCGGGCGGCGGATCGGCACGGAACGGATAAAGCCGCTCGCCCTCCGGCAGGGGCGGGCCACCGTCGATCGGCCGGCCGAAGGCATCGATGACGCGGCCAAGCCAGGCGGGGGAGGGCCGGATGCCGGGCTGGGAGCGCCGCACATGGGCAGGGCAGCCGCGCCTGATGCCCTCCAGCACGCCGAACGGCATGGCCAGCGCCCGCTCGCCGTCAAAGCCGACGATCTCGCAGGGCACCGTGGTCCCGGCACTGATCTCGATGTCGAGCCGGCCACCCAGGCTCATGGCCCCGATCGGGCCGGAGATCTCGACCAGCAGGCCCTTCACCGCGGCGACCCGCCCGAAGACGTTGACAGGCCCGATGCCGTCGAGGGCGGCACCGAGCGAGGTCAGCAGCGGGGTCTGGTCACGGGACATGGCGCTGGTGCATCATCACGGGGCGGGTTGGCATGCAGCATGGCGTTCGGCGGGCGCGCAGATCGTCAAGCAGACGAGCATCAGCCGGGAAACATCTCGGAACGTTGCCAAATTTTCGCCACCGCGCATCCACGTAAACGATTCGTTTACCCGCTTCGTTAAGAGTGAGCATGTCGAGGGTCTTCATGTCCACGTGAAAGCGGACCTAGACCCGAGATCACCGGCTGGAGCTGTTGCATCGGCAGGGCCAACACGGATCGACCTACCGGTTCGATTCATTGTTGACTCGCAACGACATAACAGGGCTTGCGTAGGCGACTCACAGTTTGTTAACCACTGTGTCCGTAGCGTGTCGCGTGGTGTTTTTCAGGGCAAGTGATTCGGTGTCGGCGGCCACGGTGGCCATCGGTGCAGACGATGAAATCGCGAGCCTTCACTTGAGCGGGAACGGGGACGACGGCACATGCGCGTTCTGCTGATTGAAGATGACAGCGCGACGGCTCAGAGCATCGAATTGATGCTCAAGTCCGAGAGCTTCAACGTCTACACCACCGATCTCGGTGAAGAGGGCGTCGATCTCGGCAAGCTGTACGATTACGACATAATCCTTCTCGACCTGAACCTTCCCGACATGTCGGGCTATGAGGTGCTCCGCTCGCTTCGGGTGGCCAAGGTCAAGACGCCGATCCTGATCCTTTCCGGTCTCGCCGGAATCGAGGACAAGGTGCGCGGCCTCGGCTTCGGAGCCGACGATTACCTGACCAAGCCCTTCCACAAGGACGAGCTGGTTGCCCGCATCCACGCCATCGTGCGCCGCTCGAAGGGCCATGCCCAGTCGGTGATCACGACCGGCGACCTGATCGTCAACCTGGACACCAAGACGGTGGAAGTCGACGCCCAGCGCGTTCATCTCACCGGCAAGGAATACCAGATGCTGGAGCTGCTCTCGCTGCGCAAGGGCACGACGCTGACCAAGGAAATGTTCCTGAACCACCTTTATGGCGGCATGGACGAGCCGGAACTGAAGATCATCGACGTGTTCATCTGCAAGCTGCGCAAGAAGCTCGCCAACGCCTCCGACGGCAAGAACTACATCGAGACGGTCTGGGGCCGCGGCTACGTGCTGCGCGAGCCGAGCGACGTCGAAGAGCGTATCACCGCCTGATCAGCGCGATCGCGATTTCCTGAGAGAATACAAGGCCCCGCTCCATGCGGGGCTTTTGTTTTTTTGGGCGAACAGCTCTCGCGATGCGAACATCGGCCCGCCCACTGGCGTGGCCAAAGACCCTGAACTCACGTCCGGCTCTGGCTGCCACCAACCAGGGACAGGGCCGGAGGAGACGCTGGGCGCGCCGCCTCCGATGGGGGCACTTGGCCAAGACCTGTCGCGACAATGCCGAGCGATGCACGGCGGGAGTCGGTCTGCGGGCTGTCGGTCTTGCCACCGGCAGGCCGGTAGACGCCCCGGTTGTCGTGGTTGACGGTGAAGGCATCGCTCAGGCCGATGACGGTCTCCGCCGAGCCGAGGCACAGGAAGCCATCCGGACGGATATGCCGGGCCAGCAGGTCGAGCACGCGCGATTTGGTCGCAACGTCGAAATAGATCATCACGTTCCGGCAGAAGATGATGTCGAACCGCCCGAGAGGTCCGCTGCCGGCCTGCTGACTGACCAGGTTGTGCTGGCGGAAGGTGACCATGTTCCTGATGCGCTCGTTCAGGTGCCAGCGCTCGCCATGCTGGGTGAAGTGCCGCAGCAGACTCTGGATCGGCAGGCCGCGCTGCACCTCGAACTGCGAGTAGATGCCGGCCCGTGCCTTGGCGAGGATATCCTCGGAGATGTCCGTCGCGAGGATCTCGATTTTCCAGCCCGTGAGCTGGCCGGCCATCTCGTCGAGCATCATGGCCAGCGAATACGGCTCCTGTCCGGATGAGGCGGCCGCACACCAGATGCGCAAGGTCCGGTCGGTGCTGCGCGCCTTCATCAGGTGCGGCAACATCAGTTCGCGGACCTGCCTGAACGGAAAGGCATCGCGAAAGAACAGGGTTTCGTTAGTGGTCATCGCCTCTACCACCGCGGTGGCGAGGGTTTCGGCTCCGGCGCGCACCAACCCGGTCAGTGCGGACAGTGAGGCAATGCCGTTCTGGCGACAGACCACAGCTAGGCGGCTCTCGACAAGATAGCGCTTGTCGACGCCGATCGACAGGCCGGACCGCTTGTGCAGCAGATCGCGCAGATAGGCGAACTCGATCTCGTTCATCGCCGCGCCCCCGCCAGTATGTGCAGCGAGGGCCGCGTGACGGCCGCCCGGATGGCCGGGCCGATCCCGGGCAAGGGCAGCACATGGTGGGCGATGCCTTGCCGGCTGACGGCTCCGGGCATGCCCCAGACCACGCTGGTGGCTTCGTCCTGCGCGATGATGCGGGCCCCTGACTGGTGCAGCAGGCGAGCACCTTCCAGCCCGTCTGTGCCCATGCCGGTCAGCACCACAGCCAGCGCGGATGCGCCATAGGTTGCTGCGGCGTCGCCGAACACCAGATCGATGGAGGGGCGGCAGAAGTTGACCGGCGCGCTGTCTTCAAGCCGCATGCGCACCTGACCATCGGATTTCGCCAGGCGCAGGTGGCGTCCGCCGGGCGCAATGTAGATCCGGCCCGGCTGCGGCACCTCGCCATGGCTTGCCTCGCGGGCCTGGCGCCCGAGCCGCGTGGTCATCTGGTCGGCCAGAGCCGCTGTGAACATCGCCGGCATGTGCTGCGCCACGATGACCGGAAAGTGGTCACACGCGTCGCCGAGATCGTCGAGCAGCGTCATCACGGCGCGCGGCCCGCCTGTGGAGGCGCCAATCAAAAGTGCCCGCGGGGCAACCTCCAGCGGCAGGATGTGATGGTCGGGCTGGATGGGCTGGACCAGCGCCGGGCTGGCACGCGGGGTCGCCGGTGCGCTGGTTTCGCCGGCGATGTGCCGCCTCCGGCCGGTTTGCGCCGGGTCAATCAGGCCCACGAGCCGGGCCATCAGTTCCTCGCGGAAGGTCAGCGACATGGTCAGGTCGCGGTTGTTCTCCGGCTTGGGCTGGAGGTCCAGGGCTCCGAGCGTGAGGCATTGCAAGGTCAGCCGCGCTGACCGCGCCGTCAGGCTGGAGGCGATGACAACAGCGCTTGACGGACTGACCTTGAGGATTTCAGGCAGGGCCGTCAGCCCGTCCATCACAGGCATGTCGAGATCGAGGATGATGATCGCGGGCTTGTGGCGGCCTGCGGCGCGGATGCCATTGACGCCGTCGGCTGCCGTGCCTGCCACCGTCAGGCGGGGATGTTCGCTGACCCAGCGGCTGAACAGGCCGCGCGCGACAACCGAATCGTCGACGATCAGCACGCTGGATTTCGGGCCGGACAGCAGGCCCCCGCCGTGACCATCCTCGCTGAAAGCGGCCTGCACCATCCTTGACCTTGCGACGCTTTCTGCGGGCTGGCTCTGTCGGCTGCGGCCCGTTCCGGGACACTCATCGGGTTCTGGTGCAACGACCGGATCAGATCCGGCCGCGCTTCATCAGTTCGGGGCGACCATGCCCACCTGCTGGAACTTCGATTGCAGGATCTCTCCGTCGAACGGCTTCATCACATACTCGTCCGCACCGGCGTGCATGGCGCGGGCAATGTGGGCAATGTCGTTCTCGGTGGTGCAGAACACGACCTTTGGTGACTTGCCACCCGGCATGCCGCGCAGGCCGCGCAGGAACTCGTAGCCATCCATGACGGGCATGTTCCAGTCGAGCAGGATTGCGTCAGGCATCCGCTGACGGCAGAAGTCCATGGCCTGCTGGCCATCTTCGGCCTCGCTGATGCGCAGCGACAGGCCTTCGAGTATGCGCCGGGCCACCTTGCGGATCACGGCACTGTCGTCGACGACAAGGCAATGTTTCATGTTCTGCCCTTTCAGGACACGATCCAGTGCATCAGGCGGCCAGCATTTCACTGCCGACGATGCACTCCGGATCGAGAACTACCAGCAGACTGGTTTCAAGGCGGTGAACGCCTTTCGAAAGATTCTGCCAATCCGGGTTCAAATGAATGGGATTCGGTTCTAGCGTTGCCGGGGGCAGGCGCACGACATCACCGATCCTGTCGACCAGCAACGCGAACGGCTCGCCGCGGCTTTCGACCCCGATGGCCATGCGCTCCGCACACTCTTTGCCATCGGGCAGGTTCAGCACGGCGCGCAGGCAGATGGCGGTGACAACGCGGCCGCGCAGGTTGACGAGGCCCTTGATCGGCCTTGCGGCAAGCGGAACGCGGGTGATCCGCTGGACCGAGAAAACCTCGTGCACCTCGCCGATCGGCAGACCGAAGAGCTGATCCGCGATTGTCAGGGTAATGTACTCGAACGCACCGCCGGCGAGCATCGTTTCGGCGGCATGGACCGCATGGCCCGGTGTGGCTGACGGTGTCATGCGGCGTCCCTGTCCTGGCTGGCCACGGCGCGCAGGGCTGCCATCAAGCTGTGGCGGTCGAACTTGGCGATCAGCTCGCCGAGCCCCGCATCGAGGCTTTCCGCCATCAGGCCGGCATGTGGCACAGAGGCGAGGCCGAGGACCAGCGCGTTGCGATGCCGCCTGTCGGCGCGCACCGCCTCGATGACGGCGAGGCCACCGCTCGCTTCGTGCTCGACATCGACGATGATGGCACGAAGGGCCGGCCGCGCTTGCAGGGCGGCCCGGGCCTCGGTGGCATTGGCACAGCAGACCGGATGAAATCCTGCGGCCTTGACGACCGGTGCCAGCATCTCTCGCAGGAAGGTCGATTGCTCGACGATCAGGACATCGCGGGAGCTTGCCTGAGCGGGCGCCTGACGCTGGCCATGCAGCCAGTCCGGAAAGGCCTGTGGCAGGTAATGGGCCAGGTCGATCATCTCGGTGGCGCGGCCGCCGAGCACGGCCGAACCAAGGACGCCGGGTTCGTGGTTGGCGAACTCGATGTCAACCTGCTCGTCGATGATGTCGACGATGGACTCGACCGCCATGCCCATGGTGCGGGCTCCGTCGGAGAAGATCACCATTGGCTGGATTCCCGAACGGTTCAGTTCCAGCGCATCGTTGGCCGGCACCACGGGCATCAGCCTGCCCCGGTATTGCACCAGCGGCTTGCCGGAAGCGAACTCGATGGTCTCCCCCTCGATTTCCTCCAGGCGGGTGACGAGCGCGAGGGGCACGGCCTTGAGTGTGCCGCCACCGCCATGGAAGACGAGGATTGTCTGGCGCGTGCCCGGCATGTCGCCGGTGTTGCCGGCGGGGACGCCGATATCGTCGTCGATGTCGAAGCTTCCGATAGAGCGGGCAAGACCGTTCGGATCGAGGATCAGCACCACAGCCCCGTCGCCCAAGATGGTGTTGCCGGAGAACAGGGAGATCGACTTCAGCTTGGCCGACATCGGCTTGACGACGATTTCCTCTGTCTGGAGCACGCCGTCGACCAGGATACCGAATTGCTGCTGTCCGATCTGGGTGACGACGACAAAGCCGTTGTCCATGCCTTTGTCCTCGCTGCCCATCACGCCCGACAAGGTGACGACCGGCAGGAGGCGCTCGCGCAGGCGCAGGAGGCTGGCGCCATTGATGGTCTCGATGGTGTGTTGCGAGCCGGGGCGGACCCTGACGACTTCGCGCACGACGGCCTGCGGGATGGCATAGCGCTGGTCATCGACCGCGACGACCAGGGCCGAGACAATGGCCAGCGTCAGCGGGATCTTGACCGCGAACGTGGTCCCTCGACCCGGCTCAGAGGTGATGTCGACGGTGCCGCCGATGGCATCGATGTTCGACTTGACGACATCCATGCCGACGCCGCGACCCGAGACACTGGTGACACTGCTGGCCGTCGTCAGCCCGGCATAGAAGATGAACCGTGCGATCTGCGCGTCGGTCATCCGGTCGAGTTCGGCAGGACTGGCGATGCCGACATCCAGCGCCTTGCGGCGGATACGGTCGATGTCGAGGCCTTTGCCGTCATCGCAGATGCGGATGATGATCGAGCCGCCTTCATGGCCTGCGGTGAGGCGGATGCGGCCCGTTTCCGGCTTGCCTGCGGCAAGGCGATCCGCCGGCAACTCGATGCCATGATCTGCGGAGTTACGCACCATGTGGGTGAGCGGGTCCTTGATCTGTTCGAGCTGCTGGCGGTCGAGTTCCGTCTCGGCGCCCTCCATCACCAGTTCGATCTTCTTGCCCAGTTCAGCGGCGAGATCGCGGACCACGCGCGGCAGCTTGTTCCAGGCGTTGCCGATCGGCTGCATGCGGGTCTTCATGACCCCGTCCTGCAGTTCAGCCGTGATGTGGGAGAGGCGCTGAAGCGGAACCTTGAAGGCCTGGTCGTTCTCGCGGCGGGCGATTTCGAGCAGCTGGTTGCGGGTCAGCACCAGTTCCGAGACCATGGTCATGAGATGTTCGAGCGTGCCGACATGCACGCGAATGGTCTGCGCGGCGAGGCGGGATTCAGCCTGGTCCGCTGCCACGGGTGCTGCTGCCGGCATGACGGGCAGGGGAGGCGGCGTCTGGGTGGCCGCCTCGTCGGGGCCTTCGGCTTCACGGAAGGCCCGCTCGAGTTCGTCAAGCGAGGCTTCGCCGGCCTTCAGCGGGCGTTCCAGTACCTGATAGGCCAGCGAGCCAACATTGCCCTGCGGTGGCGTATGCGCGGCGGTGGTGAAGGCGTCGAGCTGGGCGATCAGATCCTGGTCATCGCCGTCTGGCTCCGCGCCTGTCCGCTCCAGCGCACCAAGGATGACCTTGATGCGGTCGAGCGAGGCGAGAGTCAGCGAAACCGCTTTGGGCGTGACCTGCGCTCCGTCCCGCAACTGGCCGAGCAGGGTCTCGGCCGAATGGGCGAGCGCCTCCAGCCTCGGCAGCCCGAGAAAGCCGCAGGTGCCCTTGATGGTGTGGACGAGGCGGAAAATGTTGCGCAGGATCTCGGAATTCGAGGGATTATGCTCGAACTCGACCATCTGCCGGTCGACGGTGTCCAGAT
The DNA here is from genome assembly GCA_943370645.1 of Hydrogenophaga intermedia. Taxonomy (GTDB): domain Bacteria; phylum Pseudomonadota; class Alphaproteobacteria; order Rhizobiales; family Beijerinckiaceae; genus Allobosea. The sequence continues at coordinate 166,514 of CALRRR020000002.1, read as the reverse complement.
GCTCGTGGGACTCCGTCAGGAACTCTTGAAGCAAGTCGTCCATGATCGACGATCGACACCACGCCACTGTTACTCGTGGCAGGGACTATCGTCCGGAAGGGTGAATGATCGGTTGAGACCCGCGCCGATCTTGCGATTTAGTTTACCATCAGGCGGGGTCGGCCTTGCCGGCCTTGATGGTGACCGTGTCGCCTTCGATGGCGAATTGCACGTCCATGCCCGCAGCCCGTGCGATCTGGCCGGCATAGTAGGGCTGGATGGCATGGGCATCGACCACGCCGTTGGGCGCGCGGCCAGCGATCAGGTCTTCGGCATTGTGCGGCATGCGCGCATTGATGCCAGTGGCGGTGAGCACGAAGTCACCCTGCTCGCCGGCAATTGTGCCGGTCACCGTGAGGCTGCCGCCGCGCGGGATGGCATGGGTCGCAACCATGACCAGGTTGAGGATCAGCTTGACCTGGTTCTTGGGCAGCAGTGCGCGCGGCACCTCCCAGACAAGATTGATTTTCTCATCAGCGAAGAAGGCATTGGCGACCTGCCCCGCATCGCCGGTGTCGATCATGGCCCCTGCCGATCCCGCGGCACCGAAGGCGAGGCGGGCGAACTGGAGCCGGGCGGAGGCTTGCCGCGAGCTCTTGCGCACCAGGTCGATCGAGAACTCCTTCATCGAGGCATCGCCGCTGTCGTAAAGCTCGATGCCGTTGACGATCGCGCCCACCGGGCTGATGACATCGTGGCAGACGCGGCTGCACAGCAGGCTGGCCAGATCGAGGCCTTCAAGGGTCACGGCTGCAACCGGCTTCGGCTGGTCAGTCATCATCGGGCTCTCCCAAGGTTTGCGAATCAGGCTCACCGCTTTGGATCGGGTTTAGCCGGACAGGTGTTGGCTGGCCATGGCAGGGCGCGCAACCGCAGGCCCTGCAAGGCCATCTGGATGGCAGAAGGCCATGATTGTGCGAAATTTCTGGTTAACATGAGCCGGCTGGCGTAAGGACAAGGTGTTGCGCGCCGCGCGGGTCCTTCAGGGCCGTCGCGGCCCTGGGCAGACCGGGCGTCTGCGATCGGGTTTCATGTCAGGTTTTCAACCGTGCCTGTGACGCCACTTTTCCAGACCCAATTGCTGGGCATGGTGCGCAATGATCTCGGCTTCAAGCTGTTCGAGGCCGCGCTGGACGGGGCGCGGACGCTGATGTCCTTCTGGTGCGGGCAGGTGACCAGCACCATGAAGGCCGACGGCTCACCGGTGAGTGATGCCGACCATGCGGCCGATGCCGCCGTGCGGCAATCGCTGAAGCGGCTCGGGGTTGACGCCGCGCTGGTCAGCGAAGAGGGCGTGACCGGACATGCGGCGGATACGGAAACGTTCCTGCTGCTCGATCCGCTCGACGGCACCAAGGACTTCCTTGAACATGGCCCGGAATTCTGTGTCTGCCTTGCTGCCATCCACCGTGGCAGGGCCGTCGCCGGGGCGATCGTCGCGCCGGCCCTGAAGCGGGCTTGGTTTGCCGGAGAGACCTGCTTTGCGGTGGCGCTCGACGGAGCGCTCGAGCCCGAGGGTTCGCCGCGCGTGCTGCACATGGCCGACCGCCCCCGCACCGAAGCGCCGCAAGCGCTGATCAGCCGGCGCAATGGCGATGCCAGGTCCGAGGCGGCGCTCCGTCTGTGCGGTGTGTCGAGCATGAAGCCCACCTCATCGGCGATCAAGTTCGGGCTTCTGGCAGAAGGCTTTGCCGACATCCATGTGCGCCATGGCCAGACCATGGCATGGGACATCGCGGCTGGCGACGCCATCCTGACGGCTGCGGGCGGACTCGTCCGCAATGTCGACGGCGCACCGCTGAGCTACAACAATGCCGACCAGGATTTCCGCAATCCGCCATTCGTGGCCGTGTCGCGCGCCGATCTTTTGCCGACCGTGCTGAGTGCAGTTCAGCGCGCGAGCTGAAGCGCCATCTCCGGCCATTTCTGGTCTGCCTTGCTGAGCAGTGCCGGATTGTTCCTGACCACCTCGCGACCCTGCTCGGTGCGGAACAGCAGCAGCCTGTCATCAAGGATCAGGAACAGTTCCGGCCTCGCATCGACGATCTGCCCGTTGGCGATGCCGACCGGATCGTGGCCGCCAAATCGCGGCAGGTAGGCATCGGGCGTTTGCAGGAAAGCTTCACGGTTGGCGCGGCTTGCGAAGCGCCAGACAACGCCGTTGTGTTGCGCCTCGTGCTGGCTCAGGCCGCCCACGGCAGTTCCCGACGCGAAATAGGCCACCGGATCAAAGCCATCGATGGCGATGCCGGCGCTATCGTGCAGCGCCACGATATCGCCCATCGCCGGCAAGGAGGGCAGGCCGTAGGGCGTGCTGGCGCTGGCCTGCGCCATTGGCAAAGCTGCAAGAGCGGCGATCAGCACCCGTGAAAGAAGCCACAAGCGGTTCGTCCGCCTTGCAAAGGTCGTCATCGCAGTTGATCTTTCTGATGCATGATTCGGAAGCGCTCCGGCAGAGAGCGTCCGCAACAGGTCGGCACCGTAGGCATCGAGTGTATCCGGAACGTTGATGGCGCGTTCCGATGGGAGGGTTCGCTGCAATGAGGTTGCCAATGTGTTTACACTCCACTCCGTTTTTTCGTGCACTGTGCCGGGCCAGGGCCACAAGTCTGGCTCTGCTGTTCCTGCTGGCCATGGCATTCGTGCCCGCCGGGCCGGCTCAGGCCCAGCAAACCAACGGCACTTACAAGCCCGACGAACTGGTCGGCTCGGGCCACAAGTTCTTCGGCAATGTCTCGCGCGGGCTGGCGCTGGCGATCGAGGAGGCCGTGCGCCGCTGGGGCGAGCCGAACGGCTACATCCTTGGCCAGGAAGGCTCCGGTGCTTTCGTGGCCGGCCTGCGCTACGGCGAAGGCACGCTCTACACGCGCAATGCCGGTGACCGCCGCGTGTTCTGGCAGGGGCCATCGCTCGGCTTCGATTTTGGCGGTGACGGTGCCCGCACCATGATGCTGGTCTACAACATGCCGCGCACCGACTCGATCTTCCAGCGCTTTGGGGGCGTCGATGGCTCGCTGTACTTCATCGCCGGCTTCGGGTTCACGGCGCTGACAGCGGGCGATGGCGTGACCATCGTGCCGATCCGCACCGGTGTCGGGGCCCGGCTCGGCATCAACGTGAGCTATCTCAAGTTCACGCCGCAATCGACCTGGAATCCCTTCTGAAGCCGTCCGGCGGGCGGGTCTGAACCCTGGCTGCCCAACCAGGGTTGGAATGGGCAATTGCGGCGACCATCTGGCTATTTGGTGCGTGCCGTGGCATGGTTGCGGGGCGTCAGATCGTGGTGATCCATCGGATCAAGCATCCGAACACGGCATGATGAGCCTCACCGGGCGGAGTTGCACCGCCTGTGCTGACAATATGCTGCCGTGATGCCGGGGAATACCTGCCTTGATCGAAGCTGTGATGTTGGCCGCGCTGGGTTTTCTGGTCGCGACCGTGCTTTGGCTGATCATGCTGCCGGCCATCAGCCGCCGGGCGGAAAGGCTTGCGCGCCGCCGGGCTGAGCTGACATTCCCGATCTCCGTCGACGAGATTGCCGCCGAGCGTGACCATCTGCGTGCCGAATTTGCGGTGCGCGAGCGCGAGCTTGAACGCCGGGTTGCCGAAAGCACGACCGCCCGGGCGCAGGCGCTGGCCGCCACAGGGCAGCGCGACATGCAGGTGTCCGAACTCAAGACCGTGCTTGGCGTGCGCGATGTCACCATCGTTGACCTCGACACGAGGCTGGCCGCCACGCGCGCCGAACTGGCCGAGACCCAGACGCGGCTTGCCAGTGAGCAGGCCAGCCTCGCCGAAGCCCTCAATGACCTGTCCATTCGCGGACAAGCCCTCGCAGACCGCGACAAGGACGTTGCGCAATTGCGTGTCGAGCGGGCCGACCTCACCGCCGAACTGGCCCAGCGGACGCGCGATCTCGATTCCGCCACGCAACGCGGCGACGGGCTTGCAGTGGAACTGGCCGCCACCAGTACCCGCCTTGCCAGCCTGGGCGTGGTCCATGAAGCACTCGAACGCGAACATGACCGGCTGAGGCTGGCGCTGGCCGGGAGCGAGACCGTGAGCGAGACGCGCGCGGCGCATGTCGCTGATCTCCAGGACCGGCTGGCCGAGACCACGGCGGCGCTGGCTACCGAGCAGGCTGCCCATGGCACCACGCGCTCCGCGTTCGAGCAGCGCGGCATCGAGCTTGCGGCCTTCGTGGCCGAACGCGACAGTCTCCGGCTTCGCCTCAAGGCCGCTGACGACACTGCTGCGCGGCTTGAGCAGACGCTTCATGAACTGCGCAGCGCGAAGACGACCATCGAAGCCAAGCTGGCGGCCGCCCGCAAGGAAGAGGACAAGACGATGTTGCTGCTGCGCGACGGTGCGGCGGAGAAGGCGCGCCTGGAGGTCGAGTTTGCCAGCGCCCGGCGCGAACGCGACGCCCGGATCGAGGCCCTGACCAGCGATCTGGCCACAGCAAGGGCTGCCCTGACTGAGGCCCGCGCCGCGCGCGCGGCACTGACGCGCGAACTGGGCGACCTCAGGCGGGATGCCGAGCGCGTATCTGCGCGCCTTGCCGCCGAGAGCAGCCAGTTGCGCGGCGAGATCATGAAGGTCGCCGACCAGTTCCTTGCGGCCCGTCAGAAGGCCGCCTCCTCGCCTGCGAATGAGGTCCTGCCTGCCATTGCCGCCCCAGCTTCTGAACAGGATGCCGGCCCGGCCCGGCCGCGCAGGACTGGCCGCGCCCGGTCCGCAAGGGCAGGGTCCGCCCCGCCGGTTCCGACGCGCGCTGCGGAATAGCGCCTTAACGGCCGATCACGGCATCGATGCTCGCGACCAACTGGCCAAGCCCGCGTGCCAGCGATGGTGGCATGCGTGCCGCCATGTCGCCTGCCAGCCCTGAGAACGGCTCGAAGCGGAAGACCACGGTCGAGCGTCCGGCAGGAATGGCAACAGCCCGGAACAGCACGTTTGCGCGCAAGACCGGCTCTGCCTCGCCATTGACATCGGCGCTCCACCAGCGCTGCCAGGCATCGTTGAGGACCAGAAAGCCGCATGCCGGCGACTGGACCTCGACCACAACTTCGGTGTTGGCATAGCGCCGGATGCTGGCGCTGGCGGGTCCGGTTGTGACCTCTTTCGGCGGTTCGCACGCGGCGGGCGGCACCGGATCCGGCAGCAGGACCGTGCGGGCCGGATCGAAGCCCTCGGGCCATTTGCCGGTTGCCAGCAGCAGGCCGGTATCCACCGTGCGGGCCTCGGACACCACCATGACGCGCGGCAGGGCGGCGCTGTTTTCGTAGATGTAGCCATCCGCCGTGCGAGCGATCTGGCGCAGCGGCCCCGATGTGAGGCTTGCGGCGGTGAGGCTCTTGTCGACCTGTTCGAGCGGCACGCGGCTGGCGATGAAACGCAGGCCAAGCATGTTGGCCAGCAGCGAGTTGTAGCCCGGCATCAGCGGCGAGAACCGGCGCTGGTCTGGCAGGGCGATGTGGTCGCCGGCTCCCGTGGCGCGCGAGTAGTCACCCAGCCTCAGGGGGTTGTAGCCCAGCGTGTGATCAAACCCGTGGGTCATGCTGGCGTTGGGCCAGTGGAAATCGATGCCAGCGAGTTCGATGCGGTCGCGCCGGTCGGGGGCACTCGTGCGGGCCAGCCCGGCCTTCAGCAGCGCGATGGTTTCATTGCCGCTGTCGGGGCGCAGGACATCGTATTGCGTCGTCGGCAGGCCGGTGGATTCGCTCGGGCCGTTGCTGACCGCCAGATCGATGCCGATCACCGAGGCGATGAACAGCGCCGCTGCCATGGGCGCGGCCAGATGGGCGCGGCGCACGAACCAGAGCATGACGCCGCCCATCAGCAAGACGATGGCGCTGGCGGCCAGCGGAATGGCGGCCACCCCAAGGCGGTCGGCCTGCATGGCCAACGCGAGCGCGCCGCCAAGACCCAGGCCAAGGGCTGCCAGGCCGGCCAGCCACTGCCAGAGCCGGGTAGGCCGCGCCACATGTCCGGTCGCCAGCACATGCACGCAATAGCCGGCCAGGATTGCGGCCAGCGCCCCGAAGTTGAACAGGGCATCTGCCGGCCGCCGATAGAAGGCGACGCCGGGCAGGAGGCCGAACAGAAGCTGGAACAGCGGCGTGTAGCGCCCGAGTGCATACAACAGCACCAGCACTGTCGCGATGCTGACCGCACGGATGGCCGGATCCCATGCGCGGCCCCTCAGGATGCCGATGCCGGCAATCGCCAGAAGGGGCAGCGCGCCGACATAGGCGACGCTCATGTTGCGCGCCAGAAACAGGTCGACCGGGCCGAACACCTCGTTCCAGCGCGGGCTTGGCTGGCCCCAGAAGTTTTCCAGCGGCCCTGCCGCGCCGAACAGGTTCGCCACCAGCAAGGTCAGCAGTGAGGCCGGGTGCAGGCTGCCCTTGCCCGCGCCGTCCAGATCGATCATCGGGCGGTTGGACTGTTCGGCCAGCATCAGGGTGAACAGGATCGGCAAGGCAGCCGTGATGATCATGGCGAGCGCCATGGCACTGAGCGGTTTCAGGCTGTGCCGGATGGCCCTCAGCGGTGCGCCCGATTGCAGCCAGGCAGCCAGGGTGAGGCCAGCCAGCGTGTAGACGCCGATGAGCGCCACCTGGTCGCGGCCCAGCACCATCAGGCCCGCCGTGAAGCCGGCGGCGAGGCCATAGCGCGCGCTGCCGCGTGAGAGTGCCCGCGCCATCAGCCATAGCGTGATGGCGAAGTAGCTCAGGCTCATCACCTGCCCGATGTGCTGGATGCGCCAGGCCGCCGCTGCGCCGAAGGCGAACACCAAAGCGGCGGTCACGGCCCCGGCAGGCGCCCAGTTGCGATCGCGGAACAGCATGACGAGGGCCAGCGCTCCGGCCAGCAGGCTGGCCAGCACCACGGCATCGCCGACAAGTGGGCCGGGGCGCGGAAACAGCCAGGCGGCGAGCAGGTGCGGTGGCGAGGCGATCAACGATTGCGGATCGGCGATCTGGGGGTGACCGGCAAAGACGTGCGGGTTCCAGAACGGCGCTTCGACCTTCGCCAGCGAACTGGCGAGGAACTGCAGTTGCGGCTGGAAATGGGCCTTGGCATCCCAAGGGATCGTCAGTGCGCCGGACAGCCAGGCCCAGTTCAGCGCCGCCCAGAACAGTGCAACAAGACCGACGACACCCCAGAGGCGCTGGCGGGTCCAGAGCACCGGCTCCGGACTGACCGGGGCGGCAGGCAAAGGATCGGGGGCTTTCTCAGGCGCGCTCATGCACGGGACCATAGACGATGCGGACCGCGTGCGTCCTCATGGCTGCGCTGATGTTCCCACAGCAATCGCTCGGCGAAAGCCGCTCAATCGCTGGGGGCGGCGCGGGTCATCAGCACATCCATGTCGATGTAATGGCCAGCGCGATCGCGCTTGGATTCCAGATACTGGACATTGTGCTTGTTGGGCCGACCCAGGACACGGCGGCTGGCCTGAACCTCAAGGCCGGCATGCTTGATCGCGCCGATCTTGACCGGGTTGTTGGTCATGGCCACCACGCGGCGCACGCCAAGCTGCTTCAGCATCTCCGCGGCGAAATCGAAGCGGCGCTGGTCGAGATCAAAGCCGAGCACCTCGTCAGCGTCGTAGGTGTCCCAGCCTTCGGACTGAAGCCGATAGGCGCGCATCTTGTTGGACAGGCCGTTTCCGCGCCCTTCCTGGTCGAGATAGAGCAGGATGCCGCCCTCGTTCTCGGCCATCCAGCGCACGGTCTCGCGCAACTGGTCGCCGCAATCGCACTTCAGCGAGCCGAACAGATCGCCGGTCAGGCAGGCGGAGTGGATGCGCACGTGGACGGGTTCTTCGAGGTTGAGCTCGCCCACAACGATGGCGACCTGATCGCGCAGGCCTTCGCCGCCGCGGAACACCACGAACTCGGTGCGCGGGGCATCTTCGAGCGGCACGGGTGCGCGGCCGACGATGCTCAGTTCCTCGACCTGCTTCTTGCGGAAGCTGTTGATGGCGGTGACCTCGACGCGCACCAGCGGCTCGTCGGCAATCGCGTCGGGATCAACCGGCACGATGACGAGGGCCGGAATGATCAGCGACAGCGCGGTCAGTTCGAGTGCGCTGATGTCGATGGCCGTGGCAGGGGCGACGGGGGCATCGAGCCGGCCATCGACCTTGAGCACAAGCTGTTCGATGCGGGCCATGTCGATGGTGGGCAGCGCCACAACGCCGGGCACCTTGCGGTTTGCAGCACCGAGACGGCGCAGGCGGGCGGCTGGCAGCGCAAGCCGGGCATTGCCGGCGGCAAAAGTGTTCAGGGTCTCGACGAAGCCCGCGTCAAGCAGTTCGGCAGAGACGATCAGGGCAGCGCCCTCGCCACCCATCAGCAGCACCGGACGGCCTGCACGCATCTCAGACATGGCACGGTCGACCGCCAGGAGATCCTGGCCGCGGTCAAGACCGAGCACGGAACGCTTTGTCACGCTCATAAAAGCACCATTCTTCCTGATCAATTCGGGCCGGACATGCCCATAAGCAGTTCTACGGAGTTTGTCAGCCTGCGGATGCACCCAAACATTTGATGCTTGAACGGTGCATGAACGTTTGCGAACGTCTGTTAAGGTTCGTCGACATGGTTCTTTCGTGCCAACCGCACGGAGCCTGTCCGAGGAGAACGTCATGGATGCCCATCAGGAACCGCTTGTCTACAGTGCCGCTGCACGGCATTTTCACTGGATCACCGTGGGCTTCGTGTTCGTTATGGTCCCTGTCGGGGTGATCATGGCCGAACGCGGCGAGCAGAACATCTGGGACGGCACGACCAACGCGCTCTATTCGGGCCACAAGCTGGCCGGCTTCATCCTGCTCTTCATCCTCGTGGCCCGGCTGGCCTACCGACTGATCAAGGGCGCTCCCGCCGATGAGCCGACGCTCGAGCCCTGGCAGAAAACCGTTGCACACATCACCCACTGGGCGATCTATGCGCTGCTGTTCGCCCTGGTCTTCAGCGGCTGGATGGGGATTTCCCTGTTTCCTGCCCTCGAGATTTTCGGGCTGTTCTCGCTGCCCGGCCTTGTTTCTCCCAATCAGGGAGCGGCGGCGCAGGCGCTGTTCGCCCACAAGATCTTCGGCTTCGCGCTGGCCGGGCTGGTGGCCATGCACATCGGTGCCTCGCTGTTCCACCACTTCGTGCGCAAGGACGGCGTGCTCAGGCGCATGCTGCCGAAGAAGGCCTGAGGCCGCATCCAGGCCTGAGGTCTCGGTTGCTGGCTATGCTGGCGTGGCAAACAGGTCGAGATGGCCGACGAGGCCTTGCCTGACCGCGCGCTTGGCCTCCAGCCAACTGGCAATGTCGGCTTCTGCGACCTTGCCTGTCTCGCGCACGGCGGTGGCGATGCCAAGGGTGAGCGCATCGACAAGGCCGGCATCGGCACCTGTCATCAGCCAGGGGCTGTCGGCGGTCTCGGCGCGGTAGCCGGCGGCCGCGAACGCGCTGGCCATGGTGCGGCAGGCATCGGGGCCTGCAGCAGGCCCGAAGCCCTTGTCGGAATGCTGGTGGCCATGGAACGCGGCGACCATCGCAGCATCGGCAGCGTGGGGTGGCTGCCAGACCTCGCGCCCGTCATAGGTCAGCACGGTGTAGAGCGGCAGCTTGCGGGCTGCGAGCGCACCGACGAAGCGGGTAATCCACTCCGCTGACACCAGATCGAACAGGGCGGCGGCCGTGACGAGATCGGGCTGCCAGTCGAGCACCTTCTCAAGGTCGGCATTGAGATCGGCTCGGCGGAAATCGACCATCAGGCGCTTGCCATCCTTGACCAGCAGCAGCTCCTCGCCAGCCTCGCTGGCCTCATCGGCCCATGAAGCCAGACGCGTGCGGGCTGCGGCCAGCAGCACAGGGTCGTAGTCAACCAGCGTCCAGTGCTGGCTGTCGCCAAACAACTGCCAGGTGCCGCGCAGGTTCGAGCCCGCCCCGCAGCCGAGATCCATGATGCTGATGTGGTCAGGCTCGCCGAACCAGTCCGCCACGCGGCCGGCAAGCTCGCGGTTGACCGAGCGGTGATCGACGGGCTCGCGCAGGGCAAGCCATTCTGCTGAGAAACTCATGTCAGATCATCCTCATGGTCTGATGCCCTTGCACACATCGGCGATGATGCGGGCCGTGTCGGTCCAGCGCGGCAGCGTTGCTGCTGCGGCCCAGGCGGCATCGGCATGGCGCAGCCGTGCTCCGGCATCGCCGATCAGATAGGCCAGCGCTCCGGCCAGTGCGCCGGCATCGCCCGGTTCGACCTTCTGTGCGGCGCTGTCCGGCAGTTGCGCTGCGCCAGAGCCGGACAGCGTGGTGACGATGGGCAACCCGCGCGCCAGTGCCTCGGTCAGCGCCATGCCGTAGCCTTCGTAGTGCGAGGCCATGACGAAGATGTCGCTGCTGCGATAGTGCGCATCGACCTCGGTGTCGGTGAGCGCGCCGTGCAGCGTGACATGGCCATCAAGGCCCTTTTCCGCGATCAGGGCACGCAGCATGGTGCCGTAGCCCGTGCCGCCATGTTCCGCGCCGATGATCGTCAGGTGCCAGGGCAGCATCGGGATCGCGGCCAGTGCCTCGACGAGGACATCGTAGCCCTTGCGCGGCGACAGCGAGCCGACGGCCAGCAGGCGCACGGGCTGGCCGAAGCGCCGCTCGCTGGCGCGCTCTGCCGGCTCGACGCCGGGCTCGGCCACAGTAATCCGGCCTGCCGGAACACCGAATTGGGCGATCAGGATGTCGCGCGTCGCGGCGCTCGTCACGATCACCGCGCTGGCATAGCCAAGGGCCGCCGTCTCCAGCCGGATCAGGTCGGCGGCATGGGCCGGATCGAGCCCGGTTTCAAGACCAAGCGGGTGATGACACAGGGCGACGACGCGGCCTGCGAGCCCTGCCGCCAGCCCGGTCGGAAACGCGCCATAGGCCAGCCCGTCGATCAGCAGGGACATGCGCCAGTCCTGCGCCAGCAGCAAGCGGCTGGTTTCGGCAAGGTCCGCCTCGGACGGCGCAGGAAATGAGCCGGGCAAGGGCACGTGCACAGTGTTGATGCCGAAGTCCGGCAGCAGCCTGAGCACATGCCGGTCATAGGCATAGCCACCCGTCGGGCGGGAAAGATCGCCGGGGATGGCGAAAGCGACCGATGTCACGCGAGCGGGCCTTCATAGGCGGCACGCGCCAGATCGGTTTCGTGGAGCGTGACGCGGATGCGGCTGAGGCCCTTGCCGTCCTCGCCCAGCGCTCCCGCCTTGGCCGCCTTGGCGATCTCGTCGAAGATGTGCTTGGCGAGGAATTCTGTGGTGGTGAGGATGCCCTTGAAGGCGGGAACCTCATCGAGGTTCTGATACTTCAGCGGCTTCAGGGTTTCGGCCAGAACGTCGAGCGCGGCACCGATGTCCACCACCACATTGTGTCGGGTCATGGTCTCGCGGAAAAAGGCCACATCGACCACGAAGGTCGCGCCATGCATGTTCTGTGCAGGGCCGAAGAACGGATCGGGCAGCGAGTGGCCGATCATGATGCGGTCACGGACTTCGACGGAGAACATGCGGGATTTCCTTGTCGGGTGGGCTGGTGAGGGGTGGGTTTCAGTAAGTCAGGACAGCGGTAAGGTGCGGCGAGCCGGGCGCGAACAGGGCCGGCAGGTGCTCCGGGGCCTCGCAGAAGGGAATGTCGGCGCTGATCAGCGCATCCAGCCTGTCATCGGCCAGCAACTCCAGCGCCTTGGCCATGCGGCGGGCATAGTCCCAGCGCGGGCGGCGCGAGGTGGCAACATGGCCGACTTGGCTGGAAACCAGCCTGAGGCGGCGCGAATGGAAGGCTCCGCCGAGCGCGACGGGCGTGTCTCCACTGCCATGCCAGCTCAGTTCGACAATGGTGCCCTCGAAGCCGGCGAGTGAGATGGCCTTGTTCAGGCCGGCTGCACTGGCCGAGGTGTGGATCACCACGTCGCAATCGGCAATGCCCGCCCCATCCGTGCTGAACTGGCAGCCAAGCCGGGCGGCGATCGGGGCGCGCGAGGCATCGACATCAATGACGCTGACATCGGCGCCGGGCAGGCGCGCAGCAAAGGCTGCGACGAGAAGCCCGACAACACCGGCCCCGACCACAGCGATGCGGTCACCCGGCCCTGCGCCGGCATCCCAAAGGGCGTTCAGTGCGGTCTCGGCATTTGCAGCCAGCACGGAGCGGCGCGGCGGCAGGCTTTCGGGCAGTAATGTGAGACGGTCCGTGGCGATCCAGAACCGGGCCTGGTGCGGGTGCAGCGCAAACACATGGCGGCCGATCAGGGCGGCAGGGCCGGCCTCCACCATCCCGACTGCGCAGTAGCCGTACTTTACGGGGAAGGGGAACGCGCCTTCCATGCCGGGCCCGCGCATGCGCTCATGTTCGGAGGCAGGCACGCGGCCTTCGAAGATCAGTCTCTCGGTGCCGCGACTGATGCCGCTGAACAGGGTCCGCACCAGCGCCTCGCCGGGCTGTGCCTCGATTGTCAGCTCATTCAGGGCGCATTCACGCGGCGCCACATACCACAGCGCGCGGGTCGTGATCGGTCCGGGTCGCATGTCTGTCGTCAAGGGATTCGTCCAAAGCGCCTGAGTGCCCTATGTGGGGCAGAGCCGGGCCGAGGTCCACCTCCGATGTCCGGCAACGAATGCGTCCACCAGAACCGTTGCCCGCCAGACCCGCCCGTTTCAAGCTGCCTTTGCCACGTCATCCATGAGCCCCAGATGAACCAGCGTCCCGAACCGTCCAACTTTGCGGCCGAGGCCACTGCGCCTGCGCCCGAACGGGCCGATGGCCTGACGCCTGCGGGCCTTCAGAGCCGGTCCCTGATGACACGGCGGCGGCTGACGGTGCTGGTGCTGAATGTCGCGACCTTCATCGCATTGATGTGGGGGTTGTCGATCGTGCTCGCCGCCGGCGGCTGGACCGTGATCGACGTGGTAATCTTCATTGCCTTCGCCTTTGGTGCTCCGTGGACGGTGCTGGGCTTCTGGAATGCGGTGATTGGCCTTTGGCTGCTGCACGGCGTTCGCAATGGCGTGGAGCGGGTCGCACCCTTTGCTGCGGCCGGGCACTCCAACGACCCAGTGACGCTGCGCACCGCCATCTTCATGACCCTGCGCAACGAGGATCCGGGCCGCGCCATCTTCCGGCTCAAGACCGTCAAGCAGAGTGTCGACGCGACCGGGTTCGGCGCGGCGTATGACTACTTCCTGCTCTCGGACAGCAATGACGAGGTCGTGGCTGCTCGCGAGGAGATGCTGGCGGCTGAGTGGGCTCGCGAGGTCGGCGATCCATCCCGCGTGGTCTATCGCCGCCGCACCGACAACACCGGCTACAAGGCTGGCAACGTGCGCGACTTCTGCGAACGCTGGGGCGATCGCTATGAGCTGATGCTGCCGCTCGATGCCGACTCGCTGATGTCCGGCGAGACGATCGTCGCCTACACCCGGATGATGCAGGCGCACCCGAAGCTGGGCATCCTGCAAAGCCTTGTGGTCGGCATGCCGTCGCAGTCGGCCTTCGCCCGCATCTTCCAGTTCGGCATGCGCCAGGGCATGCGCTCCTACACGATGGGGCAGGCCTGGTGGGTGGGTGATTGCGGCCCGTTCTGGGGTCACAACGCCTTCGTGCGCATCGCCCCGTTCCGCGATGCCTGCCATCTGCCGGTCCTGCCGGGTGGCCCGCCGCTTGGCGGGCACGTCATGAGCCACGATCAGGTCGAGGCGACGCTGATGCGCCGGGCCGGTTTCGAGGTGCGCGTGCACCCGGAAGAGGGCGGTTCGTGGGAAGAGAATCCGCCGACCATGCTCGAATTTGCCAAGCGCGATCTGCGCTGGTGTCTCGGCAACCTGCAATACATCAAGCTGCTGGATATTCCCGGCCTCAAGCTGATGAGCCGTTTCCAGCTTGTCTGGGCCATCCTGATGTTCGTGGGCCTGCCCGCGTGGACGCTGATGATTGCATTGCTGCCGTTCAAGGTGCTGGAGGATCAGGGTCTGGCCTTCTATCCCTCCGGGCTGGCTGCGGGGCTCTACGTGCTGTTCTTCGTGATGTACCTGTCGCCGAAGTTTGCCGGCGCCGCCGACATCCTGCTGACAAAGGGTGGCACGGCGCGCTGGGGCGGGACAGGCAAGTTCCTCACCTCTGCCGCCATCGAGCTGGTCTTCTCCTTTCTGCAAGGGGCGGTTTCGACCTTCCGCACCACGATCTTCATGATTGGACTGGCCTTCGGCAGGTCGACCATTGGCTGGAACGGGCAATCGCGCGATGCGCAGGCGCTGTCGCTCAGGACGGCCTTGCAGGGGCTCTGGCCGCATCTGCTGTTCGGCATCTACGTGATCGGCGCGCTCTGGGTGCTGTCGCCCAAGGTGATGTGGTGGGCCATGCCGCTGCTGGCCGGTTATGTACTCGCGGTGCCGTTTGCCATGGTCACCGCCGCGCCGGTGCTGGGGCGCTGGTTCCAGCGCGCGGGCCTGTGCGCGATCCCGGAGGATGTGGCACCCCCGCCAGAGGTCGAGACCGTGCTGAAAGCGTCGCGGTCATGAGTGTTCACATGACGCCACGCGTGGCCTTGCCGAAAGGCACTGCGCTGTCGCTGCGCCGCTCCTTGCGCGTCTATCATGGCGACAAGAGCCGGCAGCCGGCGATGGATGCGCTCTATGGCCGCTTCGTGCGGCCGGGCGATCTTGCGTTCGACATCGGCAGCCATGTCGGCGACCGGGTCTCGTCGTTCCGCCGGCTCGGTGCGCGCGTTGTGGCGCTGGAGCCGCAACCGGGATGCGCCCGCGCACTTCGGCTGATCCATGGCCGGGATGGCATGGTCACGCTGGTCGAGGCGGCCTGCGGGTCTGCCCCCGGCACGGTCGAGATGAAGATCAACTCCGCCAATCCGACGGTGTCCACTGCCTCCGACGCCTTCGTGGTGGCGGCCAAAGGGGCGGATGGCTGGGCTGACCAGGTCTGGGACCACACCGTCACCGTGCCTTGCGTGACGCTCGATGGCCTGATTGCAACCCATGGCCAGCCGGCCTTCGTCAAGGTCGATGTCGAGGGCTTCGAGCATGCTGTCCTGGCGGGCCTGTCGCGGCCGGTGAAGGCGCTGTCCTTCGAGTTCACCACGATCCAGCGCGATGTCGCCGATGCGTGCATCGAACGCCTCCGCGAGATCGGGGACTACCGCTTCAACATCGCGCTCGGCGAGAGCCAGGTGCTGACCTTCGACGATGCCATCAGTGCGGACGCGATGATCGCGCATATCCGGGCCTTGCCGCATGAGGCGAACTCGGGTGATGTCTATGCGGTGTTGACCTGAAACCAAGGGTGTCATCCCCGGCGGCCCACAGGGCCGGGAAGGGGATACACCTGACCTGTGACGAGAATGGATCCCCTTCCCGCGCCGTTGGCGCTCCGGGGATGACACCAACTGGAATGGATACGCTCCCATGCTCCGCATCTCCGCCGCCCTTGCTGCCATGGCTTTCAGCGCGACCGCGTTCGCGGCGTCGCTCGATGCGGTGCCGGTGACTGTCACCAACGAATCGGAGCCGGTGCTGTGCGCCGAGAAGGACAACATCACGATCAAGGTGACCTCGCCCGAGGTCCGGCGCTTCAGGATCGAGGCGGCGCATCCGCCCTATATCGGCGGTCTGGTCAAGGATAACTGGGAGGCAGACTGGACAGCCTGCGACATGACGGGCGATCCATCCTTCACCGCGCCGGTGCCGCCGCGCCGGGTCACCTTCTACGAAAGCATCGAATACTGGCTGGTGGGCTACACCTTCCCGACCTTCTGGCGGCCTGCCGACACCACGTTCCGCGTCGGTGACCGGGTTGAGAAGGGGCTGCATCTGGTCCAGCTCTGGAAGCTCGGCAAGGACAAGTCCTACGAGGTTCTGGTGGTCTATCCGCAGGACGGCTATTGGCGGGCCCGACCGATGCCGCCAGCGCATCTGAGCTTCAATGCCTATGGCTCGTCGTTCCTGTTCGGCCCCGTGGAGCAGGAGGGCCGCCCGGTGGTAAATATCAAGGAGATCGAGTTCGATCCCAAGACGCTCGAATTCAAGATGGCCTTCAAGGATGGCTCCAATGGTTCGCTGAAGCTTGAGAGTGTCGACGAGAACCGGATGATCCTCGACGCGGTGCTCGACAGGCCGGTTGGTGGCGGCAAGGCCTTCGCCGCGTTGCGCTCGATGTATGTCACCGACTTCAACAACGACGTGTCGCGCATCGCCGTGCGCGAACCCGGCGCCAAGCGCTGGCGCGAGGAGCATATCCTCGATTTCCAGAAGGCGCAGGGCACCGATGTCTGGATGGGCCGCCTGACCCATTCGCAGCACAACACGTCCTCGCCGGACCATGTCTTCAAGGGCTTCAGCAAGGACCCGAAGCGGCCGGAGCCGGCGGCGGCGCGCAAGCCCTGAGCGAACCTACCGCATGGCCTATCTTCCCCACCCGCTGCTGGCTGCCGATATCGGCGGCACCCATTGCCGGATTGCGGTGGTCGATGCGCCGGGCGCTGAGCCGCGCACGGTCATGCGCCTGTCGACGAAGGATGAGCCAAGCTGCGAGGCGGCGCTGGCGCGGGCCATCACAGTTGCTGGCGTCGTGCCGCGTTCCGCCATCCTGGCCGTGGCCGGCCCGGTCATCGGGCTTGGCGCCGAACTGACCAATGCCGGCTGGGCGTTTGACGGGCCGTCGCTGATGGCGGCGCTGGGGCTGGAGCAGGGCTTGCTGCTCAACGATTTCGAAGCGCTGGCCTGCTGCCTGCCGGCGCTCGGTGCTGCGGACCTGACGGCCATCGGCGATGGCGTTGCAGACCCGGCGGCTGATGGCGCGCGGCTCGTGCTCGGGCCCGGAACCGGCTTCGGTGCGGCCGCGCTGGTGGGCCGGGCCGGTCGCTACACCATCGTTCCGACCGAGGCTGGCCACATTGAGCTTGGCCCTGTTCTGCCGGACGAGTTGGCGCTCTGGCCTTTGCTGGAACGGGTGCATGGGCGCGTCACGGTGGAAAGCGTGCTCTCCGGGTCAGGTCTCGCCCGGCTCGATCTGGCGCTGCGGCATCTCGCCGGCGCGGACCTGACGCGGCGCGATGCCGCCGGGATCGCAGCGGCGGCCTTTGCCGGCGAGGCTCAGGCGCTGGCGGCGGTCAGGATGTTTGGGCGGCTGCTCGGGCGCGTCGCCGGCGATCTCGCATTGGCCCTGAAGGCGACAGGCGGTGTCTTCATCGCGGGCGGCATCACGCCGAAGCTGCTGCCGCTGTTCGACTCCGGCGAGGTGCGCACCGCTTTTGCCACCAAGCCGCCAATGCAGGCGCTGATGGCCGATGCGCGGCTGAGCGTGGTGACCGGCCCTGACCCGGCTGAGCGGGGGCTTGCGCTGGTGGCGCTCGACCCTGCGGCCTTCGGGCTTGAAGCCCGGCTCTGGGCCTGAGACAACAAGCGAAACAGGGGAGGACACGATGCGTCTTGCGGGAAAGGTCGCGCTGGTCACCGGCGCAGGGCAGGGCTTCGGGCAGGGCATCGCCGAGACCTTTGCCCGCGAAGGGGCGCGGGTGGCGGTGGTCGATCTCGACCTCGACAAGGCCCGCGCCGTGGCGAAGGGCATTGGCCGCCGCGCCTTCGCGATCAGGGCCGATGTCTCGAAAGCGCGTGATGTCACACGGGCCGTTCAGGCGACGCTGAAGCGCTTCGGGGACTTGGAGCTGATCGTCAACAATGCCGGCGTCACCCATCGCAACAAGCCGATGCTGGATGTGACCGAGGCAGAGTTCGACCGGGTCTTCGCTGTCAACGTCAAGTCGATCTTCCTGATGGCGCAGGCTGCAATCCCGCATCTGCGCCAGCGCGGTGGTGGCGTGATCTGCAACATCGGCTCGACGGCCGGCATCCGGCCAAGGCCGGGCCTGACCTGGTATAATGCCAGCAAGGGCGCGGTGAACCTCGTCTCGAAATCCATGGCGGTGGAACTGGCTCCGGACAGGATCAGGGTCGTGGCCATCGCCCCGGTGGCTGGCGAAACGCCGCTGCTCGCCACCTTCATGGGTGAGGACACGCCGGAGAAGCGCGCTGCTTTCCGGGCCAGCATCCCGATCGGGCGGCTGTCGACGCCTCAGGATATTGCCAATGCGTGCCTGTTCGTCTGCTCCGACGAGGCGGGCATGGTCACCGGTGCCGTGCTGGAGGTCGATGGCGGGCGCTGCATCTGAGCGCTCCGCTTCAGGGCGGTGTCAGGACCAGCGTGTCGAGCGGGCCTATGCCGCCGGTGGGGCCCAGGCCGCGCCGTGCGATCGTGATCGGGGCCTCATCTTCGGGGATGTCGATCAGATGCCAGCCCGCCGTCTCGCCATGGCCGCGAAGGCCCATCGAGCAGCAGGCCACGCCGACGATCGGCACGCGTGCCTGCGGACCGGCCCGCCAGGCCAGCGAGGTGCGGTGGTTATGCCCGTGGAGCACGAGATCCGCACCGGCACTGGCCAGCATGGCCTCGAATTGCCTTGCATCCTTCAGCTCGCGCCCGCGCTTGGCGCCGCCGACATGCGGCGGATGATGGATCAGCACGACGCGCTTCAGCCCGCGCTTGCCGGCGTAGTGCAGCAGCATCTCCGCCTTGTCGATCTGCTCCTGCCCAAGCCGGCCCCAGGCCATCAGCGGGCCGGTGGGCACGGCCGATGACAGGCCGATCAGCGCCACATGCCCGCGCACCTTGAGCCAGGGAAAACCCTCGGCGGCCTCGTCGCTGCGGCACCACGGCTCCATGGCGGCGGTCAGGGCGGCGAGGCTTGATGGCACATAGGCATCGTGATTGCCGGGCACGAAGCTGACCTGGTCATGGCTGCCCAGCTTTTCCATGAAAGCCACGGCGCGGGGAAACTCGGAAGGCAGGCCGATATGGGCCAGATCGCCGGTGCAGGCCACATGGTCGGGCTTCTGGGCGGCGATGTCGGCCAGCAGGCGTTCGAGCAGCGCCATGTCGTGGACGTGGCGGCGCGACCGCAGCCAGTTGGCATAGCCGGTGGCGCGTTTGCCCATCAGCTCGCGCAGCCGCGGCTGCGGCAGCGGATTCAGATGCGGATCAGACAGGTGGGCGAGCGCAAAACCCAAGACGGGACCCCGGCAGGAGAGATGGCGGGGCGACAATGAAAAAAGCCCCGGAACGATCCGGGGCTTGGCCTTTCAGGCGCGGCACGTCAAGGTGCGGCGCGCGATGTGGTGCGTGTCAGCGAGCGCAGTCGGGCATCAGCTGGGACACGATCGTCGGATCGGTCATGGTCAGGGCCGGCTGCCAGACATAGGCCTTGGGAGCGGTGAACAGCGAAATGATCGAAGCGAGAAACATCGGGGGCGGTCCTTGTCATGAGCAGGAGACCCTTGCCGCCTGCTTCGATGGGGTGTGTATGCCACATTTGTGGTGCAATAATGGCATGCGAAATCCGAAGCGAGGCTGTGATATGCGCCTTGTGCATGACACGTCCCGCTCGGCCCCGCGTCTCGGAGGCGCCTGATGCAGCGCGGGCTACAATGGCTGGCGCATCGCTGGTTCCTGATGACGCGCGCCGTGACGCTCGGCGTCCGCGCCGTGGTGCTGGATGGGGACGGGCAGGTGCTGCTGGTCAAGCACACCTACACGCCCGGCTGGCATCTGCCGGGAGGCGGTGTCGAGGTCGGCGAGACGGTGCATGCGGCTCTGGCCAAGGAGTTGGTCGAGGAGGCGGGCGTGACAGTGCACGGCGCGCCGATCCTTCACGGCATGTTCTTCAACGCGCGCATCAGCCGGCGCGACCATGTGGCCGTGTACGTGGTGCGTGATTTTGACTGGTCCGGTCCGCCCGAGCCAAACCGCGAGATCAGCGCCGCCCGGTTCTTCCCACTCGCCGGCCTGCCTCAGGATACGACCGAGGCGACACGGCGCCGCCTCGCCGAAGTGCTGGACGATGCCCCCGTGAGCGCGACATGGTGATGACACCGCACGGCATGGTGCCGATTCGACCAAGCCTGATTGCGCTCCATCATCCGGCCTGCGGCAACGCGGCTGCAAGAAGCATTCTGTCATGAGTTCCGTCGCCTTTACCCTTCGCCCTGAATCCATGCTTGACGACGAGGCCATTGAGCGGCTGCACGAGCGTGCCTTCGGGCCGGGCCGCTATGCCCGCACGGCCTTTCGCCTGAGGGAGGGGCATGGACCGGAGACTGCCAGCCAGCCATCCCGCTTCAGTTTCTCGGCCCATGTCGGGACGTTCCTTGTGGGGTCGGTCCGGCTATCGCCGATCACCGCTGGCGCCGTACCGGCCTTGATGCTGGGTCCGCTTACGGTCGATCCGTCCTTCGAGGGCGTGGGCATTGGCGCTGCGCTGATGCGCCGGGCGCTCGGTGCCGCGCAGGAAGCCGGCGAAACGCTGGTGCTGCTGGTCGGCGACGAGCCGTACTACAGGCGGTTCGGCTTTGCTGTCATTCCGGAAGGGCAGCTCATCCTGCCGGGCCCGGTCAATCCGAAGCGCTTCCTCGGCGTGGAACTGGCTGACGGCGCACTGGAGCGCGCGCGCGGACCGGTGCGGGCGCGGCAGGACAATCAGCCCTGATCAGGCCTGAGCCTTGCGCCGCCAGCTGCGCGTTCCGCCTTCCCCGAGCCAGCCTGCGATCAGCGCGCCCAGGATCAACGCCAGCCCACCGAGGCCGAGGAACAGCGGCGAGAGCGACACGCCGCGCACAATGCCGGAATCGGTGATCCTGAGGCCGATCCAGTCACCGCCGGCGAGACGCGTGCCGGAGCGCACCGGCACGATGCGCGGCAGATCGACATCTGATCCGGTCTCGCGGCCGATGCGGCGCGACGAGCCGCTGACGCTTTCCGCCACGGAGCGAAGGCGTGCCGGGTCGCTGAGCACTTCGGTGAACTCACGCGGGTTGTCGCTGCCGACGCTGACGAAGGCGACCAACTGGTCCGATTGCAGCCGGTGCAGCCCCAGTTCCGTGGCCTGAAGGCGGGCGCTGAACAGACCCGGCCTGTCGAGGGCCAGCGGCAGGGAGCGGGCCGCGCCCGACGGGCTGGTGATGGTGACCGCGCCGGGATTGTCGCCAAGGGTCTGGCGCTCGATCTCGACCGTGCGGCCGCGTGTTGCCGCGCGCAGGGCTTCCTCTTCAAGGCTTGGCTCCTTCATCAGCCAGTGGCTGAGCCGGCGCAGCAGGTCGATGTGCGGGCCGCCTTCGCGGAAGCCACGCGCCCAGAGCCAGGCATGGTCGGACAGGAACAGGCCAACGCGGCCCTTGCCCTCGCGCGATGTGATCAGCAGCGGCCGGTCGCCGGGGCCGGACATCACCACATCACCTTCGCTGGCGCGGGCCGAGATCAGGCGCAGCCATTCGCCCCAGCGCGGCGGCTCAACCTCCGAACCAGCGAGGTCGCGGGTCACCGGGTGGCGCTTGCCGCGATCAGTGATGCGGGCCTTGTAGGCCTCCTCGATGGTGCGACCATCGGGCTGCGCCGGCAGGACGGCAGCCAACGGGGTGCGCGAGAGCGTGGTGCCGGTGCCGGAGAACTCGGGGCCTGCTGCCACCATCAGCGCGCCGCCCTCGCGGACATAGCGCACGATGTTCTCGAAGTAGACCATCGGCAGGATCGTGGTGTTGGCATAGCGATCGAAGATGATCAGGTCGAATTCCTTGATCTTGGTCTGGAACAGGTCGCGCACCGGGAAGGCGATCAGCGACAATTCGTTGATCGGGGTGCCATCCTGCTTCTCCGGCGGGCGCAGGATGGTGAAGTGCACCAGATCGATGTTCGCGTCGGATTTCAGCAGGTTGCGCCATGTGCGTTCGCCGGCATGGGGCTCGCCCGAGACCAGCAGCACCCGCAGCTTGTCGCGCACACCCTCAATGGTGACCACGGCGCGGTTGTTGGCGGTGGTCAACTCGTTGGGCAGGGCGTCCGCCTCGATCTCGATCAGGTTCGGGCCGCCGCGATCAACACGCACCGAAAGCTCCAGCGGCTCGCCGGTGCGGATCGTGCGTTCGATCAGCACCTCGCCGTCGCGGCGCACGGTGAGCCTGCCGGTGCCTGTGCCGTTCTTCTCGTCGACCTTGAGGCGGATGTTGACCGTCTTGCCAACGATGCCGAAGCGCGGCGTGTCGATAAGCGTGACGCGCCGGTCGATCTCGGCGTCACGCCCGGTGACGAGCGCATGCAGCGGGGCCTTCAGGCCCAGCGCCTGCGCGGCTGCCGGCATGTCATGGACGATGCCGTCGGTGACGAACAGGGCGCCGGCTACGCGCTCGGCAGGGACATCGGCCAGGGTGGCATTGAGCGCCTCGAACAGGCGTGTGCCATCATTGGCGCCGTCGCCGTCGCCGACCTCGACGAAGCGGGGCTCGACCTGGGGAATGCTGGCCAGTTGCCGCTCCAGCGCGGCGCGGGCGCGGGCCGTCTGCTCGGCGCGGTCTGACAGCCGGTTGGAGCCGGACCGGTCGATAACCACTGCCACCACGTCCTTCACCGGCTCACGTTCCTCGCGCACCAGCGAAGGGTCACCAAGCGCGAACAGCAGGGCCAGCAGCGCGAAGGCACGCAGCACGCCGCGTCCGCGCTGGAGGGCGAGCGCTGCGCCGGCGGCGACCAGCACCAGCAGCGCAAGGCCGGCCAGCAGCCAGATGGGCACGAGGGGGGCGAAGCTGAGCGAATACATCGGCTATTGCCCCAATCGTTCGAGCAGGGCGGGCACATGCACCTGATCGGCCTTGTAGTTGCCGGTCAGGGCATACATCACGAGGTTGATGCCGCCGCGCAGGGACATCTCGCGCTGGCGCGGGCTCGATCCCTGCAGCGGGAACAGCGGTCCGCCCCTGCGATCGGTGGCCCAGGCAGCGGCGAGGTCGTTCGAGGTGATCACAATCGGCGAGACACCGTCGGCAGCGCGCGCCGGGCCACGACCATCAGGCCCCGGCGGCGGCAGCACCTCGACCCATGTCTGGCCACGGTCATAGCGGCCGGGAAAGCCGTCGATCAGGTAGAAGGTCTTGGTCAGCACATGGTCGCGCGGCACCGGCTCAAGCTCCGGCACGTCGACGATCGAGAGCATCTGCTTGAGGTGATCGCCCTCTGGCGTGGCGCGGCCGGTGCGCTGGGCATCGGCATCGCGCGTGTCGAAGATGACGAAGCCCCCACCCTTCATGAAGGCATCGAGCCGGCGCATGGTTTCTGCGCCGGGCAGCGGCCTGCCAGCCACGATGGGCCAGTAGAGAATCGGGAAAAGACCAAGCTCGTCGCGCGACGGGTCGACGCCCACCGGCTCGCCCGGTTCAAGAGCCGTGCGGGTGGAGAGCGCCAGCGTCAGGCCTTCGAGCCCGGCCTTGCTGGTGTCGTCGACGCGGCGGTCGCCCGTCAGCACGAAGGCGAGGCGGGTCGTTGCCGCCGCTGCCACCTGCTCGCGCGGGACCGGGCCGGCGTTGCCTTGAGCCGCTTCCGGTGGTGCCGCCTGCGCCTGGGGCGCGGTCTGGGCTTTGGCCGGGCCGGCGTGGAAGCCAGCAACGCCTGATGCCAGCACGGCCAGCAGCAGCGAGGCTGCCACGGCACGGGCACGTGTCATGGCTTTCAAGCGGCCGCCGAGCCACAGGGTTGCCAGTGTGTCGGCGGCCAGCAGCAGAAGGGCGAGCACAAGGAGCGGCGGCCTGAGGTCTCGCGCCTGCGGGGCTTCGATGGCTCGCGTTGTGATGCCGCTGGCGGCGAAATCGATCGCAGCGGGGCGGTCTCCGGTCTTCAGGGTGTTGATGGCCAGCGTCGCGTTGCGCGGGCCGTAGAAGCCCGGCGGATGGGCATGAACCGCGCGGTCGGCATAGGTGCGCGGGACGGGGCGGGCGGTGGCCGGCGGGCTGCGGAAGGCACCCTGGCCATCAAGCACCGTGACCGGCGAGACTGTCTCGACGCGGGCTTCACCGGTCTGGCCGACATCGGCGGCGGCTGCGCCCGCCAGCGCCACGATACGCTTGAGCATGTCGACGAACAGGCCCGAGAGCGGAAGACTCGACCACGTGGTGTCGGCGGTGACATGGAACAGCACGACGAGGCCTGCCCCGCGGCGTTCGGCGGTGACGATGGGCGTGCCGTCGACCAGCGAGGCCCAGACCTTGCGGGAGAGCTCGCCGTCGGGCTCGGCCAGGATCTGGCGGGTCACGGTCACCTCCTCGCGGGTGCTGAGTTCGGCGAAGGGCCCTTCGCGGTTGAAGGGTGCGAGGGTCTTGGGCGCATCCCATGACAGAGCGCCGCCCAGGCTCCTGCCGCCGCGGCGCAAGCGCACCGGGGTGAGATCATCGCTGGCCGCTGCCAGACGGGGACCGGCGAAGCGCACCAGCACGCCGCCACGTTCCATGAAGGCGGTGATCCGCGCCGTAGTGTCCTTATCGATGCCGCCGACATCGGCCAGCATCAACACCGACAGGTTCTGGTCGAGCAACTGACCGATCGGATCGGAAATGCCAGGCCGGGGTTCGCGGATGTCCGCAAAGGGTCCCAGCGCGCGGGAGAGATAGTAGGTCGGCGACAACAGCGGCTGGGCCACGTCGGCGGTGACGCCCGTGACCAGCCCGACGCGCCGGCGCTTGGCGCTGTCATCGACCAGAAGCACCGCGCCAGCCGAGCGCTCGCCGACGATCTCGATGCGCGTGACCGCGTTGCGGACCTCGATGGGAAGCGCGAACGAGGCGGTGGTCTCCGTGGCCGAGGCCGGCAGCAGCGTGGTGGTTTCGCCCAGAACGATGCCGCGCTGGTCGCTGGCGCGCAGGTTCACAGTCGAGGGCGCACCCGGCTGGGCTCGGACGACGCGCACGTTGAGGCTGTTGGCCAGATTCTCGACATCGGTGAGGAACAGCATGGTCGGCGCATTGGCGGCATGGACGGTGACCCGGCCGTTGCGGGCCAGTTCGGTGAGACGGCGAGAGAAGGCATCATCGGCTTCGAGGCGCACGCCATCGCTGATCCAGGCCACGTCGGAGCCGGGTGCCACGGCGAGCAGCGATTGCAGGTCGGCCAGATGGGCGCTGCGGTCCGGCATGTGGGGGCGCAGCGGCAGGGCGCGCAGGCGGTCCTCGGCTTCGGCCGGGGTGCCGAGTGCGATGCTCGCCGCAGGCTCGGCCAGGCCTGCAAAGGCGATGGCGCGGCCATCGCGGCCTGCGCCGGCGATCAGGCTTTCGGCCAACTGGACGCGGCCTGCCCAGTCCCGCGCGGAGGCGGCCCCGTTGTCGACCAGCAGCACCAGCGGCTCGCGGGTGGCACTCTCCTCACCGCCTTGCGGGTTGAACACGGGGCCCGCCACGGCCAGGATCACCATCGCCGCGATCAGCATGCGGAGCGCCAGCAGCCACCACGGGGTGCGGGCCGGCGTCTCGCGCTTGGGCAGGAGGTCGGCCATCAGCTTCAGCGGCGGGAAGGCGATGCGCTGGGGTCGTGGCGGGGTGACGCGCAACAGCCACCACAGGGCCGGCAGGGCGACGAGCCCGGCAAGCACGATCGGGGCCATGAAGGAGAGCGGAAGGCCGAGCATCAGCGCATCTCCCTCATGCCGCCCGCATGTCGCGGGCCGAACTGATCAGTGCTGCCAGCTTCAGCGCCGCTTCGCTGGCATTGCGGTCGGTGTGATGCAGCGTGAAGGTCCAGCCCAGCTTGCGGCAGGCGGCTGCAATGGCATCGCGATGGGCTGCGATGCGCACGCGGTAGTCCTTGCCCCAGGCATTGGCATCCCCGACATCGAGCCTGAGATCGCTTTCGAGATCGAGCAACTCGGCCTGCCCGGCAAAGGGGAAGCTCTCCTCGACCGGATCGACGATCATCACCAGGTGACCGCGCCCGCCCTGCACGCCAATGCTGCCCAGCGCCGCCAGAACCTTGTCGAGAGGCGTGAGCCAGTCGCTGATCAGCACCGCCTCATCAAGCCGCCCGATGGCGCGGGCCGGTGGCAGATCGGCGTCCATGCCGGCAACATCGCCGGCCAGGTGCTCCACCAGCCGCTCGATGATGCGGCGGGAGGCCAGCGGACGGGTGAGACCCAGCAGGCCGACCCGCTCGCCGCCGTCGACCAGCGCATCGGCCAGCGCGAGAGCCAGCACCAGCGCGCGGTCGACCTTGGGAGCCTGCGCCAGCGACGAGGCAAAGCCCATCGAGGCAGAGCGGTCTGCCCACATCCAGATGGTGTGCGAGGCTTCCCACTCGCGTTCGCGCACATAGAGCTTGCTGTCGCGGGCCGACCGCCGCCAGTCGATGCCGGAGCTGGCCTCGCCCGGTGTCAGCATGCGGTATTGCCAGAAGGTCTCGCCCGGCCCGGCCTTGCGCCGCCCATGCACGCCGTTGACGAAGGCCGAGACACGCCGCGCCTCCAGCGCCAGCCGTGGCAGGCGGTGCGACAGGGCAATGCCCTGCTCGCTGTCGCGGGCTCCTGGCGAGCGCTGGCTTGGGGTGAGGACGGTGGTCTTGACCATGCGTGCGTGCCGTCAGCCGAGCCGGCCGATCAGGCGCGCAATCACGGCATCGACCGTCTCGCCATCGGCGCGGGCCCCGAAGGTCAGCGCGATGCGGTGCTTGAGGATGGGTGCGGCCAGTGCGGCAACATCGTCGACCGATGGCGCAAGGCGGCCCTGCAGCAGCGCCCGTGCCCTGACAGCGAGCGCCAGCGACTGGCTGGCGCGGGGGCCAGCACCCCAGGCCAGCTTGGCGTTCATGTCCTTGTCGTCCGAGTCCGGACGGGCTGCGCGCACCAGATCGAGGATGGCCTCGACCACGCTGTCGCCGACGGGCAGGCGGCGCACGAGGCGCTGGGCCGCCATCAGCTGCTCGCCCGTCATGGCGGCGGTGGGCTTTGCGGTTTCTGTGCCAGTGGTCTCGATCAGCACGCGGCGCTCGGCTTCCCGGTCCGGATAGCCGACGTCGATCTGCATCAGAAAGCGGTCAAGCTGGGCTTCGGGCAGCGGATAGGTGCCCTCCTGCTCGATCGGGTTCTGGGTGGCGAGCACGTGGAACGGGCGCGGCAGGTCATGGCGCTCGCCAGCCACCGTGACGTGGTGTTCCTGCATGGCCTGAAGCAGCGCCGACTGGGTGCGCGGGCTGGCGCGGTTGATCTCGTCGGCCATCAGCAGCTGGGTGAAGATCGGGCCCTTGACGAAGCGGAAATGGCGGCGGCCCTCCGGCGTCTCGTCGAGCACTTCGGTGCCGAGAATGTCGGACGGCATCAGATCGGGCGTGAACTGCACACGCCGCGCCGTGATGCCAAGGACGGTGCCCATGGTTTCGACCAGCCGTGTCTTGGCAAGGCCGGGCAGCCCGACCAGCAGGCCATGGCCACCGGCCAGAAGCGTGATCAACGCCAGATCGACCACATCGCCCTGGCCGAAGATCGCCTTGCCGATCTCGGTCCTGGCCTTGCTGATCGAATCGAGCGCAGCGCCTGCGGCATCGGCCACGGCCTTGTCGAAATCGACGGCATCGGTTGCGGGGGTCATGGCTTGGCTCCTCGTGCGAACAGGTCTCGGGTGGTCACTTTGCCTGCCATCTGTCCTGCCATCCGGCCCGCAAGCCAGCCTGACGGCCGCCTTGCGAAGGGCTTGCAGTCCAGATGTGAGCGGCGGACAGGTCGATCTGCCGTTCGGTGCGGCCTGCTCAAGACGCGAGACGACAGTGCAGGCCGGTTGCGGCAGATTGGGGGCAAATCGCCGACCCCACAAGCAGGCGTCATGGCCAGTCCCCAGACAACATGTCGCTGTGGTGACGGAGCGCGAAGCTGGAACGACTGCCAATTCCTTGTCATTGCGTGTAAGTAGACGGGCATTGGTGCGCGGCTTCAAGCTGCGAGCCGTGATCCGGGATCACAATGACGAGAGAGCAGGCCCCCCTGAACGGACGGCAGGACATCGCAGCGGCCAAGGTCGGCACGGCGCAGGGCGCCAGCGGCCTTGAGCGGCTGCTGCGCTCGCTCGACCAGGGTGCGAACCACGGGCCGGATGCCTTGCCGCGCCGCGGGCTGCCGCCTGTGGAACGCTGGAACCCGCCCTTCTGCGGCGAGATCGACATGCGCATCGCCGTAGACGGGCAATGGTTCTACATGGGCACGCTGATCGGACGGCCCAAGCTGGTCAGTCTGTTCGCCTCGGTTCTGGTGCGCGAGGGTGATGACTACAGGCTGGTCACGCCGGTCGAGAAAGTCGGCATCCGCGTGGATGATGCTCCGTTTCAGGCCGTCGAGATGGCGGCGGACGGGGAAGGGCTGACACTGGCCCTGTCGTTCCGCACCAATGTCGATGATGTGGTGAGTGTCGGCCCTGATCATGGCCTCAGGTTCGAGCGCGATGCGCGAGGCGGGCTTTGCCCCTATGTCCATGTCCGGCGCAACCTCTGGGCCCGCGTCACCCGCGCGCTCACCTATGACCTTCTGGCTCTGGGGTGCGTGGAGCAGCATGGCGAGCAGGCGATGTTCGGCGTCCGTGCTGGCGGTTTGTTCTGGCCGGCAGTGGCCGCCTCCGAGGTCGAGGATCTCGCGTGAACGCCTTTGACTTTGCCCGTTTCCGCCAGTTGGCCGGTCAGCATCTGCGCCGGGATGAGCCGCAACCCGGCGACCTGATCGCGCGGCCACGATCCGATTTCGATCTGGATCAGCCCCTTCCAGCAGGCATGGGGCTGCCGCTGCCTGACGAGACGTCGCTGAAGCCGGCGGCCGTGCTGGTGCCGGTCATCAACCGCCCTGGCGGCGCGACCGTGCTGCTGACGATGCGGGCTGCGGCGCTGCGTGACCATTCGGCGCAGATCGCCTTTCCGGGTGGCAAGATCGATGCGGGGGATGCCTCGCCGGTGGAAACCGCGCTGCGCGAGGCGGAAGAGGAGATCGGCCTGTCGCGCGCCCATGTCACGCCGCTTGGTTTCCTCGATGCCTACCTGACCGGCACCGGCTACCGCATCGTGCCTGTGGTGGCGGCGGTGGAGCCGGCTTTCGAGTTGAGCATCAACCGGGGCGAGGTCGATGAGGCGTTCGAAACTCCACTCGGCTTTCTGATGAACCCGGCCAATCACGAACGGCACGGCCGGGTCTGGAAAGGAATCTATCGCAGTTACTATGCTATGCCCTATGCCGACCGCTACATCTGGGGTGCCACGGCGGGCATCTTGCGCAACCTGCATGACAGGCTGCTCGGTGCATCCCAAACGCCTTGAAGGGCCGCCTCGATGTTCCGGATGATTCTCGACGATATCCTGCTGTTCTTCGTGCCCTTCATGCTGTTTGCTGGATGGTTGGTGCTGACCAGGCGCAACCCGTTCGACATCGCCCACTGGAGCGGCTGGAAATTCGGCCTTGCGGTGGCGGGCATTCTGCTGGCGATCGGCTCGATCCTGCTGGCTGGCCTGTCCTCCACCACCCATACCGGGGCCTATATCCCGCCCTATGTCGAGAATGGCCGGCTGGTGCCGGGCCGTTTCATCGACAATCCCTGACAGCCGGTAGCGCGCCATGGCAGCCGAGGCGACGACCAACTTGTCAATGCAGCAGCGTTTTGCGGCCTTGCTTGGTCGGCCTGCCGTGGCTGACCTTATGGCGCTGATGAATGGTGAAGGTGCCGAGACCCGCATCATCGGCGGGGCGGTGCGCAACACGCTGCTCAACCTGCCGACGACCGACATCGATCTTGCCACAACGCTGCGCCCGGACCAGGCCATGTCGCGTGCCAGTTCTGCCGGACGCAAGGTCGTTCCGACAGGGATCGCCCACGGCACGGTCACGGTGGTGATCGGCAAGGTGCCGTTCGAGATCACCACGCTCCGGCGCGACGTGGCCACCGACGGGCGTCATGCCACGATCGCCTTTGCCGACAGTTTCGAGGAAGACGCACTCAGGCGCGACTTCACGATCAACCAGTTCTCGCTGTCCGCCGATGGTGTTGTTCACGACTATGCCGGCGGGCTGGCCGACCTTCAGGCGCGGCGTGTGCGCTTCATCGGTGACCCCGATACACGCATCGCGGAGGACTACCTCCGGATCATGCGCTTCTTCCGGTTTCATGCCGCCTATGGCGAGGGGCCAACGGATGCACCTGGGCTGGCGGCATGCATCCGGCTCCGGGCGGGCATGACCAAGCTCTCGGCCGAGCGGATCCGGGCCGAATTGATGAAGCTGCTGGTAGCGCGCGGTGCCCATTCTGCGGTGCCGGAATTCGTCGCTGGTGGCATCTGGTCAGAGATCACGGAGGGCCTTGCCGCAGACGTGCCGGCCTTCGAGGCCTGTCTCTCAGGCTTTCCCGGCTCCGATGCGGTGACGCGCCTGGCCGCCCTTGGCGTGCGCGACATCATGGATTGTCAGAAGCTCGACGCGGCGCTGCGCCTGAGCGCGGACGAGCGCAAGCGCTGCGAAGCCATGGCGGTCCTGCTCGCCGAATGGGCGGACCCAGCGCGGCTCACAGAGACACAGGTGCGCCTGTCGGGGCTCAGGCACGGGGCCAGGGCTGTGCAGGATACGCTGTCTGTGCTGGCCTTGCGGCTGGGGCCTGCCCGCTCGACCGAACTGGCGGCCTTGCCGATTCCCGTTTCACCGTTTCGCGGAGCGGACCTGCTGGCGCTCGGTGTGCCGGCCGGCCCTGCGGTCGGCGCGGCTCTCTCCGAAGCGATCCGGCGTTGGGCCGACCGCGGCTTTCCGGATGATCCGGCCACTCAGGCCGCCATCCTGCGCGACGTGACAGTTACCTGAGCGGGTTGCCGGAATATCCCGCAGGTCTCGTCATGACGGCATCGCCGACATGGTTCAGCAGGTTGTTAGGCCGCCTTGTCGTCCTCGTCTTCGTCCTCATCCTCGTCATCCTCTGAAGACGAGCGATCGTCGTCCTCGTCGCCGGCTTCATCATCATAAGCCTCAAGCGCGAAGGTCGGGATCACGGCTTGTTTGAACTCGCCGAGTTCCTCGGAATAGAACAGGCAAGTCGCCTGCTCGTTGGCGATGGACAGGACGGTCAGCGCCGGGCCGCCGGATTTCACATTGACGATATCGCCTTGGGCAAAGGTCATGGTTCAGGCTCCTGTTGTGAGGGAATACCAAAGCATGACGCCTGATCGTGTCGGTCTGATGTCCGGCTTGCGACAGTCAAGGCTTGGCGTCGGTTTCCGGATGGCCTTGCCATCCGGTTGGTGCCTGCTCGCTCCTCTGCGATGGCAACAGGTGGCCCGGGAGGCCGAAGCGCTTTGCCCTTGCTGGCCGCCTCAGGGCCAGCGAACCGTCGGCGGCATCGATGACAGGATCGCATCGACATTGCCGCCGGTCTTCAGCCCGAAGATCGTGCCGCGGTCATACAGCAGGTTGTATTCGACATAGCGTCCGCGCCTGACCTGCTGCTCATGCCTGTCGGCCTCGGTCCAGGGCGTGCCCATGTTGCGGCGCAGGATGGGCAGATAGGCATCGAGGAAGGCGAGCCCGACATCGCGCGTGAAGGCAAGGTCGGCCTCCGGATCGCCGGTCCAGCGGTAGTCGTAGAAAATGCCGCCGATGCCGCGCGGCTCGTTCCGGTGCTTTAGGAAGAAGTATTCGTCACACCAGGCCTTGTAGGCGGCATAGTCCACAGCGTTGGCCTCGCAGGGCGTGCGCATGGCGCCGTGGAAATGTACCGTATCCGGATCCTCCTGGGTGCGGCGGCGCATCAGCACGGGCGTCAGGTCCGCTCCGCCACCGAACCAGGGCTTGGTGGTGACCACGAAGCGCGTGTTCATGTGCACGGTGGGTGCATGCGGGTTCCACGGATGGGCGATCAGCGAGATGCCGGTGGCTTGAAACCGGGGATCCTCGGCAGCGCCGGGGATCTGGCCGGCGAACTCGGGCTGGAAGGTGCCGAACACCGTCGAGACATGAACGCCGACCTTTTCGAACACCCGCCCCGACATCATCGACATGACGCCGCCGCCGCCGGGCGATCCGTCATGGTTGGTGCGCTGGTGGGGCGTGCGCACGAAACGGCCCGCAGCGGCAGGGGCGTCGGGATGGAACGGTCCGGTGCAATCATCCTCGATCTGCTCGAAGGCGGCGCAGATCCGGTCACGCAGCGCTTCGAAGGTGGCCCGCGCACGCGGCTTCATCGCTTCGGCAAGGGCCATCTGCTCGGCCTTGCCGCTCGCCCCTTGGTCGATCATGGCAGCGTCACTCATCCGATGTTCCTGTCCTGTGTGGCGGCGAAGCTGCCCGTTTGCCGCATGGCTTCCCCAAGAACCATGGCCGCCGCCGCTGCGACATTGATCGAACGCAAGCCGGCCACCTGAGGGATGAACACGCTCGCATCTGCCATGGCCACGACCTCCCCGGTCACCCCCGCTGACTCCCGGCCGACCAGAAGGATGTCCGACGGCAGGAAGGCGAAATCCGTGTAGGGGCATGCGCCGTCGGTTTCAACCAGCACCAGCCGGTGGCCCGCCTGCCGTCGCCACCGGTCAAACACCAAAAGGCTGTCATGCCGCATGATGGCGGCGCGTTCGAGATAGTCCATGCCGGCGCGGCGGAAGTTGCGGTCCGAGACATCGAAGCCTGCCGGCTCGATGATATCGATGGCCACGCCGAGGCAGGCGCACAGGCGCACCATGGTGCCGGTGTTCTGCGGAATGTCAGGCTGGAAGAGGGCAAGGCGCGGCATGGGCCGACACTGTCACCGGAGCTGTGCGGGCGCAACGGCCGAGCCCCGCAGATTGGCTGCAACCGGCGTCAGAAGCGGGGTGGCCAGGGGCGCTGCGGGGGAGGCTCTGCGGGCCTCACCTCGGGCTGGAACCGTTCCGGCTGCTGCAGAGCGGCGGAGGCCGGTGGCCGATAGCTCTGCCGGCCGGGCGCGACGGGAAGCGCGCGCACCGGTGCCGCGCCGGTTTGCGGCTTGCGCGGATCTTCCAGCGCGAACGGATCATTGTCCGGATCGATGCCCTCGCCATCCGGATCGCCGAGCACCAATTCTTCCGTGAAGTGGCCGGAGCCCGGCAGGCGGATCGGGCCACCAGCCGCGCCAGCGCCCGAGCCCGCATCGGCCCGCGCCCACGCGGTGGCCGAGGGCGGGATCGCCTGAGGCTGGCTGCGGGCGATGCTGCTGCGGGGCTCGTCTGCGGGCGCTTCCTGCCGCGCATTCCAGTTGCGGGCCGGATCATACGGGATCTGGTCGCGGCGCGGCGTGAACTTGATCACCGGGCGGCAGATCGAGCGCCCGCCGGCATGGCGCGCCAGATCGACATGGAAATGGTCGTAGTGGAACATGTCGGCGCCGGGGCCGAGCACGGTCTTGTAGTGCGAGCAGGCGCCGACGAAGACCTCGCGCAGGAAGTCCTGTTCCTGCGGCGATCCGCGCCAGCCATTCCGAACCGTGATCTCGCGGCCATCGGCGGTGCGGAAGGAGAAGATGTCGAGCGCGTTGCCGAAGGAATGCTCCGAGCGGCGGGCTGTGCCGGTGCCGTTGTTCATGGCGCGGCAGGAATACGAACCGGCCTTCATCTCGATGATCGGGCTGCCAAGCACGCCCATGGCGGCAGGCTGCACGACCTTTTCGAGGAAGCGGTCGGTGGTCGAGACAATCGGGCAGGCGAGGGTCTGGGTCGCGGTCACGCCAATCTGGCCACCGGCGAAGGCATTGACCCGCAAGGGCTGCTCCATGCCGCAGGAGCCGGCGCCCTGGATCGGCGAGCCCCTGAGCGAGACATAGGCCGACGTGCGCACCTCGCCCCTGGCAAGACACGCAGCTTCTGCCTCATCACGCCACGCCGCGCGCTGCTCGCGGAAACCGCGGCCACAACTCGCCAGAAGAACGCCGATGAGCGCAAGGCCAAGGAACGCAACGCAACCTTTACGCATGACCGCAAAATGCGCGACAAGTTTTAATGTCTCGCTAACGAATTGTGGCGGCGGGAAGGCATGTCTGCCTGATCAGGAGTTTCCCCCATGGAAGGCAAGGCCCGCTTCATCTTCCCGGTTCTGATGGCCGGAATCATGGCCTTCCTGATGACGGGGCTGATCACCTGGCTCAACCTGGGCTTTCCGCCCGGCTTCGGCTGGCTGTGGGCAAGAGCCTTCCTGATTGCCTGGCCAGCGGCAACTGTTGCAGCTTTTATTGCCATTCCAGTGGCGCGAAAAGCAACGGTGCGTCTTGTCCGGATGATTGATCGTTCTTGATAATATAGAATATTGTTTTCTTCTCTTGTCTTATCGGTCCGCCATAATTGTGGTTAAAATGTTAACGATCTGTTGACCAGTCTGTTCACGTGCGGTGATGCGCCGCACAATCCTGTGCATGAAGAATCCTGTTGCGGGTTGATGGCGTTTTGGTAGTCTCAAAGCTGTTATCCAACGGAGGTGACAATGGCTTGGACATCCACAATCGATCGATTGGCCATGGCTGCCGCTTTTGCGCTGGTGGTTGCGGTGGTGTTCGGCGCGCTGTGAGCCGCGCTTGGATTGGCTGATCAGTGATTGGCAGCCAATGACAGAGAAAAAGCCGCAGCATCCGTGCTGCGGCTTTCCTGTTTCAGGCGCAGCACCGGCCGGCAGCTTGTCCGGCTCCGCGCGCCAAATGGGCCAGATGTCCCGGCTCGTCCGTATCCGTCACCCCGTCCTGGTCGAGGTCGCGCCAGATGCGCAGCTGAGTGGAGGCCGCGTCCTTCGCGTCGATTACGCCGTCTCCGCATAAGACACCTTTTCGGCTATGGAAATATTCGTTTTACAAATACATAAATAGGGAATGATAATAAAGCTGGGAATATAATACTTATTGCCTTCCGCATTTATTTGTCGAATCTGAAATAATCTAAAATAAAAATTAGCATTATATCAAAAGCACAAAAAATTAATAGTGTAATAGCAAGATGACGCTCCGAGTGTGTATTATTGTATGACATGGATTTCAAATTTCTGATTGTTAGCGTAAGCGCGATTTATTGTGGTTAGCGCCAGTGTTCATCGCAAACCCCGGCGTGGGGTCCACCCGCGTGTCGCGCCTGTCGGTGGTGAAGTGGATCGTTTCTGCGGTGCCCTTCGTGCGCGTGAAGCCGCCCTGAAATCCCAGGAAGTCATAACCACTTGCGCAGCCCTGGTTGGTTCCCGTCACATCGGTGCGCGTCAGCGAGATCGAGGTAATACGGCTCATCGTTTGGACACAAAAACCGCCAAAAATCGTACCAAGAGTAGCGACAAAGTCAGCAATTCCGGAAATTATACATCCTTTTTCTTCTGTCTAACCAGAACCAAATTCCAACTCCGCCTGCGAAGGCGAATGTCCAGAAGAAAAATTGAGACAAAGGCGATTCGAGATATCCAAAATGAGCCAAAAAGATTCCAAAAGGGCCAAAAATTGCAATACCTATAAAAACAGCAAAAAAATCATTATTGTCTTTTTGGGTGAACAATTAAAAACCTCTTATTTGATGACATATATATTTTCTAAAAAAAACTAATAT
This sequence comes from Hydrogenophaga intermedia, assembly GCA_943370645.1. Lineage (GTDB taxonomy): Bacteria > Pseudomonadota > Alphaproteobacteria > Rhizobiales > Beijerinckiaceae > Allobosea. Next base: position 131,052 of record CALRRR020000002.1, on the reverse strand, counting down.
TTTATTTTATCTTGGCTTAACAGCGTTTATTTGTGCTTGGAATCCTGCCTTTCCTTCTATGCGATCGAGTTGATCTGCCCCGAGCCAGGCAGTTGCGGCAGCTTGTCAACGCCGGCTGCCAGCGTCAACCCCGGCGTGGGGTCCACCCGCTTCTCGCGACGATGTGCCTCGAAGTAGAGCCGCCAGGCGATTCTCCAGCCGATGCCAGTTGCGAGTTAAAGTAATGAAAAAGAGCGCGAACGTCAGGATCGCCGAAAGCCTGCTGGTGCAACATATGATGCTAGCTCCAGTATTTCATCCTGATTTCTCAAGTAAATCGAATTGATACGCGCTAGCCCCTGTATCTACGATCAAAAAACAATTAAATAATAATTACAATTAGAAGGAATGGAAAAAATGTAACAGCAGAAGATCCAAAAAATACATAATTGGCAAGTAAAAAAATATAAGAATTGAATTAATCAAAGAGGCAGCTTGGCTTCCACCGACAAGAAAAAACTTTTTTAAGAATCTATCGATTATTGAGATCATTAAGAATCCTCTTGTGTCAATACAGCAAGTGTATTCCACTAAATTCGAAGGACTACACCGATGACAGCCTTCCACGCGATCGAGTTGATCTGCGCTGAGCCAGGCAGTTGCGGCTTGCTTGAAACTATCAAAAGAAGCGGCGATGCGAGCGCCCGCATCAAGAACCGCGCTCATTTTTCTTCCTCTCGGGCCTTTGCATCCCTTGCTTCCCGATCAAGGAGGCGTTTGTAAACCCTCATTCCAAAAGTGAAGTATAATATCCAAGTTGATAAAATACCTAAAATTAATGAAACATCGTGTTCGAAGCCAATATAATTAGAAATAATAGCAAAAAGGAATCCAACGCTTGCGCAAAGCAAAATGGCTAAAAAAATGGAAGCTCTGGGTGCATTTTACTCGCCAGATCTATTGTAAATGACATCAGGTATCAGTGTTATTCTAGGAGAGTGCGGCAGCTTATCGACGCCAGCCGCAAGCGCAAACCCCGGCGTGGGGTCCACCCGCGTGGCCTGCCCGCGCCTCACGCCGCCTTCTGGTAATCCTTGATGTCGCTGAACACCAGGCCGGGCGCGCGCTCGGCTTCGTAGCGCAGGGAGAACGGGCTTGAGGCCATGAACACCGGGTCGCCGTCGAGGTCGTCGGCCATGGAGGAGGCGTGGCTGCTGACGAACTTGTCGAGCGCGATGGCATCGGGCGAGGTCAGCCAGCGGCAGATGGTGAACTGGCAGGTCTCGAACTCGACAGGGATGGTGTATTCCGCGTCGAGCCGCTCCTTGAGCACATCGAGCTGGAGGGCGCCGACGACGCCGACGATGGCCGGTGCGCCATCATGCGGCACGAACAGCTGCACCACGCCTTCCTCGGCCATCTGCTGGAGCGCCTCACGCAGCTTCTTGGACTTCATCGCGTCCTTGAGCTTGACGCGGCGCAGGATTTCCGGCGCGAAGCTGGGCACGCCGCGAAAGACGATATCCTCGCCATCAGTGAGCGTATCGCCGATGCGCAAGGAACCGTGGTTGGGAATGCCGACAATATCGCCGGCATAGGCCTCGTCCGCGATCTGGCGATCCTGCGCGAAGAAGAACTGCGGCGCCGACAGCGACATCGGCTTGGCGGTGCGCACCAGCCGGGCTTTCATGCCGCGCGTGAGCTTGCCGGAACAGACGCGCACGAAGGCGATGCGGTCGCGGTGGTTTGGGTCCATGTTCGCCTGGATCTTGAAGACGAAGCTGGTCATCTTCGGCTCGTCGGCCGAGACGGTGCGCGTCGCTGCGATCTGGGCGCGGGGAGGGGGCGCCAGCTTGCCGATGGCCTCGATCAGGTCGCGCACGCCGTAATCGCGCAGGGCCGCGCCGAAATAGACCGGGGTGAGATGGCCCTCGCGGAAGGCCGCCATGTCGAACGGCTTCATCGCGCCTTCGGCCAGCATGACCTCGTCGCGCCAGTCGCCGACGGAGTGGGGCAGCAGCGCGTCGAAAACCGCATCCTCGGGCCCGCTCACCGGCTGGTCCGGCGCGTCCGTCTGGTTGTTGCGGATGAAGCGGCCGTGAAGATCATAGGTGCCGACGAACTCGCGCCCGCGCCCGATCGGCCAGGTCATGGCGGTGGCGTCGAGGGCCAGCGTCTTCTCGATCTCGTCGATCAGGTCGAACGGATCGCGGGTCTCGCGGTCCATCTTGTTGATGAAGGTAATGATCGGGATGTCGCGCAGGCGGCAGACCTCGAACAGCTTCTTGGTGCGTGCCTCGATGCCCTTGGCGGCGTCGATCACCATCACGGCGGAATCGACCGCCGTCAGCGTGCGATAGGTGTCGTCCGAGAAGTCCTCGTGGCCCGGCGTGTCGAGCAGGTTGTAGACACAGCCGCCATGCTCGAAGGTCATCACCGAAGTGACGACCGAAATGCCGCGCTGGCGCTCGATCTTCATCCAGTCCGATGAGGTCTGGCGGCGGCCTGCCTTGGCCTTGACCTCGCCGGCAAGCTGGATCGCGCCGCCGAACATCAGCAGCTTCTCGGTCAGCGTGGTTTTCCCCGCGTCCGGGTGCGAGATGATCGCAAAGGTGCGGCGGCGCTGGTGTTCGGCCATGGGCGCTGTGCTGGAGGCCGGCCTTGGGTCGGGCGAGGTGGTGTCGGTCATGGCCGCTTGAGTAGCGGCGAATGCGCCGGTGTCAATTCCGCCGGTCATGATGTGATGGCGCTTGCCAGGCAGCGGGGCGTCGGACATGATCGGGTGTCTTCTCGTCCCCGCTCCGTTCGTTGCCTCGGCATGTCGTCAGTCCCTGAGCATCATCGCCTGTTTGACCGGCCCTACAGCCGTGCCGAGATCATTTCGGACGGCGCCGTGCACATTGTCGGTCTCGTGGCGGCGCTGATCGGCCTCACCGCGCTGGTGATGCTGACCGCGCGCTGGCGCGGGATGGTCGAGGTTTCGGCGGTCGTGATCTACGGCGTGGCGCTCGTCACGATGCTGGGCTGCTCGCTGGCCTACAACATGATGCCGATTTCGCCGCTGAAATGGCTGCTGCGGCGTTTCGATCATTGCGGCATCTACCTGCTGATCGCCGGGACCTACACCCCGCTGCTGACGCAGGTCTCCGATCCGTTCACCGCCTATGCCCTTGCCGTCACCGTCTGGGGCGGGGCGATCACCGGGATCATCATGTCGCTGGGCTTTCCGGGCCGCGGCGAAAAGTTCAAGGTCGCCGCCTATCTTGCGCTGGCCTGGGTGGCGGTGCTGGCCTTCAAGCCGCTGACGGCGTCCCTGCCAGCGGTGACCATGACGCTGGTCGTGGCCGGCGGCGTGCTCTACACGGCGGGTGTGATCTTCTATCGCTGGAACAGCCTCAAGTTCCAGAACGTGATCTGGCACGGCTTTGTGGTCAGTGCCGCAACCTGCCATTTTGCGGCGATCGCGTCAGCCATGGCGGGCATCTGAGCAGGGCCTTCCAGCCGGGCGTCAGGCGCGCAGGCCGGTGGCGACTGTCCGCCCTGCGTGACGGGCATGCAATCAGTGATTGACTCCGGCAGCGTCTGTCGGTAGAGATAGGGCACGATTTAGGCCGGATACCTAGGCCCGCCGCGCGATTAGCGTCGGTCTGCTGATGAGCTTCTTTCCAAAGTCGAGCAATGCGCGATCAGGCACATTCGCAGGGTCGACGTTTCATCCACGAAGGTAAGAGAACATGAGCGAAGGTACGGTCAAGTGGTTCAATGCAACGAAGGGCTATGGTTTTATCCAGCCCAGCGATGGCGGAACCGATGTGTTTGTGCATGTGAGCGCCGTTGAACGCGCTGGCATCCGCGAGCTCCGCGAAGGTCAGAAGGTCAGCTACGAGCTGGTCCAGGATCGTCGCTCCGGCAAGATGTCGGCGGATCAGCTGCAGGTTCTCTGAACCTCGCCGCAAACCAATCCTGTCCAGCGACGGCTGATGCCCTTGCTGCCGGTGACCACGGATGTAATGGCACCTGGCGTAACAAACGGTATCGCCCACTGGGCATGACGAGGGGGGTCAGGTTTACGCCTGGCCCTTTTTTCTTTTCTGATGACTGGTTGCGCGACAAGGCTGGAAAACCGGTCGGGATGGCGCTAAAGCCAAGGCCGGACAGCGTTGGGCGGCGCCTGAAACCGGGCGCGGCCATGCTGGCTTGAGATCAATCCCCGTCCAGAAGGCGGGCCGGGTTCGAGGCTCAGGCGGGGCAATGGCAACCCTGTCCTTCACCGATGCGGGACAGGTGTCCCTTTCACAGATTGGCGGAACGGTTCCGCCACACAAGACCACGGAGACGATGACTTGAATAACATGCCAGGCCGGACTTTTCAGGATCGACAGCAGGCGTCGATCGACGCCAAAGCCAAGATGCTTGAGCGCTTCAAGGCGCGACCGGCTGAAGACGACCCCACCATTGCCCGCCTCAGGGCCGAGCGTCAGGCCGTCGTCGAGGCCCGCAAGGCCCGCGAAGCCGAGCGCGAGGCCGTGAAGGAAGCTGCCCGCAAGCTCGCCGCTGAAAAGGCCGCCATCGAGAAGGCCGCCCGCGAGGAGGCAGAACGCAAGGCTGCTGCCGAACGCGAGGCTGCCCGGATTGCTGAGGAAGCCCGCATTCTGGCCGAAGCGCCGCGCAAGAGCCTGATGGACGCCGTGCAGTACATGCAGCAGCGCGCAGCCGGCAAGGGCCGCCGCTAGATCTTGGCCCTGTGATCGCCGGACCGTCGCTCGCTTTTCGCGGCAGACTCCGGGAATGTTGTGCGCCGGCTCATGCGGCGCGCCACGAACCAGGATGTGCCGGTCGTGACCCGATGTCGCGCCGGCCCGTCCCGTGAACCGACAGGTGTTGCCATCATGCGGTCGCGATCCTGCGGCCGCGGAACAGCGCCCGCTCGCTGGACCTGTGAAAGGCTCCGCCCATGTCGACCCGGAAAATGGACAGCTTCGAGATCCTGCGCCGCGCCCAGCAGCCCCAGGAATTGGCCGATGAGCGCAAGCGTGACGCCAAGAAATTGATCACCGCGATGCATCAGAAGGACGAGGAGGTCAGCGCCCGCATGGCAAAACTGCGCGCGCTCCGCCTCGCCCAGGAGGCCGCAGATCTGGCCGCTGCGCCGCCGCCCGCGCCGAAGAAGAAGCCGGCAGCCCGCAAGACGGCCGTCAAGAAGGCCAGCTGACAGGGCTGGCGTCCTCCGGCTCCAAAGACGTCGGACGGCGTCAGGCCGCGGGTGGCTGCCAGACCATGCCGGGCAGGCTGGCGACGAAGTGCTCATCGGCAACGCCGGCCGCCTTGCGGGCCGCGCCCAATGCCTCCAGCGGGCGGCCCACGCCCTCATTGGTGAGCTGGAACGTACCCCAATGGTGGCCCAGTGCCGCTTCGGCCCTGAGGTCGGTCATCACCTTCACCGCCTCGTCCGGGTTCATGTGGTTGTCCGCCATAAACCAGCGCGGCTCGTAGGCACCGATCGGCAGGATGGCGAGCCTGAAAGGCCCGAACTCCGCGCCATGCTCGCGGAAGAACGTCCCGTCATGATAGCCGGTGTCGCCGATGTGGTAGATGCGGCCCTGCGGCGCTGCGATCACATAGGAGGCCCACAGCGCCATGCGCCGGTCGAAGGCACCGCGCGCCGACCAGTGATAGGCCGGCACCAGCGTGATCGCGACATCGGCGGACAATGCCACCTTGTCACCCCAGTCATGAGCCTCCACCGTGATGTCGGGCCGCTTCGCCTTGATGATGGCATCGTTGCCCAGCGGGGCGATGATGCGGCAGCGGTCGCGGTCGAAGATCCGGTGGACCGAAATCAGGTCGAGGTGGTCATAGTGGTTGTGCGTGATCAGGATCGCGTCGATCTTCGGCAAGGCGTCGAAGGCGATGCCCGGTGCATTGACGCGCTTCGGCCCAGCGAACTGAAACGGGCTGGCCCTCTCAGAAAACAGCGGATCGGTGATGATATTGAGCCCGGCCACCTGGATCAGGAACGTTGCGTGGCCGACATGGCTGACGCGCAGGCCGGCGGAGCGGGCGGGCGGCACATCCTGCGGCGGCGTCGGATAGCTGGCGGGCCAGCTTTCCTTGCCGCCCTGCAACTGCCACTGGAAGAACTCCCTGAAGCCCTTGGTGATCTCGCGCCCGTCCGAGAACGTCAGGCCATCGAAGTTGGCCTTCACCGGCCCCTGGTAATACGGGTTCTGGCCACGGGCGCGGGCGGCATAGGCCCCGCCGAGCAGGGTTGCGAGGGCCGGCAGGCCAAGGAGCGTGAGAAGCTTGCGTCTGTTCATGATCGCGCATGTCGGTAGCCAAGGGCGACAAGTCAACCATGCTGCCAGCGGCCGGAGTGTTCTTTTGACCTGTCCGGCGCCTCAACACCCAAGCGTGATCGGCTTTGGCCTTTGCGCGCTGGTCGGGAAGGCGTATCAGGCGGGCTCATCGAAGCGCCGTGATTGCCTGTCCGGAAAGGAGTGGCCGAGATGTTGAGCCGCCTTTTCAGCTGGCTTGAGAGCCGCGTCGACGTGTTCGCCCCGTTCGACGAGCGTCAGACGCCGCCTGCGACGGTGTGGCGCTTCATCTGGTACCATATCCGCGAGGTGAAGGGCTGGCTGCTGGTGATGCTGGTCACCGCCTTCCTGTTCAGCGCCATCGAGGCCTCGCTGTATCTGCTCGTTGGCTGGCTGATCGACCTGATCGCCAAAACCCCGCCTGATGTGGTGTTCCGCGAACATGGCTGGCTTCTGGCGCTGTTCGCCTTCATCCTGCTCGTGGTGCGGCCGATCGTCTATTTTGCCAACCATGCGGTTGTCGATCAGGTCGTGGTGCCGCAGCTGACCAATCGCATCCGCTGGCGCAGCCATGTCTACACGCTCGGCCACGCGCTGAGTTATTTCCAGAACGATTTTGCCGGTCGTCTGTCCTCGCGCGTCATCCAGGCCGGGCAATCGGTGCGCAGCGCCACCGTCGAGGTGATCGATGACATGTGGTATGTCATCGTCTTCGCTGGGGTCTCGATCGGCTATTTCGGCACGGTCAGTGTCTGGCTGATCCTGCCTGTGCTGGTCTGGATGGCAGCCTATATCTGGCTGATCGTCTACTTCGTGCCGCGCGCCACCGCCCGCTCGGAGAAGAACTCCGAGTCGCGCTCGGCTGCGACTGGCCGGATCGTCGACAGCTACACCAACATCATGACCGTGAAGCTGTTCGCGCGCGGGGATGTCGAGCGCTCTTCGGTGCGTGATGCCCTGGCCAACTGGGCGCGGACGTTCCTCGATCTCACGCGGCTGATCACCATGGTCAGCGTCGTGCTCCAGACCATGAACAGCATGCTGATCGTGGTGGCAGCATCCGTCTCGCTCTGGCTCTGGTCACATGGCGCGATGACGCCGGGCGAAGTCGCGGCCGGCATGGGCCTCGTCCTCAGGTTGATCCAGATGTCGAGCTGGGTGATCCAGCAGGTGCGCGGCATCTTCGAGGAGATCGGCGCGGTCAAGGAAAGCATGGAAACGATCGCCAAGCCGCATGGGCTGGTGGACCAGCCGGCGGCCGCACCGCTGCGCATCGGCCATGGCGGCATCGTCTTCGACAAGGTGCGCTTCCACTATGGCAAGGAAGCGGGCGTGTTCGAGGCACTGGACCTCACCATCAAGCCCGGCGAACGGATCGGGCTGATCGGACCGTCCGGTGCCGGCAAGTCGACCATGATCAACCTCTTGCTCCGCCTCTATGACTTGCAAGGCGGGCGCATCCTGATCGACGGGCAGGACATTGCCACGGTGTCGCAGGACAGCCTGCGCAGTGTCATCGCCACCGTGACGCAGGACAATTCACTGCTGCACCGCTCGATCCGCGAAAACATCTCGTATGGCAGGCCTAATGCCAGCGATGCCGAGATTGTGGCAGCGGCCAGGGCTGCGTCTGCCCATGGCTTCATCACCCAGTTGAGTGATTTCGAGGGCCGCACCGGCTACGATGCTCGTGTCGGCGAGCGTGGCGTCAAGCTCTCGGGCGGGCAGCGCCAGCGCATCGCCATCGCCCGGGTCATCCTCAAGAATGCGCCGATCCTGATCCTCGACGAGGCGACCTCGGCGCTCGATTCCGAGGTCGAAGCGGCAATCCAGGAACAGCTTCAGGGCCTGATGGCCGGCAAAACCGTGATCGCCATCGCCCACCGGCTGTCCACCATCGCTTCGCTCGACCGGCTGGTGGTGATGGACAAGGGGCGGATCGTCGATCAGGGCAGCCATCAGGAGCTGGTGTCGCGTGGCGGGCTCTATGCCCGGCTCTGGGCGCGCCAGTCCGGCGGCTTCCTTGGGCTCGACCCCGAAGACAAGCCCCGCATCCCGGTGCTGTAAGGCCCGGCGCGATGCCGCCGCAAACCACAGATTGTCTGCGGCTATTCGCGTATGGACTTCACTTTTGAGCCATGCAAAAGAGCGAAAGCTCGTGGTGTCCCAGCCGGCGACTCGCGGTCGCATTGCATTTCTCCGGCCTGATGGCAGATACGAACCGTTTTCCAGCGGCGGACCGGGTGGAGCTTCAGGCTTCACCGGTCGCACACCTCAAGAGGCAGACCGTGGCCGAAGCCAAATCATCCCCCGCCAGCGAACCGACACGTCGCGACATGCTCTTTCTTGCCACCGGTGCCATGGGTGCCGCCGGCGTGGTCGCGCTTGCGGTTCCCTTCGTACGGACACTGGCGCCGAATGCGCAGACAATCGCAGCCGGTGCGCCGATCGAAGTCGATCTGACGCCGATTCCCGAAGGGCAGGGCATCAAGCTGTTCTGGCGCGGCAAGCTGATCTTCGTGCGCAGCCGCACCAAGGCCGAGATCGACGAAGCGCAGAAGGTCAATCTGGCCTCGCTGCCTGACCCGCAGGCCGACTCGGCCCGCGTCAAGCCCGGCAAGGAAAACTGGCTGGTGCTCTACGGCTCATGCACCCACCTGGGCTGCATCCCGGGCGGCTCGGCCGCGGGCGAGGTGCGTGGCGACTACAACGGCTGGTTCTGCCCTTGCCATGGGTCGCACTACGACACCTCGGGCCGCATCCGCAAAGGCCCGGCGCCGAGCAACCTGCCCGTGCCCCCCTATGCCTTCCTGTCCGACACCAAGATCCGCATCGGCTGATCGGGAAACGAGAGAGAGCAGACAACCATGAGTGGACCTTCTTCCTACGTTCCCAAGCTCGGCATCGCCAAGTGGCTCGACGCGCGCCTGCCGCTTCCGCGCCTGATGTATGACAGCTTCATCGCCTATCCGGTGCCGCGCAACCTGAACTACTTCTGGACCTTCGGCGGCATCCTGATGCTCATGCTGGTCAGCCAGATCATCACCGGCGTGATCCTGGCCATGCACTATACCCCGCATGCCACACTGGCCTTCACCTCCGTCGAGAGCATCATGCGCGACGTCGAGTATGGCTGGCTGATGCGCTACATGCACGCCAACGGCGCATCGATGTTCTTCATCGCGGTCTACATCCACATCTTCCGCGGTCTCTACTACGGGTCGTACAAGGCTCCTCGCGAGGTGCTGTGGATCCTGGGCGTGATCATCTTCCTTTTGATGATGGCGACCGCGTTCATGGGCTATGTGCTGCCATGGGGCCAGATGAGCTTCTGGGGCGCGACCGTGATCACCAATCTGTTCTCGGCCTTCCCGATTGTCGGCGAGACCATCGTCACCTTCCTCTGGGGTGGCTATTCGGTCGACAACCCGACGCTGACGCGCTTCTTCTCGCTGCACTTCCTGCTGCCGTTCATGATCTTCGGCGTGGTGATCCTGCACGTCTGGGCGCTGCATGTGACAGGCCAGAACAACCCGACCGGCGTCGAGGTCAAGGCCGTGGCCAAGGACACGATCCCGTTCACGCCATACGCGACCATCAAGGATGCGTTCGCGCTGGTGCTGTTCTTCGCCTTCTTCGCCTACTTCCTGTTCTTCATTCCCAACTATCTGGGCCATGCCGACAACTATATCCCGGCCAACCCGGCCGTGACGCCGGCCCACATCGTGCCGGAATGGTACTTCCTCCCGTTCTACGCGATCCTGCGCGCGGTGCCGGACAAGCTCGGCGGCGTGCTGCTGATGTTCGCGGCCATTGCCGTGCTGGTCGTGCTGCCCTGGCTTGATACCTCCAAGGTCAAGTCGATGAGCTACCGGCCGCTGGCCCGCCAGTGCTTCTGGGCCTTTGCCGTCACCTGCGTGATGCTCGGCTGGCTCGGCTCGCGCCCGGCTGAAGGCATCTACGTGACGCTCAGCCAGCTGTTCACGGCGCTCTACTTCGCCTACTTCCTGATTGCACTGCCGCTGCTCGGTCTGTTCGAGACACCGAAGAAGCTGCCCGGGTCCATTGCCGAGTCGGTGCTGGGCAAGATGAAGGGTGGTTCCGGCGCGGTGGTCGGCGCTGCTGCGTCTGCAGAACCCAACACCAAGGGCTGAGATCATGACATTGTTCCGCACATCCCTGGCGGCCTTCGCTGCCATCATGATCGGGGCCTTCAGCGCCGCCTCCCTGTCTCCGGCCCAAGCAGCCGGCGGTGGCGAGAAGCCGCCGGCCCATGACTGGAGCTTTGCCGGTCCTTTCGGCACCTTTGATCGCGCCCAGTTGCAGCGTGGCTACAAGGTCTACCGTGAGGTCTGCTCGGCCTGCCACGCGATGAGCCTGATGCGCTTCCGCAACCTGTCGCAGAAGGGTGGCCCCGAGTTCACCGAGGCGCAGGTCCGCGCGCTCGCCGCCGACTTCAAGATCAGCGATGGTCCGAACGAGCAGGGCGAGATGTTCGAGCGGCCCGGCCGCCCGTCCGACGCCTTCCCCAAGCCGTTCCCGAACGAGCAGGCTGCACGCGCCGCCAATGGTGGTGCCTATCCGCTGGACCTCTCGGTGATGGCCAAGGCCCGCAACTACGAGCGTGGCTTTCCGCTGTTCCTGCTCGACATCATCACCCAGTATCAGGAAGGTGGCCCTGACTACCTGAAGGCGTTGCTCACCGGCTACGAGGACCCGCCAAAGGGCGTGGAACTGCTGCCCGGCCAGAACTGGAACAAGTACATGGCCGGCAATATCATTGGCATGCCGAACATGCTGAATGATGGCCAGATCGAGTATCCGAAGGGGCCGGACGGCAAGTCTCCCGTGCCGGAGACCGCCAAGCAGTATGCCGCTGACGTCGTGGCCTTCCTGATGTGGTCGGCAGAGCCGCACATGGAACAGCGCAAGAGCATCGGCCGTCAGGTGTTCATTTTCCTGCTGCTCTTCGCCGGCCTGCTCTACTTCACCAAGAAGCGCATCTGGTCGCGCCTGCCCGAGCACGCACCGGGCGCTGCTCACTGAGGCTGTCGCCTCTGCATCGTTGCTGAAACAAGAAAGGGCCTCTCGCGAGGCCCTTTTGCTTTTTGGGATGGCAAGTGCGGGGGCGGTCCGGCCTCAGTAGAAGCCGCCGCCATGCATGCCCCAGAAGCCAATCCGGAACAGGCCGCGCAGCAACGCTCCGACTGCTCCGATGGTGAGCATCAGGATGATCATGGCCGGGATGGCCGCGAGGCCGGCCTTGACGAAGAACAGCACGAGGCGGCCGAACGGCACATCAACGCTGGTGAGACTGACGCGCGAAAGCGCGGGTGGGCTGGCTGCAGTGTCCGACATGATGGCCTCTTGTCCGGTGTTACCCCGCGTGGCGGGAAATCGCTGTTGCTGAAAGTCAGGCAGAACCTATGCTGCTGATCATGCCAGCGGGGGGCTCTCGCCAGCATGGACGTCACCTTACAAAACCGACATGGTCGCAGGATCGGGCATCGCAGGGCCGGAACCGGACCAGAGGCGAGCACCACATGAACCTGGCTGATACGATCCGCACCATTCCCGACTACCCCAAGAAGGGCATCCTGTTCCGCGACATCACCACGTTGCTGGGCGATGCTCGGGCGTTCCGCCGTTCCGTCGACGAACTGGTGCATCCGTTTGCAGGCGCCAAGATCGACAAGGTGGCCGGGATCGAGGCGCGGGGCTTCATTCTGGGCGGAGCGATCGCCCACCAGTTGTCCGCAGGCTTCGTGCCGATCCGCAAGAAGGGCAAGCTGCCGCATGCCACGATCCGGGTGGCCTATTCGCTGGAATACGGTGTCGACGAGATGGAGATGCACAAGGACGGCGTGCTGCGCGGCGAGCGCGTGATCCTCGTCGATGACCTGATCGCCACCGGCGGCACGGCGGAAGGCGCTGTGAAGCTGCTGAACAGCCTTGGTGCGGAGGTCGTCGCCGCCTGTTTCGTCATCGACCTGCCGGAACTCGGCGGCGCTGACAAGATCCGCAAGCTCGGGGTGCCGGTGCGCACGCTGGTGCAATTCGACGGCCACTAGAGGCCGGCAGGGTTTTCGCCAGCCCTAGACCGGCAGGCGCAGCATGGCGCGCAGGCCACCCATCGGGCTTTCGAGCAGGGCAATGTCGCCACCATGGCCGCGCGCGATATCGCGCGAGATCGACAGGCCAAGCCCGGACCCGCCCTCGTCGACGTTGCGCGCCTCGTCGAGCCGCACGAAAGGCTTGAAGACCTCCTCGCGCTGGTCTGGCGGAATGCCTGGCCCGTCATCGTCGACCGTCACGATCAGGTAGCGCGCATCATGGGTGGCGGTGATGGCGATGCGGTCGCCATGGCGCGCCGCGTTCGAGACAAGGTTGGTGAGCACCCGGCGGATGGCATCGGGGCGGATGACCACGACCGGATCGCCGATGACGCTGAGGTCGGTGGCGTGGCCCTGCCGCTCGGCGTCGGCCTTCAGCTCTTCGAGCAGGCCACGGATATCGGTCGGCTGTGGCGGCTCGCCGGCCTCGCCGCGGGCGAAGGCGAGGTAGGCCTCCAGCATGCGGCTCATCTCGTCGATGTCCTTCTCGATAGCCTCGATCTCCGGCGTGCGTTCGAGCAAAGCCAGCGAAAGCTTGAAGCGCGTCAGAATGGTCCGCAGGTCATGGCTGACGCCGTTCAGCATGGTGGTGCGCTCGCCGAGCGTGCGCTCGATCCGGCGCTTCATCTCAAGGAAGGCGTGCCCTGCCTGCCGCACCTCGGTGGCCCCGCGCGGGCGGAATTCGACATCGCGGCCCTTGCCGAAGCTCTCGGCGGCATCGGCCAGCGACAGGATCGGCTTGATCTGGTTGCGCAGGAACAGCACGGCCACGGTCATCAGCACCAGCGATGTTCCCAGCATCCAGGCCAGGAAGATATGGCTGTTGGAGGCATAGGCCGCGCTGCGCCGTGCCACCACGCGCATCACGTCATTGTCCATCTTGACCCTGATCTCGATGAAGTCCGACTGGCCGACCGTGTCGAGCCAGAAGGGCTGCCGGATCTGGAGTTCGAGCTGCCGGCTGAGCGCCTGATCGAGCAGCGAGAAGAAGGGGCGCGGCCCGGCTGGTGGCAATTCGGCGTTCTTGAGGATGTCGAGGTCGAGACTGAGCCTTTCCTGCGCGATGCGTTGCAGGGTGAGGGAATCCTTGTCCTGCGGGAAGCTCTTGTAGACATCGATCATGGCCGAGATGTCGGCAGTGACCGCAGCCGAGAGGCGGCGCGTCACGAGCTGCCAGTGGCGTTCCATGAAGACGTAAGCGACCACGGACTGCAGCAGCACCACGGGCGCGATGACAATCACCAGCGAGCGGCGATAGAGCCCGCGCGGCAGGAAACGGCCCAGCCAGCGCATCGGTCCATTGGTGGATCTCAGCGCATGCCGGCTGGCGCGGGACGAGGCCCCGACCGCACCGGTCAGCCAGGCATAGGCCTGTCCGACGAGGCGGCCCGCCTGTGCCAGTGTGCCCACGACCTTGCCACCGGTTGCCATCTCACGACCGATCGATGACGAGGCGATAGCCGACGCTGCGCACTGTCTGGAGCAGCAGCGGGTCGGCCGGATCACGCTCGATCTTGCGGCGCAGGCGGTTGATCTGCACATCGACCGTGCGCTCGTTGGCGGTGCCTTCCTCGCCTCCGCCCAGTTCGTCGCGGGAGACGGGCTCGCCCTGGCGGGAGGCCAGCAGCGACAGGATCTCGCGCTCTCTTTCGGTCAATCGCACTGTCTCGTCGCCGCGCCTCAGTTCGCCCCTGTCCAGCCAGTAGATGAACTGGCCGAATTTGACGAAATCGGGCCGGGCTGCCGCCTCCGACATCGGGGAGGACAAGGGGCTGCGCTTGAGGATGTTGCCGAGGCGCAGCAGGAGTTCGCGCGGCTCGAACGGCTTGGGCAGATAATCATCGGCACCGATTTCCAGCCCGGTCACCCGGTCGGCGGCGTTGGCGCGGGCGGTCAGCATCAGGATCGGCACGCGCGAGGTGGCGCGCAGGCGGCGGGCGAAGTCGAAGCCGTTCTCGCCGGGCATCATCACGTCCAGCACCAGCGCATCGAAGCTCAGGTTGGCCAGCCGCGCGCTGGCATCGGCAGCATTGGCCGCCGCCGTGATGCGATAGCCGTTCTCGCCGAGAAAGCGCGAGAGCAGGTCGCGCAGGCGGCGGTCGTCATCGACCACCAGCACATGCGGCGCTTCATCGGGGAGGGGCTCGCGGGGTTTGGGCGCCATCAGCCGACTGGCCCCTTGCGAATGCGGGAGAGCACTTGCTTGCGCTCCTCAGGATCGATCATCGCCGTCAGATAGGCCTCGATTGCCGGGTGGGCTGCGGCAGGCACGCTGTTCAAGGCCTGACGGATGCGCTCGCCCTGCACGCCGGCGAGCCTTGCTGCCAGAGCATGGCCGCTGGCGGTGGCATGCAGGTGGCGCTGGCGGCGATCTGCCTGCCCGGTGCGAACCTCGATGAAGGCCGTGCCGACCAGTTCCTTGAGGACGCGATTGAGGCTCTGCTTGGTGATCTTCAGGATATCCAGCAGTTCGGCAATGGTCAGGCCGGGGTTGCGGTTGACGAAGTGCAGCACCCTGTGATGGGCGCGCCCGAAATCGAGCTCGGCGAGGATGCGGTCAGGATCGCTGACGAAATCACGATAGGCGAAGAAGAACAGCTCGATCAGTTCATAGGGCAAAGCTTCCGGCACAGTTCCGCCGGCCCGCGCCGCAGGCTCGTTCTCGGCATGGGCCTCAACCTTGCCCCGAGCCACCGGCGCCTCCATCATGGACCTCCCATATATGTCAGCCTTATTGACATATCTCAGTCGGTTCGTTACCCGTCAAGTCCACCGCGCGACATGAAAGATCGTTTTCCGGCCGGTGCGGCACACAAACATGACAATGCCGCAGGCAGAACGCGGCGACAACAGGGAGGTTACCATGGCAATCATTCCTTTCGATGACCGCGATGGCGTCATCTGGATGGATGGCAAGGTGATCCCCTGGCGCGATGCCAAGATCCACGTACTCAGCCATGGCCTGCACTATGGCTCTTGTGTGTTCGAGGGCGAGCGCGCCTATGACGGCGTAATCTTCAAGTCCACCGAGCATTCCATCCGGTTCCGCAAGTCCGCCGAATTGATGGATTTCGAGATCCCCTATTCGGTCGAGGAACTGAACGCAGCCAAGGATGAGGTCGTGCGCCTGTCCGGCGGCGGCGACCAGTATGTCCGCCCGGTGGCGTGGCGCGGCTCGGAGATGATGGCCGTCTCAGCCCAGTACAGCAAGATCCATGTGGCCATCGCGACCTGGGTGTGGCCCTCGATGTTCGACATCGAAACCAAGATGAAGGGCATCAAGCTCGACATCGCCGAGTTTCGCCGGCCGGATCCGCAATGCGCACCCGTGCATGCCAAGGCAGCCGGCCTTTACATGATCTGCACGATCTCCAAGCACAAGGCCGAGAAGAAGGGCTATGCCGACGCGATGATGCTGGACTGGCAGGGCCGTGTTGCCGAGTGCACCGGGGCCAACATCTTCTTCATCAAGGATGGCGTGATCCACACCCCGATTGCCGACTGCTTCCTCAACGGCCTGACCCGCCAGACGGTGCTGGCGCTGGCTGCGGCGCAGGGCATGGAGGTGGTCGAGCGCAGGATCATGCCGGAGGAACTGGCCAGCTTCAACGAGTGCTTCATCGTCGGCTCCGCCGCCGAGGTGACGCCGGTTGCCGAGATCGGCCCCTACAGCTTCAAGCCCGGCAACATGAGCCGCGCCATGGTCGAGGCATATGCCGATGCCGTGAGGCCGAAAAGCAAGGCGGCCTGAGCGCCGACCATCCCCGTCATCCCGGCCTTCAGCCGGGATGACGGCATCCGGTCACGGCTGATCGCTTCCTGATCGCACTCAGGCTATTCTGCCACGACGTGGCAGGAGACACCCATGACTGATGAACGCATTCGCGCGCTGGCCCATGAGTTGCTGGAAAGCGGCGTGGAACATCTGAGCGAAACCCAGCGCCGCGCCATCATCCATATCGCCCAGAAACGGCATGTCTCGCGCAATGCCAGCCAGCGCTATGACGAGGGGATGACTTTCGGCCAGCGGCTGTCCGACAATGTGGCCAAATGGGGCGGGTCGTGGTTCTTCGTCAGCGGTTTCGGGATCTTCCTCGTCGCCTGGGCTTTGCTCAACTCCTGGCTGCTGACCAGCGATGCTCGTTTTGACCCGTACCCCTACATTTTCCTCAATCTCATCCTGTCGATGGTCGCGGCGATCCAGGCCCCGATCATCATGATGAGCCAGAACCGGCAGGCGGCGAAGGACCGGATCGAGGCGCAGCTCGACTATGAGGTGAACCTGAAGGCCGAACTCGAGATCATGTCGCTGCACGACA
The DNA here is from genome assembly GCA_943370645.1 of Hydrogenophaga intermedia. Lineage (GTDB taxonomy): Bacteria > Pseudomonadota > Alphaproteobacteria > Rhizobiales > Beijerinckiaceae > Allobosea. The sequence continues at coordinate 114,327 of CALRRR020000002.1, read as the reverse complement.
AGCATGATCGGATGCATGCCATTCTGGAGCAGATCGCGGCGCGAAAGGTGTAGCCGCGCCCTCACCACCGCGCGGCGGCAGCATCATCCTCGGCCTTGGCCTCGACCCAGCCGCCGGTCGTGCCGTTGATCAGGTGTTCGCGCTTCCAGAATGGGGCGCGGGTCTTGAGGTAGTCCATCATGAAATCGGCGGCCTCGAAGGCAGCCCTGCGGTGGGCGGAGGCAGCGATCACCAGCACGATATCCTCGCCGGGCGCGATCAGCCCGTAGCGGTGGATCGCGGTCAGCCCCATCAGTGGCCAACGCTCCAGCGCGGTCTGGGCCACACGCCCGATCTCGTCTTCGGCCATGCCGGGATAGTGTTCCAGCTCCAGCGCTCTCAGCCGTCCGCCCTCGTCACGGCACAGGCCGGTGAAGGCGACGATGCCGCCGATGTCGGCCCGGCCCGCCGTCAGCCGCGCCATTTCGGCAGGCATGTCGAAGGGCTCTGGCTGGATGCGGATCTTTGCGCGGGGTGCTGGAATGCCCTGCACCTCACCCCCCCGTCATGGGCGGGAAGAAGGCGATCTCTCGGGCGTTTCCGAGTGCGGCATCGTGCTGCGCGTGGGTCTTGTCGATCGCAACGCGGATCACCGAGGCGTGTTCGAAGGCATAGGCATATTCCTCGCCGCGCGTCTTCTGCCAGTCGAGCAGGGCCGCCACAGTGGTGATCGAAGCCGGCAGATCGACGGTTTCATCGGGCTTGCCGACGCGTTCGCGCACCCAGGCGAAATAGACGAGTTTGGTCATGTGTCGTGTCAGCCCTTCGGCTTTTCGTCCTCGGCCACCAGATAGCGGATGCCAGAGCGGAAGTAATCCCAGCCCGTGTAGATGGTGAGCACGGCGGCCAGCCACAACAGTACGATGCCGATGATGATGGTGCCGGGCAGCACCGCTTCCCCCGCCGGGCCGGCAATGAGAAAGCCCACCGCCACAAGCTGGGCTGCTGTCTTCCATTTGGCCACCCGGCTGACCGGCACCGAGACCTTGAGCTCGGCCAGGAACTCGCGCAGGCCGGAGACAAGGATTTCGCGGCACAGGATGATGATCGCTGCCCACAGCGACAGGCCGGCAATGGTTTCGTCGGCAGCCAGCATCAGCAGGCAGGAGGCCACGAGCAGCTTGTCGGCGATTGGGTCGAGCATGCGGCCAATGGCCGATTGCTGGTGCCAGGCACGGGCGAGATAGCCGTCGAAATAGTCCGTCACGGCGGCGATGATGTAGATCGCCAGCGCGATCCAGCGCACCCAGTCCTCGCGCGGCCAGAACAGCAGGCCGACCACGGCGGGAATGGCCAGGATGCGCCCATAGGTGAGCAGATTGGGCACTGAAAAGGGCCCCGGTCGTCTCACACTGTCCGGCAGAATCGTCATGGGCCTACACAATAGCGATGTGGTGTGACGGTCAACTGAACAGGCCCGACGCAGCAGGCCACGCTCGCGTTCTGTGGGGCCTGTCAGGCAATGGTCACTGCCGTGCCGGAGGCCGAGACCATCAGCATCGACTCGCCCGAGCCGAGTGCTCCGTAATCGAGATCAACCCCGATGATGGCATTGGCCCCGCGCGCCCGCGCTTCGCTTTCGAGTTCGGCAAGCGCCGCGTCGCGGGCATCGCGCAGCACCTTCTCGTAGCTGCCGGAGCGGCCGCCGACCACATCGCGGATCGAGGCGAAGAAATCCCGGAAGATATTGGCGCCCATGATGGTCTGGCCGGTGACGACGCCGTGGTAGCTCAGGATGCGGCGGCCTTCGATGCTGTTGGTCGTGGTGACGATCATGGGAAAATCCCTTCCTAGCCTTCGTGGAAATGGTCATGCACCGCTTTGGCGGTGGCGAGGTTGACGCCCGGTGCCTTGGCCAGATCGTCGAGCGAGGCGCGCTGGATGGCTTTCAGCGTGCCAAAATGCAGCAGCAGAGCCCGCTTGCGGGTGGGGCCGATGCCGGCGATCTCGTCGAGCGGGTTGGTCATCGTGTCGCGCTTGCGCTTGGCCCGGTGGCTGCCGATGGCGAAGCGGTGCGCCTCATCGCGCAGGCGCTGGATAAAATAGAGGGCCGGATCGCGCGGCGGCAGCTTGAAGGGCTCGCGACCAGGCGCAAAGAAGGTTTCGCGTCCGGCATTGCGGTCCTCGCCCTTGGCGATGGCGACCAGCGGAATATCCAGCAGGCGCAATTCGGTCATCACGGCCCGCGCCGCCTCAAGCTGGCCCTTGCCGCCATCGATGATGACGAGGTCAGGCGCGGAGGGGAAGGCGGCGGGATCGGCGCTCTCACCGTCATCGCGAGCGGAGCGAAGCGATCCAGCATCAGCGGCTCGAACCTCTGGATTGCTTTGCTCCGCTCGCAATGACGTGTTCACACCAGCGGTTTGCGTTGCCACAAAATCTGTCACGGCACTTGCTGCCCGCTCCTTTACCAGCCGCGAAAAGCGGCGGGTCAGCACTTCGCGCATCATGCCGTAGTCATCGCCGGCGGTGGTGTCGGTGCTGATGTTGAAGGTGCGGTAATGGGCCTTCATGAACCCGTCCGGGCCAGCCACAACCATGCCGCCGACTGCGTTGGTGCCCATGATGTGGGAGTTGTCATAGACCTCGACGCGCCGGGGCGGCTTTTCGAGGCCGAACGCCTCGCCGAGTGCGGCGAGCAGCCGGGTCTGGGCCGTGGTGTCGGCCAGCTTGCGGCCGAGCGCCTCGCGGGCGTTCTTGAGCGCCATCTCGACGAGATCGCGCTTCTCGCCCCGCTTGGGCGCGGCGACCTCGACCTTGTGGCCCATGCGCGCGCTGAGGGCCGCGGCGAGCAGATCGATATCCTCGATCTCGTGAGAGATCAGCACCAGGCGCGGCGCCGGCTTGTCGTCGTAAAACTGGGCGATGATCGAGGCCAGAACCTCGGGGACCGGCAGGTTGCGGTCAGCCCGCGGGAACAGGGCGCGGTTGCCCCAGTTCTGGAAATTGCGGAAGAAGAAGATCTCGACGCAGAACTGCCCGGCCTGCTCGTCGATGGCAAAGACATCGGCCTCCTCGACGCCTTGCGTGTTGATGTCCTGGCTCGATGTCACGGCCGAGAGCGCGGCCAGCCGGTCGCGGTAGCGCGCGGCGGTCTCGAACTCCATGTCCTCGGAGGCCTGCTGCATGCGCCGGGCGAGTTCCTGCTTCACGCCACTGGCGCGGCCCGACAGGAAGTCGCGCGCCTCGTCCGTGAGCTTGCCATAGTCCGCCAGCGAGATTTCGCCGGTGCAGGGCGCGGCGCAGCGCTTGATCTGGAACAGCAGGCAGGGGCGGGTGCGGTTGTCGTAGTAGCTGTCCGAGCAGGAGCGGAGAAGGAACGCCTTCTGCAGCGCGTCGATGGTGCGCTTCACGGCCCAGGCCGAGGCGAACGGGCCAAAATAGTCGCCCTTGCGCTGGCGCGAGCCGCGATGCTTGGTGATCTGCGGCGCGGCGTGGTCGCCGGTCAGCAGAATGTAGGGGAACGACTTGTCGTCGCGCAGCAGCACGTTGTAGCGCGGCCTGAGCTGCTTGATCAGGTTCGATTCCAGCAGCAGCGCCTCGGTTTCGGTGCCGGTGGTGACGAACTCCATCTGCGCCGTCTCGGCGATCATCCGCGCCACGGCATTGGTGTGGGCGCGCCCGGCGGCATACTGGCCGACGCGCTTCTTCAGGTTTTTGGCCTTGCCGACATAGAGCACGTCGCCGGCGGCATCGAACATGCGGTAGACGCCCGGCGCGTTCGGAAGGTTGCGCACGAAGCCGGCGATGACCTCGGTGCCGGCTTTCAGCCGCTCGGGCACGGCGGCAAGATCGGGCGCATCCATGAGGTCGGCGTCATCGGCCAAGGCGAGGCCGTTGCCAATCTCGTCGCCAGACTCATCCTCCGGCATGTCGTCGCTGCGGTTGCGGCCCATGGGCTGATGTAGTCGCAAGCAGGGTGGCTGGCCAAGGGGGCGAGACGGTTTTCGGCACATTCGCCGCGGGCGTGCCCCAGGGGCAGGCGGTCATTCACAGTGTTTGAAGGTTCCGCACTGTTCCCGAGTCGACTCGGGCTACGGGCAAGGCTATGAGCCGACTGAACCACACAAGCCCCGCGCGCAATTGCCCTGCGCGCAACCGCTTCGAGGCCCTGACATGGCGCGTGCAACCCGATGAAACTGATTGCCGGCAATTCGAACCGTCCGCTGGCTGAAGGTGTCGCGAGCTATCTCGGCATCTCGCTGGCCAAGGCGCAGGTCAAGCGCTTTGCGGACATGGAAGTCTTTGTCGAAATCCAGGAAAACGTGCGCGGCGAGGATGTCTTCATCCTGCAGAGCACCTCCTTTCCCGCCAATGACCACCTGATGGAGTTGCTGATCATCACGGATGCGCTGCGCCGGTCCTCGGCCAAGCGCATCACCGCCGTGCTGCCCTATTTCGGCTACGCCCGGCAGGACCGGAAGCCCGGACCGCGCACGCCGATCTCGGCCAAGCTGGTGTCGAACCTGATCACCCATGCCGGGGCCGACCGCGTGCTGACGCTCGATCTGCATGCCGGGCAGATCCAGGGCTTCTTCGACATCCCGGTCGACAATCTCTACAGTGCGCCGATCATCGCGCGGGACATCAAGCAGCGGCTCAACCTCAAGAACGTGATGGTGGTCTCGCCCGATGTGGGCGGGGTGGTGCGCGCCCGCGCGCTGGCCAAGCGCATCGATGCGCCACTCGCCATCGTCGACAAGCGCCGCGAGCGGGCCGGCGAATCCGAGGTGATGAACATCATCGGTGATGTCGAGGGCATGACCTGCATCCTGATCGACGACATCGTTGATTCAGGCGGCACCCTGTGCAACGCCGCCGAGGCGCTGCTGAAGAACGGCGCGGCCGATGTCTACGCCTATTGCACCCACGGGGTGTTCTCGGGCGGGGCGGTCAGCCGAATCTCGCAGAGCAAGATCAAGGAATTCGTGGTGACGGATTCGATCATGCCGACCGAAGCGGTCAAGGTCGCCCGCAACATCCGCACCCTGCCGATTGCGGAACTGCTGGGCGAAGCGATCAAGCGTACGGCGACCGAGAGTTCGGTGTCGAGCTTGTTTGATTGAGGGTGCGTTGATGATGCACAACTCAAGAATTTTGTAACAAAACGCCCGTTGTTGAACCCGCAGAATTGAAATGATGAATTAGTTTCTCTTCGTTGCCGCCCGGGGTGAAGCATGAAATGGTTTGCCGCATCGTTTTTTCTGACATGCGTGAGCGCTGGGGTAGTTGTAGTAGCTATTTTTGCTGTGTTCGTCTATTTGGAGCCGCTTGTCTGCAAAGCTCCTGTATTCTTTTGCGAAAGCAGTGTTATACCCGGTATAGTTCCCGCTATTGTTATATTTACATTTTTTAATATATTAGCTTCGTCTATGGCTTCGCATAAAATTCGTCTTGGAAAAGGCGTTTTAAAATCGATTTTGTATGGCGCGACAATTCCGATGTTTTTAGCAACAATTATAATATTATTCGGATTCGAATTTGGAAACACTATGATGACTATATTCTTATTTGCTGCGTGGCTATTAGTATTTTTTCTTGAATGCTGGATCAAGATTTTTTTATTTAGAATTTTGAATTAAACAGATTTTTTCATGTTATTTGATCAGACGGCCATTTGATGCGCATCTCAAGAATTGTGCATCAGTGGGACAACCGCCTTGTGACTTTCCCAAGCGCGAGGACCAACCCTTGATCGACGCTCTCCTCTCACCTGCACTCTTCGCCTTTTTTGTCGCGGCCGCCTCGCCGGGGCCGGCGACGTTGGCGGTTTCGACCACTGCAATGGCAGGCGGCGCGAGGGCAGCTGCGCTGCTCGGCGTTGGTCTGGCGGTCGGTCTGGGGTTCTGGGGACTGGTCGCAGCAGCGGGGCTTGGCGCAGTGCTCGTCCAGTCCTCCGTCGCGCTCACGGTCCTGCGCTGGTTCGGAGGCGCTTATCTGCTCTGGCTCGCGTGGCAATCGGCACGCAGCGCGATGGTGCCCGTCGCCGGGGTGGATCACATCGCTCCCGCCTCTGGCAGCAAGCTCATGTTGCGGGGGCTTGTGCTCAACCTCAGCAATCCGAAGGCTGTGCTGGCCTGGATATCCGTCCTCGCCCTTGGCGTCGGGTCGGCAGAAGGCAACCCGGGTCTGGCAATGACGACCGCTCTCTGCGCGGCGCTCGGCCTGCTCATCTACCTCGCCTATGCCGTCCTGTTCTCGCAGGCGGCGATCCGGGCCGCTTATAGCCGGGCGCAGCGGGCAATCGACGGCATGGTCGCTGCGTTCTTCGGGTACTCGGGCCTTAAACTGATCCTGACGCGGCCGGATGCGAGCTGAACCGCGCATCGAGGCCACCCGCAACATCCGCACCCTGCCGATTGCGGAGTGGCTCGGCGAAGCGATCAAGCGGACAGTGACGGAGAGTAGTGTGTCGAGCTTGTTTGATTGATGGTGCGTTGCTGTTGCACAACTCAAGAATTCTGCAATAGGCCTACTACTGCGCCCCGCGCATCGTCGCCGTCGCAACCCCTGCGCCGATCAGCAGACTGCCGCCGACTTTGTTGAATGCTCCGACGGCCTTCTCGTTGCTGACCAATCCACGCGCACGCGATGCAATGAGCCCGTAGCCAAACGCGTTTGCGAAGGCGAGAGCAAGGAACGTTGCTTCGAAGATCAGCATCTGGCTCCAGAAGTCAGCGTGCGGATCAAGAAACTGCGGTAGGAAGGCGACGAAGAAGGTAATGCTCTTCGGATTGAGAGCCGTGACGAGCCAAGCATGGCCGATCATCTTGAGCGACGATGAAGCGTCGGTCTTGGGTTGCGCGTTGAGCGAACCACCCGCGCGCCACAGCTTGATCCCAAGCCAGATCAGATACGCCGCACCAATGAACTTCAGGAATGTGAAAAGAGTGGCGGACGTGGCGAGCAGCGCTCCGATCCCCAGCATCGAAAGCGTCATGGCTGTGAAGTCACCGAGAGCAACGCCAACGGCGCTTGGCAAAGCTGCGCGCCAGCCCTGACCAAGGCCATAAGAGATCACAAGCAGGATTGTCGGTCCCGGGATAACCAGCAGCACCGTCGATGCAGCAACGAAAGCGATCCAGGTTTCGAATGACATGTGACCTCCAAGTTTCAGGTTGGCAGCCAGCCCCAGAGGCCATCAGGCGTCAAGTGCCAGTTGGCGAAGTTGGTATGGGAAAGGCCGCGTGGCATCCCGCTGGTGCACAATTCAAGATTGATGCAACGAACTGCTGCCTAGATGGCTTCGCTGCACTCGCCATGACGGCGCTGCAACCGTCCCACGCTTGCCACCTTCCGCCTTCCGCGTTATACGCGCGCTGCCCTCTCCAGACACCCTTGGAGGCTAGGGGGCGCTGCCGCCTTTGGCCTGATGCCGGGCGGCGGTTTCATTTCGTGAAGGATCAAACACATGTCCGCTGTGAAGCAGATCAAGGCTTCGGTGCGCGCGTCTGGTGGCAAGGGGGCCGCCCGCGCAGTTCGTCGTACTGGCAAGATTCCCGCCGTGATTTACGGTGGTGGCGAAGCCGCTCTCCCCATCTCGCTCGACTATGCCCAGACCAACCGTCTGATCTATGCCGGCCACTTCCTGACCACCGTGTTCGAAATCGACGTGGACGGCACCAAGGTGCGCGCCATTCCGCGTGATTTCCAGCTCGAGCCCGTCAAGGACACGCCGCTGCATGTCGACTTCCTGAGGCTCACCGGCTCCACCGCGATCCGCGTGGTCGTGCCGATACATGTCAGCGGCCAGGAGCAGTCCCCCGGCGTCAAGCGCGGCGGCATGGTGCAGATCGTCGAGCATACGCTCGAACTGATGGCACCGGGCGACAACATCCCGGACAACATCGACATCTCGGTGGCGGCGCTCAATATCGGTGGCTCGATCCACCTCGCCGACATCACGCTGCCGGCAGGCTGCAAGGCCATCACCCGCGAGAACCTGACCCTCGTCGCTGTTTCGACCCCGACCAAGATGGTCGAGGCCCTGACCAGCGCCGTGGCGGCTCCTGCGGCTGCTGCCCCTGCCAAGGCTGCGCCCGCCAAGGGCTGAGAACAGCCGGCGGTTGCTGCCATCATGACGGCCGGGCCAGCCCCGGCCGTTTTTCGTTGGAGAACTGTTGTCTCTGGAGACATGCAAGATGCTGCTGCTTGTCGGCCTCGGCAATCCGGGCGCGCGCTATGCGGGCAACCGGCACAATATCGGCTTTCTGGCGCTGGATGGCATCGCCCGCTCACTGCGCGCCCAGCCATGGCGGCAGCGCTTCCATGGCGAGGTGGCGGAGGCCGCCATCGGGCAGGACAAGGCGCTGCTGCTGAAGCCGCTGACCTTCATGAACCTGTCGGGGCAGGCGGTGGCCGAGGCGGCGCGGTTCTACAAGATCGAGCCGGCGAACGTCATCGTCTTCCACGACGAACTCGATCTGGCGCCGGGCAAGCTGAGGGTGAAGCTCGGCGGCGGCAATGCCGGCCACAATGGCCTGCGCTCGATCACCGCCTCGATCGGCAACGAGTATCGCCGGGTGCGCATGGGCATCGGCCACCCGGGCGACAAGGCGCTGGTCCATGCCTATGTGCTGAACGACTTCGCCAAGGTCGAGCAGCCCTGGGTCGAGGACCTGATCCGTGCCTGCGCGGACCATGTCGGGCTGCTGGCTCAGGGCGATGATGGTCATTTCCAGACCAAGGTCGCGCTGAGCATGGACCAAAAAGGCTGGACAGATGTCGCCCGCGTGGGCGAGAAGCCGAGCAACTGAGATCAGGAGTGCCCGATGGGCTTCAAATGCGGAATTGTCGGCCTGCCCAATGTCGGCAAATCGACCCTGTTCAACGCGCTGACGCAGACCGCGGCGGCGCAGGCGGCGAACTACCCGTTTTGCACCATCGAGCCGAACGTGGGCGATGTGGCGGTGCCGGACGCGCGGCTGGATACGCTGGCCAGCATCGGCAAGTCGCAGGTGATCATCCCGACGCGCATCACCTTCGTCGACATCGCCGGCATCGTGCGCGGGGCCTCGAAGGGGGAGGGGCTGGGCAACCAGTTTCTCGCCAACATCCGCGAGGTTGACGCCATCGTGCATGTGGTGCGCTGCTTCGAGGATGGCGACATCACCCATGTCGAGGGCAAGGTCGATCCGCTCGCCGATATCGAGACCATCGAGACCGAACTGATGCTGGCCGACCTCGACAGCCTGGAAAAGCGCGTCGTCAGCCTGGAGAAGAAGGCCCGCTCCGGCGACAAGGATTCCAAGGAGCAACTGGCGCTGATCTCGAAGGCGTTGGTGCTGCTGCAGGAGGGCAAGCCGGCCCGGCTGACCCAGCGCACGGCGGAGGAGGAGCGCTCCTTCCAGATGCTGCAACTGCTGACCTCCAAGCCGGTGCTCTATGTCTGCAATGTCGAGGAAGCCTCGGCCGACAAGGGCAACGCGTTTTCTGCCAAGGTGTTTGCCCGTGCGGCGGAAGAGGGCGCGCGCGCCTGCGTGGTCTCCGCCAAGATCGAGAGCGAGATCGCTGTGATGCCGGCTGACGAGCAGGCGGACTTCCTCGAGGCGGTCGGCCTGCCGGAGCCCGGCCTCAACCGCGTCATCCGCGAGGGCTATGCCCTGCTCGGCCTGATCACCTATTTCACCGTCGGGCCGAAGGAAGCGCGGGCCTGGACCGTGTCGAAGGGCACCAAGGCCCCGGCGGCGGCAGGCGTGATCCACACCGATTTCGAGAAGGGCTTCATCCGCGCCGAGACCATCGCCTATGCCGACTATACGGCGCTGAACGGCGAGGCTGGCGCGCGCGATGGCGGCAAGCTCAGGCTCGAAGGCAAGGAATATGTGGTGGCCGACGGCGACGTGCTGCATTTCCGGTTCGCCAACTGAGGCTTCCCGGCCATGACGCTGTTCTTCGAGGACTTCACGGTCGGAGATGAAGCCCGCTATGGCCGGATGCCGGTCAGCGCAGAGGACATCATCGCCTATGCCAGCATCTTCGATGCGCAGGATTTTCATATCGATCCGGACAAGGCGAAATCGACCTTCGTGGGTGGCCTGATCGGCTCGGGCTGGCACACATCCGCGCTGATGATGCGGATGATGACCGAGGGCTTCCTGCTGGACAGCGCCGGCATGGGCGCGCCCGGCCTTGAGGAACTGAAGTGGCTGCGCCCGGTTCGGCCCGGTGATGTGCTGAGCATGCGCCACACGGTGCTGGAGCGGAAGGAAAGTCGCTCGCGGCCTGATATCGGGCTGGTGCGCTTCCGTTTCGAGGTGCTCAACCAGAAGGCCGAACCCGTGCAGGAGGTGACCAACTGGATCATCTTCGGGCGGCGCGGGCAGGTTGCGGCTCCGAGCTTCCGCGCGCCGCCTGCGCCGTGGCGATATGTGCCGCCCGCAGCAATGGGCGCGCTGGAACCTGCGCCCGGCGAGATCAAGCCGATTCCGATGTTTGACGACGTGATGATCGGGGAGCGGACAGAGCTTGGGCGGTTCACCTTCACGCCCGATGACATCATCGCCTTTGCCAGCGCTTTCGATCCGCAGCGCTTCCACCTCGATGTGGCGGCGGCCGAGGCGTCGCTGTTCGGCGGGCTCTGCGCCTCGGGCTGGCATACGGGGGCGGTGTGGATGCGGCTCATGGTGGCGCATCGTCGGCGGGTTCAGGCGCTGATGGGCGATACCATGCCGAAGCTCGGTTCTTCCCCCGGCTTCAAAAACCTGAAGTGGCTCAAGCCTGTGTTTGCGGGCGATACGATCAGCTATGCCACCACCACAACAGACAAGCGGGCCTCCGCCTCGCGGCCCGGCTGGGGTTTGGTCTTCCACCACAACACCGGCATCAACCAGCGGGGTGAGACAGTATTCATGTTCGACGGCTGCGTGTTCTGGCAGCGCTGAGGCGGCTGCTCAGTACAGCCGGCCACCATTCGGCACGCCATGGCCCGGCTGCAGCAGCACGACCTCGCCGTCCGCATCGGGCACACCAAGGGTCAGCACCTCGGACATGAACTTGCCGATCTGGCGCGGCGGGAAATTGACCACGGCCAACACTTGCCGGCCCGGCAGCGTCTCGACGGCATAGTGCTTGGTGATCTGGGCGGAGGTCTTCCTGATGCCCAGTTCAGGCCCGAAATCGATCCAGAGCTTGATGGCCGGCTTGCGCGCTTCCGGATAGGGGGCTGCCTCGACGATGGTGCCGACACGGATGTCGACCTTCATGAAGTCATCGAAGCTGATCGGGGCTGAGGGTGCCTTGGCATCCATGGCAACGGCGCTCGCTCAGATGGCAGTGACGGTATCGTCGCTGCCGCCTTCGGCGCGTTCGCGGCGGCGCATGCGCGGGGCGCGCTCGCAGATGGCTTCGGCCAGCGAGCGGAACGGCGCGACGAGGCGGCGCACGTCCTCGGCCATGCCAAGCACCCGGCCACCGCGCTTCAGTTCGCGATCGAGCGTTGCCATGGTCTGGGCCATGCTCTCGTCCGTGTCATCCAGCCAGGTGTCGGCGGTGCGGGCAAAGACCAGCACAGCGCCCTGGATCTTCAGCATGCCAAGCGCATCCTCGACCGGAATGCCGACCGAGCCGAGCAGGTAGCGCCATGAGTTGAGCGCCGACTGGTTGAGCGCTGCCGCACTGAGCGGATCACGCCGCATCGCACGGCGGATCTCGATCAGCGCCGGCTTGTAGGGCGCCATCGCATCAAGGCGACGCATGACCAGATCGAAGACGCGCTCGTGTGCCGGCTCGCCGACCAGATCGGGGTTGGCGTTGTCGAGCACGGCCTTGTCCAGCATGCGGCCAAAGCCAGCCAGCATCGCGCCCTTGGACGGGAACAGATCACGCAGCACCGAAAGCGGCATCTCGGCCTTCTCGGCGACATCGGCCAATTCAATCTCTGGCCAGCCGCGCTCGGCCACCAGCGCCATCAGCGCCTCGACGGCGCGGGTGCGCGGATCAGCCTTGGGGGCAGCGGCCTCGTTCGCGCTCGCGGGTTTCTTCGCCATGACGGGCTCCTGTGTCGTGTCGTCTGAACATAGGCTGAGTGCGCCCCTGCTGGAAGGGGCGGCATGTCGCGGATGGGGCATTTGGCATGCATTGCCGCTGCCGCAAAGGGGCCGGGTTTCAGCCCTTCAGCCTTGCTGGCATGGTGTCGCAGACCTGCCCACATGAAAAGGCCGCGCTGCGTGGCGCGGCCTTCGGGTCGGTGCTGGTGAAGCGACTGGTTGTCAGGCGCGGCGAACTAGCCTGAGCAGGAAGAGCAGGATGACCGCGCCAATCGTCGCGCCGATGATCGCGCCGAGCATCCCGTTGGTGCCAACGGCATAGGTTCCGAAGAGCCAGCCGCCGATCAGCGATCCGACAATGCCGACGATGATGTTTCCGACCAGGCCGAAGCCGTAGCCTTTCATGATCACACCGGCGAGCCAGCCGGCGATGGCCCCGATCAGGAGCCAGATGATGAGTGATTGTGGTTCCATGCTGTGCGAGCCTCGGCTGTGCTGGTCCCGGCGCTTCGCCCCTCGAAGCACTCAGTACATGCTGCAGGAACAACGCGGCAATCCGGCTTTTGTTCCATCATCAGGTCGCGATGCCAGTCTACCGGTATCGCGCCAGCGCGCATTGCCTCTCCCGCAAGGGGGGAGGTGGCTTTGGCTGTGTCCTTCGGTCGGCGAGATTGAGCCTCGCTCGCAGTTCTTACGCCTTGCCGAACCCCCCTGCTGTTGGCGGGATCACCGTCACGGCTTCGCCGGCCTGAAGCACGGTCTGGTCAGAGCCCTTGAGTTCCTCGATGCGGCCATCGAGGCGGCGGACCAGCGTCTTGCCGACCTGGCCGTCGCCGCCGCCATTCAGCCCGCGCGGCGGGATCTGGCGATGCTGGCTGAGGATGGCGCATTCCATGGTCTGGCGGAAGCGGATGGTGCGGCTGGTGCCATCGCCGGCGCTCCATTTTCCCTTGCCGCCGGAGCCCTTGCGGATGTGGAAATCCTCTAGCACCACCGGAAAGCGCGTCTCGAAGATTTCTGGATCGGTGAGGCGCGAGTTGGTCATGTGGACATGCACGCCATCGGTGCCGTCGAAGCCGTCGCCCGCCGGCGAGCCCGAGCAGATCGTCTCGTAATACTGGTAGGTGGCATCGCCGAAGGTCAGGTTGTTCATGGTGCCCTGGCTGGTGGCGATGGCACCCAGCGCCCCGAACAGGGCATTGGTGACCGACTGGCTGACCTCGACATTGCCGGCGACGACCGCTGCCGGATATTCCGGCGAGAGCATCGACTGGGGCGGAATGACGATGTTGATCGGCTTCAGGCAGCCGGCATTCATCGGGATGTCGTCATCGACCATGACCCTGAACACGTAGAGCACGGCGGCGCGGGTGACCGGGGCAGGGGCGTTGAAGTTGTCGGCCTGCTGCGGGCTGGTGCCGGTGAAGTCGACCGTCGCCTCGCGCTTGTCGCGGTCCACGGTGATGGTCACCTGGATCTGGCGGCCATTGTCCATGGCGAAGGTGTAGGTGCTGTCCTTCAGCCGGTCGAGCACGCGGCGCACGCTTTCCTCGGCATTGTCCTGCACATGGCCCATGTAGGCCTGCACGACTTCGATGCCGAAGCTGTTGATCACCTTCTTCAGCTCGCTCACGCCCTTCTCGTTGGCCGCGATCTGGGCTTTGAGGTCGGCCACGTTCTGGGTGACGTTGCGCACCGGCCAGGTGGCGCCGGTCAGCAGCGCCACCAGCGCCTCCTCGCGGAAGCGGCCCTGATCGACCAGTTTGAAGTTGTCGATATAGACGCCTTCCTCCTCGATGTGGGTCGCGAGCGGGCTCATCGAGCCGGGAGCCACGCCGCCGACATCGGCATGATGGCCGCGGCTGGCAACCCAGAACATTACGGTCTCGCCCTTCGGATCGAACACCGGCGTGCAGACGGTGATGTCGGGCAGGTGCGTGCCGCCATTGTACGGCGCGTTGATGGCATAGACATCGCCCGGACGGATCACGGGGTTCTGGCGGATGATGGTCTCGACCGACTTGTCCATCGAACCCAAATGCACCGGCATGTGCGGCGCGTTGGCGACGAGGGAGGCGTTGTGGTCGAACACCGCGCAGGAGAAATCGAGCCGCTCCTTGATGTTGACCGAATAGGCGGTGTTCTGGAGGGCAACGCCCATCTGTTCGGCAATCGACATGAACAGGTTGTTGAAAATCTCCAGCATCACCGGATCAGCCTTGGTGCCCACAGCCGCGCGGCGCGTCGCGGCGACCTCGCGGGTCAGCACGATGTGGTCGCATGCGGTGAGGCGGCCAACCCAGCCCGGTTCGATAACAATGGTCTGATTGGGCTCGACGATGATGGCCGGTCCGGCGACGCGTGCACCCGGCGCCATCGCCTCGCGGCGCACCACAGCGGCGTCATGCCAGGCGCCGTGACTGTAGAAGCGCGTCGTGCGCGCTGCGCGCGGCGTGTGTTCCGTTGCCGCCTGGGATGGCTCCTCGAAGCGGGCTCCGCCACCGACGGCCTCGACCTCGACGGCCTCGATCACCAGCGCCTTGGAGGCATCGACGAAGCCGAAGCGGGCCTTGTGCTGGGTCTCGAACTCGGCCCGCATCTGGGCAGGGTAAGCCTCGGTCACCGGCAAGGTCGTGTCGGTGCCAGCATAGCGCACATGGGCGCGAACATGGACTGTGATGTCGGCTTCCGGCACGCCCTGACCGGCCATTTCGGCCCGGCACACGGCGTCAAGTTCGGACGCCAGCATGCGCAGCTTCAGCGGTGCATTCTCGTCGAGCGGCACATCCAGCGCCTTCTGGCGCACGGCGCGCACCTCGGCGAGACCCATGCCATAGGCTGACAGCAGGCCAGAGAGAGGGTGCAGCAGCACCGTGGTCATGCCGAGCGCGTCGGCCACCAGACAGGCATGCTGGCCGCCCGCACCGCCGAAGCAGTTGAGCGCATAGCGCGTGACATCGTAGCCGCGCTGCACGGAAATCTTCTTGATGGCCTCGGCCATGTTGGCGACAGCGATCTGGATGAAGCCATCCGCCACATCTTCCGGCGAGCGGCCATCGCCGACCTTCTGTGCCATTGCGGCGAACTTCGCCTTGACCGCGCCGGCATCGAGCGGCTGCGACTGGTCCGGCCCGAAGATCGGGGGGAAGAAATCCGGGATCAGCTTGCCGACCATGACATTGGCGTCGGTGACGGCGAGCGGGCCGCCACGGCGATAGCAGGCGGGGCCGGGATTGGCACCGGCGGAATCGGGGCCGACGCGGAAGCGTGATCCATCGAAGTGCAGGATCGAGCCGCCGCCCGCCGCCACGGTGTGGATCAGCATCATCGGCGCGCGGATGCGCACGCCGGCCACCTCGGTCTCGAAGGAGCGTTCGTAGGCGCCGTCGAAGTGGGCCACATCGGTCGATGTGCCGCCCATGTCGAAGCCGATGACATGGCCAAAGCCAGCCGAGCGACCCGTCTCGGCGAGCCCGACAACGCCGCCTGCAGGGCCGGAGAGAATGGCATCCTTGCCCTGGAACAGGTTTGCGGCCGTGAGCCCACCCGATGACATCATGAACATCAGGCGGGCGCCGGAGCGCTCGACATCCAGTTCGCGCGCCACCTGCGCCACATAGCGGCTGAGAATCGGCGAGAGATAGGCATCCACGACCGTGGTGTCGCCCCGGCCGACCAGCTTGATCAGCGGCGAGACCTCGTGGCTGACGGAGACCTGCGGAAAGCCGATGCTGCGAGCGATGCGGGCGACGGCCTGCTCATGGCCCGGAAAACGGAAGGCGTGCATGAAGGCGATGGCGACGGCCCGGTAGCCGTTTTCAAAGGCGGCCTTGAGATCCTCGCGGACGGCGGCAAGATCGGGCTCGCGCTCGACCACGCCATCGCTGAGGATGCGCTCGTCGACCTCGATGACCTGATCGTAAAGCTGGTCCGGCTTGACGATCTTCTTGGCGAAGATCTTCGGGCGGGCCTGATAGCCGATGCGCAGCGCGTCGCGGAAGCCCTTGGTGATCACCAGCAGGGTCGGCTCGCCCTTGCGCTCCAGCAGGGCGTTGGTGGCGACGGTGGTGCCCATGCGGACCTCGCCCACCACGCCGGCGGGAATCGGATCTCCAGCCTTCAGGCCGAGCAGCGTGCGAATGCCGTGGACGGCTGCGTCCTTGTAGGCCTCGGGGTTTTCGGAAAGCACCTTGCGGGCATGCAGTGTGCCGTCCGGGTCGCGCCCGATCACGTCGGTGAAGGTGCCGCCGCGGTCGATCCAGAAATCCCAAGTGGCCATGTTCTCGTCCCAGGTTCGGTGTCGGATTGCGGTCAGGAATATATCATCGATAATTTGTTGACAAGATGTGATTGATTGTTATC
This sequence comes from Hydrogenophaga intermedia, assembly GCA_943370645.1. Classification (GTDB taxonomy): domain Bacteria; phylum Pseudomonadota; class Alphaproteobacteria; order Rhizobiales; family Beijerinckiaceae; genus Allobosea. The sequence continues at coordinate 97,939 of CALRRR020000002.1, read as the reverse complement.
TTGCCTGTCAGAGATCGATTGGGCAACAATCGTACCGGTGGGGCGCGCGATTGGCATCAGACATGTCACGTGCGGCAATGGGGGACTGACGATGCTGCGCAAGGGTTTGGACGCCTTGTATCTTGGCGCAGGCATTCTGGCCGGCGTGTTCCTGGTTGTCATTCTGCTTCTGATGATGGTGATGTCGCTTGGCCGTCCGATCGGCATCAACATTCCTTCCGGCGATGACTTCGCTGCATGGTCAATGGCCGCCATGTCGTTCCTTGGCCTCGCCTACAACTTCAAATCCGGTGATATGATCCGGGTCGGACTGATCGTGGACCGCTTCGAGGGCCGCAAGAAGCAGATCATCGAGGTCATCTGCCTTGTCATTGCCATCGGCTTTGTCGGCTTCTTTGCCTGGCATGCGGTCACATTCACCCAGTTCTCCTGGATCCTGAATGACCGCGCCACCGGTGTCGTGCCGGTGCCACTCTGGATTCCGCAACTGGCCTATTGCGGCGGGCTGGTTCTGCTGACGGTCGCCATGATCGACGAACTCATCCATGTGCTGCGCGGCGGCATGCCTCGCTACGAAAAACCGAAGCCGAAGACCACCGAAGAGGTGATCGAGCAGGCCATGCAGAGCGCGGTGTAAAGCGATGGATCTTGTCTCAATCTCACTGCTTTTGCTCTGCTTCCTGATGCTGCTGCTGCTTGGCGGAGTCTGGATCGCCATCGCACTGCTCGCCACGGGCTTTGTCGGCATGCAGTTCGTGGCCGGCAACATTCCGGCAGGTTCTGTGCTGGCGACCACGATCTGGGGCAACTCGGCCTCCTGGGAGCTGGCAGCTCTGCCGCTGTTCATCTGGATGGGTGAAATCCTGTTCCGGACGAAGCTGTCCGACGAAATGTTCAAGGGCCTCGCGCCTTGGCTGAACCGCATTCCGGGCCGGCTGATGCACGTCAACGTGCTGGCTTCGGGCCTGTTCGGCTCCGTGTCCGGCTCGTCTGCAGCCACCACGGCAACGGTCGCCAAGATCGCGCTGCCGGAGCTGAAGCGCCGCGGTTATGACGAGAAGCTGGCGCTGGGTTCGCTGGCGGGAGCGGGCACGCTCGGCATCCTGATCCCGCCGTCCATCACCATGGTGATCTATGCCGTGGCCGCCAATGTCTCGATCATCCAGGTCTTCCTGGCCGGCTTCATCCCCGGCGTACTCGTGATGTTGCTCTACAGCGGCTACATCGCCGGGTGGCACGTGCTCAATCCCGACAAGTCACCACCGCCGGAACCCAAGACGACATTCCGCGAGAAGCTGCATGAGTCGAAGAACCTGATCCCGGTTTCGCTGCTCATCCTGCTGGTGTTCGTCGCACTCGGTGCCGGCTGGGCGACCACGACCGAATGCGCCGCCTGGGGCGTGGTCGGCTCCTTCGCCATCGCAGCCTGGCAGGGCTTCCTCACCCGGCAGAGCTTCTGGCAAAGCGTGATGGGCACGGTGAAGGTCACCTGCATGATCATGCTGATCCTCGCCGGTGCTGCCTTCATGAAGCAGTCGATGGGCTATACCGGCATTCCAAACGCCTTGGCGGCCTGGGTCGACGGACTGGATCTGAGCCCTTACGCGCTGATTGCCGTTCTGACGGTGATGTACATCATCCTGGGCACGGCGCTCGATGGCATCTCGATGATCGTGCTGACCACGGCGGTTGTGCTGCCGATGATCGAGAAGGCGGGCTTCAACCTGATCTGGTTCGGCATCTTCATGGTGCTGGTGGTGGAGATGGCGGAGATTTCCCCTCCTGTCGGGTTCAATCTCTTCGTGCTTCAGACCATGTCGGGAAAGGACTCGAACTTTGTGGCCATGGCCGCCCTGCCGTTCTTTTTCCTGCTCATCGTGGCTGTCGCCATCGTGACCGTGTTTCCCGGTCTGGTGATGTGGCTGCCGCAACTGGTTTTCCCCGGCTGAACAGGCCATCCTAGTCGTCGCAACCGCTCGTGGAGGAGCAAACATGAAACGCAGAGACATCCTGAAAAGCGCGGCCCTCGCCGCGACCGCCAGCTTCGCGCTGATGGCATCGCCCGCCTTCGCACAGGTGAAGTGGAACCTGCCGGCGGCCTATGCCAACACCAACTATCACACCGAGAACCTGGTGGAATTCGCCAAGGACGTCGAACGGTTGACCGGCGGCAAGCTCTCGATCACCGTCCACGGCAACGCCTCGTTGTTCAAGGCCCCCGAGATCAAGCGCGCCGTCGCAACCGGTCAGGCCCAGATGGGCGAGGTGCTGATCTCGATCCACGAGAACGAGAACCCGCTCTTCGGCATCGATGTAGTGCCTTTCCTCGCCACTTCGTTTTCCGATGCCAAGAAGCTCTGGGACGCGTCCCGTCCGGCCATCGCCAAGGCCCTGGACGCACAGGGTCTGATGGTGCTCATGGCCGTGCCATGGCCGCCGCAGGGCATCTACGCCAAGAAAGATCTGAATTCGGTGGCTGACATGCGCGGCCTGAAATGGCGCGCCTACAATGTCGGCACTGCCCGCATCGCCGAAATCGTCGGTGCCCAGCCCCTGACCATCCAGGCTGCCGAACTGCCGCAGGCTCTTGCCACCGGCGTTGCCGACAGCTTCATGTCATCGGGTGCAACCGGCTTTGACAGCAAGGTCTGGGAATCCCTGACGCATTTCTACGACACCCAGGCCTGGATCCCGAACAACGTCACCTTCGTCAACAAGGCCGCCTTTGCAGCCCTCGACAAGCCGACGCAGGATGCCGTGCTGAAGGCTGCGGCTGATGCCGAAGCCCGTGGCCGCCGGATTGCCGACGAGCGCACCAACTTCTTCCTGAAGGAGCTGGCCGCCAAGGGCATGAAGGTCCTGCCGCCGTCGCCCGCCTTCAAGGAAGGACTGGCCAAGGTTGGTGAACAGCTGACCGCCGACTGGTTGAAGAAGTCCGGTGCGGAAGGTGCTGCCGTCGTCGAAGCCTTCAAGAAGAAGTAATCTGCCCCGTCGCAAGACGGTCTGACCCTTTGCGCCGCCATGGTCCGCCATGGCGGCGTGCTTGTCCTCAAGGAGTGAGCAGCATGACCGGGCCTGCCCCATCCCATCTCGGCCCAATTGTCTCTTCGGGCCATCTCGCCTCAGGCGCGCTTCCGGCCCTGTCGGAGTTCGAGTTCGGCATGATCATGACGGTGCATGCCTTCAACCGCTGGATGGTGCGCTGCATGGCGGCAGCCGGCATGCCTGACCTGTCGCCGCTCGATGTGCTGGTGATGCACAACGTCAATCATCGCGGCAAGGCCAAGCGCCTTGCCGATGTCTGCCTCGTGCTCAACATCGAGGACACCCATGTGGTGAGCTATTCACTCAAGAAGCTGGAAAAGCTGAAGCTGGTGAAGGCTGGTCGGCTGGGCAAGGAAAAGACCGTGCAGGTCACGCCGGCGGGTGAAGCGCTGTGCGCGCGCTACCGCGAGGTGCGCGAGGCGCTGCTGGTCAAGTCCGTGCTTGGCACCGGGGTCGACACGGACCAGCTCTCCGAGATCGCGGCCCGCCTGCGCGCGCTTTCGGGGCAATACGACCAGGCAGCGAGGGCGGCGGCAAGCCTCTGAGCATCGTGCGCCCGGGCGGCGTCAGAACCCGGCGAGACGCACCACGGGTGCGCGCCCTGCCATGCTGTCAGCCAATATCTGCGCGGTGGCATGCGCCATCGTCCAGCCCATGTGTCCGTGGCCGATATTGATCCAGAGGCCGGGCTGCTGCTCGCGTACCACGGGCAAGCCTTTCGGCGTCATCGGCCTGAAGCCGGCCCACGGCGTTTCCTGCCAGCTCTGGCCGCTGCCGACCTGCCCTGACGGCCCGAACAGGCGCTGGCCGAAGGCTCTCAGCGCCGCAACGGCGGCAGGATCGAGGCTGCGGTCATAGCCGGCAAAGACCGCGCCGGTGGTCAGCCTGATCTCCTGGCCCTGCCGGCGCCAGGCGATGCCGGCGGCCTTGTCCACGCCATCGAGACGGGGCCCGCCATTGTCGCTGACACCCTCGACATGGAGCGAGCAGCCCTTGACCGGATAAACCGGGACCCTGACGCCGTGCTGCGCGAGGAAGGGAGCCGCATCAGGGCCCAGCGCCACGACAACCGCATCGGCATCAAGGCCACCTGCATCGGTCCAGACGCCGGTGATGCGGCTGCCCTGCTCGACCAGCCCCAGAACACGCGTGCCGAAGCGGGCATCGAGCCCTCGCGCCGAAAGGTGCGCGAGGAGCGCTGAGGCGAAGGCGTGGCATGATCCGGAGGCGTCGCCGGGGGCATGCAAGGCCCCGGCAAGGCCCTCCGCCAGGGCCGCGAGCCCCGGCTCGGTGCGCAGGGTCGCGGCGGCATCGAGAACCTCAACATCCTGGCCGTTCTGCCGCATGATGCCTGACATCCGGGCTGCGCGGGCGAGCGCCTTCGCATCGCGGTAGAGATACAGCACGCCCTCCTGCTTCCGGGGTGCATCGATGCCGGTGTCTTGGTAGGTCTCGGACCAGAGCTGCTGCGAATAGAGGCAGAGCCGGTTCTTGGTGCGGGTGTTGGCCTCCTCGCGGGCCGGTGTGCACTCCCGCGCGAAGCGCAGCGCCCAGCGCCAGAAATCAGGGTTGCGATGATCGGCGAAGACGAAGCCCCCGCCCTTGCCAGCCAGCCCTTTGAGCCCTGCCGCCAGCGCGGGCAACGAGCCCCAGGCAAAGGCATGGCCGGTCGAGATCAGGCCTGCATTGCCCCATGAGGTTTCGGTGGCCGGCCCTTCGGCGCGGTCCACCAGCGTGACCTGATGCCCGTCCGCCATGAGGCGATAGGCCGATGTGATGCCGACAATGCCGGCTCCAAGAACGATGATACGCATGGCGGCAGTCGAGGCGAGAGGAAGCGGAAGCAGGACTCTGTGATCAGACCCGGCCAGCACACACCTTGCATGGCCATGGTCCGCATGCCACATCGCGCAAGCAAATTCATCCATTCCGCGATGCCAGAGCAGGCATCGCCTTGCTCCAGCCGGAACCGCCACGTGGCCCTGCCGCTTTCGATCTACATCATCGCGCGCAACGAGGCCGACCGGATCGGGGCGACGATCCGGGCCGTGGCAGGGCTGAGCGACGACATCGTCGTGGTCGATTCAGGCTCGACCGATGACACGGTGGCGGTGGCAACGGCCCTCGGCGCGCGGGTCATTTTCAATGCGTGGCCGGGTTACGGCCTGCAAAAGCAGTTCGGCGAGGACAAGTGCCGGCATGACTGGCTGCTCAACATCGATGCCGACGAGGTGGTTCCGCCCGACATGGCCGAGGCGATCCGGGCGCTGTTCGCAGCAGGCGAGCCGCAGCCGGCCGGCTATCGGATGCGCATCGCGGAGGTATTCCCCGGCGAGAGCAGGCCGCACGCGCTGGCCTATGCGCTGACGCCGGTCAGGCTCTATCACCGTTCGGTCGGGCGCTATTCGCCATCGACCGTGCATGACCGGGTGGTGATGGCTCCCGGCGCGCCGATCCACCGGCTTGCTGGCACGGTGGCGCACTATTCGGTGCGCTCGCTCGGCGACCAGATCGCCAAGCTCAACGCCTATGCCGACCAGCAGGTGGACGACATGCTGGCGCGGGGTGATGGTGTGTCGCGGCTCAGGATGGTGCTGGAGTTTCCGGCCAACTTCATCAAGGCGTATGTTGGCCGCCGGCATGCACTGCGCGGCACCTACGGCTTCATGACGGCGATGAACTTCGCCTTTTACCGCTATCTCAGGGCAGCCAAGTATTGGGAGCGCCGGCTGGACCGGCGTGGTCGCAGCGATGACTGACAATTCGGGTTCCGGCGGGCATGTGGCACTGGTCACGGGCGGCGCGAAACGGGTCGGCCGGGCGATCTGCCTCAGGCTGGCGGAGGCCGGCTATGCGGTGGCGATCCATTGCAATGAATCGGTGGCGGAAGCGGAGGAGCTCGCCGCCATGATCATGGAGAAGCGCGGTCGCGCGGCGGTCATCTCTGCCGATCTTGTCGACCCGGGCTCGGTCGAGGGCATCGTGCCGGCGGCAGCCGCGGAACTCGGCCCTGTCACGCTGCTGGTCAACAATGCCTCGATGTTCGCCAAGGACAGCCTGACCAGCCTCGATGTGGCGACGTGGAACCGCCAGTTCTCGGTCAACATCCGCGCGCCGTCGGTGCTTGCGGGCGCGATGGCCAGGGCGCTGCCGGCGGGCACGGACGGCGCGATCATCAACATCCTCGACCAGCGCGTCTGGAAGCTGACGCCGGAATACTATTCCTACACGCTCTCCAAGGCGGCGATGTGGGCGGCGACCCGCACCATGGCCCAGGCGTTGGCGCCGCGCATCCGCGTCAACGCGGTTGGCCCCGGCCCGACCGTCGCCAATGTGCATGACGGCGAGGCGCTGTTCCTCAAGGAAGCCGCCGGCACGCTGCTTGGCCACGCTGTTGCTCCGGAAGAGATCGCCGACGCCGTGCTGTATCTGGCCCGCGCCCGCTCGATCACCGGCCAGATGCTGGCGGTGGATTCCGGCCAGCATCTGGGCTGGCAGACACCGGACATCGTGACGGGGTAGTCGTTTCCAAACGCGTTGCGCGCCCAACGGCTGTCATCCCGGACTTGATCCGGGATGACAGCGCAGGATGTTGGGAGGGCGCAGATCACACCACCCGATCCGCATCAAACCTTGACATCGCCCCCAGATCAGGGCTTTAAGCTGCCGCATTCTCGTTCGACATCGTCGTTCGTCCATCCGCCGACCCAGCCCATGTGGCGGGAGGTCATCGCCCGACAGCGCGTGTTGCGCCCTCGGGCGCAAAAGCGTTTGGGCATGACGATGGTGGGCGGGACCGAAAAGGACGGCAAGACCCCATGTTCCAGACCCTGAGCGACAAGCTCAACGGCATCCTGCAAGGCCTGACCCGGCGCGGCGCGTTGACGGAAGATGACGTCAACGCGGCGCTGCGCGAGGTTCGCCGCGCGCTGCTGGAAGCGGACGTGGCGCTGGAGGTGGTGCGCAGCTTCACCGACAAGGTGCGGGTGCGGGCGGTCGGTTCGGAAGTGCTGAAGTCGGTCACGCCCGGCCAGCAGGTCATCAAGATCGTCAACGACGTTCTGGTCGAGACGCTGGGCGGGGAGGGGGAGGTCATCTCGCTCGATGCCGTGCCGCCAGTGCCGATCCTGATGGTCGGCCTGCAGGGCTCGGGCAAGACCACGTCGACCGCCAAGATCGCCAAGCGCCTGACTGATCGCGACAAGCGCAAGGTGCTGATGGCCTCGCTCGACACGCGCCGTCCGGCGGCGATGGAGCAACTGGCCATCCTCGGCAAGCAGATCGGCGTCGAGACGCTGCCGATCGTGGCGGGCCAGACTGCCGTGCAGATCGCCCGCCGCGCCATCGAGGCGGGCAAGCTCGGCGGCTATGACGTGGTCATGCTCGACACGGCAGGCCGTGTCACGCTTGATGAAGCGCTGATGGCCGAGGTGGCCGAGGTCAAGGCCGCCACCAATCCGCATGAAGTGCTGCTGGTTGCCGATGCGCTGACCGGGCAGGATGCGGTCAACACCGCCCGCGCCTTCGATGGCCGCGTCGGGCTGACCGGCATCGTGCTGACCCGCATGGACGGCGACGGCCGTGGTGGTGCTGCGCTCTCGATGCGCGCTGTCACCGGCAAGCCAATCAAACTCGTCGGCACCGGCGAGAAGGTCGATGCGCTGGAGGAGTTCCATCCCGGTCGTGTCGCCAACCGCATTCTCGGCATGGGCGACATCGTCAGCCTCGTCGAGAAGGCTGCTGCCAACATCGACCAGGCTGCGGCGCAGAAGATGGCCGAGCGCATGGCCAAGGGCAAGTTCGACCTGAACGACATGCGCAGCCAGCTTCAGCAGATGATGACCATGGGCGGCATTGGCGGGGTGATGGGCATGCTGCCCGGCATCGCCAAGGCCAAGGCCCAGATGGCCAGCGCCAATCTCGATGACAAGGTGATCAAGCGCCAGATCGCCATCATCGACTCGATGACCAAGGCCGAGCGCGCCGACCCTGAGCTGCTGAAAGCGTCGCGCAAGCGCCGCATCGCCGCTGGCTCCGGCACCTCGCCCGAAGCGATCAACAAGCTGCTCAAGATGCATCGCGGCATGGCCGACATGATGAAGATGATGGGCAAGCAGAAGGGCGGCCTGCTCGGCAAGATGGGCCAGATGTTCGGCATCGGCGGGGGCGGCATGCCGGACATGGACCCGTCCAAGATGACGCCCGAGCAGATCGAGCAGATCAAGAAGCTGAGCGGCGGGCAGTTGCCCCCCGGCTTCGGTGGCGGCGGGCTGCCGCCCATGCCTCCCGGTCTTGGCGGCGGCGGAATGCCGAAGCTGCCCGGCCTCGGCAACCCCGGTCTTCCCGGCCCCAAGGGCGGCCTCCCCGGCCTCGGCTTCAACCCGTTCGGGGGAAAGAAGAAGTGATCGCGGCGGTCGACATTCCCGTGGTCGAGACCGGACGCCTCCGGCTGCGCGGCTGGCGCGAGGCCGATGTGGACGGGCTGATGCAGCTTCTGTCCGATAACGACAATGCGCAGTTCATCGGGCCGATGGCCTCGCGCGGCGAGGTCTGGCGACGCATGGCAACGATGATCGGCCACTGGTCCTTGCGCGGCTACGGCACCTGGGCCGTGACCATGGCCGGTGACGACACCTGCCTCGGCTGGGCCGGCCCCTGGTATCCGGAAGGCTTCTCGGAGCGCGAGATCGGCTGGGCTCTGGTGCGGTCGGCGCAGGGCAAGGGTGTGGCAACGGAGGCCGCGCTCGCGGCGCGCACGTTTGCCTACACACGGCTTGGCTGGACTACGGCGGTGAGCTTCATCGATCCGGCCAACCAGGCGTCCGCACGCGTCGCCGAACGGCTCGGCGCTGTGCGCGATGGCATATCGGCGGTCCATGGCAAGACGGTCGATGTCTGGCGGCACCCGCCGCCCTCGGCCGCCGACTCCGGCGTTCGTTCCGTTGGGGGGGTAAATGAATCTACTTCCTGAAATAAAGTGGCTTTTTTTATCTTTAATTCTGTTATTTATCGTTTTTTTGTCATCAATTACTTTGATAAACCTACAAATTTTAGTATAGATTACGGAAATTTTGCGGTTGGTATATCTACAACGCTGGTTGCAATTCTAAGTTTCTTGGTCTCAAGGCAGAATATTGAAAATTCAACGGCTGACGCAGCAGCTGCTCGCAAGCGAGATGGAGAGATAAAGATCGCGGAGATGCGTGTTGAATGGATAAATGAATTTAGAAAAGAAATTTCGCAACTTTCGACGCTTACGCGATCATACATAATTGCTTATCGAAGAAGAAATATAAAATTCGGTGACGAACTATTTCAGGAAAAAATAGATTCAATTTTTAATGAAATGTACGCAACCCGCAGTATTTTGATACTTATGATCAATCCAAAATCTACCATCGATGAAGAGGTTGAACTTCTTAATCTTCTAAAAAATCAGAAACAAAGTATCGAGGAAATGGGAAAATATAGAAGACGAGTTGTCACTCTTGCTGCCACAATCATTTCGAATGAGTGGCAGAAGGTTAAAACAACTATACAACGCTAGAATTCGTTATCTGTATCTCTGAAAGGAAACCAACATGTCTGTCAAAATCCGTCTCGCCCGTGGTGGCGCCAAGAAGCGTCCGCACTACCAGATCGTCATCGCCGACAGCCACTCGCCGCGCGATGGCCGTTTCATCGAGCGCATCGGCCGCTTCGATCCGATGAAGCCGAAGGATCATGCCGAGCGCGTGGTGCTCGATCTCGAGAAGGCCGCCAGCTGGCTCGCCAAGGGCGCCCAGCCCACCGACCGCGTGGCCCGCTTCCTCGATGCTGCCGGCCTGATCAAGCGCAAGGTGCGCAACAACCCGGAGAAGGCCGTTCCCGGCGACAAGATGAAGGAACGCGCCGAGAAGAAGGCCGCCAAGCTGGCTGCACCGGCTGCTGACGCCTGATCGATCGGTTGCTGCCTCTTTCCAGTGTCATGACCGCCTTTGTGGCAGTCATCCTGGACCTTGAGCACACGCGCAACAGAGATGGCCGCCACAAGGGCGGCCATGACACTTGAGACATCACAACCCATGCCCACCCCCCTTGTGCTTCTCGGCCGTTTCGGACGCGCCCACGGGGTGAAGGGGGAGGTGCGGCTGCAATCGTTCACCGCCGATCCGCTGGCCATTGCCGGCTACGGCCCGCTCACGTCGGAAGACGGGGGGCGGGTTTTCGTGCTGGCCGGGGTGCGCCCTGCCGGCGACATGCTGATCGCGCGGGTGGCCGGCGTCGATGGCCGCGAGGCTGCCGAGGCGCTGAACGGCATTTCGGTCTATGCCCCGCGGGAGCGGCTGCCGGCGCCGACCACTGAGGACGAATTCCTGATGGCGGATCTGGTCGGCTGCCGCGCTTTGCTGGCCGACGGCACCGAGGTCGGCGAGATCATCGATGTGCCGAATTATGGCGCCGGCGACCTGCTCGACATCCGGCCGGCCAAGGGCGGGCCGAGCGTGCTGATGCCGTTCACCAAGGCCTTCGCGCCGGTGGTCGATGTGGCCGGGCGCCGCGTCGAGATTGACCCGCCGGCCGGATTGTTCGACGACTAGGCCATGGTTTCCAGTGCTATGGGTTTCAGGGCCACCATCCTCACGCTGTATCCGGAGATGTTTCCCGGCCCGCTGGGCGTGTCGCTCGCCGGCGAGGGGCTGAAGACGGGCCTGTGGTCGCTGGAGAGCCGCCAGATCCGCGAGCACGGGCTGGGCCGCCATCGCGCGGTGGACGATACGCCCGCAGGCGGCGGACCCGGCATGGTGATCCGCTGCGATGTGCTGGCGGCTGCGCTCGATGCCGCCGTTGAGGCGGACGATGCGCGGCCACGCCTGCTGATGAGCCCGCGCGGCCAGCCCTTGCGTCAGGCCCGCGTGCGCGAACTGGCTGCCGGCCCCGGCGCGATCATCATTTGCGGGCGCTTCGAGGGTGTCGACCAGCGCGTGATCGAGGCACGTGGGCTCGAAGAGGTCTCGATCGGCGACTACGTGCTGTCAGGCGGCGAGATCGCGGCCATGGTCCTGCTCGATGCCTGCGTGCGGCTGATCCCCGGCGTGATGGGCAAGGACCACTCGGGCGATGAAGAGAGCTTCGAGGGCGGGCTGCTTGAATACCCGCATTACACCCGCCCCCGCGACTGGGAAGGCCGCTCCATCCCCGATGTGCTGACCGGCGGCAACCATGCCGAGATCGCCCGCTGGCGGCGGGCCGAGGCAGAGCGGATCACACGCGAACGGCGGCCGGATTTGCTGAAGGGCTGATCTTGCCAAGTGCCGGCTTCATTTGCCCACCGGCAGCCCCTCGTCGAGCCAGCCCTTGCTGATGCCGTCGCCGAGCATGCCGCCGCGCACGTCGACGATGCCGGTCCAGCCGCGTTTGCCGAGCACGTCCTGCACATGGCGGGTGCGGCTGGCCGTGCGGCAGATGATGGCGATGGGTTTGCCGGGGTTTTCCGCCCGCAGGCCGGCAAGGCGTGCCTCGAACACCGGCGAGGTCATGTCGAGCTTGATCGCGCCTTCCGCCACGCCGGTATCGGCCCATTCTTCCGGGCGGCGGATGTCGACAAGGATGACCTCTTTCGCCCTGCTGCGCTCATGCGCTTCGCGCACGCTCATGGTGGCGCGGGGTGGCAGGGTTTGCGCAGAGGCCGGGCCTGCGGCAAGCAGCATGGCGACAAACAGGCGGCGGCTGATGGGCGAACGGGTCATGGTTCCCAGATAGGTCGCAGCGGCGCATCTGCCAACCGGCCCGAGCCCTGATAACACGGGCGTGATGCAGCGATGGCTCTTCCCCGCGCCGCTTCCACCGGCTAAAGAACGGCCAACACCGCTGACCAAATTCGATCGGGGACATGACGATGGCCAACGCCAAGCCGCGCACGCTGTATGACAAGATCTGGGATGATCATCTGGTGCATGAGCAGCCGGACGGCACAGCGCTGCTCTATATCGACCGTCATCTGGTGCATGAGGTCACCAGCCCGCAGGCCTTCGAAGGGCTGCGCATGACCGGCCGCAAGGTGCGCGCACCGGAAAAGACGCTGGCCGTGGTCGATCACAACGTGCCGACGACGGACCGTTCCAAGGGCATCGCCGAGGAAGAGAGCCGCATTCAGGTCGAAACGCTGGCGATGAATGCCGAGGCGTTCGGGATCGAATACTTCAACGAACTCGACAAGCGCCAGGGCATCGTCCACGTGGTGGGCCCGGAGCAGGGCTTCACGCTGCCGGGCACCACCATCGTCTGCGGCGACAGCCACACCTCGACCCATGGCGCCTTCGGCGCGCTGGCCCACGGCATCGGCACCTCGGAGGTCGAGCACGTGCTCGCCACCCAGACGCTGATCCAGAAGAAGGCCAAGAACATGCGCGTGCAGGTGGATGGCACGCTGACGCGCGGCGTTACCTCCAAGGACGTGGCGCTGGCCATCATCGGCGAGATCGGCACGGCCGGCGGCACCGGCTCGGTGATCGAGTATGCCGGTGAGGCTTTCCGCGCCATGTCGATGGAAGGCCGCATGACCGTCTGCAACATGTCGATCGAGGCAGGTGCGCGCGCCGGCATGATCGCGCCGGACGAGAAGGCCTATGCGTATCTGCATGGCCGACCGAAGTCCCCCAAGGGCGCGGCCTGGGATGCGGCCCGCCGCTACTGGGACACGCTGGTCAGCGATGAGGGCGCGCATTTCGACCGCGTCGTGACGCTCGATGCCAACAACCTGCCGCCAATCGTGTCGTGGGGCACCAGCCCGGAAGACGTGATCAGCATTAATGGCATGGTGCCGGACCCCAGCCTGATCGGCGACGAAACCAAGCGCGCCTCCAAGCAGCGCGCGCTCGATTACATGGGCCTCAAGGCCGGCACGAAGATCACCGACATCGAGGTGGATGTGGTCTGGATCGGCTCGTGCACCAATGGCCGCATCGAGGACATGCGCGCCGTGGCCCGGATCGTCGAGGGCAAGAAGCTGCACGAGCGGCTGCACTACGGCATGATCGTGCCGGGCTCCGGCCTTGTGAAGCAGCAGGCCGAAGCCGAGGGGCTGGACAAGATCTTCATCGCCGCCGGCTTCGAATGGCGCGAGCCGGGCTGCTCGATGTGCCTGGGCATGAACCCGGACCAGCTCAAGCCGGGCCAGCGCGCGGCCTCGACCTCGAACCGCAACTTCGAAGGCCGTCAGGGCTTCAAGGGCCGCACCCACCTCGTCTCGCCCGCCATGGCCGCAGCTGCTGCGCTGGCAGGCCGGTTTGTCGATGTGAGGACGCTGGGGCAGGCCTGATGCTTCGCAGTGGCGGCTGACCCGCCGGCCTGCCATCGCCGGAGACATGCTGATGCCTGAGCCCGACAAGTCCCAGCAGGAAGCCAAGGCCATCCTTGATCGTGCCAAGCGCGATCAGGAGGGCATCCTGGCCTCGTCGATGGCGCGGGCGTCGGACCATTTCGCCGGCAAGGATGCGCCGCCGGATGATGCTGCCGAGCTTTGGGGCCGGCGCATCGGCCGTTCGCTGTCGCTGATCGGCGTGGTCGTGCTGGGCTATCTGCTGGGCGTGCAACTGAAGCTGTGGTGACGGGAATACCCGTCGGCTCATCATCAAACTGGTTCGTCGTCATGGCGAGCGCAGCGAAGCCATCCAGACGCAGACGCGTGGCAGACCGAGGCTGGATTGCTTCGCTGCGCTCGCAATGACAAAGTCAGCTCGTCCCTGACAATCAGCGCCCCGCGCCCTATCTCAGCGCCATGACCTCAGATCCCTTGTCCGGCCTCAAGGCCCCCACCCTTGCTGATATCGAACGACTGGCCGACGAGGCTTTCGCAAAGCTGCCGCCGGAGTTCCGCGCCCTGTGCGGCGAGGTAATCATCCGCGTCGATGATTTCCCCACCGACGAGGTGCTGGAGGAAATGGAGGCCGAGACGCCGTTCGACCTGCTGGGCCTGTTCACGGGCGTCGGCATGGCGCAGGACGCAGCGGTGGCCGAAACCGGCCGCATGCCCAACACGATCCACCTCTATCGCCGGCCCTTGCTGGACTACTGGGCCGAGCATGACGAGACGCTGGGGCATCTGGTGACACACGTTCTGGTGCACGAGATCGGCCACCATTTCGGGCTCAGCGACGATGACATGGAGGCCATCGAGGAGAGGGCCGGCTAGGTCTTCTGACTATCGCGGGCCTTCGCCACGATCAGTCGCTCCAGTTCGCGCACGTCTGGCACGCCGGGCAACGAAATCTTCTTTTCCACCTTGTCGCCGTCGCTGTCGCGATACTGGCCCATGTTCAAGTGCAGCGTCCCGCTGCCATCTGCTTTTTCGACACGATGAACAGAGGCAACCTGTGTTGCATCTAGGCTCGTGATGTTCAGGGTTTTGCCTGCAACCAGTGTTGAGATGCGCTGGTCCGTCAAAACATAGACAGTACGCCGCGCCTTCCACCAGGCCCAGAACGGGCTTGAGACCATCACAAGGCCAACAATGACGAACGGCAGTCCGAAAATCGGAAAGACAAGGCCCATGACCTTGCTGGCTCCATCCGGGGCCTGCTTGCCCTCGGTGAACAGCATGGATACGGCGATGTATTCCCATCCGAGGGCAAATACGGTCCATGGAATGGCGAACAGGAGGATGGGGCAGGCCAACAGAAAGGCCTTGTTGGCATTCGGCTGACCGGCCCACAGGATTGTCTCGCCGTTGAACTCGGCACTCACCTGCTTGAAGAAGGCTTGCGGCAGATCGGGCAATATCATGCCAAAGGCATTGCGCAGGCCTGTTAAAGGATCATGACCGATATAGGTGGTTGCGCCGCGCGCATTCTCGATTATCAAGGCGAGGCTTAACGATCCGTGGAGTTGATTGTCCGATGAAACCCTTCACCACCCTCACGTCCACGCCCGCGCCGATGAAGGTGATGAATGTCGATACCGACATGATCATCCCCAAGCAGTTCCTCAAGACGATCAAGCGCACCGGCCTCGGAACCGCGCTGTTCGCCGAAATGCGCTATAACGAGGACGGCACCGAAAACCCGGATTTCGTGCTCAACAAGCCGGCCTATCGCAAGTCGGAAATCCTGATTGCCGGCGACAATTTCGGCTGCGGCTCGTCGCGCGAGCATGCGCCATGGGCCCTGCTGGATTTCGGCATCCGCTGCGTGATCTCGACCAGCTTCGCCGACATCTTCTACAACAACAGCTTCAAGAACGGCATCCTGCCCATCACGGTCTCGCCGGAAGACCTCGAAAAGCTGTTCGATGATGCCGATCGCGGCTCCAACGCGACGCTGACCGTCAATCTCGAGAAGCAGGAAATCACCGGCCCCGACGGCGGCACGATCCGTTTCGAGATCGATCAGTTCCGCAAGCATTGCCTGATGAACGGCCTCGATGACATCGGCCTGACCATGGAAAAGGGCGCCTCGATCGACGCCTATGAGGCAAAGCTCAAGGAGCGCGCCTGGGCCTGAGCCGAGCGCGGGCACCGGGGCTGCGACAGCAGGCTTGCACGCTCGCGCAGAAACGGGTCTTCTGGCTCTTGCGGGGGCAAGCATGCTCCTGCGCCACGGGGGCCTGAGCCATGTCGATGATCCAGCTGATCTATGCGTCGCGGCCATTTGGCTTCAACGAGGCGACGCTGAACGGCATTCTCAACATAGCCCGCCACTACAACGAGCGCGACGAGATCACCGGGGCGCTGATCTGCCGCGATGATCTTTATCTGCAATTGCTCGAAGGCCGCGCCGATGTGGTCGAGGCGGCCTATCGGCGCATCGCGCGCGACACGCGCCATCTCGATATCAGGCGCTTGCTGGTGCAACCCGCCGGTGAGCGTCTGTTTGCGACCTGGGCCATGCGGGATGATCCAGCCCGAAGCTGGATGTGGTCGCGCGCGGCGGTGGAGGCCGGGGAGCTCGACAAAGCCAGCGCCGACGATCTGCTGGCTGTGTTCGCGCGGTTGGCTGCGGAGCCGGCAGAGCCGGTGTTCGCCTGAGCCGCCTCAGCGCGGCTGGACGTAGATGTTGATCTCGAAGTTCGGGTCGTCGCCCTTGCGCGGATCGCTGACGTATTCCTCGACGAACTGGTCGCGAACGGTCAGCCCCTTGGCATCGAGATAGGCGGTGATGCTCTCGTAGGTGGTGTCGATATCGTCGTAGGGTGCCTTGTGCGTGAAGCGCAGCGCGTTGCCTTGCGGTGTCGAGCCGGCACGGACCTCGCCCGGTGCCATGGCCCCCGGTGCGCGGTCGACCGGAAGCATGGCCTCATAGCGGAAGCCGATATCGTCGGTCTCGATGAAATGGGTCAGCGGCCTGCCTGCGACCTGCAGGCCGAGCTTGCCAGCCTCGCCACGCAGCTTTTCGAAAACCTCCGCCAGCGTGTTGAGGCCCTTGTCCCAGGTGGTCTGGCCGGCAATCGTCAGCGTCGGCCGCGCCGTCAGAACCAGCGTGTCGACATCGGTGGTGTCGCCGGGCTTGCCCGCCAGTGTGGCATCGGGGTTGACGGCAGGGGCAGGCGCGGGGGCGACAGCGGGAGGCTGGGCCAGTTGAGGCGCAGGGGCCGGGGCGGGCGCTGGCGCAGGCGTGGCCTCAGCGGCAGGAGCCGGCGATGATGGCGCCTGAGGGGCTGGCGCAGCGGGCGAGCCCGGCGGAGGCGCGAGGGGCGCGCTCTCGACCGGTGCCGGCTGCGGAATGCCTGCCGGGCTGCCGGGCCTGGTGTCACTTGTTTGAGCGACAAGGCTGGCGGGAGCGAGCATGCCGATCAGGAATGCGCCCAGAATGGCAAGCACGGTGCTGCCCCGATGTCTGCCGTCCGCGGCCAGCCGGCGCGAGGAGCCGCGCCTTGCTTCGCGCCTGTCTTCGCGCGCAAGGGACGTGGTGCCATCAGGAATGATTGCCATTGTTCCGTCCATTCAAGCGATCGGATGCCGCCACCGATTCGCATATCAGTTCATCATAGGTCGCGAATGCGGTGCTTGCGAGACGGCACTGCCGGTCGGTCGGCGCTGAAGATGCTTTTGCCGATGCCCGGTTCGCCCTATACAGGGCGCAAATCCGGCGGGTGATGATGACGGCGACAAGCGATAACCCTTTGGTCCACCGACGCTTCCTGAAGATGAACGGCATCGGCAACGAGATCGTCGTGCTCGATCTGCGCGGTTCAAGATACCGTGTGCAGGCCGAAGATGCGCGCGCCATCGCCCAAAGCGACGGTGCTTTCTTCGATCAGTTGATGGTGCTGCATGATCCGGTCAGCGCTGGCACGGATGCCTATGTGCGGATCTACAACACGGATGGTTCGGAAGCGGGCGCCTGCGGCAACGGCACGCGCTGCGTGGGCTGGGCGATGATGGCCGATCCCGAGATGGGCGCTGGCGGCACCCGCCCCCTGCTGGTCGAGACCAAGGCAGGCCTGCTGCCGATCACCCGCATCAGCGACGTGGCCTTCACGGTCGATATGGGCGCACCCCGCCTCAACTGGCAGGACATCCCGACGCGCGACCCGTTCTTCGACACCTCCGGCATCGAGTTGCAGATCGGCCCGATTGATGATCCGATCCTGCACACGCCCGGCGTGGTCTCGATGGGCAATCCGCATGCGGTGTTCTTCGTCGACGACCCATACCGCTTCGATCTGGCCCGGATCGGGCCGATGCTGGAGAACCACCCGATCTTCCCTGATCGTGCCAACATCTCTCTCACGGCGGTGGTCAGGCCCGACCACATCATCCTCAGGGTCTGGGAGCGTGGTGCTGGCATCACGCGGGCCTGCGGGTCCGGGGCCTGTGCTGCGCTGGTCGCTGCGGTGCGGCGCGATCTGGCGCTGCGCAAGGCCACAGTCTCGCTGCCGGGCGGCGATCTCCAGATCGAGTGGCGCGAGAGCGATGGCCATGTGCTGATGACCGGCCCGGTGGAATGCGAGCATGAAGGCCGCTTTACGGCGGCTGTCTTCGGCGCCGCTGCCTGATGTCGGACGTCATGCCGGCAAGGGCCGCCGATGGGCGGGGCGTGGAGGTCGTGACCTTCGGCTGCCGGCTGAATATCCAGGAAAGCGAGGCGATCAAGCGGCAGGCCGAGGCTGCGGGCCACCACAATCTGATCGTCGTCAACACCTGCGCCGTCACCGCCGAGGCGACGCGTCAGGCGCGGCAGGCGATCCGCCGCCTGCACCGCGACCATCCGGATGCGCGGATCGTGGTCACCGGCTGCGCAGCACAGATCGAGCCTGCCCGCTTTGCCGGCATGGAAGAGGTTGCGGCCGTGCTCGGCAACCATGAGAAGGTCCAGCCCGCAACATGGGCGGCGCTGGCCGCCTCGAACAGCTTTGGCGCACTGGCCGGCCCCGATCTGTTCGAGAAAGTGCAGGTCTCGGATATTGCCGCCGTCACCGAAACCGCCGTGCACATGCTCGATGGCTTCGATGCCCACACGCGCGCATTCGTGCAGGTGCAAAACGGCTGCGATCATGCCTGCACCTTCTGCATCATCCCCCAGGGGCGCGGACGCTCGCGCTCTGCCCCGATGGGTTCAGCGGTCGAGCAGGTGCGACGGCTGGCAGGGCATGGCGTCCAGGAGGTGGTGCTGACCGGTGTCGACATGACCAGCTATGGTGCTGACCTGCCCGGTGCCCCTGCGCTGGGGGCGCTAGTGCAGGCCATCCTCAGGCATGTGCCGGAACTGCCGCGCCTGAGGCTGTCCTCGCTGGATGCGGTCGAAGTGGATGATGCGCTGCGCGAGGCGATTGCCGGCGATGCCCGCCTGATGCCGCATCTGCACCTGTCGCTGCAGTCAGGCGATGACCTGATCCTGAAGCGCATGAAGCGTCGGCACAGCCGCGATGACGCGATCCGCTTCTGCGCCGAGATGCGAGCGGCGAGGCCCGATCTGGTGTTCGGCGCCGATCTGATCGCCGGCTTTCCAACAGAGGATGAGGCGATGTTTGCCCGCTCGCTCGATATTGTCGATGCCTGCGGGCTGACGCATCTGCACGTCTTCCCCTATTCGGCTCGGGCCGGCACGGCGGCGGCGCGGATGCCGCAACTGCCCGGCGCGATCATCGGCGAACGGGCCCGGCAATTGCGCGAGGCTGGCCGCGCCGCCCTGCTGCGGCATCTGGACAGTGAAACCGGCCAGGTGCGCATGGTCCTCACCGAGCGCGGCAATCTGGGCCGTACCGAGGGTTTCGTGCCGGTGGTGTTCCCTGATGGCATCGAACCGGGCCGTCTCCTGCCCGTGCGCATTGGCGGCCATGATGGTCAGCGGTTGATCGCGGGCTTCCATGAGTAGTGGAAGATCGGCAGCTTCGAGTGGGGGTTGATGCCCTCGCCGGTTCTGACGAAGCCCTCGTGTTCGTAGAACCGGATGGCCCTGTGGTTCATGGCGTTGACACTGAGGTTGAGCCCGGCCGGTGCCAGTTGCCGTGCGTGTGCCAGCAAGGCTGGGCCGACGCCGCGCCCCTTCCAGCGGCTGGCAGAGCAGATCTGGTCGAGATGTCCGCTGGCCTCGTCGAGCAGGATGAAGCCGGCAATCTCGCCGTCCGGATCAGCCATGGCTACGCAGCATGACGCGCCACGGCCGCGCCAATCCGCGAGATGACCGGTGAACCAGTCTCGCCGCGCCGCAAAATCGATGCCGGCATAGACCTCGGACCAGCTTTCGACCCACAGGTTGAGCAGGGGCTCCAGATCGTCATCGCGGAAGGGCCGGATCTGGAGAGTCATCGTGCCTTGCCTGTCAGAGGCTGCAGGCGGCCCGCCTCACCTGGTCTTGTCGAGCGCCTCATCGCGCAATGCACGGCGCAGGACCTTGCCGACATTGGTCTTCGGCAATTCGCTGCGGAAGCTGACATGGCGCGGCACCTTGTAGCCTGTCAGGCTTTCCTTGCAGAAGCTGCGGATTTCCTCGGGCGTGGCGCTCTCGCCTGGGCGAAGCACGATGTAGGCCGCCACAGCCTCGCCGGAATTGTCGTCCGGCAGGCCGATCACCGCCGATTCCAGCACCTTGGGGTGGCCTGCGAGCACATCCTCGATCTCGTTCGGATAGACATTGAAGCCCGAGACCAGAACCATATCCTTCATGCGGTCGACGATCCTGAGCGTGCCGTCCGGATTGAGGATGCCGATGTCGCCGGAGCGGAAATAGCCATCGTCGGTCATGGCCTTGGCGGTCTCCTCGGGGCGACGCCAGTAGCCGGCCATCACCTGCGGGCCCTTGATGCAGATTTCGCCGGGCTCGCCTTCCGGCACTTCGGCACCGTCAAGGCCACGGATGCTGATGTCTGTCGACGGCACGGGATAGCCGATGGTCCCGGTGAACTCGGCAATGTCGGCCCGGTTGCAGCAGGCCACGGGGGAGGTTTCCGACAGCCCATAACCTTCGACCAGGGGAATGCCGGTCATGTCTTTCCAGGCCTTGGCGACGGCGGCCTGCGTGGCCATGCCGCCGGAGACCGCGAAGCGCAGGTTGCTGAAGTCGACCGTCCTGAAATCCGGGTTGTTGAGCAAGGCGTTGTAAAGCGTGTTGACGCCGGACATCATGGTGAAACGGCTGGTCCGGAGCGTCTTGACGAAGCCGGCAATGTCGCGCGGGTTGGCGATCAGCAGGCACTTGGCCCCGACGCGCATCATGAAGAGGCAGCAGCAGGTCAGTGCGAGGATGTGATAAAGCGGCAGCGCCGTGACCATGACATGCTGGTAATTCGGCGGATCACCCTGCCGGGCAAAGGACCATTCGAGCCAAGCCTCGCATTGCAGCACGTTGGCATGGACGTTGGCATGGGTCAGGGTTGCGCCCTTGGCAACGCCGGTGGTCCCGCCCGTGTACTGCAGGAAGGCCACATCATTCGGCTTGACGGCGACGTTCTGCGGCCTGGCCGTGCCACTGACAGCGGCGGCGAACGGCGTCGCGCCCGGAAGTGAGAAGGGTTTGACCGCCTTCTTCACCTTGCGGGAGACAAAGTTCACGATGTGGCCTTTGAGCCCCATCATGTCGCCCGGCGTAGCGACGAACACGGCATCAAGGCTGACATGCTTCAGCGATTGCTCGACCACGTGGGCGAAGTTCTCGATCACGACAATGGCGCGCGCGCCGGAGTCCGTGAGCTGGTGGGTCAGTTCGCGCTCGGTGTAGAGCGGATTGACATTGACCACCGTGAAGCCGCCGACGAGCACCCCGCAGAGCGCGACCGGATAAGCGAGGATGTTGGGCAGCATCAGCGCCACCCGGTCACCCGGCTTCAGGCCACGGGCCTGCAAGGTCGCGGCGAAGGCGTTGGCGGCGCGGCCGAGTTCGGTGAAGGTGATCGCCTTGCCGAAGCTTTCGAAGGCCTGGCGGTTGCCATAGACCGACACGGCGTCATTGATCAGCGAAGCAAGCGACGTGACCTTTGCCAGATCAATGTTGGCCGGAACTTTGTCGGGGTAATGCTGCAGCCAAGGCCGCGCGACCGTTGCCACGCCCATCCTGTCTTCCTTCCCATGAACCCGGACCATTTCTGATGATGGCCCTTTGGTTCATGACTAAACCAGTTGAAAGGGTGGTTCAACTGGCATGGACCGTGGAAATTGTCAGTTCAGGTTGAACTTGAAGTTGGCGCCAGTGGCGTTGATGCCATGGAAGCCGACATTGCGCTCGCCTGCTGCGCAGGTTCCGCCAAGCTGGGCTCGCTCGACGCGACCGGGCGGCACGCAGAAGGTCTTGTCGACCTGGGCCTTGGCCGGCCACCAGGCGCGGCGGCCTTCCTTCTCGGCGTAGTAATAGGTGATGCCGGAGCGGTAGGTGCCGACTGACTTGCATTCCCCCGGATTGCGGCTGTGCCAGGCGCTCTGCATCCACTTCGAGGTGCGGGTCTCGTAGTAGACGAGCGCGATGAACACTTTCGAGCCGGTGTTGTTGCAGAAGGTGAGGTTGGTGAAGGCCCTTGCGGCTGGCTGGGCCTGCGCGGAACCGATGCCGGCCATGGCGGCAAGAGCAAGGACTGCGACGCGAACGCTGGATGGAAACATGAGTGGCGGCCCCCCCCGGACCGATGAATGGCTGAAAACGCGTTGATCGTGGGGGCGTAGCGGACGCGAGTCAATGCAGCGCGGGCCGGTTTTCGCAGTGCCGGACGATCGTCAATTCGCTCCTCAGTCGACCTCGGCGATGCGCGGGTTCGGGGTCAGCACCACGCAGAAATGGCCGAGTGCATCCCCGCCGAGCACGAAGTGATAGGCCGAGAAATGGCGCATAAGGTCGTTCTCGTAGAGCGGCACCGCATCGACATGGCAGATCAGGAATTTCGGTGCGGCCACGATGTCCTCGCGGTCGAGCACGCACATTAGGCGCATGTCCGGGTTGGCGCGCAGCCAGTGCTCCACTGTTGTGACGAGGAACGGGTAGCCCGGATGCAGCATGTCATCGAGGCAGATCAGGCCCTTCGGATGCAGCACCGCGCGCGCCAGCTCCAGATCGCGCCGCAGCGGCTCGGGCGAATGGTCGCCATCGATGTGGAAGAAGCGCACCAGCCCGCTCTCACCATCCCTTGCCAGTTTCTCTGACAGGGCAGGCACGCTGAGGGCTGTCGAGTCGGCCTTCCAGACCACCATCCGGTCTTCGGTGACGCCCCATGTGCGGCAGTTGGCGACGAAGATGTCGAGCGTCGCAGCGCTCGGCCAATCGAACAGATCGATGCCCAGCGCCCGCTCGCCTGGCTCCAGCGCGAGGGCCTGGGCGATGAAGTAGCGGCCCTGAAACGTGCCGATCTCGGCGAAATGGCCCTTGATGCCCAGGCTCGCCTGATGCTTCAGGCACCAGGCGCTGATGGCCGCGGCAAAGCGCGAGGACATGCCCCGTACGCTGGTGTAGCCGTGGCGCAGATAGTGGTCGGTGGCAGCGTGTCCCGAGATAAAGTCACTCATGCGGGGCTCATTTTCCCTGAAAGACGAAGAAGGCCCCTGCGGCGATGAGGCTG
This sequence comes from Hydrogenophaga intermedia, assembly GCA_943370645.1. Classification (GTDB taxonomy): domain Bacteria; phylum Pseudomonadota; class Alphaproteobacteria; order Rhizobiales; family Beijerinckiaceae; genus Allobosea. The sequence goes on along the minus strand of CALRRR020000002.1, from coordinate 74,938 downwards.
AAGCCGACCAGATGGTTCCAGCCCAGCGGTTCCTTCAGATACACGAATGAGAACACCGCGAATACGCTGAGCGTGATCACCTCTTGCAGGGTCTTGAGTTCGGCGGCGGAATAGACAGCGTGGCCGATGCGGTTGGCGGGCACGGCCAGCATGTACTCGGGCAGGGCGATCAGCCACGAGATCACGATGACCAGCGCCAGCGATGCGGTCTTGAACCTGAGGTGGCCATACCAGGCAAAGGTCATGAAGATGTTCGAGGCGAAGAGCAGCGCAATCGGTGCCAGATGCGGCATTGACAGGGCAGGCATCGGGAAACTGGGCATGAAGCGCGGCACCGGAAAGGGAAGCTGGGGCGGGAAGGCTTTGCCAACCGTATCGCGCGCCACCTGCCGTGCAAGCGATACCTGTGGTCGTGCAATGGCTGGCGTTGTGGCATCATGACGAGCCGGCAGCATCCGCTTCGACCATTGCGGTGCGGATGCTGCAAGGCAAGCCATTGGAGCACGACAGCATGCGAATGATCATCTGGGCCTTCGGCCTTGTCTGCTTTCTGGCTTTGTCTTTGCTGGCGGTGGCGGTCTGGCGCGGCGACCGCAGTTTCGGCGCGTCCGATCTGTGGGAAAAACTCGCTGGCCCTGCTGATCTTGGCCCGATTGATTTTCCCGTGATCAGCCGCAGCGCCACCGGAAACGATGCGCTGTTCTGTCCGGCCGGCTTGTGCGGCAATGCCCGCATCGATGAGGTAGCGCCGGTTTTCGCGGTTCCGGCCCCCGCCTTGCTGCAGGCGGTGCGGGCCTTCCTCGCCACACAGACCGACCTTGTGCGCGTGGCCAGCGATGATGCGGCCATGCAGGACCGCTACGTGGCGCGCACGGCGCGGATGCGTTTTCCTGACACGATCACTGTGAAGGTCATGCCGGCAGGCGAGGGACGCTCGACGCTGGCGCTGTATTCACGCAGCCAGATCGGGCGCAAGGATTTCGGCGTCAACAAGGCCCGGCTGGACGGCTGGCTGGCAAGTCTTGGCCGCAGCGTGCCGGTGGTGTCACCTTGATGCGGATCAGCCGTGCCGCAGCTTCATGAAGGCCACGGTCAGCACCAGCGGCAAGGTCACGATGTTGGAAATGATCACCGGCCAGCTTTGCAGTGCGATGCCGTAGATCAGCCAGAGCGTGATGCCGATGGCGAAGAAGCATTGTGTCACCAGCGAAATCGCGTTCGTATCCTTGGTGCGGATCGTGCGCACTGCCTGCGGCAGCCAGCACAGGGTGGTGCAGGCGGCAGCGATGTAGCCGACAAGTTCGATCTGGGCAGCGGTCATGTCAGGTCCGGACAGGTGTTCGGGGGCATGAAGCGCTGCCAAGGAGCGCCCCTGCTGTCCCCGCATAGCTGAGTCATGGCGCTGCCGCGAGGGCGGATTTGTGTTCGCCGGCCTGTCGCGCATTGGGACCTGTTCGGCTTGCCCGGACCGGTTGCGGTCATGTAAGCCAGCGCCATGTCTGAGCCCGCCTCGCCCGTCACGGTTGCCGCGCTGTATCGTTTCGCGCGCTTTGCCGATCCGGCAGGGCTTGTTGCCCCGCTTCAGGCCGCCTGCGAGCGCGAGAGCGTCAAGGGCACGCTGCTGGTGGCGCACGAGGGCATCAACGGCACCATTGCCGGGCCGGCTTCCGGTTTGCGGCAGGCACTCGATGCCATCGCCGCCATCACCGGCCTTGGCGATATCGCGGTCACCTATTCCGAGCATGCCGAAGCACCGTTCCTGCGCATGAAGGTCAAGCTCAAGCGCGAGATCGTCACCATCGGCGACGCCGGTGTCGATCCGCTGCTTGCGGCTGGCACCTATGTGGCGCCGAAGGACTGGAACGCGCTGATCGCCGACCCTGATGTGCTGCTGATCGATGTGCGCAACGACTATGAACACCGCATCGGCAGCTTCAAGGGCGCGGTCGACCCCAAGACCGCATCATTCGGGGATTTCCCGGCCTTCGTTCGCAACCAGCTTGCCGGCGACAAAGGGCGCAAGGTGGCGATGTTCTGCACGGGTGGCATTCGCTGCGAGAAAGCCAGCGCTTTCATGCTCCAGGAGGGGTTCTCCGAGGTCTACCACCTCAAAGGTGGCATCCTGCGCTACCTTAAGGACGTGCCCGAGAGCGAAAGCCAGTGGCAGGGCGGCTGCTTCGTCTTCGACGAGCGCGTCGCGGTTGGTCACGGCATGCTGGCGGATGGGCGATTCAGCCTGTGCCATGGCTGTCGTCAGCCGCTCACCGCCGATGATTGCCAGCATCCCGATCATGAGGAAGGTGTCGCCTGCCGCTATTGTGCCGGTACGTTGAGCGAAAGCCAGCGCGCCGCTGCCCGCGAGCGGCATCGGCAGATGCGTCTGGCCGAGGCGCGCGGCGAGGCCCATATCGGGCCAGCTGCGCAGGCGCGGTCACAACCTCGCGAGACGTGAGCGCCGAGGTCGTCGCTGCGCGCGCGCTGATCCATATTGCCGATCAAGCGTTGCCTGCCACGGTGCCGGAGACGGGAGAACAGATCATGATATCAGGATGTTGGACCAGGCGCGCAGCCTTGCTGGCCGTCTCGGGGGCCTTCATGGCGGCGAGCTTTTCGGCCCATGCCCAGCCTCAGCCATCGGTCAGGATCGCCTCATCGGCGGGGCCGCTTCTAGTCGATACTGTCGCGACCGGGCTGGAGAATCCATGGGGGCTGACCTTCCTGCCGGACGGGCGGATGCTGGTGACGGAACGGGCTGGGCGGCTGCGCATCGTCAGCGGCACCGGCCAGTTGTCGCAGCCGCTGGCTGGCCTGCCTCGCATCGCCGCCCGCGGGCAGGGCGGGCTGCTCGATGTGGCCATTGATCCGGCCTTTGCGCAGAACCGGCTGGTCTACGTCTCCTTTGCCGAGCCGCGCGAGGGTGGCGGCACGGGCACGGCGGTTGCCCGTGCACGGCTCAATGCGGCTGGCACAGCGCTGGAGAGCACGACCGTCATCTTCAGCCAGCAGCCAGCAGGCAATACCGGCCGCCATTTCGGCTCGCGGCTGGTGTTCGGGCGCGACGGAACGCTGTTCATCACGACGGGTGATCGCGGCAACATGGAGATGGCATCGCAGGACCCGAAGGGCCACATCGGCAAGGTGCTGCGCATCCGGACCGATGGCACCGTGCCGCCCGACAATCCCTTTGCGAGTGGCGGCGAGGCGCGGCCCGAGATCTGGTCGAGCGGGCACCGCAACGCGCAGGGCGCGGCGCTGCATCCGGAGAGCGGCGTGCTGTGGACCATCGAGCATGGCGCGCGCGGCGGCGACGAGGTCAATGTCGTGCGCAAGGGGCTCAACTATGGCTGGCCGGTGATCACCTACGGCATCGACTATTCCGGCCGCCGGATCGGCGAGGGGCAGGCCAAGCCCGGGCTGGAACAGCCGATCCATTACTGGGACCCGTCGATCGCGCCATCGGGCGCAGCATTCTACACCGCCGACCGCTTCAATGGCTGGAAGGGCAGCCTGTTCACCGGCGCGCTGGCCGGGCAGATGCTGGTGCGGCTGACGCTGGCGGGCGAGAAGGTCACCGGCGAGGAGCGCCTGCTGCAGGCACTTGGCGAGCGCATCCGCGATGTGCGGCAGGGCCCCGACGGGTTCCTCTATCTGCTGACCGACAGCGGCAACGGGCGCATCCTGAGGGTGCGACCAGCTGGTTGAGCCTGTGCGGTCAACTCTCGACAAAGCCGGCGCGATGCTGTACGCGGCAGCCTCAACTGAAAACAGCGTTCCCGAAACGCCTGCGCACAAGCGCAAAATCTGGAGACTGCCATGAACATCATCGAACAGCTCAACAAGGAGCAAGTCGCCAAGCTCAGCGAAGGCAAGACCTTCCCCGAGTTCCAGCCCGGCGACACCGTGCAGGTCAACGTCAAGGTCAAGGAAGGCGATCGTTCGCGCGTCCAGGCCTATGAAGGCGTGTGCATCGCCCGCAATGGCGGCGGTTTCGACCAGTTCTTCACCGTCCGCAAGATTTCCTACGGCGAAGGCGTGGAGCGCGTGTTCCCGCTGTATTCGCCCTCGATCGACTCGATCAAGGTCATCCGCAAGGGCAAGGTGCGCCGCGCCAAGCTGTATTACCTGCGTGACCGTCGAGGGAAGTCGGCCCGCATCGCCGAGCGCGTCGAGCCCCGCAAGGACGCATCCAAGGCCTGAGGCCCGCAAGGCAGCCCGGCATTCCAGCGCCGCCCCGCAAGGGCGGCGTTTTTGCGTTGCGGCCTGTTACCCATCACATCCGGGCGAGTGGCCCTTGCGCTCAAGGGCGCGTGGCGTAGGCTTCGGTTTTCAGGAGTTCATCGCCATGCCGCCGATCACGCAGGATATCGTCGATCTGTATGACCGCTTCACCCATGGTGCGCTGTCGCGGCGCGAGTTCATGGAGCGGCTGGCGGCAACCGTGGGCGGAACGGCTGCGGCGACGGCGCTGCTGCCGCTGCTCCAGAACAACTACGCCTCGGCGCAGACCGTTGCCGAGAATGATCCGCGCCTTGCCGTTTCCAGCTTCCAGTACGAGATCGGCGATGCGGTGATGCAGGGCCACATGGCTGCGCCGGCTGGCGAGGGCCGCCGCCCGGGCGTGCTGGTCATCCATGAAAACAGAGGTCTCAATCCGCATATCCGCGATGTCACGCGCCGATTTGCGCTCGAGGGCTTTATCGCGCTTGGCGTCGATGTACTGACCCCCGAAGGAGGCACGCCGGCCGATGAGGACAGGGCGCGAGACATGATCGGCACCGTGCCGCCGGATCGCGCCGCAGCCCGGCTCGCTGCTGGTGTCAGCGCTTTGTCCCGTGTGCAGGGCTGCAACGGCAAGGTCGGCACCGTGGGCTATTGCTGGGGCGGCGGCATGGTCAACCGCATCGCCGTGCTCAACCCGCCGGGGCTGGCGGCGGGCGTGTCCTACTATGGCTCGCAGGTGCCCGCCGAGCAGGTCGAGCGCATCCGCACGCCGCTGATGCTGCATTATGCCGGCAATGATGAGCGCATCAACGCTGGCATCCCCGCCTTCAAGGCCGCTCTGGAATGGGCGAAGAAGGATTTCGAGCTGCATGTCTATGACGGCGCGCAGCATGCCTTCAACAACGACACCAATGCCGCGCGCTACAGCAAGCCTGTCGCAGATCTGGCCCTGTCACGCACGCTGGCGTTTTTCAGGAAGCATCTGGGGTAACTTCCCGATCCTGCCAATGCAGTGTTATCCCCGTCGATCCGGAGGATCGGGAAGGGGATCCATCCTGCTGCAGGTACGTCGGCGTGATGGATTCCCTTCCCCTCCGCTGCGCTGCGGCCGGGAATGACACCGGGCGGCGGTGCGCCCGGTGCTTGCCAAGCCTCTTACCGCAGGCTGGAACAGAAGCGCTGGATGCGCTGGCAGGCGTCTTCGAGCTTGGCGTCCGAGGTCGCATAGGAGATGCGGAAGTTGGGACCGAGTCCGAAGGACGAGCCATGCACCGCGGCGACGGCCTCGGTTTCGAGCAGGGCCTGCACGAAATCGTCGTCGGTGGCGATCAGCTTGCCTTCGGGCGTCTTCTTGCCGATCAGTTCGGCCACGCTCGGATAAACGTAGAAGGCACCTTCCGGCACCGGGCACTTGAGGCCCTTGGTCTGGTTGAGCATGGAGACCACCAGATCGCGGCGGCGCCCGAAGGCGGCGCGGAACTTCGGCAGGTGCTCCTGCGTGCCATCCAGCGCCTCGACGGCGGCCCATTGCGAAATGGCCGAGGTGCCGGAGGTCTGCTGGCCCTGCACCATATCCATGGCGTTGATCAGGTGCTGCGGGCCGGCGGCGTAGCCGATGCGCCAGCCGGTCATGGCATAGGCCTTGGACACGCCGTTCATGGTCAGCGTGCGGTCATAGAGATTGGGCTCGACCTCGGCCGGCGTGCAGAACTTGAAGTCGCCGTAGGTCAGGTGCTCATACATGTCGTCGGTGAGGATCCAGATATGCGGATGCTTCATGAAGACATCAGTGAGCGCCTTCATCTCGGCCCAGGTATAGGCCGCGCCTGAGGGATTCGACGGCGAATTGAGGATCACCCACTTGGTCTTGGGCGTGATCCTGCCCTATCAAATGGGACTGGGGCACGCAGAGACGACGGGAAAGAGCAACGGAAACCCGGGCGGGCAAACAGGAGCAGGCGTGGGGATGATCCGGTTGGCCGCGTTGTTGCTGGCGGCGAACTTCTCGTCTTCGAGCCAGACCGTCGGGTCATCCTCGCGGTGACGGCGGATGAGGGTCTTTTCCTTCTGGCCGAAATAGACGCGGATGCCGCCCATCACCGCCTTGTAGTCACGTTCGCCAAGGCGGCCGTCGACGAAGGCTGCCACGGCGACGCCGCCCTGGTTGCTGAGCAGGGCTTCTGCACCCAGCGCTGCGGCATGGCGGCCGCCGACATAGCGGTGGCCGACCGAGAACTTGATGTTGTCAGTGGGGTAGTAGCTCACATCGACCATGTCGAAGAAGCGGCCGCGATCCCCGAAGGTGATGCCGCCGAAGGCAGCAACGCTGTTGGTCCACTCGTAGCCGGCGATGCCGCTGATGGTGAAGCGGTCGAGGTAGAGCGACACTTCCGGGCCGACGCGATAATAGGTGCGGCCACCGAAGCGGCTGTTATGCGAGGCCGAACCGTACACACCGACAAGGGCGCGGCTTGGATCACGCCAGAACAGGTGGGCGCCGGCGGATGACACCCGACCGCCATTGTGGCTGCCGAGCATGCCGTCGACCTGGAGGCCGAAGGACTGGCCGAGCGGCACGGACAGCGCACCACGCACTTCGCCGAGCAGGTTGTTGCGCCTGAGGACGCCGAAACGCTGCTGGTCAGCCCAGCCGCTAGCCGCCTCGATCTTGCCGTTGATGCCATCGACGGCGGGCAGCGCTGCGAAGGTGGGCGCGATCGGCACGGCGACCTTGCTCGGCAGATCCGACGCGCGAGACGCGCTCGTCAGGAGCAGCAGGGCAGCTGCGGTCGACGAAAGCAGGCGCAGTTTCGAAGTCATCGGGAATCCTCAACGTAAACAATTTGACAACAATGTCATTCGTTAACGTTAACAATTTGATAACAACGTCACCCGTATCGTCATCCCGAACCGGACACAATCGCGACACAGTGCCATCCGCCCTGCTGTGTCGAAAATGAGACAGCCGTTCGGGCGACATGGTGAATCCGGCGCGGTCGTCGCCGGGGCAGGCCCCGGCGCGCTATTGCAGGTTGTCCGGCAGCGATGCCCGCGTCAGCGCAGGCTCGAACAGAAGCGCTGGATGCGCTGGCAGGCATCCTCCAGCTTGGCGTCCGAGGTTGCATAGGAGATGCGGAAGTTGGGGCCGAGACCGAAGGATGAGCCATGGACGGCGGCGACGGCCTCGGTTTCCAGCAGGGCCTGCACGAAATCGTCGTCGGTGGCGATCAGCTTGCCTTCGGGCGTCTTCTTGCCAATCAGTTCGGCCACGCTCGGATAAACGTAGAAGGCACCCTCAGGGACCGGGCACTTGAGGCCCTTGGTCTGGTTGAGCATGGAGACCACCAGATCGCGGCGGCGCTCGAAGGCGGCGCGGAACTTCGGCAGGTGCTCCTGCGTGCCGTCCAGCGCCTCAACGGCGGCCCATTGCGAGATGGCCGAGGTGCCGGAGGTTTGCTGGCCCTGCACCATGTCCATGGCATTGATCAGGTGCTGCGGGCCGGCGGCATAGCCGATGCGCCAGCCGGTCATGGCATAGGCCTTGGACACACCGTTCATGGTCAGCGTGCGGTCATAGAGGTTGGGCTCGACCTCGGCCGGCGTGCAGAACTTGAAGTCGCCATAGGTCAGGTGCTCATACATGTCGTCGGTGAGGATCCAGACATGCGGATGCTTCATGAAGACATCGGTCAGCGCCTTCATCTCGGCCCATGTATAGGCCGCGCCGGACGGGTTCGACGGCGAATTGAGGATCACCCACTTGGTGCGCGGCGTGATGGCGCGGTCGAGATCGCCGGGCTGGAGCTTGAAGTTGGTTTCCTGCTTGGCTTCGACGAAAACCGGGGTGCCGCCGCACAGAGCCACCATTTCCGGATAGCTGACCCAGTAGGGCGCCACGCAGATGACCTCGTCGCCGGGGTTCAGGGTGGCGAGCAGGGCATTGTAGATGACGTGCTTGCCGCCGGTGGAGACGATGGTCTGGCTGGCCTTGTAGTCGAGGTTGTTCTCGCGCTTGAACTTCTTCGCCACGGCCTCGCGCAGCGGCTGGATGCCGGAGACGGGCGTATACTTGGTCTCGCCGCGCCGGATCGCATCGATGGCAGCGTTCTTGATGTTGTCCGGCGTGTCGAAGTCCGGCTCGCCGACAGACAGCGAGATCACATCGCGGCCTGCCGCTTTCAGATCGCGCGCCTTCTGCGTGATGACGATGGTCGCGGAAGGCTTCACGCGGCTCAGCGCGTCGGCAAGAAAGGCCATGGGCTCACGGGCTCCGGTTCAACACGCGCTGCTTGCGCGCGAAAATCCGTTTAGTCGCCCCGACGCGCGGCGGCAAGCGCAACGCGGTGATGGGTTGACCCGCGTTGCGCTGATGGGTGGATGTTCGCGGCCGCGATCCTCACCCTCAGGCGGGCTGAGGATGAGGGTCGTTGCGTGATCGTCAATGCGCGTGCGCGCCAGCCGGAGCGCGTGCGCCAACCGGTGCCACGCGATATTCGACCTCGACGGTGCCGGCCTTCTCGAACACCAGCGTGCCCTTGACCGGCTTGCCTTCGCGCACCTGCGACGTCAGGTCCATAAACATCACGTGGTAGCCGCCGGGTTTGAACTCGATCTTCTGGCCCGGTGCGATCTCCAGCCCCTTCGCCAGTTCGCGCATCGTCATGACGCCATTGGCAACGGCCATCTCATGGACCTCGAAGCGGCCGGCGAGCGGGAAGCTGCCACCGATCAGTCGGTCCGGCGCGGAGCCGGTGTTGGTGATCGTCATGAAGCCGCCGGCAACCTTCGCACCAGCCGGCGTAGCACGGGTCCAGGGTGCTTCGATCATGAGCGAGCCGGCCTTGACCACCGAGCCAGCGGAGGCAGCGCCATGATTGTGGCCGCCGGACTGCGAGCCTTGCGCCAGGATCATGACGGCAGGTGCGGGACTTTTCAGCGCATGGGCATCCTGCCCGGGCTTCGGGATCTCGGTCCAGCTTGCCTTTGCTGTGGCGCATTCCTGCACGCTGGGGAAAAACACCGGACCGGGTGGCAGCGAATCCGTCATGCGCGCGGTGACGACGAACTCGTCATAGTGGCCATCATCCAGGTTGCCACCTGACCAGACGACTTCCCTGACGCCTTCGGCGACGGGCTTGCCAGAGAGCGTATAGCTGCGCGCATAGGGGCCGCTGATAGTCTGAAGCTGCCAGCCGGCTTTCGGCATCGGTTTCACATTGATGACGCCTTCCGGAATGGTAATCCGGACGACGTTGGTGGGCTGACCATTGCAGCCATGGGGCACGCGCAGGGCGCCGCGCCAGGTGCTGTTCTGGCTGGCTTCTGCCCGGTCGAATTTGGCGTGTGCCGATGCTGGCACGGATGCAGCACAGAATGCCATTGCGCCGAGTGCGGTGCTGACGGCAACCGCGAACGATGTCTTGAACATGGGTGAGTCCTCGTGATGTGATGAAACGGAAAGCGTTCGATCAGATCAAAGAGGGCGGGCCTCGTGATGGCGGAGGGGTGGAAGCGGGAGCGATCCGGAGCCCCTGATCGACCACGGATATACCGGCGGTTTCGGCATCCGGTTCGGGCAGGTTGATCATGCTGCCTGCGGGCAGCACCGCCGGCACGATGCCGGCCGAGGCCAGCACGCAATGCTCGATGCAGGCGAGCTTGCCGGGGGTTGGATCTTCGGCCTGCCCCGAACCATCGTTCGAGATGCCATGGATGGTGCAGATCACGCCGAGCTGGGCGGCCGTGCGGGCCTCGGTGACATGGGCACCGGCAGCGATCGATCCGAGCAGGCCATTGAGCGCCAGCACATAGGCGAGCATCACCAGCGCCAGAAGGCGCGCGAGGCTGCGGGGGCGTGCTGCGGAAACCATGGCCAAGGTCTAGTCAGGCTGGCAGGACGGGTCAATGCTGCGGCGGCGCGACAAAGGCGCTATCATGGCAACGATCTTCGTCACCGAGCGCAGCTCTGGCCGAATCTGCTAACAGCAGCCGATGTCGTCGTTTTCACCTCAACAGGATGCTGCGCTCAAGGCTGTGGCGCGCTGGCTGGCGCAGCGGCCGGGCGAGGGCTCGACCCCGCAGGTTTTCCGCCTGTTCGGCTATGCCGGCACGGGCAAGACCACGCTGGCGCGGCACCTGGCCGAAAGCGTCGAGGGCAAGGTCAACTACGCCGCCTTCACCGGAAAGGCCGCGCTGGTGCTGCGTTCCAAGGGTTGCGAGGGCGCCAGCACGATCCACTCGCTGATCTACCGCTCGCGCGGCGAGAACGAGGAGGCCCCGACCTTCGTGCTCAACCCCGAGGGCGCGGCCTCGAAGGCCAAGCTGATCGTCATCGATGAGTGCTCGATGGTGGATGAGGAACTGGGCCGCGACCTGCTCTCCTTCGGCGTGCCGGTGCTGGTGCTGGGCGATCCGGCGCAGTTGCCGCCGGTCAAGGGCGGGGGCTTTTTCACCGAGGCCGAGCCGGACGCGATGCTGACCGAAATCCATCGCCAGGAGGCTGACGATCCGATCGTGCATCTGGCCCGCATCGTGCGGGAAGGCGGCCGGCTCGATGTCGGCCAGTTCGGCCTCAGCCGCGTCATCCGCCGCGCCGATGTGGAGCGCGATGCGGTGCTGACCGCCGATCAGGTGCTGGTTGGCATGAACAAGACAAGGCGGGCGTTCAATGCCCGCATCCGCGAGTTGATGGGCCGGGTCGGCAAGATGCCGGTGGCCGGCGACAAGCTGGTCTGCCTGCGCAATGACCGGCAGAAAGGCCTGCTCAATGGCGGGCTCTGGGTCGTGGCGGAGTTGCGCACCTCAAAGTCCCAGCTCGTGACGATGCGGGTTTCTCCCGAAGAAGATGCCGGCGGCAAGCCGGTGAAGGTCTCGGTGTTCCCGAATTTCTTCGAGGGCACGGAGGACACGCTGCCCTACGAGCTGCGTCGCCATTCCGACGAATTCGACTACGGCTACGCGCTCACCGTGCACAAGGCGCAGGGCTCGCAATGGGACAATGTCTATCTGTTCGATGAGTCCTTTGCGTTCCGCGAGCATCGCCAGCGCTGGCTCTACACGGCGCTGACACGGGCGGCGAAGCAGATCACCGTGGTGGTGTGAGCGTTGATCCCGTCATGGCGAGCGAAGCGATGCCATCCAGACTTGTGTGCCGCCCGCCAGATTGCTTCGCTGTGCCCGCAATGACGCGCTAGATCCGCTGTGCCGTCCGCCCGATGGCGAGCACCGGGCCGGTGGGACGGCCGATGGGGGAGCCGCCGGCCGGTTCCAGCGTGATCTCGAACAGCTGGTTTGCGCCCAGTGGCAGGTTGTCGAGCTTCAGCCGCGATGATGACATCGCGGCCAGCAGCCCCACCGAGCGCGGGCCAACCTGACGGTCCCACAGAGTCCAGACCTCCAGCACCTTGCCGGCCGGCACGGTGAACGTCGTCAGCGGCACGAGTTCCGTGCGCCCGTCGGCGAAGGCGTTGACGATGGCGGCGGTCTGGTTGTCCGGGGTCTGGAGAATGGCGACCAGAACCGGCGCCGAGCGGGCCTGCTGGAGCTGCGTTCCGAGGCCTGCCGCGATGACCAGCGCCGCTGCCGTGGCCGCCAGCGCGCCGATGCGCCAGACCGCAAGGTTGTTCCAGACCCAGTTGAACAGACGGCGGCGCGCATCGGCGGCAGCCTCGCCACTGGTGATCGGCAGGCGGCCCTGCTCGCGCAGTTGGGCGGCGCGTGAGGTTTCAAGCGAGGGCTGTTCGTCGAAAGCGGGGGCAGGGCGGACAGTGGCGGCGGGAGCCGTATCCAGCCGAGCCTCGATGCGGCTCCACAGGTCGGGCGGCAAGGTGGCCATGGGTGTGGTCCTGTCAAAACCGGAGAAATGGCGACGCCAGCGGGCGACCTCGCCGGCAAAATCGCTGTTGGCAGCCTCGCGTTCCGCCGCGCGCCGGCTTTCGGTCTCGTCCAGAAGGCCGATCGCGAATTCTGCGGCGAGGGCCTGATCATCGGGGGTCAGCGGGCTGGTCATTGTAGGCACTCGCGCAAGGTGAGCAGGCTGCGGCGCAGCCAGGACTTGATGGTGCCGAGCGGCAGGCCAAGCTTGCCGGCGAGTTCGCCATGGCTGAGGCCATGCACATAGGTGAGGGCGATGGCCATGCGGCGCTTGGGTTCGAGCTTCTGCAGGCAATGCTTCAGTGCCTCGGCATCGGAGAGGCGGGCAATCGTATCCTCGGGGCTTTCGCCATCGTCGGCGACCTCCTTGCCCAGCGGCATTTCCGTGGGCTCAGCGCGGCCCTCGTCCCTGAGGATGGTGAGCGAGCGGTTGCGCAGCACGGTGTAGAGCCAGGTCGCTGCGGCGCCCTTGGCCGGATCGAAACTCGCAGCTTTACGCCAGACCAGCACGAACGCGTCCTGCACCGCCTCCTCGGCAAGGCTGCGCCGCTTGAGGATGCGCATGGCGACCCCGAGCATGCGCGCGCCTTCCGCCTCGTAGATCGCGTTCAATGCGCGTTTGTCGCCTCCGGCGCAGGCAAGAAGTGCCTTTTCCAGATCGAGAGCCATGGGGCACTCCTGTTGTCCGTTCGCAGCGCTCGTGCCTGGCAGGCCCGCGCACACGTCATCGGCGGTTACCCGCGCCATGCCCCAACGGATGCAGCAAAACCGGGCTTTGCGCATCACGTTTTTTTGAGAGCCACGCCCTGCATCCGTTGTGCGCCTGCCGGCTGTAACCGCTGCGTGGCCGGCAAGGCTGGCCCCGATGTCCACCCACCTTCGCCTCAACCGCTTCAACACACCGGAGAGACCCCATGATCCGTTCCCAGACCTTCCGCCGCTTCACGCTGGCCGTCACCACAACCCTTGCCACAGGCTTCCTGGCCGTCCCTGCCATGGCCGGCAGCTTCGTTGCACTCAGCGAGGACCAGACCTTGCAGATGTTCGACTCGACCACCCGCAAGGTCTCGTCCACCGTCATGGTCAAGGGCCTTGGCGCGCCGCTCGCCGGCATCGATGTCCGCCCCGCCGACGGCATGCTCTATGGCCTCCAGCGGGATGGCCAGATCGTCACCATCGACATGAAGTCGGGGCAGGCCACGATGAAGTCCAAGCTCGACCAGATATTGCCTGCGGGCGTGGCGCTGACGGTCGACTTCAACCCGGTGGCAGACCGCATGCGCGTGGTCGGCGCCGATGGCACCAACCTGCGCATCAACGTCGATGACGGCAAGACCACCGTCGATGGCCGGCTGAAGTTTGCCGATGCAGACACCAACAAGGGGGCTGCGCCGTTCATTCTGGCCGGTGCCTATTCCAACAAGTTCAAGGGCACCAAGGAGACCGCGCTCTATGAGATCGATGCGGCGCTTGGCGCACTCGTGAAGCAGATTCCGCCGAATGACGGCGTGCTCAACACGCTGGGCAGCCTCGGGGCGAAACCCAAGGCCATCGCCTTCAACATTGAGGCCGACGGCAAGGGCGGCAATACCGGCTGGCTGCTGGCTGACGGCACGCTGAGCATGATCGACATCGGCAATGGCCAACTGCGGACCTCCGGGCAGGTCAGCGGCCTGAAGGGCGCGGTGCGTGACATCGCGGTTCTGCCGGCGATGTGAGGCGGGGTCTCCCGCGCCGGACGAGGCGGGCCGCCGTTCCATGTCAGGAGCGGCGGCCTTTGCCGTTGGTGGCGGTTATTGAGCGGTTGCGTCAAACCTGTCCAACTTGTCACCATTCACCAACGGTTCAGCAACAAAGGGCGAGCCATAGTGCCCCGGACGAACATGGGGAGTTGTCATGGCGAGCGATCCCGGACTGGCGCTGCGGGGTATCCACCGCTTCGGGCTTGGGCCAAGGCCCGGTGATCTTGCCAGGATCGGCGGCAACATCCGCGAGGTGCTGCGGGCCGAGATCGCCACCAAACAGGTGGCCAGCATTGCCGGTGTGAGCTTCGCCAGTATCCGCGAGGCTGCACCCGCCCTGCGCGATTTCAGCGAGACCGAGCGCATGCAGCGCGAGACGCGTGTGGCCGCCGCGCAGCCCATGCAGGGCGCCGCGATGCAAGGCACGGCGACGCCCGCTGCCGCAACGCCTGCACCGGCTGGATCTGCGCCCCCTGCACCTGCGCGACAGCCACCGCCTGAGCCACCGCTGCCGCAGCGCACCTACCGCGAGGAGGTCCTGGGCCGCTTCCATGCCATGCTTGAGCCGCTGGGCGGCCTGCCCGAGCGGCTGGTGGCCTTCTGGTCCAACCATTTCGCGGTGTCGGTGAACAAGGGCAACACCGTCCGGACCTTTGCCGGCCTCCTGGAGCGCGAGGCGATCAGGCCCCATGTGCATGGCCGCTTTGCTGATATGCTGCTGGCGGTCGAGACGCACCCGGCGATGATCTTCTTCCTCGACCAGCAGCAGTCGCTTGGGCCGAACTCTCGGGCAGGGGCGCGGCGCGGGCGAGGGCTCAACGAAAATCTCGCACGCGAGATCATGGAACTGCACACGCTCGGCGTGGCCGGGGGCTACACGCAGGCCGATGTCACGGCGCTGGCCCACATCATCACCGGTTGGACGCTGGCCCCGCCCAACGGGCAGGAGGGCATCCCCGGAACCTTCCGATTCAATGCCAACATGCACGAGCCGGGCGAGCATCTGCTGCTCGGCAAGCGCTATGGCGAAAGCGGCTTCGAACGCGGCAAGGCGGCACTGGCCGATCTGGCGCGGCACCCCTCCACGGCGCAGCACATAGCCCGCAAGCTGACCCGGCACTTCGTGGCCGATGAGCCGCCGGCCTCGATGGTGGCGCGGCTGGCCAAGGTGTTCCGCGACACGGATGGCGACCTGCAGGCGCTGTCCTTCGCCCTGCTCGAATCGCCGGAAGCATGGAGCGCGGCGGCCACCAAGATGCGCAGCCCGCAGGAATTCCTTGTGGCGTCTGCCCGCGCACTCGGCCGCAAGCCGGAGATCGGGCAGATCCTCGGGCCGCTCAACGCCATGGGGCATCCCATCTGGCAGCCTGGCGGGCCGAACGGCTTTCCCGACAGCGTCGCCGCATGGGCGTCCCCGGAAGGCCTCAAGACCCGGCTCGATGTGTCGGCGGCCATCGCGCGGCAGAGCGCCAACAGCATCGACCCCAAGGGTCTGGTCGAGGACATCTTTGGCGCTGCCGCCTCGACCGAAACCCGTCAGGCCATCCTGAGGGCCGAGACACGCTATCAGGCCGTCGCCATCGCCCTGATGGCTCCCGAATTCCAGCGGAGGTGAGCGCCATGAGCGGACATCACGACCATGACGACGGCTGCGAAGCCATGACGCCATCACGCCGGGCCGTGCTCGGGGCAGCGGGCGCGCTGTTCGCCTGGTCCTTCGTGCCAAAGATGGCCTATGCCGCACCGGGTGCGCGCGATCCGCGCCTTGTCGTGGTGATCCTGCGCGGTGCGATGGACGGGCTCTCCGCCGTGCCGCCGCTGGCCGACCCTGACTATCTCGGGCTCAGGGAAGGCATCGCGATCCCCAGGGATGGCGAGCACGCGGCGCTGCCGCTGGACGGCTTCTTCTATCTCCACCCGGCCATGCCGAACCTCGCAAGGCTCTACAAGGCGCAGCAGGCCACGGTGCTGCATGCGGTGGCTACCGGTTATCGCCAGCGCTCGCATTTCGACGGGCAGGATGTGCTGGAAAGTGGCCAGATGGGGCCGGGGCAAACCCGCGATGGCTGGCTCAACCGCCTGCTAGACGTGCTGCCCGCTGGCGAGGCCGTGTCGCGCAAGGGTGCGCTCGGCATCGGCGTGGTGCCCCCGCTGGTGGTGCGCGGTCAGGCCCCGATCGTGGGCTGGGCCCCGCCCGTCCTGCCGCGGGCAGGCGACGACCTTGTGATGCGGCTGATGGACCTTTACGGCCAGCGCGATCCGGTTCTGGCCAAGGCGTTCGCGCAAGGGGCCAGCATCGAGAAGATCATCAACCGCGAGGGCATGGCCGGGCAGCGCGCCCGCGGCGGCCCGGACAACGCGGAAGGCATGCGCCTGATCGCGGAGGGGGCCGCGAAGCTGGTCAACGCCGATGATGGTCCCCGCGTGGCGGCGCTGGCCTTCGAGGGCTGGGACACCCACGCCAACGAGGGCGGGGCGACGGGCCGGCTGGCTGGCCTGTTGCGCGGGCTGGATGGCGCGCTGGCCGCGTTCGAGACCGGCCTCAAGGATCGCTGGAAGGACACGGTGGTGATGGTTGTGACGGAGTTCGGCCGCACCGCCCGCGTCAACGGCACGGTCGGCACCGATCACGGCACCGGCACGGTGGCCTTCATGGTGGGCGGGGCTGTGCGCGGCGGGCGGGTGATTGCCGACTGGCCGGGCCTGAAGCTGGAGAACCTGCACGAGCAGCGCGACCTGAAGCCGACGATGGACCTGAGGGCCGTAACCAAGGGCGTGCTGACCGACCTGTTCGGCGTGTCAGGCCCGGTGCTGGCGGAGAAGGTTTTCCCCGGCACGGCAGGGCTCGCCCCGATCAAGGGTCTGGTGGTGTGAAGGGGTGATAACCTCGGTCGCGCACGACGGTCCGCGTTGTCGGGCCGTCAGTAAATCGTGCGCTTCATCCGCTCCGGGTATGCATCGTCGTAGGCTTTGCCGTCGAAGCTGCCCTGGCTGATGGCTTGCAGCATCGAGCCGGTCGAGGGCAGGGCGGAGCGCGGGATCTGCGTGGCCGGGTCCCACAGCTTCGAGCGTACCAGCGCCTTCTGGCACTGGGTGTAGATCTCGCGGACGGTGATGACGATCACCGAAGCGGGGATCTTGTCCTCCATGACAAAGCTTTCGCGCAGGGCCAGGTTGACTGACAGGTGCGCATCGCCGTTGACGCGCATGGTCTCGCCGATGCCGGGGATCATGAACAGCAGCGCGATGCGCGGATCCCGCACGATGTTGCGCAGGCTGTCGACACGGTTGTTGCCGCGCCGGTCAGGGATCATCAGGGTCTTTGCATCATGGATGCGGACAAAGCCCTTCGGATCGCCGCGCGGCGAGCAATCGAGGCCTTCCGGGCCGCTCGTCGCCAGCAGCACGAATGGTGCTGCGGCGATGAACTGGCCGTAGTGCTCCGAGATGCGGTCGAGCACCTTGAGCTTTGCGGCGGGCACGATCTCGCCATAGATCGCTTCGAGTTCGGCGATGCTGCTGATCGTGTCGCTCATCAGGTTCACTCCGTCGGCTTGATGCCGGCTGCTTCGATGACATCGCGCAGGACGGTGATTTCCTGAGCATGGTAGGGCCGGAAGGCAGCCGGATCGCGCACATTCATCGTAAAGCCAGTGCGCAGGATGGCCTCGCGCGGGCCCGATGCGTTGAGCACGTTGACCACCTCTGCGGAGAGGCGGGCCAGTGCGGGAGCCGGCGTCGCGGCGGGCGCGAAGAAGGCCGCCCATGAATCAGCATCGGCATTGGCAACGCCCTGTTCGCGCAGGGTCGCCACGGCAGGCACGGCCATGTTGCGGGCCGGGCTGGCAAGAGCGATGGCGCGCAGGTCGCCGCTCTGGATCTGGCCCAGCACCGAGGGCAGGGTCGAGTTGGCGATGTCGATGCGTCCGCCCATCAGTTCCTGAACCAGCGGGGCCGCGCCACGGAAGGGCACATGCGTCATCTTCGTGCCGGTGCGGGTCATGAACAGTTCGGTGAACAGGTGCGAGCCCGAGCCGATGCCGGTCGAGCCGTAGTTCAGCTTGCCCGGATCGGCCTTGGCCAGCGCCACCAGTTCGGGAATGGTCTTGGCCGGCAGGTCCTTGCGCACCACAAAGACGTGCTCGAACGAGCCGACGCCGGCGAGCGGGGCGAAATCCTTCTGCGGATCGTAGCCCGGCTCCTTCAGCAGGAAGCTGTTCGAGCCGTGGGTCTGGTTGTTGCCGAAGATGATGAGGTGACCATCGGCCTCGCCGCGCGCCACCGAACGGGTGCCGACCGCGCCCGATGCCCCGGCGCGGTTGTCGACCACCACGCCGACCTTGAAGATCGCTTCGAGTTCCTTGGCCACGATGCGTCCAATCGCATCGGTGGGGCCGCCCGCCGGATAGGGCACGACCATGGTGATGGTGCGCGAGGGAGCCCATGCGCCCTGGGCGCGGACCAGCGAGGGAGCGGCGATGGCTCCGGCGATCAGGCCGAGCGAGCGGCGGCGGGTGATGATGGTCATGGGGTATTCCTCCGGCATGATCTGGTCCGGCATGATCGTGCGGCCAGTTTCATCCGTCATAACGCGGCTTGGCGCATCAGGCTAGGCTTGGCCCATCAGGCTAGATCGGCCCGGCTGGCTCAGGCCTTGTGCGCCACGCGTTTGGCGGCGACCACGAGTGCGACGACCACCACGGCCACCAGCCAGACGACCGGCTCGACCGTCTCGCCGGCCAGCGTCGCGGCGAAGATCAGGGTGATGAAGGTTTGCAGCAACTGCACCTGTCCGACGCGGGCCACGCCGCCCATGGCAAGGCCGGCATTCCAGAAGAAGAAGCCGACATACTGGCTGATCACGGTGACGTAGGCGAAACCGGCCAGTGCGGAGACAGGCGCAGCGGCAAAGGCCGCGCTGCCGGGCCAGCTCAGCGCCATGCCGGCAAGATTGATCGGCAGGGCGACGACAAGGATCCATGAGATCACTTCCCATCCGGGCATCACCCGCGCCGCCTTGGCCGAGTAGACATATCCGGTCGAGGCGACGGCCACCGAGATCAGCACCAGGATGTCGCCGAGGCCAAGCCCTGTCGCTCCGCCGCTGCGCATGGCAAAGCCGACCACGACCAGCATCCCGAGGATCGAGATGGCCCAGAAGGCCCGGCTCTGGGGCTCGCGCAGGATGATGGCCGCAGCCACGGCAGTGCCGAGCGGCAGGATGCCGGCCACGACGCCGGCATGGGACGATTCCACCAGCCGCATCGCAAAGTTGGTCAGCCCCGGAAAGCCCCAGACAAGGCAGAGCGCCGCAATGCCGATCGGCAGCCACAGGGGCCTTGCCGGCAGGGGCTTGCGCAGCACAACGAGGACAACAAGCGCCAGAAGGCCCGCCATGCCGGCCCGCCCGAAGGTGACGAACACCGGGTCGAACCAGGCCACGGCCAGCTTCGTCATGGGAAAGGTGCCGCCAAAGGCGACAACGCCGAGAAATCCGAGCAGGAGGCCAAGGCTGGCAGGGGAAAGAAGGCTCGGTCTGGGCATGGCATCCGCGCTGTTTGCTAGGGCTGCATATCAGCGGGCAGCGGCAACGGCCCACGCATTTGCGTGATGGCACGCATGCCGGCAGTGAATTGGTGAAGCAGTCGCCGCGGCGTTCAGGGAGCCAGCAGCGGCGGGATGACCACGACCGCATCACCGGGCCGGATCACGCCCGGGTGGGCGATGCTGAGCACCAGCCCGCGCAAGGACCTGGCGACCGTGACGAAGGCGAATTCGAGATCTGGGTTGCCATGGGCAGCGGCGAGCTTGCGGCCCGGCCCGCGGCAGGGCCGGTTGTAGGCCTCGACGCGGAGCAGGGTGTGGCCGTCGAAGCGGCCCTGGCCACCCCAGCTGCCGCCAATGGCGAGGTGCGCGCCGGGCGGCAGCCGAGACAGGTCGGCAATGCCCTCTGTCACCAGATTGGCTCCGATCAGGCCGGGGTCCAGCGCCTCAAGGCCAAGGCCTTTGGCGATCAGGGCCAGTTCCTCCCGCGAGAGCACGGAGAGCTGACGGTCATTGCGCAGGCTCATGCCCTTGGGTAGCCAGGGCTCGCGCGGGCCAGCGGAGCGGGTGGTGCCGGCATGCCGGTCACCGGCGATGCCGGCCATGTCGAGCGCCAGCTCCTGATGGGGCATCGTTACGAAGCTGTCGGATTTACCGGCCGACGACACCGTGCTGTGGACGCTGACAACGGTGCCGGTGCGATGGAGGCGTTCCGTGCTCATGGCCTCAACCTGACGCCATCGCGCGTGCTGCCTGAAACGCTGAACTCGCCCTTGAGTTCGGTGAGCGAAGAGGTTCCGACATGGACCTCGAAGCCACCGGCTTCGACCATCAGCCTGCCGGCGGCATTGTGATAGCCCAGCGCCTGCGCCGGTACTGTGAAACTGACGCGCTGGCTGGAACCGGCCTTGAGCATGACCTTCTCGAAGGCCTTGAGCTGGCGCACGGGGCGCGAAATGCTGGCCACTGGCTGGCGGACATAAAGCTGCACAACCTCCTGCCCATCGCGTGAGCCTGTGTTGCTGACCAGAACGCTGGCTTTCAGCTGGCCATTAGGATCAATGCGCGGCGTCTCGATCCTCAGATCGGAGATGCCGAAGCGCGTATACGACAGCCCGTATCCGAACGGATAGAGCGGCTGGTTGGCCTCGTCCATGAAGATGGATTCATAGCGGAAGCGACCCTTGGTCTCTGGCCTGCCCGTGGGCAGATGGTCGTAGTAGACCGGGATCTGCCCGACCGCGCGCGGAAAGCTGATCGGTGTCTTGCCTGATGGATTGACGGCCCCGGTCAGAATCTCGGCGATGGCGGTGCGCCCTTCGGAGCCGGCATGGAAGGTCTGGACGAGGGCGGCCAGCCGGCCCTTGAGATGGCTGAGCACCAGCGGCCTGCCCGTTGCCAGAACCAGCACGACCGGCTTGCCGGTGCCGATCAGTTCTTCGAGCAGCGCATCCTGAACGCCGGGCAGGGTCAGCCTCGTGCGCGAGGCACCTTCGCCCATGAACTCGCAGTCCTCGCCCAGCTTGGCGACGATGACATCGGCGGCGGAAGCGGCCTCGATGGTCGCGGCACGGTCAGCGAATTCGGTGCCGCAATAGGTGGTGACGCCGGGCTGGTAGCTCACGGTTGCGCCGCTGCCGAGCAGCCGCGCCAGCGCCGCATCGAGGCTCTCAAGCGGCTTGCGTGGCACGCCCGCCGGATCGGTCCAGACCCTCTCCTGATCGGGGCGGGCCAGCGCACCGATCACGGCGATGCGGCGATGGCGGGCCGGATCGAGCGGCAGGATGCCGTCATTTTCCAGCAGGATGATGGATTCGCGGGCTGCGCGGCGGGCTGCATCGAGCGCCGGCGGCGATTGCAGCGCGCTTTCGGCGGTCTTCGGGTCGATATCGTTGATCGTGTCCATGCCGGCATGGAACTTGACCCGCAGCACCCGGCGCACGGCCTCGTCGACCTGCGCGATGGGCACGCGGCCTGCGCGGACCTCGGTCGCCAGATGGCGGGAATAGACAAAGCCCATCATGTCGATGTCGACGCCGGCGGCGAGGGCCTTGCGCGCCGCCTCCGCCTCATCGCGTGCGATGCCATGGGCCATCAGTTCGGGAATCGAGCCGAAATCCGAGACGACCAGCCCCCGGAAACCCCATTGCCGGCGCAGCACGTCCGTCAGCATGCCCTTGTGGGCGGTGGCCGGGATGCCGTTGACGGAGTTGAAGGCGGCCATCACCGACAGCGAGCCGGCATCGAGCGCCGACCTGAACGGCGGCAGGTGCAGGTCATGCAGTTGTTCGGTGGGAATCCATGCGGTGTTGTAGTCGCGTCCGGCTTCCCCGCCGCCGTAGCCGACAAAATGCTTCACGGTCGCGGCGACGCCGCCGGCCTGATAGCCACGGGTGCGGGCGGCGGCCATGATGTTGGACAGGTGCACATCCTCGCCCGCCCCTTCGAGCAGCCGGCCCCAGCGCGGATCGCGGCTCATGTCGACCATTGGCGCGAAGGTCCAGTTGATGCCCAGCGCCCGTGCCTCGCGCCCGGTCCACAGCGCCGCTTCCTCGACCAGAGCCGGATTGAAGGTGGCGGCCTGGCCAAGCGGGAGCGGGAAGTAGGTCGAGACCCCGTGCACCGCATCGAGGCCGATCAGCAGCGGGATCTTCAACCGGCTTTCCCGTGCCGCCTTCTGCACCGCGGCCATCTCGACCGGATCGACGAAGTTCATCACGTTGCCGATGCGGCCTGCGCGGATCTCGCCGTAGTCGAAACCCTCGCGGCGGCCATAGAGGTGCAGCTGGCCAACCTTCTCGTCGAGCGTCATCTGGCGCAGCAGCCGGTCGATCCGGCGCTCGATGGCGGCGGCCTCCGGGCCGGTCTTCCAGCCCATCGGCGCTTGTGCGGCCGCGTCGCCGACGGACAGACAGGGCGCGAGAAGCGCGAGAGAGCCGAGAAACAACCGGAGCAACAGGCGCGGCATCAACATCCCTTGGGGCAGCAGAAGACCATGACGGCATATCGGAACCCTGGAGGCTCAGGGACGCGATGCAATAGAGCGCTTCGGCGCAGGCCTGCAAGTTGCCGGGGGATGATTTTCGCACAAGGCCGCAATCCGGCTGATCGATTTCAGCGTTTCTCAACACAAAGCCCCGAAGCTGATGGCTGAGACTGATTCGGGTTTGTAAAACAGGCAGGGCCATGGTCGAAATCTCGGACCGCTCCGCGAATACAGCGTTCGTGTCCGCCGCCAGCGTGCGGCAGGGCGCACGCGCGCTGTCGCAGGTGAGCCAGGCCGCCGGCCGTCAGGTCGAGTTGACCCAGACCGACCTGCGCACCCAGGCCCGCAATCTCAACGGGTTGGCCAACAGGGTTGGCGAAGTCGCGGGAGCCTTGAACGGGATCGAGGAAGCGCGCGGCATCGTCCGTTCCGAACAGTTGACCGATGCCCTGAAGCGCGCCACCCAGCGCGCGGTCAATCGCATGCTGCAAGCCGAGAGCCTGTCCAACGCGCGGGCGAATACTGGTGCATTCGGCAGTTCGGGAAAGCTGAGCATTGCCGACATCGTCGGTAGCCTCAGCAACACGGACACGCCCGGCAGTGCGATCGTCGGTGCCCTTGGCAAGGCCCTGAAGGGAGGGCAGTCGAAAGCCCCGACGCCGATCTCGATCATCGCCAATGCCGCTTCGTCCGGCAAGACGCTTGGCGATATCTTCGACCGGTCCCTGCCGATGCGTGTGCAGGCCCTTGGACGTGCAACCGTCGAGGTCTCCCGGCGCGCCCTGGAGGCCCAGATCAGCAATGTCGTGATCGATCCGTCTGATCCGGAAGCGGTGCTGCCCAGCGCAAAGGTTGTGGACGCAGGCCGCGCCACGCGGTCGAACGAAGGCTTCGTGATCACGGCTCGGACCGGCGACAATGGCGGCACCGTTGTGCTCGATACGAACGATCCGGGCGGAGAGGATTCGCGCCTCGCGACATTCGAGGTCACCGGCGGCAACGGTTCGGATGTGATCTTCCTCGCGGGAGCCAACAACTCGCTGGTCCGGGCCGGAGAGGGCAATGATTATGTCATCTCCGACGGCAATGCCGAGATCTATGGTGGCCTTGGCGATGACATCCTGATCGGCAACATCGTTTTCGGCGAAGAGGGCGACGATGTCCTGTTCGGCAACACGCTGGCGGTTGGCGGTTCTGGAAATGACCGGATCACCATGTTCTCGACCGGCGGTGAGGATGAGGAAGGCGCAACAGATGGTCTCGCCTTCGGCGGTGATGGTGATGACATCATCGTTGGCGAAGCGCGGATCAGCGCCGATGGCGGTGATGGGGCTGATTCCATCAGTCTGCGGGCTGGCGGCTTTGCCAATGCCGGCGCAGGGAACGACACGCTGACGGCGTTTGACGAAGCGACGCTCGAAGGCGGTGCAGGCGATGACGACATCCTGCTTCTGGCCAGCGGCACCGTCGATGGCGGAGCCGGCAAGGACGACATCACAGCGACTTTTTACTCTACCGTGAGTGGCGGCAAGGACAATGACCTCGTCCGCATGAACACCGGCGGCATCTACCGCTTTGCCAAGGGCGATGGCGTGGACCAGGTGCTGATGGGCTCGGCGCTGACCGGGCAGGTGGCCGACCGGGCCAAGGTCAACCGCATCGAACTGACCGATTTCGCGCGGGGCGACATGGAAATCTCTGTCTCGAACACCGACGTCACCCTGATCTCGCGCGACCCTGCGGTCCAGGACCGGATCAACCTGACCCGCTCGCTGCCGGGAGACCGGGTCGACATCGTGTTCACCAAGGATGGCAAGACACAGACGCTTTCCATCACTGGCACAAGCCAGACATTGAGCCCATTGACGCCGGTGCTGCCACCGATCACGTCCTGATTTTCGCTGGGCCAGCCGTTGCCTGATGCGTGCCCAATGTGATGCCGCAGCGGCCTCTGCAACTCAGAATTTTAATGCGCAGCTAAAAAACGCCTAAGTGGAATTACGAACTTTTGGCGCTGTCATGTTCACGTTAATTCTTGATTAAGGCAGTTGATTCGCAGTTGCGGACCAGATTGCCAGCAAGGCCATCCCGAAGAAGGGTGGTTGTTACGGGGCTGATATCTCTTCGTGCTAGAGTTCACGAACCTTGCCGGTCGCCAGAATAGCGTCGCACCGCGCAATCTTCGCCCACCAAGGCCAGCGTGGCTTTTCCCCATCGATTGAAAGACGCGTTCCAGCAATGCGTTGACGTCAAGATGTCTTGATCGTGCTGCTTGCGTAACTGCTGCGGGCAATCGGGCCTGTGCATCCAATGCGTTGACAGGACTATTCCAGATGACGTCCGGACGCGCCCATGGCGCTCGCGGGACGGGGGCTTCTGGCTATCAAGGACATGCCACAGGAGGCATTCATGAACCAGGTTGCATTTTTGCAATCGACTTTCGCACGTCGTTTTCTGAAGGAAACACCGACCGAGCGCTGTGATCTGCCCATGCTGACGGACATCGTTGTCACGGCGATGCAGCCTGTCCTCGAGCGCCGCAGCCAGACGGTCCACCTTGAACCAGCCGGGCGGCCGGTCATCGTTGCGGGTGACCTGCGTCTGGTCTTTGCCCTGCTGTCCGCCGTCGTGCTGGAAGCCGCCGGGCTATCGAGCGCCCGTGCCACCTTGCGCGTGGCCTTCGATCTGGATGAGGGCGACGCTGTCGTGACCATCGTCGGCTCGAACAGCAACCACCTCCCGCGTTCTCTCATGCGCCTTGATCGCGAGCTTTCCGAGCTGGCACGTCAGGGTGGAGCCGAGCTGGAACTGATCTGGGACGAACTTGAAGGTCCAACCCTGGTCCTTCGCTTCCCGCACGCCCGGGCAAGCGTCGCGCACTGAACGCCAGCGCGAAAGCCGGTGGTTCGCTGCGGGCCCGCAGAAGCGTGATGCCTGAGGATGCCTTCTTCAGGACAAGACAGGCCCGTGCCGCGCGGCTGAAAACCCGGCACGGAGCCAGACAGGGCATGCGAACGGGATCATCGCCCTGCGACGGTCCCGTTTTGCGTGACGGCGGCTGCCCACCGAAATGCAGCCTGCCGGCGCATCTCACCCCTTTCGCTGGCTTTGCGCTCAGTCTATAGGCACGGTTCAGCACTCACGCTTTGCCAAGCTTGCACCGCCCCGAAGGTCAGCCGTTCGGGATGGCGGTGCGCGAACCTGAAAGCCCGGCCCCCGCGCCGGGGTTGCCCGATGCCAAAACGTACAGACATCTCATCGATCCTGATCATTGGTGCCGGTCCGATCATCATCGGACAGGCCTGCGAGTTCGACTACTCGGGCACCCAGGCCGTGAAGGCGCTGAAGGCGGAAGGCTACCGCGTCGTGCTGGTCAATTCGAACCCGGCCACGATCATGACCGACCCTGATCTGGCCGATGCCACCTATGTCGAGCCGATCACGCCCGAAATCGTGGCGAAGATCATCGAGAAGGAGCGCCCCGATGCGCTGCTGCCGACCATGGGCGGCCAGACGGCGCTGAACTGCGCGCTGTCGCTGAAGAAGATGGGCGTGCTTGAAAAGTTCGGCGTCGAGATGATCGGTGCGACCGCCGAGGCCATCGACATGGCCGAAGACCGGGAGCTGTTCAAGGAAGCGATGGCGCGGATCGGCCTCGAAACCTGCCGCTCGCACCATATCAAGACGCTTGGGCAGGCGCTGGAGGCTCTGGAGGACATCGGGCTGCCGGCCATCATCCGGCCGTCCTTCACCATGGGCGGAACCGGCGGCGGCATTGCCTACAACAAGGCCGAATTCATCGAGATCGTCGAACGCGGCATCGATGCCTCGCCGACCTCCGAAGTCCTGATCGAGGAAAGCGTGCTCGGCTGGAAGGAATACGAGATGGAGGTCGTGCGCGACAAGCACGACAACTGCATCATCATCTGCTCGATCGAGAACCTCGACCCGATGGGGGTTCACACCGGCGATTCCATCACCATCGCGCCGGCGCTGACGCTCACCGACAAGGAATACCAGATCATGCGCGACGCCTCTCTGGCGGTCCTGCGCGAGATCGGGGTCGAGACGGGCGGCTCCAACGTGCAGTTCGCGGTCAACCCCGAGAATGGGCGGATGATCGTCATCGAGATGAACCCGCGCGTCTCGCGTTCGTCGGCGCTGGCCTCCAAGGCGACTGGCTTTCCGATCGCCAAGGTCGCGGCGCGTCTGGCCGTCGGCTACACGCTCGATGAGATCGCCAACGACATCACCGGTGGTGCGACCCCGGCCTCGTTCGAGCCAACCATCGATTACATCGTCACCAAGATCCCACGCTTTGCCTTTGAGAAGTTCCCGGGCTCGGAGACCACGCTGACCACCTCGATGAAGTCGGTTGGCGAGAGCATGGCGATTGGCCGGACCTTCCAGGAATCGCTGCAGAAGGCACTGCGTTCGCTGGAAACGGGGCTAGACGGGCTCGACGAGATCGAGATCGAGGGTCTGGGCCAGGGCGATGACCGCAACGCCATCAAGGCCGCCATCGGCACGCCGACGCCTGACCGGCTGCTTCAGGTCGCACAGGCCATGCGGCTGGGCTTCAGCGACGAGGAGATCTTCGACAGCTGCAAGATCGATCCGTGGCTGATCGAGCAGTTGCGCGGCATCGTCGATATGGAAAACAAGGTGCGGGCCCATGGTCTGCCAACCACGCCGGGCGCTTTCCGGCAGCTGAAGTCGATGGGCTTTTCCGACAAGCGACTGGCGGCTCTCTCCGGCAAGAGCGATGGCGAGGTGACCAAGCTGCGTCAAAGCCTCGACGTGCGTCCGGTATACAAGCGCATCGACACCTGCGCTGCCGAGTTCGCCTCGCCAACGGCCTACATGTATTCGACCTACGCGCCGCCTTTCGCTGGCGCGATGGCCGACGAGGCCAGGCCGACTGACCGGAAGAAGGTGGTGATCCTCGGCGGCGGTCCAAACCGGATCGGGCAGGGCATCGAGTTCGACTATTGCTGCTGCCATGCCTGCTTCGCCCTGCGCGATGCGGGCTACGAGACGATCATGGTCAACTGCAACCCCGAGACCGTCTCGACCGACTACGACACCTCCGACAGGCTCTATTTCGAGCCTTTGACCGCCGAGGACGTGCTCGAAATCCTGCATGCCGAGCAGAAGAACGGCACGTTGCATGGCGTGATCGTGCAGTTCGGCGGACAGACGCCGCTCAAGCTCGCCCATGCGCTGGAAGAGGCCGGCATCCCGATCCTCGGCACCTCGCCCGACGCCATCGACCTGGCCGAGGACCGTGACCGCTTCAAGCGCCTGCTCGACAAGCTCGGGCTCAAGCAGCCCAAGAATGGCATTGCCTACTCGGTCGAACAGAGCCGGATGATCGCTTCCGAACTGGGCCTGCCCTTCGTGGTGCGGCCTTCCTACGTGCTCGGTGGCAGGGCCATGGCCATCATCCGGGACGAGGCGCAGTTCGAGGATTACCTGCTCGGCACCTTGCCCTCGCTGATCCCCTCCGAGGTCAAGGCCAAGTATCCCAACGACAAGACCGGCCAGATCAACATGGTGCTGGGCAAGAACCCCTTGCTGTTCGACCGCTACCTATCCGATGCCATCGAGGTCGACGTTGACTGTCTGGCCGATGGCAAGACGGCCTACATTGCCGGGATCATGGAGCACATCGAGGAGGCGGGCATCCATTCAGGTGATAGCGCCTGCTCGCTGCCGCCGCGTTCGTTGTCGCCGGACATGCTGGCCGAACTGGAACGGCAGACCCGCGCCATGGCGATCGCGCTGGAGGTCGGCGGCCTGATGAACGTGCAGTACGCCATCAAGGACGACGAGATCTACGTGCTGGAGGTCAATCCGCGCGCCTCGCGGACGGTGCCGTTCGTGGCCAAGGTGATCGGCGAGCCCATCGCCAAGATCGCCGCCCGCGTGATGGCCGGCGAGAGCCTGGCCTCGTTCGGACTGAAGCCGAAGGTGCTGAAGCATGTTGGCGTCAAGGAGGCGGTGTTCCCGTTCGCGCGTTTCCCCGGCGTCGATGTGCTGCTCGGGCCAGAGATGCGCTCGACCGGCGAGGTCATCGGGCTCGACCGCTCCTTCGACGTGGCCTTCGCCAAGAGCCAGCTCGGCGCCGGCTCCAAGGTGCCGACCTCGGGCACGGTGTTCATCTCGGTGCGTGACGCCGACAAGCCGCGCATCCTCGCCACAGCGCGGATGCTGGAAGGGCTCGGCTACAAGATCAGCGCCACCGGCGGCACCTGGCGCTATCTCAAGGAAAAGGGCCTGTCCCCGGTCAGGGTCAACAAGGTGCTGGAAGGCCGGCCGCACATCGTCGATGCCATCAAGAACGGCGAGATCGCCGTGGTGATCAACACGACCGAGGGGCCGAAGGCGCTCAATGACAGCCGGTCTCTGCGCCGCAACGCCCTCTTGCACAAGGTGCCTTATTATACCACCTTGTCTGGAGCGATCGCGGCGGCAGAGGGCATGAGAGCCTATCGCAGCGGCGATCTTGAGGTACGATCACTCCAGTCGTATTTCGACACGGCTGCCTGAGCGCACCGGGGCGGACCACCAACGATCAACATCATCGGCTGCAGTCGGGCTCTCGCCTGCCTGCAACGGACAGCTTTTTTGAAAGAGGAGACCGGTCATGGACCGCGTTCCCATCACCATCAGCGGTTTCGCCGCGCTGGAAGCCGAGCTCAAGGACCGCATGCAGGTGCAGCGCCAGCGCATCATCCAGGCGATTTCCGAGGCGCGTGCGCTGGGCGATCTCTCCGAGAATGCCGAGTACCATTCGGCCAAAGAACAGCAATCGCTGAACGAAGGCCGGATCATGGAGCTGGAATCGATGATCGGCCGGGCCGAGATCATCGATGTCTCGAAGCTGTCGGGCGACAGGATCAAGTTCGGCGCGACCGTCAAGCTGATCGACGAGGACACCGAGGAAGAGCGCACCTACATGATCGTGGGCGAGCCGGAAGCCGATGTCCGCTCCGGCAAGCTCTCGATCGGCTCGCCGATCGCGCGGGCGCTGATCGGCAAGACCATCGGCGATACCGTGCAGGTCTCGACGCCTGGCGGCGGCAAGTCCTACGAGGTCACTGCCGTCCGTTTCGGCTGAAGGCTGGCAGCGGCTGTGGCCGGTTTCTTGATATTGCCATGATCACGCGGAAGTCTGCGCATGTCAGGCGTGGTGCGCGCGTCGGCAGGACAGGATGGCCAGCATGAAGATGATCTCCCGTCGCAGGGTCCTGGCAGGTGCTGTTGCGCTGCTGGGAGTCGGTGCGAGCCGCTCGGCCGAAGCCGGCACGCAGGCTTTCGGTCGCATCCGGGTTGATGTCTCGGCCTATCGGGCCAGTGCCGGCTCTGTGTCAGCGGCCCGCATCGCTGCCAGCCTTGAGGGTGCTCTCAGGCGGCAATTCGCCGGACGAGCCGGGGTGCGCAATGCGCCCGATCTGGTGGTGAGCATCAGAAGCGTGCGGTTTGCATCGGTTTCCGGCGGCGGTGCCTTCGGCTTTGGCCGGGGCAGTGGCGACAGCGACGAAATGGATGGCGAGGCGCTGATCGTGCGGGGCAACACGGTGCTGGGCCGGCATCCGCAACTGCTGTCGCAGGACGCGGCGCAGGGTGGCTCGGGGCTCGACATCGACGGCGAAGGCCTGAGGCTGGCCAACCTGTGCAACAACTACGCCGCCTGGCTGGCCCGCGCGCTGTAGATCAAGCCGGCTCAGAGCGGGGCTGCGCCCTCGTCCTTGACCTGTCCGATGGCCAGCGCCGTGCGGACATTGCGCACGTTGGGCAGGTCGGTCATGTCGGCAACGAAGGTTTGGAAGGCCTTCATGTCCGGCGCGACGCACTGCAGCATGAAATCCATGTCGCCTGACAGGGTCCAGCTTGCGCGCACCGCTGGCATCGCCCGGATATGGGCGATGAAGGCATCGAGATCAGGCCCCGCCTGGCTGGCCAGATGCACGAAGGCGAAGAACGGCACCTCGAAACCAAGCTGCTTTTCATCGATCAGCGCCCGGTAGCCCCTGATGAAACCGGCCTCCTCAAGGGCACGCACACGGCGCAGGCATGGCGGCGGCGACATGCCGAGCCGTGATGCCAGCTCGACATTGGTCATGCGGCCATCTTGCTGCAACAGCTTGAGGATCAATCGGTCAGTGTCGTCGAGACGGGCGGGCAAGCGGGTTGAACCTCCAGATGGCCGGACGGCCCCATGGGCGCGCCCGGTCCGGGCTTCCGGTCGTCTTGCGCGGTCGGCGCGATGACCCGGCCTTGCCAAGGCCGCCATCAACACGCCATTGCATGCGCAACGACCATCGGGCTGGCATAGCCCCCCGATCTTTGCCACACAAGCGCCAGCACATAGAACCGGGCCTGCTGGGCCATAAGATGCTGCCCCGAACGGAGCCGAACCGCGTGACGCCCACAGCTTGGATCATCACCGACGGCAAGGCCGGCGATCTTGCCCAGTGCGTGGGCGTGGCCGGGGCCATGGGCCTTGAGGCCGAGCAACGTGTGGTCCGGCCGGCCGCGCCCTTCACCTGGCTGATGCCGCGCGGGCCGATCGATCCGCGCGAGGGGCCGGGCAGGCCCGGCAGCCCGATCCGGCCACCATGGCCCGACCTGCTGATCGCCTCGGGCCGGCGCGCGGTGCCCTATGTCCGGGCCGTGAAGCGGCTGTCGGGCGGGCGCACGTTCACGATCTTCCTCAAGGACCCGCGCACGGGCACCAAGGCGGCCGACTTCATCTGGGTGCCGGCCCATGACCGGCTGCGCGGCCCCAATGTGATGACCACGCTGGTTTCACCGCACAAGGTCAGCGCTGCTGCACTCGCTGCGGCGCGCGAGAACCCGCCGGCACAGATGGTAGCGCTTAAGGATGGTCCGCGTGTGGCCGTGCTGGTGGGCGGGGACAGCCGCCATCACCGGTTTAAGCCGGAGGACATCACGCGGCTTGTGCAGGGGCTCAACCAGCTTGCTGCCAGTGGCATGGCCCTGATGGGCTCGCGTTCTCGCCGCACGCCGGAGACGCTGGCGACGCTGGTGGGCGAAACCTTTGCCCGCGCCGGCGGCTGGTGGTGGGATGGCACCGGCCCCAACCCCTACATTGCGCTGCTGGCGCATGCCGATGCCATCGTGGTCACTGCCGACAGCGTCAATATGATCGGCGAGGCGGCGGCGACGGGCGTGCCCGTGCTTGTGTTCGAGCCTTCGGGAGGACACGGCAAGATCGGCAAGTTCCTCAACGGGCTGGCCGATCACGGAGTTGTGCATCGTTTCGAGGGTAACCTTGTCGGGTCACGCTACGAACCCATAGATAGCACCAGAGAGATCGCCCGCGCCGCGATGGCAGCATTTGAAGCGCATCGCCTGACCTTGAAGGTCTGAGGAGAACACCATGGCCCATGTCCATGCCAGATTGATGATCGTGGGCTCCGGCCCCGCCGGCTACACCGCCGCGATCTATGCCGCCCGCGCCATGCTGGAACCCGTGATGGTGTCCGGCTTCCAGCCGGGGGGACAACTGATGATCACCACCGATGTGGAGAACTATCCCGGCTTTGCCGATGTCATCCAGGGCCCGTGGCTGATGGAGCAGATGCAGAAGCAGGCGGCCCATGTCGGCACGAACATGATCTCCGATCACATCTCGAAGGTCGACCTCGGCAGCCATCCGTTCCGCCTGTGGGGCGATGGCGGCGACACATATTCGTGCGAGGCGCTGGTGATTGCCACCGGTGCCCAGGCCAAATGGCTCGGCATTCCGTCCGAGCAGAGCTTTCAGGGCTTCGGAGTCTCGGCCTGCGCGACCTGCGACGGTTTCTTCTTCCGGAACCGCGAGGTGGTCGTGGTCGGCGGTGGCAACTCTGCCGTGGAAGAGAGCCTCTATCTCGCCAATCTGGCCAGCAAGGTCACGCTGGTGCATCGCCGCGAAAGCCTCAAGGCCGAGAAAATCCTGCAGGAACGCCTGCTGAAGCACCCCAAGGTCGAGGTGATCTGGGACTCGGCCGTGGACGAGATCTGCGGCGTGCTGCCCGGCGGGGAAGGCCCCCCCGGTGTCACGCATGTGCGCCTCAAGAACCTCAAGACAGGCGCCCTATCGGATGTGAAGACCGACGGCGTGTTCATCGCCATCGGCCACAAGCCGTCGACCGACCTGTTCACCGGGCAGGTGGCGATGAAGGACTCGGGCTACATCATCACCAAACCGAATTCGACCGCGACGAACATCCCCGGTGTTTTCGCCGCCGGCGACGTGGCGGACGACACCTATCGCCAGGCCGTGACCGCCGCAGGCCTTGGCTGCATGGCCGCGCTGGAAGCCGAAAAGTGGCTGGCAGCGCAGGAATCGGGGCGGATGGCTGCGGAGTAGGCAGGGCGCACGCGGCGGCTTTCTCGGCCAGTGCCGTCCGCGCAAGACTGTTCCGTCGGCCTTGTCCGGACAAAGTGATCGAACCCATCAGCGCAATTCATGGATTGCATATCTGTCATCAGCTTGACGCAGTGGATGATTCCGCCCCACCATGCACAAAACGCATGAACGATCTGCTCGGGGGCAATGCAGGCTATGGACTGGGACAGGATCCGGATCTTTTATACCGTGGCGGAGTCCGGCTCCTTCACCAAGGCAGGTGACACACTCGGACTCAGCCAATCCGCTGTCAGCCGGCAGATCAGCGCGCTGGAACGCGAGGTGCGCGCGCCGCTGTTCCACCGGCATACGCGCGGCCTGATTCTCACCGAGCAGGGCGAGTTGTTGTGGCGCGCGGCGCGCGACATGACGCAGCGCCTCGAAAAGACCAAGGCGCAACTCACCGAAACGCGCGAGCATCCATCTGGCGAACTCAAGGTGACCACGACGGTGGGGCTGGGCAGCCGCTGGCTGGCCCCGCGCCTCGGTGATTTCCTCGATACCTATCCCGATGTGCGCGTCGAACTGATACTGACTGATGAGGAACTGGACCTGTCGATGCGGCAGGCCGACATCGCCATCCGCCTGCGCCAGCCGCAGCAGCCGGACCTTATCCAGCGCAAGCTGTTCACGGTGCATTTCCATTGCTATGCCGCGCCGGCCTACATCAAGCGCTACGGCGAGCCAAAATCACTGGATGAACTGGACAACCACCGCATCCTGTCCTTCGGCGGCCAGTCGCCTTCCTATCTTCTGTCGGTGCACTGGTTGGGCAATGCCGGGCGTGATCCGCGCAATCCGCGCGTGCCGCATCTGCTCGTCAACAACATCGCGGCGCTGCGCAACGCCGTGGAGCACGGGGCCGGCATCGCCGTCCTGCCGGATTATCTGGTCGAGCAGGGCTCGTCGCTGGTGCAGGTTCTGCGTGAGGTCGAGATGCCGTCGCTCGACAGCTATCTGGTCTATCCCGAAGAGATGAAGACCGTGGCGCGGGTGCAGGCCTTCCGCGATTTCCTGATCCAGCGGGCCCAGCGCTGGACGTTCTGAGCGGCGCGGCGGGAGTGCTGTGCGCAAGCTTTCCTGCGGCCTTGCATGCACGAAGTGGCGGGGCATCCCCAAAAACGGCGAAATGGTGATTGGATCATTCCTCACACGCATGGCAAACCTGCGTCATGTTGCATTGCAGCATGGCGATCCGTTTGGCATACATAATGGGTGATCAGGACAACGCGCGTCCGCTTCCCTCCCGGTGTTGATGCGCGCCTGATCCACCCCTCTGGAGTGTCCGGTTTTCCGGACATGACCTTCAGCCCGGCTCCGCAAGGAACCGGGCTTTCTTTTTGCTTGCGATGGTCGCTTTCAGGACGGCGTCGGATGCGCGCCGTCAGAGGTAGAGCTTCTCGTTTTCCTTGCCCTTGTAGAGATGGGCGACCTGGGCGGCATAGCCGTTGAAGAGCTGGGTCGGAACCCGGCCTTGCGTGCCGATGAGCTGTTCGGTGGCCTGGCTCCAGCGCGGATGGGCCACCTCCGGGTTCACATTGGCCCAGAAGCCATATTCCGCTCCCTGCAACTGCTCCCAGAAGCTTTTCGGCCGGTCGGCGGTGAAGCTGACGCGGGTGATCGCCTTGATTGACTTGAAGCCGTACTTCCACGGCAGGATCAGCCTGAGCGGTGCACCGAACTGGTTGAGCAGCGGCTTGCCATAGACGCCCGTGACCATCAGCGGCAGCTCGTTGGCCGCTTCCTCGATGGTGATGGCCTCGACATAGGGCCAGGGATACCAGGTCTGCCGCTGGCCGGGCGCGAAGGACGCATCCTTGAAGGTCTCGAAGCGCACATACTTTGCCGCCGAAGTCGGCTTGGCGATGTCGAGAAAGGACTTCAGCGTGAAGCCCGTCCACGGCACAGCCATGGCCCAGGCCTCGACGCAGCGGAAGCGATAGAGCCGCTCCTCGAGTTGCGAGCGCCGGATGAGATCATCGATGCCGATCTCGAACGGCTTTTCGACCAGGCCATCGATAGTGACGGTCCATGGCCGGGTCTTCTTGGCTTCCGCCTGCTTCCAGATGTTCTTGGACGAGCCGAATTCATAATAGTTGTTGTAGCCGGCGGCCACGACCTCGGGGGTCATCGCCCGGTCCAGCGTGAAGGCTGGATTCTGGCGGGCCGGATAAAGATCATCGGTCGGGTCGGGCTTGCGGTCCAGGTTGGGCTGGCTGCTGGCGAACCATTGCGCCGAGGCTGGTGTCACGCCGGCAGCGATGGAGGCGGCACCGGCCCCCGCGGCCAGAAAGGCGCGGCGGTCGAGAAAGGCTGCTTCCGGGGTGGCCTGCGATTCCGGGATTTCCCAGCCGCGCCGTGTTCTGATGAGCATGTTCGCCTCCCTCGTCCGGCATCACGCGCATGTGCGCCGCCGATCATCATACGCAGGATTGCAGCAGTTCGTTACGGCGGCAAATGCCGCAGGCAGATCACGAAACGGGGAGCACAGCGACCGATTTCAGTGTCACGCCTGCTGGCGGTCGATCAGGCGCTGCGCCTCATCGGTGCTGCCGCTGCGCTCGACGCCTTCCCAAGCTGCGTTCGAGCGCGGCTCGTAGGTGTCGCCGGCACCCACCGCGATGCGGGTTGCATCCGGCGACTTCTTGTAGGTCTTCTGGGCCGGAAGGCCGGTCACGGCACAGCGCGCGGTGAGTTTCTCGACATGGTCGGCCATGGCCAGGAGGCGCGCCGAGACATCGAAAGGCATGCCGCGCCAGTCACAATCGAGCCCGCCGCAGGTGACATCATGGCCGGCGACCAGCAGTGCGTGCACGGCTTCGTGGAACGAGCCATGGAAGTGTGGCGCTTCGAGGAACTGCACTTCGTCGGCGAAGACGTGAACCGGGCCCTGCACGCGGGCGGCGGCCTCGGCGACGGCGGCGAAAAGGTCATGCTCGCTGGCAATCGGCAGCGCCGGATGGGCCACGCCGTCATGGGTGACGATCGCCGCTTCGGCATAGCGGTTGTCCATGGCGGGCTTGACGATGACAACAGGTTGATGGTGCCGGTCGAGCGCCTCGACGATGCGGGCGATCAGGGCCGAGGTCTTGCCGGCGAACATCGGGCCTGCAACGACAGTCAGGGTGGCAATCATGATGCGAGGTCCGGCGGGTGCTCAGTGCGGGTGACGGGAGACACCGAAACAGATTCCGCGCCGGCGCGCGCCGTCAAAAAGCCGGCTGTTCACATGAATTCACTGCCACGGCACCTTGCGCGAGGTGTGCTGCGCCGTGACTGGCCTTGCCGGTGCGCTCAGGGGAGGGCGGCTACCAGCTTCTTGAAGACATCGCCGCGGTGCTCGAAGTTCTGGAACTGGTCATAGGAGGCGCAGGCTGGCGAGAGCAGCACGCAGACCTCGCCCGCCCCGCCATGGGCAGCGGCATCGCGGGCTGCAGCAGCCACGGCCTTGTCGAGCGTGCCATTGATCTCGAAGGGCACATGGCCATCCAGTGTCGCGGCAAAGCTCTCGGCGGAGGCTCCGATCAGATAGGCGCGCACGATGTTCGGGAAATAGCGGCGCAGGCTGTCAATGCCGCCATCCTTGGCCTTGCCGCCAAGGATCCAGAAGATCTCGCGGAAAGAGGTCAGCGCCTTCTCGGTCGAGTCGGCATTGGTGGCCTTGGAATCGTTGATGAACACGACGTTGCCCTTGCGGGCGACCTCTTCCATGCGGTGCGGCAGGCCGGGATAGGTCCTGAAGCCCTCGGCGATCACCTCGTCGGACACACCCAGCGCCGAGACGGCGGCGAAGGCGGCAGCGGCGTTCTGGGCGTTGTGCATGCCGCGCAGCGAGCCGATGCCCGAGAGGTTGGCCACGACCCGGGGCATGCCGCCGGCGACGCGCACCAGCCGCACATCGAGCGCGCCGTCATTGGCCGTGACGCCGGCAAAGACGCCGTTATCGACGGGGGCTTCCGCGGAAATCCGCTGCATCGGCTTGCCGCTGGCAGACCTGCGGGCTGCGATGCCGCGCGAGATGTCATCGTCGACGCCGATGATGGCATGGCCCGAGGCCGCAATCAGCCGCTCCTTGATGGCGGCATAGTTCTCGATCGTACCATGGCGGTCGATATGGTCGGCCGTCAGATTGAGGTGGATGCCGATGCTGGGGTTCAGCGAAGGAGCCAGGTCGATCTGGAAGGAAGAGCATTCGACCACGTGCACGCGGTCGGCGGAGGGAGGCATCAGGCTCAGAACCGGCGCGCCGATGTTCCCGCCCATTTCGACCGACTTGCCCGCCACGGTGAGCAGATGGGCAATCAGCGCCGTGGTGGTGGACTTGCCGTTGGTGCCGGTGATGGCGATGAAGGGGGCATCTGGCGCGATCTTGGCCCGCTCGATGCAGAACAGTTCGATGTCGCCGATGATGGGGATGCCGGCGGCGCGGGCGCGCTCCACCGTCCAGTGTGGCTTGGGGTGGGTCAGCGGCACGCCGGGCGCGAGCACCAGCGCGTCGAAATCCTTCCAGTTGGCAGCGCGCAGGTTGGCTGTGCGCAAGCCGTAGCCCGAGGCGATGCCGACCGAGCGCTCGTCGTCATCGAAGCAGATGACCTCGCAGCCGCCATCGCGCAGGGCAAAGGCTGTGGCTGCGCCCGAGTTGCCGAGGCCGAACACGGCAACGGTCTTGCCGACAAAGGATGTGACGGGGGTCATGGACAACTCAACGCAGCTTGAGGGTAGACAGGCCGACCAGCGCCAGCACGACGGAGATGATCCAGAACCGGATCACGACCTGGGCTTCGGTCCAGCCCTTCTTCTCGAAATGATGGTGGATCGGCGCCATCAGGAACACGCGCTTGCCGGTGCGCTTGAACACCGCCACCTGGATGATCACCGACAGCGCCTCGACCACGAACAGGCCGCCGACGATGGCCAGCACGATCTCGTGCTTGGTGGCCACGGCAATGATGCCAAGCAGGCCGCCGAGGCCAAGCGAGCCGGTATCACCCATGAAGATCTGTGCCGGTGGGGCATTGAACCACAGGAAGCCGAGGCCCGCGCCGATGATCGCGCCGCAGACCACGGCCAGTTCGCCGGTGCCGGGCACGTGGTTGATCTGGAGATAGCTTGAGAAGACCACGTTGCCCGACAGGTAGGCGATGAAGCCGAAGGTGGCCGCAGCAATCATGACCGGCACGATGGCGAGGCCGTCGAGGCCGTCGGTCAGGTTGACGGCATTGCCCGCGCCCACGACCACGAAAGCGGCGATCAGCGGAAACAGGATGCCGACATAGATCAGGCTGTCCTTGAACAGCGGCACGGCGAAAGACTGCGAAAGCGCCGGCGGCGACAGCACCATGATGGCGTAGCAGGCCGAGACCGCGATGATGGTTTCCAGCGCGATGCGGGCCTTGCCCGAAAAGCCTTTATGCGATTGCTTGGTGACCTTGAGAAAGTCGTCATAAAAGCCGATCGCGGCGTAGAGCACTGCAACGAGCAACACGATCCAGACGAACGCATTCTTCAGATTGGCCCAGAGCAGGGTCGAGACGATCAACCCGCTCAGGATCATCAGGCCGCCCATGGTCGGGGTGCCGCGCTTGGCCAGATGGCTTTCGGGGCCGTCGGTCCGGATCGGCTGGCCCTTGCCCTGCTTGAGGCGCAGCCAGGCGATGCTGGCAGGGCCGAAGAGGAACACCAGCATCAGCGCCGTTGCGGTGGCACCCGCCGTGCGGAAGGTGATGTAACGGAAGATGTTGAGCGGGCTGAACACGCTCGACAGATCGGCGAGAA
Source organism: Hydrogenophaga intermedia (assembly GCA_943370645.1). Lineage (GTDB taxonomy): Bacteria > Pseudomonadota > Alphaproteobacteria > Rhizobiales > Beijerinckiaceae > Allobosea. The sequence goes on along the minus strand of CALRRR020000002.1, from coordinate 36,375 downwards.
GGGCGAGCATGGGGCTTTGGCGCTCTTTCGGTCAGGGCAGGCGCTGGACAGGGCCTGCGAGGCGAACAATCGACGCGGTCAATCTGCGGAGACAGGCGGGAAGCGCGTCACCATGGCTTTCACGAGCGGGCCCATCTTCGAGCCCAGCGAGCCCTTGACGGTAACCACGTCGCCCGCCCTCAGCGCATCAAGCACATGGGCTTCGAGCGCTGCGGACGATGCGGCATACGCTCCCCGACGGGCAGATGGCAAGGCATCGTAGAGATTTCGCATCAGGGGGCCGGCTGCGAAGACCAGATCGACGTGGTTGTCCTCGATGGCGCGGGCGAGGTCCGCGTGCATGGAAGGTCCATCGGGTCCCAGTTCGAGCATATCGCCGAGGACGGCGATTCGGCGGCCATGACCGGAGGGTGCAAGACGGCCGAGGTTTTCCAGCGCCGCCCGCATCGAGGCCGGGTTGGCGTTGTAGCTCTCGTCCATCAGGATCATCTCGCCGCCGGCTGCCGACAGGCGCTGGCGGGCGCCGCGTCCCTGAGGCGGGGTGAGGTCTGCCAGCGACAGGGCCACCAGCGCCAGATCTGCCCCGATCAGGCGAGCCGCCGCCAGCACGCTCAGCGAGTTCATGACGATGTGCTTGCCGGGGCTGCCGATCTTGTAGGCCACGCGGGTGCCAAACACATCAGCCTCGACCACCGACAGATCAGCATGCAGGCTGCACGAAACGAGGCGCACATCGGCGCCCGGCGCTTCTCCGAATGTGACGAAGCGGCCCGCCCGGCTGGCCATGGCATGCGCCCTCAGCCGCGCGGTCTGGGGCAGGTCGGCGTTGGCGATGGCGACGCCATGGGGCGGAAGGCCCTCATAGATCGCCGCCTTCTCGTCGGCGATGGCATCGACGCTGGGAAAGGCAGCAAGATGGACCGGCTGGACCGTGGTGATGATCGCGATGTCCGGCCGTGCCATACGGGCAAGTGGCGCGATCTCGTCTGGATTGCTCATGCCGATCTCGTAGACCGCATAGCGGCTGTCCAGCGGTGTGCGTACCAGCGTCAGCGGCACGCCCCAATGGTTGTTGAACGAGGCGACGGGGGCCATGGTCGGGCCCTGCCGCGAGAGCGCCAGCCTCAGGGCTTCCTTGGTGCCGGTCTTGCCGACCGAGCCGGTGATGGCGATGACGCCGGCATGCAGCGCCGCGCGCCGCGCCATGCCGGCCCGCTCCATGGCCCGTAGCACATCATCCACCACCGCGAGCGGGCCGAGGCCCGCCAGCGCGGCGGCATGTGCCTCATCGACAACGGCGAGGCTTGCGCCAGCCGCGAAGGCCGCTCCCACGAAGGCATGGCCATCGCGCTGGTCGATCAGCGCAAAGAAGACGTCACCGGGTGCAAGGCTGCGGGTGTCGATCGAGGCACCCGTGACAATGGCCGGCATGGTGCCGACGAGCCGTGCGCCCAGGGCTGTGATCAGGTCCGGTCCGGTCCAGAGCGGTGTGGTCATCGGCTGAACTCGCGCATGGCTTGGGTGATTTCGTCATGGTCAGAGAAGGGCAATGTCCGGTCGCCGACAATCTGGCCGCTTTCGTGGCCTTTGCCCGCGACCACCAGCACATCACCCGGCATCAGGCCGCGCACGGCGTGCCGGATCGCCTCCGCGCGATCACCGATCTCGATGGCACCGGGGCTTGCGGCGAGGATCGCGGCGCGGATCGCTGCGGGGGTTTCGCTGCGCGGGTTGTCATCGGTGACGATGACGAGATCGGCCTTGGCTGCGGCAATGCCTCCCATGATCGGACGCTTGCCGGTGTCGCGGTCTCCGCCGCAGCCGAACACGCAGATCAGCCTGCCGTTGGCGTAGGGCCGCAAGGTGTCGAGCACGGCGGCAAGGGCGTCGGGCTTGTGCGCATAATCGACGATGGCGAGGCCGCCGTTGAAGGTGCCGATGCGTTCGAGCCGGCCCGGCACGCCGGTCAGGCTTGCCATCGCGGCGAGCGCCGCCTCAAGCTCATCGCCGGTGGCGATCGCGAGGCCCGCTGCGACCAGCGCGTTGCCGGCCATGAAATCACCGACCAGCGGCAGCGTGACCGGGACGGTGCGCCCACCCGCCACGACCGAGAGATGCTGGCCAAAGCCGGCCCGCGTGACGCTGGCCAGACGCAGCGTTTCGCCGGCATGGCCGACGCTGATCACCTCATGGCCGCGCGCCCGGGCTGCCTCGGCGGCCCGGTCCGACCAGTGGCCGTCGAGGTTGACCACGACCGGGCAGCCTACGGGCAGCAACTCCCAGAGGCGGAGCTTGGCCTCAAGGTAGTCCTCCATCGTGGGATGGTAGTCGAGATGGTCACGCCCGAGGTTGAGGAAGGCGCCGGCGCTCAGCGTCACGCCATCCAGCCGGCGCTGGTTAAGGCCGTGCGAGGAGGCTTCCATGGCCAGATGGGTGATGCCGTCGGCGGCCAGCCGGTCAAGCGTGGCATGCAGCGTCACCGGGTCGGGGGTGGTCAGCGAGCCGTATTGCGCGCCGCCCGATGTCACCACGCCGATGGTGCCAAGGCTTGCGGAAGCGTGCCCGAGACTATGCTGGATCTGGCGGGTGAAGTCCGCGACCGAAGACTTGCCGCTCGTGCCGGTGATCGCCGTGATGGTGGCGGGCTGGCGCGGGTGCACACGGGCAGCGGCCAGCGCCAGCACGCGGCGCGGATCGGCGACGCTGGCAAAGGCAATGCCGGGCGCAAGCTCAGCAGGTCGGCTGCCAGCGGCCACGATGGCGACGGCACCGCGCGCCACGGCATCAGTGATGAAGCGCGCCCCGTCGGTGCGGGCGCCTGCATAGGCCACGAAGACATGCCCGGGCGTTACGACGCGACTGTCCATGGTCACGCCGGTGATGGCGCGAGCCTGATCCTCGAACAGACCCGGAAAGACCGAACCCAGGGTCAGCATGGTCGACATGGCGGGCTTCCAGACAAGAGGGAAGGCAACGGGCAATGCAGGAACGCCGGGACGCGAACGCGGTGGTCTGGAACGCTACATCTTGAACAAGCGCGCGGCGCGGTGGACGCCGGCCCGCCGATACTGAACCGTGAACCTTACCGCGTGCCCCACGCGCCGACGCGGGCCATCAGCGGGAAGGGCCGGTCCGGTGCATCGAAGCGCGGTGGAATACCCAGCAAGGGTGCCACGCGCTCGATGATGCGGCCCGTGGTCGGCGAGGCATTCCAGCCCGAGGTTGCAAAGCCCTGTGTTTCCGGCAGGCCCTGCGGCTCGTCGTAGATGGTCATGAACAGATAGCGCGGCTTGTCCGATGGCGCGACCGCCATGAAGGTCGTGAACAGCCGCGACTTGGAATAGCGGCCATTGACGACCTTCTCCGCCGTGCCGGTCTTGCCGCCAACGTAGAACCCTGGCACCGCGGCCTTGCCTGCGGAGCCGCGCTCGGCGTTGAGGCGCATGACATAGCGCATCGCCTCGCTGGTTTCGGGTTTGACAAGGCGCGTGGCGACGGCTTTCGCCTGTTCCTCGGAGCGCTTGATGAAGGTGGGCGGGATCAGGTTTCCGCCGTTCATCAGCGCTGCCGTGGCCATGGCGGCCTGAAGCGGCGCAACGGCCAGCCCATGGCCGAAAGCGATGGTCATGGTGTTGAGTTCGCCCCAGCGCCCCGGCACGATCGGCTCGGCACTTTCCGGCAATTCGGTGCGCAGGCGGTCAAGCTGGCCGGCTCTGCGTAGGAAATTGCGGTGATGCTCGACGCCGAGTTGCAGGGCCATCCGCGCCGTGCCGATGTTCGAGGAGTAGATGAACACCTCCGGCACTGTCATGATGCGGTTCTTGGCATGGAAGTCGTTGATCGTATGACGGCCATAACGCAGGGCGCTGCGGGCATCAAAGGTCGAGTTGACGTTGAAACGGCCTGAGTCCAGCGCCATCGCCACGGTGAGCGCCTTGAAGGTCGATCCCATCTCGAAGACGCCGACATTGATGCGGTTGATCCGGTTGGGATCGAGGGCGTCGGCCTGGTTGCTCGGGTCGAAATCGGGCAGCGAGACGGTGGCCACGACCTCGCCGGTGTTGACATCGATGACCGAGCCGGCAGCGGCCTTGGCCTTGAACTTGGCCATGCCGGCGGCCAGTTCGTCGCGCAGCGCATGCTGCACGCGCAGGTCGATCGAAAGCTGCACCGGTGCAAGGTCACGCTTCGAGGCGTTGAGGCCAGCACCGGTCGGGTCGATCAGGCCCTTCTGGTCGATGTATTTCTCGATGCCGGCAATGCCGATGTTGTCGATGTTGGCGAAACCGAGCACATGGGCCGCGGCGGTGCCGTTGGGATAAACGCGCTTGTTCTCGGGCACGAAGCCGACACCCGGAATGCCGAGGCGGTGGACCTCGGCCTGCTGGCGCGGCGTGATCTCGCGCTTGACCCAGACGAAGCCGCGCCGGCGCTCGAAGCGGTCCCTGAGGTCCTTGGCGTTGAGATCGGGCAGGACAGCGGTGAGCAGCTCGACCGCCTCGTCCTTGTCGAGGATCTTGCGGGGTTCGGCGAAGACCGAGACACTGCGCACGTCGGTGGCGAGCACCTCGCCGTTGCGGTCGATGATGTCGGGGCGGGCGGCGGAGGTGGCGTCCGCAGTGGCGCGGCGAAGGCCGACCGGCTCGTCCGAACCCATGGCCAGATAGAGCACCCGCCCGGACAAGGTGAGGAACAGCGCGCCAAAGCAGAGCATGATCAACCCGACGCGGGCCTCGCTCTTGTCCTTGCTCATGCTGAACAGGTTGCGCACGAAACCCGAGGCGCGGCGGCGCGGAGCGGGGCTGGCCATGGTCGCGGGCTGGTCAGCGTGGGTCGGCGTCATGATCTGGACCTGATCCTGTTCGGTTTGCGACGGCATCTGGCAACCCTCACTGCGGCCGTTGCGGCGGGCGGGGTGGCTGGGGGGCAGTCTGCGGCGCGGTGCGCGCGGGCTGGGCCGCCGACGGCACAGGCCGGCCGATGCTGGCAGTCGGCAGATCATCGCTGAGACCGAGGGCTTCGAGCTTGCGGCCGATATCGTCGACCTTCGGAGCCTTTGCCGGGATGTCGGAGAAGCGCACGAGCTGGTTGGCTGCCAGCGGCTGGAGCGCCAGGTGACGCTCGCTGAGCATCTGAAGGCGGTCAGGCCGGTTGAGATGCTGCCATTCCGCCTTCAGCACGGCGATGGCCTCGCGCTCCTTCTGGCTGCGCTGCTTAAGCTTGGCCAGTTGCTCGCCATGATAGAGCGTCTCGTACTTGATGGTGTAGGCATAGGTCGCCGATGCGATCAGCCCGCCGATGGCGACGACGTGAAAGAACTTGATCATCGCCGCCCCCGCCGCCCTGCTGTCTCGTCCGGCGCCGGGCGACCTTGCCGGGGCTTGAGCAGCTTTGCCGTTTCCGGCAATGCAGCCAGCGCGCTGACCTCGGCGTCGGGGCCACGTGCGGGCGCTGCCGTGCGCTCGGCCACACGCAGTTTGGCGGAGCGGGCGCGCGGGTTGATGGCGAGTTCGGCATCGCCGGGCGCGATCACGCCGCGATGGACCAGCGTGAACGTGGCCTGATCGGTCTCGACCTGCGGCGCATGGCGCGAAAAGCCGCCGCCGGCCCGGCCTGAGCGACGCTGGAGGAACTGCTTGACGATCCGGTCTTCCAGCGAGTGGAAGCTGACCACGGCCAGCCGCCCGCCGGGTTTCAGCGCCTCTTCTGCCCCGTGCAGGGCGCGGACGAGTTCGCCCAGTTCGTCATTGACCGCGATGCGCAGGCCCTGGAACGTTCTGGTGGCCGGATGAATGCCACCGGGCTCGGCCCAGACCACGCTCGCCACCACGTCAGCCAGCTTCTTGGTGCTGGTGATCGGGGCCTGGCGTCGGGCTTCGAGAATGGCGCGGGCCACGGCGCGGGCGCGGCGTTCCTCGCCATAGTGGAAGATGATGTCCGCCAGCTCGGCTTCGGAGGCGTCGTTGACGAGGTCTGCGGCGCTGGTGCCGGAGGCGGCCATGCGCATGTCGAGCGGTCCGTCAAAGCGGAACGAGAAGCCGCGTTCGGCCTGGTCGAGCTGCATCGACGAGACGCCGATATCGAGCACAACGCCATCCAGCGGCGCGAGCCCTGCTCTGGTCGCTTCTTCGGCAAGCGTGCCGAACGTGGCCTCGACGAGGGTCAGCCGTCCGCCTGCTCCTGCCACGAGGTCATAGCCGCCGGCAATCGCCGTCGGGTCGCGGTCGAGCGCCAGAACCGTGACGTCCGGTGCGGCATCAAGGATCGCGCTGGTGTAGCCGCCGGCACCGAACGTGCCGTCGAGGATGCGATGGCCCGGCCTGATGGCCAGGGCCTCAATGACCTCTGCCAGAAGCACGGGCGCGTGACGGGCCGGTCCGCCAGCGACAGGTTCAGAACCCTTGCCGCGGCCCGTCATGGCGCGTCGCCTTCCGGCGATGTCCGTGTACGCTGGTTCCACTGCTGGCCGAGGCTGTGCTTGAGTTCCCTCAAACGCCCGCGTGCACTCTCCAGGTGAACGCGGAACTGCTCCGGTTGCCAGATCTGGAACTTGCTGCCGAGGCCCACGAAGGTGACCTGTTCGGTGATCCCGGCATACGCTTTCAGGCTTTCGCTGAGTTGCACGCGACCCTCCGGATCCACTTTCAGCACCTCCGAGACGCCCAGAAGGGCTGTCGACAGATGATCCCGCTCGTCCGAATAGGGCGACATGGTCGACAGCAGGCCGTCGATCTCCGTCAGCAGGGCGTTGCCGCCCGCGTCCAGAGCCGTCATGTCCAGCGCCGGATGCACGTAGAGCCCGTCGAACCCGTCCCGACCCAGCACCAGTCGGAAGGTCGCCGGGATCGACACGCGACCCTTGGCATCCACCCGGTTGGTGAAGTTCGACACAAAACGGTCCATGGACCCGACGCTCACTGACACCACGCAGGACTGACGAAAAACCAACGAAACCCGGCTGAAACCCGACGCCTGGCCTAGCAAGGGGCATGGTCCCCGCCACAGGGCCGAATGCCGTCAAGCCGTGCAAACTCGTGTCTACGCGCCCGTCACGCAGGGCCGGTCCGCTGGCCTCCACAGCCCGGAATCCGGCCGCCAGATGAACCCGACAGGGGCTCAAATCAGACGGGATGATTTGGGATATCATGGGCATTTATGGGCGTCAACGATGCAAACGGGCGAAACCCGACGCAGATCGGGCGATGGTGCATCACACACCGTTAGGGTTAAGGAAGGGTGAGCGAGGGGTTTCTGACGCCGTCGTCCGGCCACGACTTTCAACCATTGCTCCGGGACATGGCAGGCCTATGATGCCTGGCACGAAAGGGGTGTGCCCATGGCTGATCTCCCATCACGGCTGCTACGTGGCCTTATGGTCCTGACATGCGCGTTCTGCGGGATCGAGGCCCTGCGGCCGCAGGTTGCCACCGCGCAGGTTCCGCCGAGCGCGGCGGAGGTGGCCGGCTATTCCGGCCTGCATGCCGACTCGGCCAATGGTGCCGTCAACGCGATCAGGCAGATGATCGCCAACGGCTTTGATCCAGATGTGCGCGACGGCAACGGCCGCACGCCGTTCCATGTCGCCGCCTTCCTGAAGCAGCGCGGCGCGATGGAGGCCCTGGCCGCCGGCAGGGCCGACGTGAATGCACTCGACAACCAGCGCTATGATGCCGTCACCATAGCCGCCGTGGCGGATGATCCGGACACCATGAGCGCGGCCATCCGCGCCGGCAACCGCGCCTCGAACATCACCAGCATCTATGACGGAACGGCGCTGATCGCTGCCGCGCATCTGGGGCATGACGAGGTGGTGCGCAGGCTCATCGCTGCCGGGGCACCGCTCGACCATGTCAACAATCTGGGCTGGACGGCGCTGATCGAGGCCGTGATCCTTGGCGATGGCGGCAAGCGCCACGAGGCCTGCGTCGCGGCGCTTCTGGCGGCGGGGGCAAACCCGAAGCTCGCTGACCGGAACGGCCTCACACCCCTCGAACTGGCACGCCGGCGAGGCTATGCCGGAATGGTGCGGATGATCGAGGCCGCCGGCGGCTGATGCCGCCGTGGTTCAAGCCATGTTTATGCTGTGTCCGGACTGCCTGCGACAAAGCCCTGGCGCTTCAGGCGCCCCAGCACAAGATCGAGCGCCGACAGAAAGGCCGAGCGGTCGCGCGGCGAAAACGGGGCAGGCCCGCCTGTCACAGCGCCTGCGGAACGCAGATCGTCCATCAGGTTGCGCGTGGCCAGTGCCATGCCGATGGACTGCGCTGTGAAAGGCTTGCCGTGCGGCGCGACCACATCGGCGCCCGCCTTGATGCAGCGCGCTGCCAGCGGCACATCGGCGGTGATCACCACCACGCCGGGGCGCGCCCGCTCGGCGATCCAGTCATCGGCGACATCAGGGCCCTGTGCCACAACCACCCGTTCGATCAGGGGCTCGCGCGGCACCAACATCGGGCTGTTGGCGACCACCGTCGTGCGAATGCCGAAGCGGGCGGCTACCCGATAGACCTCGTTCTTGACCGGGCAGGCGTCAGCATCGATCAGGATGGCCATAGTCGGCGCGGCGTTGGTGCCCATCAGGCTGCCTCGAAGCCAAGCAGGGTTCTCTCAACCGCCGCTGATTGCCGGCTGGCGAGGCCTACACCGGCCCGCGCCCTGCGGATATCGCCGTGAAGTGGCTGGTCCGGCCTGCCATGCCCCGCCATCATGGTCATCATGTTGCAAACATCGTCTTGTTGTCCGGCTCTGCCCAGGTCTGCGGAGCAGGAAGCTGGTGGGAGGGAAGGTGCCAGCCGGCCTGTAAGCCGGGTTCTGGATGGCCAGGGTTGCCCCTGACGTGACGGCCATTCCTCTGGGATGCCTGTTGCCAGGCACCTCGAGCAACCAACCCGGATGACTGGGCCGGAACAGGCCTGCCGCCCTTGCGGGCAACGCGTCATCCCTATTCGGTCTTGCTCCCGATGGGGCTTGCCATGCCGTCCCTGTTGCCAGGTCCGCGGTGCGCTCTTACCGCACCTTTTCACCCTTACCCGGCCGCCGGATCCGGAGATCGTGGGCCGGGCGGTTCGATCTCTGTGGCGCTATCCCTGAGGTCACCCCCGCCGGATGTTATCCGGCATCGCTGTTCCGTGGAGCCCGGACTTTCCTCGAGGTGCATGCTGCCATGTGCCCCGCGGCCGTCCGGCCGACTGGCCCGGTCCGTGTGCGCGCCATGGCTCGGCCTGTCAAGCGCCTGCGCCGGGCTGCCCCGGTTCGTCAGTGGCGCTCAGTTCGCGCGTGCCATCAGCATCTTGGCGCGGCCGCAATAGGCGCGGTTGGCGCTGCTGGCGCGCGTGGCGCGGTGCCCGCTCTGGTAGCGCATGATGGTGCCGCAGGTGTCGCCGCCGGCGAGGCGATAGGCCTGGGCAAGATACTTCATGCCAAAGGTCAGGTTGGTGTCGGCGTCAAGCAGGCCTGCCGCGCCGCCCTGATAGCCAAGGGAGCGGGCCGTGCCGAGCCGGATCTGCATCAGGCCGAAATTGCCCTTGTTGGCTGCGGTGGGCCTGAAGTTGCTTTCGAGGCGGACGACGGCGCGGGCGAGGGGTACCGGAACGCCATGAGCCTGGGCATGGCGGGCGATCTTCTGATCGATGGCGCTGTTCTGCGAGCTATTCTGTGGGCTGTTTGCAGTCGCGAGGGGAACCCATCCAATCATGCTGGCCAGAAGGCCGAGACACAGGGCAGATGTGTTGAGTTTCATCGTCATGGACCTGACATTCTTGCGCATATTGTGCTGATTCAGATGTGAAGGACCGTCATGTCCCAGTTCATGATGTACTTAAGAAGGCAGGGTTGTGTTCGTCAATCTCCCAAATCAACTTGGTGTTGCCTTGTGGTTCACGAGCGCTGGCTTTTTGCTACGGGAGGTTGTTAAATGTGTCTGGGGTTGCGGTTTGCAGCGGCCATGAAGCCACGCGCCGTGAAACAGCCCTGATTGATTGTTCAAAGTTCGGGTTCGGCGGTCAGATGCCGCACGATCCATCAGAAAACCGGGAGCAGCACAGATGAAGACAATTCTCGCACTGGCCGTCGTTGGCCTCACCCTCGGAGCCTGCAATTCGCCCGGCGAGCGTGCTGTCGGCGGTGCCCTGATCGGCGGCGGTGCCGGTGCGCTTCTGGGCGGTGCTGTGGCCGGCTCGCGCGGCGTTCTTGCCGGTGCTGCCATTGGCGCTGCCGGCGGTGCCATCGTCGGCGCTGCCACTACGCCGACCGGCCCGAGCCGCCGTTGCCCGCGCGGCACTTACCTCGCCTCCGACGGCTACTGCTACCGCTACTGAGCATTGGCGGACGAACGGGCTGACACGGCCTCCGCACGCGGGCGCAGTGTTGGCCTGATGCCGCCCCGGCCCGATCATCAGCGATGAGGACGGTTCCCATGTGGAACTCCATGTGGGGCAAACTGGGCGGCGCCGGCGTTGGTCTTGCCATTGGCGGGCCGATCGGGGCGCTGATCGGGCTGATTGCTGGACATCTTCTGGTCGACCGGTCGGGCGCCCTGCTTGGTGCGCCTGACCGGTCGATCGTTTTTTCGACGGGCATGGTGGCATTGTCTGCCAAGATGGCCCGCTCCGATGGCGTGGTGACGCGCGACGAGGTGCTCGCCTTCCGCCGCATCATCGATGCGCCAGACGCAGACATGCCGCGGATCGAGTCGCTGTTCGAATTGGCAAAATCGACCACCGCCGGCTTCGAGGCCTATGCGAAGCAACTGGCCGAGCTGTTTGCCGATGAGCCTGCGCTGCTGGAGGATGTGCTCGACGGCCTGTTCCATGTGGCCGCAGCCGACGGCATCCTGCATGAAGCCGAGCACGATTACCTGCGCGCGGTCTCGGAGATCTTCGGTTTCGATCAGGCCCGCTACGACCAGATCGAGGCGCGGCATGTGCGCCGGGCCGACGATCCTTACCGCATCCTCGGCGTGAACCGGAGCATGTCGCTCGCCGAGATCAGGAGCCGTTTCGTGCGGCTTGTGGCCGAGCACCATCCTGACCGGGCGATCGCGCGCGGGCTGCCGCCCGACGCCATCTCGATTGCCACCGACCGGATGGCGCGGCTCAATGCTGCCTGGGACCGGATTTCCGACGAACGTCGCGGCGAGGCTTCTGCAGCGCTGGCCAAGGCATCCGGCGAGGGCTGAAGGCTTAACCCTTGCGTCACGCTCCTCCCGCCTGCCTTCTGTGCCACCCCGCTTCAAGCAACTGACAATGACCGAGCCCCTCACGCCTGACAGCCCTGTGGCCGCCAAGATCTTCGCGTCGCCCAACCATGGACCACGCAAGGCCCCTGACGGCAGCGAGGGGCGGCGGCCGGACATGATCATCTTGCATTACACCGGCATGCCCGAGGCCGGGCAGGCGCTGCAATGGCTGTGCAACCCGGTGTCGAACGTGTCGTGCCATTACTTCGTGTTCGAGAATGGCCATGTGCTGCAACTGGTGCCGGAGGGCCGCAGGGCCTGGCATGCCGGTGTCTCCAGCTGGCATGGCGAGACCGACATCAACTCAGCCTCGATCGGCATCGAGATCGCCAACCCCGGCCATCCGGGCGGCATGCCGGCCTATCCCGATGTGCAGATTGCGGCCGTGCTGGCGCTGTGCCGCGATATCTGCGGGCGCTGGAGCATTCCGCCGGAGCGGGTGCTGGCCCATTCGGATGTTGCACCGGGCCGCAAGATCGATCCGGGCGAGGTCTTTCCGTGGCGGCATATGGCCGAGGGCGGTGTCGGGCTGTGGATCGAGCCCGCGCCGATCCGTGACGGGCGCTTCTTCAGCCGTGGCGAAAGCGGCCCGCCAGTCGAGGCCCTGCAGGCGATGTTTGCCATGATGGGGTATGGCGTGCCGGTCAGCGGCGTGTTCTGCGAGCGCACCGAAGCCGTTGTTGCCGCCTTCCAGCGCCACTGGCGGCAGGCGCGCGTGGATGGCGTGGCCGATGCCTCTACCATCACGACGCTGCGCGACCTGATCGCCCAGATCGCGACGGACAGCCCCGCCATTGGCTGAAGCGCCGGCGCTGATCCGCCGAACATTGCCAAACTGTCATGTTCGGCGGCCTTCCGCCGGCCCTGAACGATGATATGATCACGGCACAAGGGGATGGTGCCTGTGAAATCGTGGTTCAGATGAGATCCTGGTTCAGGCCCGGTCGCCGCTTCTGGCTGGTGGTCCTGCTGCTCGGCGTGACGGCGGCGGGCGGCTATGCCTATTCGGTCTCGCGGCAGGGCAGTGATGATCCGCCCTACCGGTTCGCCAGCCTCGATCGGGGTCCGATCACAGCCTCCGTCAGGGCGACCGGCACGCTGACGCCGGTCTCGACCGTGCTCGTTGGCTCGCAATTGTCCGGGCTGATCGTCGAAATTCTCGTGGACTTCAACAGCCAGGTCAAAGCCGGGCAGGTGGTCGCGCGGCTGTTCTCCGATCAGATCAGGGCCCGGCGCGAAGCTGCCGCCGCCGAGGTTGCCGGTGCGCAGGCCGATGTCGGGGTCAAGAAGGCGCAGCTCGAACGGGCGCGGGCCACACGGCTGCGGGCGGACTCGACTGCACGGGACATTGCCGCCCAGCGCGAGCGGGCGGTGGCCACGCTGGCCGAGAATCGCCGCGCGCTGGAACGACAGAGCGACCTGTTCCGCTCCGGGTCCGGCTCGCGGGCCGTGTTCGATGCGGCGCGCACGCAGGTGGATGTGCAGACCGCGCAGCTTGCCTCGGTGGACGCGCAGGCTGCATCCGCCCGCGCCGAGATCGTGGGTCTCGATGCCGATGTCGCACTGGCAGAAGCGCAGGTGCTCGCCGCCGACGCGGTGCTGATGCAGCGCCGGGCCCGGCTGAGGGACATCGAGATCGACCTGTCCAACACCGACATCCGCTCGCCGGTGGACGGGGTGGTGGTGCAGCGGCAGATCGAACTTGGCCAGACGGTCGCGGCCTCCCTTTCGGCGCCGACGCTGTTCACCATCGCGCAGGATCTCAGGCAGATCGAGATCTACGCCAATGTCGACGAGGCGGATGTGGGCCGGATCAAGGCGGGGCAGGCCGTCAGCTTCACGGTCAACGCCTATCCCAACCGCAGTTTCCAGGGAGCGGTGCGCCTTGTCAGGCTGGGTGCGCAGACCGTGCAGAACGTCGTGACCTATACCGGCGTGATCACGGTCGCCAACGAGGACATGGCGCTGCTGCCGGGCATGACGGCCAATCTCCAGATCATCACGGACGAACGCCCCAATGCCCTGCGCGTGCCCAATGCCGCGCTGCGCTTCAAGCCGGTCAGCCAGGTGGCGCTGGTCTCCGGCAGTTCGCTGCCGGTGCCAGACGAGGCTGCTCCTTTCAGCCAGGGCCCGGCAGGCGGCGGCAACCGGGCAGCCCAGGTTTTCCGCGAACGGCTGATCGCCGAGGTCCGGCCGACCCCCGAGCAACTTGCCGTCATCGACGGCATCCTTGAGGCCTCGCGCGAGCGGCTGAGGGCCGACCGGCAGGGCGCGAGCCCGGAGGAAATCCGCCGCAATGCCCAGATGGCCCGGCGTGAGAGCAACCGGAAGCTGGCAGAGGCCCTCGATCCGGAGCGCCGCGCCCGCTTCGAGGCCATGACGCAGACCATGCAGGCGCAGGCCCGCCAGAGGACAACGCGCGACACGACGCCGAGCCGGCTGCATGTGATCGGCGAGGATGGCCAGCCGCGCGGCATCGATGTGCGCCTCGGCGTCAGCGACGGCGCGGTGACCGAGATCGTCGGCGGCGATCTCGCGCCGGGTCTCGCGGTCATCACCGGCGGTGGCCCGTTGCGGGCAGCGCAGGCCCCGGCGGCTGGACGGCCCCGGCCGCCCCGGCTGTTCTAGGCGGCGACGGTGGCGCTGATCGAAGCCCGCGGCCTCACCCGCATCCATCATCTCGATTCCGGGCGGGTGGTGGCGCTCGATCATGTCGATCTCGACATCGAGGCCGGCGACATGGTGGCAGTGATGGGCCCGTCAGGCTCGGGCAAGTCCACGCTCATGAACCTGATCGGCTGCCTCGACAGGCCGACCGAGGGCTCGCTCTCGCTTGATGGCACGCCCACCGCCGGGCTGGATGCCAACGCGCTGGCGGCGCTGCGCAACCGCAAGATCGGCTTCGTGTTCCAGCAGTTCAACCTGCTGCCCCGCGCCGATGCCGTGACGAATGCCGAGCTGCCGATGCTCTATGCCGGCGTTGATGCGCGCACCCGGCGCCGGCGTGCGCTGGAGGCTCTTGCGCGGGTGGGGCTGGCGGACCGCTCGCATCATCGGCCGATGCAGCTGTCGGGTGGACAGCAGCAGCGTGTGGCCATTGCCCGCGCACTGGTCAACGATCCGCGCCTGCTGCTCGCAGACGAGCCGACCGGCGCGCTGGATTCGCGGACCGCGCGGGATATCCTGGCGCTGTTCCAGAGGCTCAATCGCGACGGCATGACCGTGGTGCTGGTGACGCACGATCCGGAGGTGGCGCGGCATGCGGCGCGGGTGGTGCGCTTTCGTGATGGCCGCATCGTTGGAGATACCCGGCAGGTTCCGGTTGTGGCCGATACGGCGGAAGATTCCGATGCTGCGCCGGTCGAGGCTGCGCTGCCATGAGTTTTGCCGAAGCCCTGCGGTCGGCGCTCCAGGCCATTGCGGCGAACGCGATGCGCAGCATGCTGACCATGCTCGGCATCATCATCGGGGTTGCGGCGGTGATCGCAATGGTCGCCATCGGCTCGGGCGCGCGAGCGCGGGTCAATGACCAGATCAGGAGCCTTGGCGCCAATCTCGTGGTCATCACCGCCGGCAATGTGCAGGTCGGCGGAGTCCGGCTGGGGGCAGGGGCTTCCTCCAGCCTCACCGACGAGGATGCGCGCGCCATCATCCGCGAGGTGGATGGGGTCGTGGCGTCCGCGCCTTTCATCCGCTCGCAGGCGCAGGTGATCTTCGAGGGCACCAACTGGTCAACCGGCATCCAGGCCATCGACAACGATTTCTTCGCCGCGCGCGAATGGGACGTGGCATCGGGCCGGATGTTCGATCCGGATGAGCTCCGGCGTGGTGAGATCGTGGCTATTCTCGGCCAGACCGTCGCTGCCACCCTGTTCGGCAGCGAAAGCCCGCTCGACCGGATCGTCAGGGTGCGCAACACCCCGTTCCGGGTGATCGGTGTGGCTGCGCCCAAGGGCCAATCGGCTTTCGGGCAGGATCAGGACGATGTCATCTTCGTGCCGCTGGAGACCGGGCGACGCCGCATCATGGGCCGCAATTATGCGCGGGACCGGTCGGTGGCCTCGATCTTCGTCAAGTTCGAGCGCGAGGATGCCATGGCCAACGGCATCGAGGAGACGCGTGCGCTGCTGCGCCAGCGCCACAGGCTGGGCGAAGAGGCGGAGGATGATTTCGCCATCCGCAACCTGACCGATGTGGCCAACACGGCCACGGCCAGCGCCCGCACGCTGTCCTTCCTGCTGGCGGCGGTGGCAGCCGTGTCGCTGCTGGTCGGCGGCATCGGCATCATGAACATCATGCTGGTGTCGGTGACAGAACGGACCCGCGAGATCGGGCTGAGGCTGGCGGTGGGGGCGAGGCCGCGCGACATCCTTACCCAGTTCCTGATCGAGGCCACCACGCTGGCCTCGCTGGGCGGCGCGCTCGGCGTGGCGCTCGGGCTTGGCATCGCCTTGACCATTGCCCGGACAGCGGGCTGGCCGATGCTGGTTTCGCCGGACTCGATCCTGATTGCCGTTGGCGTTTCGGGTCTTGTCGGCGTGTTCTTCGGGTTCTATCCCGCCAGCCGCGCCGCCAGCCTCGATCCGATCGAGGCCTTGAGGCGGGAGTAGGTGCCGTTTCTGGGCGGCGCTGGTCCGGTCGTGGCGCGTGCCTGGCGCAGCCGGGATGGGCTGGTGGTTTTGCCTGAAGGCCGATTTTGGGATCGCTGTCCGTATATTTGACTATCGGCTAGCTGGTGCTGTTTGTGATCTTGATCAATATACCAAAAAATCTATGTGAATAAGATGAAGAACGCGATGCGAACCGGAAGGTCGGGGCCCGTTTAAGCGCCCTGTTAGGCAAATTCATTTTTCTTCGTGTTGGCAGGCCCCATGTTGCACCGTTCCGATGTGGTCCGCGTTCCCGGCCCCGAGAGCATCGTGGCGCTCTGCGCGCGCATGACTGCCGCCACGTCGGTCGAAGCGTTGCGTGATGCCCTGCTGGAAGGCCTGTTGCCGTACGGCTTCATGGGGTTCACCTTCGCGGCCATTCGCAAGGTCAAGAGCGTCTATCTGCATTCAGAAATCATCGCGACCTGGCCACGTGGCTTGCAGACCCGATTCCAGCAGCACGCCTTGTTCAATGCCGATCCGGTGATCGTGCGCTCGCGAACCGCGCCAGAGGCCTTCGCGTGGGATCTGTCCCTTTATGTTCAGGACAATCGTGTTCATGCCCAGATTCTGGCCCTTCGCATGTCCGTGGGCATCGCAGGTGGCATCTGCGTGCCCGTCTCCGAAGCATTCCAGGGGCGCAGCGTGCTCTATCTCAGCGGGCGCGGCTTCGACACGTCGGCCAAGACGATCCTTGCGCTCCAGCTTCTCGCAGAGCACTTCGCCGTCCGCACCTATTCCCTCGGCGGGCACGAAGAGCGCGGCGGAAAGCAGACTTCGCATCAACTCGATTCGGGCGAGCTGTCGCCCCGCGAGCGCGAGGTTGTCGCATGGCTCGCCTTCGGCAAATCCAGCCGCGAGGTGGCGACGATCATGGCCATCAGCGAGCACACGGTGAACGACTACATCACATCGTGCGTCACCAAACTGCATGCTTCGAATCGCACCGAAGCGGTGCTTCGTGCTCTGCTGACCAACCAGATGGACCTGTCCTGAATGCAATCATTGATTGCATTATTCGGCGCCTATCGCACTTTTCGGAATCCCGATATTTCCTCGAGGGTTTCAAGGTTTCTGCTTTTGAATTGACGAAATTTTTCGAATTTGCGCCCATTTTTGGCGAAAACTGAAATCATGTGTGCAAAAATGGGCGAAAAGCAGAAAATTGTCTCACACGCTTGCCCCCGTGGAATCTCGGGGGTTGCACAATACAACTCTCGTTATAGTTGTATTGTCAGTCGGGTTTCGATCCGCGTCCTGATTCGCAGCGGCGGCGCATGCAGCGGGGCACCAAGTGTGCGTTTCGACATATTGTCATAAAAAATTGGCGCTCCCGCCTTGCCGGGGGGGGCCGCATGCATGAACGGGAGGCTCAGCATGGGTATGGTATCCAAGGACACTGCTGCAAACCGCGTGGCGCAGCTCAGCTATCTGGCTGAGGACAAGGAACTGGTTGAACTGTTGTGGAAGATTTCCGCCCTGCCGGCCGATGCACGGCTGATCGTGTCCTTGATGGTCTCGCATCTGGCCCAGGTCGAGAAGTCACGCAAGGCCGCCTGAAGGTGCAGGTCGGGCGGCGGTCCTCAGGCCGCCCGGCAAATCAGGCCTGCCGCACGACATGAACGCGCGGCAGATTGGCGGGGGTGGCCAGCCTCACTCCGCCGCCGCAACCCGATAGGCCAGCGGATCGTAGTTCAGGATCGGAGCCAGCCAGCGCTCCACCTCGATCAGGCTCATCTCCTTGCGCGCCGCATAGTCCTCGACTTGGTCGCGCTCGACCTTGGCCACGCCGAAATAGTAGGCGTCGGGATGGGACAGATAGAGCCCCGACACCGACGAGCCCGGCCACATCGCATAGCTTTCGGTGAGCTTCACGCCAGCCGCCTTCTCGGCATTGAGCAGGGTGAACAGCGTCGCCTTTTCGGTGTGGTCCGGCTGGGCCGGATAGCCCGGAGCCGGGCGGATGCCCTGATACTGTTCGAGGATCAGCTCCTCGTTCGAGACCGTCTCATCCGGTGCATAGGCCCAGAATTCCTTCCGGACTCGCTGGTGCATGCGCTCGGCAAAAGCCTCGGCGATGCGGTCGGCGAGGGCCTTCACCATGATCGAGCGATAATCATCGTTGTCGCGGGCGAAGCGGTCGGCGATCCGCTCCTCTTCCGGGCCTGCGGTGACGACGAAGGCGCCGACATAGTCCGGCTTGCCGCTGGTGACCGGGGCGACGAAATCGCTGAGGCAGACATTCGGGCGGCCATCGCGCTTCGAGAGCTGCTGGCGCAGGCCGAAGAAGGTCGCGCGCTCCTCGGTCCGGCTTTCGCCGGTGAACAGGCGGATATCGTCGCCGACGCTGTTGGCTGGCCAGAAGCCGATCACGGCCTTGGGGTTGAACCAGCGTTCCTCGACGATCCGCTTGAGCATGGCCTGCGCGTCGTCCCACAGGGCGCGGGCTGCGGCACCCTGCTTCTCGTCGCTGAGAATCGCCGGATAGCGGCCCTTCAGCTCCCAGGTCTGGAAGAACGGTGTCCAGTCGATCAGGGGCACGAGATCGGCAAGATCATAGGTGCGGAAGGTGCGAGTCCCGAGGAAGGTCGGGCGGGGCGGGACATAGCCGGCCCAGTCGATCTTCTGGGCATTGGCACGGGCCTTGGCCAGCGGCAGGCGCTGCTTGTCGGCCTCGGACCGGCGATGGGCGTCGGCCACCTTGGCATACTCGGCCTGCACTGTTTCGATGTAGCCCGCTTTGTTGTCGTTCGACAGCAAGGTCGAGACAACACCGACCGCACGGCTTGCATCGGTGACATAAACCGCCTGGCCCCGATCATAGGCAGGGTGGATCTTGACGGCGGTGTGGACGCGGCTGGTGGTCGCCCCGCCGATCAGCAGCGGGATGTCGAAACCCTCGCGCTCCATCTCGGCGGCGACATGGACCATCTCGTCGAGCGAGGGGGTGATCAGGCCCGAGAGGCCAATGATGTCGACCTTCTCGCGGCGTGCGACCTCAAGGATCTTGGCAGCCGGCACCATCACGCCAAGGTCGATGACCTCGTAGTTGTTGCACTGGAGCACGACGCCAACGATGTTCTTGCCGATGTCATGGACATCGCCCTTGACCGTGGCCATCAGCACCTTGCCGGCGGCGCTCGACTGGCTGAGACCGGAGCGGGCCTTCTCCTCTTCCATGTACGGCATCAGGTAGGCTACGGCCTGCTTCATCACGCGGGCGGACTTCACCACCTGCGGCAGGAACATCTTGCCGGCACCGAACAGGTCTCCGACGACGTTCATGCCGGCCATCAGCGGCCCTTCGATGACATGCAGCGGGCGCTCCGCCTTGGCGCGGGCCTCCTCGGTGTCGACATTGATGAATTCGGTGATGCCGTTGACCAGCGCGTGTTCCAGCCGCTTTTCAACGGGGGCGTCACGCCAGGCCATGTCCTTGAGATTGACCGACTGGGAGCCGTCGCCCTTGAAGCGGGCTGCCGCATCGAGCAGGCGCTCGGTGGCGTCAGGGCGGCGGTTAAGCACCACATCCTCGCACAATTCGCGCAGTTCAGGGTCGAGGTTCTCATAGACGCCGAGCTGCCCGGCATTGACGATGCCCATGTCCATGCCTGCCGCGATGCAGTGAAACAGGAACACAGAGTGCATCGCCTCGCGCACCGGCTCGTTGCCGCGGAACGAGAACGAGAGGTTCGAGACGCCGCCGGAGATATGGGCGTGGGGCAGGGTCTCGCGGATCGTGCGCGTCGCCTCGATGAAGGCGTTGCCGTAGTCGTTGTGCTCCTCGATGCCGGTGGCGACCGCGAAGATGTTCGGATCGAAGATGATGTCCTCGGGCGGGAAGCCGACCTGGTTGACGAGGATGTCATAGGCGCGGGCGCAGATCTCGACCTTGCGCTCGTAGCTGTCGGCCTGGCCCTGCTCGTCGAAGGCCATGACCACAACCGCCGCGCCATAGAGCCGGCAGATGCGGGCCTGTTCGATAAAGGCGGGGATGCCTTCCTTCATCGAGATCGAGTTGACCACCGGCTTGCCCTGAATGGTCTTGAGGCCAGCTTCAATGACATGGAACTTCGAGGAATCGACCATGATCGGCACGCGGCTGATGTCCGGCTCGCTGGCGATCAGATTGAGGAACTCGACCATGGCCTTCTCGGAATCAAGCAGGCCCTCGTCCATGTTGACGTCGATCACCTGCGCCCCGTTGGCCACCTGGTCGCGCGCCACATCGAGGGCGGCGGCAAAGTCGCCCTCCTTGATCAGCTTGCGGAACTTGGCCGAGCCCGTGACGTTGGTGCGCTCGCCGATGTTGACGAAGCGGATGGTCTCGTCGAGGTTGAACGGCTCCAGCCCTGCCAGACGCAGCATGGTCCTTGGCTGCGGCGGCACGCGCGGCGCCTTGCCCTTCATCGCTTCGGCAATGGCACGGATGTGGGCCGGCGTGGTGCCGCAACAGCCGCCAACCATGTTGACGAGACCGGCATCAGCGAATTCCGCCAGCATGTGGGCGGTGGCCTCCGGGCGCTCGTCATAGAGGCCGAACTCGTTGGGCAGGCCGGCATTGGGATAGGCGCAGACCAGCGTGCCGGCGACGCGGCTCAGGTCCGCGATGTGGGCCCGCATTTCGCGCGCACCGAGGGCGCAGTTGAGCCCGATGGTCAGCGGGTCGGCATGCTTCACCGAAGCCCAGAAGGCTTCCGTGGTCTGGCCCGAGAGGGTGCGGCCCGACAGATCTGTGATGGTGCCGGAGATCATCACCGGCAGGCGCAGGCCCTTTTCCCGGAATACGCTCTCCACCGCCACGATGGCGGCCTTGGCATTGAGCGTGTCGAAGATCGTCTCGATCAGGATCATCTGCGAGCCGCCGTCGATCAGCCCGCGGACCTGATCGGCATAGCTGTCGCGGACCTGATCGAAGGTCACGGCGCGGAAGCCGGGATTGTTGACGTCGGGCGAGATCGACAACGTGCGGTTGGTCGGCCCGATCGCTCCGGCGACATAACGCGGGCGGCCGTCCTGCTTCTCGGCCAGGATGGCGGCTTCACGCGCCAGACGGGCGGATTCGACGTTCAGCTCATAGGCCAGCGCCTCCATGTGGTAGTCGGCCTGTGCGATGGCGGTCGACGAGAAGGTGTTGGTCTCGACGATATCCGAACCGGCCAGAAAGTAATCCAGGTGGATCTGGCGGATCGCATCGGGCTGGGTCAGCACCAGAAGGTCGTTGTTGCCCTTGAGGTCATGGTTCCAGCCCTTGAACCGCTCGCCGCGGAAATCCGCTTCGGACAGCTTTAGGTTCTGGATTTCTGTGCCCATCGCGCCGTCGATGATGAGGATGCGCTCGGACGCGGCCTGGCGCAGGGCCTTGCCGATGGCAGCGCCGTCGACGGCGGGGAAAGAGGAGGTGGGCATGGCAACCTTCTTGGTTCTAGTGCCGTCATGGTCGGCCTTGACCTGACCATGACGGGCTTCCTGATACTGGGATGGTCGGGTCACGCCCGACCATGAGGCTGTTCGATCACTCTGCCGCCACGGCCACGGCAGGGGCAGGCGTGTCGGCCCTGACGCCGATGAGGTGGCAGATGGCGTAGACCAAATCTGCTTTATTCATCGTGTAGAAGTGCAGGTCCGTGCAGCCGCGATCGATCAGGTCGAGCACCTGCTCGGCGCAGACGGCAGCGGCGACGAGGCGGCGCGTGGCCACGTCATCGTCGAGGCCCTCGAAGCGGTCGGCCAGCCATTGCGGCACGCTCGCGCCGGTCTTGCGTGCGAAATTGGCGGTCTGCTTGAAGTTCTGCACCGGCACGATGCCGGGCAGGATCGGGATGGTGATGCCGCGCGCCCGGACCTTGTCGAGAAAGCGGAAGTAGAGGTCATTGTCGAAGAAGAACTGGGTGATGGCGCGGGTGGCGCCGGCATCGACCTTCATCTGCAAAGCATCGATGTCAGCCTCCAGCGAGGCGGCTTCGGGATGCTTCTCCGGGTAGGCCGACACGGTGATCTCGAAATCGCCGATGGCCTTGATGCCTGCCACCAGGTCCGAGGTCTGGTGGTAGCCATCGGGATGGGGCACGTAGGCCGTGCCGAGCCCGCCGGCCGGATCGCCGCGCAGCGCCACGATGTGGCGCACGCCGGCATCCCAATAGGACTGGATCACCTCATTCACCTCGGCGCGCGAGGCGGACACGCATGTGAGATGGGCTGCCGGGCGCAGCCCGGTTTCCTCGACCATGCGCTTGACGGTGGCGTGTGTGCGCTCGCGGGTCGAGCCTCCGGCGCCATAGGTCACCGAGACGAAGCTCGGGCGCAGCGTTTCGAGCCGGTGCACGGCTTCCCACAGCGCGGTTTCCATGTCGGCGTTCTTGGGCGGAAAGAACTCGAACGAGACCTGCGGCCGGCGTGCGGAATGGCGGCTGGGGCGATAGGACAGGGCCATGTCAGGCAACCTCTAACTGGGTGTTGGGACGAAGCGGAAAGTCGCCGCGCTGGCGCGCGTCGGCCGCAATCCAGAGCGTGACGGTCAATTTGGCGGCATCGCCGGAGCCGTGTCCCACCGTGCGTGCCGGCTGCACGGCAAGGCCAGCTTCGGTGAACCACTCAGCCATCTGCTCGGAGGTGAAGCCGAGGCGACGATGGGCATGGTCCGTGCGCAGGAACTCGAGATCATGCGCCGCGAAGTCGATGACAATCATGCGCCCGCCCGGTGCCAGCGCTGCTGAAGCCTCACGCAGGGCGCGGGCCGGGTCGTCAAGAAAGTGCAGCACTTGATGGACAAGCACGATGTCGAAGGCATTGCGTCCGAACGGCAGGGCATGGATGTCGCCTTGCCTCAGTTCGGCGCGCGCGAGGCCGGCGCGTTCAAGGTTGGCCCGCGCCACAGCGAGCATGGCATGGCTGGCATCGACCCCGACCGCCCGGCTGGCGCGTGGGCCGAAGAGTTGCAGCATCCTGCCCGTGCCGGTGCCCAGATCAAGCAGCGAGCCGATCGGCCCGGCCCCGATGACCTCGGCCACGGCGGCTTCCACCGCCTCGTCCGGGGCATGCAGCGAGCGAACCCTGTCCCAGTCGCGGGCGACACGGGTGAAATACGCCTGCGCGGCCTGCGAACGCTGCGCACGAACGGCAGACAGCCGTTCCTGATCGGCGGCGACGGTGCCGTCATCGGCGCTGATGGTCTCGGCGAGGGCGCGTGCCAGCGCGCCGGATGTGCCCTGCGCGATGCGGAAGAAGGCCCAGGCACCCTCCCGGTGGCGCTCGATCAACCCGGCCTCGGCCATCAGCTTGAGATGCCGCGAAATGCGCGGCTGCGACTGGCCAAGGATGTCGGTCATGTCGGAGACGGACAACTCGCCGCGCGCCAGAAGAGCCAGGATGCGCAGGCGCGTTTCCTCGCCTGCGGCCCGAAGGCCGGCCAGAAGGGCAGGCAGGGATTGGCGACCAAGAGCGACCATGGAGCGAGACACCTCATAACATATAAAGATATGTTTATGTCAGAAGTTTAATCACGGCAAGAGGCCTCGCGCCGGTCCGTGGATGGATGCGGTGCCCTCGCTGTCATGCCCGGCCGTAGCGCAGCGGAGGGGAAGGGGGCCAGCGCAGGGCGCTGATCCTGGATTTCCTCCCCGGTCCGGCAGGTGCGGCATCAACGGTCCCTTAACCAGTGGCGCACATGGTGAAGAGGGCGTTACCGGCCGGTGCAGCCGATGGGCGGTGCCGCGCCTGCCTGTTCTTGCATACCCGTTCCCGTCTGCCTTTTCTTGCCGGCCTGTGGAGTCTGAAGCATGTCATCGCGCGCCGAGCCGACGCTCCTGGGCAAATGGTGGTGGACGGTGGACCGCTCGCTGCTGTTCTGCGTGTTCGGGCTGATGGTGATCGGCGTCGTGGCGCTGATGGCGGGCGGCCCGCCCGTCGCCGAGCGGCTTGGCCTCGCGACCTTCCATTTCGTCAACCGTCAGGCGATTTTCCTGGTGCCGGCGGTTGGCATCCTGCTGTTCGTCTCGTTCCTGTCGCCGCGCTGGGTGCGGCGTCTGGCGCTGGTCACGTTCGTTGGTGCCCTTGTGGGCGTGGTTGCCTGCCTGTTCATCGGGGCCGAGGTCAAGGGTGCCCGGCGCTGGCTTTCGCTCGGTCCAATGACGCTGCAGCCCTCCGAATTCCTCAAGCCGGCCTTTGTGGTGCTGGTGGCCTGGGCCTTCTCGGAAGGCTCGAAGCGCGCCGATGTACCGGGAACCCTGCTGGCCATGCTGCTCCTGCCGATCACGGTGGTTCCGCTGATCCTCCAGCCGGATTTCGGCCAGACCATGCTGGTGACACTGGTCTGGGGCGGGTTGTTTTTCATTGCCGGCCTGCACTGGTTCTGGGTGATGGGCCTTGGCGGCGTGGGGCTCGTGGGTATCGTGGCTGCCTATGAGTTCGTGCCGCATGTGCGCGAGCGCATCGAGCGGTTCATGGACAAGAGCTCCGGCGACAGCTTCCAGGTCGACACCGCGCTGGAGAGCTTTGCGGCAGGGGGCCTGCTCGGCAAGGGTCCGGGCGAGGGTTCGGTCAAGCGCATCCTGCCCGATGCCCACACCGACTTCATCTTTGCCGTGACGGCGGAGGAGTTCGGCGTCGTGGCCTGCCTCGTGCTGATCGGCATCTTTGCGACCATCGTGCTGCGCGCGCTGTGGGTGGCGCTTTCCTCGGAAGATCCGTTCCGCCGTTTCGCCGTCACCGGCCTCGCCATGCTGTTCGGCGTGCAGGCCTGCATCAACATGCTCGTCAACGTTCATCTCATGCCGGCCAAGGGCATGACGCTTCCGTTCATTTCCTATGGCGGCTCATCGTTGTGGTCGCTGGCGCTGGGCATGGGCTTCCTGATTGCCCTGTCCAGAAAACGCCCGCGCGCCGAGGAGATGGAGCAATTCACAGGACATCCGCGCCATGGCTGATGCCGTGACTGACCAGGAAGCGCAGGAGCCGGACGAACAGCGTCTCAGCGTTGTTCTCGCCGCAGGCGGCACGGGCGGGCATCTGTTTCCGGCCGAGGCGCTGAGCCACGTGCTGCAACGGCGCGGCGTGATGGTGTCACTGGTGACGGACCTGCGCGCCATCGAGTTCACCGGCGGATTTCCGGCCGAGGCGATCCACGCGGTCCCGGCAGCGACGCCTTCGGGCCGGTCCCTGGTCGACAAGATCAAGGCCGGTTTTGCCATCGTGCGCGGCGTAATGGCGGCTCGCAAAGTGCTGAAGGACCTCGACCCCGACGTGGTGGTCGGCTTTGGCGGCTATCCGACGGTGCCGCCGTTGCTGGCGGCGAGCCTCGCGAAGTATGCCACCATCGTGCATGAGCAGAATGCGGTGATCGGCCGGGCCAACCGCTTTCTCGCCGGCCGTGTCGACTGCATTGCCACCGGCTTTGCAGAAGTCGGCGGGCTGGGCGAGGGCATGCTGGCCAAGTGCCATCATGTTGGCAATCCTGTCCGCACAGCGGTGACCTACGCGGCCAATGCGCCGTTCAGGCCGCTGGAACCCGGGGGGCATCTGCGGGTGCTGGTGTTTGGCGGCAGCCAGGGCGCGCGTGTGATGGCCGATGTCGTGCCCACCGCCGTTCAGCAACTCATGCCCGAGGAATTGGCCCGCATCACCATCGTGCAGCAGGCCCGTGTCGAGGATCACCAGCGGGTCACGTCGGTGTATCAGCGCCTTGGCGTGCGGCACGAGGTCTCGCACTTCTTCGACAACCTGCCCGAGCAGATGGCAGCCGCCCAACTGGTCATTGCGCGCTCGGGCGCGTCGACTGTCGCCGAACTGGGCGTGATCGGTCGGCCATCGATCCTCGTGCCGCTGCCCGGAGCGCTCGATCAGGACCAGATGGCCAATGCCCGCACACTGGGCGAGATCGGGGCCGCGACCGTCATCGCGCAGCCCGACTTCACGCCCAAGCGCCTTGCCTCAGAACTGAGCCTTGTCCTGGCTGAGCCTGACCGACTGACCGCTCAGGCCGCTGCTGCCCGGACTGCGGGCCGGCCCGACGCGGCGGAGCGGCTGGCCGATCTGGTGATGATGGTCGCACGCAACGAGTGAGACGCCGTCACGGCCAGATGCATGCCCGACCGGCTGGCACAGGCGGCGATTGACCTTTCCCGCTTGGCGCTGGATAGCGCTCAGCCAACACGTGCCGGTTTCCCGCCTTCCGTCCGCCTTCCGTCCGCCTTCACCTTCTGCCTGCCACAGTTTCCTGCCCCAAGGACCGTTCCGATGAAGATGCCACCCCAGACCGGACCCATCCACTTCATCGGCATTGGCGGGATCGGCATGTCCGGCATCGCCGAGGTGCTGCACAATCTGGGCTACACGGTGCAGGGTTCGGATGCTTCGGACAATTACAACGTCAAGCGGCTGGCTGACAAAGGCATCAGGACCTTCATCGGCCATTCCGCCGAGAACATCGCGCAGGCCGAGGTGGTCGTGGTCTCGACAGCGATCCGGCGCGACAACCCGGAACTGGCGATGGCGCGCGAGAGGCGCCTGCCGGTCGTGCACCGCTCGCAGATGCTGGCCGAACTGATGCGTCTGAAGTCATGCGTGGCTGTGGCCGGCACCCATGGCAAGACCACGACGACCTCGCTGGTGGCAACGCTGCTCGACAAGGGCGGCCTTGATCCGACGGTGATCAACGGCGGCATCATCAATGCTTATGGCACCAATGCCCGCATGGGCGACGGGGCCTGGATGGTGGTCGAGGCCGACGAGAGCGACGGCACCTTCCTCAAGTTGCCGGCCGACGTGGCCATCATCACCAACATCGACCCCGAGCATCTCGATCATTTCAAGACCTTCGATGCGATCAAGGCAGCCTTCCGCTCATTCGTCGAAAACCTGCCCTTCTATGGCTTTGCCGTGATGTGCATTGACCATCCCACCGTTCAGACACTTGTTGGCCAGATCGAGGACCGACGCGTCATCACCTATGGCGAGAACCCGCAGGCGGATGTACGTCTGGTCAATGTCGATCTGACCGGCGGCAAGTGCCGCTTCTCCGTCCTGATCCGGGACCGCAAGCGTGGCACCGAGATCGAGATTGCCGACCTGGTGCTGCCCATGCCGGGCCATCACAACGCGCTCAACGCGACGGCAGCCATCGCCGTGGCCTACGAGCTTGGCGTGACGCCGGACAGGATCCGCGAGGCGATTGGCGGTTTTGGCGGCGTCAAGCGCCGCTTCACCCGCACCGGAGAGTGGAACGGTGCGCAGATCTTCGACGATTACGGCCATCATCCGGTCGAGATCGCGGCCGTGCTCAAGGCGGCGCGCGCCTCGACCACCAGGCAGGTGATCGCCGTGGTGCAGCCCCATCGCTACACGCGGCTGCACTCGCTGTTCCAGGATTTCTGCACGTGCTTCAACGATGCCGACGCGGTGATCGTCGCGCCGGTCTACGCGGCTGGCGAGCAGCCGATCGAGGGGGCTTCGCGCGATGATCTGGTGGCCGGCATCAAGGCCAGTGGCCACCGCAATGTCCAGGCGCTTGACAGCAAGCACGCGCTGGCCGGGCTGGTGGCCGGGCTCGCCGGGGAGGGCGATTACGTGGTCTGCCTCGGCGCCGGTGACATCACGCAATGGGCCTATGCGCTGCCGGGTGAGCTTGAAAAGCTGAGCGGCTGAGACCCACTGCCGGGCATGGTGCCATGCCTGCGACATGACGGCGTCAAACCGGCGTGCCATGGCCTGCGTAAGGCATGAGAGGCAAGGCGCGGATGATGGACATGGCTGAAACGATAAGGAGCGGGCAAGGACGGCAGGCGGCGCTTGTCGCGGCGTGCGTCATGATGCTCGCCTTGGCCTTGCCGCTCGGCCCGGCGCGCGCTGCCGAGCCGGTGCGCGGCAACATGCCAGCGGAGGTCACTCTGATCCATGAGCCACCGACCAACCCGGCGCATCAGGCAATCCATGCGCGCGTTCTGGGTGATCCCACTTTCGAGGGCGCGCGTCGCTTCTTCGCCTCGTTCCGGCTCAACCGGCCACTGTTGATCAGGACGCGGAGCTGCTCGGGCCGGGGCGGGGCCTGGTATTATGAGGGCACTGTCACGGTCTGCTACGAATATCTCCAGAACGCCGTCGACAACGCTAGAAGCGACCGCCGGCCCGACTGGGTCAGCGAGGAGGACGCTATCCGCGGCCAGTTCGCCGATGTCCTCTATCACGAGGGCGCGCATGCGCTGATCGAGTTCCTCGGCATTCCGCTGTTCAGCCGCGAGGAGGATGCCGCCGACACGATGGCGTCCTTCGCCATCCTCTCCCTGTTCCGGCAGGACGCGCCAGCGCTGATCAACGGCATCGTCTATTCCTACCTGGTCGACACTGGCGTGAAGAACTTCAACGAGTTGCCGTCGCTGGAATCCCGGACGATCGCCAGCCGGCAGTATGGCGGAGCACACAGCACGCCGTTGCAGCGCCTGTTCAATGTTGTCTGCCTCGCCGCCGGCTCAGATCCTGTGAGCTACCGCGCGCTCGTCAGCCGCAGCGATATGCCGGCATGGCGCGCCAATGGCTGCGAAGAGGAATACAAGCAGGTCGCGCATGCGGTCAGGACACTCCTGGCGCCGCATCTCGACCGCGATGCTCTGCAGCGCCAGTTTCCCGGCGCTGTCTGGCCGGAGGTGGCCCAGCGCTGACGCCGCCTCAGGCGAAGACGAAGTCGGCGGCGCTGAGCACCCCGCGCTCGGCTCCTGACACCGTGATGGTGCCGAAGACACCCGACACGGCGTAGGCCTGGCCAGTGCTGGTGATGGCGAGGCTGGAAAAGCTGAGGCCAAGTCCGCGAAAATCGATCAGGTCGCGGCCATCCTGGAAGTCCAGAATGCGGTCATTGCCGCCGCCGCGCACGTCGAAGCAGAAGCGGTCATTGCCGGTCCCGCCGGTGAAGATGTCATCGCCGAGGCCGCCGAACAGCATGTCGTTGCCCAGCCCGCCATCGAGCGTGTCGTTGCCGGAGCCGCCGAGAAGCGTGTCGAGGCCATCGAAGCCGAGCAAGGCGTCGTTGCCGAGGCCGCCTTCCAGACGATTGGCGAGACTGTTGCCGCGCAGCACGTCGGCCTGGTTCGAGCCGATGAGGTTTTCGACTCCGGTCAGGATATCGCCAGCAGCGTCGCCTCCGGTGCCCATGCCCGTCTGCAGGTCGACAGTGACACCCAGCGTGCTGGTGGCATAGCTGGCCGTATCAGTGCCGTCGCTGCCATCGAGACGGTCGCTTCCTGAGCCGCCGGTGAGGATGTCATTACCGGAGCCGCCGCTGAGATAGTCGTTGCCAGCCCCGCCACCGATGGTGTCGTTGCCGATGCCGCCGGCGAGCATGTTGGCATTGCCATCGCCGTTGATCCGGTCGGCATGGGCCGAGCCGGTGACGTTCTCGATGCCGACCAGCACATCGCCCTGGGCATGCCCGCCTGTCTGGGTGGCCCGTGTCAGGTCTATGTCGACCCCCAGGTTGGAGCCGAGGTAGCTTGCCGTATCAATGCCGGCCCCGCCTTCGAGGCGGTCAGCGCCGCCCCGACCTTCGAGCATGTCGTTGCCGCGCATGCCGAGCAGCGTGTTGGCGGCATCGTTGCCGATCAGCATGTCGTTACCGTCGCCAGTCACGGCATTCTCGATCACGGTGCCCGCTGCGATGGTCAGCGAGCGGCCATGGATGGTGGAGAGCGCGCCGGCATTGAGGTTGATGATGGTCGCGTCGATGGTGGCGGACGCGTTGATCCAGTCGATGCCGCCATCGGTGTCCTGCAATGTGCCGCGGGCCGCATTCAGCGCCAGCATTTTGCCGAATTCGCTGGTGTAGTGATAGACGTCGTTGGCCGAGATCGCATCGCCATAGACATCGAGGCGATAGGACGCCACCGAGCCTGTCGCGCCGGCGCGGGTGTCGGTGATGCGCACCAGCCAGTTGCCCGAGGCCAGCTCGCCGCGCAGGGCTTCGGAGGTGAAGCTCCAGGTGAAGCCGCTGACTGATTGGCTGCCGGGGGCTGCATTCAGCACCACGGAGCGAGTGCCTTCGGGCGAGATCAGCTCAACGCGCAGATCATTGATGTTGCCGTGGCTGAGCGTCAGGGTCAGCGAGACGCTTTCGACCTCGATGGCGCGGGCGATGTTGACGGTGAACTCCGTCGACTTGAGATCGGCGATGGCGCGGTTGAGCGTGCCCGAAACGGTGGCAACCTGTTCGTTGGCCGAGGTCTGGGCCGAGCCGAAACGGCTCCAGACTTCGGCAAAGCGCACTGCTTCGAGCGCATCGACGCGGCCAAAGCCGACATCATTGGAATAGTGCAGGCCACCGCCGTTGACGTTGTCGGCCTTGTTGACCGTCCAGCCAGATTGCATGCGGCCCGAAACGCCGCCGGTCAGCGCGGCTGGCGTGGTGTGGTCGGCGGTGATGGCCAGGATGTCCTGCACATCGCGCCAGCCAAGCTTGTTGTTGGCGCTGAGCATGACGGCCACGACGCCGCTGACAATGGGGCTGGCCGCCGAGGTGCCGCCGAACCCGGAGGTGTAGTCACCGCTGGCATAGCCGCGCGAGCCACTGACATCGGTGGTGACGATGCCGGCCCCGCCGCCATTGGACGGGCCGGACACCAGCACGGACGCGCCGCGCGTTGAGTAACCAGAGACGTCACCATCCTGCCCGATGGCGCCGACCGTAATGGTCTGGCGCATGGCATTGAAATTGGACATGTTGGAATCGCGACCCTCGCCGCCTTCGTTGCCAGCGGCGTTGACCACGATCGTGCCAAGCCCGCCGCGCCCGACGTCGGCGGCGTTCTTGACGGCGGATGCGAACAGGTTGCCGAACGATCCGCTCTGGTGGGCGCTGTCGACATAGCGCGACGACCAGCCCCAGGAATTGTTGGTGACATCGAAGCTGCTCATGCCGCGAATGGCGGTGATGAAGCCGCTGCTGGCCCCGATGCCGGAGAAGATGTTGACGCCCGTCAGCATCGCACTGTGGGCAACGCCGACCCCTCCCGCGCCATTGTTGGCATCGGCTGCAATCAGGCCCGCGACCGCCGTGCCGTGCACAGCCGAGCCGGTGGAAGCATCGAGCCTCTGGCCATTGATCACCAGTTCGCGGCTGGAGTCATAGCGGTTGCGCAAGTCGATATGGTTCTTGTCGATGCCGTCATCATAGACGCCGACCTTGACGCCGGCGCCGCTGAACTCGGACCAGATGCGGTTGGGATCACCCTTGAAGATCTGGCCAAGATGCCACTGGCTGGCGAGCAGCGGGTTATTGGTCGAGGTAACGATGCGTGACATCAAAGGCTCCGGAAACGATCGGACAACAGGCGATTGCACGCCGTTGTGACGGCAAAGTCATGCCAGCAGGTTCCAGGAACGCGTTGCATTTTAGTGATATGTCCGATTTTCGTCGCTTTCCGGTGCACTGTGCGCCGCAATCTGCCGGCTGCCCGTGCTTGTTGCGGTTGATCCGGCGCTGGTGACAGGCTAGCTGCACGCCATGACAACGCCCGATCTTGCAGGCCGCCTGGCCACGTTGATGCCCGACCTGCGCGGGCGCCTGTTGCCGAACCAGCCGCTCGGGCCGCTGACCTGGTTCCGCGTCGGCGGGCCGGCCGAAGTCCTGTTCACACCCGCCGATGAGGCCGATCTGGCACTGTTCCTTGCTGCCCTGCCAGCGGGGATCGACGTCCATCCGCTTGGTGTCGGCTCGAACATGATCGTGCGCGATGGCGGGGTGCGCGGTGTGGTGATCCGATTGTCGCCGCGCGGCTTTGGTCAGATTGCGGTCGATGGTGCTCTTGTCACGGCAGGCGCTGCAGCTCTCGACAAGCGCGTGGCCGAGGCCGCAGCCGAGGCCGGGCTTGGGGGTCTGGAATTCTACTTCGGCATTCCGGGCACGATCGGCGGGGCCATTACCATGAATGCCGGCGCCAATGGCGGCGAGACGAAGGATGTGCTGGTCGAGGTGCGCGGCGTGCTGCGCGACGGCCGGATCGTGACGATCGCCAATGCCGATCTTGGCTTTGACTACCGCACCTCACGTCCGCCGGAGGGTCTGATCTTCACCGGCGCGGTGTTCCGTGGCCAGCCAGAAACCACCGAGGTGATCCGGACGCGGATGGCGGCCGTGCAGCACCACCGGGAAACGGCGCAGCCGATCCGCGAAAAGACAGGGGGCTCCACTTTCCGCAATCCGCCCGGCCACTCGGCCTGGAAGCTCATCGACGCTGCCGGCTGCCGGGGGCTGAAGGTTGGCGGAGCGCAGGTCAGCGAGATGCACTGCAATTTCCTGATCAACACCGGCGATGCGACCGCAGCCGACATCGAGACATTGGGCGAGACCGTTCGCGCCCGCGTTCTGGCCCATTCCGGCGTCGATCTGCATTGGGAAATCAAGCGGGTTGGCGAGGCCTGAGTCCAAGCCTGCTTCAACGCACGGGTTTGGCTCGCTGCGGCAACGTCTAGATCAAAGAGCCCGTTCGCGCCGGCTCGCGTGGCAGCGATACGTGCGAAGATCGAGATTCTGCCGGCTCACTTCCTGGATGCCAGGGGGCAGGTGCTCATGCCCAGCAGGTTGTAGGCCGGGCAAAAGCTCATGGCCGCTGTCAGGATCGGGACAATGCCGATCAGACCGGCCCACCAGTAGCTGCTGCAGCTGAATGCGGCGAAAGCCAGAAGGGCGAGGCCCACGAGGATGCGCAGGGCGCGATCAACGCCGGGGCGACATGGTTAACCACTCCCTAACGCTTGGCAGTCCACATTCGTGTCGAGATTCGGATCGAAGGTCCGGCCGAGGTTTTGCGGAAGAGTGGTATCCTCATGTCCAAGCATGTGGCGGTTCTGATGGGGGGGTGGTCGGCGGAGCGCGAGGTTTCGCTGAACTCCGGTCGCCAGATTGCCGATGCCGCCGAGTCGGCCGGCTTCCGGGTCACGCGCGTCGATGTCCAGCGCGACATCGCCGAGGTGCTGGCAAAGCTGAAGCCTGACGTGGCGCTAAACTGCCTTCACGGGCCGTGGGGCGAGGATGGCTGCATCCAGGGCGTGCTGGAAATCCTGAAGATACCCTACACCCATTCCGGCGTGCTCGCGTCCGCACTTGCCATGCACAAGGCACGCGCCAAGGCGGTCGTGGCCGCTGCCGGCGTCGCGGTGGCGGACGGGGTCGTGGTCAACCGTTTCGAAGCGGCAAAGCGTCACGTCCGGCAGCCACCCTACGTCATCAAGCCGGTGGATGACGGTTCGTCGATCGGCATCGTGATCGTCAAGCAGGGCCGCACCCACCCGCCCCAGGAACTCGCCCGCGAGGATTGGCCTTGCGGCGAATGGATGCTGGCGGAAGAATTCATTCCAGGCCGTGAGCTGACCTGCGCCGTGCTGGGCGACCGGGCGCTCGACGTGATCGAGATCACCACCTCCACCGGCGAGTTCTACGACTACGACGCGAAGTACGCGCCGGGGGGCTCAATCCACATCCTGCCTGCCCCTCTTAAACCGAAAATTTACCAACAGGTTCAACAGTGGGCGTTAACCGCGCATCAAGCAATTGGGTGCCGCGGCGTGAGCAGGTCCGACTTCCGTTACGACGAGGCCAACGAGCGCCTCATCTGGCTGGAAGTGAATACGCAACCCGGAATGACGGCGACGAGCCTGGTTCCAGAGTTGGCCGCCCATGCGGGCATATCGTTTGGCGAGTTGGTGCGATGGATGGTGGAGGACGCCTCCTGCGATCGTTGACGACGGCGCTCTTCGGAGTGCGGTCCCAGCGTGTTCGCCCGGGAGACATCGAGGTTCCGCTGCTGGTGGGCGAGCGGACGGGACGCCGCGGCTTCTGGCCGTTCGGTGCCCGCGCTTCCGTGACCTTGCCATTGCATGAGCGGGTTTCGCCCCGCCTGTTTCCGTTGTTCTCGCTGACGCTGCTGGCTGGCATCGGTACCACGGGCCTTGTGCTCGGCGGCCATGCCGAGAGCTTCCGCGCTGCGTTCGGCGAGCCGCACCATGTGCTGGCCCGCACGCTCGGCCTCGGCATGGACCGGATCACCATCTCCGGTCTCTCAGAGCTGGGCGAAGGCGAGGTGCTGAAAGCGGCCGGGATTTCCTCAAAAGTGTCGCTGGCCTTTTTCGATGTGCGCGAGGCACGCGAGAGGCTCGAAGCCCAGCCGCTGATCCGCGAAGCGCAGATCCGCAAGCTCTATCCGGGCGAGTTGACCATCCAGATTCGTGAGCGCGAACCCTTTGCGCTTTGGCAACTCAACGGCGAAATCTCGATCATCGCGTCCGACGGCACCGTCATCGACAAGCTGCGCGACGAGCGATTTGCCCATCTGCCGCTGGTTGTCGGTCCCGGCGCCAACAAGCGGGCTCGTGACTATGTCGTGCTGCTGGCGGAGGCCGGCTCGCTGCGCAGCCAGATCCGGGGTGCCACGCTGGTTTCCGAGCGGCGCTGGACCCTGAAGATGAGCAACGGGCTTGATGTGCGCCTGCCCGAGGATGGGGCCGACGAAGCGATGCGCCGGCTTGACCGGCTGGCCCGCGAGCAGAAGCTGCTCGACAAGGACATCATCGCCGTCGATCTGCGCCAGCCGGACCGTGTCACGGTGCGGCTGACCGAGGAAGCGGCCGCGGCCCGCGCCGAGATGCTGAAGAGCCGGCCCAAGCCGAAGGGAGGCTCGGCATGAGCCTGTTCTCGCAGGGTCTGACTCCGCGGCTGAGGCCGCTGTCGACGCGCAAGAGCGCGATCATGTCGGTGCTCGATGTCGGCACCAGCAAGATCGTGTGCCTGATCGCCGAACTGCAACCCACCGAAGCCAGCGACCAGTTGCGTGGCCGGACCCATCTGGCCCGCGTCATCGGCATCGGCCACACGCGGTCGATGGGCCTCAAGGGCGGGGCGGTCGTCGATCTCGAACTGGCCGAGCGCGGTATCCGTCAGGCCGTGGATGCGGCCGAGCGCATGGCCAAGGTCGAGGTCCAGTCTGTCATCGTCAACCAGACCGGCGGGCGGCTGGGCTCCCAGAGTTTCACGGCCAGTGTCGATCTGAGGATCGGCTCGGTGGCCGACCAGGATGTCAAGCGCGTGCTGGCAGCCGCCGCTTCGCACAGCGTCAGGCCTGGCCGCGCCGTGCTGCATGCGCTGCCGACAGGCTATGCGCTCGATGGCCAGCCCGGCGTCACCGATCCGCGCGGCCTGATGGGCCGGTCGCTGTCAGTCGACATGCATGTCGTGACCGGCGAAGGCTCGGCTGCGCGCAACCTGATGCTCGCGGTCGAGCGCTGCAATCTTGCGGTCGAGGCCGTTGTGGCCACGCCCTATGCCTCTGGCCTGTCTGCACTGGTCGATGACGAGGCCGAGATGGGCGTCGTGCTGGTCGACATGGGCGGCGGCACCACCAGCATCGGCGTGTTCTCGCAAGGTCATCTGGTCCATGCCGACGGCATTGCGGTCGGTGGCCATCACATCACCATGGATCTGGCGCGCGGTCTGTCCACCAAGGTCGCTGCCGCCGAGCGTCTCAAGACCTTGTATGGCAGCACGATGGCGACCGCGTCCGATGACCGCGACATCATCACGGTGCCGTCGGTCGATGACGAGGATCGCGACCAGCAGAGTCACATTCCCAAGTCCCATCTCGTCAGGATCATTCGTCCGCGCGTCGAGGAAATCCTCGAACTGGTGCGTGACAGGCTCAAGGCTGCCCATTTCTCCGATCAGGCCGGTCGCCGCGTGGTGCTCACGGGCGGCGCTTGCCAGCTCACCGGCCTGCCGGAACTGGCGCGTTCGGTGCTCGGCGGGCAGGTCCGGATTGGCCGCCCGCTCGGCATAAAGGGCCTGCCTGAAGCCGCGAAGGGTCCGCCCTTCTCCGGCGCCGTGGGCCTGCTGATCTATCCGCAGATGGCACATATCGAACATTTCGAGCCGCGCTCGTCGGGCGGCTATCTCGCGACCGGTACGGACGGAGGCTACCTCTCCCGCGTCGGGCGCTGGCTCAAGGACAGTTTCTGACGGGCCTGAAGCAGACCAAAACCTGATCCGCGCGGTGGCGGATCAGACATCAACCGGGAGACCGTGGCGGCGGGGTCCCAGACACTAGACAGACACAGGCGCTGGCCGGGCGCCACAAACACGAGAGAGGCCACGATCATGGCGATGAACCTGCAAGCCCCGGACATCCGGGAACTCAAGCCCCGGATCACCGTGTTCGGTGTCGGTGGTGGCGGCGGCAACGCTGTCAACAACATGATCCAGGCCGGCCTCCAGGGTGTCGACTTCGTGGTCGCCAACACCGATGCGCAGGCTCTGGCGATGAGCAGCGCCCAGCGCATCATCCAGATGGGCCTTCAGGTCACCGAAGGGCTCGGAGCCGGCTCCCAGCCGGAAGTCGGCCGGGCTGCCGCCGAGGAGGTCATCGACGAGATCCGCGATCATCTCGCCGGCGCGCACATGGTGTTCATCACGGCCGGCATGGGCGGCGGCACCGGCACGGGCGCAGCCCCGGTCGTGGCCCG
>CALRRR020000001.1:162500-377286 GCA_943370645.1 Hydrogenophaga intermedia | reverse complement strand
AAGCCCGGCCGGACGTTTGGCGGCGGGGCTGCGGAAACCGTGGTGCCCGATGTCATCATCAGGGCAGCGCCCGACGGGTCGTGGCTGATAGACCTCAACCCCGACACGCTGCCGCGCGTGCTGGTCAACCAGACCTATCACACCCGCGTCAGCAAGGCCGCACGCACCGAAACCGACAAGGCCTTCATCGCCGAATGCCTCCAGACAGCCAATTGGCTGACACGCAGCCTCGAACAGCGCGCCCGTACGATCCTGAAGGTCGCGAGCGAGATCGTCCGCCAGCAGGATGCCTTTTTCGCCTATGGTGTCGAGCATCTGCGGCCGCTCAATCTCAAGACCGTGGCGGACGCGATCGCGATGCACGAATCAACCGTCTCGCGGGTGACCTCCAACAAGTATCTGATCAGCCCGCGCGGGCTCTTCGAGATGAAGTATTTCTTCACGGCCTCGATCGCGAGCACAGGCTACGGCGAAGCCCATTCCGCCGAAGCGGTGCGCTATCGCATCAAGGCGATGATCGACGGCGAGAGCGGCCGCGATGTCCTGTCAGACGATGCCATCGTGGCAAAACTGCGCGAACAGGGCATCGACATTGCCCGCCGCACGGTGGCAAAGTACCGCGAAGCGCTCGGAATCGGTTCCTCCATGGAGCGCCGCCGCGACAAGCAGTCCGGGCAAGGGCGCAACCGCTGACGCCGAGCCTTTCGGCTGGGTCGGCGTGCCTTGGATACGCCATGAAATACCCATGTTTTTCAGTCGCATAGCAGCCCGGCTCGCAGTTCGGACTCATGCCGGCTTTTTTGTCGGCTGACAGCGGAATGCGTTGACACTCACCCCGCAACGTCACAGATTCAGGTGACCGGGTCTGGCCGGTCGGGGCTTGACCTTTGGGCCCGCGGCTCTCCCGAGACGGAGGGACTATCCATGGGTTTGCGTGTTTCCGGCAAGAATCTCGATGTCGGTGAAGCCATCCGCTCCCAGGCGGAAGACAGGGTCGGGTCTGCGCTCGGCAAGTATTACGAGGGCAGCTTCAACGGCCACGTGACGGTCGCCAAGGATGGCACCGGGTTTCGCAGCGATGCCGTGCTGCACCTGTCATCCGGCATGACGCTGGAAGCATCCGGCACAGCCCATGATGCCTACCAGAGCCTCGACAAGATGGTCGACAAGATCGAGAAACGCCTTCGCCGCTACAAGCGCCGGCTCAAGGACCACTCGGGCAATGCCCATGCCCGCCGTGCCCTGATGGACATGCCGTCTTATGTGATCGAAGCCCCTAACGAAGATGCGGAGGAGGATCACGCCCACGACATGAACGGATCGCATCCTGCCATCGTCGCGGAAACCACCCGCGCCCTGCATGATCTGAGTGTGGGCGATGCTGTCTCCGAACTCGATCTCACCGGCTCGCCGGTGTTGGTTTTCAGAAACGCTGGCAATGGCCGGGTTAACATCGTATACCGCCGTCGCGACGGCAACATTGGGTGGATAGACCCGCCGACCGCCTTGTCTTGAACCCCTGAATGGATTTAGGGACTTTCGCGCAGCAACCCGGTCTGGACGGAAGCGTTCGGCACGGGAGTTGCACCAGACTGGCTCATCATGATCATTCACGACCTTCTCACACCTGACTCCGTCATTGCGCCGTTGAAAGCCAACGGCAAAAAACAGGCGCTTCAGGAAATTGCCCAGCGAGCGGCGGCCATCACTGGTCTGCCCGAGCGTGAGGTGTTCGAAACCCTGCTTCAGCGGGAGCGTCTTGGCTCGACCGGAATCGGCGAAGGCATCGCCATTCCCCATGGCCGCTCGCCCTCGCTGACGCGCCTTCGGGGTCTGTTCGTGCGCATGGAGAAGCCGATCGACTTCGAGGCGCTGGATGGCCAGCCGGTCGACATCATGTTCGTCCTGCTCGCGCCGGAAGGCGCAGGTGCGGATCACCTCAAGGCGCTGGCCCGCGTGGCCCGCGTGCTGCGCGACCGTGCCACGCTCGACAGCATCCGCCGCGCCGACGATGCGGACGCGATCTATGCGATCCTGACCGAACGTGCCGCGCAGGCCGCCTGATCAGGCTGCTTGCGCCCTCAGACTGATTCGCGGTTGCGCCCATGGCAAGGCGGGCTACAAACATGGCAGCCGCATGCTGGCCATTTGACCAATGGCTGGATGGTCGGCACGCACCAAGCCATGGCAGACAAGGCGCAACGCCCGGGGAGACTCCGGCCGTCAGCAGCCTTGCCGCCACAGACCACCCGTGATCCGGAGCCACCCGTATGACCATGATCCATCAGCCGCTGTTTCCGCTGGGGCCGGACACAACGACCTATCGCAAGCTGACGAGCGATGGCGTGCGCCTCGAGAAAATGGGCTCCCGCGAGTTCCTGATGGTCGAACCGGAAGCCATCCGGCTTCTGGCAGAACAGGCCTTCATCGACATCAATCACCTGCTCCGGCCCGGACATTTGAAACAGCTAGCCGCCATCCTCGACGATCCCGAGGCGACGTCGAACGACAAGTTCGTGGCCTATGACCTGATGAAGAATGCCAACATTGCCGCTGGCGGGGTTCTGCCCATGTGCCAGGATACGGGCACGGCGATCATCATGGGCAAGAAGGGCCGGTTGGTCTTTACCGAAGGCGGCGACGAGGCCGCGATCGGCCAGGGCGTGATGGATGCCTATTTCAGGCGCAACCTGCGCTATTCGCAACTGGCCCCGATCTCGATGTTCGAGGAGCGCAACACCAAGAACAACCTGCCAGCGCAGATCGAGATCTACGCCGAGGACGATCCCGCCGCGGCCCAGGCCTACAAGTTCCTCTATGTCGCCAAGGGCGGCGGCTCCGCCAACAAGAGCCTGCTGTTCCAGGGAACGCCGTCCTTGCTGACGCGCGAGCGCATGATGGCCTTTCTCAAGGAGAAGATCCTGACGCTGGGCACCGCGGCCTGCCCGCCCTACCACCTGGCCATTGTCATAGGCGGACTTTCCGCCGAACAGACCATGAAGACGGTGAAGCTGGCATCGACCAAGTATCTCGACAACCTGCCGACGCAGGGGTCGGAGATGGCGCATGCCTTCCGCGACCTCGAGATGGAGGCGGAGGTGCACAAGCTGACACAGTCACTCGGCGTCGGCGCGCAGTTCGGCGGCAAGTATTTCTGCCATGACGTGCGCGTCATCCGCCTGCCGCGCCATGGTGCATCCCTGCCCATCGGGCTTGGCGTCTCCTGCTCGGCGGATCGTCAGGCGCTGGGCAAGATCACTGCATCCGGCGTCTACGTCGAGGAACTGGAGCACAACCCGGCGCGCTACATGCCGGAGATCGACGAAAGCAAGCTTGGCGGCGACGTGGTCCGGATCGACCTGTCACAGCCGATGAGCGAGATTCTCGCCACGCTCTCGCGCCATCCGGTCAAGACGCGGCTTTCGCTGACCGGCACCATCATCGTGGCGCGCGATCTCGCCCACGCCAAGATCCGCGAGCGGCTGGAAAATGGCGGCACCATGCCGGACTATTTCAAGAACCACCCGATCTACTATGCCGGCCCGGCCAAGACACCTGTCGGCATGGCATCAGGCTCTTTCGGGCCGACCACTGCCGGGCGCATGGACAGTTACGTCGACCAGTTCCAGGCCTTCGGTGGCTCGAAGATCATGCTGGCCAAGGGCAACCGCTCGGCTGCAGTGCGCGATGCCTGCGCCAGGCATGGCGGCTTCTATCTCGGCTCAATCGGCGGCCCCGCCGCGCGCCTCGCGCAGGATTGCATCCGGAAGGTCGAGGTTCTGGAATATCCGGAGCTTGGCATGGAAGCGATCTGGAAGATCGAAGTGGAAGATTTCCCCGCCTTCATCGTCATCGACGACAAGGGCAACGACTTCTTCAAGGAACTCAACCTCAGCTGAGCGCCGCGATCACCGAGCCGGGCAGCCGCTCAGTTGGCAACGCCCGGCGAAGCGGCGTCGATGGCCAGCAGCAGGCCCTTGATAAAGCGCCAGATCACGCCGGTGGACAGGAAAAGGTCGAAGACCTCGCCCTCGTGGTGAAACTCCATCTTGTAGCCGTTCGCAACCACAGTGATGGTGATCTTGAGGCTCTGGCCGAACACGAAGGCGGTCTTGGCGGCATAGACCGCGTTGACCAGTTCTGCCGCCAGCGCGCCGGTATCAGCCAGCGAAAGGCGCAGCAACCGTGGATGCCGCCCCGTGCGGTTGAAGGCAAAAACGCCATCGAAGGCGATGTGTCCGCCCTCGTCGACCGACATGATGATGTGGTGCAGCACTTTGCCATCAGGCAGGAGGATCGCCCTGTCATCCAGTTCGACCTTGAACTGTGGCAGGTCCGCCTTGCGCACCTCCGGGCTCTCGGGCTGTGCAGCGGCCTGCACGATGACAGGCTTGATCGACACGGGGTGGTTCATCGCAAGGGGCTCATCCGATCTGGCCGGGGTGCGCCTTGGCTCCCCGTCTCACCCCCTCATCAAGGCCGTCGTACAGACCGATGTCAACGCCGGCAGCGGGAAAGGGCGAACGCAGCCGTCAGCGCGGCTGGCAACGCGCGCACAGGAAAGTCGAGCGGCCGGACTGCACCAGCCGCTCCACGGTGCCGCCACAGCCGGGCGTGACGCAGGGCTCGCCTTCGCGGTCATAGACCTTGAAGGCATGCTGGAAATAGCCGAGCGAGCCATCCGTGTGGGCGAAGTCACGCAGGGTCGATCCACCGGCTGCAATCGCCTCGGTCAGCACGTCACGGATGATGGCAGCCAGCTCATGCGCCTTGGGGCGGGGCCGGCCCGTAGGCGTGGCAATGACGCCTGCCGGCAGCTCTGGATGCAGGCCCGCCCGGAACAGCGCCTCGCAGACATAGATGTTGCCCAGGCCGGCGATCAGCCGCTGATCGAGGAGCGCGGCCTTCAGCGGCGCGGCCTTGCCGGCGAACAGCTCGGCCAGCTTGTCGCCGGAGAGCTCATTGCCAAGCGGCTCGATACCCATGCCGGCGAAGTGCTTCGACTGGAAAAGGCCCGCCATCGGCACAAGGTCCATGAAGCCGAAGCGGCGCACGTCGTTGTAGGTGATGCGGCCAGCGCCGCCGAGTTCGAACACGACATGGTCATGGATCACGTGGCGGCCCACATCGGCGTAAAACACGCCCGGCTCATGGGCGGCCACTCCCTGCGCCTCGATGATGAAGCGCCCGGTCATGCCCAGATGCATGATCAGCCCCTCGCCGGACGAAAGCTCCGCGATCAGATATTTGGCCCGGCGCGACAGCGCCTCCACGCGCTGGCCCTCGACCCTTGCCCGGAAGCGGTCCGGAAACGCGAAGCGCAAGTCCTTGCGCCTCAGCACGAGCTGCTCGATCCGGGCGCCGACCAGTGTCGGTTCCAGACCGCGCCGGACGGTTTCGACCTCGGGCAATTCAGGCATGCAGGTTGCGACCCATCCGGCGGAACATGGACATCACGCCCACATAGCGCAGGCGGAGAAGTTTCGCTATGTGTGCCGGCATGATGGCAGATCGCAAACCAGCTTCACCCGCCCCCGACGCCGATGCCGAGACACATTTCGGCTTCGAGACCGTGCGCCTGGCCGACAAGCAGGCCAAGGTCGACGACGTGTTCCATAAGGTCGCGGGCCGCTACGACCTGATGAACGATGCCATGTCGGCAGGCCTGCACCGCATCTGGAAGGATGTGCTTGTCTCGATGGTGAAGCCCCCGAAGACGCGGGCCTTCCGCCATCTCGATGTGGCCGGAGGCACGGGTGACGTGGCCTTCCGCGTGCTCGATGCGGGCGGGCCGGCCACGAAGGTCACCGTGCTCGACATCAACGGCGATATGCTCGGCGTCGGGCGCGAGCGGGCCGACAAGCGCTTCGCCGGCGATGACCGGATCGACTTCGTCGAAGCCAACGCCGAGGAATTGCCTTTCGAGGCGGCGAGCTTCGACGCCTACACGATCGCTTTCGGCATTCGCAACGTGCCCCGCATCGACAAGGCGCTGGCAGAGGCCCATCGCGTGCTCAGGCGTGGCGGTCGCTTCCTGTGCCTGGAATTCAGCCAGGTCGACATCCCGCTGGTTGACCGGATCTACGAGGCCTATTCCTTCAACGTCATCCCGCCAATGGGTCGCATGGTCACCGGCGATGCCGAGCCCTATCGCTATCTGGTCGAATCGATCCGCAAGTTCCCCAAGCCGAAGGTGTTCGAGGGCATGATCGCCGACGCCGGATTTTCCCGTGCCAGCCACACGATGCTGACCGGCGGCGTGGTGGCCATTCATTCGGGCTGGAAGCTCTAGGTTGCCTGCCCTCTCGCCTGTCACTGAAAGTCGCCCCTGAGGTGTTCACGACCCTTGCCTCCATCGCCAGACTGACGCGTGTCGGCTTCGTGCTGGCACGCGAGGGCGCACTGGCGCTGGTCGATCCCGCAGCCTTGCCGGGCGGGCCGGCGCGCTGGGGCCTGGCACTGGCGCGCCTGATCGAGCGGCGGAACGCCGGCGCTTCGGCGGAGCGGCTGGCGGCCGCGCTGACCCGCCTCGGACCTAGCCATGTCAAGTTCGGCCAGTTCCTCGCGACCCGGCCGGATGTGGTCGGCCAGCGCGTCGCGGCGGACCTGTCGCTGTTGCAGGACCGCATGCCGCCCTTCCCGACCGATGTGGCGCGGCGCACAGTCGAGGCCTCGCTCGGCAAGTCCATTGCCGACGTTTTCACCGTGTTCGATGAGCCGATTGCGGCGGCCTCGATCTCCCAGGTCCATCCGGCCCTCACCAAGGCGGGCCGAAAGGTCGCGGTGAAGGTGCTCCGCCCGCAAGTTAGGGAGCGCTTCAGCCGCGATCTCAGGGCCATGCGACGCGGCGCGGAGCTGGCCGAACAGTTCTCGCCGGAGGCCAAGCGCCTGCGCATCACGGGGGTGGTCGACACGCTGATCCGCTCGGTAACGATGGAAATGGATCTGCGCCTTGAAGCGGCGGCCCTGTCCGAACTGGCGCAGAACACCGCCGCCGACAGTGATTTCCGCGTGCCGAAGCCGGATTGGGAACTGACCGGGCGCGACATCCTCGTGGCTGAATGGATCGACGGCATCCGGCTGTCCGATCTGGCGGCCATCGATGCGGCGGGCCATGACCGGGTTAAGCTCGGCCAGTGCGTCATCCAGTCTTTCCTCAAGCACACTCTGCGCGACGGCTTCTTCCACGCAGACATGCACCCCGGCAATCTGTTCGTCGATGCGGAAGGCCGGCTTGTCGCCGTCGATGGCGGGATCATGGGGCGTCTCGGCCCTAAGGAGCGGCGCTTTCTGGCCGAGATACTGCTCGGGTTCATCACCCGCAACTACACCCGCGTGGCGGAGGTCCATTTCGAGGCTGGCTATGTGCCGGCGCATCATTCGGTGGCGGACTTCGCACAGGCCATCCGCGCGGTCGGCGAGCCGATCCATGACCGCAGCGCCGATGAAATCTCGATGGCCAAGGTCCTGACCCTGCTGTTCGAGATCACCGGCCTGTTCGACATGAAAACCCGCACCGAACTGGTGATGCTGCAAAAGACCATGGTCGTGGTCGAGGGCGTCGGTCGCATGCTCGACCCCAAGCTCGACATGTGGCGCACCGCCGAGCCCGTCGTGCGTGATTGGATCGCGCGCAACCTTGGGCCGGTCGGGCGCATCGAGGATGCTGGACGCGGAGTCATGTCCCTCGCCGGGGCCGTTGCGCAACTGCCGGAGACGGTGGCGCGCGGCGAACGGCTGCTGGGCCATCTGGAAGAGGCGAGCACACGCGGCTTTGCGCTCGATGCCGACAGCGTCGAGGCCATCGGACGGGCCGAGGCCCGCCGCAACCGTTGGGGCAACCTGGCCCTGTGGACGATTGCCGCGCTCCTGGCCTGGCAGATGCTCGGCGGCTGAGGGCGGATGGCACCGGTTGCCACGGGCTGGACGCTGGGCTTATCTGGGCCATGACTGACATCAAGATTCCCGTGTTCGATCAGGTTGCCAGCGCCGAGGAAGCACTGGACAAGCTCCAGGAACGCTACGACGCGGCCACCGCTGCGATCCGCAAGGCGCTCGACGCCTATCTTGAAGACCGCACCATCCCGACGCCCGAGCAACGCGCCCGCTTCCGCTATCCGGAGTTGCGCGTCACCTATGCACCCGGCAAGCTCTCCGCCAGTTCGCGCCGGGGCTATGCCAAGTTTGCCGCTCCGGGTGTCTATGCCACCACCATCACCCATCCGGGCGAATTCAGGGCCTATCTTCTCGATCAGCTGACGCCGCTGATGCGCGACTATCACGCTGTCGTCGAGGTCGGCGTCAGCGAGCAGGAGATTCCCT
Organism: Hydrogenophaga intermedia; assembly: GCA_943370645.1. Taxonomy (GTDB): domain Bacteria; phylum Pseudomonadota; class Alphaproteobacteria; order Rhizobiales; family Beijerinckiaceae; genus Allobosea. Next base: position 368,964 of record CALRRR020000001.1, on the reverse strand, counting down.
ACCCCTATGTGCTGCAGGGCGGCGACGAGTTGGCCCGCGGTGGCGTGACGGCAGCCGAACTGGCGCGGCACTTCCCCGTGCCCCTCCTCTCCGCCATCGGTGACGAGATCGCGGATGGCACTTTCGACCTGACCGGCCCGGGACCGATGCCGCTGAGCCTGTTCGATGCCGTGCGCACCGACTATTCGCTGAAGCGTCTGATGCACTACACTGGAACCGACTGGCGCGGTTTCCAGCACTGGATCCTGCTGACCAACTACCATCGCTACGTCGACCAGTTTGTGCGCCACGGAATCGATCAGATCAGGTCTGGCGAGGCCGAGCGGCTGATCGCACCGGGCGGGCTTTCCATCGATGCGCGCTCGGCGGACGAATCGGCGGTCGCCCGGCTTGCGGCAGCGCCATGGCATCGCTTCCAGATGCCGGCCTATCACCTCGTCAAGAAGGATGGCCAGGGCATCACGCTGGTCAACATCGGGGTCGGACCTTCCAACGCCAAGAACATCACCGATCATCTCGCCGTGCTGCGCCCCAATGCCTGGCTGATGATCGGCCATTGCGGCGGTCTGAGGCAGGCGCAGGTGATCGGCGATTATGTGCTGGCCCATGCCTATTTCCGGCAGGACCGCATCCTCAACGACATCCTGCCGCCCGATGTGCCGATCCCGGCACTGGCGGAGGTGCAGATCGCCCTCCAGCAGGCCGCGGCCCTCGTCACCGGCGAAAGTGGCGAGGCGCTGAAGAACCGCCTTCGGACCGGAACGGTCGTAACCTTCGACGACCGCAACTGGGAACTGCAATGGACGGCGGCCCGCAAGCGCATCAATCAGTCCCGGGCCATCGCGGTCGACATGGAATCTGGCACCATCGCAGCGCAAGGCTACAGGCTGCGCGTGCCCTACGGCACCTTGCTCTGCGTCTCCGACAAACCGCTGCACGGCGAGATCAAGCTGCCCGGCGCGGCCAATGCCTTCTACGAGCGGGCCGTCAACGAGCATCTGAAGATCGGCATCGCCACCATCGATCTGCTGAAGCAGACCGGACCAAGCATTCACTCGCGAAAACTGCGTGCCTTTGATGAGCCGCCATTCCGGTGATAGGAACGCTGATGCGTCCGGATGCCTGCTCCGCACAATGCGGTCGTGGTGCCTCCTGGCGTATTGCTGATATCTCTCGTGTGACCGGAACCGGACCAAGGCCATGCTTCAGGGCGCATCGATCCTTCTGATCATCGGCGGCGGAATCGCAGCCTACAAGTCGCTTGAGCTGATCCGCGAACTGAAGAAGCGCGGATGCAGCGTCAGGGTCATCCTCACCAAGGCCGGCCACCAGTTCGTGACACCGCTCTCGATCGCGGCCCTGTCGGGCGAGAAGGTGTTCGATGACCTGTTCTCGCTGACCGACGAGGTCGAGATGGGCCATATCCAGCTCTCGCGCAGCGCCGATCTTGTCGTCGTTGCGCCCGCCACCGCCGACCTGATGGCGAAGATGGCGACAGGGCAGGCCAGCGATCTGGCCACCACGGCCCTGCTGGCCACCGACAAGCGCGTGCTGATCGCCCCGGCCATGAACGTTCGCATGTGGCAGCATCCGGCCACGCAGCGCAACCTTGCGACGCTGACCGGCGACGGTGTGGCCGTGGTCGGCCCCAATGCCGGCGACATGGCCTGCGGCGAGTTCGGCCCCGGACGCATGGCCGAGCCGCTGGAGATCGTGGCTGCCATCGACGGCCTTCTGGCAGGCCCGCCGGCCATGCCAGCCGCAGCGTCGCTCGCCGGCAGGCACGTGCTCGTCACCTCCGGGCCGACGCATGAGCCGATCGACCCCATCCGCTATCTGGCCAACCGCTCGTCCGGCAAGCAGGGCCATGCTATCGCCGCAGCGGCCCGGCGCGCCGGTGCACGCGTCACACTCATCAGCGGCCCGGTCACCATCCCCGATCCCGCCGGCGTCGAGACGATCCGTGTCGAGACCGCACAGCAGATGCTGGACGCGGTCGAGCGCGCGTTGCCAGCAGACATCGCGATCTTTGCCGCTGCCGTCGCCGACTGGCGTGTCGCGGCAACCTCGGGCGAGAAGATCAAGAAGTCGGGCGGGCGGACGCCGGCGCTGGCCCTGACCGAGAACCCCGATATCCTCGCCACGGTTGCGCGCCATGCGACACTGAGGCCAGCCCTTGTTGTCGGCTTTGCGGCGGAGACCGAGCATCTCGTCGAGCATGCTCGGGCGAAGCTGGCTGCCAAGGGCTGCGATCTGATCGTCGCCAACGACGTCAGCATGACCGGCTCGGGCATTGCCGGCGGCGTGATGGGCGCGGACAGGAATGCCGTGCATCTGGTCAGCGCCGCCGGCGTCACCAGCTGGCCAACGCTCGGCAAGGACGAAGTCGCCGCGCGGCTGGTTCAGCATCTCGCCGGACTCGGTGCGCAATGGGCCTGACAGACACCCGCCCGATCGAGGTCAAGGTGTTGCGCCTGCCCCACGCGGATGGACTGCCGCTGCCCGCCTATGCAACGGCGCAGTCCGCAGGGTTGGACCTGATGGCCGCCATCGGGCCGGATGAACACCTGACGCTGAAGGTCTGTGAAAGGGCCCTTGTCCCCACCGGCCTTGTGCTCCACATCCCCGACGGGTGTGAGGCGCAGGTTCGTCCACGCTCGGGGCTGGCCCTGAAACACGGCATCACCGTGCTCAACAGCCCCGGGACGATCGATGCCGACTACCGCGGCGAGGTCAAGGTCATCCTGGTCAATCTCGGGCACGAAGCCTTCGTGCTGCGCCGGGGTGACAGGATAGCCCAACTCGTTGTGGCTCCTGTGGCGCGGGCCGTGCTGATCGAGACGACCAGCCTCGAAGACACCGGGCGTGGTGCTGGCGGGTTCGGGTCGACAGGCCTTGCCGGCCAACGGCAAGGACAGGAGATGGAATGATGGCGTTCTTCAACGAAAAGGTTTTCTTGCCGTGATATTGCTGTCCCGACGTAGCCTGCTTTCGATTGCCGCAGTGGTCGATATCGCCCTGCATGCCAGGCCCCAGCCTGTGTCTGCCAAGATGCTGGCGGCGCGCCACGATCTTCCGCCGCGGCATCTGGAGACGGTTCTCCAGGCCTTGGTGCGCCACGGCATCCTGAAGGGCATCAGGGGTCCGCGCGGAGGCTACGAACTGGCGAAGGAGCGCCGCCGGGTCACGGCCGGCGACGTTGTGCGGGCCGCCATGTCGGCGACGGGCGAGGACGATCTGCCGCCCCTGCCCCATTCGCGGCTGGTTGACGAGATCGTCGGCCCCGAGGTCAAGGCGGCTGGCGAAGCCTTCCTCGCCCGGCTCGACGGGATCACGGTCGAGGATCTTTGCAAGAACGCCGAGCAGCAGAGCGTCTTTGGTGCAGACATCATGGCGACAGATTTTACAATTTGATCTGTGAAATAATTTAATTATCGACAAATTCTGTAAATTATGCACGATGCCCGCATCTCATTTGGGAAGAGGATGCGGACATGGCTGAGGCAGCACACAGAACCAACCCGACCAGTGAAGCACCGCACCGTGCACCGGGACGCGGGCTGATCTACGACTCGATCACCGACACCATCGGCGACACACCCATTGTCCGCCTGAAGCGCATCGGCCTTGAACGCGGCGTGAAGGCCAACCTTCTGGCCAAGCTCGAGTTTTTCAACCCGATCGCCAGCGTCAAGGACAGGATCGGCGTCAACATGGTCGATGCACTCGAAGCGTCGGGCCGCCTCAAAAAGGGTGGGACGCTGATCGAGGCCACGTCCGGCAACACGGGCATCGCCCTTGCCTTCGTTGCGGCGGCGCGCGGCTACCGGATGATCCTTGTCATGCCCGAGACCATGTCGCTGGAGCGCCGCAAGATGCTCGCCCTGCTCGGCGCCGAACTGGTGCTGACGCCCGGTCCGCTCGGCATGCGCGGCGCGGTGGCCAAGGCCAACGAGTTGCAGGCGACCATTCCGGGCGCGATCATCGCCGAGCAGTTCGAGAACCCGGCGAATCCCGACATTCACCGCCGCACCACCGCCGAGGAAATCTGGAACGACACCCGTGGCGAGATCGACTACTTCGTCTCGGGCGTCGGCACGGGAGGCACCATCACCGGCGTCGGGCAGGTGCTGAAGGCGAAAAAACCAGGCGTCCGCATCGTCGCCGTCGAGCCGGAGGATTCCCCTGTTCTCTCCGGCGGACAGGCGGGCCCGCACAAGATCCAGGGCATCGGCGCAGGCTTCGTGCCCAATGTCCTCGACCGCAACATCATCGACGAGGTCATCACGGTCGGCAACCAGACGGCGTTCGATACGGCCCGCGCACTGGCCAGGCTCGAAGGCGTCCCGGGCGGCATATCGTCGGGAGCCGCCGTCGCTGGCGCGCTTGAGCTTGGCAGCCGCCCCGGCATGGAGGGCAAGAACATCGTGATCATCATTCCCTCCTTCGCCGAGCGTTACATTTCCAGCGCCCTGTTCGACGGCCTTTGAAAACGCTTCAGCCGGTCGCGGCCTTGCCGGCGACCGGCACTCCCGATGCCCGCATGGGGCCGTTATCGGGAGAAAGGCATCTCGTCTGCCTTATTCAGCGCCCATTCAGCCATGGACCCGACAAAGGGTCGATTGAAATGTAGCCCGCTTTTTGACAGAAGGGCTGCGTTGTCTCGCATCTGCGAAAGCCGGTGCGTCAGGGGCGACCGGGCCGGACGTGCGGCCCCATCAGGCGAGGGTTCTTCATGAGCGGCAAGAAGTGGGTCTACACCTTCGGCGATGGCAAGGCCGAGGGTCAGTCCAGCATGCGAAATCTTCTCGGCGGCAAGGGCGCGAACCTCGCCGAGATGTGCAACCTGGGTCTGCCAGTCCCTCCCGGCTTCACCGTGCCCACCGAGGTCTGCGTTTACTACTACGACCATGGCCAGAGCTACCCGCCTGAACTGAAGGCGCAGGTCGAGGCCGCTCTCGCCGAAACCGGAAAGATCGCCGGCAAGACCTTTGGCGATCCAGCCAATCCGCTGCTGGTGTCTGTCCGGTCGGGAGCCCGCGCCTCGATGCCGGGCATGATGGACACCGTCCTCAACCTTGGCCTCAACGACCAGACGGTCGATGCCGTCGCCCGCGCGGCGGGCGATGAGCGCTTCGCCTATGACAGCTACCGCCGGTTCATCACCATGTATTCCGACGTGGTGTTGGGTTGCGACCATCACCACTTCGAGGAAGCGCTCGAAGAATACAAGGACCGCAAGGGTGTCCAGCTCGATACCGACCTTGGGGCCGAGGACTGGAAGGTTCTCGTGGGCCGCTACAAGGCGATCGTGCTGAAGGAGCTGGGCCGGAATTTCCCGCAAGATCCGCACGAGCAGCTCTGGGGCGCGATCGGTGCCGTCTTCGGATCATGGATGAACGCGCGCGCCATCAAGTATCGCGAGCTCAACAACATCCCGGCGGCCTGGGGCACGGCCGTCAACGTGCAATCCATGGTGTTCGGCAATCGCGGCGACACGTCCGCCACCGGCGTCGCCTTCACCCGCAATCCCTCGACCGGCGCCAAGGAGCTTTATGGCGAGTTCCTGATCAATGCGCAGGGCGAGGATGTCGTGGCCGGCATCCGCACGCCACAGGACATCACCGAGATGGCCCGCAAGGCCGCCGGCTCCGACCGCCCGTCGATGGAAGTGGCCATGCCCGAGGCCTATGCAGAACTGGTCCGCATCTACGGCATCCTCGAAAAGCACTACCGTGACATGCAGGACATGGAGTTCACCGTCGAGAGCGGCAAGCTCTGGATGCTCCAGACACGCGGCGGCAAGCGCACCGCCAAGGCCGCGCTGCGCATCGCGGTCGAACTGGCCAACGAAGGCCTGATCACCGAACACGAGGCCATCCTGCGCGTCGAGCCGGGCTCGCTTGACCAGCTCCTGCACCCGACCATCGACCCGAAGGCCGAGCGCCGCATCATCGCCACCGGCCTGCCGGCATCGCCGGGCGCTGCGACAGGCGAAGTCGTGTTCACCTCCAACGAGGCCGAAGTGCTGAAGAAGGCCGGCAAGAAGGTCATCCTCGTGCGCGTCGAGACCTCGCCCGAGGACATTCACGGCATGCATGCCGCCGAAGGCATCCTGACCACGCGCGGTGGAATGACCAGCCACGCCGCCGTGGTGGCCCGCGGCATGGGCAAGCCGTGCGTCTCCGGCGCAGGGCAGATCCGTGTCGACTATGCCAAGAAAACCTTCACGGTCGGGGCACACACGCTCAAGGCCGGCGATTTCATCACCATCGATGGCGGCACCGGTCAGGTCATGCTCGGCGAAATCCGCATGCAGCAGCCCGAACTGGCTGGTGAGTTCGCCACGCTGATGGTCTGGGCGGACAAGGTGCGCCGCCTGAAGGTGCGCGCCAATGCGGAGACGCCGCATGATGCCCGCACCGCGCGCGAATTCGGCGCCGAAGGCATCGGCCTTTGCCGCACCGAGCACATGTTCTTCGAAGGCGACCGCATCGTTGCCGTGCGCGAAATGATCCTCGCCGATGACGAGGCCGGCCGCAGGCGCGCGCTCGCCAAGCTGCTGCCGATGCAGCGGGCCGATTTCGTCGAGCTGTTCAAGATCATGCAGGGCCTGCCGGTCACGATCCGCCTGCTCGATCCGCCGCTGCACGAATTCCTGCCGCATACCGAATCCGAGATGGCCGAGGTCGCCGCGTCCATGGGCGTCTCGGTGGAGAAGCTGAAGCGCCGCGCCGCTGACCTGCACGAGTTCAACCCGATGCTCGGTTTCCGCGGCGTGCGTCTGGCCATCGCCTATCCGGAAATCGCCGAGATGCAGGCGCGCGCCATCTTCGAGGCAGCCGTGATTGCAGCGAGGGAGACAGGCCAGCCCGTCGTGCCGGAGGTGATGGTGCCACTGGTGATGACCTTGCCCGAGCTTGACCTCGTGCGTGGCCGCATCGATGCCATGGAAAAGGCCGTCGAGGCCGAGACCGGCGCCAAGCTCACCTATCAGGTCGGCACCATGATCGAGTTGCCGCGTGCCGCCCTGCGGGCCCGCGAAATCGCTGGCGCGGCCGAGTTCTTCTCGTTCGGGACCAACGACCTGACCCAGACCACGCTGGGCATCAGCCGCGATGACGCGGCCTCGTTCCTTGGCCCCTACACCACCAAGGGCATCCTGCCTGCAGACCCGTTCGTGACCATCGACCGCGATGGCGTGGGTGAACTGGTCAGGATCGCGGTGGAGCGCGGGCGTCAGACCCGGCCCGACATCAAGCTCGGCATCTGCGGCGAGCATGGCGGCGATCCGGCCTCGATCCAGTTCTGCGAGGAAACCGGGCTCGACTATGTCTCCTGCTCGCCTTACCGCGTGCCCATTGCCCGTCTTGCCGCCGCACAGGCTGCGCTCGGCAAGGTCACGGCTAGGGAAGGCTGATGCCAGCCCGCCTTGGCCTGCTCGACTATGCCTTCTTCGGGCTGATGCTGGTGGCCGGCATCGGCACAGCCCTGTTCGTCACCCGCAATCCGGCCTGGGCCGATGCCGGCATCCCGCCGATCGTCTGGCCTATCGGCGTGGCCTTCGCCTTCGATCTGGCCAGCGTCGCGGTCCGGCGTGGCGGCATGCCGCCGCTGGCCATGCCGATCCGTGCCGTTGGCGTCATCGGGGCGATGGCGCTCTACACGCTGCTGCAAGGCCGGCTCTGAGCGCGCCGCGGCAAGCCTCTGTCAGCGCTTCGCCAACGCCTCGGCGCGGATGCTCGACAAGGTCTTGGACGGTGTGATCGCTTCTGGATCGATCAGGCAATGCAGGATCGACGGCTTGCCGGACGCCAGGGCCCGCTCGAAGGCCGGTGCGAACTCAGCCGTGGTCTCGACCCGCTCGCCATGGCCGCCAAAGGCGCGGGCATAGGCCGCAAAGTCCGGGTTCTTCAGTTCCGTCGCAGAGATCCGCCCCGGATAGTGCAGCTCCTGATGCATGCGGATGGTGCCATACATGCGGTTGTCGATCACCACGACGATGATCGGCAGGTCATACTGCACGGCAGTCGCGAACTCCTGACCGTTCATCAGGAAGCAGCCATCGCCCGCAAACGCCACCACGGTGCGCTCCGGCATGATGCGCTTGAGCCCGACCGCCGCCGGGACGCCATAGCCCATCGAGCCCGAGGTGGGTGCCGCCTGCGTGCCGAACTGGCGGAAACGGTGGAAGCGGTGAACCCAGGTGGCGTAGTTGCCCGCGCCATTGCAGATGATCGCATCGGGCGGCAACCGGTCGCGCAGCCAGACCACAGCCTCGCCGGGATGAAACGAGCCAGGAATGGCCGCCGGTTGTTCCGTCCAGCCATGAAAGGCCGCATGCGCCGCCGAGGCCGCTCCCGCCCATGGCACGGTCTGTGGCGGGTGCACCGTCTGGAGCGCAGCCGAGAAGGCCGTCGGAGAGGCATTGATCGCCAGCGCCGGATGATAGACCCGGCCCAGTTCGCCGGCATCGGGATGCACATGGACAAGCGTGCGGCCCGGTTCGGGAATGCCGAACAGCGCATAGCTCTGGCTTGGCATCTCAGACAGTCGCCCGCCGACCAGCAGCACGAGATCGGCCTCCTTGATGCGGGTCAGCAATGCCGGATTGGGCGCGATCCCAAGATCGCCGGCAAAGCATGGATGATCTGCCGGGAACAGCATCTGCCGCCGGAACGTCACGGCCACCGGCAGATCGAACCGCTCGGCGAAATCCTGGAAGCGGTCCACCGCCTGCTGATCCCAGCGCGAGCCGCCCAGCAATGCCACCGGGGCCTTCGCCGCCCACAGCATCTTCTGCAGCGCGATCATCTGCGTCAGCGAAGGATGGGTCTCGACCGGCACGCAAGGCGCCGCGTCCATGGCTACAGCTGCCTCGGTCAGCACGTCCTCGGGCAGCGCAATCACCACCGGGCCGGGCCGGCCGGAGGTGGCAACATGGAAGGCGCGGCTGATGATCTCGGGGATGCGCGCCGGATCGTCGATCTCGGTGGCCCATTTGACCATGCTGCCGAACACGGCGCGATAGTCGAGTTCCTGGAAGGCCTCCCGTTCGCGCATGCCGCGCTCGATCTGGCCGACGAACAGGATCATCGGCGTGGAATCCTGCTTGGCAATGTGAAGGCCGGGTGAGGCATTGGTGGCCCCGGGCCCGCGCGTCACCATGCAGATGCCGGGCCGGCCGGTGAGCTTTCCGGCAGCCTCGGCCATCATCGCCGCGCCGCCCTCCTGCCGGCAGACCGTGATGCGGATGGCAGCGTCGTGCAGCGCATCGAGCACCGCCAGATAGCTTTCTCCCGGCACGCAGAAGACATCCTGCACGCCTTGCAGCAGCAACTGGTCGACCAGGATCTGCCCACCCGTGCGCGCTTGGGCGCCGGTCATTGCGGCGGTGTTCATGGTTGGCCTCCCCAGGCTGGGTCTTGCAGGACGGCGAGATTGTGTTCACCCAGGCGCGGACTTGGCCGCTCCGAGACCTGACGGACACCATCCATCACGATCGGAGAGGCAACGGTCGGAATCCGGCCACCCTTCGCCGCCGGAGCGGCAAGGTCGCGGCGGATACCGCGCGCCACCACCTGCGGATCAGCGAACACCTCGCCCATCCCGTTGATCGGGCCCGCCGGTACGCCTGCCACTTCCAGCAGAGCCAGCAGGTCGGCCTTGGCAAAGGCCCTCGTCAACCCGTTGAGGGCCGGGACCAGCTCGGCACGGGCGCTGATGCGGTCCTTGTTGGTGGCATAGCGCGCGTCGGTGCCGAGCCCCGGCTGGCCGAGGGCCTCGCACAGCTTGCGATACTGGCCGTCATTGCCGCTGGCGATGATGACATGGCCATCGGCCACCTCGAACACCTCGTAGGGCACGATGTTGGGGTGCGCGTTGCCCAGCCGGCCCGGCGCCTTGCCGGAAACCAGATAGTTCATGGCCTGATTGCCCATCACGGCGATCTGCGTGTCCATTAGCGCCAGATCAAGCGTGGCACCGATACCCGTCTGGTCGCGCTGACGCAGCGCCGCAAGGATGCCGACACTGGCATAAAGACCAGTGAAGATGTCGGCTGTGGCATAGCCTGCCTTGGTGGGCTGGCCGCCGGGCTGCCCAGTGATCGACATTGGCCCGGCCATGCCCTGGATCAGGAAATCGTAGCCGGCGCGCTCGGCATAGGGGCCATCCTGCCCGAAGCCGGTGATCGAGCAGCAGATCAGGCGCGGAAAGGCCGCCCGCAGCGATGCGGCGTCGAGGCCATACTTGACCAGCCCACCGACCTTGAAGTTCTCGACCACCACATCGGCGTGGCTGGCAAGGCGCATCACCAGCGCGCGCCCTTCCGGCTCGCGGAAATCGGCGACAATCGAGCGCTTGCCGCGGTTGCAGGAATGGAAATAGGCAGCCGAGAGGGCATCGCCATCAGCAGCCTCGACGAAGGGCGGCCCCCAGCTTCGCGTATCGTCGCCTTCAGGTGCCTCCACCTTGACCACATCGGCGCCAAGATCGGCCATGAGCTGGCCGATCCACGGGCCAGCCAGAATGCGGGCCAGTTCCAGAACCCTGATGCCGTGAAGCGGACCTGCCATGGTCATTCCTCTTCCGAGAGATCGAGCACTTCACCCAGTGCCATCAGCCCGACGATCTGCGCAACATAGATTTCCAGCGAATGCCGCCCGCAGAAGCGCAAGGCCGCGCCGGCGGCGGGCGGGATCGGCCAGACAAGGTCAATGCGGCGAAAACGGAGCAGAAACCCGCTGACCAGGATGATCGAGCCGGCCGCGATGAAGGCATCGACGGTACCCAGTTCGTAGTCATGGATCTCGTTGGCGACGAACAGCAAGGTGGCGATGGCCCCCACCGCCCGGCGTGCCAGCCAGGCTGGATCACGCGGCTTGTCCGGGCCCGCCTCCAGTGCGCGGCGATGCAGCAGGCCCACCAGCGCCAGAAGCCAGCCGGAGGTGCCGTAGTCGATCACGAGATCAGCCGGATAGGACAAGGCCAGCAGCACGACCACGAGCGCGGCCAGCCTCCAGCTTGAGACAGCGACATGGCGCTCAACCCACGGCATGGCCCAGCGCAGAAGGGCGAAACTCAGCAGGATGTTGAGCGTCACATCGCTGACATCGCCCCCCACATGCCACCAGTCGAGGCCTGTCAGGGCCACGCCCGTGACGATCCAGAACCACGGCACGTGCCGCGTGCGGGCAAACCCGATCAGGAAGAAGAAGATCGGCAAGGCACCGCGACCCAGCGCGTGCATCCAGTCCTGATCGGGCTGGATGTAGTATGCCCAGTGGTCGAACAGGATCAGCACAAGGCCGAGCGTCTTCCACAGATCCGTGCTGGTCACCCCGGCACGGACGGCGACAGGCGACGCCGCAAGACTCACGTCAGGACATGGTCCAGACCGCGTCGGACGCCCACGAGGCCCGACACCTTGCGGGCCGCCAGCAACGTGCCGGCGACATAGGGCGCCGCCGACGAGCCCGCATCGTGGCGGATCACCAGCCGCTCATCGGGAGCGCCGAAGATCGCCTCGCAGGACAGCACGAAAGAGGGCATCCTCACCGAATGCACCTGAACCGGGATAGGCTCGCCCAAAGCAGCGCCGCGCGTCTCGCGCGCCCCGCCGAGTTCTTCAACCGGCTTTGATGTTCCCTGAAGCCTGACCTGAGCCAGAAGCTCGCCCAGTTCCCGGCCAGTGCCGGACGGTGTGTCGGGCTTCTTGGCGGAGGCATAGTCGATCACCTCGACATCAGGCACATACTTGGCCGCTTCCAGCGCAAAACGGCGCAGCAAGGTTGCGGTGATCGAGAAGTTGCCGGCGGCCAGAACGCCCTTGCCGGCGCTCTCGGCAGCGACGTTGATCTTGTCATAGTCCGCTGCAGTCAGCCCGGACGTGCCGATCACCACATGCCGGCCATGCGCCAGCGCGGCCAGGGCATGGTGCTTCACCACATCGGGCTTGGTGTAGTCGATCACCACGTCGGAGGGGACAGCCAGCGCCTCGGCAATGGTGGCATGGACGATGACACCGACCGATCCGATGCCGGCCACGTCGCCAGCATCCTTGCCAGCGGCGTTGCGCGAGACGGCAGCCACCAGAGCGAGGTCGGGCGCGGCATGGATGGCCGAAACCAGCGCTTTGCCAACCCAGCCGGACACACCGGCCAGAACAATGCGGATGGGGGATGTGGTCATGCGGTGAACCTCTCACGGATCAGATGCAGCAACGGGAACAGGGCAAAGGCGATCTGCGGCATCGTTTCAAGCATGCCTTGGGTCGTTGCGTAAGTCGCCATATGCATGGCCAGCGTGCGGCCAAAGCCGAAGACGGCCACGGCAGCCTCACCGATCATCAGAAGGCCGAACGCCACCGCACCCATCACGAGCCGCTGGCCTGCCTGGCCCGCAACGCCATGGCCGCGGATCAGCCACCACGCAAAGAGCCATGCCGCCAGCAGGATGACAGGGCCTTCGATGAGCACGACGACATCACGCCCGAGCAATGGTCCCAGCCAGAGTTCGCGCAAGGTGCCAAGCACGAAGCCCAGCGCAAAGATGCCCGAGCCATAGACCAGCCCTGCACGGAGGGCCGTGATCATTGTGGCCGACCTCAGAAGAACGCCTGAAGCCCGGTGATGGCGCGCCCCAGAATGAGCGCGTGGACATCATGCGTGCCCTCGTAGGTGTTGACGGTCTCGAGGTTCGCCGCATGGCGCATCACGTGATACTCGATCTGGATGCCGTTGCCGCCGTGCATGTCGCGCGCCATGCGGGCGATATCCAGCGCCTTGCCGCAGTTGTTGCGCTTGACGATCGAGATCACTTCGGGAGGAAGCTTGCCCTCGTCGAACAGCCGCCCGACCCTGAGCGAGCCTTGCAGGCCCAGCGCGATCTCGGTCTGCATGTCGGCCAGCTTCTTCTGGAACAGCTGCGTCTGCGCCAGCGGACGACCGAACTGGTGCCGGTCAAGGCCATATTGCCGGGCCTGCGCCATGCAGGCTTCGGCGGCGCCCATCACGCCCCACGAGATGCCGTAGCGCGCCCGGTTGAGGCAGCCGAACGGACCCTTCAGCCCCGACACGTTGGGCAGAAGCTGACTTTCGGGAACAAAGACGTTGTCCATCACGATTTCGCCGGTCGTCGACGCGCGCAGGCTGAGCTTGCCGCCGATCTTGGGGGCGGAAAGGCCCTTCATGCCCTTCTCAAGGATGAAGCCCCTGATCTCGTCGCCATGCGCGGCAGACTTCGCCCAGACCACGAACACATCGGCAAAGGGCGAGTTCGAAATCCACATCTTCGAGCCATGCAGCACATAGCCGCCATCGACCTTGGTGGCGCGGGTCTTCATGCCGCCGGGGTCAGAGCCGGCATCGGGCTCAGTCAGGCCGAAACAGCCGATGAACTCGCCGCTTGCGAGCTTCGGCAGATACTTCTTGCGCTGGTTCTCGTCGCCATAGGCATAGATCGGATACATCACCAGCGAGGACTGCACGCTCATCATCGAGCGGTAGCCTGAGTCGACGCGCTCGACCTCGCGGGCCACCAGCCCGTAGGCGACATAGGATGCACCGACGCCGCCATATTCCTCCGGCACCGTGACCCCGAGCAGGCCGATCTCGCCCATCAGGCGGAACAGCTCCGGATCGGCCTTTTCTTCCATGTAGGCTTCGGCCACGCGCGGCAGCAGCACCTCCTGCGAGAAACTGCGCGCCGTGTCGCGGATCATGCGCTCCTCTTCCGTGAGCTGCTCGTCGAGCAGGAAAGGGTCTTCCCAGTTATAGAGGGCCTTGGCCGGCTTGGCGGATTTCGTCTGGGGGACAGCGCTCATGATGTGGCCTCTCTGCGGATAGACATGTCGGGACAATCTCTAGCGCCCATCGCGCACTGTTCCAAGCCGCGCGATGATCGCTTCAGCCTCGGCCACGGTGCGCTCGATGATCGCAGCCGCCGGCGCAACATCATGGATCAGGCCTGTCGCCTCGCCAACCCAGACGCCGACCTTGTCCGGATCGCCCGCCGCGACGTGCGCCTGATAGGCGGCGCGCAGGTCGGCAGCGGCGGCGCGATGCGCCTCTGGACGGTGTTCCCATTCCTGCACGAAACGGTTGTTCAGCACACGGGCAGTGAAGCCTGCCGGCCAGTCATAGCCGCGCGCGATGTCGGTGGCGCTCTGGCGGATCGTGCCGTCGCCATCGGCTGTCATGGCCGCCGCCCGATGGTTCGGATGTGTCAAAGCTTCGCTGGCCGCCCAGAACCGCGAGCCCATGAGCACACCATCGGCCCCCAGTGCGAGAGCAGCCGCCAGCCCTCGGCCATCGGCGATGCCGCCTGCCGCCACCAGCAATGTCGCTGGCGCCTCACGCTGCAACAGGTCAGCAATTTCCGGCACCAGCGTCATCGTCGCACGCTGCGCACCGTGGCCGCCGGCTTCTGTGCCCTGTGCCACGATGATGTCGGCCCTTGCGGCCATGGCCTGACGCGCGTGCTGGAGCGTCTGGACCTGGCAAATCAGGAGTGAGCCTGCGGCCCTGATCTCATCGGCAAAAGGCGCAGGATCGCCAAAGGAAAGCATCATGACGACAGGGGCATGCCTCAACGCCTGGGACAGCAAGGCAGGGTTCTTCGCCATCGACCAGGTGATGAAGCCGCAGCCGATGCGGGCGTTGCCGGCAGCGGCGAACTCGCGCCCCAGCCAGTCCGCGTCGCCATAGCCGCCGCCGATCAGGCCGAGCCCACCGGCATGCGTCACGGCGGCCGCCAGTTTCCCGCCTGCAGCAAACGCCATGGGCGCGCTGATGATCGGGTGGCGGATGCCGAGGCGTTCGGTCAGGCGCGTGCTCAGCATGCGTGCGCCGTGCCCCGCCGTGTCGGCACTGCGCGCTCAGCCCTCGACATCGAAGACCACGCCCTGCGCCAGCGGCAGTGTCGTGCCGTAGTTCACGGTGTTGGTGGCGCGGCGCATGTAGGCCTTCCACGCGTCCGAGCCCGCCTCGCGGCCGCCACCGGTCTCCTTCTCGCCGCCGAATGCCCCGCCGATTTCCGCGCCGGAAGGTCCGATGTTGACGTTGGCAATGCCGCAATCCGAACCAGCCGCCGACATGAACCGCTCCGCCTCGCGTATGTCGAGCGTGAAGATCGAGGATGACAGGCCGGCCGCCACGCCATTCTGCATCGCGATGGCCTCGTCGAGCGCCCGATAGCGCGTGACATAGAGGATCGGCGCAAAGGTCTCATGCAGCATCGGACCGCACTGTGTTGGCATCTCGACCAGCGCCGGCGTGACATAGCAGGCCTCGTCGCCGGCAAGGCCGGCAACGCGCTGGCCACCATGGATGACACCGCCATGGGCACGGGCATCGCCCAGCGCACGCTCCATGGCATCGAAGGCAGCCTGATCGATCAGCGGTCCGACGAGGGTGCCCGCCGTGCGCGGGTCACCGACCTTGACGGTGCGATAGACGGCTGCGAGGCGCGCCACGAACGCGTCATGGATGCTCTCGTGTACGAACAGCCGCCGCAAGGTGGTGCAGCGCTGGCCGGCGGTTCCCATCGCGGCAAAGGCAATGCCCCTCAGCGCCAGATCGAGATCGGCAGTCGGGGCCACGATGGCGGCGTTGTTGCCGCCCAGTTCAAGGATGGCGCGGGCAAAGCGCTTGGCCAGACGCGGTCCGACCTCGCGGCCCATGCGGGTCGAACCTGTGGCAGAGACCACGGCAACGCGCGGATCGTCGACCAGGATCTCGCCGAGCGCCCGCCCGCCCATGATCAGCGCACAAAGCCCTTCGGGCGCATCGGCTCCGAAACGCTTTATGGCCCGTTCCACGATGGCGTGGGTTGCCAACGCCGTCAGCGGTGTCTTTTCAGATGGCTTCCAGACCACAGGATCGCCGCAGACCAGCGCCAAAGCCGCATTCCACGACCACACAGCGACGGGGAAGTTGAAGGCCGAGATCACGCCGCAGACGCCGAGCGGATGCCAGGTCTCCATCATCCGGTGGCTGGCGCGCTCGGTGGCGATGGTCAGGCCATAAAGCTGCCGCGACAGACCGACCGCGAAATCGCAGATGTCGATCATCTCCTGCACCTCTCCGAGGCCCTCGGAGGTGATCTTGCCCGCCTCGATGGTGACCAGCAGGCCCAGATCATCCTTGGCGGCACGCAGTTCCTCGCCGAGCAGGCGCACGAGTTCGCCCCGGCGCGGCGCAGGCACCAGCCGCCAGGCCCGGAACGCCGCATCGGCGCGGGCAATGATGGCGCTGGCCTCATCAGGCGTATGCTCGCGCACGGTCGCAATGAGCTCGCCGGTGATGGGCGTGCGGGCAGCGAGCCCCGTCTTGGCAAAGGCGCTGTCGGGCACGCCCAGCCGCGTCATCACGTTCTGCACATCAGCGCGCAACGAACCCGTCATGTCTCAACTCCCGATCACGAAACGGGCGGCAAGATGCGCCGGGCGCGGCGCTGGCGCAATCGCCAAGTTGGCGCGGCGCCATGCACAAGGGGCAAGAGAGGCTGGCAACAGAGGTTGGCAAGAGTGGCCGGCAAGGGAGCGGCACGCCGCCACGCCGACACCCGGGCTTGTCAGACACAGGGCAGCCCGGTCATGGTCGCAAACATGAGCACGTCTGATTTGTCTGCCGATGTCGTCATTGCCGGTGGGGCCGCCATTGGCTCGTCGGTCGCCTGCCATCTGATGGCCGAGCCTGGCTTCAAGGGCAGCGTCCTGGTGATCGAAAAGGACCCGACCTATCGGCTTTCAGCGTCCGCGCTGTCCGCTGCCTCGATCCGCCAGCAGTTCTCGACCTCGGTCAACATCCGCATCTCGCTGCACGGCATCGCGTTCCTGCGCCAGGTCGCCGAGCATCTGGCCGTCGGGGACGATGTGCCCGAGATCGGGCTGAAGGAGGGCGGCTACCTCTATCTGGCCTCCGGCGAAAACCTGGCAGCCTTCCAGGCGATGAATGATCTCCAGCGCCGCGAGGGCGCGGACATCGCGCATCTGGATGCCGCCGCCCTGGGCCAGCGCTTCGGCTGGCTGAACCTTGAGGGCGTTGCGGGTGGCAATCTCGGTCTCAGCGGTGAGGGCTGGTTCGATGGCTGGGGGCTGCTCCAGGCCTTCCGCAAGAAGGCCCGGTCCCTCGGCGCGACATATCTGACCGGCGAGGTGGTCCATTATGTCCGCGAGGCCGGCCGGATCGTGGCGGTCGTACTGGCCGATGGGCGGCGCATCGCCTGCGGCGTGGCGGTCAACGCGACCGGCAGCCATGGCGCCCGCCTGGCCGCAACCGCCGGGATCGCCATCCCCGTGAGGCCCAAGAAGCGCTACGTCTTCACCTTCACCTGCAAGGGCGATGTTGCTGGCTGCCCGCTGCTCATCGACACGACCGGCACCTATTGCCGGCCCGAGGGGCATCGCACTCAAGAGGGCCAGATGTTTATCTGCGGAGCGTCGCCGCCCGAAGCAATGGACCCTGACTGGGACGAAACCTCGCCCGCTGTCTCCGATGTCGACTGGAGCTTTTTCGAGGAGACGGTCTGGCCCCAACTGGCGGCCCGCGTTCCCGCCTTCGAGGCCATCCGCCCCGGCCAGGCCTGGGCCGGGCCCTATGACATGAACCTGCTGGACGCCAACGCCATTGTCGGCCCTGCTGTCGGGGTTCCGAACCTCTATCTCGCCAACGGCTTCTCCGGACATGGCCTGCAGCAATCGCCGGCGGTCGGGCGGGGGCTCGCTGAATGGATCAGCCATGGCCGGTATGTCAGCCTCGATCTGTCCGATCTTGGCCATGAGCGCATCGTGCACAACCGTCCATTGCTGGAAGCCAATGTGATCTGAGGAACCAGGGATGATTGCTCAGGACCATGTGCGCCTGATGGCGCGCTACAACGCTTGGCAGAACGTGAGCCTCTATCGTGAAGCCGACACGCTGGGCGAAGCGGCGAGGCGGCAGGAGCGTGGTGCGTTCTTCTCGTCGATCCATGGGACACTCAGCCATCTGATATGGGCTGACAAGGCTTGGCTGCACCGCTTCGACGGAACCGGGAAACCCGTCGGCGGTATCCGTGAATCAGCGGGTCTCTACTGCGACTGGCTGGTGATGCGTGAGGACCGCGTCAGACTTGATGCAACCATCTGCGACTGGGCCGATCGTGTCGACGAGAATTGGCTCTCTCTCGCGACGACCTGGTATTCCGGTTCGCAAGGCAAGGACGCCACGCGGGCCAACTGGCTACAAGTGACGCATTTCTTCAACCACCAGACCCATCATCGCGGCCAGGTCCATGCCATGATCACGGCGGCAGGCGGCAAGCCCGATGACACGGACATCGTCTTCATGCCAAACGTCGAAGCGTTCTAGCCGAGCTCTCCCAGGAGCGGCGGATCGCATCCGGGGCGTGAGCAAGTGATGGCCGCAGCTTTGCTGGCGAATGTCATCCATCGCTGCAACTGCTCTGCGTCTGGCAAAATCCCCGGCATCCCCAACGCGCTTTCCTGCGCCATCGCCGCCAGAAGGCCAGCGG
Source organism: Hydrogenophaga intermedia (assembly GCA_943370645.1). Classification (GTDB taxonomy): domain Bacteria; phylum Pseudomonadota; class Alphaproteobacteria; order Rhizobiales; family Beijerinckiaceae; genus Allobosea. The sequence continues at coordinate 350,448 of CALRRR020000001.1, read as the reverse complement.
TGAAAGTGTCGCCGGCGCCGACCGTGTCGACAACCGCAACGCGTTGGCCCGGCACCTCGACGAAGCTGCTTGGGGTCAAGGCCAGCGCGCCATGCTTGCCGCGTGTCACGATGGCAATTCTTGCACCCAGTGCCAGCCAGCGTTGCAGGGCCTGATCGGGCGGCAAGCCCGGATAGAGCCAGCCGAGATCGTCCTCGCTGGCCTTGGCGATGGTGGCATGTGCCACGCGCGCCTCGACCAGTGCCACGGCCTCGTGATGCGGCGGCAGACAGGCGGCGCGGATGTTGGGATCGTAACTCGACGTACCCCTTGCCTTGCCATCGGCCAACAGGGCGAGGCTTGCCTCGGCGGCCACTCCGACGGTGGCGGCGAAGGATGCAGCATGCACGTGGGCCGTGCCGGAGGGCAGGGTTTGCGGCCAATCAACTGCATCTTCATGCGCTGTTCCTGCCAGATGGAGCGCGAACATGGCACCATGACTGGCCTGGGCCGGACTGACGATGGCAACCGGCATCGGCTTGTCGCTCGGCATCAAGCCGGACGTGTCGGCCTGCTCATGCTCAAGTGCGGCCCTGAAGCGCCGGCCCAGTGCATCTGTCGACAGGGCGCTGACATAGCGGGGCTGAAGCCCGAGCCGCGCGAGCGCCATCGTGGTGTTGAAGCCCGAGCCGCCGAGCACGCAGTCAAAGCGCTCCGGAACCTCGTCGAGCGGCAGGAAATCGGCGATGGCCTCGCCGATCACCAGAACACGGTTCACAGCACACCGCGCCGCGCCAGATGCCGCATCAGGTGGCTGGCGCCATAGGTCCAGGGCGGGCAGGCATCGGCATGCTGCATCCGGTTGACCAGGCTGCCGAGGCCGGGCGCGCTGATCGTGACGATATCACCGAGCTTGTGCGTGAAGCCGCCGCCAAGGCTGTCGCGGTCCTTCACCGGCGCGAACATCGTGCCGAGATAGAGCGCGGCGCCATCGGGATACTGGTGGTGCGGACCGATCATCTGGCGCACCAGATCGGCGGGGTCACGGCTGATCTTCGCAAGCGAGGACGAGCCTTCCAGAACGAAGCCATCCTCTCCCGTCACGGTGAGTGAAACGACCGTGCTGCGGACATCATCGAGCGAGAATGTCCTGTCGAACAGCCGCACGAAGGGGCCAAGCGCTGCACTGGCATTGTTGTCCTTGGCCTTGCCCAGAAGCAGCGCCGAGCGGCCCTCGACATCGCGCAGGTTGACGTCATTGCCCAGCGTCGCCCCGACAATCCGGCCATCGGACGCCACCAGCAGCACCACTTCCGGCTCCGGATTGTTCCATGTCGAGATGCGGTGCAGGCCGGCATCCATGCCGGTGCCGACAGCGGCCATCGCAGGCGCCTTGGTGAAGATCTCCGCGTCAGGGCCGATTCCGACCTCGAGATACTGGCTCCACGCTCCTTGCGCGATCAGCACCTGCTTGAGCTGCATGGCCTCGGGCGAGCCCGGCTTCAGCCGCGACAGGTCATCGCCAATGAGCTGGCTGATGCCGGCCCGGATGGCTGATGCGGCCTCCGGATTGCCGCGCGCCTTCTCCTCGATCACGCGCTCCAGCATCGAGACGGCAAAGGTGACGCCGGCGGCCTTGACTGCCTGGAGATCGATCGGCGCCAGCAGCCATGGCCGCGACGGATCGCGCGCGTCGGGGATGGTGTTGGCGAGGACCTCGTCAAGCGTGCCCAGAACAGGGCCGCTGGCCGCTTTCAGCGCAGCGGCAGGGTCGGGCTGTTCGGCCAGGTCACGCACGGTGGCATGGCTCGCGGTGATGTCGACCAGCCCCTCTGGCCGCACGGCCACGACGCATGGACCTCCAATTCCGGGATGCCAGACGCGCCCGACCAGCGCCCCTGCAAGGCCATCGTCGGGAAGGGTTTGGCGTGAATCAAGCCTGATCATGGACACATGCCTCGCGTGGCCGGACCGGCCCGGCGCGAACATGCTCCGGGCAGCCCCTGCAAGGCAAGAGCCCGGCAACGCAGATCAGGCTTGCCCGGGCCTGAGCTTGTAGAAGGTGTGGCGGCCGATCGTGTCCATGCGCTTCAGGCGCTTGGCCCAATGGGGGCGCACATAGTCGGCGTGGTAGTGCGTCGAGGCACCGACATCGCTGAGGTAGGTCTTGCCGCTCACGACATCAGTGGCGATCTGCACGGCAACGCGCCAGGGCTCGGCCTCGGTGATCCTGAGCGACTTGCCCTCGCAGGCAAAGGTGAACTGACAGGCGAGGAAACGGTGACGGTTCTGGTAGACCACGCCGCAGACGGTGTCCGGGTAGTTCTGGTGGCGTACCCGGTTGAGGATCACCTGCGCCACCGCAGCCTGTCCCTCCTCCGGCTCGCTGCGGGCCTCGAAATAGATCGCCTCGGCAAGGCAGCGCATCTCGCGGAAATGGTTCTCCGGAGCAATCAGCTCGGCATAGCTCAGACGCGGAGATGGGTCCGACTTCGGCGCAATGGTCAGCCCACCGGTCGAGGCCGGCGCATCGGGGCCTGCCGGAAGGGCAGCAAGCAAGAGCGCGCCCCCCGGTTCATCAGCCGGCGGAAAGGCCGCCGGCTGTTCCAGCCGCGGCGGGTCGAATGAGCCAGCGCCGAGCAGGGCCAGATCGGTGCGTTCCATGGTGAAGCCGGCCGAGACCACGCCCTCCCCCTCGAACCCGAAGATCAGCCGGTCGAGATCGGCCTTCGTCGGGCCACGCATCCCCTGGGCGGCATCCGCCTCGATGGTTGGCCTGAGGCCGATGAGCTGGTCGCCCTTGCGGCTCCGGTCGATGTCGGGAAAAGCGGCCTCGGGGGAGCGGGCTGCGGATTTGAGATCCGGCCTGGGTTCAAGCAGCATCTGCCGGGGTGAGATCGCCTGCGGCTCTTGCGGGCTGAAGGCTGCTGGCTGGACAAGGCCTGCAAGGTCGAGCCCTGGCAGCCTGAACGCGCTCGACGCGGTGAGGATGGATGATCCGATGGACAGGTCAGAGCGCGGATGCACTGCTTCCCGCTCCAGCGCCACCAGCGATGAGCCGCCTGTTTCCTGCCCGGCACTGGCCGTGAAGGAGACGAGCGCGCCGGCAGACAGCGCCCAGGGCGCAACCGTTGCCAGAGCCCAGCGCGCCACCGAGGCACGCATACCGGATCGACGCCGAACAGCACGCATCACACTTCAACCCACGCGACAGACACAACACGACACCAGACGCGCGCACCGGAATGCGCAACATGGTTACTAGCTCGGTAAGGTTGATGCCCGGTTAATCGCGGTTGCCGGACACCCCGCCATGACCGCAGCGTATTGGGGGTCCGCACCATCGCTGTCTGGTCCGTCTGACCTGGCCTGCTATCGTGAGGATCGATCCCGCCTGCGAGTCAGACCGCCATGAACAGCTCTTCCCCCACCTCATCCACTCCTCCTGCACCTGCGGGGCAGGCCGTGCCATGGTGGCGCACGCCTGAAGCGCTGATCGTCTGCGGCTGCCTCGTGGCGCTCATCACCTTCGGGCCGCGCGCCTCGGCTGGCCTGTTTCAGGTGCCGATGACCACCGAGTATGGCTGGAGCCGCGAGATCTTCTCGCTGTCGCTGGCCATCCAGAACCTGCTCTGGGGCGTGGGCCAACCCTTTGCCGGTGCCATCGCTGATCGCTATGGCACGATGCGCGTGTTCATCGCAGGTCTGGTGATGTATGCGCTGGGCCTTGTTGTCATGGCCTATGCGTCGACGCCATGGATGCTGCATCTGGGTGGCGGCGTCCTGATCGGCTTCGGCCTCTCCGCCTGCTCGTTCAACGTCGTGCTGGCCGCCTTCGCCAAGCTCCTGCCCGACAGCTGGAAGCCGATTGCCCTCGGGGCCGGCACCGCAGCCGGATCGTTCGGCCAGTTCTTCTATCCGCCGATCGGCAACATCCTGATCGACAGCATGGGCTGGCAGATGGCGCTGGTCATCTTCGCGCTGACGGTCCTCGCAGCCTTGCCGCTGACACTGGCGCTGGCCACGCGTGGCACCAACAGGCAAGGCGGCTCGGCCGCCTCGGGCACCAATCTACCCAACCAGACCATCGCGCAGGCCCTTGCCGAAGCGTTCCGCCACCGTTCGTATGTGCTGCTGGTGATCGGCTTCTTCACCTGCGGCTTCCAGCTGGCCTTCATCACCGTGCACATGCCGGCCTATCTGAAGGACATCAGCATGCCGGCCTGGGTCGGCGCCTGGACGCTGGCCGCCATCGGCCTTGCCAACGCCTTCGGCTCGCTCGGTTCCGGATGGATCATGCAGCGGATGCCCAAGCGCCATCTCCTGGCCTGGATCTACCTTGGCCGCGCCGTGGTGATCACGGTTTTCATCCTCGTGCCCCCGTCACCGGCCACGGCATTGATGTTCGGCGTCGCCATCGGCGTGCTCTGGCTATCGACCGTGCCGCCGACCTCGGCGCTGGTCATGCTGATGTTCGGCACCAAGTACATGGCGATGCTGTACGGGTTCGCCTTCTTCTCCCATCAGGTCGGCGGCTTCCTGGGTGTGCTGCTTGGCGGCATGCTGTATGAGGCCACCGGCAGCTACCTCGTGGTCTGGTGGATTTCGGTGGCGCTCGGCGTGGCCTCGGCGGTGATCAACCTGCCGATTATCGAAAAGCCCGTGGTGCGCCAGCCCGAGCCGCAAACCGCCTGATCGCGGGCAGATCGATACCCATTCAAGGAACCTGTCATGGAAACCTTCAAGGCACTCGTGGTGCGCAAGTCAGAGGCCGGCCAGACGGTGGCCGTCGAGCAGTGGACCGATGCCGACCTGATGGACGGCGACGTTACGGTCCGCGTCAGCCATTCCACCGTGAACTACAAGGACGGGCTGGCACTGACAGGCAAGGCCCCGGTCGTTCGGCGCTGGCCCATGGTTCCGGGCATCGATGCGGCCGGCATCGTCGAGACCTCGTCGCATCCCGGCTTCAAACCCGGTGACGCGGTCATCCTGAACGGCTGGGGTACCGGCGAAACACATCTGGGAGCCTATGCCGGCAAGACCCGCGTCAAGGGCGAATGGCTCGTGCCGCTGCCTGCAGGCCTTGATGCTGCGCAATCCATGGCCATCGGCACTGCCGGCTACACCGCAATGCTCGCCGTGCTGGCGCTGGAGCGACAGGGCCTCAAGCCCGCCGATGGCCCCGTGGTCGTGACGGGGGCAGCAGGCGGCGTGGGCTCGGTGGCGATCGCCTTGCTGGCGGCGGCAGGATGGCATGTCATCGCCTCGACCGGCCGCAGCGGCGAGACCGACTATCTGAAGGCACTCGGCGCGGCCGAGATCATCGACAGGGCCGAACTCTCAGGTCCTGCCAAGCCGCTGGCGCGCGAGCGCTGGATCGCCGGCATCGACTCGGTCGGCTCCCACACGCTTGCCAACCTGCTGGCCATGACCCGCTATGGCGGCACCATCGCCGCCTGCGGACTGGCACAAGGCATGGACCTTCCCTCATCTGTTGCCCCGTTCATCCTACGCGGAGTGACGCTGGCAGGCATCGATTCGGTGATGTGCCCGATGCCGCGCCGCATCGAGGCGTGGGGCCGGCTGGCCCGCGATCTCGACAAGGCCAAGCTCGCGCGCCTGACCAGCACGATTGGTTTTGGGCAATTGCCCGAGACTGCCGCTGCGATCCTGGCTGGCACTGTGCGTGGCCGTGTGGTCGTCTCCATCGACTGAGCCGCAACAATCCGCATCGGCACCGGCCTTTACCTCAAGGGTAAGTCACCCTCGATCAGCTTGCGGTGCCGGCCGATCTCTGCCGCCAGCATGTCGAGCGTGGTGCGGATGCGGGGACTCTGGCGGATGTCAGGGTGCGTCAGCAGCCACAGCGCCGTCCCGAAATCAGGATTGGGGGCCATCATCCGTTTCAGGCCCGGCTTGGCATCACCGATGAAGCAGGGCAGCGGCCCGATGCCAAGACCCGCCTCGATGGCCTCCGCCAGACCGAGCACGGCGGACGTCTTCAGCACGATCCGCTCTGGCGCGACCCTGTCCTTGACGTAGCGCGCAGCTTTCACATGGCCAAGCTGGTCGCCGAGGCAGACCCAGTCCCGGTCGAACAGCGAGGCTGATTCGTAAGCTTCCGGCTTGGCCAGCACATCGTCGGCGCGGCCATAGACGGCCCAGGCGAGCGTGGCCAACCGCCGCCCGATCAGCGTGTCCGGCGGCGAGTCGCTCGCCCTGATGGCGATGTCGGCATCGCGCTTGGACAAGTTCAACGCCTGATTGCCGATCACCAGATCGATCCGGATGCTGGGATGCGCCTTGCGGAAGGCATGGAAAATCGGGATCAGCAGATGCAGGAACAGCGTGTCGGTTGTCGTGATCCTGACTTCGCCGGACGGCTCGATCTCGCGGCCTGCAATGCGCCGCGCAAACGCGCTGACATCGTCGTCCATGCGGGCCGCAAGCGCGGCCATCTCCTCGCCTGCCGGCGTCGCGATGTAGCCGGTCTTGCGCCGTTCGAACAAGGGCAGGCCGACGGCCTCCTCGATCTGTCCGAGGCGGCGGAAGACGGTCGAATGGTTGACGTTGAGATAGACCGCCGCTCCGGTCAGGCCGCTCGAATCCGCGATGGCCTTGATCAGCCTGAAATCATCCCAGGAGAGTGTCGACATATTTATCCTTGCATCTACGCAAAATCATAGATGAAACAAAAGATATTTTCTTGCAACAGAGAAAATGCAAAAAACCGGCATCGAAACCAGACCGGAGCCCCCACCATGATCGATCTTCGCACCGCAGGCTATGGACTTGCCCTTCTGCGCATCACGCTGGGCGTGATGTTCGTTGCCCATGCCGGCCTCAAGTACTTCGTTTTCACCATGCCAGGCTTTGCCGGTTTCCTCGGTTCCATCGGCATGCCGTCATTGCTGGCGTGGCCAATCGTGCTGGCCGAACTCGTCGGCGGCCTCCTGCTGATCGTCGGCTTCCAGGCCCGGCTTGTCTCCGTTGCGCTCTTGCCGATCCTGCTGGGTGCCCTCGTCATCCATTGGCCGAATGGCTGGATCTTCACGGCAAAGAATGGCGGCTGGGAATATCCGGCGTTCCTCATAGCAGCCCAGATCACCCACATCCTTGCAGGCGATGGCGCGCTGGCCCTCAAGCCATCCGGCCTGTCGTTGCCCGGCAGAAGCATGGATGTGCAGCCAGCGGAATGATGCCCCGGAGCTTCTGAGACCTTTGCCGCGCTGGCCCTTCAGAAAGGGTCAGCGCGGAGCCGCCGCCCGGCCCAGCCGGTCGAGAATGGCCTCACCCAACCCGTGCTGCGGAATGCTCGCCACCGCGATTCGCCGCGCACCGCTGGCATCGAGCAGGCGCAACAGGGCAAACAGGTTCGCGGCAGCCTCGATCAGGTCGCCGCGCACGCTGAGGTTGGCGCGCGGGCTCGCATCCGGCAGCTCGGGGTCAGGTCCGAAGCCGAGCCACGCCTCGCCGTCCATCGGCGCAGCGGCATCGAGGCGAAGCGCCGCGTTCGGCGCATAATGCGATGCGAGCTGGCCCGGCGCGATGGGCGAAGGCCCTGTCTCTCCCGCATCGACCAGTTGCTGACCGATTACGGCTTCGGCTTCCGCACGTGTGATGCCACCGGGCCGCAGCAAGCGCGGGCTGCCGCCCAGACAGGCAATGATCGTGGATTCGACACCGATGCTGCACGGCCCGGCATCAAGCACTGCATCGATCCCGTGACTGAGGTCCGACAACACATGATCGGCGCTGGTCGGGCTGACATGCCCGGAGCGATTGGCCGATGGCGCCGCGACCGGCCGGCCAAGCCGTTCCAGCACGGCCTGTGTTGCCGCCTGATCGGGCACCCTCAATCCGACCGTGGCGAGCCCAGCCCGCGCCAGATCACAGACCGTGCAGTCCGGCGCGATCGGCACCACCAGCGTCAGCGGACCGGGCCAGAAGGCCCGCGCCAGCGCCAGCGCCGGAGCATTGAACAGACCCTGACGACGCGCCCACATGGTATCCGGCACATGCGCGATCAGCGGATTGAAGGCTGGCCTACCCTTGGCCGCATAGATGCGGGCCACCGCCACGGGGTTGGTCGCATCCGCGCCGAGCCCGTAGACCGTCTCTGTCGGCAGGGCGACGAGCCAGCCGGCTGCCAGCAGCCGCGCCGCCTCGGCCACGCCATCAGCATCGGCAGCGAGGCGAGCTGCCCGGCCCGCATGACTGGCAGTTGACGACAGTTCGTTCATATGTGAACTATCTCTCATGATCATCTCTGGACGTCTCGGTAGGCTCTGGCCCATCATGACGTCAATCGTTGACAGCCGCGCGACACAGGGCCGGCTTGCGGCGTTCCGGCGAAAAGCCCAGAAAGAGTCAGACCAGCACAGGCCGGCGTCCCGCAACGCCTGTCTGCCAAGAAGACCACCCGAGGGAGAAATCGCCATGAGCTACCGCGCGCCCGTCGACGAGATGATGTTCACGCTGAAGGCAGTGGCCAGGCTCGATCGTTCAATCGCCGATGGCACCTATCCCGACCTGTCGGATGATCTGGTGGCGTCGATCCTCGAAGAGGCTGGCAAGTTTGCCTCCAGCATGATCGCGCCGCTAAACCGCGTCGGTGACCGCGCTGGCACCCCGCTGCACGATGGCGCGATCACCATGCCCACCGGCTGGAAGGACGTCTACACAGCCTGGGCAGAGGGTGGCTGGAATGCCCTGCCCGCGAAAGAGGAGTTTGGCGGCCAGGGCCTTCCGGCGCTGGTCAACGCGCCCTGCCTCGAAATGTGGAACGCCGCTTCGCTGGCCTTCGCGCTGGGCCCGCTGCTGACCTGCGGCGCGATCGAGGCGCTGACGGTGCATGGCTCTCAGCATCTCAAGGATACCTATCTCGGCAAGCTCGTCGCCGGCACCTGGATGGGAACCATGAACCTGACAGAGCCGCAGGCCGGCTCCGACCTCAACGCCCTGCGCACGCGGGCCGAGCGCCAGGATGATGGCAGCTACCGCATCACCGGCCAGAAGATCTACATCACCTATGGTGAGCACGACCTGACCGACAACATCATCCATCTTGTTCTGGCACGCCTGCCTGACGCGCCGGCCGGTACGCGCGGTATCTCGCTGTTTCTGGTGCCGAAGTTCCTCGTCAATGCCGATGGTTCGCTGGGGGCGCGCAACGACGTGCGCTGCTCGGGCATCGAGCACAAGCTCGGCATTCACGGCTCGCCGACCTGCACCATGGTCTTTGGCGATGCCGGCGGTGCGACCGGCTTCCTGATCGGCGAGGAAAACCGGGGCCTCGCCTGCATGTTCACGATGATGAACAATGCCCGGCTCGGCGTGGGCATCCAGGGCGTCGCCATCGCAGACCGCGCCTATCAGCAGGCGCTGTGGTATGCGAATGAACGCCGGCAGGGTCGCAGTCCGGGTTTCACCGGCGAGGGCATGAGCCCGATCATCGAGCACGCCGATGTCCGCCGCAACCTGCTGACGATGCTGGCCCTGACCAATGCAGCGCGGACCATCTGCTATCTCACGGCTGCCGAACTGGACCGCGCACACCATGCCGCAGACCCGGAAGCCCGGAAGCAGGCTGCCGAGATGGGCGCGCTGCTGACGCCTGTCGCCAAGGCCTTCTCGACCGATACCGGCGTCGATGTCGCCTCGATCGGGGTTCAGGTCCATGGCGGCATGGGCTTCGTCGAGGAAACCGGCGCGGCGCAGCACATGCGCGATGCCCGTATCCTGACCATCTACGAGGGCACCAACGGCATCCAGGCCATCGATCTGGTACAGCGCAAGCTGCCGCTGGCAGGAGGCGCCACCGTGCGGGCCGCCATTGCCCGCATGAGGGCGGTGCAGGCGGCAGCAACGGCCTGCCGCAACCCGGCTTTGGGGCAGACTGCCGCCCGCATGCGCGACGCCGTCGAGAGCCTCGACCGCACCACAAGCTGGATGCAGGGTGCAATGGCCGGCAACCGGCCCGACGATGCACTCGCCGGCGCCACCCCCTACTTGCGCCTGTTCGCGCTGGCGCAAGGGGCAACCGGGCTGTGCCAGCTTGCGCTTGCCTCCGACGCTGCGCTTGCCAGTGGTGATAGTCATCCGGCCCATGCCGGCCGGATTGCCGTGGCCCGGTTCTTTGCCGAGAACCTGCTGACGGCAGCCCAGGGCCTCGAGGTCTCGATCACGTCCGGTGCTGCCTCGGTGCACGACGCGCCGCTGGCGCTGGCAAGCTAGCCGAAGCCGGCTGTGACGGCGCTCGCCTCCCGCGTCTGTCTCGTGGCCGGTGCCTCGCGCGGGGTCGGGCGCGGCGTGGCGCGTGCCCTCGGGGAGGCTGGCGCGACCGTCATCGTCACCGCACGCTCGACCGAGACCGGAAACCGAACCGATGGCCGCACTGAGGTCATCGAGGACACGGCCCGCGAGGTCGATGCCGCCGGTGGGCGGGGCCATCACTACATCTGCGACCATACGAAAGAGCGCGATGTCGACACGCTGGTCTCGTGGTGCCTGCGCCGCTTCGGGCGCATTGATGTGCTCGTCAATGCGGTCTGGGGCGGCAACGAAGGCTTCGACGGCACACGCCATGCCGATGGCTCGCAGTTCGGAACACCATTCTGGCGGCGTGGCTCCCGCTCGCTCGGGCATGCGCTCGAAAGCGGGCTCTACGCCCAGTTCCTGACGTCGAGGGCCGTCACTCCAGCGATGGTCTCCGCCAAGAAAGGCCTCATCGTCAGCATCAGCTTCGATACCGGCCCCGGTTATCTTGGCGATGTTGTCTACGATCTGGCCAAGACCGCCATGAACCGGATGTCACTTGCCATGGCCGAGGAGCTGAAGCCGCATGGGGTCAGCGCCCTTGTGGTGTCGCCCGGCTTCGTGCGCACCGAGCGGGTGGTCGACGCAGGCATGTCAGCCGACGCTACTGAGACCGCGCGCTATGCCGGCCGCGCCGTCGCAGCACTCGCCGCCGATCCCGATGTGGGCCGCTTTTCTGGCCAGATCGTCCATGCCGCCGACATGGCGCGGCTTTATCATTTCACCGACGATGACGGCTCGCAGCCGTCCCGTTTCACACCCGATCGAGGGAACTGACCATGACCAGCCAGACAGACAGCACCGGCAAACCGCTTGCCGGCAAGACCGTGTTCATCACCGGTGGCTCACGCGGCATCGGCCTTGCCATTGCGCTGCGCTGCGCGCGGGATGGCGCCAACGTGGCCATTGCCGCCAAGACCTCCGAGCCGCACGCCAAGCTGCCCGGCACGATCCACGAATCCGCCCGCGAGATCGAGGCCGCAGGTGGCAAGGCGCTCGCAATCCAGATGGATGTGCGTGAGGAAGCCCAGGTGGCGGAGGCGCTGGCGCGCACCGTCGAGACCTTTGGCGGCCTCGACATCCTCGTCAACAATGCCTCGGCGATCCAGCTCACCGGCACGGCGGCCACCGACATGAAGCGCTATGACCTGATGCACGGTGTCAATGCGCGCGGCACCTTCATGACCACCAAGCTGGCGGCACCCTACCTGGCCAAGTCCGCCAACCCGCATGTGCTGATGCTCTCGCCGCCGCTCGACATGAAGGAGAAGTGGTTCAGCCCCCATGTCGCCTACACCATGGCCAAGTATGGCATGAGCATGTGTGTGCTCGGCTTCGCCGGCGAATTCCGGCGCGATGGCATCGCCGTCAACGCCTTGTGGCCGCGCACCACGATTGCCACCAGCGCGATTCGGTATGTCGTCGGCGACCAGCTCATGGCCATGAGCCGCACGCCCGAGATCATGGCCGACGCTGCGCACGCGATCTTCTGCAAGAGCGCCCGCGCCTTCACGGGGCAATTCCTGATCGATGACAGCTTCCTGGCCAGCGAGGGCGTCACCGACTTCCTGCCCTACCGGGTTGACCCATCGAAGCCGCTCGCACCGGATTTCTTCGTGCCCGACGAGATGACGCCGCCCTCCGGCGTGAAGGGCGGCATCTGACATCCTGCATCTGGCTCGCCGCCTTTGCCGTTCAGATCGGGCGGCGATTGCACTCGCGCAGGGCATGCCATTCGGCCTGTGTCCGTGCGATCCGGACCACGCCGCTGTCACAATTCGGGCGCGGAGGCCTGACGACGATGCGGACCGGTACCGGACGGCGGCAGCTTGCGGTGATGCAGTTCGGATTGGCGGCACCGGGTGGCACCATGATGGCGTAAAGCTCGCTCGATCCCCCGTCCGCGCCTGAAGCAGCGCCGCCCGGGCCGGCACCACCACCGCCGCCGCCGCGGCCACCACCGGCAGCAGCCTGAGCGGCGGCCGGTTCTGCCAGCATCAGCGATGTGCCGGCGAAGGTGCCGGTGGCCATCAGGGCGGCAACGACGAAGGCTGCCTTGGATGTCTTGAAAAGGGTCATGTCACTCTCCTGTTGCGATGGATCAGAACACCTGGTCCTGCCCATGGGTCGGAGGAGATCGCGCTTTGGTTCAATGGCGGCGCTGTTTTTCTGCGGCGCAGACCTCCCGCCAAGCATCCGGCATCAAGGCCTTGCTTGACCTGACCCCTGCCGGCAGGCCAAACACCGCGCGTTCACCCAAGGCGCTTTTTGCGATGACACCACGAGCCGACAGCACCCGATCCGCCTCCCTTGATCCCGCCCGCTCTTTCCAGGGGCTTCTGCTGACGCTGCAGCGGTTCTGGGCCGAACGCGGCTGCGTCATTCTCCAGCCCTATGACATGGAGGTTGGTGCCGGCACGTTTCACCCCGCAACCACGCTGAGGGCTCTGGGGCCGCGACCGTGGAAGGCAGCCTATGTGCAGCCCTCGCGCCGCCCCAAGGATGGCCGCTATGGCGAGAACCCCAACCGCCTCCAGCACTATTACCAGTTTCAGGTCATCCTGAAGCCGAGCCCGCCCGACCTGCAGCAACTCTATCTCGACAGCCTCGCCGCCATCGGCGTCGATCTGGCGCTGCATGACGTGCGCTTTGTCGAGGATGACTGGGAAAGCCCCACGCTCGGGGCCTGGGGCCTGGGCTGGGAATGCTGGTGCGACGGCATGGAAGTCAGCCAGTTCACCTATTTCCAGCAGGTGGCGGGCTTTGAGTGTGCGCCCGTGGCCGGCGAGCTGACCTATGGGCTGGAGCGCCTCGCCATGTATGTCCAGGGCGTCGAGAACGTCTACGATCTGAACTTCAACGGCCTCGAAGGGCCCGACAAGGTCACCTATGGCGATGTCTTCCTTCAGGCCGAGCAGGAATACTCGCGCCACAATTTCGAGCATGCCGACACGGTGATGCTGTTCGAGCAGTTCCGGATGGCGGAAGCCGCCTGCCAGTCCTATCTGGCGGCCGGCGAGCCTGCCCCCGGCTCCAACGACAACCACCACACGCTGGCGCTGCCCGCCTATGACCAGTGCATCAAGGCCAGCCACGTCTTCAACCTGCTTGATGCGCGCGGCGTGATCTCTGTCACCGAGAGGCAGGGCTACATCCTCAGGGTGCGCGAACTGGCCAAGGCCTGCGGCGCGGCCTACCTCAAGACCCGCGACGGCGGCGCTGCATGACAGGCCGGATCGTCGCGCAGGCCTCGATCCTGCTGTCGCGCGATGTCACGGCAGCAATGGTGCACTGGCGCGACGTCTTCGGGTTCTCGATCGACAACACGTTTGGTGAGCCGCCCAGCTTCGCGATCCTCAAGCGTGGCCCGGCCTTCGTCATGCTGGGCGCCAGCACCACGCCTGTCATCCCGAGGCGGCAGCAGCGCGAGAGCCTGTTCGATGCCTATTTCTGGGTCGACGATGCAAGAGCCGAGTTCGAGACCTTGCGTGGGCGCGGGGCCGTGATCGACGACGAGCCTTATCTCCAGCCCTACGGCGTGCTGGAATTCGGCGTCATCGACCTGGATGACCACCTTGTTGGCTTCGGTCAGGTGCTGGCCGGGGATTAGGCACACGTCTACAGCCGCTGCGACGATTTGGCGGAGCCACGCCGCCCGCTGCGCCATCTGCGGTGGCAACAGGCGGCATGGACCTGTCTGGAGAAAAAAACGGACCTGTCTTGATCAATCGGTCCGGCTGCGAATCCGACAATGATGATGTCGCAGATGATTGTTTTTCGTCGCGACGAAATGAAAAAACAAACAAATAAGGAAACATCGTCGAATACATCGACGTTAATCAAACCTAAACATTTGGTATTTCCGATTCAAAGTTTGAACATGCAATCACTATTCGATGATTGCTTCAAACACATTCGTACAATTTCCGCGCGCAGATAGACAAGAAAGTTGCAATTGCAACGGCCGAATCGGTCGTTTCAATTCCGATTGCGGGTATCCATGGAAAGTGCATAACGGCATCATGCAGTAGTTTTGATTGATTTCAGGAATTGTTCCCATGCCCCCGATTGATGGCACTTCCGGCGACGACAGCCTCGACGGAACAACAGTCGATGACATCATCAACGGGCTGGAAGGCAACGATACACTCAGCGGACTGGAGGGGAACGACAGTCTCCAGGGCGGCAGCGGCAGTGATACTCTGATCGGCCATGACGGGCTCGATACGCTGGATGGCGGCGAGGGTGCCGACAGCATGGCCGGCGGCGGCGGAAATGACGACTATTTCGTTGATTCTGCTGGTGATGTGATCACTGAACTGACCGGCGAAGGAACCGGCGACACCGTCAAGGTTTCTCTGTCGAGCTATACGCTTGGCGCAAATCTGGAGGCATTGGTTTTCAGCGGCACGTCGGTGGGCTTCGGCGGCACTGGCAACAGCGCCAGCAACACCATCACCGGCGGTAGCTCGCGAGACACGCTCAGCGGTCTGGAAGGCAACGACACGCTCATCGGCTTGGATGGCAATGATCGCCTCGATGGCGGCACAGGTGCCGACAGCATGGTCGGCGGCTTGGGTGGTGACAGCTACGTCGTCGATGATGCCGGTGACGTGGTCATCGAGGAAGTTGAACCAAACACATTCGACAGTGTCGAGACCACGCTGTCGACCTATACGCTCACGGCCAATGTCGAGCTGTTGCGCTATACCGGCAGCGGGACATTCGCCGGCACCGGCAACGCCCTCAGCAACGACATCGACGGCAAGGACGGCAACGACACGCTCGTTGGCCTGGAGGGCAATGACTTCCTCCGCGGTGGCGCGGGCGCCGACAGCATGGTCGGCGGCAGCGGCATTGACACCTATGTTGTCGATGATGCCGGAGATATCGTTGTCGAAGCCCCGGACGAGGGCAGTTTCGACACCGTCCAGACAACGCTGTCGAGCTACACTCTCGGGGCCAATCTCGAAACGCTGTTCAGCAGTGGCGCTGGTGCCTTCACCGGCACTGGCAACACTCTCGACAACTACCTCTATGGCGCCGCGGCCAACGACACGCTGTTCGGCCTTGAAGGCAACGACCAGCTCACAGGTGGCGGCGGCAGCAACCAGCTGGTTGGCGGTGTCGGAAACGATTTTTATACAATCAGCTCTCTCGACGACGTGATCGTCGAGAACGCGGGTGAGGGTCTTGACGGGGTCAACATTGATATCATTGTGCCCGTTGATGAATTCGGTCAGCCGTTGCCGGCGACGTTTTCGTATACCCTCGCTGACAACCTCGAGAATCTCAGCAATATCTCCGATGTCAACCTGATCGGCACCGGCAATGCTGCTGACAATTTCATGAGCGGCCGCTTTGGCAGCACAGTCAACAACAGCGATCAGCTCTTTGGCCTCGGCGGCAATGATGTCCTGCTCGGCTATGATGGCAACGACACGCTCGATGGCGGCACCGGCACGGATAACCTCCAGGGCGGAACCGGCGACGATGTCTACATCGTCGATGATGCCGGCGATCAGGTCTATGAAGTGGGTGCCAGTGAAGGCACAGACACGGTCAACACCACCCTGGCCGAGTATACCCTTGGCGATTTCGTCGAGAACCTGACCTACACCGGCTCGGCCGCCTTCACCGGCACGGGCAACGGCGAGGCCAACCGCATCACGGGCGGCAGCGGCAACGACACCCTGTCGGGCCTGATCGGCAATGACACGCTGGATGGCGGGGCGGGGATCGACAGCCTCACGGGCGGCACCGGCGACGATGTCTACATCGTCGATGACGCAGCTGACGTGGTGGTCGAAGCGGCCGACGAAGGCACCGACACCGTGCAGACGGCCCTTGCCGGCTTTGTGCTGGGTAGCCATGTCGAGAACCTTGTCTATTCCGGCACCGGCACGGCCACCGGCAACGCGCTTGGCAACACGCTCACCGGCGGCACCGGCAACGAGACGATGGACGGTGCCGGCGGCGATGACACCTTCGTCGCAAGCCTGGGCAATGACAGCCTGATCGGCGGCGAGGGCAGTGATGTTCTCCTGCTCACAGGTGCAGCGGCAGATTATGCTGTCTCCGGCAACGGCGCGGGCAGCTTCATCATTTCCGGCGCCAACGGCACGGACACGCTGGCCGGCATCGAATTCGTGAAGTTCGGGACGGACGACGCGGTCGCCATCAGCAGCCTTCTCGGTGGGCCCATCAACGGCACAGCCGTTGCCGACACGCTGACAGGCACAGCCCAGTCCGAAACCATCTCGGGTTTCGGCGGCAATGACAGGCTGATCGGCAATGGAGGGGCGGACGCCCTCATTGGTGGCCTCGGCGACGACGTCTATGTCGTCGATGCATCCGATACGATCACCGAGCTTGCAGCGCAGGGCACGGACCGCGTCGAAACCGCGCTGAACATCTATTCGCTGGCCGCCATCGCCAATGTCGAGAACCTGACCTTCACCGGCACCACCGGCAACTTTGCCGGCACCGGCAACGACCTCGCCAACGCCATCACAGGCGGCGCGGGCGATGACACGCTCGTCGGCCTTCTGGGCAATGACACGCTGACAGGCAACGGCGGCGATGACAGCCTTGTTGGCGGCGGCGGCACTGACAGCATGGCCGGCGGCCTCGGCAACGACACCTATGTCGTCGATCTTGCAACCGACATCATCACCGAACTGGCTGGCGCGGGAACTGGCACGGACACGATCCAGACGGTGGTGGCAAGCTACAGCCTCGCTGCTCCGGCATCGCTCGCCAATATCGAGAACCTGACCTTCACCGGCACAGGCAATTTCACCGGCACGGGCAATGCGCTGAACAACGTGATCACTGGCGCGGGCAGCAATGACACGCTTCTTGGCGGCATCGGCAATGACACCCTGCTCGGTAATGGCGGCAATGACAGCCTCGACGGCGGTGCAGGCATCGACAGCATGGCTGGCGGCCTTGGCGATGACACCTACGTCGTGGATGCTGCAGGCGATGTCATCACCGAAGGCAGCGGCGAAGGCACCGACACGGTTCGGACGACGGTCGCGAGTTCCTCGCTCGACACTTTGGTCAACGTCGAAAACCTGACCTACACAGGCACCCTCGCCTTCACCGGCACCGGCAATGCGCTCGACAACATCATCATCGGCGCTGCTGGCGCTGACTTCGTCTCCGGCGCCGATGGCGAGGATACGCTGGATGGCGGCACCGGCAATGACACCCTCGACGGCGGGGATGACAATGACCGGCTCATCGGCGGCCTTGGCACAAACACGCTGCGTGGCGGCAGCGGCGAAGACACCTATGTCATCAGCTCTGCGACCGACGTGATCGTTGAAGATGATCTCACAGGTGGATTTGGGCCCATCGAGATCGACACGGTCGAGACCGCGCTGACTGCGCTATCGATCGCAAATGAGGCCAACTTCGCCAACGTCGAGAACCTGACCTTCATCGGCACCGCCGGCACTTTCACCGGCACAGGCAACACCGGCAACAACGTCATCACTGGCGGCAATGGCAATGATACCCTGCGCGGCGGCGGAGGCGATGACACGCTGGTTGGCGGCTCTGGCAATGACAGCATCGACGGCGGCAGCGAAGGATTTTCTGGCGACGTCCTCGTCCTGAACGGCCCGCGATCCGCCTACACCTTCGGCTACAATGCGGCCGGCCAGACCACGGTTTCACGCATTGGCGGCGGCAGCGACGGCACGGATACCTTCACCGGCATCGAGATCATCCGCTTCGTGGATGGCCTCAACCCGCCCGAGCATGTTGCTTTCGGCAGCGTGTTCGGTGAGTCAAAGACCGGCACAGCCGCGGGCGAACTCCTCGTAGGTACGGGGCTCGCCGACTTCATCAGTGGCCTTGCCGGCAATGACACCATCCGTGCTTTTGGCGGTGGTGACTCTCTGCTTGGCGGCGACGGCACCGACACGCTCGACTACACTTCGAGCAATGTCAGCGTCAGTCTGACCCTGAACGGTGCGACAGTCGTGACCGCGACCGGGCCGGGCGACAGCGTCAGCGGCTTCGAGAACGTCATCGGCTCCGGCGCGGCAGACACCATCACCGGCGATGCGGGCAACAACGTGCTCCAGGGCGGCGAGGGCCTTGCTGCTGACAGCCTCAACGGCGGCGCGGGCAATGACACGCTCTCTGGCGGCCAGGGCAGCGATACACTGCGCGGCGGGGCCGGGGACGATGTGTTCTTCGTCTCTTCTGATGATTTCAGTCAGGTCTTCCCGAACCCGCCAACCGACACCGTCATCGAAGATTCGGGTGTCGGCAGCGGCACCGACCGGGTCGAGACCGATCTCGCCACTTTCTCGCTGGCGACCTTCGCCAACGTCGAGAACCTGACCTTCAACCGCGCCTCGCCCTTTGCAAATTCGGATCTGGGGCCTGCCAATGCGGGCTTCAGCGGCACGGGCAATGCGCTCACCAACGTCATCACCGGCGGCGCAGGCAATGACACCCTGGACGGCGGCGCAGGCATCGACACGCTGGTCGGCGGCGCGGGCGACGACACCTACATCACGGACGTGACCGGCGATGTCATCACCGAGGCTGCGGGCGCAGGCACAGGCACCGACACGGTCGAGACGACCGCGAGCGCCTACAGCATCGCTGCCTTTACCAGTGTCGAGAACCTGACCTACATCGGCACCGGCACCTTCGTTGGCACCGGCAACGGCCTCGACAATGTCCTGACCATCTTCGGGCAAACCGGCAATGCAACGCTGTCCGGTGCAGCAGGCAACGACACGCTGTCCAGCAGCGACGGTGACGACAGCCTCGATGGCGGCACGGGTGCCGACAGCATGACCGGCGGCCTTGGCGACGACACCTATGTCGTCGACAACGCGGGCGACGTCGTCGTTGAAGATGCCGGACAGGGCACTGACACGATCAGGACGGTGTTCACCACTGTCACCGCCGCCGGCAGCATCGAGAACCTCGTCTACACCGGCGCGTCCGCCTTCGCAGGCACGGGCAACACGGATGCCAATGCCATCACCGGCGGTGCCTTGAACGACACGCTCACGGGCCTGGCCGGCGACGACACGCTGACCGGACTTGGTGGCACCAACCGCCTGATCGGCGGAGCCGACAACGACACGTATGTGGTCTCGTCGCAGGCCGACGTGATCATCGAGCTTGCTGACGAAGGCCTTGTTGACGAGGTCCGCACGACGGCCACGACCTACAGCCTTGCGGCCATCCCGCTCAGCGCGGTCGGCGCGGCTGTCGCAGAGATCGAAAACCTGACCTACACCGGCACCGCCGCCTTCACCGGCACCGGCAACACGCTCGCCAACCGGATCGCCGGCGGCGCGGGCAATGATGTGCTGAACGGCGGCGCGGGCAATGACACGCTTGTGGGCGGCTCGGGCAATGACGCCTTCAATGGCGGCGCAAACCCTTCCGGAAGCGACATTGACACCGCGGTCCTGACGCGCGCCGAGGTCGATGGTTCCGGCAACGCGAACTACCGCTTCAGCTTCACGGCGGCTGGCGTGCGCACGGTTACCGCGCTGAATGGCGGCACCGATGGCACAGACACACTCACGAACATCGCCTTCGTCGATTTTTCAGTCGTGGCCAGCAGGCAGGTGGATGGTCAGCTCTTCGGCAGCTACATCGTCACCGATACATCAGCGACGCTGCAAGGCAGCGATGGGCTCATCGATTACATCGATGCGGGCGCGGGCGATGATACCGTTGTCGGATCGGCAACGGAAAGAACCGGAAGCGGAGCCGTCCTTTTCGGTGGTGATGACCTGATCGGCGGCGCAGGCAACGACACGCTTGATTACAGCCTGCTGACCACGGTCGTGAACGTGACCCTCGGTGCAGGCGTCACCACCACCTCGAATGGCGACCGCATCAGCGGCTTCGAGAATGTCATCGGCACAACGGTCGACCGGAACACGATTGTCGGCGACGGCCTGGCCAACCGGCTGGAGAGCCGTGGCTCTTTCGACACACTGGACGGCGGCGCGGGCAATGACACGCTCATCGGCGGCGAGCTCGACAGTCTAGTCGGCGGGTTGGGTGACGACACTTACATTCTGTCCAGTGGCCAACTGTTCATCGTCGAGAACGCAAACAGCGGCACCGATACGATCATTTTCGACGGCAGCTTTGCCCTCAATGATACCACCCTTGCGCATATCGAGAACCTAACGGTTTTGCTTGGAGCGGGTGTGGGTACGTCCCGTACTGGCAACGGCAACGCTCGGGACAATCGCATTACCGGCAATTCGGCTGACAACGAGTTATCCGGCCTTGGCGGACGCGACACGCTGATCGGTGGCGCGGGTGATGACGCCTACTTCCTCGGAACCGATGTGACCGATGTTGTCATCGAAGGGCAGAATGAGGGAACGGACACGGTCTACGTCAACGGCACCTACACGCTTGGCGCCAACGTCGAGAACCTCGGTGTCGATACGAACGCTTCTTCGCTGAATGGCACCGGCAATGAGCTGGACAACATCATGTCTGGCGGCGACAGCAACGATACGCTGTCAGGGCTGGCTGGCAACGATACGCTGAACGGCGGCAACGGGGCGGACCTTCTGCTCGGCGGCGTGGGGGATGACAGCCTGGTCGGCGGGATCGGCAACGATACGCTCAATGGCGGCGCCGATGCCGATTATCTGGAAGGCCGTCAGGGTGATGACACCTACATTGCCGAGTTTGGCGATGTTCTGGCGGAAGTGGCAGGCGAGGGTACCGACACGGTGCAGACCGCAGCCTCCGCCTTCGCCCTGGGTGGTGGTTCCAACGGCGATTTCGAGAACCTGACCTTCATCGGCACAGCCACATCCGCCTTCGCAGGCACGGGCAACGGCCTCGCCAACACCATCACGGGCCTCGGCGGCAACGACACGCTCGACGGTCAGGGCGGCAACGACACGCTGATCGGCGGCGCAGGCAATGACTCGCTGCGCGGCGACATCGGGCTGGACAGCCTGCTTGGCGGCATCGGTAACGACACGCTCACCGGAGGCGCTGGCAATGACACGCTGGTCGGCGGCGTTGGCGACGACACCTATGTCATTGATGCGCAAGGCGATGTGATCACAGAAGCAGCCGGCGAAGGCACCGATCTGGTCCAGACCGATATCAGCGTTCTGTCCATTGCCGGCTATGCCAACGTCGAGAACCTGACCTCACTCCGGCCGTTTGGCGCCAGCTTCACCGGAACCGGCAACACGCTTGCCAATGTCATCACAGGCGGCACCGGCAGCGATACGCTCGATGGTGGCGAGGGCAATGACAGGCTCGTTGGCAACCAACTGGCGGATTCCCTCTTCGGCGGCATCGGTGACGACACGCTGGTCGGCGGCGAGGGCAATGATACGCTCAATGGCGGCACCGGCGTCGACACATTCAATCTGGTTGGCCCGCAGTCGGCCTACACATTCAGTGTCGAAACAGGTGGTCTGTTCGTCACGCACAACGTGGGGGGAGGCAGCGAAGGCAAAGATCGGCTCATCGATGTCGAGCGTGTCAGCTTCGCCGGCGGGGCCAGCATCCTGCTGAGCACACTGATCGGCACCAGCATCACCGATCCAGTAGGCCTGGCCACTTCGCTCACCGGCACCGGTCTGGCCGATTATCTCGATGGCAGCGATCTGAACGACACCATCGCAGGCCTCGGCGGTGCCGATACGTTGGTCGGCGGCACTGGCATCGATACGTTGACCTACGCAGCCTCGCTCGCTGCCGTCACCGTGACGCTGAATGGCGCGTCCTCGGGCGGTGATGCGGCGGGCGATTCCATCTCAGGCTTCGAGAACCTGATCGGTTCGGCCTTCGCGGACGTTCTCACGGGCGACGGTCAGGCAAACATCATCGATGGTGGCGGTGCCAACGACACGCTTGACGGCGGCGCGTCCAACGACACGTTGCTCGGCGGCGCTGGCGATGACAGCCTGACCGGCGGCACGGGCAATGACAGCTTCGCAGGCGGGCTCGGCAACGACACCTATGTGCTCGATGCGCAGGGCGATGTGGTCACGGAAGACTCCATCGTCGGCAGCGGCATCGATCTGGTGCGGACGGATATCGCCGCGCTCTCCATCGCCGGCTATGCCAACGTCGAGAACCTGACCTACTTTGGCGCCGGCACCTTCACCGGCACTGGCAACACGCTCGCCAACGTCATCACCGGTCGCGATCTGGGCGATACGCTCGATGGTGGCGACGGCAATGACAGCCTGATCGGCAATGCAGGGGCGGATTCCCTCTTTGGTGGCCAGGGCGATGACACGCTGGTTGGCGGCGCGGGTAACGATACGCTCAATGGCGGCGCAGGCATCGACACCATCAATCTGAGTGGCGCGCAATCGGCCTACAGCTTCCTTGATGACGGCTCGACGCTGCGCATTGTCCACACTGGCACGGATGGCCAGGACACACTGGTTGACGTGGAGCGCGTCAGCTTCGCCGGCGCAGCATCCGTGCTGCTGAGCAGCCTTGTGGGACCAAGGCTGTTCGGCACAGTGGGCCAAACAAACAACCTCGTTGGCACCGCAGCGGCAGAACGCATAAGCGGCCGAAACCTCGATGACACGATCGAGGGCGGCGGCGGTGCTGATACGCTGATTGGCGATGCGGGCATCAATACCGCGAGCTATGCCTCTTCCAACGCAGCGGTCACCGTGACCGCAAGCGCCAGCACGACGACCGGCAGCGGCGGCCATGCTGAGGGCGATTCGCTCACCAACTTCCAGAACATCATCGGCTCGGCCTTCAATGACGTGCTGACAGGAGACAACAACACCAACCGCCTGGTCGGCGGCGCGGGCAATGACACGCTCAGCGGCGGTGACAACAACGACACGCTCGAAGGCAGTACAGGCATCAATCGCCTCTTGGGTGGCGCAGGCAACGACGTTTACGTGGTCGAGAACCAGGCCGACATACTTGTCGAAGAGCTGGATCAGGGCAGCGACACCGTTCTGACAGCGCTGGCCAGCCTGTCGATCGCGACCTATGCCAACGTCGAAGTCCTGACCTATACCGGCACCGGCAATTTCACCGGCACCGGCAACACGCTCAACAACGTCCTGAACGGCGCGACCGGCAACGACACGCTGCGGGGCGAGGCCGGCAACGACATTCTGAATGGCAACAACGGCAACGATTCGCTGATCGGTGGCGCTGGGAATGACTCGCTCAACGGAGGAGACGGCAACGATACCGTCGTCGGCGACGATGGCAGTGATTACCTGATAGGCGGCGTGGGTAATGACTCGTTGGTTGGCGGAGCGGATAACGACTTCGCGTTTGGTGGTGATGGCAACGACACCATGATCGGTGGCGCGGGTGACGATGAATTCTTTGGAAATCTCGGTAGCCCGAATGGTGTTCCCATTATCGTCGGCCAAGGTGATGATTTCATCGATGGCGGCGATGGAAATGATCGAATTTATAACGATATTTCTGCCAGTAATAATTCTATTGGTGTAACTTCTTCTGATATTCGCGCCCAGATCGATTTTGCCTACAATAGTTTTGGTCAAATCACCACGACTTACACATTTAATGTGTCCTATGGCACAGACACACTTGTGAATGTCGAGGAATTCTACGCTGGTTTCCGCATTTTTTCGCTCGCAAGTCTCGCAGGTCTCCGGACAGTCGGCGTTGCAGGACAAGGCATCAGCTACGCAGACGCAACCTTCAACAGCGTCGTGGGCGACTTCATCGATGGCGGCGATGCGAACGACACCATGTATGGCTCGCTTGGCCGCGATTACCTGATCGGCGGCACGGGCACGGACAGGCTGGACTATTCGGGCTCCAATGCCGGCGTCACCATCACGCTGAATGCCACCGGCACCAGCGTCGGTAGTGGCGGCCATGCGCAGGGCGACACGATCAGCGGCTTCGAGCATGTCATCGGCTCGGCGAACCACGCTGACTCGCTGACCGGCGGCACCGGCAACGACACGCTCGATGGCGGCGCGAACTTCTTCAGCGACACGCTCAACGGCGGCGCTGGCAACGACTCGCTGATCGGTGGCGACGGCAATGACACGCTCGATGGCGGCACCGGCAGTGACACGATGGTCGGCGGCTCCGGCTCCGATATCTACACCGTCGATGCGGCTGGCGATGTCGTCACCGAAACCACGCTCGGCCCCGATACGGGCGGCACCGACACCGTGCTGACCTCTCTGGCGGTGCTGTCACTCTCCGCCAATGTCGAAAACCTGACCTACACCGGAACGGCAGCCTTCCGCGGCACGGGCAACAACAGCATCTTCAACACGATCACCGGCGGCATCGGCAACGATACGCTCGATGGCGGTGAGGGCGTTGACACGCTGGATGGCAAGGCGGGGGCGGATTCGCTGATTGGCGGCACCGGCAACGACACGCTGGATGGCGGCGAAGGCACCGACCGGGTGCTGTTTGCCGAAACTCTGACCAACTACACGTTCGGCGTTGATGCTCAGGGCCGTTTCATCACGCGCTCGGCCAACGCCATCGGCACCGACCGAGAGGAAGGCACCGACCGGCTCATCAATATCGAGGAGATCAATGCTGGCGGGACGGTCGTCGCGCTCAGCACGATCTATGGCAATTCCACGTTGTCTGGCGCCGCAGCCGACACGATCACCGGCACAACCCTGATCGACTATATCGATGGCGGCGCAGGCAATGATCAGATCGAAGGCCTGGCCGGCGCTGACTACCTCGTCGGTGGCCTGGGCATCGACACGCTGAGCTATGCCGGCTCCGGCGCAGGCGTCACGGTCGTGCTGAATGGCGGCGCGGCCACGCGCGGTATCGGCGGCGATGCAGCCGGCGACCAGAACCTCGGCTTCGAGAACATCCTCGGCTCCGGCCAGAACGATGCGCTCACAGGCGACGCTGGCGCAAACCGGCTCGAAGGCGGCAACGGCAACGATACGCTCAATGGCGGCGCTGGCAGCGATGTGCTGATCGGCGGCGCGGGCGATGACCTCTACATCGTCGACGTGCAGACCGATGTGGTCACGGAAGCACCCGGCGCTGGCACGGACACCGTGCAGACGGCGGCCGCTGCGATCTCGATCGCCGGCTACGCCGATGTCGAGAACCTGACCTACACCGGCACCGCCAACTTCACCGGCACCGGCAACACGCTGGCCAACACCATCACTGGCGGGATCGGCAACGACACGCTGAATGGCGGCGATGGCAATGATAGCCTCATCGGCAATGGCGGCGCGGACACCCTCTCCGGCGGCCTCGGCGCCGACTCCCTCTCCGGCGGCGAAGGCAATGACAGCCTGCTCGGAGGCAATGACAACGATGAGCTTGTGGGCGGCGCGGGCAATGACACGCTGGTCGGCGACGCCGGCAGCGACACCGTGATCCTCTCCGGCCCGCAATCGGCCTACACGTTCAGCGTCGGGCCGACCGGCACCTTCGTGACCCACAATGCAAGCGGGACAGATGGCACCGACAAGCTTGATGGCATCGATTTCGTCCGCTTCGCGGGTGGTGCGACCTTCGCGCTTGGCGACCTGACCGGCGTGATTGTGATCAACCCGGCCAACACCGCAGGCGTGATCCCCCCCGGCACGGCACAGGCCGACTATATCGATGGCGGTGACCTCAACGACATCATCGCGGGCCTTGGCGGGCCGGATGTGCTGATCGGCGGGACTGGCATCGACACGCTGGACTATTCGGCCTCGACTGGCCCGGTGACTGTCACGCTCAATGGCCTGCTCGTCACCACCGGCAGCGGCGGCGACGCCGAAGGCGACCGGATCAGCGGCTTCGAGAACATCATCGGCTCGAACTTCAACGACACGCTCACCGGCGATGCCGGCGCGAACCGGCTCGATGGTGGCGCCTCCGGCGACCAGATGACCGGCGGCCTCGGCAACGATATCTATGTCATTGAAAGCGCGGGCGATCTCGTCGTCGAAGCGGCCAATGCCGGCATCGACACAATCGAGACGACGATTGGTTTTTTCGATCTGGCCAATCTTTTTGGCGACTCCGACAACAACATCGAGAACCTGACATTCACCGATTCCGGCAATTTCTACGGCATTGGCAACGGGCTTGCCAACGTGATCACCGGCGGCAACGGCAATGATGACCTCGATGGCCGTGACGGCAACGACACGCTCGTTGGCGGTGGCGGCAACGACTATCTGGCAGGTCGCCTCGGCAGCGACACCGTCCGGTTGAGCGGGCCAGCCTCACGCTACACCTTTGCTGCCACCGACCAGGGCCTAACGGTGACCGACAGCCAGGCCGGCGGCGACGGTGTGGACACGCTGGACGGCATCGAGTTCGTCAGTTTCGCGGGCGGCCCGGGCATTGCCCTCAGCACGCTGGCAGGCGTCGTCATCTTCTACAATAGTCCTGCGGCCGCTGTGCTGACAGGCAGTGGCTTTCGCGACTACATCATCGGCAGCGACGGCAACGACACGCTGATCGGCCTTGGCGAAGCGGACGAACTGATTGGCGGCGCTGGCGTCGACACAGTGAGCTATGCCGCTTCAACCGCCGCTGTCACGCTGACCCTGAACGGTGCGACCTTCGCCACCGGCACGGGTGGGCATGCGCAGGGCGACAAGGTCCGCCAGGTCGAAAACATCATCGGCTCGGCATCCAACGACACCCTCACCGGCGATGGCCTCGCCAACCTGCTGGATGGCGGCGCAGGCAATGACACGCTGACCGGCGGCGCGGGCGACGACACCTATGTCGTCAATGTCGCGTCCGATGTGGTGGTCGAGTTGGCTGGCGGCGGCACGGACACGGTGCAGACCACGCTGACCAGCTTCTCGGTGGGGGCTTACGCCAACATCGAGAACCTGACCTATATCGGCACTTCGGCCTTCACCGGCACAGGCGACGGCGCAGCCAACATCATCACCGGCGGCGTTGGCGCAGACATTCTGACCGGCGCCGGAGGCAACGACACGCTGCGCGGCGGCGGCGGCACGGACACGGCCGTGTTCAGCGGTGCCGCCACAGACTACACCTTCACGGTCGGCGCGCTCGGCGTCACAGTCACACATAACAATGGCGGCGCAGACGGCGTCGATCTTCTGACCGACATTGAGAACGTCAAGTTCGGGTCTGCCGCCGCGGTCGTGCTCAGCACGCTCTCGGGCCTGCAGATTGTCAATGCGGCTGGAATAGCGGCAACCCTCACGGGCACCACCCGCGCTGACTACATCGACGGCGGCGATCTCAACGACACGATCGCGGGCCTCGGCGGCGCGGACACGCTGGTCGGCGGCACTGGTGTGGACACACTCAGCTATGCGGCTTCAAGCGTAGCCGTTCTCGTCCAACTCGGATACGGCGGCAACACCACCGGCAGCCTGGGAGACGCGGAAGGTGACCGCATCAGCGGCTTCGAGAACATCCTCGGCTCGAACTTCAACGACACGTTGATCGGCGACAGCGGCGCCAACCTGCTCACCGGCGGAACAGGCAACGATTCGCTGGTCGGCGGAGGCGGAAGCGGGGTCCTGGGCGGGTTCGACACCATGATCGGCGGCCTTGGCGACGACACCTATCAGGTCGACACGACCTTGGACACGGTGACGGAGCTGTTAAACCAGGGCACCGATACGGTGAGGACCACACTGGCAAACCTGTCGATCGCAGGCTATGCCCACGTCGAGAACCTGACCTTCTTCTCCTTCGGAGCCGCTCTCAACTACACCGGCACCGGGAACGCGCTGGCCAACACCATCACTGGCAACACCGGCAACGACACGCTGGATGGCGGCGCAGGCAATGACACACTGATCGGCGGAGCGGGCGATGATACCTATCGTCTCGATGTGGCCGGCGATGTGGTCACCGAACTGGCCAGTGGCGGAACCGACACCATCCAGACAACGCTTGCCACTTTCTCGCTGGTCGGGCTCGGCGAAGTCGAGAATCTAAGTTTCATCGGCAACGGCACCTTCAACGGCACCGGCAACGATTTGAACAATGAAATGCGCGGCGGTGCCGGCAATGACACCCTAAGCGGTGGCAATGGCAACGACACGCTGCGTGGCGAAGGCGGCACCAACAGCCTCATCGGCGGGGCGGGCGATGATCAGTATTACATCACGACTGCGGCCACGACCGTGACGGAAACCGCAGACGACGATATTGATTCTGTCTTCACCAGCCTCAACAGCTTTTCCATCGCCGGCTTTGCAAACGTGGAAAACCTGTTTTTTGAAGGCACAGGCGGTTTCACGGGAACGGGTAACGCCGGCAACAATGACCTGCTTGGCGGTGATGGCAACGATATGTTGTCGGGCGGACAAGGCGATGACAGACTTTATGCCTACGGCGGCAGTGACACGCTGAATGGCGGCGAAGGGGCCGATCTGTTGTTCGGGGGCACTGGCGCGGACCAGTTCGTGTTCGACTGGCTGCCAACCGGTGGGCGGTTCGATACGGTGACAGATTTTGTGGGCGGATTCGACAAGATCGTGATCAGCAAGGCTGCTTTCGCCGGCTTCGGAGCGGCCACCGCACTGGTAGCCGGGCAGCTTAACAGCAGCGTGCAGGGAGCCGGCGCGCAGTTTATTTACACGCAGGGCAATGGCACCCTGTCCTACGACGCTGATGGCACAGGTTCGGGCGCTGCGATCCAGATCGCGACATTGTCCGGCAACCCCAACCTGTCGCTGAGCGACTTTATCCTCATCGCCTGACGGGCTCACCCAGCGCGCCGAGGCCGGCCTCGATCACCTTGCGCATCAGGGTCGGCAATGGCTCGTCGCCCAGTGCGGCGAGCCGCGTGAAGCGGCTGCCCTCCGGCGCGTCCGTCATCGCCGGCACACGGGCCGCCAGCACTGTCAACTCGAGCGGAAAGTGCGTGAAGACATGGCGCACTGGCGTGTTTGCGGTCAGCCAGTCGGCCGGGAATGGCCTTGCTCCCAAGGCATCTGCCGCGTCCGGTTCAGCTGTCCACGCGCTGGTCGGCACCTCCGCCATGCCACCAAGCAGGCCCTTCGGCGGACGCGTACGCAGCAGGATCGCCCCATCTGCGCGCAGCACCACGAAGGCGATGCCATGCCGCTGCGGGCGCTCCTTCTTCGGTGCCTTTCGCGGAAAGCTTTCCTGCACACCAGCCTGACGCGCCCGGCATGGTGCCTGCCAGGGGCAGAGCGCACAGGCCGGCTTTCGCGGCGTGCAGATGGTCGCACCGAGATCCATCAGCGCCTGCGCGAAATCGCCGGGCCTGTCGGCCGGTACGATGGCCTGTGTGTGCGCCGCCACAGCGCCGCGCCCGGCCGGCATTGGCACCTCCAGCCCATGCAGCCGGCTCATCACCCGCTCGACATTGCCGTCGACGGCTGCCGCGACGCGCCCGAAGGCAATGGCTGCCACCGCCGCCGCCGTGTAGGCCCCGATGCCGGGCAGGCTGCGCAAGCCCGCCTCGGTGTCCGGAAAACGACCGCCATGCAGCGAGATGACCGCTTGGGCGCAAGCATGCAGGTTGCGCGCGCGGCTGTAGTATCCCAGCCCGGCCCAGGCGTTCATGACGGCCTCGGAAGGCGCCGCCGCCAGCGCCTGCACATCCGGGAAACGCGCGAGGAAAGCCGCGAAATAGGGTTTCACCGCCTGCACTGTCGTCTGCTGCAGCATGATTTCCGACAGCCAGACCCGGTAAGGATCGGCGCGCTCTCCGGCCAGCGCCCGCCATGGCAGCTCGCGCCGATGGCGGTCATACCAGATCAGCAGGTCAGAAGCGGAAGCGGCGTGCATGCCCCTTGGTGGACCGGGAGGGCTGCTGCCCGCAATCCCCTTGGCGGACAAGCCTGTTGAAGCCGGCAACCGCGCGTGGGACAGTGCCGCGATGACACCACCCGCAACCCCGCGCAAGCGCCCGCAGGCGAGGCCGCTGGCCGACCTGATCGGCACAGCCATGTCCCCCGCGCTGGCTGCCAAGGGCTTTGCCGGGCGTGAGATCATCAGCGGCTGGAGCACAATCGTCGGCGAAAGGCTGGCGCTGCGCTCACGCCCGCTGAAGATCGATTGGCCACGCAAGCGGCCTGACAACGACACCGAGCGCAGCGAACCGGCGACGCTCGTCGTTCTGGTCGAAAGCGCCTTTGCCCCTGAACTCCAGCATGCCGCGCCGGTGCTGATGGCCCGCATCAACGCCCATCTCGGCTGGCCTGCAGTGGGCCGGGTCGTGTTGCGGCAAGGCCCCGTTGCGAGCAGTGCGCAGCAGGGACAGGGACAGGCCGCGCCGCTGGCACCCGCCCTTGTCGAGGGCATCGAGACGGCGGCCGCGGCCATTGCCGAGCCCGCACTCAAGGAGGCCATCACGCGGCTGGGAATGGCCGTAGGGCGAAAGGCGGCGCGCACCCGCCACGCTGGATAGGCTAGCGCGGTGGGCAGGCAGCGGCCCGCCGATGCTGGCGGAAACGTGTTCAGTGCCGGTGCTTGCCTTCAGGGCCGATGGCAGTATGGTCCGCTCAAAACCACGGCCTGCACGATGCGGGGCGAGACACAATACCTGTCATGAAGAGGTCCGAGATGACGACACGCCGTGAGGTCCTGCTGGGCGGCTCTGCTGCCATGATGGCGCTGGCCGGGTCCGGCCCGGTGCTGGCCCAGTCCACGCTGAACATGGCGGAGGTGCTTGCCGCCGCCAATCCAGCGCTGCCCGATCTGGTCTACGGCGCTGCCGATGCCAAGGTCACCATCGTCGAGTATGCCTCGACCACCTGCTCGCATTGCGCGCGGTTCCACAACGATGTCTTTCCGGAACTCAAGACGAAGTATGTCGACAGCGGCAAGGTGCGTTTCATCTTCCGCAACTTCGTGCTCAATCCGCTCGATATGGCAGCTTCAATGCTGTCCTATTGCGGACCTGCCGAGCGGCGGGGCGCTTTCATCGAGTTTCTGTTCAAGCAGCAGGAGAAGTGGGCCTTCACCAACACGCCGCTCGATGCCTTGCTGACGGCGGCTCGGCAGGCCGGTTTCACACAGGAAACGTTCAACGCTTGCTTGCAACGGCAGGATTTGTATGTCGCTTTGAATGCTATCAAGGACAAGGCGGCTGATGGTTTCAAGGTCAACTCGACGCCGACCCTGATCATCAATGGGCAGGTTCATCGCGGTGCGCTCACCATGCCGGAACTCGACAAGATCCTGCAGCCTCTGCTGGGTGCCTGACGCGCAACAGAGGGTTGCGGGCTTGCGTCTGCGATTGCCGGGGCGGCAGCCATGAAGCTGACCCGCCTTAAGCTCACGGGCTTCAAGTCCTTCGTCGAGGCCACCGAATTCCAGATCGAGCCTGGATTGTCCGGCGTGGTCGGCCCCAATGGCTGCGGCAAATCCAACCTTGTCGAGGCCCTGCGATGGGTCATGGGCGAAAGCTCGTTCAAGAACATGCGCGCCTCGGGCATGGACGACGTGATCTTTGCAGGGTCGGGCACGCGGCCTGCCCGCAACGTTGCCGAAGTCGGCCTGACGCTGGACAACAGTGACCGCAAGGCACCGAGCCAGTTCAACGACGTCGATCTGCTCGAAATCACCCGCCGCATTGAACGGGAGGAAGGCTCGACCTACCGCGTCAACGGCAAGGAAGTGCGCGCCCGTGACGTTCAGTTGCTCTTTGCCGATGCTGCCACGGGCTCGCGTTCGCCCGCTCTGGTGCGGCAGGGCCAGATCAGCGAGATCATCTCGGCCAAGCCCCAGTCTCGCCGCCGCATCCTCGAAGACGCGGCGGGTATCGCCGGGTTGCACTCGCGCCGCCACGAGGCCGAACTGAGGCTGCGCGCCGCCGAGGATAACCTTCTCAGGCTCGAAGATGTCCTGCGCGAGATCGAAAGCCAGATCGAGGCACTGAAGCGGCAGGCCCGGCAGGCTGGTCGCTACAAGGCTCTTGCCGCCGACATCCGCGCTGCTGAAGCGCTTCTTGCCGCGATCAGCTATCGAGAGGCGCGAGACCAGACAGCCGCCGCCGAGCGGGCTGCCGAAGCAGCCCTGCGCGATGTCGCTGAAGCGACCCGCATCCAGGCCGAGGCAGCACGGCATCAGGCCGTGGCGGCCCACGCCCTGCCCGGGCTGCGCGAGGCGGAGGCGGCAGCCGCTGCGGCGCTCACCCGTGTCAGGCGCGCACTGGACGAGCTTGAAGCCGAAGAACGCCGCAACCGCCAGCGCGCCGAAGATCTCGCCCGGCGTCTGGCGGAACTCGACGCCGACCTGGGGCGCGAAGCGGCGCTTGCGGCCGATGCCGAGGCCAGCCTTGCGCGCCTGCGCACCGAGCAGGCGGCGCTGGAAGCCGCAGGTGCCGGCAGCGCTGAACGGCGCAGCGCGGCAGCCAGCCATCAGGCTGAAGCCGACAAGGCTCTGGCCGAGGCAGAAGCCGCGCAGGCCACCGCGCAGACGGCGCTCTCCGACCTGACGGCCAGGCGCGGCGCGTTCGAGCGCACCGTGCGTGAGGCCTCCGAGCGGGCGGCCCGTCACAGGGTCGAGCGCGAGGGGCTCGAAAGGGCCCTGGTTGCGCTTGATGCCACCAGCGGCGCAGGCGCTGCCATCGATGCACTGCGCGAGGCTGTCGTTGCAGCCGGTGTTCTGGCCGAAGAGGCCGATGTAGCCGCAACACAGGCCCGTGCCGCGCTGGCCAGCGCGCGCGAGGCCGAGACGCGGACCCGCGCACCGCAAGCGGAAACGGATCGCAAGGCCCAGCGCCTCGAAACCGAAGTCCGGACGCTTCAGAAGCTGCTGTCATCCTCGTCAGGCGGCCTGTGGCCACCGGTCCTTGACCAGATCGCCGTGCAGAAAGGCTTCGAGACGGCTTTGGGGGCTGCTCTCGGCGACGATCTCGACGCATCCTCCAATCCGTCCGCGCCAGCCCACTGGCGCGACACCGGCCAGCCCGCTGACGATCTGGCCTTGCCCGGCGATGCCGAGCCACTGGCATCAAGGGTCCGCGCACCGGCGGCAATGCTCAGGCGTCTTCGTCAGATCGGGATTGTCGCTCGGGGCGATGGCGCGCGTCTGGTGAGCCAGCTCAAGGTCGGCCAGCGGCTGGTCTCGAAGGAAGGCGATCTCTGGCGCTGGGACGGCTTCACCGCCGCCGCAGAAGCACCGACCCCGGCAGCGCGGCGCCTCGCCGAGAAGAACCGGCTGGGTGATCTGGAACGTGAGGCGCAACTGGCGCGCGAGGCGGCTGAGACTGCCCGCGAGGCGCTGGATGCGGCCCAGAACGCGGTCCGGCAGGCAGCACAGACCGAGAGCCAAAGCGTGGAGGCCGCCCGCGACCAGCGCCGCCGTCTCGATACAGCGCGCGAGCAACTGGCAACAGCCGAACGCCGGATCGCCGAAACAGCCTCGCGGCGGGCCGGCCTCGTCGAAGGCGTGGGGCGGCTCGGAGCGTCGGAAGCAGAGGCTGCACTGGCGCGCGCCCAGGCGGAAGAAGGCCTGAAGTCGCTCACGCCATCGCCGGAAATGGAAGCAGCCCTGTCGGCAGCGCGCGCCCTTGTCGCCGAGCGCCGCAGCCATGCCGCCGAGACCCGCGCCGCCGTTCAGACCCTCGACCGCGAGGAGAACCTGCGCCGCGAGCGGCTCGCAACGGCTGCCAGCGAGATTGCCCGCTGGGTCGAGCGCATGGCGCGCTCCGATCTCGCCCGTGCCGAATCGGTCAAGCGCCGGGAGGCTGCCGCCGAGGAAAGCCGCATTCTGGAGCAGACGCCGGACACGTTTCTGGTGCGCCGCCGCGAGCTTCTGGCCACGATCGAAACGGCGGACGCCGCCCGCAAGGCAGCAGCGGACGACCTTGCCCGCGCAGACCTCCTGCAGGCGGAAGCCGACAGGGCTGCACGCCTCGCGCTCGATGCCTTGGCCGGCACCCGCGAGGCCCGCGCCGCCTGCGAGGCGCGCGTGGAGGCGGCGCGGACGCGGCTTGACGATGTCACGCGGACGATCACGGAGACTCTTGATACCACGCCGGCAGGGCTGTTCGACCTGGCGGGCCTCAAGCCCGGCGAGCCCCTCCCCGCCGCCAATGAGACCGAGCGCAAGCTGTCAGCCCTCAAGGCGGATCGTGAGCGTCTTGGCGCAGTCAACCTGCGCGCCGATGACGAACTGACGGAGATCGAAGCCAAGCGCGATGCGCTGGTGGACGAGCGTGACGATCTCAACGAGGCGATCCGCCGGCTGCGGCAGGCCATTGGCTCGCTCAACCGCGAAGGCCGCGAGCGGCTGCTGGCGGCCTTCGAGGTCGTCAACGGCCACTTCAAGCGGCTGTTCGGGGTGCTGTTCGGCGGCGGCGAAGCCGAGCTGACCCTGATTGATTCGGACGATCCGCTCGAAGCAGGCCTCGAAATCCTGGCAAGGCCTCCGGGCAAAAAGACGCAGGTGATGTCGCTGCTGTCAGGCGGCGAGCAGGCCCTGACGGCGACCGCCCTGATCTTTGCAGTGTTCCTCACGAACCCCTCGCCGATCTGCGTGCTCGACGAAGTCGATGCCCCGCTCGATGACGCCAATGTCGAGCGCTACTGCGACTTGCTGCGCGACATGGTCGGCCAGACAGAGACGCGTTTCGTCGTGATCACCCACAACCCGATCACCATGTCGCGGATGGACCGGCTCTTTGGTGTCACCATGGCCGAGCGCGGCGTGTCGCAGCTGGTTTCCGTGGACCTCGAAACCGCCGAGCGCATCCGCGAGGCAGTCTGAGCACTGGCCACTTCCAGCGTTTGCAAGCCGGCTGAAATCATCCGGATTTCAGATGTTTAGCCTTGCCCGATCGGTTCTTGACAGCTATCGGTCACGAAAATATGGTGCGCCCGGTTTCGAAGAGGGGTTGTCTTCGGCCGCCCGGCGCGCTGCGCAGCGCGATGTGTGAAGGTCTGACGGATGTCGGAACAGAACAAGCCGGGAGATCGCGCTTCGGCAGGATCGGACCCCTCGCACGATGCCGAGATGGCGGCGAGACTTCGCCATATCGACGCCCGTCTGTCGGAAATCCGGTCGGATCGCGCACCATCGAAAGAGCCCGGAGGCCGCCTTTCGGCTGATGGCTCGGCCATGGCGCGCGGCATGAAACTGGTCTCCGAGTTCGTCGCCGGCATCGCTGCCGGAGGCATCCTGGGGTGGCTGATTGATCGCTATGCGGGCATTCAGCCATTTGGACTGTTGATTGGACTTATGTTTGGGTTTGCAGCGGGCCTCAGAAACCTGTATCGGGCCACTCAAAGTCAGTCAGGTCCGCCACCGGGACCCCCACAAGGGCCGCCGGGCTGATCTGTGAAGACCACTGCTGACGACCCTAGTCTGTTGATGCGAACGCGAGACGTAGAACGCCATGGCAAGCCCGCTTGACCAATTCCAGATCAAGCCGATCGTGTCGCTCGGCAAGATCGGCAATTCCGAGATTGCGTTCACAAACTCCTCGCTGTTCATGATGCTGGTGGTTCTGGCCATCGGCGTGTTCTTCATGATGGCGACGGCACAGCGTTCGCTGGTTCCCGGCCGCCTGCAGTCCTTCGCCGAGATGCTCTACGAGTTTGTGGCCAACACGCTGAAGAGCGCGGCCGGCAAGGAAGGCATGCAGTTCTTCCCGCTCGTGTTCTCGCTGTTCCTGTTCGTGCTAACTGCGAACTTCATGGGCATGATCCCTGGCTCGTTCACGGTTACCAGCCACATCATTGTCACCTTCGCCCTCGCCATGGTGGTGTTCCTGACCGTGATCGCCGTCGGCTTCGCCAAGCACGGCACGCATTTCCTCGGACTGTTCGTCCCGGGTGGCGCACCCGCCCTGCTGGTGCCGTTCCTCGTCGTGATCGAGGTGATCTCGTTTCTCTCCCGCCCGATTTCACTCGGCATGCGGCTTTTCGCCAACATGCTGGCAGGGCACATCGCGCTCAAGGTCTTTGCCGGCTTTGTGGTGTCGCTCGGCGCGCTCGGCGTTGGCGGCATCCTCGGCGCCACCTTGCCGCTTGGCATGATTGTCGCCCTGACCGCTCTCGAATTCCTCGTTGCGTTCCTGCAGGCCTATGTCTTCACGATCCTGACCTGCGTGTATCTCAACGACGCCCTCCACCCCGGTCACTGATTTTCGGTTCCCGGCCCATCCTTCCCTTTCTGCTGATCCAAAACCTCAAGGAGTACTACCATGGACGCCCAAGCCGCAAAGTTCCTCGGTGCCGGCATTGCCTGTCTCGGCATGGGCCTCGCCGCCATCGGCGTTGGCAACATCTTCGGCAACTTCCTCTCGGGCGCCCTTCGCAACCCGTCGGCTGCTGACAGCCAGTTCGGTCGTGCCTTCGTCGGCGCCGCGCTCGCCGAAGGTCTGGGCATCTTCGCGCTCGTCGTTGCTCTCCTCCTGCTCTTCACCTGATCCCGCCAGCCGGGTTCCGGATATGCGCGCGGTGCGTGAGCTGCTCATGCCCGCGCGCCATATCTTTCATGTGATGAAGTTCTGAGGGTCTGCGACCATGGCGTCACCGCAAAAAACGGGTACCGAAGTTCCAGGCGGCAGTGCCGACGTGGGCTTTCCACCGTTCAAGACCGAGACCTTTGCTTCGCAGCTGCTCTGGCTGGCGATCTTCTTCGGCCTGCTCTACTGGCTGGTGTCGAAGGTCTTTGCCCCGCGCCTGACCGACGTGATCGAGGGCCGCGCCTCGCGGATCGCGCGCGATCTGGACGACGCGGCAGCAGCCAAGGCCAAGGCGGAAGAAGCAGGCGTCGCCTACGAGAAGTCGCTTGCCGATGCCAAGGCCAAGGCCCAGGGCATTGCCCAAGCCAAGCGCGACGAGGTCAACGCCGCCGTCGAGACCCGGCGCAAGGCGCTGGAAGGCGATCTTGCGGCCAAGCTGACGACAGCCGAAGCCCAGATCGCGACGACGAAGGCAAAGGCCATGTCCAATGTCGAGTCCATCGCGTCGGAAGCCGCGGCGGCGATCGTGCAACGCCTCGGTGGTTCCGCACCGTCCAAGGGCGACCTTGATGCAGCCCTCAAAGCTGCCCTGAAAGCCTGAGGAGCGCGCCATGTTGGCCAACACCTATCTCTGGAGCGCCGTCGGCCTCGTCCTGTTCTTCGCCATTCTGGTGAAGTTCGGCGTGCACACGATGATCCTGTCGGCGCTGGATTCGCGCGGCGAGAAGATCGCGGCAGAACTCGCTGAGGCGCGCCGTCTTCGCGAGGATGCCCAGAAGCTGCTCGCGGAGTACGAAGCCAAGCGCAAGGCGGCCGAAGCCGAGGCTGATGCCATCGTCGCGGCTGCCAAGGACGAAGCCGACCGACTGGCCAAGGACGCCGAAGTCAAGATGACCGACTTCATCGCCCGGCGTACCAAGACGGCTGAACTCAAGATCGCACAGGCCGAGGCGCAGGCCTCCGCCGACGTCCGCGCCGCCGCAGCCGACGCCGCGGCCAAGGCTGCCGAACAGCTGCTGCGCGGCCAGATGACCGGCAAGGCTGGCGCTGACATGCTCGCCAAGGGTCTTGGCGATATCAAGTCGAAGCTGAACTGAGCATCCGGCGTCCGCACGCTGGCAATCTCGGAAAAGCCGGGCGCTTTACGCGTCCGGCTTTTTTGTATTGAAGACATCCCTACGGACGTCCTTTCACAGCTGAGCCAGGGCTTACACCTGGGCTACGAGGGACACTGTGCCCTAACCGGCCTTGATCCCGGCCTCGTTGATCAGCTTGCCCCACTTGTCCATCTCAGAGCGGAGGAACCCGGCCAGTTCGGCGGGTGTCGAAGCGACGATCTCGGCTCCCAGCGTCGCCATCCGCTCCTTGACCTGAGCATCGGCCATGACCTTCAACGTGTCGGCGTGGATCTTTGCGACGACATCGTCCGGCGTACCCTTGGGTGCGAAAATCGCGAACCATGACGAGACGTCGAACCCCGGTACGGACTCGGCCACCGGCGCAAACTCCGGCGCAACGGGCGAGCGCTTCGCCGTGGTGATGCCCAGCGACCTGATCGAACCGGCGCGTACATGGCCCATGGCCTGCGTGATGTTGTCGAAGATCAGGTCGATACGACCGCCGATCAGATCCTGTGTGGCCTGGGCTGTGCCGCGATAGGGCAGGTGCACCATGTCCGTTCCGGTCAGCTTCTTGAACAGCTCGCCCGAGAGGTGCACCGATGTGCCCACGCCGGATGAGCCATAGGTCAGCTTCCCCGGATTGGCCTTCGCAAAGGCAACCAGTTCAGGCACCGTGCGGGCGGCAACATGGTTGCCGACCACAAGCAGGTTAGGCACCAGCGCCAGCAGGCTCACCGGCTTGAAATCGGCAATCGGGTCATAATTCAGCTTCGGGTAGAGAAACTGGTTGGTGGCCATGCCCACTGAAACAATCAGCAACTGCGAGCCATCCTGCTCGCCGCGCGCCACCTGTTCGGTGCCGATGTTGCCACCGGCACCGCCCTTGTTCTCGACCACCAGATTGCTGTTCCAGATCTGGCCGATCTTCTCCGCCCAGAGCCGCCCGATGATGTCGGTCGCGCCTGCCGGCGGAAAAGGCACCACAAGCTTGACTGTGCGACTGCCGGGGAAAGCGCCCTGCGCACTGAGCAGGGACGGCTTCCCGATGGCTCCTGCCATCGCTGCCGCGCCAAGGCCGCCCACGATAGCGCGGCGGTTCACGATCCGGTTCATGCAATCCTCCATCGCGCGCCTCATCAGATCGGGCGCTGCTTGGAAGCGATGATGGCGGGATAAGGACACCTCGTCCAGAGGCTGTTCCGCACCACGCGCTGCTTGACAGGATCAGACCAGCCGGGTCAGGCCGCCAGCTTGCCCGCCACCAGCGTGCGCAGGGAGCGCAGATCCTTGACGAAGCCGCGAATGCCTTCCGCAAGCTTCTCGGTCGCCATTGCATCCTCGTTGAGGGCCAGCCGGAAGCGCTTCTCGTCCATGCGCAGGCGGGCCGGCGCCTTGGCTTGGCCGGGCCCACCCAGCTTGCGTGGCAGCGCACCGTCCGATCTGGCAAGTTCATCCAGCAGCGCCGGCGAAATGGTCAGCCGGTCACAACCTGCCAACGCCTCGATCTCCCCGATGTTCCGGAACGAGGCACCCATCACCACCGTCTGGATGCCGTGCGCCTTGTAGTAGTGGTGGATGGCCCTCACCGAGACCACGCCCGGATCTGTCTCGGACGTGTAGGGCCCACCGCCCGCCTTGAGATGCCAGTCGAGGATGCGCCCGACGAAGGGCGAGATCAGGAATACCTTCGCATCGGCGCAGGCCACCGCCTGGGCCAGCGAGAAAAGCAAGGTCAGGTTGCAATCGATACCCTCCTGCTGGAGCGCCTTGGCAGCCCGGATGCCCTCCCACGTTGCCGCCACCTTGATCAGCACCCGCGAGCGGTCGACGCCGCGTGCGGCATAATCGGCAATCAGTGCCCGGCCCTTGGCGATGCTGGCGCGTGTGTCGAAGGACAGGTCGGCATCGACCTCGGTCGACACGCGCCCCGGAACGATGCCGGCCAGTTCCGCGCCGAACGTGACGGCGAGCCGGTCGCAGACCGCATTGACGCGTGCCGCCGTGGTGCCACCCTGCCGCCTGCCCCAGTGAACCGCTTCTTCGACCAGCGCGGCATAGGCCGGCATTTCGACGGCCTTGAGGATGAGCGTAGGGTTGGTCGTGCAATCCACCGGCTTCAGCCGCCTGACGGCATCGATGTCGCCCGTATCGGCGACGATGGTGGTCATGTCGGCCAGTCTGGCCAGCTTCGAGCTCATGGCGCGGTCCTGCATGCGTGGGTCAAGGACCAGTGGATTAGCGGAATTGGGCCGCACTTGTCACGCTTACCCTGAACACGCGCCCGCACGGGTGCGCCAACACCGGGGCTGAGGTGGCATGGGGCCAATGGCGTCAAATGCTTCATCTGACTGTCATGGGATTTGCCTAGGTGCTGTCGCTTGCTATTGATGCCCCAGGGGAGAAAACGCATGACACACAAAATCACAGTGATGCTGTCCGCAGCGATGACGGTCGGTTTCGTTCTTGGTGCCGCGCCGGCACTGGCACAGGAAGGCAAGCTGCTGCTCTACACCAGCCAGCCCAACACTGACGCCCAGCAGACGATCGACGCCTTCAAGGCGAAGTTCCCGAAGGTCGATGTTTCCTTCGTGCGTGATGGCACACCGCGCATCATGGCCAAACTGCAGGCCGAATTTGCGGCCGGTCAGCCTCAACCGGATGTCCTGCTGATCGCCGACTCAGTGACCATGGAAGGGCTGAAGCGCGAAAATCGGCTCCTCCCGCATACCGGTGCCAATATCGCCGCCTATCCGGCAGCGCTGCATGACAAGGACCGGACCTGGTTCTCCACCAAGCTCATCACCACCGGCATCGTCTACAACACGCGCGCCACCATGGTGCCGACCTCCTGGCTTGACCTGACAAAGCCAGAGGCCAAGGGGCAGGTTGCCATGCCCTCGCCGCTCGCATCAGGTGCCGCGCTGATCCACACCGTGACGCTGGCCCGCAACCTGCCGGCAAGCTGGGGCTACTATGAGCAACTGCAGAAGAACGGCGCGCTCGCAGCAGGCGGCAATGGCGACATCCTGCGCCAGGTTGCTACCGGCGAGAAGATGTATGGCATGATCGTCGACTTCATGCCGATCCGCGAGAAGGCCAAGGGCGCGCCAGTCGCCTTCGTGGCCCCCACCGAAGGGCTGTCCGCCGTGACCGAGCCCGTGGCCATCCTGCGCACATCGAGGAACCCCGAAGCGGCCAAGGCCTTCGTCGATTTCATCCTGTCGCGCGAGGGGCAGGAACTTGCCCGCAAACAGGGCTACGTTCCCGCCCATCCCGAAGTCGCGCCGCCGGAAGGCTTTCCGGCAAGGACCGCGATGAAGCTGATGTCGTTCGATCCGGCCCAGGCCCTCGCTGAAGAAACGGCAAGCCGCAAGCGCTTTGCCGACATCTTCGGCCAGTGACGCCGGCTGAATTGCCCGTCAGGTGAGCCTCGCTCCCGATCGCACAACCGGGATGTCACCCCTGCCGGGACTGGCGGGGGTGATCGTCCCGCGTGACGGGTATGCGACCCTGGTTCTGCTGGTGCTGGCCGTTGGCCTGTTTGGCCTGATGCCGTTGGGCCGGTTGCTGCTCACAGCGCTTGCGCCTGACGGCCTTTGGTCGCTGGAGGCGGTCGCCAGCCAGATCGCCAGCCGGGCCGCCGGCCTTGCCGCCTGGCATACGCTGGAAACCGCCGGGCTGTCGGCCCTTGGCGCGCTGTTCCTCGGGGCTGGGTTCGCCCTCACGCTGGCAATCACGGATGTCCGGGCCAAGCGGGCGCTCGCTTTCCTGTTCGTGTTCTCGCTGATGGTCGCGCCGCAGGTCATCGCCCTCGCCTTCCTGAGCATGGCGGGGCCTGCGTCCCCCGTGCTGGTTCCGCTTGGGCTGGCTCCGGCACCGGGTACAGCCAACCCGCTGTTCGGGCGCAATGGCACCATTCTGGTCATGGCCCTGCACCATGCCCCGCTGGTCGCCATCACGGTCTGGTCGGGCCTGCGCTATCTGCCGCGATCGGTGATCGAGGCCGCCCAGATTGAGGGTGCCACCACCACTCAGGTGATCAGCCGCATCCTGCTGCCGTTGCTGCGCGGCAATCTGGTGGCCGGCGGTCTTCTCGCCTTCGTCGCCGGGGTCGGCAATTTCGGTATTCCCGCCCTGCTCGGCATGCCAGTCAACTACCTGACCTTGCCAACGCTGATCTACCGGCGGCTGACCAGCTTCGGTCCATCGGTGCTGTCAGACATGGCAGCACTGGCGATGGTCGTTGCCCTGATCGCGGGCATCGGCACGATCATCGGTGCCATGCTGATGCGCCGAGCTGTTGGCAAGGTCGACATTGAGCAGCGCATGACGCCGTTTGCCCCGCTGGGTGCATGGCGGCTGCCGGCCGAGATCGCACTCTGGACCCTTCTGGCGCTCAAGGTCGGCCTGCCCTTTCTCTCGCTGCTGGGCGATGCACTCAGGCCCGCGCTGGGCGTGCCGCTCGGGCTTGCAACCATCACGCTGGAGAAGTTCCACGAAGTGCTGGTGCGGCAGGATGTGACCACGCGCGCCTTCCGCAACTCGTTCCTGATGGCGGCCACGGCCGCCGTGATCCTGTGCGGGCTTTCCATTCTCTTCGCCTATGTGCTGGAGCGCCGCATCAAGCGCCTGCGCCCGGTGCTGGAGGCCCTGATCGAAGCCCCCTATGCGCTGCCTGGCGTGGTGCTGGCCATCGCCTGCATCCTGCTGTTCCTGAAGCCGCTCCCCCTGATCGGCATCAGCATCTACGGCACGGTGTTCATCATCCTGTTCGCCTATCTGGCACGGTTCCTCGCGCCTGCGATGAAGCCCGTGCTGGCCGCCATGGGCCAGATCGATGTACATCACGAGGAAGCGGCGCGGCTCGATGGCGCGACCTACTGGCAACTGATGCGCTTCATCGTGGCACCCATCCTGCTGCCCGCCGCCAGCGCCGGCGCACTGCTGGTCTTTCTGGTTGCCTTCAACGAACTGACGGTCTCCGCCCTGCTCTGGTCGGCGGGGACCGAAACCCTTGGCGTGGTCCTTTTCAGCCTCAAGGAAACCGGCCTTGCCGGCGAGGCGGCAGCGGTCGCGATCAGCGCCAGCGCGGTGATCCTCGCCGTGATGCTGACCCTCGACCGCATGGCAGACAGGCTGCCGGAAGGCGTTCTGCCCTGGCGGATCTGACGGCGGCAGTCTGTTCCGCTATTCCGCGGCCTGGGCCAACGCAGTCTGCCCTTCGCCCAGGAACAGCGCCCTCGCAGCCCTGGCCTCGCGCACGATGAAATCGACTGTCGTGCGCACGCGGGCCAC
The DNA here is from genome assembly GCA_943370645.1 of Hydrogenophaga intermedia. Lineage (GTDB taxonomy): Bacteria > Pseudomonadota > Alphaproteobacteria > Rhizobiales > Beijerinckiaceae > Allobosea. The sequence goes on along the minus strand of CALRRR020000001.1, from coordinate 307,344 downwards.
GTCCTTGAGGTCGGCATGCACGACCAGCCAGAACGAGCGCTGGATGCAGACCTTGTCGGCCAGCACCTGGACCAGGCCGGCATGGCCCTGCGCCATGAAGTGGGGCAGCACGCAGACGCCGCCGCCGGCCGCCACCATCGCCATCTGGGCATTGAGGTTGGATGATTGCGTGCGGGCGCGCACCCCGCGCGAGACCTCGTCGAGATAGTCCAGTTCCGGCGTAAAGATCAGGTCATCGATGTAGCCGATCACCGCGTGACCATGCAGATCGTCGGGCTCGGCCAGCACAGGCGCATTGGCCAGATAGGCCGGGGAGGCAAACAGCCCGAGCCGGTAATCGACCAGCTTGCGGGCGACGATCTTGCCTTCCTTGGGCGGAGCCAGCGTGATCGCGACATCCGCCTCGCGCTTCGACAGCGAAAGCAGGCGCGGCATCGCCACCAGTTGCAGTTCCAGTGCCGGCGACGCGGCCATGAATGTCGCCAGCCGGGGCGCCAGAAACGAGGTGCCGAAACCGTCCGGTGCGCCGACCCGTACGACGCCCGACAGGGCCATGTCAGCACCGCCAATCTCGCTCTGGATCGAGAGTGCGTCGGTCTCCATGCTTTCGGCCTTGGCCAGCAGGCGCTCGCCGTGGGACGTCAGCGCATAGCCCTGCGGGCGGCGCTCAAACAGCTTGGCTTTCAGTGATGTCTCGAGCGATGAAATCCGGCGCGACACAGTGGCATGATCCGCCCCGAGCCGGCGTGCTGCAGAGGTAAGCCGTCCGGACCTTGCCACGGCCAGAAAGAACCGCAGATCATCCCAGTCGAAGCGTTCCATCCCTCGGCTCCCGTTTTTTTGCACAGGTTACCGTCATCAATACACCTAGCCGTGCGCGAATGACAATGCTAACCAGCAGACAAGCGGCCTGGGCAAACCAGGAACACGGCATCCCGGAGGAAGCACCCATGATCACCTACGGCCATTTCATCGGTGGCAAGCATGTCGCCGGCACCTCGGGGCGGTTCGCCGATGTGTTCCAGCCCATGGACGGCACCGTGCGCGGCAAGGTCGCGCTCGCCTCCGTGGCCGAACTCACCGCCGCTGTTGCCAATGCCAAGGCAGCGCAGCCGGCCTGGGCTGCCACCAACCCGCAGCGCCGCGCGCGCGTGCTGATGAAGTTCCTCGATCTCGTCGCGCAGAATGTCGATGAACTCGCTGACATCCTTGCTCGCGAACATGGCAAGACCGTCCCCGATGCCAAGGGCGACATCCAGCGTGGCGTCGAAGTGGTCGAGATGTGCGTGGGCGCGCCCCACATGCTCAAGGGCGAATACACCGATGCTGCCGGCCCCGGCATCGACATCTACTCCATGCGCCAGCCGCTCGGTGTCGTGGCCGGCATCACGCCGTTCAACTTCCCGGCCATGATCCCGATGTGGAAGCTTGGTCCGGCCATCGCCTGCGGCAACGCCTTCATCCTCAAGCCCTCGGAGCGTGACCCCGGCGTGCCGATGCGCCTTGCAGAACTGATGATGGAAGCCGGATTGCCCCCGGGCATCCTCAACGTCGTCAACGGCGACAAGGAGAGCGTGGACGCGATCATCGACGATCCGGACATCCAGGCCATCGGCTTTGTCGGCTCCACCCCGATCGGCCAGTATATCTACGGTCGCGGTTGCGCCAACGGCAAGCGCGTGCAGGCCTTCGGCGGCGCCAAGAACCACATGGTCATCATGCCCGATGCCGACATGGACCAGGCCGTCGATGCCCTGATCGGTGCGGGCTATGGTGCAGCCGGCGAGCGCTGCATGGCGATCTCGGTGGCCGTTCCGGTTGGCCAGAAGACTGCCGATGAACTGGTCAAGCGGCTGATCCCGCGCGTCGAAAGCCTGAAGGTCGGCCCTTCGACCGACGGCTCGGCGGATTTCGGCCCCCTCGTCACCAAGGCGCACCTCGACAAGGTCAAGTCCTATGTCGATCTGGGCATCACCGAAGGCGCAAAGCTCATGGTTGATGGCCGCGGCTTCAAGATGCAGGGCTACGAGAACGGTTTTTATATGGGCGGCTGCCTGTTCGATCATGTCACGACCGACATGCGGATCTACAAGGAAGAGATCTTCGGTCCGGTTCTCTCTGTCGTGCGTGCGCCTGACTACGCCGCAGCGCTGAAGATGACCAACGACCACGAATACGGCAACGGCACCGCGATCTTCACCCGCGATGGCGATGCAGCCCGCGATTTCGCCTCAAGGGTGCAGGTCGGCATGGTCGGTATCAATGTTCCGATCCCGGTTCCGCTGGCCTACCATACCTTCGGCGGCTGGAAGCGCTCCGCCTTCGGCGATCTCAACCAGCATGGTCCGGATGCCTTCCGCTTCTACACCAAGACCAAGACCGTCACCGCCCGCTGGCCATCCGGCATCAAGGACGGGGCCGACTTCTCGATTCCGACCATGGGCTGACGGAAACGTCGATCCGGCAGGCGGGCAACCCGTCTGCCGGGCAAGGCGTTGATGCCGGTCAAGCCGCACTGGCGGAACATGTTGTCACATCCTACGTTATGAATGTGATGACCATCTCCGATACCGCTGACAGGCCAGCCGGTGGCACCTTTCCCCTGCGCTTTGCCGTACGCGGCATGACCTGCGCCTCATGCGTCGCCCATGTCGAGACGGCGGTTGCCGGTCTTGCCGGCGTGGTTGGCGTCGAGGTCAACCTGCCGCTGGAACGCGCTGACGTCCGGATCGCTGCCGGTGGCAGTACCGACAAGGGTGCTTCCGGCGCTTTGGCGGCACGCATCGTCGCCGCCATCGCCGATGAGGGCTATGAGGCCCGCCTGGTCGCAGATCAGGCGGATGCCGGCTCTGCGCGCGCCCGCCACGCCGCCGAACAGGAGGCCGACGAGGCTTCCCTGAAGCGCGCCACGATTATCGCGGCAATGCTGACACTGCCGGTGATGGTGCTCGAAATGGGCGCGCATATCGTCCCCGCTTTCCACCACTGGCAACTGGCCAACATGGGCGAGTGGGCCGGGCAACCCACCGCCCGGTGGATTGCGCTGGTGCTGACCACGATCGTGCTGGCCGGGCCGGGGCGGCGCTTTTTCAGCATCGGGCTGCCCATGCTGCTGCGCGGCAGACCGGAGATGAACGCGCTCGTCGCGCTCGGCTCCGGCGCAGCCTATCTCTATTCTGCGGTCGTCACGCTGGTCCCGGCGCTCTGGCCCATGGGCGGCACCAACATTGACGGAGAGCACGTCTACTTCGAGAGCGCCGCCGTGATCATCACGCTGATCCTTTTGGGTCGGCTGATCGAAATGCGCAGCCGCGGCCGGACAGGAGCCGCCATTTCCGAATTGCTGGCGCTGCAACCCGGCACTGCCATCCGCATGCGCGATGGTGAGCAGATCGAGACGCCCGTCGGTGAGATGATGGTCGATGACCTGATCCTAGTGAAACCGGGCGCCGGTTTCCCTGTCGACGGTATCGTGGTGGAAGGCCAGTCGCATGCCAACGAGGCCATGCTGACCGGAGAACCCATGCCGGTGGCCAAGCGCCAGGGCGACCCGGTGCACGGCGGCTCTGTCAATGGCGCAGGCCTCCTCACCATCCGCGCCACGCGCGTCGGCGGCAAAACACTGCTGGCCGGCATCATCCGGCTGGTCGAGGACGCCCAAGGCGCCAAGCTCCCGATCCAGGGCCGCATAGACCAGATCACGGCTGTGTTCGTGCCCATCGTCCTGGCCATTGCGGTGCTGACCTTCATCGTCTGGTTCATGTTCGGGCCGGGGGGCCTGCCCTTTGCACTGATGACGGCCGTCTCGGTGCTGATCATCGCCTGCCCCTGTGCAATGGGCCTTGCCACGCCGATCTCGGTCGTGGTCGCGACAGGGCGTGCAGCGCGCTTCGGCGCCCTGTTCCGCAAGGGCGATGCGCTCGAGCGACTGGGCCTGACCCGCGTCGTGGCCTTCGACAAGACCGGAACGCTGACAGCGGGCCTGCCGGAACTCAAGCATGTCGCACCGGCCGATGGTGTCGACGAACCCTGGATTCTCGCTCTCGCCGCCTCGGTCGAAGCCGGGTCGGAACACCCGATTGCCCATGCGATCGTCGCGGCGGCGAAGGCGCGCGGCCTTGCACTGCACCCGGTGTCGGACTTTGTTGCTGCGATCGGCATGGGCGCCCGTGGTCGTATCGACGGACACGATGTTGCCGTGGGCGGCGCGCGTTTCATGACGTCGCTAGACATATCTATCGAGGGTTGGGACGAGCGCATCACAGCGCGCGCAGCGCTCGGGGAGACACCCTTCCTGATTGCCGTGGATGGTGTCATCGCGGCGCTGCTCACGGTCGCAGACCCGATCAAGCCCGAAGCACGCGAAGCCGTGACAGCCCTCAATGCGCTTGGCCTGACCACCGCCATGATCAGCGGCGATCACGAAGCCACAGCTCGCTCGGTGGCCGCCTCGCTCGGTATCACCGACGTGCGCGCCCAGATTCTGCCAGCTGGCAAGGTCGAGGCTATTGCCAGCCTGCGCCAGCAACACGGGGCTGTCGCGTTTGTCGGGGATGGCATTAATGACGCACCAGCTCTGGCCGCGGCCGAGACCGGCATTGCCGTTGGCAATGGCAGTACGGTCGCTATTGAGAGCGCCGATGTCGTGCTGGTGTCCGGCCATCTCGCGGCCCTGCCAATGGCCATTGGCCTGTCGCGCGCAACGATGCGCAACATCAACGAGAACCTGATCTGGGCTTTCGGCTACAACGTGGCCCTGATCCCGGTTGCGGCCGGCGTGTTCCAGCCTCTCTTCGGCTGGACGCTATCGCCGATGCTTGCCGCAGGAGCCATGGCCTTTTCCAGCATCTTCGTCGTGTTCAACGCCTTGCGGTTAAGGCACTTTGGCACGACACATCACGGCTGAGCCCGTCACATGAAGGAACAGGACCCGATGAGCACGATCCTTTCGGTCAGCAACATCCATTGCGGAGCCTGCGCTTCTCGCGTCACCAAGGCGATCCAGAAAGTCGAGCCTGCTGCCGTGCCTCAGGTCGATGTCGCGACGGGCCGCGTCACACTCGACAAGGCGGGCGACATCGCCGCGATCCTCGCCGCACTGGACAAGGCCGGATATCCGGCCAGCCTTGCAAGATAGGCTCTTCCCTTTGCCGGCCACGCACGGCAGTTTGCTTCGATGAAACTGTTCTTCTCGCCCACGCAGTTGCTGCACCGCCCGCAACAATACTTCCGGTTCGGCCGCATCGGGACGGCTCTCGAAAATCCGGACCGGATGGAGACGCTCGCCGCGGCTCTGGCCGCCCTCGGGCTGGCACGCCACGAGCCCGCGGACCATGGCCTTGGCCCGATCCTGGCCGTGCATGATGCCGCCTACGTCCAGTTCCTGCAGGATATCTGGGGCCTGTGGCAAAGCTTGCCCGATGCCGGCCCCGAAGTGCTCCCCAACATCCATCCTTACCGCGGCGCGGGCCATGACCTGATCCGCCAGGACCGGCCACGCAACACAGGCCCGATCGGCCTGACCGGCTACCATGTCGGCGACATGTCCTGCGCCATGGGAGCAGGAACCTGGGCTGCCGCTCACGCCTCTGCGCAGGCAGCGATATCCGGCGCTGAGGCCCTGCTGGCGGGCGAGCGGCATGCTCTTGCTCTGTGTCGTCCGCCCGGCCATCACTGCTACCGCGACCGGGCCAACGGCTTCTGTTTCCTCAACAACGCGGCTATCGCGGCCGAGCGGCTGCGCTCCCGCTTCAACAAGGTCGCCATCCTCGATTTCGACACCCACCATGGTGATGGCACACAGGCAATCTTCTATGCGCGCGGCGATGTCCTCGTCGCGTCGTGCCACACCGATCCTGTCGACTACTACCCCTTCTTCGCAGGCTTCGCAGATGAGCGCGGACATGGCGCCGGTGAAGGCGCCAACCTCAACCTGCCCTTGCCACCCGGCACGGATGACGAAGGTTATCTTTCGGCGGTCAGGGGTCTCGCCGCAGCCGTCACCGCCTTCGGTGCAGAGGCACTGGTTGTCTCGGCCGGCTGGGATGCGCACCGCGATGACCCGCTGTCCAAACTGGCCGTGACCGGCGCTGCCTTTCCCCGCCTTGGCGAGATCATCGCAGGGCTTGGCCTGCCGACCCTGATCGTGCAGGAAGGCGGCTATTCGCTCGCGGCCATTGCGGAAGCCGCACCATCCTTCCTCACCGCCTTCCTGGCCGACCACCGCTGACGTTCCGGCCCGGAACGGCTGGGCTCCCCCGAGCCGAGACCTGGAGTTTCACCATGACCACCCTGCTCGACGGAAAGGCACTTGCCGCCACCATGCGGGCGGACCTTGCGGGCAAGGTTGCGGACTTTTCGTCGGCCCATAGCCGCCCTCCGGCTCTCGCTGTGGTGCTGGTGGGCGACGATCCGGCCAGCCATGTCTACGTCGGCTCGAAGGTGAAGCAGACGGCAGAAATTGGCATGCGCTCGGTTGAACACCGCCTTGATGCAGGTTGCTCCGAAGCGGACCTCCTGGCCCTCGTCGATGCGCTGAACGCTGACCCCGCCATCGATGGCGTGCTGGTGCAACTGCCGCTGCCGCCCCAGATCGATGCGGCAAGCGTGCTGAACCGCATCGACCCGGCCAAGGATGTCGACGGCTTCCATCCGGTAAACGCCGGAAAGCTGGCCATCGGCGAAGCCGGCCTCGTGCCATGCACGCCGCTTGGGGCCCTCGCACTGGCCAGGCTGGCGCAGCCCGATCTGGCAGGCCTCCATGCCGTGGTGATCGGTCGCTCGAACATTGTTGGCAAACCGGTGGCGCAACTCCTGCTGCAGGAGAACTGCACTGTCACCATCGCCCATTCGCGCACGAGGGATCTCGCCGGCCTGTGCCGCACGGCGGATCTGCTGGTCGCTGCCATTGGCCGTCCGCTGTTCGTGACGGCGGACTTCATCAAGCCCGGCGCGATCGTCATCGATGTCGGGATCAACCGCGTCTCAACGGCGGACGGCAAGTCGCGGCTGGTCGGCGATGTCGACTACGCAGCCGTCGCGCCGCTGGCCAGCGCCATCACGCCGGTGCCGGGCGGCGTGGGCCCGATGACGATCGCTTTCCTGCTGTCGAACACGCTTCGCGCCGCCAACCTGAGGCTGGCAGAGCGCTGAGGCGACCAAACGATGCACGACGAATTAATTCGTCGAAACGCCTGTTGAAAAACCATCGTTCCCGGTTCGGACTCTTGTCGCGGAGTCACGGCATCTTGTATGTCTTTTTCCGTAGACCACGACATCTCGTGCGACGCTTCAGAACAGGTTCGGCTTGGAGGCCGACGCCCGTCTTTTTCAAGACGGGCGAACCCCGATGGATTCTGCCTGGCGCCTTGAGATGCGGTCACGGCCGGTCATGCCGGTCAAGCGGCGGCACAAGGAAGTATGACCCATGTCTGAACTCGCAACGTGGACTGAAGATCGCGTCGAGCTTCTCAAGAAGCTCTGGAATGATGGTCTGAGTGCGAGCCAGATTGCCGGTGAGCTCGGCGGCGTGACGCGCAACGCCGTGATCGGCAAGGTCCATCGCCTTGGCCTTTCCGGCCGCGCCAAGTCGCCGTCCACATCCGGCGCTGCAGCGCGCACCCGCAAGCCGGCCGCCCCGCGCGCCCCGGGCAGTTTCAACAGTGCCCCGGTCGTGCGCGGCAATACGGCGCTGGCACCGCTGCAGAGGCCACAGCCCGAGGCGAGGCCGGAGCCACGCGCCGAGCTGCTCGATCCGGATGTGGTGGTGCCGTTCTCCGAGCGCGTCACCATCATGGAACTGAAGGAAAACATGTGCCGCTGGCCGATGGGTGATCCAACCCAGGCTGAGTTCCGCTTCTGCGGCCTCAAGACGGATTCAGGCGTGCCATACTGCGCCTATCATTGCCGTATCGCCTACCAGCCCGCCGGCGAGCGCCGCCGCGAGCAGGAGCGCCGCGCCCAGCGCGCCTGATCAGGCGCGGGCAAACTTCTCGTCGAGTGAATAACCGGCACCGCGCACGGTCCTGATGGGATCGCGGCCGTCGCCCACCGACAAGGCCTTACGCAGACGGCCAACATGCACGTCGACCGTGCGCTCGTCGATTTCGGCATCGCGGCCCCAGACCGCATCGAGCAACTGCCCGCGCGAGTAGACCCGACCGGGCTTCTCCATGAAGAATTCGAGCAGCCTGAATTCGGTGGGTCCAAGGTGCAATTCCCCGCCCGAGCGCCAGACGCGGCGCGTGCCGCGGTCTAGCTTGATGTCGCCGGCATCAAGTTCATCGGCGATCCGCTCCGGGTTCACCCGCCGCAACAGGGCGCGCACGCGCGCTAGCAATTCGGGCACGGAGAATGGTTTGACGACATAGTCGTCGGCACCGGTGGAAAGACCGCGAACCCGCTCGGCTTCCTCACCGCGTGCCGTCAGCATGATGACGGGCAGGGATTCCGTCTCGCGGCGCTGCCGTATGCGGCGACACAGTTCGATGCCGGACAAGCCCGGCAGCATCCAGTCCAGCAGCACAAGGTCGGGCGCTTCCTCGCGCAGCTTCAATTCCGCATCATCACCGCGGGTGGAGACCTGAACGAGATAGCCTTCCGCCTCGAGATTGTAGCGCAACAGAAGGCCAAGGGGCTCCTCGTCTTCCACCACCAGGATGCGGGCAGACATGGCGGCGGCCTTAGCTGTTCAGGTCGCTGGGCGAGTCGCCCTTGGGCCGGTCGCCCGGCAAGGACTTGCCAGTGACCAGATAATGCACAGTCTCGGCGATGTTGGTGGTGTGATCACCAAGCCGCTCGATGTTCTTGGCGCAGAACAGCAGGTGCGTGCAGAAGGTGATGTTGCGCGGGTCTTCCATCATGTAGGTGAGAAGCTCGCGGAACAGGGCGTTCTCGAGGGCGTCGATCTGGCCATCGCGCGTCCAGACATCGATGGCACCCTTCTCGTTGGACTGGGCATAGGCGTCGAGCACATCCTTGAGCTGGGCCTGTGCAAGACGGCTGAGCGCCTCGATGCCGCCCATGGCGCTGCCTGACAGCATGTGCCCCTGCATCTTGAGCGAACGCTTGGCGATGTTCTTGGCCAGATCGCCGATGCGCTCCAGATCGTTGGCAATACGGATCGAGGCCATCACCTCTCGCAGGTCGTTGGCCACGGGCTGGCGGCGCATCAGCATCAGCACCGCATTGTCCTCGATCTTGCGCTGCAGTTCATCCAGCCTCGGATCGGTGGCGATCACCGACTGCGCGCGCTTGGCATCCTCGCGCATCAGCGCCGTGGTGGCGTCCGCCAGCATGCGCTCGCCAAGGCCCCCCATTTCGGCCACCAGCCGGCGAAGGCCGTCAAGCTCCTGATCATAGGTCCTGGAAATATGGTCGGTCATGGGGCGGGCCTTTCCTTGGCAGCAGATGGCGTGGTCTTCGACACCGTCAGCCGAAACGACCCGTGACGTAGTCGAGCGTGCGCTTCTGGTCCGGGTTCATGAAGATCTTGGTCGTCGGCCCGAACTCGATCAGCTCGCCCAGATACATGAAGGCGGTGTACTGCGAGATGCGCGCGGCCTGCTGCATGTTGTGGGTGACGATGACGATGGTGAAGTCGGCGCGAAGCTGTTCGATCAGTTCCTCGATCTTGCCGGTCGAGATGGGATCGAGCGCGGATGTCGGCTCGTCGAACAGGATCACGTCCGGTTGCTGCGCGATGGTGCGGGCGATGCACATGCGCTGCTGCTGGCCGCCTGACAGGCCCATGCCGGACTGCTTGAGCTTGTCCTTGACCTCATCCCACAGCGCCGCCTTGCGCAGGGCCTGTTCGACGCGGCCATCCAGTTCGGACTTCGAGAGCTTCTCATACAAGCGCATGCCGAAGGCGCAGTTGTCGTAGATCGACATCGGGAATGGCGTCGGCTTCTGGAACACCATGCCGATGCGGGCCCGCAACTCGTTGATGTCGATGTTGGGAGACAGGATGTTGCGCCCGTCGAGCATGACCTCGCCGGTGGCGCGCTGTTCGGGATAAAGGCTGTAGATCCGGTTGAAAATGCGGAGCAGGGTCGACTTGCCGCATCCGGACGGGCCGATCAGCGCCGTGACCTCCCGGTCACCGAAGTTCATGTTGACGTCCTTCAGCGCGTGAAAGCCGCCATAATAGAAGTCGAGGTTCTTGACGCCGATGCGAACCGGCACGTCAGCTTTCGGCGCTGCTGCCGAAGGCGCTTCCTGAACAGCCATCTGGGACATGACGAGAACCTTTCTGACGACCGTTCAGGGGCAGTTGAACGCGGCGTAACGAAACAAGCGGGACAGACCAGAAGAACGACGTGCCGTGACCTACTTCCGGTTGATCAGGGCACGGGCGGCAATGGACAGGAACAGGATTGCGCCGGTGATCAGGAGCGCACCGGCCCAGGCCAGTTGCTGCCAGTTGTCATACGGCGCAGAAGCGAAGGCATAGATCGTGACCGGCAGGTTCGAGATGCCGCCAGTCAGGTTCCAGTTGAACCAGAACGAGTTGTTGAGGGCCGTGAACAGCAGCGGTGCCGTCTCTCCCGCGATCCGCGCCAGGGCGAGCAGGATACCCGTGACGATGCCGGCCTTGGCCGCACGCCAGCAGACCTGCCGGATCACCACCGAGGGCGGTGCGCCGAGAGCCGCAGCAGCCTCTCGCAGGCCGTTCGGCACCAGCCGGAGCATGTCTTCGGTCGTGCGCACGATCACGGGCAGCGCGATGATGGCCAGCGCGACCGATCCAGCCCAGCCGGAGTAGCCCCGGAATGGCATCACCAGGATGACGTAAACGAACAGACCGATCAGGATCGAGGGAGCAGACAGCAGGATGTCGTTGATGAACCGGACCAGTTCGGCCAGCTTCGAGCCACGGCCGTATTCTGCCAGATAGGTTCCCGCCATCACGCCGATGGGCGTGGCGATGGCGATGCCGAGGAAAGTCAGCACGATCGATCCGACGATGGCGTTCAGCAATCCGCCACCTGCGGTGCCGGGGCCGGGTGTGATCTTGGTGAAAAGGTCAAGGCTGATGCCCTGTCCGCCCTTCCACAGCAGCATGCCGAGAATCCAGAACAGGACGAACACCGACAGCGCGGTGGCAGCCGTCGCCGTCACGCGCAGGATCTTGTCCTGAACGCGGCGCGACTGGCGGACTCGGCCCCACTTGATCTGGGGCTGGGGTCCAGCGGAGGGGCTGGAGCCGGTCAGGCTGGCATCGGTCATGTGCAACGCTCCCGATCAGTACTGCTTGACGCGCGAGACGAGGATGCGGGCGATCACCAGCACCACGAACGTGACAAAGAACAGGATGCAGCCCAGCGCGATCAGCGCATTCATTTGCATGCCGAGCGCTTCGTTGAACTCGCTGGCAATGCGTGAGGCGATGGTCGAGCCCGGATCCATGATCGAGGCCGACAGGCGGTTGGCGTTGCCGATGACGAAGGTCACAGCCATCGTTTCACCAAGCGCGCGGCCGAGGCCCAGCATGATCGCCCCGATGATCGAGACACCCGCCTGCGGCAGAAGCACATGGCGCACGACCTCCCAGGTGGTGCAGCCGATGCCGTAGGCGCTCTCGCGCAGCACGGTCGGGATCTGGTCAAGCATGTCGCGCGTCAGCGAGGCGATGAACGGCACAATCATGAAGGCGAGGATCACGCCGGCGCTGAGGATGCCGAGCCCGGAAGGTGAGCGCGCATAAAGGATCGTGCCGAGAATGGGCATGCCTTCGACGACCTGGCTGACTGGCACCTGGAAGTAGGCTGCGAACAGCGGCACGAACACGAACAGGCCCCACATCCCGTAGATGATGCTGGGGACGGCTGCCAGAAGCTCGACCGCGGTGCCGACCGGCCCCTTGAACCAGCCAGGCGCAAGCTGTGTGAGATAGATCGCGGTTCCCATGGAGAGCGGAACACCGATTATCATCGCAATCAGGGCGGTGGACAGCGTCCCGACAATCGCCGGCAGACCGCCGTAGTTGTCGTTCATCGTGTCCCACTGGGTGCCGGTGAAGAACCCGGTTCCGAATTTCGCGAAGGCCTCCCAGCCGCCGTAGATCATCGAAGCCATGATGCCGGCGAGCAGCACCAGAACCGTGATGGCTGCGGCCTTGCTCAGCGCGGCAAACAGCGGATCATAGCGGAAAGGATTGGCGCGGCGCGTCACGGCAGTGGCATTCTTGTATGTCTGCTCCGATATGGCGACCATGATGCAACTCCGGAAACGACGTGTCGACGCGCAAGCGATGGGGTTGTCAACAGCAACAGCTCAGGATGGCTGCTGGCCGCTGGTATCCGCCACGGCTCTCCTTTCGAGGGCATGCCCGCGAAGGGAGAAGCGTGGGGGGTGAAGGATGCCCCCGCGGGAACAGCGCCGGGGAGCCGATCAGGCACCCCGGGCAAGGTTGTCAGCGAAAGGCTCAGAAGATCGGCTTGCCGGCCGGATCGGTGATGCCCTTCCAGTAGGCACGCACCTTCTGCTTCACAGGGTCAGGCATCGGCACATACTCGAGGTCGAGTGCCAGCTTGTCGCCATTGGTATAGGCCCAGTCGAAGAACTTGAGAGCGGTCTGCGAGCGAGCAGGATCCGAAGGCTTGGCGTACATCAGGATGAAGGTCGCCGACACGATAGGCCAGCCGTCCTTGGCAGGCTGATCATTGAGGCTGATGCCAAAACCGGGAGCAGCCTCCCAGTTGGCTTCGGCCGCAGCAGCCTGGAAGGACTTGTCGTCCGGCACCGGGAAGTTGCCGGCCTTGTTCTGAACCAGCGCGTAGGACAGGTTGTTCTGCTTGGCGTAGGCGTATTCGACATAGCCGATCGAGTTGGCGATCTGGCGCACCGTGCCGGAAACGCCCTCATTGCCGCGGCCACCCACACCGACGGGCCACTGCACCGAGGTGTTGGTGCCGATCTTGCCCTTCCAGTCAGCGGAAACAAGGCTGAGATACTCGGTCCAGACGAAGGTCGTGCCCGAACCATCCGAGCGGTAGACGACGTTGATGTTGGCATCGGGCAGGGCAACACCCGGGTTGAGTGCCACGATCTTCGGATCGTTCCACTTCTTGATCGTGCCGAGATAGATGTCTGCCAGGATCGGACCCGTGAGCTTCATGCCGCGCTGGCCAATGCCCTGCACGTTGAAGGCAGGAACGACGCCGCCCATGACCATCGGAAACTGGAGCATGCCATCGCGGGTGAGTTCTTCGCCCTTGATCGGCGCGTCTGTCGCACCGAAATCGACGGTCTTGGCGCGGATCTGGCGGATGCCGCCACCCGAGCCGATCGACTGGTAATTGAGGCCGATCCCGCTGGCGGCTTTGTAGGCTTCGGCCCACTTGGCATAGATCGGGAAGGGGAAGGTCGCGCCGGCGCCGGTGATATCGGCAGCCTGGGCGGTGTTGGCACCCGCGAGCGGGGCGAAGGTCATGGCCGCGAAGGCGGCAGCGATGGCAAACTTGCGCATAGGGGACTCCCTTGTGTCATGCGTGACGAGGCCCACTCACACCAGTTCGATGACATCTGTGTGACAGTGCCGTCACAAATGAAAGTTCCGCCGTCAGCCCCCAAGCGCCGGAAAAATGACCCTGAAATCCGCCCCGTCGCCAAGCCTGCTTTCGATCTCGAGCCGGGCGCGGTGGCGCATCACCAGATGCTTGACGATGGCAAGACCGAGCCCGGTGCCGCCGATCTCGCGGCTGTGGGACACATCGGCGCGATAGAACCGCTCGGTCAGGCGCGGGATGTGTTCTGCAGCAATACCGGGCCCGTGATCACGCACGGACAGGACCACATCACCGCCCTCGCCCCGCCCGAGGCTGATGGTGACCACCTTGCCCTCGCGCCCGTAGCGGATCCCGTTCTCCACAAGGTTCTCCACCAGCCTGAGCAGGTCATCGCGATCACCCCGGATCATCATCGGCTCGTCTGGCAGTTGCGTCTCCAGGGCGACGCCGCGTTCGCGTGCTGACAGGCCGAGGGAATCCATGATCTCGCGGATGATCGCGCCCATGTCGATAAGCGCCGTGGGCTGCTGATGGGCGCGAAGCTCGGCCCGCGATAGTGACAGCAGGTCGTCGATCAGCCGCGCCATCCGGCCGGCCTGCTCGCGCATGATCGGCAGGAAGCGCTCGCGCGCCTTGGCATCGTCTCGCGCCGGGCCCTGAAGCGTCTCGACAAAGCCCAGCAGCGACGCCAGAGGGGTCCTCAGCTCATGGCTGGCATTGGCGATGAAATCCACCCGCATGCGCTCGGTTGCCTGCTGCTCGGTGAGATCTTCGAAGACACAGATGATCGCTGCTTCAGCGCTTCCGGCGACGGACACGCGGTTGATGTGGACGCGCAAGGCCCGGCTCAGCGGTGGCAATCCGCCGAGCACGATGGTCTGGCTGGCGGTCTGCCCTGCAGCCTGGGTCACTGCATCGAGAAAATCCGGGTCGCGGATCGCCAGCGAAACCGGACGGCTGCGCTGCAAGCCGGGAAACATGTTCCGCGCCAGTGCGGATGCCGCCAGCACGGTGGCATCATCGGCCGTCACGATCAGCGGGAGCGCGAAATCGTTGATCACACCAGTCACGAGGCTGGCCGAGAAGGCCGCATCCGCGGCCGGCGCTGCTGGAACCTCTGCTGACGGTGAACGGTCGGTCTCGGCGGCAGCCCCGACGCCCTCGCCCGTCATGACCCAGGCGACCAGACAGCCCGCAACACCGGGCAGCACGCTCCATGCCACCGCTCCGCCGCCGAGCCAAAGGGCAAGCGCGCTGCTGGCCATGCCGGCGAGACCGACGATGCCGGCAAGACGAACACGGTGGGGACGGACAGCATCAGAGCTCATGGCCACGCATCACCGCATTCCGAAGGGACAGATGCCCCTGACGTCCGTCATGCTTTAGGGTGCAAGTCAGCACGAGGGCAAGTGTCGACAAGGGCAGGTGTGGATGAGGTCACGGTGAACGACCGCGCTTCACCATGTCGCCCGATCACGGTTCCCAAGGGCGGGGCGCGTCATCTAACATGCGCGTGGTATCTGACGGAGCGATGACGATGGCTGGCAGCAAGAAGAGCACGAAGGCGAAAGCCGGCAAGGTGACGGGCAAGGCAAGGATCGAGACCGCAAGCGATGCCACCGTTGCGGCGTTCGACATCAAGGAGCCAAAGCTCCCTGCCGCGATCGACGAGGCTGCCTTTGCCAGCGGCGATTTCCCCTATGCGAAGAAAATGAAGCGCAAGGCCTACGAGCCGGAACTGGAAGCCCTCCAGATCGAGATGCTCAAGCTCCAGAACTGGGTCAAGGAAAGCGGCGCGCGGATCGTCATCGTCTTCGAGGGCCGGGATGGCGCCGGCAAGGGCGGGACAATCCATCGCTTCACACAGCATCTCAACCCGCGCGGTGCCCGCGTCGTGGCGCTCTCCAAGCCATCCGACACCGAAAGGGGGCAATGGTATTTCCAGCGCTATGCCAGCCAGATGCCGACGCGCGGCGAGATCGTGTTCTTCGACCGGTCCTGGTACAACCGGGGCGGTGTCGAGCCTGTCATGGGCTTCTGCACACCCGAGGAACACCAGAACTTCCTCACCGAGGCCCCAGCCTTCGAAGGCATGCTGGCGCGTGAAGGCATCCATGTCTTCAAGCTGTTCCTGACCATCGGCGCCGAAATGCAGATGAAGCGTCTGCATGCGCGCTACCACGACCCGCTCAAGCGCTGGAAGCTTTCGCCGATCGACTTCCAGGCCATCGACCGCTTTGATGCCTATTCCGCCGCCTTCGAGACCGTGCTGGAACGCACCAGCATCGAACGCGCGCCATGGACGGTGATCCGCTCGAACGACAAGCTAAGGGCCCGCCTCAACGCCATGCGCTTCGTGCTGAACGCCCTGCCCTATGCCGACAAGAACGAGGATGCGGTCAAGGGCGTCGACCGCAGGATCGTGCTGAGCGCCGAGGCCTATCTCAAGCGCGGTGGCGAAAGCTGAGCGCCGGCCCGGTACAACGGCTCAATCCGGACGCGCCCTGAGCCGCCGCGATATCTCGTAAAGGCCGAGCATGGCGAGGGCGATGACGAACGGCAGGATGTAGTAGATCAGCCGGAACAGCAGCAGCGCGCCGAGCACCGGCTCGCGCGGCAAATGCGCCAGCCCGATCAGCATCGTGGCCTCGAAAGCGCCGACCCCGCCCGGCAGGTGGCTGGCAATGCCGACCACGCAGGCAAACACATAGATCGCGAGGAAAGCCTCAAAGGCAATGCCGTGCCCGGCAGGCAGCAGCACATAGAGCACCATGGCGGCGGCGCAGACATCGCCGGCACCGAGCAGGATCTGGGCCACGCTCATGCGTGCGCCCGGCAGTTCCAGCCGCCAGCCACGCACCTCGATGGCCCTGTGTCCGCCTGCCACCCAGGCGAGGTAGCATGCGACGAGGACCAGGATGGCCACCCCGGCACCCTGCATGATCAGCGGCGTCGCCCGGGCCAGAAGCGCGATCGCATCCGAAGAATAGAGCAAGGTCACACCGAGCGTCGCCGCCATCCCAAGCCAGAACGTCATCGCCACGATCACGGTCAGCTTGGCCACTTCCGCCGTACGGACACCGCGCTTGGAATAGATCCAGTAGCGGACGGTTCCCGCCGTCACGAGCGGGAAGCCAAGCGTGAACG
This sequence comes from Hydrogenophaga intermedia, assembly GCA_943370645.1. GTDB lineage: Bacteria > Pseudomonadota > Alphaproteobacteria > Rhizobiales > Beijerinckiaceae > Allobosea. Next base: position 290,686 of record CALRRR020000001.1, on the reverse strand, counting down.
AGACCGAAAAGCTGGTGTACGACGCCAGCGCCGTGGTGCGGTAGGGGATGGCAAGCCCCAGCTTGCGCAAGGCCAGCGCATCGTAGAACGTCAGCAGTGCGTAGCTCAGCACCGTGAACCCGAGCGCCATCCAGAGAGCGTCGCGGCCGGTCTCTGCCAGAGCGGCCAACACCTTTGCGGAATCGATTTCCTCGAGAACGACATAGAGCACGGCCAGCGACGCAACGAAAATCGTCACGCTCGCAAGCGGCCCGACCCACCACCATCGGCCTTTCGGCTGGGCGCCTGCCATCACGCGGTCCTGAAATCTGTTGGCGGCGTTTGAAGCGCCGCTGTCACGCCGTCTTACGATAGACCAGCAGCGTCTTGAAGAGCCCGACCTTCTCGACCGCGCGCGATTTTTCCAGGCTCGCGATCACGGGTCTGGCGCTCTCGAAGGCGAATGATCCAGTGTAGAACAGCACATGCCCTCCGACCGGCAGCTTGTCGACGAACAGTTCCATCACCTCAAGATCGGTCAGGGCCCCATAGGCCTCGTTCTTCTCGCTGCGGAACTCGCAGGAGTGAAACAGGGTAACCACATCGAAGTTGGGCAAAAGCCGTGCGTTTGATGTGTAGATGTCGCCGAAATAGCAGGTGTAGCTGTGCAGCAACTGCGGCTGCTCCTTGGCCAGCTTCATGAACGCATCATAGTCAGGCGTCGAGGCATTGATCGACAGCACGGCATTGTTGAGTTCCGGTTCGGCACAGCGGATCCCGACATAGTGGTGCCCGCCCGAGCCGAAGTGGAAGATCGTCTTGCCGGTGATGGCATTCTCTTCCAGCCATTCGACGAAGTGCACATCGCATGGGCACTCGGCGACACGCAGGCCCCAGAAGCCGTCCCAGTCGTTCAGTTTCATCGTGCTCTCCGTCAAAAGCGTAGCATCAGGTCAGGGAGCAGGGCCGGCCGGCCCTGCAGGTCAGGGCGAAATCACAGGGTGCCGGATTTGGCACCGCGGTAGGCAGCGCCGCGAGCAGGCCGCCGTACCGGCGCCTTGCCGGTGTCGAGAGTCTGGCTCGCGGATGTCTCCAGAACAGCCGAGCTGCCTGCTGTCACCAGCATCGCAGCCGGCAACGAGGCACGCAGATCGGCGAACAGCGCAGCAGCATCGGCTTCATCGAGGGCATGCAGCGCATCATCGATCAGCACGATCTCCGGCGCGGCCAGATGCAGCCGCGCGAAGGCGAGGCGCTGGCGCTCACCCTCGGACAGCACATGGTCCCAGTTCGCCGTTTCATCGAGGCGCTGCGTCAGATGACCGAGCCCGACCCTGAGCAGGATTGCCCGCACCTGTTCGGCATCCTGACGTCCGTCGGGGTTCGCTGCAGCCAGCAGTTCCCCCAGTTGCGTCTCCGCCCAGCGCATGCGCTGAGCCGCGGCACCGATGCGTGCTTGCGGATCGCGCGCCACCACGCCGTTCCCCCAGCTCCACTGGTCGGCGAGCGCCCGCAGCACCGCACTGGCCGCTTCCGGACCGAGCGAACCCAGATGCAGGCTCTGGCCCTGCGTGAGTTCGAACGAGATCGGACCTGCCAGGTTCCTGCCATCCCGATCCTTCAGCACCAGATCATGAACGACGAGGGCACCGGCAGCGCCGGCAAGGGTCTTCGGGCTGGCGCGCATGTCCGGTGTCATGGCTTCGAGGGCATCGATGGACTCGGCCAGATCGTTGACCCTCCGGGCGGACGCAAGCCACTCGGCGATGCGCATGAAATTCTCGAGGATCCAGTTGAAGGCGATCTGCACCTGCACGAACGCCGCTGCCACCTGGACCACGCTGCCCAGCGACATCTCGCCCGCCAGATATTTGGGCGCGGCAAGCAGAAGCGGCACCACTGGCACGAGCGCGCCATTGCCATTGGTGATCCATGTCAGCTTGGCACGCTCGCCGATCACCGCCAGCCAGCGCTTTGCCAGCGTCTCATAGGTCTGGCCGATAGCCTTGCGCTCGCTGAACTGGCCATTCCCGATCGCGATGGCATCGGCGGAATCCCTGAGCCGCATCAACCCGAACCGGAACTTGGCTTCGGACTCGTTGCGCCGCGCATAATGCTGGGGCAGGCGGCGGCCGACCAGAAGCATCAGGGTCGAGACTGCGATGCCATAAAGGATGGCGGCCAGAACCAGATAGGCCGGAATAGTCACGGCCCGCTCGCCCTCGCCCAGGGTCAGGCTCCCGCCGATGCTCCACAGGATGCCCACGAAGGTCACCACCGTGATGATCGCCGACAGCAGGCCGATGGCGAAGTCGACCAGCGGCTCGGTTGCCCATCGCACATCGTCGGCGATACGATATTCGGGATTGGCGGGCTCGAGGCCGGATGGGCCGAGCCGCTGGAACCTGCGCCGGTCGACCCACAGATCGATCAGCTTGGCGGACAGCCATTGCCGCCAATGCACCTGCAAGGTCTCACGCGTCTTGAGGATCATCACGCCGACGGCTGCGGCAGCCACAACGATCAACGGAAAAGCGGCCATCGCCATGCTGGCGGCGGCGCCGTCCTTGCGCTCCAGTGCATTGAAGAACCAGCCATGCCAGCCGTTCATCAGGACGTTCACGCCGACATTGACCAGGATCACGCTGGCCAGCGCCAGGGTCCAGAACCACGCCTTTGGCGCGGTCGATCCGGACCACCAGCCGCGAGAAAGGCCCATGAAGGAGCGGGCGGCCTCCAGATCGGCGGACAGCAGGTGCCGCGCCTCGGTGCCGGGCGCTGATCCAGGTGCGGGAGGAGCGTCGCTCATCTGTCAGGGTCCCGGTTCGCAAGCTGGACCCGCGTCGCCCCCGGGCGGCCGGGGTGGGCCGCAAGTGGCGAGAAGCCGCCACACCTGGAACGTCAGCAGACAGATACGCATATGCACGCCATTTTTAGTCACGCAGCTGTGAACACTGCCTGAACAGGCGCAACCTTGTGAAGCCCCAACGTCGCATGTTCTTCTCCTGTTCTTGTGCTGGCCGGTCAGATGCCGTAAAACGTTGCCGGGGCTGACGGGCTGGCCACGCGCCTGTCGTTTGCGACTTTTGATCGTTGCCAGGCCTCGGCCCGTGCAGCAGGGCTGGGCTGGGATATGGTCACACGTGTCGCCACTGTTGCGTTCGAGGGCATCGAGGCCCGCGCCGTTGACGTGCAGGTTCAGCTCAGCGCAGGCGGCGTGAACTTCGTGCTCGTCGGCCTTGGCGACAAGGCGGTGGCGGAGAGCAAGGAGCGCGTGCGCTCGGCGCTGATCGCATCGGGCCTCGCCCTGCCGGCCAAGCGGCTCACGGTCAACCTCGCCCCGGCGGACATGCCCAAGGAAGGCAGCCACTACGATCTGCCGATCGCCCTCGGCATCATGGCCGCGATCGGCGCGATACCGCCCGATGCCCTGCAGGGTTTCACTGTTCTGGGTGAACTGGCGCTGGACGGCACCATCTCCGCCGTCACCGGCGTTCTGCCGGCCGCCATGGCCGCCAACATGCGTGGCCATGGGCTGATCTGCCCTGCTGCCTGCGGGCCTGAAGCGGCCTGGGCCTCGTCCGAACTTGAGGTGCTGGCCCCCGTCAACCTGATCCAGCTTGCCAACCACATGCGTGGCACGCAGATCATGGCGCGTCCCGTCGCGTCGATCGCCAAAACCCCGCCCAGCCTGCCGGACCTGCGTGACATCAAGGGCCAGGACATGGCCAAGCGCGTGCTCGAGGTCGCCGCGGCTGGCGGGCACGCCCTGCTGATGAACGGCCCACCCGGCGCCGGAAAATCGATGCTCGCAAGCCGCCTGCCTTCGATCCTGCCGCCGCTGACACCGCGCGAGTTGCTCGACGTGTCGATGGTGCATTCCGTCGCCGGCCTGATCGTCAATGGCGCACTGACCGACAGGCGGCCTTTCCGGGCCCCGCACCACTCGGCCTCAATGGCAGCTTTGGTCGGTGGCGGGCTACAGGCAAGGCCCGGCGAGGTCTCGCTCGCCCATCGCGGTGTCCTGTTTCTTGATGAATTGCCTGAATTCCAGCCCCAGGTGCTCGATGCGCTGCGCCAACCGATCGAGACCGGCGAGGTGCTGATCTCGCGCGCCAACCACCGTGTCACCTATCCGGCCCGCTTCCAGCTGGTCGCGGCCATGAACCCCTGCCGCTGCGGGCGTGCCACCGAACCCGGCTTTGCCTGCAAGCGCCAGCCCAATGAGCGCTGCATGGCGCAGTACCTGTCGCGCATCTCCGGCCCGCTGATGGACCGTATCGATCTGGCCATCGATGTTCCGGCTGTCGCGGCATCGGACCTGTTGCTGCCGGCGCCGTCCGAAGGCTCCGCCGAGGTGGCACTGCGCGTCGCAGCCGCCCGCGAGATCCAGCGCATCCGCTATGAGGCTCTCGGTCTGCCGGACGTGCTGACCAATGCCGCGGCCCCGCCGCAGGTGCTCGACGAGATCGTCAAGCCGGATGCTTCAGCCCAGAAATTGCTGCGCGATGCGGCCGATGCGATGAAACTGACGGCGCGGGGCTATCACCGCGTACTCAAGGTCGCCCGTACGCTCGCCGACCTCGACGCCGAGGCCAACGTGGCAAGGTTGCACCTCGCGGAGGCGCTCTCCTATCGTTCGCGGGTCGCCGACAGCATCTGAAAGCCGTTGCGCCCACCCCGCCAATCGCCGTATAGGAAACAGCGCGCGGGTGTAGTTCAGAGGTAGAACGTCAGCTTCCCAAGCTGAATGTCGTGGGTTCGATTCCCATCGCCCGCTCCATCTCCCTGCTCGCGTTTCCTCGCTCAGAAGCGCCGCCACACGGCCAGCGTCGCGCCGGCTTCCTGGCCGGTATTGAGGCCATAGACGGTGGTGAAGCCGCCGATCTGGATGGTCCAGGTTTTCGTGACATCCCAGGCAAGGCTCAGCGCGGCCTTGACTCGCAGGCTCTGTGGCTGCCCGGCATGGCGGAGCCCGTGCGCTGTCAGAACCTGCCCGATGATCTGCACATCGCGGTGCAGGCGCAGGCCCAACGTCGCATCGAAGCGCAGCTCCGGCCGGCTGCCGGGCGCATTCTGGCGATAGCCGGCCTGAAGATCGGCAAAGCCATTATAGCCGGCCAGAGTGAAGTTATGCCCCAGCAGCAGCCGGACATCGCCCACCATGCCGGCGCGGCCGGTATCACGCGCACCGCCTGCGAGGGCCTGTATCGAGACGATGCTGGTTCCGTCATGCCAGAGACGGGCCCGGATGCCGCCCATCGCCGACCAGATCGTGCCCGAATCCACGTCCGTTGCCGTTAGGATTCGTGGGATCATGCGGCTCGACGAGACCTCGCCGATCAGGCTGATCGTGTCAGTCAGGCCATGCCCGATGAAGATGTCGAGCGCCGTCTTGGAGAAGGTGCTGGCGCGCTTCAGCCTCCCCTTTGCATCAAAGGCGCGGGAGAAGCTGCTGATCCCGGCGCTCTGGATGAACTGGGTCGTGCCTTTGTCCTGAAGGAAGGCGGCCTGCGACGGCATCACGCCGGAAAGCAGCACAATGGCCGCGAAAGCCGGCATGCAGGCATGCCGACGCCCTGGCCTCATTCGATCACGCCCCATGCCCATGCGTCAGCATCGGCCAGAAAACATGGCGAGATCAAGCCCTGCACACGCAGAAATGGCCTGTGATGGCAGACGCTGGCGGAGTCAGTCGTCGGGATGGGCGACGGATGATCCTGATGGGAGCACAGCGGTGGTCTCGATCTCCACCAGCGCCTCGGCTTCGACCAGCCTGACCACCTGCACCAAAGCCATGGCAGGATAATGCCGCCCGAAGGTCTCGCGATAGGCCTGTCCGATGGCTCCGAGCTGCTCGTTGTAGTCGGCGATCGAGCATACATACCAGGTCATGCGCGCCACATGCTCCGGCCCGGCTCCTGCCACAGCCAGCACAGCCAGGGTATTCTCAAGCGTCTGCCGGACCTGCGCAGCGAGGCCGGCAGCGAAGCACCCCTCGGTGTCCCAGCCGATCTGGCCGCCGACAAAGACCATGCGGCCTTCGGCAAGAATACCGTTGGCGTAACCCTTTGGGCGGGGCCAACCTTCGGGCTGCAGCACGCTCAGGGTCGTCGCGGCCTCGGCTGCGCGGCTGAGACCATCGATGGGCGAAGGCTTCATCATGCGCTCCGTGAAGGGCTGGCCTGTGCGGCATTGGCCATGCTGCGCAGCTGGAAGCGCTGCAACTTGCCGGTTTCAGTGCGCGGCAGCGATGGCACGAACGCAATGGCGCGCGGATACTTGTAGGCGGCGATATCGGCTTTCACATGGTCCTGAAGCAGCTTCACCATTGCGTCGCCTGACGCGTGGCCTTCCCTCAGCACGATGAAGGCCTTGACGATCATACCCCGCTCCTCGTCCGCCACGCCCACGACGCCGCACTCCGCCACAGCGGGATGCGACAGCAGTGATGCCTCGACCTCCGGCCCGGCAATGTTGTAGCCTGCGGAAATGATCATGTCGTCCGACCGCGCCTGATACCAGAAGTAGCCATCCTCATCCATGAGGTAGGTATCGCCGGTGATGTTCCAGCCATCCTGCACATAGATGCTCTGGCGGCTGTCAGCCATGTAGCGGCATCCTGTCGGGCCACGCACGGCAAGCCGCCCGATCGAGCCAGGAGGAAGATCACTGCCCTGCTGGTCGATCACCTTGGCCTCGAAGCCGGGCACGGCCTTGCCCGTCGCGCCGGGGCGGACCTCCTCCACAGGTGCGGAGATGAAGATGTGCAGCATCTCCGTTGCGCCGATCCCGTCCTGGATGGTGATGCCGGTTGCGGCTTTCCAGGCCTCGAACGTGGCCAGCGGCAGCGCTTCGCCGGCCGATACGCAGATGCGCAGGCTGGCGGTTGCTCCCGGTTGCATCTTGCCGAGGATGGCCCGGTAGGCCGTGGGTGCCGTGAAGCAGATGGTGGGCTTCAGCGCCACCATTGCGCCCAGTAGATCGTCGGGCGATGCCCGTTCCAGCAGGATTGTCGCCGCACCAGCCCTCAGCGGAAACAACACGAGCCCGCCAAGGCCGAAGGTGAAGGCGAGCGGTGGCGAGCCGATGAACCGGTCGGACGCCGCCGCCTTCAGCACATGGCGCCCATAGCTGTCGCAGATCGCCAGAAGGTCACGGTGCGCATGCATCGTCGCCTTGGGCTCGCCGGTGGTGCCGGAGGTGAAGCCGATCAGGCAGATATCCTCGGCAGCCGTGTCGCAGGCGTTGAACGCATCCGAAGCGCTCGCCATCAGCGTGGACAGTTCGGCACCCATATCGACGATCCGTACCAGCCCCGGCTCCAGATCGCGCGCTTTGGCCAGTTCGTCCAGCAGAGTGGACGCACAGAAAGCCAGCGAAATGCGCGCCTTGGCAAGGATGTAGGCCAGTTCCCTGGCGCGCAGCATCGGCATGGTGGCAACGACGATGCCGCCGGCCTTGAGAATGGCCAGATAGATCGCCGCCAGCAGGGGCGAGTTGGGCGCGCGCAGCAGAACCCGGTTTCCCGGCTTCAGACCAAGGCTGCCTGTCAGCACATTGGCGATCCGGTTCACGGCCTTTGCCGTCTCCGCATAGCTCCAGACCTGTCCATCATGGCCGATCAGGCAGGGTGCCTGCCCATGTCCGCGCGCAAGATGCCCGTCCAGCAACTCCGACACGGCGTTGACGCGATCAGGATATTGCAGCTCCGGAAGCATGAAGCGCCGGTCCGGCCACAGCGCGCGCGGTGGCAGGTTGTCGGCGGCGAAAGTGTCCTGGTGCGCACTGCCTGGCATGACCGACCTCACCCTGCCCTGCCGGACAACGCGGCATGATCCGCCAGCAGTGCCCGCGCGATGATCACCTTTTGCACCTCCGTCGCGCCTTCATAGATGCGCAGCGCCCGCACCTCGCGGTAGAGTTCCTCGACCTTGGAGCCAACCCGGACGCCCTCGCCGCCGAAGATCTGGATGGCGCGGTCGATCACGCGCTGCGCGGCCTCGGTGGCGAACATCTTGGCCATGGCCGCCTCGCACGTGATGCGCGCCGCGCCCATGTCCTTCGTCCAGGCCGCCCGGTAGATCAGCAAGGCGGCCGCGTCGATCTCGGTCGCACTGTCGGCCAGCGCCGCCTGCGTCAGTTGCAGGTCACCGAGCACGCCGCCGAACATCGGCCGGCTGGCCGCCCTCGCCGTGGCCTCATCGAGCGCCCGACGACCAAGGCCCAGCGCTGCCGCGCCGACGGTGGAGCGGAACACATCGAGCGTCGCCATGGCGATCTTGAAGCCCTCGCCCGGAGCGCCGATGCGCTGGCTGGTGGCAATCCGGCAATCGTTGAAGCGCAGTGTTGCCAAGGGGTGGGGTGCGGTCACCTCGATGCGGTCCGCGATCTCGAAGCCGGCAAGGTCTGCATCAACGATAAAGGCGCTGATGCTGCGGGTGCCCTTGCCTTCGCCTTCGCGCGCGAAAACGATGTAGTGATCGGCAATGCCACCATTCGAGATCCAGGTCTTGGCACCGTTCAGGCGCACATGTGCGGCACCTTCCGGCTCTGCCCGGGTTGTCATCGCTGCCACATCGGAGCCCGCGTCCGCTTCGGACAGGGCAAAGGCGGCGATCGCCTCGCCGCGCGCGACCGGCGGCAAGTATCGCTGCTTCTGGGCCTCCGAGCCGAACAGGCTGATAGGCCCCGTGCCAAGCCCCTGCATGGCAAAGGCGAAATCGGCAAGGCCTTCATGCCAGGCCAAAGTTTCGCGGGCGAGACACAGGGCCCGCACGTCGAGCCCTTCGTTCGCTCCACCAAATGCTGCCGGCACGACCTGCCGCAGGAACCCGGCCTCGCCGAGCGCACGCACCAGCTTGCGGCAGGAAACATCCACATCGTGATGATCGACAAGATCGGGCAGTGCGACGCGCGCCCAGGCATCGATTCCGGCATGCAACTGACGGTGCCGGGCATCGAGAAAGGGCCAGTTGAGGAAGCTGCGATCTGCCATGATGGCTGCCTCAGTTGCCGGCAAAGACCGGCTTCTGCCGAGCGGCAAAAGCCTCGAACGCGCGCCTGAAATCCTGCGTGGTCATGCACAGCGCCTGCGCCACAGCCTCCGCCTTGATGGCCTCCTCAATGCTCATGGCCCACTCCATGGCGAGCATCTTCTTGGTGATGTCATTGGCAAAGGTTGGACCATTGGCCAGTTCATGCGCCAGTTGCATCGCGTCCGAAAGCACTGTTTCGGATGTGCCGAGCCTGTTGAAAAAGCCCCAGCGCTCTGCCTCCAGTCCGCCCATCACGCGGCCCGTGAACAGCAACTCCGAGGCGCGCCCGTAGCCGATGATCCGGGGCAACATGGCACAGGCCCCCATGTCGCAGCCGGCAAGACCGACCTTGTTGAACAGGAACGCGACCTTGGCCTCGGGCGTGCCGATCCTGAGGTCGGAGGCCATGGCAATGATGGCGCCAGCCCCGACGCAGATGCCGGAAATGGCCGCAATCACCGGCTGCGGGCAGGCCCGCATCGCCTTCACCAGATCGCCCGTCATTTCCGTGAAACGCATCAGGCCTTTGGTGTCCTTGGCCAGAAGCGGCTCGATGATCTCGAAGACATCGCCGCCCGAACAGAAATTGCCGCCCGCGCCGGTCACGACCACGGCCTTGACCGCGTCGTCATATTGCAGCTGGCGGAAGAAGCGGACCAGTTCGGCATAGCTCTCGAAAGTGAGCGGGTTCTTCTTGTCGGGGCGGTTCAGCGTCACGGTCGCCACAGGCCCTTCCACGGCGAGGCCGAAATGGATGGCCTCACGCATGGACGGACGCGTCGGGTCATCGTGTGGCGTGGTCATGGCGTGGATCCTGTCGGGTGAATGGCGGCCCGCGTGGAGGCTTTCAGCTTGCCCAGAAGCACCATCAATTGCTCGATCTCGGCCTCATCGAGTCCGTCGAAGAAGCCAGCGATCCAGTCCTCGTGCTGGCTGGCCATTCGCGCAAAGGCGGCACTGCCGGCAGGCGTCAGAACCACGTTGACCACCCGGCGATCGCTGCCTGAGTTGCGTCGCTCGATCTGGCCGGCCTCGACCAGCCTCTCGACCAGTGCCGTCAGGTTGCCGTTGCTGACCATCATGCGGCTGGACAGTTGGCTGAGCGTCAGCCCGTCCGGCGCCTTGTGCAATTGCGCCATCAGGTCGAACCGCGGCAGCGTCACATCGAACCGGTTGCGCAGGCGCGAGCGCACCTCGTCTTCCACCAGCGTCGTGCATGTCAGCAGCCTGAGCCAGAGACGGAGTTCGGCCTTGTGGTCACGCGGACGCTCGTAAACCACCGTCTCGGCATCGACCATAGGGGGCAGGGCCTCGTCCATCAGCCCGTTTCCCCGCCGGAGATGCTCAGCGCCACGCCGTTGACGCTCGCGGCCCCGTCACTGGCGAGCCACAGCACGGCAGAGGCCACCTCGTCCGGCTGGATCAGCCGGCCCTGGGGATTGGCCTTTGCCAATTCGGCCCTGACCTCGGCATCGCTGCGCCCCGTCTTGGCCATGATGGCCGCCACCGAGGTGCTAACCAGATCCGTCTCAGTGTAGCCAGGGCAGACCGCGTTGACGGTCACGCCCGAGCTGGCAATTTCCTGCGCAAGCGCTCGCGTCAACCCGATCACACCATGCTTGGCGGCGCTGTAGGCACTGACATAGGCATAGCCCTTGAGGCCGGCAGTGCTCGCCACATTGATGATCCTGCCGCGCCGCGCTGCCAGCATCGACGGCAGCACGAGGCGCGTGAGGCTGAACACGCTTTCGAGATTGAGCGCCAGCATGCGGCGAACCATGGCCGCATCGGTGCGGGTGATTGGGGCAGTTTCCACCCCGCCGGCATTGTTGACCAGGATCGTGACCGGTCCGTGCCGATACGAAGCCGTGGCGAGGGCAGCAGCGAGCGCGTCCTCATCCGTCACATCGGCAGCAAGCGGCAGCACACCCTCCGGCGCACCGTTGGCTTCCCAATGCCGCGCAAGGGCACTGACGCGCAGGCACCGGGCGCGCATGGCCAGCACGATAGCGAGCCCGATGCCCCGGCTGCCGCCGGTGACGAGCACATGCTGATCTGTCAGGCCATCATCCGGCATCACGGCCATTTCGCCTTCAGTCTGCGGGACGAATTGCCCGACCAACTGTTTTAAGCTTAAAATGATTCAGCGGGGCTGCCAAGCGGTCAGTCGGGCCGATTGCGCGGCAAGGCGGAGGTGTTGTTGGACGCGTCCTGCAGCAATGCCGATAAGGCCGCATCAGGCTCGTTTGCACCGTGCAGACCCCACCGGAACCATGATCGGAGCTTCGCCATGCGTCCCAGCAGCCACGTGCCACAGGCTTTCCTCGTCAGCGGCGTGCGCACGCCGATCGGCCGGTATGGCGGGGCACTGTCATCGATCCGGCCCGATGATCTGGCAGCACATGTCGTCATGGAACTTATGCGCCGCTGCCCGTCCGTTCCCGCAGAGGCCATTGATGACCTTTTGCTGGGCTGCGCCAATCAGGCGGGCGAGGACAACCGCAATGTGGCGCGCATGGCAGCCCTGCTGGCAGGGCTTGAGGGCGTGACCGGGGCAACGATCAACCGCCTGTGTGGCTCGGGGCTCGACGCCGTCGGGCAGGCGGCAAGGGCCATTCGCGCCGGTGAAGCCGACATCATCATTGCGGGCGGGGTGGAGAGCATGTCACGCGCGCCCTTCGTGATGGCAAAGGCGACGGAAGCCTTCTCGCGGCAGGCCGAGATCTTCGACAGCACGATCGGCTGGCGCTTCGTCAACCCGCGCATGCAGCCCGCTTTCGGCATCGATTCCATGCCGGAAACTGCCGAGAACGTGGCGGCCGAGTTCGGCATCAGCCGTCCCGATCAGGACGCGTTTGCCATGCGCTCGCAGGAGCGCGCCCACCAGGCTCAGGCCGCTGGCCGCTTTGCGCGCGAGATTGCGCCAGTGACTGTGCCCCAGCGCAAGGGCGAAGCGCTTGTCGTCAGCGTCGACGAGCACCCGAGGCGCACCACGCTCGACGCGCTGGCAAGACTGGGCACACCCTTTCAAAAGGCGGGCGGAACGGTCACGGCCGGCAATGCCTCCGGCGTCAACGACGGGGCAGCCGCGCTGATGATTGCCTCCGAGCAGGCCTGCGAGCGCCATGGCCTCGTTCCGCTTGCCCGCATCGTCGGCATGGCGACAGCGGGTGTGCCGCCGCGCATCATGGGCATGGGCCCCGTGCCAGCCACCCGCAAACTGCTCGAGCGGCATGGTCTTGGCCTTCACGAGATCGATGTGATCGAACTGAACGAGGCGTTCGCGGCCCAGGCGCTCGCGGTCCAGCGGCAACTTGGGCTCGCCGATGATGCCGCCGAGGTCAACCCCAATGGTGGCGCCATCGCGCTCGGCCATCCACTTGGCATGAGCGGGGCCAGGCTGGCGCTGACCGCGGCCATCGAGTTGTCTGATCGCAAGGCGAGGCATGCCCTCTGCACGATGTGCATCGGCGTCGGCCAGGGCATTGCGCTGTTGCTGGAAAAGCCCTGACGCTCTGTCAGGCCTGAGGCGTCAGACGGCCCGCTTCACGGCCGCGAACACAACCAGCATCAGGATGGCGCTGATGCCACAGGCAAACAGCGCCGGCAGGAAGTCGCGCCGGGTTGGCGGCATGCCAATCCAGACCATGATGGCCAGCCCGAGAATCGCGCCGCAGATCAGCAGGATCATGTTGCCGATGACACCAAAGCTGAGGCGCTGCATCAGCACATCGGCCAGCCAGGCCATGATCATGAAGACGCCGCCGCCCATCAGCGCGATGAAAAACAGGTCGCCGGTCGACAGGAAACGCCATCCGATGGCATGCAGGAACTGAGCAATCATGTCCCCTCCGGACAAAGCCGAGGCGCAGTATCGCGATCAAACGATGACAAATCGTGAAGACGCCGGGAGGAGCCGCAGCCATCCTGCCCGGTTTCAGAAGGTCGACAGCGCCTCGCGCACCTTGGGTCGCGGCTTCTGCTGATCCTCGATCGCACCGTTGAGTTCGGCTCCCAGCAGGAAGATCGCGGACAACAGATACAGGAACACCAGCGCAATCATCGCGGTCGCCAGGCCCGCATACGTGGTGACGTAGGCTCCGGCGAAGGAATCGAGGTAGGCGCCGAAGGCCAGCCCGCCCAGCAGCCAGAACGAGATCGTGAAGGCAATGCCCGGCCACAGCGCCGACCAGCTCATGCGCCCGGCCGGCAGCAGCTTGTGGGCGATCACCAGCGCGGTGACGACGATCAGGGAGGCCAGCCCGACCCTGCCCAGACCAACGACCCCAGCCACCGACTGGAGGCCCGGCAACCAGCGCAGCAAACCGCGCCAGCCGAGTGGAAAGAGCACGATCAGAAAGGCGAACGCGATCATCGCCAGCGCCGCCGCAATCACATAGCCGATGGATTCAAGCCGCGTGAGATACCACGCACGCCATTCATAAGCCTCGTAGGCACGGTTGAGCCCGATGCGCAGCGCCTCAACCCCAGAGGACGCGAAGTAGAGCGACAGCACGGCACCGATGGCCAGCGCATCGCCGCGAACCGCCGTCAGAACCGAGCGGATCTCGTTGGCAATCGGCAATGCGACCTCTTTCGGCCAGGCTTCGAGCAGCAGCCTTGCCGCCACATCAGCGAGTTCCTCGCTGCCGAACAGACCAGCCATCGCCGTCACCAGAATGAGGAACGGAAACAGCGACATCAGCACCGACAGGGCGATATGGCTCGCGATGGCCCAGCCATCATGGGCTATGAAGCGGTCAAAGGCAGCGATCAGCAATCTGAAAGGGCGCAGCATGGCGCTGATCTAGCACGACTCGCGGGCAGCCCGCCAAGCCGGAAGCAGCCATGGGCCAAAAGCAGGAAGCCGGCGCAAGCCGCTCAATCGGTTCCGCCGAATTGTAACTCTGCCAGCCGCGCATAAAGCCCGCCTCGCGCAACCAGCGCCTCATGCGTGCCTTCTTCCACGATCCGGCCCTGATCGATCACCACGATCCGGTCAGCTGACAGGACTGTCGCCAGCCGGTGCGCGACGACGAGCGTCGTGCGCGAGCGCATCAGCCCTTCAAGCGCCAGTTGCACCGCCCGCTCGCTTTCTGAATCCAATGCAGACGTGGCTTCATCGAGCAGCAGGACTGGCGCATCCTTGAGGATGGCGCGGGCAATGGCCAGCCTCTGCCGTTGTCCACCGGAGAGCAGCACGCCGCGCTCGCCAATCTCGGTCTGGTAGCCCTGGGGCAGGGCCAGCACGAAGTCATGCGCCGAGGCCAGCCTCGCAGCGGCAAGCACATCGGCCTCGCTGGCGTCAGGCCGGCCATAGCGGATGTTTTCGAGCACGGTCGTGCCGAACACCACCGGGTCCTGTGGCACCAGCGCAAAGGCACGGCGCCAATCGGTCGGATCGGCTCCGGTCGAGGCGATGTTGTCCACGGTGATGACACCAGCTTGCGGATCATAAAAGCGCAACGCGAGTTGCAGGACGGTGCTCTTGCCGGCTCCCGACGGGCCGACGAGGGCGACGCGCTCGCCGGGCTTCACATGCAAGCTGAAATCGTCCAGCGCCGCATCGTCACGCCCGGCATAGCGGAACGTGACATGCGAAAATGACAAGGCACCGCTGATCTTCGCGGGCAACGGTGCAGGGTTTGGCGGCGGCGCGACCGCGGGGCGCGCGGCGAGCAATTCGCCAATGCGCCCGGCCGAGCCGGCCGCGGCCTGGATCTCGCCATAGACCTCGGAGAGCTGCCCCAGCGAGCTGGCGGCAAACACCGCATAGAGCACGAACTGTGACAGCCGCCCGCCGGTCATTGTCCCGGCCATGACATCGGCAGCCCCCGTCCAGAGCACCCAGACCACGCTCGCCGACACCATGAAGATGCCGAAACCGGAGAGCCAGGCCCTCGCTGCGGTGGACAGGCGGGCAGCTTCGAAGGCGTTTTCCGCCGCCATGCCGAAACGGCGGGTGGTCTCGGCCTCGGCCCCGAAGGCCTGCATGGTGCGCGAAGCGCCGATGGCTTCAGTCGCATAGGCCGAGGCCTCAGCCAGCTTGTCCTGGGCAGCGCGCGCACGCTTGCGCACGCCGCGACCCGACAGCACGAGCGGCACGACGATCAGCGGGATTGCCGCCAGCACCAGCATCGACAGGCGCGGACTGGTGATGATCATCATCACCGTCGCACCCATGAACAACAACACGTTGCGCAACGCGATCGAGGCGGAGGCACCGAAGGCGGACTGGATCTTGGTCGTGTCAGCCGAGAGACGCGAGACGATCTCACCCGACTTGGTCCGGTCGAAGAAGGCTGCATCCAGCGTGGTCAGATGCCGGAACACATCCTGCCGCACGGACGCCACGATGCGCTCACCCAGCGTGATCACCAGATAGTAGCGGGCGGAACTGGCCACTGCGAGAATGAGCACGACGCCGATCAGCGTCATGAAGTAATAGTCCTTCAGCGCGGAATTGCCGGCCTCGAACGCGGTGTCGATCACACGTCGCAGCGCCAGCGGAAGGACCAGCGTCGCCAGTGACGCGGCCAGGAGCGCCAGCACCGCCGCCGTGATGCGCCCGCGATGGCGCAGGACATAGGGCATCAGCGCCGCAAGGGCGGACATCGGCGCCCGCGGCGCATCCAGCGATGAGCCGGACATGTCCGGCACGGCTTGCTTACGCGGCTTTCGCAACTTGCGTCTCCTGACCGGTTCGGCTATAGCCCGCCAACTTCACAAGACACCGTCGCACGATGGTTTGCCTGTCGCATTGCGGCGACGCAAGACCGTTATGCGCTCAAGAGGCTCGCCATGAAAGCTGATATCCACCCGAACTATCATTTCATCAAGGTCGTGATGACCGATGGCACCGAGTACATGACCCGTTCGACCTACGGCAAAGAGGGCGACACCATGAACCTCGACATCGATCCCAAGACGCACCCGGCCTGGACGGGCGGCACCCAGCAGCTTATGGACCGCGGCGGTCGTCTGTCGCGCTTCAACAACAAGTTCAGCGGCATCAGCTTCAAGAAGTGAGGTCTCGCGGCGCTTGCCGCGCAGGATCGATCTTCAGTTGTCCGATGGACAGCGGGCCGGTGCAGACCGGAATGACCATCAAGCCCGGGCCTTTGTGCCCGGGCTTTGTCGTTTCGGGGCCATGCTTCGGCAAGGCGATGGCGCGGCGTGAGGCGGAACCCCGCCGAAAGTTGCTCTCGACGCCATTCCCGGCACATGCTGTTCAGAAGGCGCGTCCATCGAACGAGGCGCGCCCTGCAAGAGACCAGTCACGGGTGAGGACAAGCCATGACGCCGAGCCGCTATCACGCCACCTATGCCGCCTGGAAAGCCGACCCTGAGGCCTTCTGGGCCGAGGCTGCCAGTGCGATTGACTGGATCACGCCACCAGCCTCGATCCTGGACCCGTCGGCTGGGCTTTACGGGCGCTGGTTTCCCGATGCTGTCTGCAACACCTGCTTCAATGCGGTCGACCGCCACGCCGAAGGCGGACGCGGCGAACAGGCAGCCCTGATCTATGACAGCCCCGTCACCGGCACAAAGCGCACCGTCACCTATGCCGAGCTGAAGGACGAGGTCGCGACGCTGGCTGCGGTGCTGACCGACATGGGCATCGTCGCTGGCGACCGGGTCCTCATCTACATGCCGATGATCCCCGAGGCGGCGTTTGCCATGCTGGCCTGCGCCCGCATCGGCGCGATCCACTCCGTCGTCTTCGGCGGATTCGCAGCCAAGGAACTGGCGACCCGCATAGATGATGCCACACCGAAGGCCATCCTGGCCGCGTCCTGCGGCATCGAGGTCGCAAAGGTCATTGCCTACAAACCCCTGCTTGACGGCGCGATCGAGATGGCGAGCCACAAGCCCGAGGCTTGCCTCGTGCTGCAGCGTCCCCAGCTCGAAGCGACGTTGCTGCCCGGCCGCGACCATGACTGGGCGCAGTTGCTGGCGGCGGCGCGCAAGGCAGGCCGCAAGGCCGATTGCGTGCCGGTCAAGGCGACCGATCCGCTCTACGTGCTCTACACATCCGGCACCACCGGCAAGCCCAAGGGTGTCGTGCGCGACAATGGCGGGCACATGGTGGCACTGCACTGGTCGATGCAGAACCTCTATGGCGTCCAGCCCGGCGAGGTGTTCTGGGCAGCTTCCGACGTCGGCTGGGTGGTCGGACATTCCTATATCGTCTATGCGCCGCTCCTCGCCGGCTGCACCACGATCCTTTATGAAGGCAAGCCGGTGGGCACGCCCGACCCCGGTGCCTACTGGCGGCTGATCGCCGAGCACAAGGTCGTGACGCTGTTCACCGCCCCGACGGCCTTCCGCGCCATCCGCAAGGAAGACCCCGAGGCCACCCATCTCGACCTTGCCCGCCTGCCGCATTTCCGCGCGCTCTTCCTG
This sequence comes from Hydrogenophaga intermedia, assembly GCA_943370645.1. Taxonomy (GTDB): domain Bacteria; phylum Pseudomonadota; class Alphaproteobacteria; order Rhizobiales; family Beijerinckiaceae; genus Allobosea. Next base: position 273,263 of record CALRRR020000001.1, on the reverse strand, counting down.
GCCGGCGAAAGGGCCGATCCTGACACCGTGAAATGGGCCGAAAGCATCCTCAAGGTGCCGGTGATCGACCATTGGTGGCAGACCGAGACCGGCTGGTGCATGGTCGGCAATCCGCTCGGCCTCGGCATGCTGCCGGTGAAGCATGGCTCGCCGACCGTGCCGATGCCGGGTTATGACATCACCGTGGTGGATGAAGCCGGCAAGCCGGTTCCGGTGGGCCAGATGGGTTCCATCGTGGTCAGGCTGCCTCTGCCGCCCGGTGCCTTCCCGACCCTGTGGCAGGCTGATGACCGTTTCACCGAGGCCTACCTCGCGGACTTTCCGGGCTTCTACAAGACCGCGGATGCCGGCTTCATCGATACCGATGGCTACCTCTACATCATGGGCCGCACCGACGACATCATCAACGTGGCCGGCCACCGGCTCTCGACCGGCGGCATGGAGGAGGTTCTTGCCTCTCACCCTGCCGTCGCCGAGTGCGCCGTGATCGGCATCGCCGATGCGCTGAAGGGGGAAGCACCCTGCGGTTTCGTGGTGCTCAAGGCTGGTGTCAGCACGCCCCATGCCGAAATCGAGGCAGACCTCGTGCGGCTCGTGCGCGACAAGATCGGCCCGGTCGCGGCCTTCAAGCTGGCCGTCACGGTGGCACGGCTGCCCAAGACACGGTCGGGCAAAATCCTGCGCGGCACCATGAAGAAGATTGCCGATGGCGAGAACTGGTCGATGCCGGCGACGATCGATGACCCGGCAGTGCTGGACGAAATCTCCGCCGCGCTCGCGGCGCGGGGCATCAGCGCCTGAGCGGCGTCAGAAGCTGGCTGCCAGCCCGCGCCAGCGCAGCATGCGCGCCGGCAGGACGAGCGTGACCAGATCCTCGCCGACCATGACCGGGCCGTCATAACCGGCGGCACGGATCTCGGCGAGCACAGCCTGCGTGTCGGCGGAAGGCGGTACGACATGGGTCAACGCTACGGCCTTCGCGCCCGACACGTTGGCAAGCCTGGCGATTTCAGAGGGCACCATGTGGTAGCTCCTGACGGCAGCCACCGTCTCGGCGCTGCGGACGCCGCTGACAATCGGCATCTGGCTGTCGACATAGACCTCGCACACCAGCAGATCGGCCCCGCTTGCGGCCTGATCCAGCGCATCGCAAGGGCGTGTATCGCCCGAGAAGACCACGCGGGATCCATCGCAGGAGAAGGCGAGCCCGAAGGCAGGCGCGACCGGGTGGTGATCGACAAGGAAGGCGTTCACTGAAAGATCGCCGAACCCTTGCAGCGGGCCGGGCTCCAGCGCCTCGAAAACCACCTCGAGCCCTCTGGCAGAGGGGCGCTTTTCGAAGGCTATGCGCAGGCTGCGTTCGTCGTCGAAGGCGGCATACTGTGCCTTCATCGCCTTGAGTGCCGGCTCCGGCGCAATCACGCGCCACGGCCGATCACGACCCTGATGCCAGCTTGAGATCACCAGCTGGTAGAAGTCGACGACATGATCGGAATGCAGATGGGTCACGATCAGCGCGTCGATGGCGGCAGCCGACTTGCCAGCCTCGACGAGTTGATGGGCCACGCGCGAGCCGCAATCGATCAGGATCACATGCCCGGCCGCTTCGACGAGATGGGCGGGGCCTGCCCGCCGCGCGGAGACAGGCGGAGCGCCAGTCCCCAGAAAGGTGAAGCTCAGCATCCGTGTTTCCGGTCCATGCACACTTCCGGTGGCTCAGACGTCGTCATCCTCGTCGCGCTTGAGCGTCTTGAGTTTGCCGAACACGGAATCGGCGGTGTGCTGCACACCGGGCTTGCTGCGTGACGGCTCGTCTTCGGCAACCTCCGGCTGGAGCGAGGCCTCTGCCGAAAGCAGGGTCGGGCCGAGTTCAGGCTCGACCTTGGGACGGTCCTTGGCGGCACGGGAAATCTCCATGTCGAGATCGACCTGCGAGCACAGACCGAGGCTGACCGGATCCATCGGGGCAAGCTGCGCCGAGTTCCAGTGCGTCCGCTCGCGGATCTGCTGGATCGTGTGCTTGGTCGTGCCGGCCAGGCGCATCACGGCGGCGTCCTTGAGCTCGGGATGGTTGCGCAGCAGCCAGAGAATGGCGTTCGGCCGGTCCTGACGCTTCGAAACAGGTGTGTAACGCGGCCCACGTGCCTTCTTGATCTCAGGCACGCGCACCTTGGGTTCAGCGACGCGCAACCTGTGATCCGGATTGGCCTGCGCCCGCTCCAGTTCCTCGCGGGTGAGCTGGGCTGTGCTGATGGGATCGAGGCCCTTGATGCCGGATGCGACTTCGCCATCGGCGATGCCCTTGACCTCAAGCGGATGCAGCTTGCAGAAATCGGCGATCTGCTCGAACGTCAGCGAGGTGTTTTCGACAAGCCAAACGGCCGTCGCCTTCGGCATCAGCGGCGCATTCTGGGACATTCTGGAGCCTCCTTGTCGGGCGGCGGCAAGCGCGCACCAGACAATCCTTGACCGTTTCAACGACCACTGCGGCAATACTCTTCGCGCTCCGAACCGGCTGGCGGGCCGGAGCGTTCTCGACATCAACCATGCAGGGAACAATTTCCATATAATTGTGTCGCAGCCCGGTGTCCATGCACTTGGAACGCTCCTTGAACGATTGCCCTCTTCGACCAACCACCTCTCGCGATCCTGAAGCTGCCAAACCGGCGCAGGCTTGCTATGATCGCATCCGGCACGACAACCAGGCAGCGAGGCAGCCATGACAGCGATGGGTGGGACAGGGTCTGGCGATGATGACCGCCCGCGCAAGGCGGGCGTTCACGAAATCGGGCAGGATCTGTCGCCGCTGTCGATAGAGGAGATCGATCGGCGCATCGTCGCGCTGCACGCCGAGATCGAGCGACTTCAAGCCGCGCGCGCTGGCAAGCAGGCTTCGAAAGCTGCTGCAGACCTGTTTTTCAAGCGCTGAATCCGGTGGCTGAATTGGCGCCGGAGAAGCGCCATTAACGCGCCCTTAACACTTCCAGAGTATGAACAAGACGTTCGGTTTCCGGACATCGAGTGGCTCTCGTCACTCTGTTTGACGCCTCCCTGTTGACCTTCGAGCCGCTGTTTCAGCGGCTCTTTTTTTGTGTGCCCGACAGGAGGCCCGCGCCGCGGCGGCGCGAAGGCTATCGCACCCATTCCGGTGGCGTGCCATGCACAGACTGCGAGCGTTAACCTTAACAACACGTCAACATCCCCTTTGCGGGGTTTGGCGTTATCCTTGCGACAGTGCTGGCATCGCCGGTTGCTTGTGCCAGATTGGCACGGCATGCGGTCCACGCTGGAGTTGAGGTGCGTCATGGTCGATTTTGTCAGGTCTCCCGCTGTGCCATTCGGCCGCAATTTCGTATCCTCGGATGCGTTCCGTGTCATGTTCCGGGAAGGCATGATGCTGGTCGAGGACACGGCGGCCTACCTCGATGGTCCGGGCCGGGACGAGTCCCGCGCCCTTCCCCGTGATGTGGCGCTGGCCTACGCCACCGAGAGCATGCGCCTCACCACCCGCCTGATGCAGATCGCCTCCTGGCTTCTGGTGCAGCGCGCGGTCGCCGAGGGCGAGATCACCCCCGATCAGGCCCGCACCGAGAAGAACCGCGTCAAGATCGCCGACATGAACACCCCGACACCATCCTCGGCCATGGACATGCTGCCGCTTCGCCTGCGCGAACTGATGGACGCCTCCCAGCGCATGCAGGCCCGCGTGATGCATCTTGAAAACATGGTCATTGCCGAGAATGAGACAAGCACCTCGCCGGCGCCGGTGAGCAACGCCGTCTTCAGCCAGCTTGACCGGCTCAAGGCCGCCTTCGCGCCGTCCGCCGCCTGAACGACGCGGCAGGCTGGTCCGGGCCCCTTGCGACGGGGAGCCGGATGGGCCACCTGTGAGGCGTGACCTCCGCACCTTCCGCCTCGCGCCCCGCGCCCATTCCGCTCCAGATCATCACGGGCTTTCTCGGCGCCGGGAAGACGACGCTGCTCAACCGGCTGCTGAAGTCTCCCGAACTCGCCGAGACGGTCGTCATCGTCAACGAGTTCGGTGAGGTCGGTCTTGATCACCTGCTGATGCAGGGCGTCGAAGACGGCATGATCCTGATGGAATCAGGCTGCCTGTGCTGCACCATTCGCGGCGATCTGGTGAACACCCTGGAAGACCTGCTGCGGCGCCGCGACAACGGCCGGATTGCGCCGTTCCGCAGGCTCGTCATCGAGACCACTGGCATCGCCGACCCGGCCCCGATCCTGAATGTGGTGCTGTTGCACCCTTATCTGTCGCAACGCTACGAACTTGATGGCGTGATCACGCTTGTCGATGCCGTCAACGGACTGGCAACGCTGGCCACCCATGACGAAGCCCTCAGGCAGGTGGCTGTGGCCGACCGGCTGGTAATCACGAAAAGCGATCTTGTCCCGCAGCCAGCGGCGATCGAAAAACTCCGTCAGGAACTTGCCCGGATCAACCCTGGCGCCACCGTTCTGGATGCGGCCAACGGCGAGGCATCACCAGCCGCGCTGATCGGTCTTGGCCTGTTTGATGTCGCCGCCAAGCCATCCGATGTCGATGCCTGGCTGGCTATCGATGCCGTCATGTCCGACGGACATCGCCATCTCCACGACACCAACCGCCACGGTGATGACATCGCGGCCTTCGCACTGACCGCCGAGGAGCCGGTGCGTCGCCAGACGCTTGACCTGTTCTGGTCGCTGCTGCGCTCGACGCACGGACCGAAGCTGCTGCGGCTGAAGGGCCTCGTCCATCTGGTCGAACACCCCCAGGGGCCGATCGTGCTGCACTCGGCCCAGCAGGTCATGCACCCGCCGGTCAGTCTTCCCGCCTGGCCTTCCGCCGACCGGCGTTCGCGCCTTGTCCTGATCGTGCGCGGCCTCGATCCGGACATTGTGCGCAAGCTGTGGGCCGCCTTCCTCGGCCAAGCCTGACCGCGCAGCAGCCCCTGGCAGGGACAATTCCGGCAGGACCGATCATGGCAAGACTTTTGTAACCATGTCGGCACACCCGCAGACGCCATTCCGCTTCGGTTCGAACCGGAGCAGTGGCTGGCCCGGGTTGGCACAAGGTCCGGAGGTCTGGTTCACAATGGCGCATCTCGCGTTTGATCCCATCCGCTACTGGGGCCTTGTCGATCCGCAGCGCGTTGCGCCAGCCCAGCCGCTGCCTGTTGGCGGCCATGAGGTGCTGTTCTCGGCACAGATCGGCGACCTCGCCTTCGAAATTCGGCCCCTCGCGGCCTTGAAGGCCATCGACGAGGCATGGCGTGCCCTGGCCAGATCCAGCATCGAGGCCAATGTCTTCCATGGTCCGGCCTTCATGCTTGCCGCACAACAACATCTTGTGGAGGCATCCGGCCAACTGGCGGCGCTGGTCTGGGATCGGCGCAGCATGGCTCAGCCGCGCCTGCTCGGGCTTTGGCCCTTGCGCAGGAGCCGCGGAACCGGGCATGCCGGTTTGCACCGGGGCCTCGATCTGCGCCTTGCCGCCTCCGGCGCGCCGCTGCTCGACCGGCACCTTGCTGTCGAAGCTGCTTCGGCCTTGCTCGCCGGCCTCAGGCTGGCCACGCCGGACATGACCGGCCTGACCTTCGCCAGGATCGCGCTGGATGGCCCTGCAGCCAGAGCCCTCAGGGCTGCGGCGGCGCTCGGCGCCTTTCACATCCGCGAGCGCGATGTCCGGCACCGCCCCTGCATCTGGATCCATGATGCAGACTTCCTGCCGGGCAAGGCGCTGGATGCTTGCCATGAGACGGCCCGGGCCCTGTCACGGCATGGCGATGTGCGCATGGTCTCGGCCACTGCGCCCGATGACGTGCGCGACGCGGTCGAGCTTTTCCTCGCCCTGGAGGCTTCCGAGGCAGCCAGACGCGATGTTCATCCGATCTTGTCCGAGGCTCGCGATGCCGCGTTCTGCCGCAGCCTGACACGAACCCTGAGCCACGACGGCGAGGTTGCCGTGCACATGCTGGAGGTTGGCGACCGTCTGGCCGCTGCATCGGTCACGCTCACCTCGCATGGCCATGGCTGGGTCTGGCGGACAGCTACCGATGCGGCGCTCGAAGCCGGCCTGTTCGACAATGGCCCACATGCCGCCGGAGGCCCTGAAGCACAAGGCGCCATCCCGGCGCTGCTTGACCTTGCCATCGGCCAGCATTTTGCCGGGAACCTGGCCGGCGATCTGCTTGAAGCCGCCGCCGGACACGCGGACAGCTGTTCCTGGACAGGACACCAGCGCGTCGGCGATCTCATCCTCGGTCTTGGCGATGATGCCCGATCCGGCAACGCCCGCACGACCCTTCGCAGGGCCCTTTCGGCCATGACAGGCTGGTCATCGCGGAACGGCTGGCGCGGCAGAGCCTGATCAGCTGGCGTCGCGCAGTTCGCGCCGGATGATCTTGCCGGTGGTTGTCATTGGCAGATCGTCGCGGAACACGATCTCGCGCGGATACTCGTGGGCCGCAAGGCGTCCGCGCACATGCGCCTGGATATCGGCGATCAGCGCTTCGGAAGGCACATGACCCGACTTCAGCACCACGAAGGCCTTCACGATCTCGGTGCGCAGCGCATCGGGCTTGCCGACCACCGCCGCCAACGCGATGGCCGGGTGCGTGATCAGGCAATCCTCGATCTCGCCTGGCCCGATCCTGTAGCCCGATGAGGTGATGACATCATCATCGCGGCCCACGAAGCGGAAGTAGCCTTCGTGGTCGCGAATGCCCTGATCGCCCGTGGTCATCCAGTCGCCGATGAACTTGGCTGCGGTGGCTTCCGGCCTGTTCCAGTAGCCCAGGAACATCACCGGATCAGGCCGCCGGACAGCGATCTGGCCCTCTTCCTCCGGCTCGCACGGCTGGCCGTCGGGCCTGATCACCTGCACGTCATGGCCGGGCACCGCCTTGCCGATGCAACCGGGCTTGCTGACGCCGATGGCCGCACAGGAGGCCAGCACGAGGTTGCATTCGGTCTGGCCATAGAACTCGTTGACGGTCAGCCCCAGCGCTTCCTTGCCCCAGGCCAGGGTCTCGGCACCGAGCGACTCGCCGCCAGAGCCGATGGTCCTGAGGTCGAGAGCAAAGCGTGCGCGCGGATTGGCGACGGTTTTCAGCATGCGCAGCGCCGTGGGCGGCACAAAGCAATTGCGCACCTTGTGATGCGCCATCAACGCGAAGGCCTCTTCCGGATCGAACTTGGCCGAGGCACGCGCCACCACCGGCACGCCGAAATGCAGCGCAGGCAGCAGCACGTTGAGCAGCCCGCCGGCCCAGGCCCAGTCAGCCGGCGTCCACAGGCGGTCGCCGGGTTGCGGGAGGAACTCGTGGGGCATCTCGACACCCGGCAGATGGCCGAGCATGACCCGGTGGCCATGCAGTGCGCCCTTGGGCTGGCCGGTCGTGCCGGATGTATAGATCATCAGCGCGGGATCGTCGGCGAGACTGTCGACAGCCACGAAATCCGGCGAGCCGGAGGCCACGACCTGATCGAAGCCCGCGGCATCGCCATCTGGCCCCTCCAGCGAGATCAGCACGCGCATCTGCCCTGCGGCCCCGGAAGCTCGGGCCTTGGCAAGGCCGGCTGCGTTGGTGATCAGGCAGGTTGCGCCCGCGTCGGCCAGCCGGAAGGCAATGGCATCGACACCGAACAGGGCCGCCAGCGGAACGGCAATCGCCCCAAGTTTGTAGACCGCGCCATGGGCGATGGGGACGGACCGGCCCTGCGGCAACAGGATCGCGACCCTGTCTCCGGGGCCGATACCACGCTTGCGCAGGCTGTCGGCCAGCCGGTTCGACTGTTCCCTCAACGCGCCATGGCTGAACATGGCCACAGAACCATCGGCGTCAGCCTCGATCACGGCGATACGGCCGGGATCGGCCTTTGCCCAACGGTCGCAGATGTCGACACCGATGTTGAACCGCGCCGGGACCTGCCAGCGGAAGGCCGCCGACAGGCGCTCGTAGTCACGAAGATCAGGAAGCATGCCCGTATGCCTGTTGCCGCCCATGCGGTGGAATGACGGGCCGCACACTAGATCATGGCGAGGTCAAAGGGAATCCATATGACAGCGGAAACATGATCGATCACAGATGTTTAGAGCCATGACGGCATGCCCGTCACGTGGTGTCGCGATCCTTTCGGCACCCGCCTCTTGCCAGGTGAGCCGGCACAAGTTGCACGTCAGGCAGCAAGCTTGCACATCAGGGCCCGTTCGAGCCTGCTGCGCAACTCGACATCGTTGTAGGGCTTGGTGATGTAGTTGCTTGCACCGGCGCTCATTGCACTCTGGACATTGCTGAGCTTGTTTTCGCCGGTGGCGATCAGCACTGCCGTGGTCTTGTTGAGCGTCGAGGCCCTGATGAACTTCAGCACATCGAGGCCGTTCGTGTCGCCAAGGTTCCAGTCCAGCACGACCAGATCGTATTGCCGGTCGGCGACAAGCGTTTTCGTCGTCGCCCCGTCGGGCGACTCGTGGATGCGGCGAAAGCCGAGCTTGTAGAGATACAGCATCGCCAGTTCGCGCATGCTCTTCTGGTCATCGACAACCAGCACTTCGAACTGTTCAAGCGGTTTCATGGCGGTTTCTCCTTGTGAGGGGTTCCGTGGGCTGGCGCGACTCCGGCGTGGCGCGGCCCAGAAGGGTGGCAACATGAGGCCCGATCTGGCCAAGGGGCAGCAGCCGTTCGGTGCCTCCGAGTTCGTGCGCGGCGCGCGGCATGCCGAAGACCACGCAACTGGCCTCATCCTGGCCAAAGGTGCGGGCTCCGGCCGTGCGCATCGCCAGCAGACCCTCTGCACCATCGCGTCCCATGCCGGTCAGGATCAGGCCGATGCCCTGCGCGCCCATGACGCGTGCCACCGAGTGGAACAGCACATCGCATGATGGCCGGTGGCCCGAGACCTTGTCCTGATCACCCAGTTCGCAGGTGAGACGCTTGCCCTCGCGCCGCAACGCCAGATGCCGGCCACTGGGCGCGACAACCACCGAGCCGGTATGGAGCACCTCGCCATTGCGGGCGACGCTGACCCTGTGATCGGTGGCGGCCGCAAGGCGGTTGGCAAAGCCTTCCGCATAGCCGGGCAGCATGTGCTGCGTGATCATGATCGGGGCCAGACCCGCAGGCAGGCGTTTCAGCACCTCGATGACGGCAATGATGCCCCCGGTGGATGAGCCGATGGCGATCAGCGGCCCGTTCGCAACTGAAGGTGGGCTGGAAGACGAGGGCTGGGCGGAAGGTCGGCCGGGATCGCTGCGGCATGACGCAGGTGCGCGGCTGCCGGCTTTGGCACCGCGCAAGGCTTCGACATGCCGGGACAATTCCTGTTGCAATGTTTCGTGGGTGCTTGTCACGCCATCCGGTTTCTGGATGAAGCCGACCGCCCCAAGGGCCAGCGCCTGCTCGCGCACCTGCGTGTTGCTGTTGCCGGCGCCCGATATGATCAGCACCGGCACAGGGCACTCGCGCATGATCCGTTCAAGCAAGGCAAAGCCATGCCGGCCCGGCAACTCCAGATCAAGCAGCAGCAGATCGACCGGCGTATGCACCAGCGTCGACCATGCTGTCTCGGCATCGCCGAGATCGGCCACCACGTCGGTATCCGGAATGCCCGACAGCAGCAGCATCAGCAGCCGCCTCACCGTGGCCTGATCGTCGCAGACCATCACCCTGAAAGCCGACATGGTCAGAACATCTCCACGATGGAAGCCGTGCGCCGGACCGAGATCGCAGCCTGATGGCGTGCCTCGGTTCTGGCCAGATCGGCGGTGGCAAGAGGATCGATGTGCTGCACCAGGGCGCGCCCGCTCCACGGCTCGAACAGGATCCGGCGCGGGCTCGACCCGCCGGTATCGCGCGAGCGGACCGGGATCTTTTCGTGGGACAGGAAGTCCACGGCGAACTGGGCATTGCGCTCGCCGATAGCGGACTGATCGAACGCAGCCGCGATCCTCGCCCCGCCGAACACCTTGGCTTCGAGGTTGCGGCGGTCGCAGCCCGCGCGCATCAGCGCGTTGATCAGCACCTCCATCGCCGTGTCACCATACAACATGGCATCGCGGTTCTGGGTCTGGCCGTCGGCAAGGGCCGGCAGCATGAAATGGTTGATGCCGCCGATCCGGCGTTGCTCGTCGCGCAGGCAGACCGCGATGCAGGAGCCGAGCACGGTTGAGAGCATTTCCGCCGGCTTGCCGTTGATGGCGTGTGCGCCGGGCGCAACCGGATGCACCAGCGCATCGAAACGCGCATCGAAATAGCTGCGGCCATGGCCAGCCGGAGCGGCACCGCGTGTAAAGGGTTCAGGCATCCTGGCGTCCAATGGGAGCATAGGCTGTGCGTCCGACGATGCGCAGGCGCGCATGGCTGGGTCCAAGCGATTCGGAATGGCCGATGAACAGCGTGCCATGGCTGGCCAGCATGTCGGCAAAGCGATCAACCAGCGCCCGTTTGGTGGGCGGATCGAAGTAGATCATCACGTTGCGGCAGAAGATCACGTCGAACGGACCCTGGAAGGGCCAGGGTTCGAGCAGGTTGAGTTGCCGGCAGGTGACCAGCTTGCGCAAGGCAGGGCTGATGACCTGGTGGCCAGAGCGGGCCGACGGCTCCAATCCGAGCAAGGGCCTCAGATCGGCCGGAGCGCGCTCGATCACATCGTCGGCATACTCGGCGGCATCGGCCTTCGCGACGATCTCGGTGTCGAGGTCGGTTGCCAGGATCCGTGCATCGCAGGATGGATGGGCCCGCAAGGCGCGGTGCAGGATCGCGGCAATGCTGTAGGGCTCTTCCCCCGATGAGCAGGCCGCCGACCAGATCCTGAGGCGGCTGGGATTGCGCGCCAGCAGCGCCGGAAGGGTTTCGTTCGCCAGCTGGTCGAAGTGGTGGCGCTCGCGGAAAAACGAGGTGTGATTGGTCGTCACCGCATTCAGCAGTTCCGGCATTTCCCGTTCGAGCGCAGGGCCGCGCAGAAGCGCCATGTAGTCGGCCAGCGAGTTGAGACCCAGCGCCTTGACCCGGCGCACAAGCCGTCCACGCGTCATCGCCGACTTGTTGTCACGAATGACGATGCCGGAGGCCTGGTGGACGATCTTCGCCAGGAAGCGAAGATCGTCATCGCTGAGATGAAGGTCAGCCGTGGCTGAAGCGGTGTTGGCAGACATGGATCAGAACTCTGACCAGTTGCCGGCAACAGCCGTGCCTGCGCGACGCTTCGCTGCCGGGGCCGGGGTATCCCAGCCATCGTCGTGCTGGGGCCGAGGAGCAACAGCGTGCCGTGTCTCGGACGCCTTCTCGGCAAAGGCCGCGCTGACAAGGTTCTGAAGCAGCCTTGGTTCTCCGGAGGTGCGGGAGGTTGTCGCCGTGCCGGTCTTGAAGGCCGCCACCAGTGTCCTGAGCGTGATGATCTGCTGCTGCAGGCCATCGGCTGCTGCCGCGCTCTGCTCGGCCATGGCGGAGTTCTGCTGGGTCATCTCGTCGAGTTGAGCAACGGTCTGGCTCATCTCCTCGATGCCGTTGGCCTGCTCGGCCGTGGCTGACGAGATCTCGGACACTGTTGCCGAAACGCGGCTGGCCGCATCGACGATCTGGTGCAGCGCCTCGCCGGCACCGTGCACCAGCTTCACCCCGCCGGCGACCTGCTCGCTTGAATTGGCGATCAGGCCCTTGATGTCCTTGGCCGCCTGTCCGGAGCGCTGCGCCAGCGTGCGCACTTCGGACGCAACCACCGCAAAGCCCTTGCCGGCTTCTCCTGCCCGGGCCGCTTCGACAGCGGCATTCAGCGCCAGAAGATTGGTCTGGAAGGCGATGTCATCGATCACGCCGACGATTTCGGCGATCTGCTGCGACGCCTTCTCGATCCTGCCGATCGCGTCCACGGCCTCGCTGGCGATGGTACCGCCGCGCGCCGCCACGTTGCTGGCATCTTCGGCCAGTTCCGTTGCCCTGCGCGAGCTTTCAGCAGTCTGCTTGACCGAGGCTGCGAGCTGTTCGGTCGTTGCAGCGGTTTCTTCCAGCGAGGTGGCCTGCTGCTCGGTGCGCTTGGCCAGGTCGTTGGAGCCGGCGTTGATCTCGGCTGCAGCGTTAGCGACCTCCTCCGCGGTGGACTGGATCGTGACCATGGTTTCGGTCAGGCGTTCGAACGTCGTCTGCACATGGGTCTGCAGTTCCTCGAAGGAGCCGATCAGTTTCTGCTGCATGCGATAGGTCAGGTCGCCCTGGGCCAGATGCTGCAAGGAATCGCCGATGGCACCGATGGACAACTCCACCGTCTCGGAAACCCGGTTGAAGCCGTCGCAGATGTCCTTCATCGGCCCGCTCTTGCCATCAATGGGCAGGCGCTGGCTGAAATCTCCGACGGCGGCTGCGTTGACCATGCCCGCCACCTCCATCGCCGTGCGCAACTCGTCGGTCACGTCACGCCATTCGACAGTGGCACCGAGATACTCGTTCTTGTCGTTGAGCACCGGCACTGCGCTCAGATCGATCGTGCGATCGCCAAAGGTGGTGCGCACAGTGTAGCCAGTGCCGTTCGCAGTCTGCTTCACAAGGTCGATGCCCAGGTATTTGCGCATGTCCTCGCGGGTGCAGCCGACGATGCTGTCCGGTGAGAAATCCGGACAGGCCTTCTGGATGTCGGAGGCGAAAGTCTGGAAGTACTTGAGGGCCGCGCCGGAGGCATAGACGTAGCGGTTGCTCTGGTCGGCCACCAGCAGGTTGACATTCGCCTTGTCGAGAGATGAGCGGATGCGCGTCGCATCCATGCCCGCCGTATGAACCACCTGCAACGACCGGGCGAGTTCACCGATCTCGTCCTTGCGCTGAAGGCCGGGGATCTCGCTGCTCTCACCGCGCGACAGGCTGTCCACGGCCGCGCTCAGGCGCTGGATCGGGCGCGTCATGGTGCGGGCGAGCACCGCTGCAATCAGCACCATCAGGATCAGCATGCCGAGTGTCACCGACATGATCAGCATCATCTTGTCCCGGATCGGCGCATTCAGCATTGCCGTTGTCCGGCTCACCACGAGGGCCCATTGGTTCCCCATCACGTTGAGCGGATAAGCAGCGAGCAGCGCTTCCTGGCCATCGGCATCAAGGCCGTAGTCGATGCTCACCTGCCCGGCGAGTGCATCCTTGATGTGTTGGCCTGCCACTTGCCGGGTCAGAACGGTATTCTCTTTGGTTGATCGCAACTGGCTACGTAGCCTGCCATCGGGACCAACCAGCATGATGTCTGTACTGTCGATCTCGGGGTTGTAGAGCAGGTCCGCAACCATCTTGATCGACATCTGAACAGCAAGAACGCCAACTGGTTCACGCGCTTCGTTCAGGATAACACGTGCCATGAAGCTGGCTGGAGCACCCGCGCTCGGGCCGTAGGCCTCAAAGTCGGCGAAAGCCACCTTCTGCTCGGCTGCATCACGGAGCGCAGCACGAAAGGCCTTGCCGAGACCTGTATCGCGATGCGGACCGCTGATCAGGTTCGTGCCGAAGTCGCTTTCCTTCTCGACCGTATAGATGACCGTGCCATCTGTCCTGATCAGAAAGATGTCATAAAGACCAAGCTCAATCTTGGCCTTGCGAAGGACCGGATGATAGCGACGGTGTGCGGTGCCATAATAGGTCTGATCGCCATCGCCATTGTAGTCTTGACGAGCATTGTTGATCGGATTTCCGGTTGTGTAGCGCGCCACCAGATCACTTTCACCTCGGCCCTCAAGCTGTTCATAAGCACCTTCGAAGCCATTCATCGCAATTCGTGCACCGCCGGCTGTTGCCATGACCTGCAATGCGTTGACCTGACTTTCAAAATGTCCCTTGATGATGTTTGCTCGATAGCCGGACAATTCGCGAAAGTTCTCGCGGGTCGAGTGGTTGAGGGTCGAGGCTGCGATATAGATGGTCACTGCGGCGACACTGGCCATCGCGATCGCCAGTCCGATGGCTGCGAACAGCGGCAGCTTCACGGACAATCGTGAAAGGCGGCCGGGTCCGGTAATGCCTGTCGCGGCCGCACCGGCGGAAGAGAAGCTGAAGCGCATGTTCTGAACTCCTGGAAACGTGCGGGAACGCGGCTCAGGCCGCTTCGGATGACAGGGAGGGGTAGGCGTTGACCAGCGGGCTAGCATCGACCGCGCGGTCGAGCGCCAGCAGCGACACGACCTCGTCGCCGACGATCACGACGCCGCTCAGCATCTGGTCGCAGGTCTGCACATCCGGGGGCGGGCGCACCGAGGCGACAGGAATGTCGATGATGTCGGAGACGGCATCGACCAGGAGGCCCGCGATGCGGTCGTGGACATCGACCACCAGAATGACATGCGCCGGCGTGGCCGCGGTGATCCCGAGCCCGATCCGGGCCCTGAGGTCATAGACCGCGAGGATCATGCCCCGGAGGTTGATCACGCCGCGCACGTGGGGCGGCACGTGTGGCAAGGGAGTGGCCGGATGCCAGCCCTTGATTTCGCGCACGGCGGCAACGTCGATGCCAAAGGTGCGCTGATCGACCCGGAAGGTCACGATTTTGCGCATGTCGTGCGTGGCATTCTCGCCGGAGGGGGTACGGAGCTCGCTCATGGGGCTTCCTTCACGCAGCTTGAGGGACAAGGGGCGGCTGGGACGCAGCAGCACGCTGGCTGCGGCGCGCGACCAGGGCCGGCAGGGCATCGATGTCGAGAATGAGGGCGACCATGCCATCACCGAGGATCGTCGCTGCCGAGGCACCGGCCACGGGACCGAACGAGGCTTCGAGGCTTTTCACCACCACCTGCTGTTGGCCAAGGATCTCGTCGACCGCGATGCCGATGATCTCGCCGCGGTCGGTCTCGGCGCTGATCACGACGGTTTCGTCGCCGGCCTCGCCCAGTTCGAGCAGATCGGCCAACCAGATCAGCGGTGCGACCTGGCCGCGGAGGCGAACGATCTCGGAGCCGCCGGGGAGGCTTCCGGGGCGGCAATTGCCGATCTGGAGGGTTTCCATGATCGAACTGATCGGCACGATGATGCGTTGACCGGCGACCTTGACTACCATCCCGTCGGCAACAGCGAGCGTCAGCGGCAACGAGAGGGCAAAGGTGCAGCCCTTGCCGGGCTCCGATTCCACCGTGACCCGCCCGCCGAGCGCCTCGACGTTCTGCTTGACCACATCCATGCCAACCCCGCGGCCGGAGACATCCGTCACGGCCTCGGCGGTGGACAGCCCGGCATGGAAGATCAGCGCATCGATCTCGGCGGCACTTGGCTTGGCGTCCGCTGCCATCACGCCGCGGCTGACTGCCTTGGCAAAGAGCTTGTCACGCGGCAACCCACGTCCGTCATCAGCAATGGTGATGACGATCCGGCCACCACGCTGTTCGGCGGACAAGGTGACGACGCCTTCCGGCGGCTTGCCGGCGCTGATGCGCTCGTCGGGCTTCTCCAGCCCATGGTCGAGCGCGTTGCGGATCATATGCGTCAGGGGGTCGGCCAGTTCCTCGATGATCGTCTTGTCGACCTCCGTGTCCTCGCCATGGGTGGCGAGACGCACCTGCTTGCCAAGTGTCGTGGCGAGATCGCGCACCACCCGTGGCATGCGCTGGAACACGGTCTTCACCGGCTGTGCCCGCACCGCCATCACCTGGTCCTGCAACTCGCGCGTCTGGCGCGTGAGCGCCTCGATGCCTTCGGTGAGTTGCAGCGCATGCAGCACAGGCAGGTCGCGGCTGCGGTCGATCAGCATCGACTGGGTGATGACGATCTCGCCCACCAGGTTCATCAGGCGGTCGACCCTGTCGAGATCGACGCGGATCGTGCGCACCATGGCCGCCCGGTTCTTCAGGGTCGGCACCACACCGGAGGCATCCGGCAGCGGCGACATCAACGGCAATTGCCGCGCAGCCGCCAGGGCGTTGTCATCTATGGCAGACCGCGGTGGCGCACCCGGCAACGCTTCGGCATTCAGGCCGGCAAGCGGGAACGCTGCACCTGCATTCGTTTCGGGACCGCCCGTGGCGGCATCCGCGAGACGACCGGTAGCCGCTGGTGCAGCTGCAGATGGCTGCGCAGCGCCTGCCGTGTCCGATCCACCCCTGGAGGTGATGGCCAGTTCATCCGCATCGAAGCAGCGCTCCAGCACATCCTCCAGCTGTTCGCGCGTAGCCGCACTGTCCAGCACGATATCGAAGCGAAGGTTGCATAGAGCCGGATCAAGCTCCGTGAGGCGCGGCACCGCCGAGACATCACACGTCAGGACCGGCTCGCCGAGAGCTTCCAGCGATTGCAGGATCTGGGGCGGCTCCACCAGGCGTCGGAACAGGTTGTCGTGTGGCGTGATCCTGATGTGATACCCGCCGGCAGCCTCTGCGGCGGAGGGCGAAACCGCAACCGGACCTGGCACGCTGGTCGCGGCCGAAGGCGGCTCTGCTGGCGCCGAAGCGGCACCTGCCACGCCGCCACTGGCGACGAACTGCTTGAGGCCCTCGATCAGATCCGGGAACTGCGGCGCAGGCTGCTCGTTACGGGCGGCCGCGACGCAGGCCCCCACGGCATCTGCCGTGCGCAGGAAAAGTGCCAGCGGCGCGTCAGCGACCCGAACCTTGCCATTCCGCAGCAGATCCAGCGCGGCCTCGAAGCTGTGGGCATACGGAACGATCTGGGTGAACCCGAACGCACCCGCCCCACCCTTGATGGAATGGATGGCCCGGAACGCGGCGTTGACGGTTTCCCCGTCAGCCGCACCATTGTCCATGTCCTGAAGGCATCGCTCCAGGGCGGACAGGAGTTCGTCGCACTCCTCGAGGAACGACTGCTTCAGAAGGGCCATCGGGTCCATGGCCAGCCTCAGCGATCAAGCTGCGCCACGAGGGCGAGCATTGTATCGGGCACGAACGGCTTGACCATCCAGGCCGTGGCTCCGGCGCGGCGCCCCTCGGACTTGAGGTCCGCCCCGGTTTCGGTGGTCAGGATCACGATCGGGGTTGCCTGGCCGTCCGGATGTTCGCGACAGGCACGGGTGAACTCGATCCCGTCCATCACCGGCATGTTGAGGTCGGTGATCACCAGATGGGGCTGGCAGGCCTCGAACTTGGCCATGCCTTCGGCGCCGTTTTCCGCTTCCACCACCTCATGCCCGGCATCGCGCAAGCAGTGGCAAAGCAAGGTCCGCAACGTTGCGGTGTCGTCGATCGCAAGAATTTTCATGGGGCATACTCCAGCGTGAAGAGGTCCGGCTCCGGCTCAAGGCCGACAGCCTCGAACGAGAACAGGAAGGCAAAGGAGGGGTTGAGGACCGTGACCTTGACGCCGCGTGCCGCTGCCTCGCGCGAGGCCGACACAAGGAGCTGCATCCACGCGATGGGGAGCTGCGCGGCCTGGCCGGCGTCAATGCGGACACCACCGGTGGTCTCGAGCGCATCGATCATCGCGTTGCGGAAGGCAGGAAGATCGCGAGGGTGGGGTCGTTCGGGAAGCAGGAGCGGCATGGCAACCAATCAATGAGTCTTGTCAGCGGTTTAGGTACAGCCGGAGACTCGCAGGGATTGGTTGAGGGAGTGTTACTGATAGTTGTATGTGAAAATAATTCTCTCTTTGATATCTATTTGTCAGCGACCCGGGTGGCGCTCCCTGTCATTGACGCCCGCAGGTCGGCGAGGGAAGCCCGGTGACCGACATGTCAGGCTTCATCGCAAATCCATAAGGTTGTAAACTCAAAAAATACATCTTTTAGGCATTGTCTTGCCGAGAGGTGCCGTGTGTCCAGTAGCCAGATGATTCCGCGTGTCCTGATCGCCGACAAGAACCAGTTCTACCGGCGCGTCATCCGGCAGCATGTGCTGCCGGCCCGCTTGAGCGAGATGTCCAAAGCCGAGAGCTCGATCGACACAATGTCCTTGCTGCTCTCACACCCGTTCGATCTTCTGGTCGCAGACTGGGATGTTCTGATCGGCAATGATGGCGCCTTGCTCGAACTGATCGTGCGACGGGCCAAGATGGCGCGCCGCAAGATGCCGGTGCTTGCGCTGATGTCGCTGCCGACCCAGTCAAGCGTGCTGCATGCCTCCAACAACGCGATCAACCTGGTGCTGCGCAAACCCTTCTCGCCGAAGATGTTGCAGGATCGCGCCGAGTTTCTCCTCAGCAGCATGCCAGCCGAACTCGTGGGATGATGAAGGCGCCGAGCGCCAGCTCAGCGCCCAGATGTTGCTGACGGCGCCTCCTCGACCAGCGGCTCGACGCCACACCATTCCGCCACGAACAGGGCCATCGCGGTGGTAATCCGCTGGAGCGAGGATATGCTCACGGCCTCATCGAAGGCATGGATGTTCCGCGAGACCGGTCCGTAGCAGAGGGCAGGGATCTGGTCATACAGCGCGTAGACACGGGTATCGAGGTAGCCCGCTGTCATGAAGCTTTGCAACTCGTCGCCCGTGGCCGCCTTGTGGGCACGACCCAGCACGGCTTCGGCTTCGGAGCCGGGCTCCAGCACATAACCTTCGGCGAAGAACCCGTTGAACGTCACCTGAGGCGGGTTGTTTGCCAGGTAGCGATCCTGTCGGGCGAAGGCGGCGATCCAGCCCTCGACCTCCCGCGCAGCATCAGCGGCACTCACGCCGGGATAGATGGCAAGGCGGCATTGCACCTTGCACCAGCATGGCACCGAAGATCCCCAGTCACCACCTTCGATCTTGCCGATATTGAGATTGATCGGATGCGCTTCGTGCTCGAAATGCTCTCGCCCCTGCTTGCGCATGTTCAGTTCGGCTTCCAGCCGGCGCAGGTCCGTGATGACGCGATAGGCCGCATCGATGGCATTGGCGCCCTGCCCCATGTCACGGACATGGGCAGGCTGGCCCCTCACCTCGATCTCGAACCAGAGCACGCCAACATTCGCGCGCACGAGTTTCTCGTCCTCCGGCTCCGGAACCAGCACCGCGTCGGCCCGGTAGCCGCGCAGATGCGTCATCAGCGCGCCATTGCCCGTGGATTCCTCTTCGACGACCGATTGCAGATAGACCGTGGCGGCTGGTTGCAAGCCGATGCGGCGCAGCGCATCAAGGCACGCGAAGTTCGCGGCGTGACCCGCCTTCATGTCCGCGCCGCCTCGGCCGACCAGCCAGTCCCCCGAAACGGTCGGCTCATACGGTGGTGAGGTCCACATGTCGTGTGGCCCTTCCGGCACCACATCGACATGGCCTTGCAGGATCAGGGAGCGACCAGTCTCCTGTCGCGGCCTGTGGATGCCGACAAGGATGGGCGCCTTCGAATGGGCCTGGCTGAAGGGCCCCCCGCCGGGATGGCGGTTGATCGCAGCCTCGTCCATGTCGAACCGGTCGACGACAAGACCGCGCTGCCGCATCTGGCGAAACACGAAATCCTGCACGGCGTGCTCGGCCCCCCGCTGCGACGGGAAACGCATCAGCGCGCGGGTCAGCTCCATCTGCTCTTGGAACCCGGCTGCGACGGACGCCGCCAGCCGCGCTTCAAGGTCCGTATCGCGGGTGGTTTTGCCGGCAGGATTGGAGGATGGCTCGGGAGAAGGATGGCTGTTCATGGATCAAAGCATAGCGACAGCCCTCGGCCCGTCCATTGCCTTCAGCTCAAGCCAGCCGGTGCTGGCCTTGCACCGCGCGCATGGCGCGGGATGTCAGGCCCGCCAGAAATGAAAAGGCGGGGGAGCCGACTGGGCTCCCCCGCGCACGGAGCGTGCTTCCAGGGTGGGGTGGTCTTCTGCGGATGGGCGACCGTGAACCATGGGCTGTGGAGCCATGGAAGCCCATCCTTCGGCAGGGGTGTCAGCCGAGAAGACGAAGCACGCTCTGTTCCTGCTGCGAGGCCAGCGCGAGCGCCTGGCTCGACAGCTGCTGCCGTGTCTGCAGGGTGAGCAGATTGGCGGCTTCCTCGTTGCTGTTGGCCAGGACGAGGCCGTCAGCGCCGGATTTCAGCGTATTGACCAGTTCGTTGGTGAACTCCTTGCGGGTCTGCACCATGGCCAGCTGCGAGCCGAACGTCGTCGATGTGGCACGCAGGTCAGCGAGTGCGTCGTTCAACTGCTTGTCGACGGCGTCCAGTTCGGTGTTCTTCTGGAAACCGTTGAGACCATCGGTGTTGGCACGGGCCAGACCCAGACCCCCGACACCATCGTCGTCACCCGAGGTGAAGTCGGTCCCCTTGATGGTCAATTCGGCCTTGTCGTTGCCGGTGCGTTCGTTGAACACGACCGAGAGCTGGTCGCTGTTGAGCAGGTTCACGCCGTTGTAGCCCGAATCCCGTGCCAGCTTCGTGATCTGCTCGCGGATGTCGTTGAACTGCTTGGCCAGATTCTGGCGCTGTTCACCGACGCTGTCGAGCTTCGGACCGGCCGCGTCAGCTTCGATGACCGTTGCACCGCCGAGACCCAGACCGTCGAGAACCTCGTCATCGGACTCGCCTGCGCCGGCAATCGCATCGCCTGTACCAGCTGCATTGACAGCAAGCGTGCCGCTGGCAGCGGTCAGCACCAGCTTGTCGCCGTCGCGGGAGGCCGTCACCAGCTGGACACCCTTCTCGCGGTTGCTGGTGGAGCTGTTGATGGCGGTGATTGCTTCATCGAGGCTCTTGGCACCGCCAATGACGATGTCGATGTTGCGGGCCGTGCCGCCGGTCGGGGTGAAGCTCAGCGAAAGCTGCCCCTTGTTGCCGGCCGCGATTTCGGCGGCTGTTGGCGTAGCGCCGGTCGGGGCGGGTGCCAGGGTGCCGGTCACGTTGGTCGGCGTGGCAGCATCGGCACCGCCGGTATATGTGAGCGTGGTGCCGCCACCGGTGAGGGCCCGGGCCTGCCGTGCAACCGACTGGGCGTTCTCGACCAGCTTGGTGATGGCACGAATGCCGTTGTCGGCGGCCTCGACCGTCTTCAGTGAATTGGAGATGCCGTCGAGCAGGCCGTTCAGGTCCTTGGCACGGCTGTTCAGCGACTGCGCCGTGAAGAAGTTGGTCGGGTTGTCGATGGCGGTGTTGACCTTCTTGCCGGTGGCCAGACGATTCTGGGTCAGCGCAATCAGGTCGGACGACTGCTGCAAGGAGAACAGGTTCTGGCGGATGCCGCGGCCAAGCGAGATGTCGGACATGGTGTTACCTTTCTGGGTGACGATACAACCCCTGGCTGCTGCCGGGGTGCATGCAACCTAGACGGGTAATTCCTAATATAACGTTATGGTTGTATCCTGTGATTATACAACCTATCGATTTAGCGCGATTGACCTCATTGCACCCTTTGGACGGTTTGCAGGCCACCAGCCGTCGATCTCGGGCAAGCCCGCGCCCTGCCATGATGCCGGCGGGCGCAGCAGCAACCGCCGCCGTGATGCAACCGTCGGATGCAGCCTTTCAGATGCCATGGCGGATCCGCAGCACGTCAGGCACAGATGCTGAAGACGTCCGCGCGTAATTTGGGCAGCCAGCCATGGCGCAGCCCAAAACTTTGGCAGGCACGCCCTTGCTGCCCGCTCTGGGTGTGCTAGATGCATGGGATCAGCGGGAGAGATGCTGTCGCAAGCCGGCATCGCCGAAGGAGCAACCGCCCCGGAAACTCTCAGGCCAACGGACCGCTGATCAAGGAAACGGACTCTGAAAAGTGGAGCAGCAGCTCCCGCCGATGGTGTAAGCCGCAACCTCGTGGTGAGGGGACGGCGATACTCTCAGGCCAATGACAGAGGGGGCGTTCGGACCCGCACGGTGTGCGGGCAGGAGAACGTCCATGCGCGAAGTCTCGCAGCCCCGTGTCGCCGTGATCGGCGCCGGCATTACCGGAACCACAACAGCCTATAACCTTGCCAAGCGCGGATGCGTGGTGACCTTGTTCGACAAGCACCCCTACGCCGCGATGGAAACCTCGTTCGCCAATGGCGGACAGCTTTCCGCCTCGAATGCCGAGGTCTGGAACAGCTGGTCCACCGTGCTCAAGGGCATCAAGTGGATGTTCACGCCCGGTGCGCCCTTGCTCGTGAACCCCACACCATCCTGGCACAAGCTGTCGTGGATGGCCGAGTTCATTGCAGCGATCCCGCGCAACGAACAGAACACCATCACAACTGTCCGCCTGGCCATCGAGGCCCGTGCCCACCTGACCCGCATGGCCGAAGAAGCCGGCATCAGCTTCGACTGCGAGGAGCGCGGAATCCTGCACTTCTACCACAGCAAGGCTGACTTCGAGGTGGCACGTCGCACCACCGAAGTGCTCGCCAAGGGTGGGCTTGTCCGCCGGGCTGTCACGCCCGAGGAAATGCGAAGCATCGAGCCCGCCCTGAAGGGTGATCTTTATGGCGGCTATTACACGGAGACGGACTTCACCGGCGACATCCACAAGTTCACCAATGGTCTGGCGGAAGCCTGCAAGCGGCTCGGCGTGACGATGCGCCTGGCAACCGAGGTGCGCGAGGTCAAGGCCGATGCCGATCTGGTCAGTGTGCTGCACCGTTCGACCGAGCCGCGGCTCGATGGCGGGGAACATACGGACGAGACCAGCCAGTTCGACAAGATTGTCATCTGTTCCGGCGTTCTTTCGCGCGATCTGGCCAACTCGCTGGGTGACCGGATCAACGTCTATCCGGTCAAGGGTTACTCGATCACGGTCAGCCTGCCGGAGCCGGAGGACCAGAAGGCGGCACCCTGGGTCAGCCTGCTCGACGACAAGGCCAAGATCGTGACGAGCCGGCTTGGACTGACGCGCTTCAGGGTGGCCGGCACGGCCGAGTTCAATGGCGTGAACAAGGACATCAGGGCCGAGCGCATTGAGCCGCTGGTGTCATGGTGCCGGATGCACTTCCCCGGCATGAGCACCCGTCAGGCGGTGCCATGGGCGGGCTTGCGCCCGATGATGCCCGACATGATGCCGCGCGTGATGCGGGGCAGGAACCCGAGGGTGTTCTACAACACCGGACATGGGCATCTGGGCTGGACCTTGTCGGCGGCAACAGCCGATGCAGTGGCCGCACTGGCCACAGCCCGCAGCAACGCCGCCTGAGCGAAGACAGGGCGGCAAGCTGGTGAAGCACCGGTGCCCGGCGTCAGCGCCGGGCCAGCCGGGGAAGTGTGTCGATGCCATCGTCCTCGCCGCCTGCGCGGACAGAGGGGGCTTCGGGGGCTGTGCTGTCGTGAAGCTCTGCTATGGCGTCACTGCCCATTCCCGCACTGCCAGTTCCTGCGCCACCGAGTGCTTGTTTCATCTCGGCGACCCTTGCTCTCAGTTGCGCACCGAGATCAGGTCCAGCCTGTTCGAAGGTCGGGGCCTCCATCCTCGGTGGCGGGACATAGGCGGCAGCAGCCGCCCGGGCCAGCATCGATTTTGGCGCTGGGCGGACGGTCCGACTGGCCATGAGCAATTCCATGTCGGCAGCGGCAAGCGGCCTCGAGAACAGGAAGCCCTGAAGGTGGTGGCAGCCCGCAGCGCGCAGGAAGATGTGGTGTTCAAGCGTCTCGACGCCTTCAGCATGCACCGTCATGCCCAGCGCGCGACCCAGCGCGATGACGCTGTGAATGATGGCGGCCGTGCCGGGCCCCGAGCCAAGAGCGCGCACGAAGGACTGGTCGACCTTGAGCTTGTCGAACGGAAAGCGCCTGAGGTAGCTGAGTGAGGAAAAGCCCGTGCCGAAATCGTCGAGCGCAATGTGCACGCCGATCTCCTTGAAGCCGCGCATGAACTTCACCGCGGCTTCGGCGTCGTCCATGAGCACGCCCTCGGTGATCTCGATTTCCAGCCGCTCCGGCTCGAAGCCGGTTTCGCCGAGCATCTCCTTGATCCGGTCCGCAAGCCCCGGCCGCTTGAACTGCATCGGCGAAACATTGACGGCGAGAATGACACCGCCCCATGGCCTCGTCTGCCGCATGGCCGTCGCGATGGCCCATTCACCCATCTCGTGGATCAGACCGGCCTCCTCGGCGATCGGCACGAAAAAGGCTGGTGAAACCTGCCCGCGTTTCGGGTGATTCCAGCGCAGCAAGGCTTCCACGCCGACGATGGTCTGGCCATCGGACGCCCAGAAAGGCTGGTAGGCGAGTGACATCTCGTTGCGCTCGATGGCATGCCGGAGATCGGCCTCGAGCGCACGCAACTCCTGCACGTCATTGTCCATCGAGATGTCGAAGCGGACCGTGTTGCTGCGGCCCCCGGTCTTGGCCCGATACATCGCAATGTCGGCCCGGCGCAGCAGTTCCTGATGCTCTTCGCCGTCCAGCGGGCAGATCGAGACACCGACGGAGCCCCCGATAAGGGCCTCCACCTCGCCGAGCTGGAACGGAAGTCCAAGGTTCTCGCAGGCCTGCTCTGCCAGAGCCATGATCGCCTCCGGCGTGTTCCGGTCCTCGACGATGAGCGCGAACTCGTCACCGCCAAGGCGGGCCACGGTCAGCCCTACAGCGGAAAGGTCGCGCAGCCGTTCTGTCACCGCGCACAGCAGTTCGTCGCCTTTCAGGTGGCCATAGCCATCATTGACCTGCTTGAAACGGTCCAGGTCGACATAGACGACGCCTATCAATTCGTTGCCGGTGCGTGCAGCTACCAGCGCCTCGAGCTTGCGCTTGAAGGACGCCCGGTTGAGCAGCCCCGTAAGGGGATCGCGCATGGCCACATCGTAGACCTGCGCCTCGACCTCGCCGACCAGTTCATGAACCTCGCGCCGCTTCCGTCGCGAGGCAATGCCGATCCAGACTGCGGACAGGGCGAGGATCCCGGCCAGCAGCAGTCCTTGCAAACGGACATTGCTGCGATCATCGGCCAGAAACCAGCTCAGCCGAGCCAGGGCCTCGCCCTCGCCATTGCTGATGATGACGGCGGCCGTCGCTGCGCGAAGCGGTGCATTGTTGGGCTCGATCGTCATGGATGGAGACAGCAACTGCTTGCGCAACTTGGCCTGCGCAGCTTCATCGAGCCAGTAGACTGCGACCAGAGATGGGGGGGCGCTCGCGGACGCGCGGTTCGCAGCCCGTGCCGTCGGCTGGCTAGAGATCGCATGGGAGATCACCGCGACCTGCCCGCCGACCATGACCATGTCCGAATGGCTGAACAGCGCACCCTTGCCGAACAGACCTGTCATCTGGCCGACCGGCTCGCGCACGATCTCGAAACGCTGTCGCGGGTCGGCTCTTCCAGGGCTGATCGCTTCGATCGGCGCGCCATCCTGAAGCAGGAACACCTCCAACGAGTCCGCCGCAATCCGCGCGCGCTCCACGATAGAGGCGTGGACGCTCGACAGCGTTTCCCTGACGCTCCGCCCCGGCGGAACCTGAAAGCCGTTGGCAATTCCCGCCGTGTGCGATGTCAGATTCAGACGAAGCTGATCAAAGGAAAGCCACACCAACTGGCGTTCGCGCTGCAAGGTGGTCTGTTCGCTGGCCGAGTCATAGCGGATCGTCAGCACGATACAGACCGACGCCACAAGAAGAGCCGTCACGGCAAGCCTCGTGTTTGTCGCCGCCTTCAGCAGTTCGCGGGGATGCGCGGCCGCACGGCCTGCCTGCGTGCTGCCGAACAGGCGCCTCAGCCGATCAAACATCACGGCCTCTGCAACCATGCCGGATAATGGCAGGCATGGGCCTGGCAAGGCCGCCTGACATCACCCGCTGCTGCGCAACGTCGGCCATCTCAGCCGAGGGCGTCTTCATCGGAGAACCCGAAGCGGGCCAGCAGCGACTGGACGTGTTCGGGCTGCGCCTCATCGTTGAACCGCACGCCATAGCCCGTCGCCTTGACGTTGACGATGCTCCCCGCCCATTCCTCGTCGCCAAAGCGGACCAGTACAGAGCTGCCGCGCCTGTCGAAGATGAAGCGCGTGGCGGGCCGGAAGAGCAGTCCGCCTTGCGAGATTTCCGTCACGAGCCCATCGACCGGCACGTCCTTGTCGACGATGTCGAGCACGGCGACGATGCAACAGGCAAACCGCTCATGGCGCCGCACCCACGCTGCCGGACGCCTGAGCAGCCGGGTCAGCATGCTCTCGGTGTGCAGAATGGCTTGCCGGCGCGCCGGCATTGGAGCGCCGGCCGTGCTCTGGCTGCTGCGCAGGCGCTGGCGAAGGGTGGAGATCGTTTCGCTCATGTCAGCGTCTCACCGGTGATGTGGGGGCAAGGTCAGGCTTGGCCATCCCGTCAGCCAGCCTGTGGTGTATTGCGGAGTTGCCGCGCCGCCATCTCGTAGAACTGACGGCGGCGTTCTTCCTCGACCTCGGGGCTGACCACTTCGGAGCCGGCGCGCTGTGCTTCGGGCTTTGGCACCCAGGCTGCCTGAAGAACGCGTTCGGATCCGCCCTGCCCGGCTTCCAGCGTCTGCGTGGCAAGCGCCCGGCTGACGATGGTCGAATAGGCAGCAAAAACCGTCTCGAACGAGCGGGACATTTCCGAGAAACCGGACGTCAGCTTCTGCTCGAAGTCGGACGACATGCCGACCTGGCCGCCAACACCGCCGGAGAGCGCTTCCTTGATCTCGCGCTGACCATCGGCAAGCCGCTCCACGCTGGTCTCCAGCGCCACGGCCGTGCGCTCCATCATCGTGCTCATGGTGCCGAAGCTGCCCTTGACCTTCGATTCGATGCCCGTGGCAATCTCGGTGATGCGGTCGCTGGCGGCCTTGATGTCGAGCAGCTTGGCCAGGCGCGCATTGGTCTCGTAGTTTTCCGCGGTCAGACGGCGCAGGCCGTCGAGATAGGCCTGTCCGGTGACTTCCATCACATGCGCCATGCCGTTGAAGCCGGAGGTCAGGCGCGATTCAAGTGTGCGGTTGAGGTTGACCAATTCCTGAAGATACTCGGCCTGCGTCCCGGTCTGGCTGGTCAGCAGCATCAGGTGTTCGCGCGTCAGCGCCGCGTCCGACGCCAGCCGGTCGATGCCGGTTGCCATCTGGCGGATCATTTCGGCCGTGTTTTCCTGGGTCGCGATCAGCTTGGCCATGCTGGTGTTGAGCGTCGTGATCCCCTCGTTCGACCGGCCGAAGCCTTGCGACAGCGTGGCAACCATGCCGACATCCGAAAGCGGCGAGTGCCCGCCATAGCCAGACATGGCCGGCTGCGCCGGGGCACCGCCCGCGGCACCGGACCCGGCAGCACCGGGTGGAGTGCCCATCAGGTTGCTGCTGATCAGCCGGGCCAGTTCGACCGTTTCGCCGCCCTTGCGATTTTCAAGCTGCGAGATGCTGGCCAGCCAGCTTTCGAACTCGTCCTTCATCGCACCATGCGCGGTCGAGCCCATGCGGCTGATCACGCCGAGGACCAGGGAGCCGAACAACCCGAACAGCGAGGACGAGAAGCCGGTCGCCATGCCGCGCAGCGGTTCTTCGAGGCTTTTCAGCAGTTGCTGGATGGCATTGTCGGACGCCGTCTGCATGCCCTGCAGCGAGCCGATGATGTTGCCGACCGAACCGACCATTTCCATCAGGCCGATGAAGGTGCCGATCAGGCCGAGGAAGACCAGCAGGCCGGTGATGTAGACGCTGAGAGAGCGCTGTTCTCCAAGCTTCGTGTCGATGCCCTGCACGATGTTCTGCATCGTGGTCACCGAAATGCGGATGTCCTTGGAGCGGATCAGCTCATCATAGGTGATCTCGAACATGTGCCCGAGCACGACGGGACGTCCGAACACCCGGCCCGGCTTCAGGCCGCGCTGATGACGCCAGTAGGGGTCACGTTCGCCCTGGACCCGCTCCTGCCGCGAGTCCTCGAAGGCTTCCTGCAGCGCACTGAAGGCCACTTCCTCGTTGCGCAGCGCCCAGACACTGCGCAGCACCAGCGACACGCCGAACAGGAAGACGAAAATGATCGTGCCGTTGAGATAGATGTTCGAGCGGATGCCGCTCCAGACGAACTCATGGGCCCAGGCCACCAGCAGCACCAGCGCCAGCAACGACCCGAGGATCTTGAGAATCTGCTGCTTCAGGACAGTCTCGATCTGAGACTGGCCAGACAGGAAACGGCCCATGGAAACAACCCACCCGAAACAGTCACGTCCGGACCCACCCGGTCCTTGTCGTTCAGGATTAGGGGTTCATGACAAACATTCCCTTAAGATCGGGATGCTTGTGCAACGTCAGGTACAACGTCAAGGTTGAGTTGAAGAACCAGCGCGCAGCGGCATGACGCGGACCTGCTCTGCCGATGTATCGCCCCCGGCCTTGTCCGCCTCGTCAATCAGCACGCGCACACGCTCCGGCGGAACGCCCGATTTCAGGATCGCGGAGCGCACCAGCATCGCGCGGTAATAGGCCACGCGGCGAGCATCGCTCAGGCCTGCTGCGGATCGGTCGATCGAGGCGCGCACCTCCAGCAATGGCGCATCACGGAAGCTGCTTTCAGTGGTCAGGGTTTCGGTGAGCTTGGCAGAGCTGACGTCGTCGAGGCGGGTCGCACGTGGCTGGAACTCAAGCACGAGCCCTGCGCCCTGCACGGCGGCGGCAACGGGGCCCGGCGCACCCGGGACGAAAGCTGGGCGCTCGGACACGACGCGCCTGTCCTCTCCGGCCATCGACGCTGCGCCCGGCTGGGCTGGGCCGGTGGCGCTGCGGCTCTCGGTCGGCTGCCCCGGATTGCGTTCGGAATCCTGGCCAGGCGGCGTGCCCTCACCGCGTGCGGGGCCAAGGCCCGTGCCGGCTTCACGCGCCGGGCCTTGTTCACTCATGGAGCGTTCGAGGCCCGCCACAGGTGGCCGGGGCGGCTGGCGCTTCAGGGTATCGAGGATGCGATCCGTGAGTTCGGGCACCGTTTCGGCCTCGCCCTTCAGTTCGACCTGCGCGGCCCTGGCAATGGTTTCAACGAGCACGCGGGAGACGTTCTGCGACATCGCGAACAAGGCGATGCCGAGGATCATCATCACGAAGGTCAGAACCATGAGCATCGTGGTCAGGGCATCGACATAGCCCGGCCAGTGGTTCTCGTTCGCGTCGTCCTTGGCGTGTGCCATGCAACCCCGCTGGCTGCCGCCCCTGACAGCGCGTCAGGCTTGGGCAAACTGTCCACGATCCGGCACCGACGGCTGGAAGCGCCGGCACCTGCGTGGCTCAGCTTGTGCCATGATGTGGTGAGGGTTTGGTTAAATCTCAGGCTGCTAGCCCGAAACGGGCGAAGATCTCCGCTTTCGGCCCATCAGCCACGATCCGGCCGTTGTCCATCCAGATGATCCGGTCCGTCAGCGCCAGAACCGGCAGCCGGTGCGTGGCCACGATCAGGCCGGTGCCGCCCAGTTCCTTGCCAAGTTCCGCAATCACCCGGGCTTCGGCAGTGTTGTCGAGCGCCGCCGTCGGCTCGTCGAGAAGCAGCAGGCATGGGGCACCCATCAGGGCCCGTGCCAGCGAGACCGCCTGGCGCTCGCCGCCGGACAGCCGTTGGCCGCCAGGGCCGACAGGCAGGCTGAAACCGGAAGGATGCTGGCTGGCAAAGGCCTGCACACCTGAGATCCGGGCAACACGATCGAGATCGGCACGGTCCACCCGGCCAAGCCCCATCGCCAGATTGTCCTCGAGTGACCCGTCGCACAGGTGCGCATCCTGCGGCATGTAGCCGATGGCACGCCTGAGAGCCTGTGGATCGAACTGCCGGATGTCGCGCCCGTCCAGCGAAAGCCGGCCCGACTGGGCCTCGTGCAGCCTGACCAGCAGCCTGAGCAAGGTGGACTTTCCGCAGCCGGCCTTGCCGATGATGCCAACGCGCTCACCCGGCCTGATCGCAAAGGATATCTCGCTGAGAGCCTGCCGTGCCTCGCCCGGATAGCTGAAGCACAGTTGCCGGGCTTCGATGCGGCCCTCGATATCCTGCGCGGCAACGGCACGCTGTTCGCCGCCCTTTTCCAGCGGTGCCTGCATCAGGCTTGCGACCGGCGCTGCCGATTGAAGCACCTGAAGGGCGCGGAACAGCAGGCCGGTCGCAATGCTGATCGGCATCACCGCCCGGTTGACGAGAAGGATCGAGGCAGACAGCGCACCGATTGTCATCAATGCCGCGTCGATCCGGTAAACACCGATGATGATGCTCGCCACCACCACCGCCTGAACCAGCGTGCCGCTGGCCTGTGCAGCGAGCCCGGACCAGTAGCGTGCCTGATGTGCAGCAAAGCCGGCGGCATCCGATGCCACATCCCAGCGCGCCAGCAGGAATGGGCCAGCCCCGGTGATCCGGATGCGCTCGGCCCCGCTGATGCCGTCGATCAGAAGCTGCTGCTGCTTCCGGACATGGCCACTCTGCTGCCCGTGAGAGGCGCGGGCCATGTGATGGCCCAGCACGTGCAGGGCCACCATGAGGATGGCGCCAATCAGCGGTGCCAGCGCCACAGGCCCCGCGATCGAGGCGATCAGGACCAAGAGAACCACGAAGAAGGGCAGCTCGACCAGAAAACTGATCAGCAGGTGCGGTGCCAGATGGCTCATCGCATCGAGATCGTTCATCGGCTGCACCATGGCCGCCGAACCGCCCGGCAGATCGTCCAGCCGTCCGCCCAGCAGCCGGCTCATCAGCCTGCCCTGCATGGCATGGGCAACAGATTGGCCCACGGCATCGAACAGCTTCAACCTCGCATGACGAAGCGCCACCTCCAGCCCGAGGGCGAGGCCGACACCGAGCGCCAACGCCCAGAGGGTTTCCATCGCCGCATGCGGGATGACCCGGTCGAACACCGCCATCGAGAACAGCGGAAGCAGCATGCCGAACAGATTGATGATCACGGACGCCATGACGAGCTGGATCAGCAACGACTTTTGCCCGCTGAGCGCGCTGGCCATGGAGCGCATGAGCATCGTCACTGCCGCCTGCGGGGACATGGCCGGTGCAGCCAACATCGCCGAACTTGCGTCAGAACCCTTGCCGGAGCCTCTTGCGAGATCTTGGCTATCCTCTTGTGTTTGGCCCGAGCCATGTCGCCCTGTGGCTGGACGCGCCACGACAATGGTGCCGGACGCGCTCTCGGCAAGCTGCCGGGCACTGATCCGGGTCTGGCCGTCCTCGCCATCGACCACCAGAACATCGGACCCGGCCCTTGAGAGCACCAGACGGCTCTGCCCCGAGTCCAGCAGGACCAGACACGGCAGATCGTCGTCCCCGAGGCTTGCCACGGTGCATTGCCGGAAGCTGACATCAAGCCCGAGCCGTTCTGCTTCGACAGCAATCGATGCGGGACCGGGGGAAGGTGAAGAGGGAGGCACGGGATCCGACCTGCCTTCACCAGCGCGGTGAAAGGCGCGTCCCGTAGGGCGGGCGTGTTCCGGCGGTGTCAGATGCCAGATGGCCGCGATGCGCCGGAGGTTCTCGAAGACATGGCCGCCTGCGTTGCTGCCAGCCTTGCCGGTGTCGTCATCGCGGCTGGTCTGCTGCGTTTCCGCGCCGCCCTTGCGCCCGAACTGGTCGTGCAGCCGCTTCAGCGCAGCATGCGGCGCGTTGTCCGTGGCAGGCTCCCCTGGCAGTGATGATGTCGACATCGCAAGGTCCCGGCAGGCATCCGGCACCAGCCCCGGCGCAATCAGCCCGCAGGCTTACGTGTCACGGGTTTATGCTTAACAGACCGTAAATCTTTGCCTGTCAGGCTCGTCGCGACATCGAAAGTTGCGTCATCCCGCCATGCGAGTTGCTTGAATGATCCGCGCATCCCGCGACAGACTGGCTTCAGCCGTTCCAGCTGGCCTTCCGCATGCCGTGGGCGATTCCGGGGCCGCTGACACCCGGTTCACCTATCCAAGGCGGTGCGACACCATCGCCTCGCGCGGCCAGCGGCATCTGATCTATGCCGCCGTTGCCGGCACCGTTCTCATGCTGGGCTGGTCTGCCCTGACCACCCTCGACAAGGTCACGCGCGGCGCAGGTCGCGTGGTGCCGCAGACGCGCAACCAGATCATCCAGCATCTTGAAGGCGGCATCGTTTCCGAAATTCTCGTCCGCGAAGGCCAGCGTGTCGCTGCCGGAGCACCGCTGATCCGTGTCGACAACAGCTTCTCTCGCGCCGAGTTGCAGCAGAACGAGCTGGAACTGAAGGCACGGCAGGTTCAGGCCATCCGGCTCGCTGCCGAAACCAGCGGTGAGCGCATGTTCGTTGCTCCCGAGGTCCTCGCCCGCCAGCTGCCCCAGATCGTCGCGCAGGAAACCTCGCTGTTCCGCGCCCGCCAGGATGGGCTGCGCGCCCAATTGCAGGTGGCGGATGAACAGCAGAAACAGAAGAAGCTTGAACTGGCCGAAATGCGGACGCGGCAGAGCAGCTCCCTGCGCGAGCAGGAACTGGTCAACCAGCGGCTCCAGAGCATGCGCCGGCTCGCCCGGATCGGGGCTGTCTCCAACAACGAGTTGCTCGACAACGAGCGCACCTTGCAGCAGATCGAGGCCCGCCTCGCCAGCCTGGTCCATGACATCCCTCGGCTGGAATCCGCTGTCAGCGAGCTCTCGCGCCGGTCGGAAGAGATCACCTTGCGGTTCCGGGCCGACGCCCAGAAAGAGCAGCGCGAAACGGCCATCCAGATCGCCAAGCTGGAGGAATCGATCACCGCGATGAAGGATCGCAGCCGCCGCACCGAGGTGGTCGCCCCTGTCGCAGGAACCGTCAACAAGCTGTTCGTTGACACGATTGGTGGGGTGGTCAAATCCGGCGAGCCGCTGGTGCAACTCGTGCCGCTGGATGCGACAGTGGTGATAGAGGCACGGCTGTCTCCGCAGGATCGCGCCGATGTCTGGCCGGGCCTGCCCGCCGTGATCAAGGTCTCCGCCTATGACTATGCGGTCTATGGCGGCCTCAAGGGCAAAGTCCTCGATGTGTCTCCGGATGCCCTCAACGACGACAAGGGCGAGCCTTACTTCCGTGTCCGTCTGGAAGCCGATGCAGGGGCCTTCGGTCCGGCAAGACCGGTGATTCCAGGCATGCTGGCCCAGGTCGACATCCTGTCGGGGCAGCACACCGTGCTTGGCTATCTCATCAGGCCCGTGCAGCGCCTGCGGTCCGAAGCCTTGCGGCAATAGGTCCCTGCGATCAGATCAGCGAGACCTTCGCAATCTCGGTTGTCGCGTCCTGCAGGACCTCGCTGTTGTAGAACGTGTAGACATTGCCCGCCTGTGCAAACGAGAAGCCGTCCCCGACGGGATCACTGATGCTGAAAACGTCGTCGCCATTCAGAACCAGGTCGAGATTGAGGCCCGGCCCGGAAGCGCCGAGCAGGCTCGTCGCAGCCGCGTGATTGAACGCCGAGAGGTCAGCACTGACACCGGGCGCGCTGAAATCGATCCGTTCGACCTGGCTCATGCTGCCGAGAATATCGGACAGCGAAAGCGCTGATCCAGCGGATATGGTGACGGAATCGATGCCGCTGCCACCAAGGATGTCCGTTGCCGGAAGCAGAAGTGCTGATGCATCGATGAAGATCGCATCGTTGTCTGCCCCGCCATCGATGATACCAACATCACCACCCGAGACCAGCGTGTCATTGCCAAGACCGCCAAGCAGCGTGTCGTTACCGACACCGCCCTCAAGAAAGTCATCACCACCCTCACCATTGATCAGATCATGGCCCGCGCCACCAAAAATCTCGTCATCGCCGAGGCCGCCGGTCAAAACATCATCGCCGTCCCAGCCGTAAAGCTCTGTTCCAGCTGCACCACCTGTCAACGTATCGGCACCCAGGCCGCCGATCGCGCCTTCAATGCCAGACAGCACATCATCCCTTGCCTCGCTGCCCTCTGCGCCCGTCGCTGTCTGCAGGGCCAGGTTAACCACGACACCGACCGTATCATTGACATAGCTGACCAGATCGAAGCCGGCGCCTCCGTCGAGGAGGTCCCCGCGCCGGCGGCCTTCAAGCAGATCGTTACCGTCACCGCCAATGATGTGGTTGATCCCTCCAGAGCCTGTGATTGTATCGTTGCCGCTGCCACCAAAAGCGTGTTCAAAACCAGCAATCAGATCGCCGTGCGCTTCGCTGCCAAGCACGCCAGTCGCTGTCTGCCATTGCAGATTGTGCAGATTGACAATAACGCCGACCACGTCATTCCCATAGAACAAGAAGTCATCTCCCAACCCCCCGTCCAAGCTGTCTGACCCCTGCCCGCCGCTGATCGCGTCGTTCCCGAGACCACCAAGAATAATGTCATCACCGTTATTGCCTTCTATTTCGTCATCACCATCGCCACCATCAATCGTATCTGCGAAGCTTGAGCCGATGATGCTATCATTCCCACCCATCGCGAAGATATTAACATTCTCAGTTGAACCGGAATAGTTGAGTACCTCATTGCCCGCCGTGCCCAGATAGGCCACGAAATCATCCCCCACCGCGATGGTGAACACCGTGTCGGCCACCGAGCCGTCAGCCGAGGTCGCCCGGACCGTGATGTCCGTGGTCGGACCCACAACCTCCCGGTCGATGGCAGACGCCACCGTCACCACACCCGTCAGCGCATCGATCGCGAACAGGCCGCCAGGGTTGCTCGCAAGGCTGTAGCTCACCGCGTTGTCGGTCGCGTCAGGATCGTTCGCGCTGGCCGTGATCCCCACCGCCGTGCCGATCGCCGCATTCTCCATCACGGTATTGGCAGTCCCGTTGGCATCCACTGGCGCGCTCACGTCGAACTCGTTCGTGTCCGCCACCGCGATGGTGAATATCGTGTCCGCCACCGAGCCATCGGCAGAGGTCGCCCGGACGGTGATATTCGTGCTCGGACCCACCACCTCCCGGTCGATCGCCGAGGCCACCGTCACAACGCCCGTCAGCGCGTCGATCGCGAACAGGCCGCCCGGGTTGCTCGCAAGGCTATAGCTCACCGCGTTCGTGGTCGCATCCGCATCGGACGCCAACGCTGTGATCCCTACTGCCGTGCCGAGTGCCGCGTTCTCCGTCACCCAATTGAACATAAAGTCCGCGTCCGCGGGCCCCGTGACATCGAACTCGTTCGCATCCGCGACCGCGATGGTGAACACCGTGTCGGCCACAGAGCCGTCGATAGAGGTCGCCCTGACCGTGATGCTTACGCTTGCACCCACCACCTCCCGGTTGATCGCCGAGTCCACCGTCACAATGCCGGTTGCGTCCTCAATCGCGAACAGGCCCCCCGGGTTGCTCAAAAGACTATAGCTCACCGCATTGTTGGTCGCGTCCGCATCAGACGCCGACACCGTGATCCCCACCACCGTGCCGATCGCCGCATTCTCCGTCACCGCATCAGCCGCCACGTTGCCATCAACAGGCGCCGTCACGTCGAACTCGTCGACGTCCCCGATGGCGATGCTGAAGCTCTGGCTCGAGGTCGAGCCATCCGCCGAGGTTGCCAGCACCGTGATGCTGGTGGTCGGGCCGACCACCTCACGGTTGATGCTCGATGCCACCGTCACAACCCCGGTCACCGCATCGATCGCGAACAACCCGCCCGGATTGCTCGACAGGCTGTAGCTCACCGTATTGTTGGTCTGGTCGGGATCGACCGCACTCGCCGTGATCCCCACCGCCGTGCCGATCGCCGCATTCTCCAGCACCGTGTTGGCCGCGACATTGCCGTCGCTCACCGGACCGACCGAGCTCTCGTTCTGATCCCCTACCGCAATGGTGAACACCGTGTCGGCCACCGAGCCGTCGGCGCTGGTCGCCCGGACCGTGATGTTCGTGGTCGGACCCACAACCTCCCGGTCGATGGCAGACGCCACCGTCACCACACCGGTCACCGCGTTGATTGCGAACAAACCGCCAGGGTTGCTGGCAAGCGTATAGCCCACCGTGTTCGTGGTCGCGTCCGCATCAGACGCCGACACCGTGATCCCCACCACAGTCCCGATCGCCGCATTCTCCGTCACCGCATCAGCCGCCACGTTGCCATCAACAGGCGCCGTCACATCAAACTCGTCGACGTCAGTGACCGAGATCGTGAACGTGCTTGTCGTAGACAGAAGCCCCTGGTCAGTCGCCGTGACGTCGAGGGTGATGCTGGCTTCGGTTTCGCGGTTGAGCGATTGCCCCGCGCGGAGCCGCAGATTGCCACCCACAACCTCGAAACGCGCGTCAGACACCGTATAGGTGAAAGTGCTGCCGGCATCCGGATCGGTGACGGAGATCGCTCCAACAACAGCAGCAGCAGCATTCTCGGCAACGAGGCGTGGCCCGGCCAGCGTGATCGCGCTCGGTCCCTCGTTGAGATCACCGACCGAGACCGTGACGGCAAGACTGAGGTCAGGCGTCGAGCCGACGGTGGCATCGTCGACCAGCACATTGACCTGATAGCTGGCTTTGCTCTCAAAATCCGGGCTCGGGCCAATGTAGAACAGTTCAGTGCCGACAATCTGGAAAAAGGCTGCATCCGGCCCGCCCAGCGACAGCACCTCGGTGCCGAGCGCATCGTCGGTGACGACGATGTCGCCAACCTTGACGCCGCCACCCGGGATCACGCTGTTCTCCTGCAAGGTGGTCATCGGGTTGGCGAGCACCACCGCGGTCGGCGCTTCGTTGACGTCCATGATCCTGACTGCCAGCGCCTGGGTATCGAAGCCGCCAGCGTTGTCGGACACCTGAACCACAACATCGTAGATATTGTCGCCGTCGGCATCTCCCGGCGCTTCGAAGCTCTGAGCGGATGTGAACCGCAAGGCGCCGCCGGCATCGATGGTGAAGCGGCCTGAATCGGCGCCGCCGACGATGGCATAGGAACGGGTTGCACCGGCATCGGGATCGACAGCCGTCACGGTGGTGACGACAGTCGTGTTCTCGCTGATGTCGAGCGAAGCGCTGGGCCCGCCTCCGTCCGACGTGATGTCGGGTGCTTCGTTGACGCCGGTTATGTTCACCGTGATCGTCTGCGTGTCGAAGCCGCCCGCGCCATCGGAAACCTGGACGATCACCTCATAGCTGTTGTTCGCCGACTGGTCGGCCGGGTTCTCGAAGTCACGCCCGCTGATGAAGCTGAGGTCGCCGCTGACCGCATTGATGGTGAAGAACCCGGCATCCGCTCCACCGACAAGCGAGAAGCTGCGCGTGGCCCCCAGATCAGGGTCGGTTGCCTGGACGGTTGTGACGAAGGTGCTGTTTTCCTGCACGCTCCGGGTTGCCGTGTCCCCGCCACCATCGGAGATGATCACAGGCGCGTCGTTTCCGTCGCGCACCTCGACGGAAACGGTCTGGACATCCACGCCGCCAGCACCATCCAGCACGCGCACGATCACCTGATAGGTGTTGTCCCCATTGCTGTCAGCAGGCGTCTCGAAACTCGGATTGGCGATGAACCGCAATGCGCCGGTTGCGGAATCGAGCGTGAACAGGGCGGCGTCGAGGCCGCCGAAGATCGTGTAGATCAGCGTTGCTCCGACGTCGTCGTCGCTGGCCTGAACCGTCGTGACCGCCGTGTTGTTCTCGGTGTGGAGAATCAGGGCCGTGTCACCGCCGCCATTCGAGGTGATGACGGGCGCATCGTTGGCATTCTGGATGACGACCGACAGGGCCTGCTGGTCAATGAGAACACCATCGGAGACCTCGACGATGACCTCGTAGCGGTTGTTTCCATCCGCATCGCCGGGATTCTCGAAATTGGCAGGCGCAAGTAACGTCAGGTTGCCTGTTGCGGCGTCAATGCTGAAGAGCGCGCCATCAGCTCCTCCGACGATCGCGTAGGTCAATGTCGTGCCGGCATCCGGGTCGGTCGCGTTCACATCGGTGACCGCGAGGGTGTTTTCCAGAATGTTGATGGTTGCCGCCGGACCGCCACCATTCGACAGAATGGTCGGTGCCTCCGGCATGTCGACCAAGGTGATGTTCAGGGTCTGGCTGTCGGCAAAGCTGCCGTCGAAGGCCTGGACGGTGACAGTGTAAATGTTGTCCCCGTCGCTGTCGGCCGCTCCTTCGAAGTCCGGATTTCCGATGAACGTCAGGACGCCGGTTGAGGCATTCACGGCAAACAGGGCTGCGTCAGCGCCGCCCGATATGCTGTAGGTGAGAGGTGCGTTCTCCGGGTCGACAGCGGTGATGGTGCCGACGGTCAGGGCGTTTTCGGGGTGCGTGATGTCCACCGTCGTGAGCCCACCATAGGAGGTGATCTCCGGCGCCTTGTTGACGATGACGTTGACGGCCAGTTCCTGCTGGTCGGTGCCGCCTTGTCCATCACTGGCCTCGATGACGAGAAGATAGACGTTGTCGAGGTTCGCATCACCTGGCAATTCGAAGTCGGGACTGACCCGGAAGCTGACCAGGCCAGTGACGGAATCGATCTGGAACGCTGCGGCATCGGCACCTCCAACAATGGAGTAGGATATGACGCTGCCCGCATCCTCGTCCGTTGCGGTCACGGTCGTGATCGTTCGTGCCCCCTCGCCGAGTGTGATGGCGGCCGAACTGCCACCCCCGTTCGACGTGATCACCGGGGCATCGTTGGCATCGGTCACGCTGATCACGATGGGACGATCGAGGCTGAGGCCGTCCTGATCGCTGACACGCACGATCAGCAGCTGGCTGTTGCTGGCTTCGAAATCGATCAGGTCGCCGCGGATCACAGTGACATCACCCGTGATCGCATCAATGGCGAAGCGGCCACCGGCATCGCCGCCAGGTGCAAAGCTGTAGGTCAGAACCGCGCCGGCATCGGGGTCGGTGCCCGCGACCCGGCCGAGGAAAAAGCCCGTGGCGGCATTCTCCCCAAGCGTCGCATTGCTGATGCTGGCGTCGATCGGGGCTTCATTGACGTTGTTGACCGTGACCAGCAGCGTCTGGCTGTCGCTGAGCTTGCCATCGCTGACTTGGACGATCACCTCGTAGGTGTTCGAGCCGCCGATAGCGTTGTGAGCCTCGAAGTCCGGTGCCTCCACGAAGTAGAGCCGACCATCAGCACCATTGATCGCGAAGCGCGAGACATCCTCGCCACCGATGATCGAGAACACCAGGCGATCACCGGCATTGGGGTCGGAGGCGGTGACCCCGGTCACGCTGATCTCGTTTTCCGCCAACGTGACATTGCCCGATACGCCTCCGCCATTGGAGGTGATCGAAGGCGCAGCATTGGGTGGGTCAACATCTCCAGGGTTGACGATAGCATTGCCGACCTGGCCGTCGATCTTGTCAGAGCGCTCGGTGAGGGCCCCCTCACCCTTGAGACCAGCCGTCTGCTGATCGCCGGCTCGGGAGGAGTCCGAGCGGCCTATCGAGCCTGTGTTCAGCGCGTCGATGGCGCCGCGGCTCGCGCCTTCGCCGCGCGCCGTAGGCGGAGCGGTATGCGCATAGGACTGGCTGGCCGTCATCTGCACGACCTGCGCGGCAGGCGCTTCGCCATTCTGCTTGTCGGCTTCGCCCTGCCCTTGGGTCTTGGCCGAGTCGGACAAGGTCAATTGCGGCAACTGGTCGACAAGGGCAACGTCACCGGCGGCTGCGATCAGCGATTGCGGATCGACTGCTGCACCATTGAAGGCCAGCGTCGGCGGATCGGTGGTGATCATCGAGAGCACGAATGACGGCAGGATCAGCCTGCTGCCATTGGCGAAGGTCAGCACCACGTCGACATCGACGATGCTGATCGTCACATCCGAAAGATTGAAGCCGAAGGTGAGATGCCTTGCCCCGGCCAGATCGACGACCTTGCGGATGCCGGCTTCGGGAGCGGCAATCATCAGCACGTCGGCCATGCTCGCTGAAGCGATCACAGGCGCAGCGGCAAGAACCGCCTGTGTGCGCTCCACGCCAGCTTTCTGCTGCTCGGTGGCTGTCTGATCCGGGTTCACGTCAGCTTCCGCGTCCTTTTCCGCTGCATTCTGCGCGGAGCGCCCGGTCCCTGCGAGAAGACGCAGGCCGTAGCATGCCTCACTTTAGGCAAGAGGACTTTAATCGTGCCCTAACGGGAAAGCCCAATAAGTCGACTTTTGACCGTTTTAAATGAACGGAACAGCAAAGAAGTGGCGCACAGGTCTCGCGCAGGTCGTCAATTCTGGCGCGACAGCACAGCCGTCAGCGAGCCGGTCGCCCGCAGGATGTCGAACATGGCGCGCTGGCCTTCATACTGGTTCTCGATCTGGCTGCGGCGGATCGTGTAGAATGACATTTGGCTGTCCAGCAGTTCGAAGACTGTGCGCTTTCCGCCCTTGAACTGCTCAAGGTAGAGTTCGCGCACCTTCACGGCGGACGACACGCCATCGGCAACGAGCTTGAGCTTCCGGCCCGCCGAGTCGATGGCGCGGTAGGCCTGCCTGATGTCGGCTTCCAATTGCTCGCGCTCGTTCAGGTAGCTGAATTCGCCGCCTTCGATCCGCGCCAGGATCTGCTGCTCGGTGGCGGCCCCGAGCCCGCCATCCATCAGCCGGTAGCGCATGGACAGCATGGCCCTCGCCTCGGCCTGCGTGCGCCCTTGCGGCCCGTTGCGGAAGTTCTTCGATTCGGTTTCGAGCTCAAGGTTGATCTTCGGCAGGATCGAGGCACGCTGGAACTCCAGTTCCTTGCGCGTCGACTGGGTGTTGGTCTGGAGGGCAGCCAGCCTCGGGTTGCGCGACAGCATCTCGCTGATCGCGGCAACCGGGGAAGCGGGCAGGGACCGTCGCAGATCGGGCGGAGCCACGAGCCGGCTGGGCGACTGCCGCGTCAGTCGTTCGAACTGGTCTTCGGCCGCCTTCAGCTGCAAGGATACATCCGAGCGGATGGCCCGCACATCGACGAGGCGAGACGAGACGCGCTGCACGTCGGCGATCGTGCCGTGGCCTTCGCGGGCATGGGCCTGCACGACACGGGCAAGTTCCTCGTGGGCACCGATGATCTCGTCGACCAGCTTCAGCAGCGAGCGGTGCTCCATCACCTTGAGATAGCTCTGGGTTGTCCGGTAGGCGATATCGTCGATCTTGTCCTTGAGCTTGAGGCGCTCGGTGTCGCGCAGCAACTCGGCGCGCTGGATATCGCTGCGAGCTGCACCGAAGTCATACACAAGCTGGCGCAGGATCACGCCGCCATCGAAGCGCCCGTCCACGGTGTTGACCGATTCGCGGTAAGGAATGGTCTGGCCTTGATGGGACCCGGTGAAGTTTCCACCCGTGGCCAGCCTGAGGTCGGCATTCGGATACAGCGCTGACTGGGCGATGGCGATGCCAGCCTTCGCCTCGCGGGCCTTCGCTTCGTGGATCTTGATTTCCGGATAGCTCAGCACCGCGCTTGCAACGGCATCTGCCAGCCGGATCGGGCGAGATGGCGGGCGCGCCGGCTGAGTTCTGGCCTTGCCGCCCAAAGAGCCGGTCTGCGCCGGATCGGCTCCGGCTTTGCCTGCCACGGCATCTGAGCTCAGCCCAGTCTGCCCCTGTGCGTCGTGGCGCAGGTGCGGCGGCAAGCGCAGATCCTTGCGGGACGCCTCTGCGGTCTTGATGGCCACTGCCGGCTGGCCTCCCGCCGAAGCCGGAGATGCTGTCTGATCAGACGAAACTGCAGCAGGCGGGGAGGTCAGATTAGCGGATATCTCCGCAGTGTCACCACTACGGCGCATGCAGCCGGACGCCGCGAGGGCCGCGAGGCACAGCACTGCTGCGCGTGCAGCCAGCCCTGCCACACGTCCATTCCGGCCCAATCCGATCTGCGCGGTCAGAAAACGCACCGCTTTGCCCAACCCATTTAACACCCTGTTCACCCAGTTTGATCATCAGCGATTAACCTTAATGTCTGCTAAACAACGGCCTCGCTTTGTTGGATCAATCCGGCACGGAGGCTGGTATAGGTGCCGGATCGGGGACCGCTTTCGGTCGCGCCCGGGGGGCACCTGCCCTGCGTGGATCAACGCTGGGCAGGTGGTTGACTTTGCCGACAGTTTCCCCGATACGAGAGGCGAATTTGCCGCCGGCTGATGAGGCCGGCGGTTTCTTGTTGCATCGCGTCATGGCCATTTGCGCCCTGGCAGAAGAGGAGTGGCGTCATGAAGATCCGCAATTCGCTCAGGTCGCTGCGTGGTCGGCACCGTGACAACCAGCTGGTGCGCCGCAAGGGCCGCATCTTCATCATCAACAAGACGCAGAAGCGCTTCAAGGCCAAGCAGGCCTGATACCACTGGGCCGGGCCCTGTTGCCCGGCGGCTCCGCACTCAGGAGCCTTGCGCTTGCGAAGGATCAGGCAGCACGTTGTGCCAGCCCGATCACAATCAGGTTGATCATGGCAGCGGCCCTCGAAAGGGTCGCTGTTTTCGTTTGACGGTCCGGGCGCTCGCGCTATCCTTTCGCCATGACGTTAAGGTCTGTCTCCGTCACATTCATGTCCCTCGCGCTGGCCGCCGTGTTCCTGACCGGCGGAGCAAATGGTTCGGCCGGGTCTGCGCAGGCACAGGTACTGGTGCAGGCGCAGCAACCAAGAGCCACACCGGGCCAGGCTCCACAGACGCAAGGCGCAAAACCGCAAGCCGCTCCTGCACAGCCCCCCCAGACGCTTGCCACCTTGTATGAGCGGCTGAAGGCAGCAGGCTCGGCGCAGGAGGCGGAGGCGCTGGTGCGGCAGATTGCTCGGCGCTGGTCCCGTTCGGGCAGTGATACCTCGGACCTGCTGATGGCGCGCGCGCGGCAGGCGATGGGCCAGCGCAACGGAGCGCTCGCGGTGGAGCTTCTGGACAGGGTCATCGCGTTGCAGCCGGGTTGGGCCGAGGCGTGGCATGTGCGCGGCCTCGCCTTTTTCGTGATGCAGGATGATCTGAGGGCGCTGGTCGACTTCCGAGAGGCCCTTCGCCGTGAGCCGGGCCATTTCATGGCTCTGGGCATGGCCGCCGCAGCCCTGCAGCGGCAGGGTGACGAGAAGGGCGCCCTCGGGGCCTATCGCGCCTTGCAGGACATGCACCCGTTCTTCAGCGGCGCAAAGGATGCAATCGAGCGCCTGAAGCCCAACGTCGATGGGCGGGACGCCTGATCCGTGCACGTCTGAACCGCCGCACCATGCTGCTTGGATCCTTGGGTCTCATCGGGCTGGCCGGGGCCGGAAGCTGGAGCACGACCGGGCTGGTTGGCGCGGCCGCCGAGACAAGGCACCCCCCGCAAGGACAGTTCATCAGCGTGCCCGGAGGCCGCCTGCATGTCATGGACACGGGCGAGCCCTTTGCCGGCGCACCGACCATGCTCCTGATCCACGGGGCGTCGAGCCTGCATGCGGACCTGTTCTCGGTGCTGGCGCCCCGGTTTGCCGGCAAGGCCCGCGTCATCGCCATCGACAGGCCCGGGCATGGCTGGAGCGATCGTCTGGGCGGGCGCGAGATGGCTGATCCGGGTCGGCAGGCCAAGGCCATGGCGGCCGCACTCGCAGGCCTTGGCATATCGCGCACGACGGTCATCGCCCATTCGCTGGCAGGCGCAGCGGCGACGAGCCTCGCACTTGACCGGCCGGCGCTCGTTGGCGCTCTCGTGCTGCTTGGTGCGGTCACGCATCCCTGGCCCGGCAAAGCGATCAGCTGGTATTATCACCCCACATCGACGCCTCTGGTCGGGCCGCTGTTCTCGCGCCTGCTCGGTATTCCGGCAGGCAGTCTGGTCCTGGAAGGTTCGATTGCGGGCGTGTTTGCGCCGCAGGCGGCCCCACCCGACTATGCCGACACGGCACAGATCAGGCTGCTGCTCAGGCCGGCAACCTTCGAGGCCAATGCACAGGACGTGGCGGCGCTCTGGGATTTCGTCAATGCGCAGGCAGGCCGGTACAGCGAACTGGCCATGCCGGTTCTGGCCATCGCCGGAGAAGCCGACACCATCGTCTCGACCGAGATCCATTCGCGCGCCATCATCCGGCAGGTCAGATCCGGGCGGCTGATGACCTTGCCCGGCGTCGGGCACATGCCGCACCACATTGTTCCGGACCTGATCGTGCGCGAGAGCCTGGCGCTGGCCAGCGCGGGTTCTTGACGCTGCCGGTAACCGACTGGGGGCTCTATTCGTCCCCGGTCGCGATCAGGGTGGCATTGCCGCCTGCCGCCGCGGTGTTGATTGTGACGGTCTGCTCCGTGGCAAAGCGGGCGAGGTAGTGCGGTCCGCCAGCCTTGGGACCTGTGCCGGACAGGCCCGAGCCACCAAAGGGCTGCACGCTGACCACAGCCCCGATCATGTTGCGGTTGACATAGATGTTGCCGACCTGAAGCCGCTCGACCACGCGCCTGACA
The DNA here is from genome assembly GCA_943370645.1 of Hydrogenophaga intermedia. GTDB lineage: Bacteria > Pseudomonadota > Alphaproteobacteria > Rhizobiales > Beijerinckiaceae > Allobosea. The sequence continues at coordinate 229,270 of CALRRR020000001.1, read as the reverse complement.
GTCTCGTCGATGCGTGAATGGACTCCGAGCGTCAGGCCATAGCCGGTGGCGTCGATGGCATCCAGCACGCGGTCAAGCTGATCCGCCCGGTAGCGCACGACGTGCAGGATCGGCCCGAAGTGCTCCGCATCGAGATCGGCAACCTGCTTCAGCCCGATCACATGGGGGGCCACGAAATGGCCGGGCCCTTGAGGCGCCGCACCGGCATGGAGCACCTGACCTTTGGAGCGCATGGCAGCGACATGGGCGTCAAGCCGGGCTTTGGCCGCAGCATCGATCACCGGTCCGACATGGACGGACAGATCCCTGGGATCGCCGATCTTCAGTTCGCGGGCAGCGCCGATGATCATGTCGATGACCTTGTCAGCCACGTCCTCCTGCACGCAGAGCAGCCTGAGCGCCGAACAGCGCTGGCCGGCCGAGCGGAAAGCGGACATGACCACGTCATCCGCCACCTGCTCGGGCAGCGCGGTCGCATCCACGATCATCGCGTTGAGACCGCCCGTCTCGGCGATGAGCGGCACGATCGGCCCATCCTTGGCCGCCAGCGAGCGGTTGATGGCCCGCGCGGTCGCCGTTGACCCGGTGAAGGCCACGCCGGCCACCAGCCGATGGGCCACGAGCGCGGCACCGATCGAGCCATCTCCCACCACCAGATGCAACGCGCTGACAGGAACGCCGGCATCATGCAGCAGCATCACGGTCTCGGATGCGATCAACGGAGTCTGCGGGGCAGGTTTGGCCACCACGCTGTTGCCGGCCACCAGAGCCGCCGCGACCTGCCCGGCGAAGATCGCAAGCGGGAAGTTCCAGGGGGCGATGCAGACAAAGACCCCGCGCCCGCGCATGGCGAGCCGGTTGTCCTCGCCAGTCGGGCCGGGCAGCAATGTGGCCGCACCGAACTGGCGGCGGGCTTCGGCAGCATAGTAGCGGCAGAAATCGATGGCTTCGCGCAGCTCGGCCAACGCATCATCCAGCGTCTTGCCGGCCTCCGCCTGAAGCAGCGCCAGCAACCTCGCGCGGCGCGCTTCCATCAGGTCGGCGGCCTTGTCGAGAATGGATGCCCGCGTATCAACATCCGTGGCAGCCCAGCCGCGAAAGCCGGACTGTGCGACCTCCATGGCAAGATGTGCATCCGACACCACCGCTTCGGCCACCTGCGCCAGCGCGGCTCCGTTGGCAGGCGACAACACAGGCCGCTGCGGCCGCGCAATGCTTCGACCATCGATGAGGCTGGCGGCATCTGCGAACGCTGGCACCTTTGCCACCTCGGCGTTGAAGGCGCGCAGGCTGGCATCATGCCCGAACTCGACACCCGCCGAATTGCGCCGGGAGGGACCATACAGCGCCGCCGGCAGCGGAATGCGGCTGTTGGCAGCCCTCTGCGCCTCCCCGATCCGGGCGGCAGGGCGGACCAGCAGGCTTTGCACTGGCACGGATGTATCGCCCGCCACGCTGACGAACGAGGAATTGGCACCATTCTCCAGCAATCGCCGCACCAGATAGGCCAGCAGATCCTGATGGCCACCCACGGGCGCATAGGTCCGGCAGGCAAAACGCGGATCGTCCGCCAGCAAGGCGGCATAGCTCGCCTCGCCCATCCCGTGCAGACGCTGGAACTCGTAGCCTTCCGGCCCCCCTGCCATCTCGGCAATCGTGGCGATGGTCAGGGCATTGTGCGTGGCAAACTGCGGATAGATCAGCGGGCGCAAGGCCAGCATCTGCCGCGCACACGCCACGTAGTTGAGATCGGTCATGGCCTTGCGCGTGAACACCGGGTAGCCGGCAAGGCCCCGCTCCTGCGCGCGCTTGATCTCGCTGTCCCAGTAGGCGCCCTTGACCAGCCGCACCATGAAGCTGCGCTGATGCCTGCGCGCCAGTGCAGCAATGTGGTCGATCACGGCGGGGGCCCGCTTCTGGTAGGCCTGGATGGCAAGCCCGAATCCGGTCCAGCCCGCCAATGAGGCATCAGCGACCACCTGATCGATCAGATCGAGCGACAATTCCAGCCGGTCGGCTTCTTCGGCATCGATGGTGAAGTTGAGATCATGCGCCTTGGCCATCCGGGCCAGCGCGATCACCTTTGGCGTCAGTTCGGCCAGCACCCGCCCGGCACTCACCGCCTCATAGCGCGGATGCAGCGCAGACAGCTTGACCGAGATGCCGGGCCTTGCCGGCAGCGGCTCATTGCCGGCCCGCGCACCGATCGCGGCAATCGCGTCGGCATAGGAGCGGTAGTAGCGCGCGGCATCATCGGCGGTGCGCGCGCCTTCACCCAGCATGTCGAACGAATAGCGGAAGGCCCGCGCAGCCCCGGAGCCGGCGCGAGCCAAGGCTTCCTCGATCGTCTGCCCAAGCACGAAGTGTGAGCCCATGATGCGCATGGCCTGCCGCGTGGCCCCGCGCACGGCCGGAACGCCAAGCCGCTTGGCAATCTGCCCAAGGATGCTCTCCGGCGTCTCGCCCGGCTGGATCACCCGCGCCGTGATGCCAAGGGCCCAGGCGGATGCCGAGACCAGCAGCGAGCCGGATCGGGATTCGTGATTCTCGAAGTCACCCTGGCCCAGCTTGTCCTCGATCAGCCGGTCGGCCGTGGCGCTGTCCGGAACACGCAGCAGGGCCTCGGCAAGCACCATCAGCGCCAGCCCTTCCTTGGTGGACAGCGAGTACTCGCGCAGCATCTCCTCAACACCGCCAAAACCGCCCGACTGTGCCCTGATGGCCTCGATCAGGGCCGTGGCACGCCGGTCGATCCGCGCTTCCGCGTCGGCAGGCAGGGCTGCATTCGCCAGAAGCTGGCCGGCCAGCGTGACATCATCCTCGGCAAACGGCGCAACGAAGGCATCGGGGCTGCGGCTGTGCATAAAAACCGACCTGTCAGGGCTGAAACGCGATGATCTGAAGGTTATGTCAGATTCGGAGGGATTTCATCTGTTGTTTCGATTTCAGAACAGCGATAAATCCTGTTGAATCAGCTTCAAACTGGATTTCATCATGCTCGACAAGATCGACAGGCGGCTACTGAGCGTCCTTCAGGCCGATGGCCGGATTGCCGCCGTCGACCTCGCCGATCAGGTCGGGCTTTCGGCGACGGCAACAGGCGAGCGGCTGAAACGGCTCGTCCGCGAGGGTTACATCACCCAGTTCCGTGCCCATCTCGATCCCGCGATGCTGGGGCTCGGGCTTCTCGTCTTTGTCGAAGTTTATCTCGACAAGACCACACCCGACGCCTTCGAGAAATTCGCGGCAGCCGTGCGCCGCGCGCCCGAAGTGCTCGAATGCCACATGGTGGCCGGCGGATTCGACTATCTCGTCAAGACGCGGGTCGCTGACATGGCGGCCTATCGCCGCTTTCTCGGCGAGGTTCTGCACACCTTGCCAGGCGTGCGCGAAACCCGGACATATGCGGTGATGGAAGAGGTCAAGACCGACGGCCTCCTGCCGGTCTGAGCGCAGCGCGGCGGCGTCCCTTGCCCGGTCATGACCCGAAGGTCGGGCTTGGCGGCGGCATGCGTTTCGGGCCAGTTTTGATTTGCTTGGGTTCGATGCCCAGCACGATGCCAGCAACCATCTTGCTTTCGCGAGCCGGACCGATCTAAGCACAGACCAAGCGCCGTAAACGTCTGCGAGGCAAGGGCCGGGCAGGCACCTTGCGGCTTTCATCACGACAGGAACAGCCCATGCGTCTTGACGCCATCTCCATCGGCAAGAACCCGCCCCACGAGGTCAATGTCGTGATCGAGGTCGCCATCGGTGGCGAGCCTATCAAGTACGAAATGGACAAGGAGGCCGGCACGCTGGTGGTCGACCGCTTCCTGTACACGCCCATGCGCTACCCGGGGAATTACGGCTTCATCCCCCACACGCTCTCCGAGGATGGCGACCCGTGCGACGTGCTGGTGGCGAATACCCGACCGATCATTCCCGGCGCCATCATCGCCGTCAGGCCCATCGGCGTCATCATGATGGAGGATGAAGGCGGCGGCGACGAGAAGATCATCGCGGTGCCCGTGCCCAAGCTGACCAAGCGCTACGAGAACGTGCATAACTACACCGACATGCCCCAGATCACGCGCGACCAGATCCAGCACTTCTTCGAGCACTACAAGGATCTGGAGCCCGGCAAGTGGGTCAAGCTCACCGGCTGGGGCGATGCCGAAAAGGCGCGCTCGCTGATCCTCGAAGCCATCGAGCGGGCGAAGAAGGCCAAGGCCTGAACCGCTAGGGACCGGAGCCACCCGGGGCCACGCCAACCGGGCATCCGCCCGTTCCTGCGCCTCGTTGCCGAATTTCCACCTGTTGACGGCAATTCGCTGTAGGCTCGACCTTCACCCGGAGGTCAAGAGCGTATGCAGATCAGATTTGGCTACGAGATCACCATGACCTGCGTTGGCGCAACGGAGATGGTGTGCCTGCTCAATGTGCATGATGATCGTGCGCGTGACCTGCGCAGCGGGCCGCTTTTTACCTCCACGCCGCCCACACTGACCCGCACCTACAGCGACCTGTTCGACAATGTCTGCCGCCGCATCAGGGCCCCTGCCGGTGATATCACCCTGCGCAGCGATGGCGTGATCGAGGATAACGGAGAACTTGATCCGTTCGAGCCCGGGGCGCGGGAGGTTCCGATTGGCGACCTGCCGGATGCGGCTCTGGTCTACCTGATGGGCAGCCGCTACTGCGAAACCGACAAGCTCAGCCAGACCGCCTGGGATCTGTTCGGGAGGATCGCGCCGGGCTGGGGCCGGGTGCAGGCCATCTGTGACTTCGTCAACCGCCAGATCAGCTTCGACTACATGAATGCCAGTTCGACGCGCGGCGCGGTCGAGATCTTCCATGGCCGCATCGGGGTCTGCCGCGACTACGCCCACCTCGCCATCACCTTCTGCCGCTGCATGAACATTCCGGCACGCTATATCAACGGCCACCTCGGCGACATCGGCGTGCCGGTGGTTGATCCGATGGATTTCAGCGCCTGGATCGAGGTCTGGCTGGAAGGGCCGCAAGGGGCGCAGTGGTACACGTTTGATCCGCGCAACAACATCCGCAGGATCGGCCGGATCGTGGTGGCCCGCGGCCGTGACGCAGCCGATATCCCGCTGGTCAATTCCTTCGGGCCGCACGTGCTCAAGGCCTTCACGGTCTGGACCTACGATCTGGCCAATCCGCCGGCGAGCGCAGCGGCCCTCGGCTGAGGCCGCGCCGGTGCCAGCCGGAGCGCCCCCCTCAACCGAACGGGTGATACTGATACAGCCAGGTTTCGCTCAGCACCTTGTCGCCGAGCCTGAGGAAGGCCCGCATCTCCACTGGCTCGTCGCCCTGCACCGTCAGGTCGAACTGCGCCCGCCAATGGCCGGGAACATCGTTGGGCACGGCTTCGGTGAAGACATAGGAGAAGCTGCCGCGCGAGGCCGACAGCACAGCTTCCGGCTTGGCACCGAATGGTACGTTCTTCAGCGCATCGCCGAGGAACTCGACCATGAACTTGCGAACACCACGCGGGCGCACTGTGCCGGGCTGCCCGCCATTGCCCATGCGGGTCGAGACCACGCGGGCCAGCGGCGGCGGATAGGGCTCGTCGGCCATCCATGACATGGTATAGGCGTAGTCGTAGCGCTGGCCGGCCCTGACCGGCTGCTCCGGCACCCACATCGCCACGATGTTGTCATGGATCTCGTCGTCGGTCGGGATCTCGATCAACTGGACCGCGCCCTTGCCCCAGGCACCGACCGGCTCGATCCAGAGTGACGGACGCTTCTCGTAGAACACGCCGTCCATGTAGTGGCCGAACACGCGATCACGCTGCATCAGCCCGAAGCCGCGCGGATTGTTGTCTACGAACGAAGAAGCGATCGTCCGGGGCGGATTGTTGAGAGGCCGCCAGGCGCGCTCGCCGGCACCGGTCCAGATCGCCAGGCCGTCGCTGTCATGGACTTCGGGACGCCAGTCCACCGCCGTCGCCTTCTTGTTCTCCGAGTACCAGTACATCGAAGTCAGTGGCGCGACGCCGAAGCGCTGGATGTCCTTGCGGATGAACAGGCTCTTCTCCACGCCAATGGTCACGGAGGTTCCGCGCGTCATCACGAAACGGAAGGCCCCGGCAACGGAGGGCGAATCCAGCAATGCGCAGACCACGACGGATTTCGCATCGGGAGCGGGGGTTTCGAGATAGACATGGGTGAAATCGGGAAACTCTTCCGGCCCGGTCGGAACAGCCGGATCGATCGCCAGTCCGCGAGCCGAAAGGCCATACTGGTAGAGTTCGCCGATGGCGCGGAAATAGGACGCGCCGAGGAAGGCCACCCAGTCATTGCCGCGCCAGTCCAGCGGGGTGCCTTTCGGGCCGGGAAAGCCGGCGCGTGCCTCCTGGAAGCGAAAGCCGGCAAAACCAGCCCCTTCGGGCAACTCGTGCGCCGGGCTGTCCTTCGGCATGTCGAAGTAGCTCTCGTCGTAGATGATTTCGCGCGCACGCTGACCACCCCCAGACGCGCGGCTGACCACGTGCATGCGCACCGGCTTCTGGAAGAACCGGCCAAGGTGGAAGAACGTCACCGGCCATGGCGAAGGGCCATTCGCCCAGAGGGCGAGATCGGTCTTGTAGCGGATCTTGCCGTGGGCATCGTAGTCGATGCGCTCCAGCACATCCGGACGGGGGCGCGGCGGCGGATTGTAGGGCGCGGCGGCCATGGCTTGCGCCCGGCTCTTGAGCGCGTCGAAAGAGAACGCAGCCTCGGGCCCCAGTTTCAGTCCGGCCTGTGCCAACGCCTCTGTCGAGAAACCCTGCGCGGCAGCGGCGCCGAGCGCGGCGGTTCCGGCCAGTAGTGTGCGGCGATCAATCATCGTTCAATCCGGTTGGGCGCAGCGACGCGCGGCTGGTGCTCGATATTGCGCCGATTCGAGCAAAAGCAAGGCGGCACTACGCCGGTCAGCCCTTCAGCTTCTCGGTTTCGGGCTTGTCCTGCCCCAGCGAGACGATACCGCGGCGGATCGCACGGGTCCGGGTGAAGTGCTTGTGCAGCGTCTCGCCATCGCCGAACCGGATCGCGCGCGTCAGCACCGAGAGATCCTCGCTAAAGCGGCCAAGCATCTCGAGCACCGCTTCCTTGTTGTGCAGGAAGACATCGCGCCACATCGTCGGGTCGGACGCAGCGATGCGGGTGAAATCACGAAAGCCGCCCGCCGAGAACTTGATCACCTCGGACTGCGTCACCGCTTCAAGGTCGTTGGCGGTGCCCACGATATTGTAGGCAATCAGGTGCGGCAGATGGCTGGTGATCGCGAGCACGAGATCATGGTGCTGCGGTGTCATCACCTCCACGATTGCCCCCATCGCCTCCCAGAAGGCGCGCAGGCGCTGCACGGCACCGGCATCCGCATCCTCTGGCGGCGTCAGGATGCACCAGCGGTTGAGAAACAGGCTCGAAAAGCCCGCATCAGGGCCGGAATGCTCGGTGCCGGCCACCGGATGCGCCGGCACGAAATGAACGCCGGACGGCAGATGCGGGGCGACCTGTTCCAGCACCGCGGCCTTGACCGAGCCGACATCGGAGACAATCGCACCAGGCTTCAGGGAACCGGCGATCTGCTCTGCGACCTGCCCGCAGATTCCGACAGGCACGCACAGGATCACGAGATCGGCCATGGCCACCGCTTCAGCCGCCGACTGGCTGACCGTATCGGCGATGCCAAGCGCACGCACGCGCGACGCAACCGCAGGATCACGATCGGCAGCGGCAATCTGGCCCGCCAGATTGAGCTCACGCGCCGCCCGCGCCAGCGACGAGCCGATCAAGCCCATGCCGATGATGGCGAGACGGCCAACCAGCGGCGTGGCGCGGACAGGGGCGAAGCTCTCAGGCATGCGAGACCTTCATGAAGCTTGTCAGCGCCGCCACGACAGCCTTGTTGGCCGCTTCGTCGCCGATGGTCAGGCGCAGCGCACCGGGCAGGCCATAGGCATCCATGCGCCGGAGGATCAACCCGTGTGAAGTGAGGAAGGCATCGGCAGCGGGGGCCGTCCTGCCCTCGGTCCCGGGGAAGTGGATCAGCACGAAGTTCCCCACCGACGGGGTGACGGAAAGGCCAAGCTTTGCAAGTTCCCCGGTCATCCACGCCAGCCAGTGGTCGTTATGGGCAATCGCGCGGGCCACATGCGCATCGTCGGCAATGGCCGCGGCACCTGCCTCGATGGCGGCGCCATTGACATTGAACGGACCCCTGATCCGGTTAAGCGCGTCGATCACGTGGGCGGGGCCATGCATCCAGCCAAGCCGGAGATTCGCAAGGCCATAGATCTTCGAGAAGGTCCGGGTCATCACCACGTTATCGCAGGTCGCGACCAGTTCGAGGCCGGAGGCATAGTCGTTGCGGCGCACATACTCGGCATAGGCAGCATCAAGCACCAGCAGCACATCGGGCGGCAGCCCGGCCTGGAGACGCTTGATCTCGTCGAAGGGCAGGTAGGTTCCGGTCGGATTGTTGGGGTTCGCGAGATAGACGATCCGGGTGCGCGGCGTCACGGCAGCCAGCAGCGCATCGACGTCCGCAGTCAGGTTCTTCTCCTTGACCGCGACCGGCGTGCCACCCGCGGCCATGATGGCGATCTTGTAGACCAGGAAGCCGTATTCGGAATAGATTCCCTCATCGCCCGGCCCGATATAGGCATTGGTGATCAGCGAGAGCAGCTCGTCCGAGCCCGAGCCGCAGATAAGCCGCGCCGGATCAAGGCCGAACTTGGCGCCGATCGCTTCGCGCAGCCGCTGCGCTGTTCCGTCCGGATAAAGCTCGAGCTTGTCGGCCAGCGCCTTGAATGCGGCAATCGCGCCAGGGCTTGGCCCCAGCGGCGTCTCGTTGGACGATAGCTTGACCAGCTTCACGCCGGCGGGAGCCGAACTCTTGCCCGGCACATAGGCCTCGATGGCCATGACCCCGGCACGCGGGGTCGGCCGCGTACGGGCAGAAGGGGCGGCGTTTGCGCTGGTCATGGCGTGGTCCTTGTCCTGTCTCGCATCTGGAAAGCCGGTCAGGCGGGGCGGCGGGGCGGAGCGCTGAAGCGGGCGGCATGGCTGCCGATCTCGGTCAGGTCAGCGCCGCCGAGAGCGGCCTGCAATTGCGAGACCCTTGTCTCGCCATCGGCAGCTATCAGCAGTGACAGACCGGAACTGTCCGCCGCGCTCGCCGTCACCTCGCCGAGTGCTTCCAGCAGCGCGGTGTTCATGTCGGCGGTCCAGCGCTCGACACGGGCCACATACAACACCACTTCGCGCACCGCCGCGTCGGCGATCGGGTTGGCGATCACGTAGACAGGGGTGCCTGCGGGGTGATCAGGCCGCTCGATGAACGGCAGCCGTGCGATGATCTTGGGCGCGCCCGGCCCGACCAGCCCGCGCCACCACGCCCCCGCGCTTGCACCTTGATCGATCCGGAAAATGCCGAGGTCGCCCGCCGATTGCGCCACCGCCGCCATCACGGCATTGGCATCTTCATGCGGCACATAGGGCGCAGTGAAGCCGAAATGGAACCGCGCACTGTCACGCATCGGGCCATCACCGCCCGACATGTCGGCATGTACGCGGTAATTGGCCTGCACCCAGGTGAATGTGGCGATGATGACGCGCCAGATGCCCTCGGCCGTATCGAGCGGCAACAGGCCCTTATGGCGCAGGGCCAGCCGACGCATCATTTCAGCCTCGCGGCCAGGCCTGAAGGCCGAGCCCGACACCTGTGTCTTCTTGACCTCGATCAGTTGCTCGATCACCTGCCCGCGTTCCATCAGCAGTTCATGCATGGCCGTGTCGATGCGGTCGATCTCGGACCGAAGGTTGGCCAGCGACACGGGCCGGGCCGCAGGAACGGCAACGGGCGCAGCCGAAGGCGCGATGTCAGGTGCGGCAGGGGACGCGGGATCTGGCATGGGATCAATCGGACGTGGGCTCAACCGGACGCGAGGTTCAATCTGGTCCAGGTTCGACCAGACAAGATCACGAGCCGTTCTCTAGGCCATGTTGCGCCAAAGTGGAATTCCGTTTTCAGCACAGGCCATTCGGCGCACCAACCCGCGCGGCAAGGATGACGCGCCTGCCGCCCCATCAGTTGGCCATCATTCGCAAAAACCGGCTTCCACGGCGGATCGTCTTGCAGTATCGTCCGGCAAAACGAACGACATGACTGCAAAAACAAACAGACCCGGCAAAGCCGTCAAAGTCCCAGCTTCTGCGCTGGTCGACCCCGTGCGAGAGGCCAACGAGCCGACGAGCCTTGTGGCGCGTTTCGGTCCGGAGCGCCCGCTTGCCATGGATTGCGGCGTGACGCTGGATCACTGGCAGATCGCCTACCAGACCTACGGCACATTGAACGCCGACCGCTCGAACGCGGTGCTGGTCTGCCATGCCCTCACCGGCGACCAGCATGTCGCGAACACCAATCCGGTGACGGGGAAGTCCGGCTGGTGGGAGGTGCTGATCGGACCGGGCTGCCCGATCGATACCGACAGGTATTTCGTGATCTGCAGCAACGTGATCGGCGGCTGCCTCGGCTCGACAGGGCCGGCATCGCTGGATCCTTCCACGGGCAAAGCCTACGGTCTCAACTTTCCGCTGGTCACGATCCGCGACATGGTGCGAGCACAGGCCGTGCTGGTCGAGCATCTCGGCATTGCCAGCCTGTTTGCCGTGATCGGCGGCTCGATGGGCGGTATGCAGGTGCTGCAATGGGCATCGAGCTACCCCGACCGTGTCTTCGCCGCCGTTCCGCTGGCCACCGCCGCGCGGCACTCGGCGCAGAACATCGCCTTCCACGAGGTCGGCCGTCAGGCGGTCATGGCCGACCCCGACTGGCAGGGCGGACGCTATCTCGACGGTGCCAAGCGCCCCTCCAAGGGGTTGTCGGTGGCCCGCATGGGCGCGCACATCACCTACCTGTCCGAGGCCGCGCTGCATCGCAAGTTTGGCCGCAACCTACAGGACCGCGAGGCCCGGACCTTCACCTTCGACGCCGATTTCCAGGTGGAAAGCTACCTGCGCTATCAGGGCATCAGCTTTGTCGAGCGCTTCGATGCCAATTCCTACCTCTACCTGACCCGTGCCATGGACTACTTCGATCTAGCCGCAGAGCATGGCGGGGTTCTGGCCAAGGCCTTCGCCGGCTCGAAGACCCGCTTCTGCGTGGCCTCGTTCACCTCGGACTGGCTGTTTCCCACCGCCGATTCGCGTGCCATCGTGCATGCGCTGAATGCTTCCGGCGCCTCGGTCTCGTTCGTTGAACTGGTGAGCGACAAGGGTCACGATGCCTTCCTGCTTGATGAGCCTGAGTTGTTTGCGACACTGCGCGGCTTCATTGGTGCCGCCGCCCGTGCACGAGGGCTGGCATGAGTGACGTCCGCATTGACCTGAGCCTGATCGCCGACATGGTGGAGCCCGGCAGCAAGGTGCTTGATGTCGGCTGCGGCGACGGAGCCCTGCTGGCGCTGCTCGCTGCGCGGCGGCATGTCGACGCCCGCGGCATCGAGTTATCCCGTGAAGGGGTCGCCGGCTGCGTGGCGCGCGGATTGTCCGTCATTCAGGGCGATGCAGACACCGATCTCGGCGACTATCCCGACGACGCGTTTGACTATGTCATCCTGTCGCAGACCATCCAGGCGACCCGCGCCCCGCGCCGTGTTCTCGAAAACATGCTGCGGATCGGCCGGCGCGCCATCGTCTCGTTCCCCAACTTCGGGCACTGGAGCATCCGGGCGCAACTGGCCTTCAAGGGGCGGATGCCGGTGACCAGCAACCTGCCAGAAACCTGGTACGACACGCCCAACATCCATTTCTGCACGATCCGCGATTTCGTCGGATTGTGCGATACGCTGGGCGCGGTCACCGAGCGGGCCGTCGCTCTCAATGCCTCTGGCAGCGATATCGGGGTGAAGGCACCGTGGTGGTTCTGGAACCTGTTCGGGCAGCAGGCGGTGTTCCTGCTCCGGCGCACAGGGCCTGCAAGTCCACCCTGAACCATTCCACCCTGAACCTGTCGACGCCGGGACCGGCTGCTCCGCGTCAGTACAACGGCTGCAAGGCAGGGATAGGCAGCCTGATCGGACCGAAGCCGACGCGCCCGCCCCTGATGTCGATCGTCGGCAGCGGCCGTGCACCATCCGGGCTCGCCGGCTGCGGGCGCCCTGAGAGGGCACTGGCAAAATCCATTGCCCCGCCGCGCAGCCGTATACCCGCGAACTGGTCGATGTTCGCCGCCGCAGGCTCGATCCGACCCTCCAGCCGTCGGGCATCATCAAGACCGAACGAGCCCGTGGCCTCGATCAACTTGAGGCCTTTCTTGAGGGAAAAGCGCGTCAGATCGAACTTGCCGCTGGCCAGTCGCCAGGCTTCCAGGGTAGCCGGCGTCAGGCCCTTCATGAGCAGGTCGGCCTGGGTGGTCGTGGCCTGCAGGTCGATGTCCGATGGATTGGCATCGCCGAGCAGCGCATCTAGATCGCCGGCCGACATCTGGGCAATGCGCACGAACAGATCCTGGGCCTTGTCCACTTCCGGGCGAGCCGGATTGCGGCGAACATGGCCTTCGAACTGGCGCGCAACATAGGTTGAGACAGCTCCATCCGGGCGGGTCAGGCTGACCACGGGCTTTCGCACATCCAGTGACAGCCGCTCGAGTTGGCCCGATCTCATGCGGCGGCTGGCTTCGGCGAGATCCCACCGCGCCTCGAAGCGCCGGCCATCGGCCAGCTGGAACCTCAGCGGACCTGCACCCTGCACAATGACATGGTTGGGTGTGTGCGGCTGGCCGATGGCGACGAGCGGGCCGGACGAGAGCGTGACCACGCCGACCGTGCTGTTTCGGGCCAGGGTCAAATCCCGGCAGCGCACCTCGATCCGGAACGGATAGCCGGAGATGCTGCGCTCCGAACAAGTCCAGATGTCGCCGCGCGCGCGGGCATCGGCCATCGCTTGATCGATGCCATTGCCGACAAGACTGCGGGCGGCAAACCAGAAGGCACTCCATCCCGCAACAACCAGCGCCAGCAGGATCAGGGGCAGATAAAGGCCCCAGCGGAAGCCGCGCCGGGGCGAGAGCCCTGCAGGCTTGTCAGGCCGGGCAGATCCTGCGGAAGCGTGATCATGTTTGGTCATGAGGCAGGGCAGCCCGATTGCATCGTTGAAGCATTGTTGATAGCGCCGCTTCGGCACGAGTGCGAGACAAAACAAGGGGAGCGGATGACGGCCATCCCGAACGCAGGACCGGCATCGGGCGAGGATCTCTGGGTCTTCGGCTACGGCTCCTTGATGTGGAGGCCAGGGTTCGTCTTCGAGGAGCGCCAGGTGGCCAGACTGTCGGGATTTCACCGCTCCCTGTGTGTCTATTCCCATTTCCACCGGGGCACGCCCGACAAGCCGGGCCTCGTGATGGGGCTGGACAGAGGCGGCTCATGCAAGGGCCTCGCCTACCGCGTGCACCACGCCCATGCCGCCGACACCATCGCCTATTTGCGCGAGCGTGAGCAGGTGACCTCGGTCTATGTCGAGCGCATCCTGCCGATCACGCTCCAGAACGGGGCCCGCCGGCTGGCGCTGACCTACATCGTTGATTCCAGCCATGCCCAGTATGCCGGAGGGCTCGACCGCGAACGCCTGCTGCATCACATCCATCAGGGACATGGTGTCTCGGGACCAAACCCGGACTACGTGCTGCGCACCCACGATCAGTTGCTGGACATGGGCCTCAATGATCCTGTCCTGTCATGGCTGGCCCGCGCGCTGCGACACGGAACGCCGCGGAACTGACAGACCCGGCCAGCCTCCGCTCAATGCACGGGCGTCAGGTCAGTCACCACTTTCCTGCGCTCCTCGGCAGTGGCGGCAATCAGATGAACATGGATCTCGCTCGCGCCGGCAGCCTCGACCTCGTCGCGCCAGCGCATCGTGGCAGCCTCGAGGCCCCAAGGGCCAGCTTCACGCACGCTGATGATCGAGCGATCGCGCCGCACAGCGATCAGCACGCTGTCGGCAAAGCACAGCGCCTCGCTGTCCCGCACCGCGAAGGACGACGCCACATAGCGCCGGCCCGTGCGGCCGCGCCAGGCCGTGAAGCGGCTGGTGTGACACCGTTCGAGCGAGCGCAGCGGCAGTTCCTGCGGCTGCCGCACGGCGTCGAAATCGAAGGCGACCTGATCGGGTTCCCGAAATGCCAGGGCTGTCATCGTTCATGCTCCGTTCTTGGAACATAAAAAGAACATTTCCATCTGGCCTGTCAAGACCTGTTTTTGCACAAGGCGGGCCTTCGATGCGTGAACATGATTTCCCTTTGTCGCGCGCTGCACTACTGCTGGGCAGGCGGCATGCCCGCAGCAGAAGGATGCCTGTCATGTCAGCGGTGGATTTCGCCCGTTTCGTCAACGATCTCGCCAGCAGGTCCGGCGAAGCGATCATGCCCTTCTTCCGCACGGCGATGACCAGCCACAACAAGGCCGGCGACGGCAGCTTCGATCCGGTGACCGAAGGGGACCGCGCCGCCGAGATGGTGATGCGCCGGATGATCAAGGAGACTTTTCCCGGCCATGGCATCGTTGGCGAGGAATTCGGCTCGGAGCGCGCCGATGCGGAATTTGTCTGGGTGCTGGATCCGATCGACGGCACGCGCGCTTTCGTCTCGGGTCTGCCCGTATGGGGCACGCTGATCGGCCTGATGCGGGGCGGCGTGCCGGCCTATGGCATGATGCACCAGCCCTTCACGCGTGAGCGCTATTTCGGCGATGGCCAGTCGGCCCACTATGCCGGCCCCGATGGCCCGCGCAGCCTCAGGGTCCGCACCTGCGCCAGCCTGGCTGAAGCAACCGTGATGACGACCTCGCCGCGGCAGTTCGTGCCGTCGGATCGCAAGGCCTTCGAGCGTGTCGAGAAAGCCAGCCGTCTCGCGCGGTTTGGCTGCGATTGCTATGCCTATTGCATGCTGGCCGCAGGGCACATCGATCTCGTGATCGAAGCCGGCCTGCAATCCTACGACATCGTCGCGCTGATTCCGATCATCGAGGGCGCCGGTGGCATCGTCACCAGCTGGGATGGTGGTTCAGCCGCCAATGGCGGGCGCATCATCGCCGCCGGCGACCGGCGCGTCCACGAGGCTGCCCTCGCCTTGCTGAACGGCTGAGGCCGGCACGGCGGCGGGGAAGACTGTCTCGCCTGGCACGAACGCATCGAAGGCCGCCCAGAAGGCAGCGCGGATGTCGTCGTTCTCGTGCAGGATCTCGTGGCGGGAGCCCGGCAGCACCAGCGCAAGTCCGGTCTTGAGTCTGGCCGCGAACCGCTCGACCGACGGCGTATCAACCACGGGGTCCGCGCCGGCGGCAATCACCAGCGTTGGCACGCGGATATCGAGCGGCGTTGCCGGGTCGCTCATGTGCTCCATGAAACGGAAAGCTTCGTGCACCCAGCGTATGGTCGGATCGCCAACGGCCAGATGTGGCCGTGACGCGGACAGATCCGCGTTGCGCGCATACCGTTCTGGATCACTGGTCAGGCGGTTGCCGGCGAACGGTTTGGTTGCGATCGATGTCTCCCCGCCACCCGGCACAAAGCTCGATCCCAGCAGCAGGCCATCGAGAATGGCCGCAGCCGAGCGGGCTAGCCCGGGCCGTTCCACCATCGACAGCCCCACCATCGGCGCCAGTGCAACCAGCCGGCTCGCCGGCAGACGGTTCTGCCGCGCCGCTTCGAGGCAGAGCGCAGCGCCCATCGAGTGGGCGAGGACGAACCACGGCTTCGGCAACCTGGCCATGACCTCCGCGAAGACCGCATCGAGATCGAGCAGGTAGTCGCTGAAACGGCGCACATGGCCCTTGCGGATGTTGGACACCGTCCGGTCCGAGCCGCCCTGCCCGCGCCAATCGAAACTCGCGACATGGAAACCGCGCCGGCGCAACTCGGCGATGACCTCGCTGTAGCGCTCGATGAACTCGGCGCGCCCGGCCACGACCAGGACACTGCCCTTTGCGCCTTTGCGCGCCGTGGGGCGCCAGCGCGCAGTGCGCAGCCCGATCCCGTCGCGTGCCGTCACGACCGCGATCTGTGGCTGCGAGGGCACCGGGTAGCTTTCGATGCCTTGAAGTTCGTTCAGCGCCATCGCTGCGATGCCATCGATTTCGGGTTCGTGGTTTCTGGGATCATGGTTGGCAGGGCCGCTGCAAGCCACATGGGCAACAACGCCCCAGCCCGCGCGGCCCTTCGGCCCCTTGTTATGGGCCTGAGCCTTGCCTCTTGAAAAGCCAAAACCACACGCCCACCTGAAATGTCGTGCGGGCCACACAATGGACGCATGACCAAGGACCAAGGCCCGTGCCCCCAAGGGGGCGGGCTGAACACAGCTACCAACTCATGCAGCTTCAAAGGAGTGCATCATGCGCAGCTACGACCTTTCGCCTCTCTACCGTTCGACCATCGGCTTTGACCGGCTGTTTTCCATGCTCGATCAGGCCGCCGGCGTCGACAACGCCCCCACCTATCCGCCCTACAACATCGAGCGCAGCGACGAGAACGCCTATCGCATCTCGATTGCCGTTGCCGGCTTCAGCGAGGCCGACCTGTCGCTTGAAGTGAAGGAGAACCTGCTTTCGGTGCGTGGCGAAAAGGCCGCGGCGGAAGACAAGGGCAAGACCGAAGTCCTGCATCAGGGCATCGCCTCGCGCGCCTTCGAGCGCCGTTTCCAGCTTGCTGACCATGTCCAGGTCACCGGTGCCGCGCTCGAACATGGCCTCCTGCACATCGATCTCGTGCGTGAAGTGCCGGAGGCCAAGAAGCCCCGGGTCATCCCGATCGGCCAGGCCGGATCGGCGACGCTGATCGAGGCATCCGCCAAGCCGGTCCGCAAGGCCGCCTGACAGCAACGGCCATTCCGCAGCATGAGGCGCGGTCCGAAAGGATCGCGCCTTCCCTCAGCCTGGATCAGGCGATGCTGTCCGGCCCGGCGAGGCCAGAGGCGGCGTCCGGTCAGGCTCATCCAGTCCCCTCGTCTGAGCCGGATCGACAATGCGCGGTTCGCGGCTGAGTGGCACGACTGGCGACGACAAAGCAGGCGAAAGCGCCGGCGTGGAAGCTGGTTCAGACGCCTTCACACCCGGCGCGATGACCGCAGGCCGACGCGGCGGGAACGGAATCGCGCGCTGGGTTTCCGGCGTGGCAGGCAGGCGCGCAAGGCGCTGGCGCTGCAACACCTCGACTTGAAGCAGACGCCCGCCATAGGCGTGGACATGGGCCCTGACGACGGCCCCTGCATCGTCGACGCCGTCCACCAGATAGACATCGCCGGCGAAGTATGGCCGGCCAATGCGCCGGAAGTGGTGCTCTTCTGCCAAAATGGCGACAATCTCGGCCGGCGGCAGCGGCGCATGCCGGTAGGGGGTCGCGAACGGTGATCCATAGGCAACGACCGGACCCGGAAGCAGGAGGCCGGGCGGTCGCAGAAAGAACTCGGCCTGCGCCGGAGAGGGCATGGCCAGAAGGGTTGCAAGCGACACTGCAGCCGACGCGACGAAAGCCGCAGCGCCCGATCTCACCATCCTGCGTACCATGCGATTACAACGCCTCCAGCCACGATCCCCCCGCGCCCAACCTGAATGGGGGACCATGAACTGTTGATTAACCACGTTTGCGGCGGCCTCAGGGCAAATCGAGCCTGATGGCGAGCCGCTCAGTCAGCCGACCGCAGCGACAGAGCGTGCGGCCGCGACGAAACCATCGACGTCCTGTTCGGTCGTGGCAAACGAGCAGACGAAGCGGAAGATGCCTTCGCCAGGGCGCAAGGCCTCGCCTGCTGGCAGCGAGCGGTCGCTCCAGTCGTAAAACAGGGCACCAGCAGCACGAAGGGCGGCCGCCGTCGCCAGCGGCATGATACCGAACACCGTATTGGCCTCGCAGGGCCAGCCCAGACGGATCCCTGGAACCGTCGCCAGTCCGCTGGCAAGACGGGCCGCTCGCTCGTTCGCATGCCGGGCCAGCGCCAGCCAGTGCCCATCGTACAGCAGGGCCTCGAACTGCGCCGCCACGAAACGTCCCTTCGATACGGTGTGGCCGGAACGCTTGCGACGCCATGGCATCTGCTCCGCCCGCGCCAGATCGAAGAACACGACTGCCTCGGCGGCCCAGGCTCCGTTCTTGGTCGCTCCGAAACTCAGCACGTCGACACCCGCCTTCCAGGTGATCTGCGCCGGTGTGCAGCCCAGCGCAACGACCGCGTTGGCGAAGCGTGCACCGTCCATGTGCAGCGCCAGTCCGCGCGGCCGGATCGCGTCAGCCAGAGCCGCCACCTCGGCCGGCCGGTAGACAAGCCCGCTTTCGGTCGACTGGGTGATCGACAGGCATTGCGGCTGGACCTGCTTGACTGCGCCATGTGGCATGCGCGCCAACTGCGCTGTGACGATCTCTGGCGTCAGCTTCGAGCCCATGCCGGCCAGCCCGACCAGCTTGGCACCGTTCGTGAAGAACTCCGGCGCGCCGCATTCATCGTCGGCGATGTGGCTTTCCTCATGGGTCAGCACCGCGCCCCATGGCTGGGTGACGCAGGCCAGTGCCAGCGCATTGGCGGCCGTGCCCGTCGCCAGCAGCGAAACCGCCACCTTGCGCTCGAACAGGTCGGACATTGCGGCTTCGACCCGTGCGGTCCACGGATCCTGACCATAGGCGAGCGCAGGCCCGGCATTCGCCGCTTCGAGCGCGGCCATCACCTTGGCGCTGGCACCCACGGCATTGTCACTGGCAAAATTGAAGGTCATGCGGCGGCGACGTCCCTGCGAAGCCGGATCATGCCCGCAGCGCCGCTCATAACCCGTCTGGGGGCACTCTCACAAGCGCTGGCGGCAATCCAGCTTTTGACCGCCTTGCCTTGCGATCGGCTGAGGCAGGTCACGACCGGTCTGGCTTTGCCTACAGTCGGGTTCTTTAATGACCTGAATTGCGGGCGGGACAGTCTGTTTGCTGCCTTTTCAGGCGAAACAGCCCCTTGCGCAGGCTCGGACAATCTGTCATGTTCGCCGCATATTAGGACAGCATTACTGTCATAATAGCGCGCCGCTTCTCCCGGACTGTCGCGCTCCGCCTTGCAACCGCCTGAGAGATGACATGTCGCTGCGCGCCAGCATCACCGCCACGAAGGCTCTCAAACGTGCTGACCGCAAAACGGTCGGCATGACCGGGCGCAAGCCGGCCTGATAGACGGGCCAGGACAGCGCCCGCGGAAGACGCGAGGCGCCGGCGAAAGCACCCCGCTTCTTCCTTGAAATAACTGCCCGAGAGTCGGCAAAAGGACTCAACCGGCAGGGTAATCTGTGCGATGGGCAACACGCGCGTCCGTGCCGGGATGCGAGCGGTGGAGGAGTTTGCGATGAGCGGGTTCGAAACCAGACAGGCGGCTGATCAAGGCCCGTTCGTGCTGACCAATCCCGACATGCCGATTCGTCAGGGTCTTTATGATCCCTCGAACGAAAAGGATGCCTGCGGTGTTGGCTTCATTGCTGACATGAAGAACCGCAAGTCCCACGCCATCGTGCAACAGGGCCTGCAGATCCTGCACAACCTCGACCATCGCGGTGCTGTCGGTGCCGACCCCAAGTTGGGCGATGGCTGTGGCATTCTGGTGCAGATCCCGCACCGCTTCTTCAGCGAGGAATGTGCGAAGCTCGGCATTAGCCTGCCTGAGCCGGGCCACTATGCCATCGGCCATTTCTTCATGCCGCGCGATCCTGAGATTCGCGCGCTGTGCGAAAGCGTCATTGCCCAGACCGTGACCGAGGAAGGCCAGGTTTTCCTTGGCTGGCGCCACGTGCCGGTCGACAATTCAGACCTCGGTGAAGCCGTGCTGGCCACCGAACCGGTCCAGATGCAGCTCATCGTCGGGCGCGGCGAGGGCATCGCCGATACCGACGAGTTCGAGCGCCGCCTGTTCGTGCTGCGCAAGTCGGTGTCCAACAAGATCTACAAGCGCCAGGACCGGGCAACCGCGCAGTATTATCCGGTGTCGCTGTCCTGCCGGACCATTGTCTACAAGGGCATGGTTCTGGTGAATCAGCTTGGCAGCTACTACCGCGACCTCCAGGACGAGCGCTTTGAATCGGCGCTGGCGCTGGTCCACCAGCGTTTTGCCACCAACACCTTCCCCTCATGGCGGCTGGCACACCCATACCGGATGGTGGCGCATAACGGCGAGATCAACACCCTGCGTGGCAACGTCAACTGGATGGCGGCGCGGCAGGCCACGGTCGATTCGCCCCTGTTCGGCAACGACATCTCCAAGCTCTGGCCGATCTCCTATGAAGGCCAGTCGGACACGGCCTGTTTCGACAATGCGCTCGAATTCCTCTGCCGCGGTGGCTACAGCCTCGCCCACGCAATGATGATGCTGGTGCCGGAAGCCTGGGCCGGCAACCCGCTGATGAGCGAGGAGAGGCGCGCTTTCTACGAGTATCACGCCGCGCTGATGGAGCCATGGGACGGCCCTGCCGCCATCGCCTTCACCGATGGCCGCCAGATCGGCGCGACGCTGGACCGGAACGGCCTGCGTCCGGCGCGCTTCCTTGAGACGGACGACGGCCTCGTTGTCCTCGCTTCC
Source organism: Hydrogenophaga intermedia (assembly GCA_943370645.1). GTDB lineage: Bacteria > Pseudomonadota > Alphaproteobacteria > Rhizobiales > Beijerinckiaceae > Allobosea. Next base: position 208,681 of record CALRRR020000001.1, on the reverse strand, counting down.
GAGATGGGGGTGCTGCCTATCAAGGAAGAGAGCATTGTCCGCAAGTGGCGTCTCCAGCCCGGCAAGATGCTGCTGATCGACCTCGAACAGGGCCGCATCATCTCCGATGACGAGATGAAGGCATCGCTGGCCACGGCCAATCCCTACAAGGAGTGGATCAGGCGCACCCAGATCGTGATCGAGGATCTGCCGCCCGTCGAACCGCGCGCTTCGCGCACCGATGTCGCTCTTCTCGATAAGCAGCAGGCCTTTGGCTACACGCAGGAAGACCTCAAGCTGCTGATGGCACCCATGGCTGTCACCGGCCAGGAAGCCGTAGGCTCGATGGGCACCGACACGCCGATCTCGGCCCTGTCGTCGAAGTCCAAGCTGCTCTACACCTACTTCAAGCAGAACTTCGCCCAGGTCACCAACCCTCCGATCGATCCGATCCGCGAGGAATTGGTGATGAGCCTGCTGTCGTTCATCGGCCCGCGCCCGAACATCCTCGACCTGACCGGCGCCTCCAAGCGCAAGCGGCTTGAGGTGCGCCAGCCGATCCTGACCAACGAGGATCTCGAGAAGATCCGCTGCATTGGCCACTACGAAGATCGCTTCGACACCAAGACCCTCGACACGACCTATCCGGCCCGCGAGGGTGCTGCCGGCCTCGAAGGGGCGCTGGAACGGCTCTGCGAGCGGTCGGAGGCGGCTGTCCACGGCGGCTACAACATCATCGTGCTCTCGGACCGCATGGTCGGGCCAGACCGCATCCCGATCCCGGCCCTTCTGGCCACGGCGGCCGTGCATCATCACCTGATCCGCAAGGGGCTGCGTACTTCGGTCGGGCTGGTGGTCGAGTCGGGCGAGCCGCGCGAAATCCATCATTTCTGCTGCCTCGCCGGCTACGGTGCGGAGGCGATCAATCCTTACCTCGCCTTCGAATCCCTCGAGGATGCCCACGCGCGCGGCGAATTCCCGCCCGAGGTCGACGAGGATGAGGTCGTCAAGCGCTTCATCAAGTCGATCGGCAAGGGCGTTCTCAAGGTCATGTCGAAGATGGGCATCTCGACCTACCAGTCCTATTGCGGCGCGCAGATCTTCGACGCAGTCGGTTTGTCAGGCGAGCTGATCGGGCGCTACTTCTTCGGCACCTCTTCGACCATCGAGGGCGTTGGCCTTGCCGAAATCGCCGAGGAAACCGCGCGGCGGCATGCCGACGCGTTTGGCGCTTCCCCAGTGCTGCTGCATTCGCTCGATGTCGGCGGCGAATATGCCTACCGCCTGCGCGGCGAGGACCATGCCTGGACACCTGACAACGTCGCAACGCTCCAGCATGCCGTGCGCATGAATGCCGACGACAAGTATCGCGAGTTCGCCAGGATGGTGAACGAGCAGAACGAGCGACTGACCACCATTCGCGGCCTGTTCCACATCAGGACGGCTGCCGAGCGGGGCGCGCGCCCGGTTGATCTGGCCGATGTCGAGCCGGCCAAGGACATCGTCAAGCGCTTTGCCACGGGGGCCATGTCCTACGGCTCGATCTCGAAGGAAGCCCACGAGACGCTCGCCCTGGCCATGAATGCCATCGGCGCCAAGTCCAACACAGGCGAAGGCGGCGAGGAAGCCGAGCGCTTCCGCGTCCTGCCCAACGGCAAGTCAAAGCGCAGCGCCATCAAGCAAGTTGCCTCGGGCCGCTTCGGTGTCACCACCGAGTATCTCGTCAACGCCGACGTGATGCAGATCAAGATCGCGCAAGGGGCCAAGCCGGGCGAAGGCGGCCAGCTTCCGGGCCACAAGGTCGATGCCAAGATCGCCAAGGTGCGCCATTCCACCCCGGGTGTCGGGCTGATCTCGCCGCCGCCCCACCACGACATCTATTCGATCGAAGACCTCGCGCAGCTGATCTTCGATCTCAAGAACGTCAATCCGAAGGCCGATGTCTCGGTCAAGCTCGTCTCCGAGGTCGGCGTCGGCACGGTCGCCGCCGGCGTCGCCAAGGCGCGTGCCGACCACATCACCATCTCGGGTTTCGAGGGCGGCACTGGCGCATCCCCGCTGACCTCGCTGAAGCATGCGGGCAGCCCGTGGGAAATGGGCCTTGCCGAGACCCACCAGACCCTGGTGCTCAACAAGCTGCGTGGCCGCATCGCGCTGCAGGTCGATGGCGGGCTCAAGACGGGCCGGGATGTGGTCATCGGTGCGCTGCTCGGAGCCGACGAGTTCGGTTTTTCGACCGCGCCGCTGATCGCGGCCGGGTGCATCATGATGCGCAAGTGCCACCTCAACACCTGCCCTGTCGGCGTCGCCACGCAGGATCCGGTGCTGCGCAAGCGCTTCAAGGGCCTGCCGGAGCACGTCATCAACTACTTCTTCTTCGTCGCGGAGGAAGTCCGCGAGATGATGGCCGAACTCGGGATGACCCGCTTCGACGAACTGGTGGGGCGCTCAGACCTGCTCGACAAGAACCCGGCCATCAGCCACTGGAAGGCCAAGGGGCTGGACTTCAGCCGCATCTTCCACAAGCCGGACATGGGCCCCGACGTGGCCATCAGCCATGTCGACCGCCAGGTTCACCCGATTGACGCCGTGCTTGACCGCAAGCTCATCGCCGAGGCTGAACATGCCATCAACACCCAGACACCGGTGGTGATCGAGGCCGCCATCAACAACACCGATCGCACCACCGGGGCCATGCTGTCCGGCCGTGTGGCGGAGCTTTATGGCCATGACGGCCTAGCTGACGACACCATCACCGTCAGGCTCAGCGGCACGGCAGGCCAGTCCTTCGGCTCATGGGTCGCGGCAGGCGTCACGCTGGAACTGACCGGACAGGCCAACGACTATGTCGGCAAGGGCCTGTCAGGCGGCAAGCTGATCATCAAGCCCGATCCACGGTCGCGCGCGGTGCCCGAAGAATCGATCATCGTCGGCAACACCGTGCTCTATGGCGCGATCTCGGGCGAATGCTACTTCCGCGGCGTCGCGGGCGAACGCTTCGCAGTGCGCAACTCCGGCGCGATCGCGGTGGTTGAAGGCACGGGCGACCATGGCTGCGAGTACATGACCGGCGGCGTGGTCGTGGTGCTGGGCCAGACGGGTCGCAACTTCGCAGCCGGTATGTCCGGCGGCGTGGCCTATGTGCTGGATGAGGCCGGGGATTTCCGCCAGCGCTGCAACCTGTCCATGGTCGACCTCGAGCCGGTTCCGGAAGAGGAAGAACTGATGGACCGTCTGCATCACCACGGTGGCGATCTGGAGCACAAGGGCCGCGTCGATGTGCACACCGACATGTCGAAGCACGATGAGGAGCGGCTCCTGCAGCTCATCCAGAACCACCTCGACTATACCGGCTCCGAACGGGCCCGGCAGATCATCGACAACTGGCCGATCCATCGGGCGAAGTTCGTCAAGATCATGCCGGTCGAATACAAGCGCGCGCTGAAGGAAATGGAAGCAGCGCGGACGATGCAGGCGGCGGAATAACAAGGGCACGTCATGGGCAAGGTCACAGGTTTTCTCGAATTCGACCGGCAGGAGCAGAAGTATCAGCTCGCTGGCGACCGCGTGCGGCATTTCCGCGAGTTCACGCTTCCGCTGGAGGACAAGGACCTGCAGAAGCAGGCCGCCCGCTGCATGGACTGCGGCATCCCCTATTGCCACGGCCCGACCGGCTGCCCGGTGATGAACCAGATTCCGGACTGGAACGATCTGGTCTATTCAGGGCGTTGGGAGGAGGCCGCGCGCGACCTGCACTCGACCAACAACTTTCCCGAGTTCACCGGCCGCATCTGCCCCGCCCCTTGCGAGGAAGCCTGCACGCTCAACCTCGAAAATGCCCCCGTCACCATCAAGACCATCGAGCAGGCCATCGCCGACAAGGCCTGGGAGAATGGCTGGATCACGCCGCAGGTGCCGTCCAACCGGACCGGCAAGCGCGTCGCCATCATCGGCTCAGGCCCCGCCGGCATGGCGGCGGCCCAGCAGTTGGCCCGTGTCGGACACGATGTGCATGTCTTCGAGCGTGAGCCGAAGGCCGGCGGGTTGCTGCGCTACGGCATCCCCGACTTCAAGATGGAGAAGCACCATATCGACCGCCGCACCGAACAGATGACGGCGGAAGGCGTGACATTCCACTACGGCGTCAATGTCGGTGTCACCATGCCGTTTGCCGATCTGGTGCGCGATTTCGATGCCGTGCTGATGGCAGGCGGCGCTGAATGGCCGCGCGACCCTGAGCTGCCCGGTTCGGACCTGGCCGGCGTGCACTACGCCATGCCGTTCCTGACCCAATCGAACCGGCGCGTGAATCGAGAGGACATCTCTGGCGAAACCCCGATCGTGGCCAGCGGCAAGCATGTCGTGGTCATCGGCGGCGGCGACACCGCGTCCGACTGCATCGGCACCTCGTTCCGTCAGGGAGCCCTGCAGGTCACCCAGCTCGACATCCGCCCGAAGCCGCCGCAGATCGAGGACAAGCTGATGGTCTGGCCCTACTGGCCAACCAAGATGCGCACCTCCTCAAGCCAGGCCGAAGGGGCCGAACGCGAGTTCCAGGCGGCAACGCTGCGTATCGAGGGCAAGAACGGCAAGGCCACAGGCGTGGTCTGCGCCCGCGTCGACGAGAAGCGGCAGCCAATTCCCGGTACCGAATTCGTTATCAAGGCCGATCTGGTCTTCCTCGCCATCGGTTTCTCCGGCTCGATCCTCGATGGCATGATCACCGAAGCCGGCGTGACAACAGACAGGCGCCGTAATGTCGTGGCGGACGACATGAGCTACCGCACGTCCCGCGAAAAGGTATTTGTCGCCGGCGACATGCGCCGGGGCCAATCCCTCGTGGTCTGGGCCATTCGTGAGGGCAGGCAAGCCGCGCGTGCCATCGACGAAAGCCTGATGGGCACAACCACGCTGCCGCGCTGATCACGGAGACTGCCGCCAGACGACGGCGGCAAGGCTTGCGTCAGGGCGTTCTCGGCCAGCGGAAATCGTCGGCGCGGCCGGCGGCTGGCGGCGGAGCCTTGCCATCCTCGAACACCCTGTTGAGCAGGCTCGCTTCCGGGCCTGTGCCGCGCGCCGCGCCGAGTGTGGACACCAGCGCTCCGCCTCCCGCCACGGCAGGCCCGGTCAGCGGCAGGACGGGCCCGGCCACGGGCTTGACCTTGATATCGGGCAGCCTGATCGGTTCGAGGCCGTTGCTGAGCCGCGCGATCTGATCGACCATCCGCTCGATACCACCCGGCTGGAGTTCGGGCGGGAGCGTAACAGGCTCGCTACCGGGCGGAAGCGGCAGGCCCTGCGGCGACGCTCCGGGATATGGCGACGCGAGGACTGGCCCACCAGAAATATCCGGCAGCATCCGGCGCAAGGCAACATCGGCGAAGTGCGCAGCCTTGCGCGCTCCGGCGCGGGTGAAGTGCACGCCGTCGCCGGTGCGCAGGCGGGCGATCTGCCCGGAAAGGTCAGGGCCGCTGGCACTGTAGCGGTTCTCGGCATCGACGAAGCCTTGCCACAGATCGACATAGACAGCGCCGGCCCGCTCGCTGCGCTGCCGGTAGATCTCGTTGAGCATGACCAGATCGGCGGAAAGCCGGCCATTCTGCATCGGTGGAGCACCCACCCAGATCAGCGGTACGCGCCGCTCGGCAAAGGCCTGCACGACGGCATCGACCCGGTCCCGGTAAAGCTCGCGCCAGCGCTCGCTGAGCGGCTCGTGGGTGACATCCCCTTCGCGGATCGCCTGCCGGTCATTGGCGCCGAGCAGCATGACGCCAAGCGTGATCTTCTGATCGCTGGCCAGGAGCTCCCTCACCACCTTCGGCCAGTCATGGAAATCGCTGCGGACGAGGCCTGAATCGGCCCTGGTCTTGCGGATCACCGTGGCGGTCGGCACATCTCCGAGGGCATCGTCCAGCCCCCCGGCCAGCAATTCGCCAAGCGTGTCGCCGAGCACCACGACAAACGTCGTCGGGTCGACCTTGGGCAGCGGCTCGACCGGAGCTCCGGCCAGCGGCACCATCCCGGGCTCCAGCACGCGGCGAACCGGGGCGCGGGCCCGCTCACGCGGCACACCAAGGATACGCGGCCCCGCACGCTGGGCCGGCAAGGAGTTGATGATGGCGTAAAGGCCCGAATTGTCGCTCTGTGCGTTGACGGAAGGGCCGGCGGTCGCCAGCATGACAACGGCGGCAAACCCGACAGAGACGGCGGAACGGAGCCAGACGATCACGACTTGAACCCTGTTGGCGCCCCCATATCCGGAAGCCAAGTCATCCTAGCACGTTTCAGGCTTCCGCGTCAGCTTCCGGCTTGCAACCGCGCCAGCAATTGCGGCGTCGGATAGCCATCCGGGATCAGCCTGTTGCGCTGCTGGTATTGGCGCACGGCTTCGCGCGTTCCGGAGCCGACGCGCCCGTCACCGTCGCCGGCATAGAGCCCCAACCGCTTCAAACGTCGTTGCAGTTCCTGCACCTGCGCCTTGCCGAGCCTCGGCTGCGAGACCGGCCAGTCGCCCTGGATCGCTCCGCGCCCTGCGATCCGGTCACCGAGATGGCCGACACCGAGCGCATAGGCATCGGACGAATTGTAGGTCTTGATGACGTCGAAGTTCGAGGTCAGCAAGAAGACCGGCCCGGTATGGCCGGCCGGAAAGAACAGCCGTGCCTCACCGGAAGATGGCAGGCGAGAGCCGTTGGCGCGCGTCACACCGGCCTGCGCGAAGCTGGCAAACGAGCCGCGCAGCAATGCGTAACTGTAGCCCTCAGGAAGCGTGACCTCGAAACCCCAGGGCAGCCCCGGTGTCCAGCCAAACGAGCGCAAATAGTTTGCCGTCGAGGCCAGCGCGTCAGCCGGGGTATCCCAGACATCGGCGTGGCCGCCGCGAAAGCCGACGGCATGCTTCATATAGCTGGATGGCATGAACTGGGTGTGGCCCATCGCGCCGGCCCATGAGCCCCGCATCTCGGCACGTTCAGCCAGCCCCTTTTGCAGCATTTCGAGCGCAACCAGCAACTCGTCGCGGAAGAAATCGCCGCGATAGCGCGCCGACGCCAGCGTCGCCAGCGAGCGGATCACGTCCTTGTCACCCTTGAACGAGCCGTAGCCCGTTTCCATGCCCCAGATGCCGACCACGATCTCCTTGGGCACGCCATAGGTCTGTTCGATGCTGGCAAGCGCGGCGGCATGCGTCTGCATGGCGGCCTGTCCGCGCGGGATGCGCGAGCCGCCCACCGCATTGGTCAGATAAGTCCAGATCGGTGCCACGAACTCCGACTGCTTGCGGGTCAGGGCAATGATCGAGGCATCGGGCGTGACACCGCGAAAGGCAGCATCGAATGTGGCCCGCGATACACCGCGTGCCTGTGCCAGCGGCCAGAGACCTTGCAGGAAACGCTGGAAAGCACCGCCCTGGTCGCTTTCGCTGCGTGGGGCCGCGCCTTGGGCGAGCACTGCCTGAACCGGCACAAAGACCGCGCCCAGCGCCAGACCCAGCAGCAATGACAACCGGGGCAGCAACCGCCCTGACGGTGCCAAAGGCAAAGTCGAAGGCAAGCGCACAGGCGCAGGAGAGCGGAAAGCAGCTGTCATGACAATCTCCGGGCAGCGGCAGGCAACGCGGGTTCCTGAAGCCGCATATGGTCGAAAAATGATCCTCTGCCAGAGGGCCGATGTTCGGTTAGCGAGCCGTTAACGCCGCGTTGTGTCGCAGGGCTGTCCGCTCTGTTCACGCTGCTTTCAGATGTTCTGTGGCACTTGATCTTCGAAGCACCTGCCCCGCCGGCAGGTCAGCGCCGATCCCGTCCCCGGGGCACCTGCCCCTTGTCTGTTGCCCTCCTCTTCCGAGAGCCCGAGTCATGCACAAGCCCATTCGCAAGGCCGTCCTGCCCGTTGCCGGTCTCGGCACCCGTTTCCTGCCGGCCACCAAGGCGATCCCGAAGGAAATGCTGACCGTGGTCGACCGGCCCGTGGTCCAGCACGTCGTCGACGAGGCCCGTGCTGCCGGGATCGAGCATTTCGTTTTCGTCACCGGTCGCAACAAGGGCATGATCGAGGATCACTTCGACAATGCCTACGAGCTGGAGGACACGCTTGCCCGCCGCGCCAAGACCCGTGAACTCGATGGCCTGAAGGCCGACATGCTGCCCGCCGGCGGTGCCAGCTTTACCCGCCAGCAGGCTCCGCTCGGGCTCGGCCACGCGGTCTGGTGCGCCCGGGACATCATTGGCGACGAGCCGTTCGCCCTGCTGTTGCCCGACATGCTGCATCACACCTCTGGCAAGGGCTGTCTTGCCGAGATGATCGCCGCCTATGACAGCCATGGCGGCAACCACATCGCGGTCGCACCCGTGCCCGACGACCAGACCCATCAATATGGCATTGTCGGCGTCAAGGACCGGGCGGCCAAGGTCTCGCAGATCACCACCATGGTCGAGAAGCCCGCCAAGGGCACGGCTCCCTCGAACCTGCACATTACCGGGCGCTACATTCTCCAGCCGACCATCTTCGATCTGCTGGCCCAGCAGGAAAAGGGTGCAGGCGGGGAAATCCAGCTCACCGATTCGATGATCCGCCTGTCACAGACGGAGGCCTTCTACGCTGTCCGTTTCGATGGTGCGATCTACGACACCGGCTCGAAGATCGGGTTCCTCGCGGCCAATGTCGCCTATGCCATGGCACGGCCCGACCTTGCCGGAGATCTCAGGGCAGAAATCACCCGCATCATGGCTGGCTGACCGGGCGTTGCTCAGGGCGGGCCAATCCCAATCCCTGATCAGAGCTGCAGCCTGAGCCCGACGAGGAAGATGTTGGCCGTGTAGTCGGCACCGGCTGCCGTCGATTGCAGCCGCTCATGGGTGAAGCTGGCGCGAACCGAGGTGGTGCGCGTCAGCTTGTACTCGGTGCGCACACCGGCCGAGATCGTATCCTCCGTCGTACCGCCGCCCCCGAAGCCCGAGCGCTGACCCTCCGCAAACGCGCCGATGGTCCAGTTCCGGCGCAAGGCATGGGCAACGTCGAGGCTGACCTTCCGGTTGATCGTGCCGGAGACGTTGGGCACCGTGGTATCGGCCAGTTCGGTCGAGCCGCGCAGGGTCACGGTTGTCAGTGGCGTCGCACTCCAGATCAGGCTGGCATCACCGACAATGCCGCGCAGTTCCTTCAGCCGCGGATCGTCATAGGAACGCTGCTGGTAGCCGACCGACGCCTCGCCGGTGAGCAGGCGCGTCAGCTCGAAGGTCGAGCCCACGCGGGCGCCGTTGCCGACCGAGCCTCGCCGGAATCCCAGCGTATCGGCCTTCTCGTCGAACACGCGAGTATCGGTCGAAACCTCGACGAACGGTGAAATGCCCGGCGTCAGTTCGTAGCCGATGCGTCCCCGGATGCCGAGCTGCGTGGCATCGCGGGAGCTCTGCCGGATGAGACCGCCGAGCAGGTCGCGGGCGTCGTCATAGGTGGTGCGGTCGACCGACCCGCGCAGGTTGAGCGAGAGCCGGTTGAAGCGCTGGGTCACGCCGGCCGATGCGCCATAGCCATAGACGTTCGGACGCTCGCGCGTGGCGACGTTGAAGTTGGTCGAGCCCGGCCGCTGCGTCTCCAGCGAAAGGCGCGAATCGATGTCGATGTCGGTATCGCGCGAGACGTTGAGCCGGAGGTTCGACGTTCCGGTTGCATCGGGCCGGCTCGCATCGCGCTGGTCGGAGTAAAACGAGTAACCGCCGCGCAACGTGCTGGTGAAGGAATGCTGCGACCAGTCCGAGCGGACCTGCACCTCGCCATCCGTGCGGCTGAACACCGAGCCGCGCCCACCTGTCGGTGACCGGTTCGGGTTGCTGTCATGGCCGGCAGACTGGGTGATTGAAGGCGTCACAACGAAGGTGCCGACCCTGAGACCAAGCGGCGCGAAGGGGTCAGCCTCTGCTGCCAAAGCCGGACGCCGCCTCGGCATATCCTGCAAGCCATCCGCCGCCGGTGTGATGACACGCGTCGATGTCAGCGCTCCGGTTGTGAGTGCCCTGCGCGCCGGAATCTGCGGCCCGGACCGGGATGTCTGCCCAGATTCGGAAGGCTGGCCTGCCTCGGTGCGGGGCGCTTCCGTCAGCCCCGGGGGCAGGCCGACGACCTGCCGGCGCTCGGCACGAACCGGACGCTGCGCCAGACCCTTGATGCGCGCCTGGACCGGGCGGCTGGCGCGCGATGGGCTGCGCCGTGTTACAGACCCGCCCGATGGAGCCTGGACCGCATCGCGATCCACGCCGGCAGGCAACGGGACTGGCCCTGCGGACACGGCCCGGGGTGATGGCTGGAATGGGTTCTCGGGTGCGAGGAAGCGCGGATCGAGCGTGATGTCACGCGCCTCGGACGGTCTCGTGCCGCGCAAGTCGAAGCCTGGCATGGCATCGCTCTGCGGCATGGCACGGGTTGCGGCCTGCTGGCCCCGCCCGGCCGCTGCAGGAGAACTTGCGGTCTGCGCCAGCGCTGTCTGAGTTGCCAACAGCCCGACCAGCAATGCCACGAGGCTGGCACCGCCCAGACCTCTCCGGACGCCTGCGAGGGTGGCGCTCTGATCAGGCACTGTCTGGCGTCCGCCCATCTCGTCCGTTCACGCGACATCGAAGGGGCTGGGCGCATTGCCCGGCCACCATGGTTAACAGAGATAAAATGAGGTTGGTTAATGGACCGTAACCGGTGCCGGGCGGCGGCCTGCGATCAGGCTGGTTCGACCACGAGCGCAGAGCCGTCAAGGCCCACGATCCGGACCTTGCTGCCCACAGCTGCATCCTTGCCCAGCGCACGCCAGACCGTATCGCCGAGCCGGATGCGTCCCTCACCGTTCTCGATGGGCTGATCGAGCCGGACGGTCTTGCCGATCAGGTCGCGGGACAGCGCGTTGAGGTTCGTTGCGGCGTCAGGTTCGGCTCCCTTGCGGCGCATCACGGCGCGGCCGGCCAGCACGCTGCCAACCGCAAAGCCGCAGAACAGCATCGCCGCACTGGCCCAGCCAAGGCCAAGCGCCGCCACAGCCAGACCTGTCGCCAGCGCAGCCAGCCCCAGCCAGATGAAGAACAGTCCCGGCGCAAGCAGTTCCACCAGCATGAACACAAGGCCGGTGATGATCCAGACCCATGGTCCGAGGGCAGCCATTGCCGCGATCATGCGTCGCCCCCCCCGCTGCGGCCGGTGTTCGGTCCATTCGACGATGGCACGATCGGCACCGTCGGGCCGGGCCGGACGCGCGTGGTCGGATTCTTGCCATCACCGTCGTTGAAAACCGCACGCGTCAGTTCGGAGATGCCACCGATCGTGCCTGCGAGCGAGGCCATCTCGATCGGCAGGATCACCACTTTCTGGTTTGGTGCCGTCGCCAGTTCGCGGATAGCCCCGATGTATTTCTCGGCCACCAAGAAGTTCGCGGCGGCCAGATCGCCCTTGGTGATGGCTTCCGACACCATGCTGGTGGCCTTTGCTTCTGCCTCCGCCGAGCGCTCGCGCGCCTCTGCATCGCGGAACGCAGCCTCCTTGCGGCCTTCGGCAGCAAGGATCTGGGAGGCCTTCTCGCCCTCGGCGCGCAGGATGTCTGCCTGCCGCTTGCCCTCTGCCTCCAGGATGTTGGCGCGCTTTTCGCGCTCCGCCTTCATCTGCCGCGCCATGGCGTCGGCAAGATCGGCAGGCGGAAGGATGTCCCTGATCTCGATGCGGTTGACCTTGATCCCCCATGGCGAGGCGGCGGCATCGAGCACTCTCAGCAGCCGCTCGTTGATCTCATCGCGGTGCGACAGCAACTGGTCGAGGTCCATCGAGCCGACCACCGTCCGGATGTTCGTCATGGTCAGCGTGATCAGCGCCAGCTCGAGGTCAGCGACCTCATAGGAGGACTTGGCGGCATCCAGAACGTTGAAAAAGGCGGCGGCATCGATCTTGACCCCCGCATTGTCCTTGGTGATGGCCTCCTGGCTCGGCACGTCGAGCACCTGCTCCATCACGTTGACCTTGTGGCCGATGCGCTCGACGTAAGGCACGATCAGGCCAAGGCCGGGGCCGAGCGTACGCGAATAGCGCCCGAAGCTTTCCACCGTGTAGTTGAAGCCTTGCGGCACGATACGCACGCCCCGCGCAATGGTGAAGATCACCAGTGCCACGAAGACAAGGATCGCGATTTCGAAACCGGAGAGCAGGAAGTTCATGCGCCGCACCAGACACGGCCGGCATGCGACGGGGCGTCGCGCGATCAGGGCCAGCCGACCAGAGGCTAAATTGGACATCCACGCTTCATTGCGCAAGGGCAGCCGTGCAGCCCCCCGCCTCACCAGCCTGCCGTCGGAGAGACTAGATCCAACCTTTGAGCTCGCGCTCGGCAATCGCCTGGATCACCTGCATGCCTTCGAGCGAGTCATTCAGGCAAGGAATATAGGCGAACTGCTCGCCGCCATGTTCCATGAAGATCTCGCGGTTCTCGACATCGAGTTCTTCGAGCGTCTCGAGGCAATCAGCGGAGAAGCCCGGTGCCAGGATGGCCATGCGCTTGATGCCGCGCTTGGCCAGCGCTTCCACCGTCTCGTCGGTGTAGGGCTTGAGCCATTCGTCCGGCCCGAAGCGTGACTGGAACGTCATCACCAGACGCTCGGGCTTCCAGCCCAGCTCCTCGAGCAGCAGCCGCCAGGTCTTGTGGCAATGGCAGTAATACGGGTCGCCCTTGAGCAGATAGTCCTTCAGCGAACCGTGGAACGAGCACAGCACCACTTCCGGTTCGAAATCGAGCGTTGCCAGTTTCGCCCGGATCGAATCGGCCAGCGCGCGGATGTAGACCGGATCGTCGTGATAGGGCGGGGAGACGCGGACGGCGGGCTGCCAGCGCATTTCCATCAGGGCCTTGAAGGCCTGGTCACAGGCGGTCGCCGAGGTGGGCGCGGCATATTGCGGATAGAGCGGCACCAGCAGGATCCGGTCGCAGCCCTGATCGAGCAACGCCTGCAAGCGGCCCTTCACATCCGGAAAGCCATAGCGCATGCCCCAGTCGACCACGACCTTGTCGCCCAGCAGCGCCGTCATCCGCGCCTGCAACTGCTCGGCCTGACTGCGGGTGATGGTCTTGAGCGGGCCTTCGTTGCGCTCCTTGTTCCAGATCGAATCGTAATCCTTGCCCTTCTTGCCGGGCCGGATCGTCAGGATGATCAGGTTCAGGATCGGCCACCAGATCCAGCGCGACGTCTCGATGACGCGCCGGTCGGAGAGGAACTCCTTGAGATAACGCCGCATCGACCAGTAATCGGTCGCCTCCGGCGTACCGAGGTTCATCAGAAGCACGCCGACACGCCCGGCCTTCACCGGGCGATGGTCCCCCGGCAACCGCACCGGGCTGGTCTGCGTTCCCGAGGGAACATTGATATTCATGGCGCGTGTCCGAAACCTGTCCGCACGGGGCGATAAGCTGGGAAATGATCTGCCGTCATTGTCATCTGGGCGTGACGCCGTCCAGCGCAAATTGACCGCTGATCCAGCCTGCGACAGCAACGCCGTCATCGGCTTGAGACGTATTTATGGTCTTTACGAGGCCACACGACAATCGGATGATGGATAGCCATTCGACGTACCTGCCTTTAGGCCCAAGCCAAGGTGGGTTATCGCGCTCGGGCGCCGCCAGCACGCAACAGGGATGAACGCCGATGACTGAGCTGACACGCCGCAAGGCATTGGGCTGGATCGCCGGCACGGGTGCGGCTGCGGTCACTGCAAGCCAGGCGCTGGCGCAGGCGCCCCAGCCGAGGCTGACGCTGCTGCTGGTCAACGACATCTACAAGCTCGGCGAGGAGCGCGGCCGGGGCGGCTATGCCCGCCTTGCCGCTATCGTCAAGCAGGAGCGCGCCCGCGGCGTGCCGATGCTCTTTGCCCATGCCGGCGATTGCTACTCGCCCTCGCTGATGTCCGGCTTCGATCAGGGAGCCCACATCGTCGAGATGCAGAACCGTCTCGGTATCGATGTGTTCGTGCCGGGCAATCACGAGTTCGATTTCGGCAAGGAAGTCTATGCGAAGCGCATTTCCGAGCAGACATACCCCACTTTTGCCGCCAACATCCGTGACGCGGCGGGCAACATCCTGCCCGGCCACAGGGACAACCAGATCATCGAACTTGGCGGGATCAAGGTCGGCGTGGTCGGGCTGGCTCTCGAAAACACGCCGCAGGTGTCCAGTTCCGGTGACTTGCGGTTCCTTCCCGTCATGGAGACGCTGCGTGCCCAGGTTCAGTCCCTAAAGGGCGGCGGTGCCGACCTGATCGTAGCCGTGACCCACACCGACAAGCGCGTCGATGAGGAGATCGTGCGCTCGCGCCTTGTCGACGTGCTGCTGACCGGCCATGACCATGACCTGCGCGTGGCCTATGACGGGCGCACGGTGATGGTCGAGTCGAGCGAGGAGGGCAACTACGTCACGGCCATCGACCTCACGGTCACCATCACCGGCGAGGGAGCAGCGCGGCAGGTGAGTTGGACGCCGACCTTTCGGGTCAATGACAGCCGGGCCGTCACGCCAGACCCCGAAATGCTGGCCATCGTCCGCAAGCATGAGGCCGAACTCTCACGCGAGCTGGATGTCGATGTCGCGACGCTGGGAGCGGAACTGGATTCTCGCACCGCATCGGTGCGCTCCGGAGAAACCTCCTTCGGCAATCTCGTGGCCGACGCGCTGCGGGAAACCTCGGGTGCCGACATCGCCATCACCAATGGCGGCGGCATCCGCGCCAACAAGCAATATCCGGTTGGCCACCGGTTGACCCGGCGCGACATCCTCAGTGAATTGCCCTTCGGCAACCGCAACGTGGTCACCGAAATCACCGGAAAGGCGGTTCGCGCCGCGCTGGAGAACGGCTTCAGCCAGGTCGAGCAACGCGCCGGGCGCTTTCCACAGGTCTCTGGCATCACGGTGGTCTACGATCCCAAGGCTCCTGCCGGCGCACGCGTGGTCTCTGTCCTCGTCGGAAGCCAGCCGCTCGACGAGGCGCGGACCTACCGCGTCGCCACCAATGACTTCATGCTGCGTGGTGGCGATGGCTACACGGCGCTGACCCCACCCGGCGGCAAGGATCTCGATGTGCAGGGCAAGCTCATGGCCAATGATGTGATGACCCATGCCCGCAGGCTCGGCACCATCACGGCGCGGGTCGAAGGCCGCATCGTGGTCAGGAACTGACAGACACCATCCATGTCAGCCGTCGGCCCCTGCCGCAGCGCACTCGCGGCCTTTCTGGATGATGACGCCGGTGCGGGATGGCGCAGCCTGCCGTTTTTCGCGGCCGGGGAGGCGGAACGCATCTGTCATGACCTCGACATGCGCCTTGCCGGTGGACAGAACGTCCTGCCGCCACCACACCAGATGTTCACCGCGCTCAGGCTGTGTCCATTCCACCGCGTGCGCGTCGTCATCCTCGGTCAGGACCCCTATCCGACACCCGGCCACGCCCATGGCCTTGCCTTCTCGCGAGCTGGCGAAGGCCACCTGCCGGCGTCGCTGAAACGCATCTTCCGCGAACTCGGCGCCGATCTGGGAACGGCACCCCGCCAGCGTGGCGACCTATCGGATTGGGCAAGGCAAGGCGTTCTGCTGCTCAACACCAGCCTCAGCGTCGAGGCCGGAAAGGCGGGGAGTCACCTTGCCCTTGGCTGGCAGGCACTGGCCCGGCAGGCGATCACAGCCCTCGCCGCCTCGGAGCGACCGGTCGTCTTCATCCTGTGGGGAGACAAGGCCAGGGCCTACGCCTCGCTGGTCGGGGAGCGACATCTGCTGATCGAGAGCGCCCATCCCTCGCCACTGGCGGCTCGCGGCGATTTCCTCGGTTCGCGCCCGTTCAGCCGCGCCAATGCCTTCCTCGCCGGAATGGGCCTTGCCCCGATCAACTGGCTTGGCGACACCCCGGCTCAGGCCGGGTCAATGTCCTGAAGGCGCTGCCGCTGCCGGCCTTCGCCATCAAAATTGGCCGGATCGAGCCAGGCCAGGTAGCGCGCCTTGAGGGCAGGCCAGTCACGGTCGAGCATGGCAAACCAGGCGGTGTCACGGTTCTGGCCCTTGACCACCATGTGCTGGCGAAAGATCCCCTCGAACTGGAAACCGAACCGCAGGGCAGCCCGCTTCGAGGCCAGGTTCCGATCGTCGCATTTCCACTCGAAGCGGCGATATCCCAGATCATCGAAAACGTGGCTGGCGAACAGGAACTGCGCTTCGGTGGCCACGCGTGTGCCGGCCATGGCTGGCCCCCACAGGATCGAACCGATCTCGATGACGCCGTGCCCGGCATCAATCCGCATCAGCGCCTGCCGGCCCTCGGCCCGGCCTGTTGCCTTGTCGATCACGGCCCAGAACAGCGGATCGGATGAGCCAGCGCTGCGTTCCAGCCATCCCTGGAAACTGGCCCGGTCCATCTGGCTGTCGAACAGATACCGAAATCTGTCCTCGGCACCCGGTGCCATCGACGCCGCGAACAGAGCCTCGCCATGGCGCACGGGATCAAGCGGCTCAAGCCGCGCATGACGTCCTTCCATGTCGACCCGCACGGGCCGGGGCCGGCTGCTCCAGCGAGCCAGATCAGCGATCGTGCCCGTCATCACACCGGACCGCCTTCCCAAGGCGCGAAATCGACCGTGATGACCCAGTCCTCGCCAAGTTCCTCGCGGATGGCGGCAGCGATGGCATGGCCCTCGGCGACAAAGGCCCGGCGCTCGGTGTCGGAGCTGAATCCGCGCTGGCCGGGCACATCGTCGTCGAACAGCGCATCCAGTGCATCGAGCCACTCCTCGAGCCTGTCTGCGAGTGCATCACTCAGACCGATCTCGTCGGCATCGGTGGCATGGCTGCGACCGCGCGCATCCGTGCTCCAGAGAGCCGCGTCCCCCGGCTCGCCGGGCTTGATCAGGAGTTCTCCGCTCATGGCCCGGCTTTCGCGTATCGCTCCAGCCGCTCGGACAAGGTGCCCGTGTGAAGCTCGAACAGATGATTGTCGAAGTCATGGAAATAGATCGAGCGGCCCTCTCCGGCGACCCGGGTGCGGGGCTCGCGCATGTCAACGCCGGCCGCCCGGACCCGCGCCAGACAATCGTCGAATGCGGCGTCGGGGATCTTGAAGGCGACATGGTTGTAGCTGCGCTGCGGCAGGGGCTCGCCTTCCATGATCGCCAGCCAGAGACCGCCGACATCGAAGAACATCTCCGGAGCCGTGGAGAACGTCCTGTTGCCGGAGGCATAGATCTGACGCGCACCAAGCACATCTGTGAGCAGGCGTGCCGTGCGCGCAAGGTCGGCGACAATCAGCGTGATGTGCGACAGACCTTCGACCGGCATAGGCGCATCTCCCGCCTCAATGATTGTCCCGCGGAATTCCCTTGGTCTTGTGGATGCGCTGGTACTTCACGGCCGGCTTCAGAACCATGCCGTGGCTCAGTTCGTCGATCATGCCACGCTGGATTTCCTGCCATGGCGTCTGGCTCGCCGGGTAGCGATAGCCACCGGCCTTCTTCAGCGCAGCCTTGCGGGCAGCCAGTTCATCCTCGCCGATCAGAATATTCGCCGTGCAGGCGTTGAGGTCGATCCTGACCCGGTCGCCGGTCCGGAGCAGGGCGAGACCGCCACCACTGGCCGCCTCTGGCGACGCATTCAGGATCGATGGCGAACCAGACGTACCGGACTGCCGGCCATCACCGATGCAGGGCAGCGCATTGATGCCCTGCTTGATCAGGTAGGCCGGTGGGCGCATGTTCACCACCTCTGCCGACCCCGGATAGCCGATCGGCCCGACGCCGCGGATGAACAGCATCGTGTTCGCATCCAGCTTCAATGACGGATCGTCGATGCGCTTGTGATAGTCCTCGGGCCCATCGAACACCACCGCAGTGCCCTCGAACGCGTTCAGGTCCTTCGGGTTCTCCAGATAGCGTTCGCGGAACTCCTTCGAGATCACGCTGGTTTTCATGATCGCCGAGTCGAACAGGTTGCCCTTGAGGTTGAGGAAGCCAGCCTTGGCCTTCATCGGCTTGGCCACCGTCTTGATGACGCGGTCGTCCATCGTCTCGCGGCCGATACAGTTGGCGTGCAGCGACCTGCCGTTCACGGTCAGTGATGCGTCGTTGATCAGGCCGGCCTTGATCAGTTCATTGACGACAGCCGGCACCCCGCCAGCGCGGTAGTACTCCTCGCCGAGATATTCGCCGGCGGGCTGCAGGTTGACCAGGAGCGGCACCTCGTAGCCGTGCTTCTGCCAGTCGTCGTTGTCGAGCTTGACGCCGATGTGCCGCGCGATCGCGTTGATGTGCACAGGAGCATTGGTCGAACCACCAATGGCCGAGTTGACGACGATGGTGTTCTCGAAGGCCGCCCGCGTCAGGATCTTCGATGGTGTCAGGTTCTCCCAGACCATCTCCACGATGCGCTTGCCCGTGTGGTAGGCCATCTCGTAGCGGTCCCGGTAGGGGGCCGGAATGGCAGCGCAGCCTGGCAATGACATGCCGAGCGCCTCGGCCAGCGAGTTCATCGTCGAGGCGGTGCCCATGGTGTTGCAATGGCCTGCCGATGGGGCTGACGAGGCAATCAGTTCGACAAACCCCGCGTTATCAAGTTGCCCCGCCGCATGCATCTGCCGGGCCTTCCACACGATCGTGCCGGACCCGGTTCTCTCGCCCTGATGCCAGCCGTTCAGCATCGGGCCGCCTGACAGCACGATGGCCGGGATGTCGACGGTTGCGGCGGCCATGATCTGGGCCGGCGTGGTCTTGTCGCAGCCCGTGGTCAGAACCACCGCATCGAGCGGATAGCCATAAAGGATTTCGACGAGGCTGAGATATTGCAGGTTCCGGTCGAGCGCCGCGGTTGGCCGCTTGCAGGTTTCCTGGATCGGGTGGATCGGAAACTCGAAAGGAACTCCGCCCATCTCGCGGATGCCGTCGCGCACCCGGTGCGCCAGTTCCAGATGGTGCCGGTTGCACGGCGCGATGTCCGAGCCTGTCTGGGCGATGCCGATGATCGGCTTGCCAGACTGAAGTTCGTCCCGCGACAGGCCGAAATTCATGGTCCGCTCGATGTAGAGCGCGGTCATGTCGATGTTGGCCGGGTTGTCGAACCACGCCTTTGAACGCAGTTGGGACGGCTTGATACGACGGGCAGGTTTGCGGGCCATGTGTTTCCTCGGCATGAGCGGGCTTGTTTTGCTTGCCCGCAGGTTACCGCATTCGCAAGCGGTGAAAAGCTGTTTTGGTTGCGCATGGGCATGCAGCAGCGGAAGAGGCAACAGGCGCGTTCAAGCGCTTCGGGAGAGGCAGGCAGAGGCAAAACTCATGCTTCCACTCCTTTTCAAGGGCGACGATTTCCCGCATACCGACATCAAGCGGGCGCTCTGACCTGCGAGGTCTCGAGGAACACCCATGACGCTCCATCTTGTCGACTCCTTCGGCCGCATCGGTGAGGAGAATGCCTTTGCCGTCCTGGCCCGCGCCACCGAGCTTCAGCGCGCCGGCAAGGACATCATCAATCTGGGCATCGGCCAGCCGGACTTTCCAACGCCGCCCCACATCGTCGAAGCCGCCGTCAAGGCGTTGCGCGACGGAGCCCATGGTTACACTCCCGCCACTGGCATCCTGCCGCTGCGCGAAGCCGTGGCCGCCTATGTGCAGCGCACCGCAGGCGCCACTGTGAGCCCCGAAAGCGTGCTCATTGTCCCGGGCGGCAAGATCACCATGCACATGGCCATCCTGATGTTCGGGGAGCCTGGAGCGGAGATCCTCTATCCTGATCCCGGCTTTCCGATCTACCGCTCGATGATCGAGTTCACCGGTGCCACGCCGGTGCCGGTGCCGATCCGCGAAGAGAATGGCTTTGCCTTCGCCGCCGACGAACTGCTGGGCCTGATTACGCCCCGGACGCGGCTGATTATCGTCAATTCCCCCGCCAATCCGACCGGCGGGGTCACCCCGAAGGCCGAGATCGACAAGCTGGTGGCCGGCCTCGCACGCTGGCCCGATGTGGCGATCATGTCCGACGAGATCTACGACGCCCAGGTCTATGACGGGATGTCCCATGTCTCGCTGATGTCCTATCCGGAGATCCGCGACCGGCTGATCCTGCTCAATGGCTGGTCGAAGACCTATGCCATGACGGGCTGGCGGATGGGCTGGTCGGTGTGGCCAAAGCCACTCTATGAAGCGGCACGCAAGCTGGCCGTTAACTCCTATTCCTGCGTCAACGCAGCAGCCCAATGGGCAGGCCTGGCGGCGCTCGAAGGTCCGCAGGATGCCGTCCATGCCATGGCAGCGGAGTTCGACCGTCGGCGCGGCGTGGTCGTGGCCGGGCTCAACAAGCTGCCTGGCGTCTCCTGCATTTCGCCAAAGGGAGCCTTCTACGCCTTCCCCAACGTCTCGAAGACCGGCTGGAAAGCCAAGGCTCTGGCGTCCGCATTGCTGGAAGATGCCGGCGTCGCCACCATCGGCGGGCCGGACTTCGGCGTGCACGGCGAAGGCTACATCCGGCTCAGCTATGCCAGTTCCCTGCCGAACATCGAACAGGCGCTGCAGCGGATGGGCGATTTCCTGACCCGGCGCAATGCGGGGTGAGGCGCCGGTGGCGTTACGTCACAGGCAATGACCGCGTCACGCGAATGTCACATCCATGCCTGGCAGGTCGAGGCCGACCAGCCGGGTTGTCCAGCGCTCACCGGGCAGAACCGGGAAGGCGCGCGTCACGGTTCCGGTCGTGATCATCTCGCCGGCCCGGAGCGGGCTGGCCTCGGCATCCGCAGCCAGCGTCTCGACCAGATGGCGGAGCGCATGGACCGGGCCATCCAGCACATTGGCAGCGTGGCCGACATCAACCTCAGTGCCGTCGCGCGCCAGATGCAGGCTGAAGCCGCCAAGCCGCGTCAACCAGTCCGCCCGCTCATGGGCGCCGAGCAGGCGGCGCGGCCCGAGCAACAACGCCCCATGCAGGCCGAATGCAGCGATGCAGTCCTCGACCTTGAACACCCAGCCCGGGAACAGCGACTGCACGATCTCGAAGCCGTGAGCGACCCAGCCGATGCAACCCATCAGGGCAGCCGCGTCCATGCCCGCTTGCGGTGCTGAACTCAGCCCCAGCACGATCTCAGGCTCGATGCGCGGCTCGACCAGCGCGGCCAGCGAAACACCGCCGATCATGCCCTCGACCTCGCGCAGCGTGGTGTCATAGACGGGGCCATAGATCGGCTGATGAACCCCATACTCGTCCCAGATCGTGCGGTTGGTGAACCCGATCTTCCGGCCGACGACCACTTCGCCATGCGCCACACGGCGGGCCGTGACGGCACGCGAGACCCGGTAGGCCTGCGCCACATCAAGCCCCACTGTGCTGGTCAGCGGGGGTATCTGCTGCCGGCTCGAGAGGGCGGCAAGAACATCATCGGCAAGACGGGCAGCGTTGGGCATGGCTGAAGCATAGCCACGGCCTATGCCTGCTGTCACCCCTCGGAAGAGGCGATGGTGTTCGAAGTCTTGATGTAACCCGAGAGCTTTTGGCCGGCGTCCGCGACCGGACCGTGCGGCCGGCTCACATGTGAATGGCGCGCTTCTCGACAGCCAGCGCCGCTTCCTTGACCGCCTCCGACAGGGTCGGGTGGGCGTGGCAGGTGCGGGCCAGATCCTCGGACGAACCGCCGAATTCCATCAGCACGGCGCATTCATGGATCAGGTCGCCCGCGTTGGGGCCAATGATGTGAACACCCAGAACCCGGTCCGTGGCCGCATCGGCCAGCACCTTCACGAACCCGTCTGTAGCGCGCATGGCGCGGGCGCGGCCGTTGGCGGTGAACGGGAACTTACCGGACTTGTAGGCAATGCCGGCAGCTTTCAGCTCTTCCTCGGTATGACCGACGGAAGCGACCTCCGGCATTGTGTAGACCACGCCGGGGATCACGTCGTAGTTCACATGGCCTGCCTTGCCGGCGAGGATTTCGGCGAGCGCAACGCCCTCGTCCTCGGCCTTGTGGGCCAGCATCGGGCCCTTGACCACGTCGCCGATGGCATAGATGCCTGCCACGTTCGTCTCATAGTGGTTGCCGATCGTGACCTTGCCGCGCTCCATGGCGACGCCGACCGCGTCCAGCCCGAGCCCGTCGGTGTTCGGCCTGCGCCCCACGGCCACCAACACGACATCGGCATCCAGCATCGTCGCTTCACCACCGGCAGCGGGCTCGACCGTGACCTTGGCGCCGCCCTTGCCCTGCTCGACCTTGGTGACCTTCGAGGACAGGTGAAACGCCATGCCCTGCTTTTCCAGGATGCGCTGGAAGGACTTGGCGACCTCGGTGTCCATGCCGGGAAGAATGCGGTCAAGATACTCCACGACGGTGATCTTCGCCCCGAGCCGGCCCCAGACGGAGCCGAGTTCCAGCCCGATCACGCCAGCGCCGATGATCAGCATCTTGCCCGGCACCTTGCCGAGTTCAAGCGCTCCCGTCGATGTCACCACGGTCTTCTCGTCGATGTTGATCCCCGGCAGGTTCGCCGGTTCGGAGCCTGTCGCGATGACGATGTTCTTCGTCTCCAGCACCTGCGTTGTGCCGTCCTCGGCCTTCACCTGCACCTTGCCGGCAGCGAGAATGGTGCCGAGGCCGTGAAAGGCGTCGACCTTGTTCTTCTTGAGCAGGAAGCCGACGCCATTGACGTTGGCGTCCACCGTGTCCTGCTTGTGGGCCATCATCGCCTTAAGGTCGAGCTTGGGCTTCGAAACCTGAATGCCAAGCGCCTCGAAGCCATGCCCCGCTTCCTCGAACATCTCGGACGCATGCAGCATCGCCTTGGAGGGAATGCAGCCCACGTTCAGGCAGGTTCCGCCATGGGTCTTGCGCTTTTCGACAACCGCGACCTTGAGCCCGAGCTGGGCCGCGCGAATGGCGCAGACATAGCCGCCGGGGCCGGTGCCGATGATGATCAGATCGTAGGACATGCCTGGAACTCCGCAGACGTCAGGTGAGATTGGCGCGGCGCGCCCGCTTCCGCAGCCTCAGAGATCCATCACCAGCCGGGCCGGATCCTCGAGGCTTTCCTTGACGCGCACGAGGAACGTCACGGCTTCCTTGCCGTCGATGATGCGGTGATCGTAGCTCAGCGCCAGATACATCATCGGACGGATCACGATCTGCCCGCCGACGACCATGGGCCGTTCCTGGATCTTGTGCATGCCGAGAATGGCCGACTGCGGTGCGTTCAGGATCGGCGTCGACATCAGTGAGCCGTAGACCCCGCCATTGGAGATGGTGAAGGTGCCGCCCTGCATCTCGTCGATGCGCAGTGCGCCATCACGGGCCCGCTTGCCGAAATCGGCAATGGTCTTTTCGACACCGGCGATGCCAAGCTGGTCGGCTTCCCGCACCACGGGCACGACCAGGCCCTTCTCGGTGCCGACAGCCACGCCGATGTGGTAGTAGTTCTTGTAGATGATGTCGGTGCCGTCGATCTCGCCGTTGACCGCCGGAAGTTCCTTCAGGGCCTGTACGCAGGCCTTCACGAAGAAGCCCATGAAGCCGAGCTTCACGCCGTGCTTCTTCTCGAACAGATCCTTGTACTGGTTCCGCAGCGCCATGACCGGGCCCATGTCGACCTCGTTGAACGTGGTCAGCATGGCGGCGTTGGACTGGGCTTCCTTCAGCCTGCGCGCGATGGTCTGGCGCAGCTTGGTCATCTTGACGCGCTCCTCGCGAGAGGCGTCATCCACCGCAACAGGCGCGCGCACCACGATGGGCGCTGGCGCTGCCGGGGCTGCAACACCGGGGCCGGCGGCGATCGCAGCCAGCATGTCGCCCTTGGTGACGCGGCCATCCTTGCCCGACGCGGCCACTGCGGCAGGATTGATGCCGCTCTCGGCAGCAAGGCGCGACACGGCAGGGCCTGAATCGGCGGCCTTGGCCGTTGCCGGTTGCGCAGGTGCGGACACTGGCGCGGCAGCGGCAGCCTTCGCAGGCTCCGCCTTGGGCGCGGGAGCCGCGGCAGCGGCAGCGCCGCCCGCCGTGATCATGCCAAGCAGGGCTGCAACACCGACGGTCTCGCCTTCCTTGGCCACGATCTCGCCGAGAACGCCGGCCGCAGGCGCGTTGACCTCGAGCGTCACCTTGTCGGTTTCGAGTTCGACCAGCGGCTCATCAGCCTTGATGGCATCGCCGGGCTTCTTGAACCACTTGCCAATCGTGGCCTCGGTGACCGATTCGCCGAGCGTGGGGACGCGGATTTCAGTGGCCATGTCAGTGAGCCTTCGTTTCTGTGTTCGTCAGGAAAAGGATCAGGCCGCGAAGGCCTCGTCGAGGAATGCCTTGAGCTGGACCAGATGCTTGGACATCAGGCCCGTGGCCGTGGCTGCCGATGCCGGGCGTCCGACATAGCGCGCGCGCTTGGCCTTGGCCCCACAATGGCCGAGCACCCATTCGAGATAGGGCTCGACGAAGCTCCACGAACCCATGTTCTTGGGCTCTTCCTGGCACCAGACGATGTCCGCACCCTTGAAGCGCGCCAGTTCGTTAGCCAGCGACTTCAGCGGGAACGGATAGAGCTGCTCGACGCGCAGCAGGTAGACATCGTCGATGCCGCGCTTCTCGCGGTCCTCGTAAAGATCGTAGTAGACCTTGCCGCTGCACAACACGACGCGCCGGATCTTGGCATCCTTGGCGAGCTTGATGGCCTCGCCCTTCCTGGTCTCGGCATCGTCGCGCAGCACGCGGTGGAAGGTCGAGCCTTCGGCCAGATCAGCCAGATCCGACACGCAGCGCTTGTGCCTGAGCAGCGACTTGGGCGTCATCAGCACCAGCGGCTTGCGGAACTCGCGCTTGAGCTGGCGGCGCAGGATGTGGAAGTAGTTGGCCGGCGTCGAGCAGTTTGCCACCTGCATGTTGTCTTCCGCACACATCTGCAGGAACCGCTCGAGACGGGCGGAGGAGTGCTCCGGACCCTGGCCTTCATAGCCATGCGGCAGCAGGCAGACGAGGCCCGACATGCGCAGCCACTTGCGCTCGCCCGACGAGATGAACTGGTCGAACAGCACCTGCGCACCGTTGGCGAAGTCGCCGAACTGGGCTTCCCAGCACACCAGCGCGTTGGGCTCCGACAGCGAGTAGCCGTACTCGAAGCCCAGCACAGCCTCTTCCGACAGCATCGAGTTGATGACCTCGTAGCGCGGCTGGCCCTCGCGGATATGGTTGAACGAGGTATGGCGGCCTTCGGTTTCCTGGTCGATCAGCACCGAGTGGCGGCTGGAGAAGGTGCCACGCTCGCAATCCTGGCCGGACAGGCGGACGGGGTGCCCTTCGAGCAGCAACGAGCAGAACGCCAGCGCCTCGCCGGTTGCCCAATCGATGCCTTCTCCGGTCTCGACCGCCTTCTTGCGGTTGTCGAGGAAGCGCTGGATCGTCTTGTGCACGCTGAACCCGGCGGGAACGGCGGTGATCTTCTCGCCGATCTCGCGCAGCACCGCGGCCGGCACGCCGGTTGCGCCGGAGCGCGGATCGTCGGCATCTTCCTTGATCGCCTTGAGGCCAGCCCACTTGCCGTCAAGCCAGTCGGCCTTGTTCGGCTTGTAGCCGACCGCAGACTCGAACTCGGCTTCGAGCCGGTTCTTCCAGTCTGCCTTCATGGCATCGATTTCAGCTTCGGTGACCGTGCCCTCGGCGATCAGCTTCGCGCCATAAAGCTCCAGCGTCGACTTGTGGCCGCGGATTTTCTTGTACATCAGCGGCTGGGTGAAGCCCGGCTCGTCGCCCTCGTTGTGCCCGAAGCGGCGATAGCACCACATGTCGATGACCACCGGCTTGTGGAACTTCTGGCGGAACTCGGTCGCCACCTTGGCGGCGAACACCACCGCTTCCGGGTCATCGCCGTTAACGTGGAAGATCGGTGCTTCCACCATCTTCGCCACATCGGACGGATAGGGCGAGGAGCGCGAATAGCGCGGATAGGTGGTGAAACCGATCTGGTTGTTGATGATGAAATGGATCGAACCGCCGGTGCGGTGACCCTTCAGCCCCGACAGACCGAGGCACTCGGCCACCACGCCCTGCCCCGCAAAGGCGGCATCGCCGTGGATCAGCAGCGGCATGACCTTGGTGCGCTCCACCACATCGGCCAGCTGGTCCTGCTTGGCGCGGACCTTGCCGAGCACGACCGGATCGACGATTTCCAGATGTGACGGGTTGGGCGTCAGCGACAGGTGCACCTTGTTGCCATCGAACTCGCGGTCCGACGAGGCCCCGAGGTGATACTTCACGTCGCCTGAGCCTTCCACATCATCGGGCGCAGCCGAGCCGCCCTTGAACTCGTGGAACAGCGCGCGGTGCGGCTTGCTCATCACCTGTGTCAGCACGTTGAGGCGGCCGCGATGGGCCATGCCCAGCACGATGTCCTTCACGCCGAGGTTGCCGCCACGCTTGATGATCTGCTCAAGCGCCGGGATCAGCGATTCCCCGCCATCAAGGCCGAAACGCTTGGTGCCGGTGTACTTGAGGTCGATGAACTTCTCGAAGCCCTCGGCCTCGACCAGCTTGTTGAGGATGGCGCGCTTGCCCTCGCGGGTGAAGGCGATTTCCTTGTCCGGACCTTCGATGCGCTCCTGGATCCAGCCTTTCTGGGCCGGATCGGTGATGTGCATGAACTCGACGCCCATGGTCTGGCAGTAGGTGCGGTCGAGCACCGCAATCATCTCGCGGATGGTCGCGAACTCCATGCCGAGCACATGGTCGATGAAGATCTTGCGGTCCATGTCGGCGGCGGTGAAGCCATACGACGCCGGATCCAGCTCTTCGTTGGCCTTCTTGGCCTCGATGCCGAGGGGATCGAGCTGGGCGTGCAGATGGCCACGCATGCGGTAGGCGCGGATCAGCATCAGGGCGCGGACCGAATCGCGCGTCGCCTGCTGCACATCGGCCTGGCTGAGTTCGACGCCCTTGGTCTGCGCCTTGCCCTTGAGCTTGTCGCCAACATTCTTCTCGACCTGGGCCCAATTGCCATCCAGCGCCGAAATCAGGTCGCCGTTGGCATGGATCGGCCAGTTCGGACGCTGCCACGAAGCGCCGCCGGACGCGGTGGTGGCTTCCTTCGCATCGTCCTTCAGCGCTCCGAAGAACGCCTGCCAGTCAGCGTCGACCGAGGTCGGGTTGGCCTGGTAACGCGCAAAAAGATCCTCGATGTAGCCGGCATTGGCCCCATAGAGGAACGAAGTCTGGGCAAAAACGTCGTTGGCGTCCTGGCGTCCCATTGGATGTCTCCGGATCAATCCACGATGAACAGTCTCGCGCCGCTGATGCTGCGCGATCGGTGGGGCTCCGCCCCGTCTGCGACCTGGTAGCTTTGGCCAGCGGACAGCGTGTAGACCCGTCCGTCGGCAAGTGTCGTCTCAAGGTCTCCGCTCATGCAGAACAGGACATGTCCTTTCTGGCACCAGTGGTCGGAGACATAGCCCGGCGAATAGTCCACCATCCGCACCCTGATCTTGTTGTCTTCAGGGCCGAACGTCTGCGTTCGCCATAGCGCCACCCCTTCATCACCGGAGTGCCGGGTCGGCTCGATGCTGGCCCAGTCCGTTGTCACGAAAGGAATGTCGCTGATCTTCACGGCAGCAAGCCTCTCAGCCCTTCAGCACGTCGACCAAGGTCTTTCCAAGGCGTGCCGGCGAGGGCGACACCTTGATGCCTGCGCTTTCCATGGCTGCGATCTTGTCTTCCGCACCACCCTTGCCACCGGCGATGATGGCACCGGCATGGCCCATGCGGCGGCCTGGAGGGGCCGTGCGACCGGCAATGAAGCCGACCATCGGCTTGCTCCGGCCACGCTTGGCCTCGTCCTTGATGAACTGGGCGGCGTCCTCTTCGGCCGAGCCGCCGATTTCGCCGATCATGATGATCGAGGTCGTGTGCGGATCGGCCAGGAACATCTCCAGCATGTCGATGAACTCGGTGCCCTTGACCGGATCGCCGCCGATGCCAACCGCCGTGGTCTGGCCGAGGCCTTCGCGCGTCGTCTGGAACACGGCCTCATAGGTCAGCGTGCCGGAGCGCGAGACGATGCCGACCGAGCCGGGCTTGAAGATGTTGGCCGGCATGATGCCGATCTTGCTCTCGCCGGCGGTGACGATGCCGGGGCAGTTTGGTCCGATCAGCCGCGTTTTCGAGCCGATCAGGGCGCGCTTGACCTTGATCATGTCGGTGACCGGGATGCCCTCCGTGATGCAGACCGCGAGCGGCACTTCCGCATCGATCGCTTCCAGGATCGAGTCGGCGGCACCTGCTGGCGGCACGTAGATCACGGTCGCTGTCGCGCCGGTGGCGCTGACTGCCTCGGCCACCGTATCGAAGACCGGCAGCCCAAGATGGACCGAGCCCCCCTTGCCCGGCGAGACGCCGCCGGTCATCACGGTGCCATAGGCAATCGCCTGCTCGGAATGGAAGGTGCCATTCTTGCCGGTGAAGCCCTGGCAAATGACCTTGGTGTTCTTGTCGATGAGGATGGACATCAGGGTTTCCTGTCTTCCAGTAAGATCTTGATTTCTTTCAGAACAATCAGGCTCTGCCGTGCGATTTCGTGGTTCTCGCGCCCCAGCACCCGGTTCTCTTCATTGATCCGGGTCACCTCGGCGAGATGGCTGGAGTAGCTCTTGTGCTGTCGCCTTGCCATCATCAGCACGAACACGATCATCGCAAAGATCAGCGCAAGCGGCAGCCAGGCTATGATCGCGTCAATCATTGCCGGGCTCATCCCGTTCAGCCCTTCACGGCCTTGACGATCTTCTGGGCCGCGTCATCGAGATCATCGGCCGAGATCACGTTCAGCCCGCTCTCGTTGATGATCTTCTTGCCAAGCTCGACGTTGGTGCCTTCGAGGCGCACCACCAGCGGAACCTTGAGGCCGACTTCCTTGACTGCCGCGATCACGCCCTCGGCAATGACATCGCACTTCATGATGCCGCCGAAGATGTTGACCAGAATGCCCTTCACCGCCGGATCGGCCGTGATGATCTTGAAGGCCGCCGTGACCTTTTCCTTCGAGGCACCGCCGCCGACGTCGAGGAAGTTGGCAGGCTCTGCGCCGTAAAGCTTGATGATGTCCATCGTCGCCATGGCGAGACCGGCACCGTTGACCATGCAGCCGATCGTGCCGTCGAGCGCGATGTAGGCGAGGTCATACTTCGACGCCTCGATTTCCTTGTCGTCTTCCTCGCTCACGTCGCGCAGCGCCATGATGTTGGGATGGCGATAGAGCGCGTTCGAATCGAACGAGATCTTGGCATCGAGACACTTGAGCTGGGCATCCTTGGTGATGATCAGCGGGTTGATTTCCAGCATCGCCATGTCGGTGGTGACGAAGGCGGTGTAGAGCTGTGCCACCAGCTTTTCGGCTTGCTTGGCGAGGTCGCCCGACAGTCCCAGCGCCTTGGCGACCTTGCGGCCATGCAGCGGCATCGCGCCCGTGACCGGATCGACCGAGAAGGTGATGATCTTCTCAGGCGTGTCGTGCGCCACGTCCTCGATGTTCATGCCGCCTTCGGTCGAGACCACGAAAGCGATCCGGCTGGTCTCACGGTCGACCAGCATCGACAGGTAGAATTCCTTTTCGATGTCGGACCCGTCCTCGATGTAGAGGCGGTTGACCTGCTTGCCGGCCGGACCGGTCTGGATCGTGACCAGCGTGTTGCCGAGCATCTCTTTTGCATGAGCCTTGACCTCGTCGATCGACTTGGCGAGGCGCACGCCGCCCTTGGCATCGGCAGCCAGTTCCTTGAACTTGCCCTTGCCGCGGCCACCCGCATGGATCTGGCTCTTGACCACATAGAGCGGGCCGGGGAGCTGCTTGGCAGCGGCCTCGGCTTCCTCCACCGTGAAGGCAGCAAAGCCCTTGGAGACCGGCGCACCGAACTCCTTGAGAACGGCCTTGCCCTGATATTCGTGGATGTTCATGTCGGGTTCCTCTGGAACGGCAATCGTCAGTGGGCAGGGGGCAGTCGCTCAACCGTCCCGGCCGACACGTCTTGCAACGGTCGACCGCCGATTGCCGACTGCTGCAACTCAGTCCTTCAAGGACGGATCGATGGTCTTGCAGGCCTCGATCAGGCCGGTGACGGAGGCCACCGACTTGTCCATCATCGCCTGCTCGTCCTTGTTGAGCTTGATCTTGATGACGCGCTCGATGCCCTTGCCGCCGATCACCACCGGCACGCCGATGAACATGCCCTTGACGCCGTATTCGCCCTTCAGCGAGGCGGCGCAGGGCAGGACACGCTTCTGATCCTTGAGATAGCTCTCGGCCATGGCGATGGCCGACGCAGCCGGGGCATAGAAGGCCGAGCCGGTCTTCAGCAGGTTGACGATCTCGCCGCCGCCCTTTCGGGTGCGCTCGACGATCTGGTCAACTTTCTCCTGGGTGATCCACTTCATCTTGACGAGGTCAGGCAGGGGAACGCCGCCAACCGTGGAATAGCGCACCAGCGGCACCATGTCGTCGCCGTGGCCGCCGAGCACGAAGGTCTTGATGTCCTTGATCGACACGCCGGTCGCTTCTTCAAGAAAGTATGCCATGCGGGCTGAATCGAGCACGCCGGCCATGCCGCAGATCATGCTGGGCTTCACGCCGGAGAACTTCTGCAGGGCCCATACCATCGCATCGAGCGGGTTGGTGATGCAGATCACGAATGCCTTGGGCGCATAGGTCCGGATGCCTTCGCCGACGGACTTCATAACCTTCAGGTTGATGCCGATCAGGTCATCGCGGCTCATGCCCGGCTTGCGCGGCACGCCGGCGGTGACGATCACCACATCGGCGCCGGCAATGTCAGCATAATCATTGGTGCCCTTATAGAGGGCGTCGAAGCCATCGACCGCGGACGATTCGACCAGATCGAGGCTCTTGCCCTGCGGAACACCCTCGGCGATGTCGAACAGGACGATATCGCCCAGTTCCTTCAGTCCGGCGAGATGGGCGAGCGTTCCGCCGATCTGTCCGGCACCAATCAGGGCGATCTTCTTGCGGGCCATGGAGCCATTCCTTCCAGGTCTGTGTTCGGGCACGGTCGCGTAGCGGACCTTGCCGTTTGGCTTGACGGAACGTGAGCTGGAGGAGACAGGCAACCCCGTTGATCGGCAGTGCCAAATCCATCAGCCACGCAAAACCGGCGCTTCTGTGACTCAACGGCAGACCAACGACAAGCTGGGGCATGACGACCCGGTTGCGGGGTGCGCTTTGCTGGCGATCTGTTGGATCGATTGAAACTTGAATTAATTCAATAAGTTGACCATCGATCAAGGAGCAGTTGTAAACGAAAGGTTAAGTGCGAAAATACTGGTTTCAAATAACATTTTTTGTCATTTGAAACTGCCCTGAATCAGATCGCACCGCTGGCGAGCGCCCTCAGCATGACCTTGACGATACCGGCCAGGCGTTGATCGAACTGGGTCTGCGGGACATCCCCTTCCAGTTCCACCGCAACCGGATGCACAAAACGGAAACACGCATCAAGCACGAACACGGCCGCCCGATCCTTGTCGCGCGGCTCGAAACTACCGGAGTTGATGCCTTCATCGATGACACGGTCAAGCAGGGTCCGCACCCGCAACCGGTGCCGTCTCGCCACCGGTCGGCGCTTGACCATGGCATCGCGGAAAGCCGCATAGAGCGCAGGATTCTCGCCCAGACCATCGCGATTGGCCCTGGCGAGGGCAAGGATCATGCGCTCCAGCTTGTCATCTGACGGGTCCGGCCCATCCGCAATGTCGGTCAGGCGCGTCTCGACGGACTTGATCCAGGCATCGACCACAGCATCGATCAGCGCCTGCTTGGACGGGAAATAGCGGTACACATTGGCATGTGTCATGCCAGCCGCTTCCGCGATGGCGACCACGGTCAGCCGCCGCGCGCCCATGAGCTTCAGGTGCTCGGACGCCAGCGCCAGAAGGCGCATGTCGGTCGGCTCCTTTGTCTGCGGCATCAATGCCATCAGGTCTCCACCAGCCCGGTCGAACTGCTGCTTGCCGTGGTCGCGCCGCGCCCATGCGGCAGCGTCAGGTAGTCCTCGCCGCGCATCTCGATCAGGCGCGACGCCGTCCGGTCGAACTCGAAGGCCTCGCGCCCGTGTTCGGCGTGATACAGGAGATGCGGTTCCGCCGCCGCCGACACGATCAGCTTCACGCGATTCTCATAGAGTGCATCGATCAGGATGATGAAGCGCTTGGCCTCGTTGCGGTTCTCGGCCTGCATCAACGGCACGTTGTCCAGAACCAGCGTATGGAACTGGCGGGCCAGCGCAAGATAATCCTGCGCGCCATAGCTGCGCCCGCACAGATCGGAAAACGAGGCCCGCGCCACGCCAAAGGCAGCATGCGGCAGATCGAGGCTATGGCCGAGCACGGTGAGCCTGACCGGCGGCGCATCAGCCTGCCCTGTCAGCCGCAGGAAAGCCTGATCGAGCGCTGCCGTGGCCTCGGTCCCGAGTGGCTGATGGTAGACGAGCGCGCCCGCAAGCTTTTCCAGCCTGAAATCGGTGCGGGCATCCAGTTCAACCACTGCAACTTGGCGGCCAAGCTCGGCAACGAAGGGCATGAACAGCGTGCGGTTGAGCCCGCCTTCATACAGCCGCGAGGGCTCCACATTCGACGTGGCAACCAGCGTCACACCTTCTGCGAACAGGGCATTGAACAGCCGGCCCAGGATCATCGCGTCGGCGATGTCCGTGACAGTGAATTCGTCGAAGCACAGCAGGGTCGCTTCCGCAGCGATGGCCCGTGCGGTCGGCGCGATCGGGTCGCCATCCTTGATCTGGCCGGCTTTCACCTGCTGCCGGAAAGCATGAATGCGCGCATGCACGTCGGCCATGAAGGTGTGAAAGTGCGCACGCCGTTTCGTCACGTTCTTCACGCGCGTGAAGAACATGTCCATCAGCATGGTCTTGCCGCGACCAACCGAGCCCCAGATGTACAATCCCTTGATCGGAACAGGCTCAGGCCGCCCCCTGGCGAACAGCCAGCCCAGCGCCCGGCCCTTGCTGGCGAGAGCGCGCTCGCCAAGTCGCAGCGCCAGGTCTTCCAGTTGCTGCACAAGAACCGCCTGCGCGGGATCACGCTCGATCGCGCCAGTGGCAACCAGCGCCTCATAATGGTCGATCAGGGAAACGGCAGCGGAATTCGGCACGAACGGGCCTTGAAGGGGCAATTTCGGAGGTCAGACGCCTGATAGCGCGTGTTGCCGGCCACGACAACGCATCTGGCGGTCAGATCGGCTGGCTAGGCACATCGCCGCGAAGCTGCGCCAACAATCCATGGATATCGCCCAGCACCCACAGATCGCGCACCTTCGTGCCCTCGAACTGGAAGATCGGGGCACCAAACCACCAGACATGGCGACCCGTCGGGGCATGCCCGAACAGCGGCGCGCGGTGAATGCCATGGAATCGGAGCTTGCCACAGACCGTCTCGCCCTCCTCTACCAGCTCCAGAATGTCGGAGGTGTAGGAGCCGAGCGCGGTCGTCACCATGTCGACATAGCCGGCAAACGCCTCATGCCCAACCAGAACCGGCCCCAAAGAGCCCCGGAACGTGAAATCTGGATGGAAGATCTGCGGAATCAGGCTCTTGTCGGCATGGTCCCACATGCCTTTGTAGAACAAATGCACGACCTGTTTGCGCGGCGACAGCCGATCCGCGGTCATGCCAGCCCCCGGCCGTTGTTGTCGGCGGCTTTCGGCGGTCGATCGCGGAAGGCCTCGTCGACCGGGATCACCAGACCGGTCGCCAACCGATTGGTTTCGCTGGCCATGCCGACCACTGCCACAAGCTCCATCAGTTGCGCCTCACTCATGCCTTTGGCACGGGCAGCCGCCGTGTGGGAACGGATGCAATACTCGCAACTGTTCGCCATCGACACGGCGACATAGATCAGTTCCTTGGTGAGCGCATCGAGAGCGCCCGGCGTCATCACCTCCTTGACGCTCTCCCAGGTCCGCCTGAGCAGAACCGGGTCATGGGCAAGCCCGCGCCAGAAATTGCCAACGAAGGCGGTGTTGCGGGTGGCGCGAATGTCCGCAAACACCGCAGCGGCCGCGGGCGACAGATCGTCATCTTCCAGCAATCTCACCATCGACATGCCATGCCTCCCCGTTCACGTCTTTCGTCGATCCCGACAATCCGCCAATGGCTCCAGCCACGCAAGGGCGCCTTCCAGACCACTTTCGATCCAGTCCGGGCCAGACCGCGTATTGTCATCACGGGGCTAAAGGAGCCGGACGATGCCGATTGCCCTATGGTGCGTTCTTCTGGCCGGGATCATGCCCGTCGTGATGGCCGGCGTGGCCAAGTGGGGGCCCGGCCTCGACAACAACAATCCCAGGGATTGGGCCAACAGCCTTGTCGGGCACCGCCGCCGCGCCTATGCCGCGCACCAGAACAGTTATGAAGCCTTCCCCTTCTTTGCCGCTGCCGTGCTGGCAGCAATGCTGATGAAGGTCCCGCAAGGCACGATCGACGCCCTTGCCATGCTGTTCGTTGCAGCACGCATCGGCTACGCCGCCGCTTACGTTGCCGATACCGCCACGCTCCGCTCGGTGCTGTGGATCATCGGCTGGTTGACCCAGATAGCCATTCTCACCAGCCCTGCTTGGGCTGGTTAAATCTGGCGCGAAAGCCCTTAGCGGCGACAGGCCTCAGGCGTTCGACATCTGGGAGCGCCGTGCCCACTTCGTGGTCCTCGCCTCGATCATGTCGACGATGACGACCAGAAAGACGCCAAGAATCGCGAGGACAATCAGGGCCGCAAAGATCAGCGGCACATTGAAGTCGGCCGAAGCACGCGTGATCAGGTTGCCGATGCCGAGGTTCGAGGCATTCTGCTCGCCGATCACCGAACCGACATAGGCCAACGTGATCGAGACCTTCAGTGCGCCGAAGAGATAAGGCATCGAGCGCGGGATCCCGACTTTGGTCATGATGTCGAGCCGGCTTGCGCCGAGAGCCTTCATCACGTCCTCGGTTTCGGGTTCGATCGTGGCGAGCCCGGTCGCCATGTTGACGACGATCGGAAAGAACGAAATCACGAAAGCGGTCAAAACCGGCGGCAACCAGCCAACGCCGAACCAGATCACCAGGATCGGCACCACGGCAACCTTCGGAATCGAGTTGAAGCCAACCAGAAGCGGGTTGAGGCCGGCATAGAGAAACCGTGACGAGCCGACAATCAGCCCGAGCGCGATGCCGAACACCACGGACAGGCCAAAGCCGGCCGTCGTCATCCACAGGGTGTGGAAGGCATTGATCAGCAGCGGCCTCTGGTATTGCACCATCGCACCCCAGACGGCAGACGGTGGCGGCAGCACGAAGGTCGAAACCTTCAGCACTCGGCACGCGACCTCCCAGAGGATGAAAAAGCCAATGGTGAACAGGTAAGGCGCCAGCTTCAGGGAAGTCTTGCGGTCCATCAGACAGCCACTCTCGCGTTGCGGATCTGGTTGCGCAGGTCCTGGACGATATCGGCGAATTCGTGCGTGTAGGTCACGTCGAGATCGCGTGGGCGCGGCAAGGTGACCTCGCGCTCGGCGATGATCCGCCCGGGGCGCGAACTCATGCAGTAGATGCGATCGGACAGGAACGCCGCCTCGCGCAGGTCGTGGGTCACAAGGATCACCGTGAAGCCGCGCTCCGCATGCAGATCGCGCACCACGCACCACAATTCCTCGCGCGTGAACGTGTCGAGCGCTCCGAACGGCTCGTCAAGCATAAGGAGCTTCGGCTCATGGATCAGCGACCGGCACAAGGACGCACGCTGTTGCATGCCGCCCGACAATTGCCATGGGAACTTCTCGCCCATACCGGAAAGCCCGACCGAGCGCAGCAGGTTCTCGGCACGCGCCACATATTCGTGCTTGTGAGCGCGGAAGCGCGAACGATGGGGTTCGACGATTTCCAGCGGCAAAAGCAGATTGTCGAGCACCGTACGCCACGGCAGCATCACGGGATTCTGGAAGGCCATGCCGGTGATCTTCAACGGGGCGGCCACCTCGGCGCCATCCACGATCACCGTTCCGCTTTTCGGGAACTGCAGGCCCGTCGCCAGTTTCATCATCGTCGACTTGCCGCACCCGGAAGGGCCGACAAGCGCCGCGAACTCGCCTTCGCGGACGCGCACCGTCAGGTCTTCGACTGCCGGCGTCCCGTCACCACCGCCATACACATGGGTGACGTTCTGCACGTCAACGAAGTAGCTCATGAGGCACCGTTCTGGTTGAGGGCGCAATCACCCATCGGCTTTCCCCGATCCGCAGGAACGGGCGAGGAGGCGGGCTTTGTCTGGCCCAAAGGCCGACCATGCTAGACAAGAAGAGGGAGATTGGCACCGGCCCGCAAGACCGGGCCGGTGCCATATCCGGATCAGATGGCCCGCTTCATGCCGGGCAGATCACATGGCGCGGTCGGCTGCACCGGGCAGGAAAGCATCGGTAAAGGCATCGCCGGCCTTCGCCTTGTCCTTGAAGGTGAAGGTCAGGCCGATCTGGTCAAGAGCGCGGCTCCAGCGGCCCTTGTCGATGCCGCCGAACCCGTTGGCCTTGACCCAGGGGGTGATCACGTTCTGGTCCAGCGTCATCTTCAGTCGCTCGGTCTCGACCTCGAGGCGGGCAACGTCGTTGCGCTTGATCACCAGCGCGGCGCCTGCGGCCGGATCCTTGACGGTATCGCGCACGCCCTTGGTCAGGGCCCGCAGGAACCCGCGCACGGCCTCCGGCTTCTCAGCCAGGAACTTCGGCGAGACCATGATCACGTTGCCGTAAAGCTCGACGCCATAGTCGGCCATCAGCATGGTGACGATGTCATCGACCGGCACGCCGCGCGACTTCACGTTGATGTAGGACGAATTGGCAAAGCCGAACACCGCGTCGACCTCGCCAGAAGCCAGCATCGGCTCGCGCACCGGGAAGCCGACATTCTCGAACTTCATGGCGGAGTCATTAAGCTTGTTCACGGCCTTGAAGATCGGCCACTGAGCATAGGCGGCATCGGCCGCGGGTGCGCCGAACTTCTTGCCTTCGAGGCTCTTCACATCCGTTGTGATGCCGCGCGACTTGCGCCCAACGATCGCGAAGGGTGGCTTGTCATAGATCATCATCACGGACTTCAGATCGACGGTGGGGTTCTCGTCGCGGAAGCGGATCAGCGAGTTCACATCGCCAAAGCCCATGTCATAGGTTCCGGAGGCCACGCGCGGGATCGCCTCACGCGAGCCATTGCCCGTGTCGATGGTGACATCGAGACCCTCGGCCTTGAAGTAGCCCTTCTCGATCGCCATCAGAAACAGCGCCGATGGCCCTTCGAACCGCCAGTCCAGCGTGAACCGGATCGGGGTCTGGGCACTGGCCTGGGGCACAGCAGCAAAAAGCAGCGCAGCAGCGCCTGCACCAGCCAGCACGGCGCGACGGCTGAAACGCGCAGCCGTGGCGCGGGCAAGGGACACAAGGGAGGTCATCGACAGGCAACTCCACATCAAGGCCTGACCGGATGATCAGGATGGTTGGCTTCTGGAAAGGTCCGTGAACCGGGCAAAAAAATACGAACGCGAAGGGTCGGCTCTTGCGTCCGGGACATCACACCACAAGTCTGGCTCAGGTCAAGTGTAGCAAGGTCCGTGCCGCCGGGCATCGCGCCGGATGCGCGCCCGCCCAACGGCCAAAGCAATTCGGCGCCTGGTTCGGCTAGCATGATGCTCACTGTACGGCTATTTTTTAGGCAATTGCACGTTTGTTCAGCAGATCCTGTGATCGCATTGCATGCTGCCGCCACAAACCGGAGGTGGCGTCGCCAAGATCGTGGCAAAACCTTGACATTGCGCCGCGGCGCACCACCTCAGGGGGGCTGGTGACCGGGCCCCTCTGGCGGCTAGGCGTTCGTTGATATCATCCGGACGCCCCGTGATGTCGGAACCAGCACGTTTCCAATGATACGTCCTTGCGGCATGTCCATGTGACAGGCCGGAGCGGGCGATCACTCAACACGCGGGATCCGGATCAATGCCTGAAATGTTTATCGCCGAGTGGCTCGGCAAACCATTGTGGATGTGGGCAGGTTTCCTGTCCATCGTCATCGCCCTTCTCGTGTTCGACCTGGGGGTCTGGCACAAGGAAGACAAAGAGATGGGCATCACGGAAAGCTTGTGGCTGTCCGTTTTCTATTTTGGCTTTGCGATCATTTATGGCGCGGGCATCTGGTGGGCCTACGAGGCGGGCGTCATCACCACATCAGACCAGACGCATGCTGGCATCACCTTTTTCACCGGCTATTTCATCGAAAAGGCGCTGTCGATCGACAATGTCTTCGTGATCTCGCTGATTTTTGGCTTCTTCGCCATCCCGCGCAAGTATCAGTACCGCGCGCTGGTCTGGGGTATCCTCGCGGTCATCGTGCTGCGCGGTATCATGATCGCGGTCGGTGCAGCCTTGGTGCAGAACTACAGCTGGATCCTCTACTTCTTCGGCGCCTTCCTGATCGCGACCGGCATCAAGATGCTGTTCGTGCCCGAGGGCGATCCGGACGTGTCCAAGAACCCGGTCGTGCGCTTCATGAAGAAGCACATGCGTGTCACCGACGAACTGCATGACCAGAAGTTCTTCGTGCGCCAGCCGGACACCAAGACCGGAAAAGTCGTGGTCTGGGCCACCCCGCTGTTCCTGGCGCTCGTCGTCATCAACATCGCCGACCTGGTCTTCGCGGTTGACTCGGTGCCGGCGATCTTCGCCATCACCACCGACACGTTCATCGTCTACACGGCGAACATCATGGCGATCCTCGGCCTGCGCGCCCTGTATTTCGCGTTGGCGGCCATGGTCCACCGCTTCCACTATCTCAAGTACTCGCTGGCCATCGTCCTGGTCTTCATCGGCTTGAAGATCTTCTGGAACAATCTGGTCGGCAAGTTCCCGCCGGAATACTCGCTCGGCATCACCATTGTGCTGATCGCAGCGGGCATCTTCTATTCGCTCTGGAAAACCAGGGGCGAAGCACCGCACCAAAATCCAGCGCCGTAATGGCGCGTGGCTGAGGCACGAGAGAATGGCCGCCCTCAAGGGTGGCCATTTTTCGTTTCGGCTAGACCGCCTTGTCTGCTGCCATCGGATTGGCCAGCATGTGGTGCCCAACCCGGCGCATGTAATCGCCCAAAGCCTCGCATTCTTCCGCCGAGAGCGCTGCCATCATGTTTTCGATGACCTGAACCTGCACCTTCAGGGCCCGCAAGGTCAGCACCCGGCCCTCGGCCGTGAGTGAAAGCCGTCTTACCCGTCGGTCCTCGTTGTCTGGTACACGCTTCACCAGCCCGCGCCGTTCAAGCTCGGGCAGCAGCATCGACAGGTTGGATCGGCCCACCAGCATGCGGTCCGCCAGTTCCTGCTGGGTCAGGCCTGAAAACCTGTAGACATTGGCCAGGATGTCATAGTGCGGCAGTTTGAGCGCCAGAGGTGCCAGACCCGCAGCCATCGCCTTCTCAACCAGCACATGCACCTTGGCAACTGCGATCCAGTTGCGAAAGCGCGGCATGTCCCAAGGCATCAGGCCAGCTTCGGTCCGCTGCCTCGACTTGTCTTCGCCATTTCCCCGTGGATCACTCACCGCGCTGCTTTCGGCACAACGGCCTCTTGATTTTGTTCAAGCCTGAACAATATAGTTCATGATTGAACATTCATGTTCAATCATGAACAGGAGAGGATGAAGATGGCACAGCTCGGTTTGCAGGTCATCCGCCAACTCGTCCGCGCAGGCTCGATCATCGCCCCCCGCCTGACAGGCAACCTGATGTTCGAACGTTTCTGCACGCCGCCGCGCGCGCCGCGCTTGAGCGAAAGTGAGCGCAAGGCAACCGATCAGGCGAGAACCCGGCTGCAGGATGCCCAGACCGCCGATGTTGCCTATCATGGTCGGGGTTTTCCAGCTGGCACGATCCGCACCTATGCGTTCGCCAGCAAGCAGGTACCGTCACGCGGCAAGGTTTTGCTTCTTCATGGTTGGACAGGTCGGGCTGTCTTCATGACCGCTTTCGTGGCGCCCCTCACGGAGGCGGGTTTCGATGTGATCGCCTGCGACCTTCCCGGACATGGAGAAGCCTCGGGCAAGCGCCTGCACATTCCGCTCGCTATCGCAGCGCTTC
This sequence comes from Hydrogenophaga intermedia, assembly GCA_943370645.1. Lineage (GTDB taxonomy): Bacteria > Pseudomonadota > Alphaproteobacteria > Rhizobiales > Beijerinckiaceae > Allobosea. Next base: position 168,561 of record CALRRR020000001.1, on the reverse strand, counting down.
AGGCACTGCATGCCGAAACAGGGCCCTGGCACGGCATCATCGGCCATTCGTTTGGCGGCGCGATCGCGCCCGCGTTGATCGGCGGCCTGGTTGAAGGGCATCCTGCGATCGAGATCAGTCGGCTTGTCCTGATCGCCGCGCCGCATTCGATGCCGCGCATCTTTCATGGCTTTGGTGAGGCTGTCGGACTGACAGCACGCAGCCAGTCCTGGTTCGATGCCAATGTAAAGCGTCTGACGGGTCGCGAACTCGCCACGTTCGAGACTATCGACGTGCTGCAAAGGACACAGACGCCAACGCTGGTGTTGCACGCGCCCAATGACAAGGAGGTGTCCTTTGCCAGCGCAGAAGCACTGGCTGCAGCGGGCGATCATGTCACGCTCAAAGCCCTGCCCGGTCTTGGCCACCGGCGCATTCTCTATGCGCCGGCAACCTTGTCGGCTTCCGTCGAATTCATGGCCCAGTGACGGTCCTCACTCGGCGGCACTGAGAACTCCGCGCCGGACCTGATCTTCCTCGATCGATTCAAACAACGCCCGGAAATTGCCTTCGCCGAAACCTTCGTCGCCCTTGCGCTGGATGAACTCGAAGAAGATCGGACCCAGCACGGTGCCGGAGAAGATCTGGAGGAGCACCTTGCTCATCCGCCCTTCCTTGTCGCCAAGTGCCACCGCGCCTTCGCCATCGATCAGGATGCCGTTGGCATGGAGCCGAGCCACGTCCTCGCCATGGCCGGGAACACGATCGTCGATGCGTGCGTAGTAGGTGTCTGGCGGCTTGGGCATGAACGGCAGGCCGCGCGCGCGCAGCGCCTCGACCGAGGCATAGATGTCGCGTGAGCCCATGGCGACATGCTGGATGCCTTCCCCATTGTAGGCGCGCAGGTATTCCTCGATCTGGCTCTTGTCATCGAGGCTCTCGTTGATCGGAATGCGGATCTTGCCACACGGGGAGGTCAGGGCGCGGCTGATCAGGCCCGTCAGCTTGCCTTCGATGTTGAAGAAGCGGATCTCGCGGAAGTTGAACAACTTCTCGTAAAAGCCCGCCCAGAAATCCATCCGACCACGATGCACGTTGTGCGTCAGGTGGTCGAGGTAATACAGGCCGGCCGGTTCGGGCCGCGGATCCCGCTCGCCAGTCCAGATGAAATCGACGTCCCAGATTGATCCCTTGTCGCCATAGCGATCAACGAAATACAGCAGAGACCCGCCGATGCCCTTCACCGCCGGGATGTTGAGTTCCATCGGCCCGACCTTGCCCTCGAACGGTTCGGCACCCAGTTCGATGGCGCGCTGGTAGGCATAGTTGGCATCGACCACGCGAAAGGCCATGGCGCAGGCGCAGGGGCCGTGTTCGGCGGCAAAACGCTGCGCGAAGGAATCCGGCTCGGCATTGACGACGAAATTGACATCACCCTGACGGTAGAGGGTGACGTTCTTGGAACGATGCCGGGCGACGGGCACGAACCCCATCGTTTCGAGCAGCCCCTTCAGCGCCTCGGGCTGAGGGTGGGCGAATTCGACGAACTCGAATCCGTCGGTGCCCATCGGATTGGCGGGCGTGATGGCTGGCGGCGCTGCATCGTGCGGAAACGGTCCCATGGCGGTCCTCCTCTGGACAGACGTTGTTATGAATAGCAAGATAGCGCATTGCGGATGCACAGACCGTGCGATGAACATAGCTTTTGCGTGTTTGATGCATGTTTGATGCAGAAATGAGTGTATCTATGCAGGAAATCACCACGCTGGATAGCTTCGACTGGCGGTTGATGGCGGCCTTGCAGGATGATGCCTCGCTCACCAATGCCAGCCTTGCCGAGCAGATCGGGCTGTCCGCCAGTCAGGTCTCCCGGCGACGTCAAAGGCTCGAGGAAACCGGCATCATCAAGGGCTACCGCGCGCTGATCGATCCTGATGGCATCGGCCTCGCCGTCACGGTGTTCATCCACGTCGCCCTCGACACCCACTCGCGCGACAATGCCCGCCGCTTCCGTGATCTCGTGCGGCTGATGCCCGCTGTCCTCGAAGCCCATGCCCTGACCGGCGAGGCGGACTACCTGCTGAAACTGGTGGTTCGTGACCTGCGCGAGTTGTCGGAGCTTGTGAACGAGGTCTTCCTGCCGCATGAAAGCGTCGCGCGAGTTCGTTCTGAGATCGTGCTCGAAACCCTGAAGCAGACATCAGGCCTGCCCTTGCCGGCGCAGGCCAGACCGAGGCGCTGAAGCCAGGAAGGAACCCCGTCATGATCGCCTCCACGCCGGCCCAGCTTGCCGCACGCGACCTGTTCAAGCTTGCCCGGATCGTGCCTGTCGTCAGCGTCGATGATCCTGCAGATGGCGTTGCCCTCGCCCGCGCCCTGGTGGCGGGCGGCCTGCCGATCGTGGAGATGACCCTTCGCAGCCCCAATGCGCTGGCTGTGATCAAGGCCATTGCCAAGGCTGTGCCGGACGCGGTGCTCGGGGTCGGCACTGTGATGGACAAGGCGCAGGCGGCGGCAGCGCTGGAGGCGGGTGCGCGCTTTCTCGTCAGCCCCGGCGTCACGCCGGCGCTGGCTGAGGTCGCGGCCAGCTGTCCCGTACCGTTCCTGCCGGGTATCGCCACGGTGTCAGAGGCGATGCGGCTGCGGGAAATGGGCTTCACGACGCTGAAGTTCTTCCCTGCGGAAAGCTCTGGCGGCATCGCAGCGCTCAAGGGCTTCCACCCGGTGCTGCCAGACATCGCCTTCTGCCCCACGGGGGGCATCGACGCGGGCAAGGCGCCTTCCTATCTCGCCTTACCAAACGTCGTCGGCCTCGGCGGCTCCTGGATCGCGCCCGCCGGACTGGTCAAGGCCCGGGATTTTGCCGCGATCACTGAGCTGGCGCGGACCGCATCGGCAATTTTGCCGTCATGAGATGAAGCGCGTCACTGGTGTGACGTTTTTGAATGATTACATGAACTGACAAGGTGCCAGGGACGGCACAACAGGGAGATCATGATGTTCGACGCAAAGAAGCTTCTCGATGCTTTGGTCAGTGCTGGCTCGCAAGCCGCTTCGCAGTCCGGGCAGCAGGGCGGCGCAGCCGGAGGTGGCCTTGGTGGCCTTCTCGGCTCCGTGCTCGGACAGGTGACGCAAGGGGCACAGAACGCTGGCCAGACAGCAGGCGGTGCCGGCGGCGGATTGGGCGGCATGCTCGGTTCCGTGCTGGGCCAGCTTGGCCAGGGTGCCCAGAATGCAGGCCAGCAGGCCGGAGGGCTCGCAGGGCAAGCCGGCCAGGCAGCGAGCGGCGCGATGGACCAGCTGCAGGGGCGGCTCGCCGGCACCCAGGCCGGGGACCTTCTCAACCGGGCCCGCGAGTTTGCTGGCCAGAACCAGATGCTGACCGGCGCCGGCCTTGGCGGACTGGCAGCACTCGTACTCGGCTCCAAGACGGGCCGTTCGGTTGTCGGCTCGGCAGCAGCGCTTGGCGGCCTCGCGCTGATCGGCGGACTCGCCTACAAGGCCTACCAGAACCATCAGGCTGGCAGCCCGGTCATGGGCGATGCCAGCACGCCGGCGCTGCCGGCACCAGCGGGCTCCGGCTTCGAACCGGAAGCCGCCAGCAACGAGACCGCGATCCTGCTGATCAGGGCCATGATCGCCGCCGCCGCGTCGGACGGTCTGGTCGATGCCGCAGAACGGCAGGCGATCATGGGCGGGCTGACTGAAGCTGGCTTCGATCCGGAAGGGAACGCCTGGCTTGAGCACGAAATGGCCAATCCGGCCTCCTTCGAAGACATCGCGGCTGCCGCATCGACGCCCGAACTGGCAGCGCAGGTCTACACGGCTGCACGCCTCGCTATTGAGCCGGACACGCAGCACGAGGTGGACTTCCTCGCCAATCTCGGCGTCTCCCTCAATCTCGACCCGCAGCTTGTGACCGAGATCGATCTGGCAGCAGCGGGCGTCAAGGCCTGACCGCGCGGCCCTTGCTGCCTGCCATGCGAAGGCTGCGGTTGCGCGACGCCTGAAACGGCGACAAGAATGAAAAGGTCAGGCAACGCTGCCTGGCCTTTTTTCATGTCCCCGCGAGCCGGCCTTGCAGCAAGCCTCCCCACGCCGATTGTTCGACTGGAGCTTCTGGCTCATCGTTGTCCTGACGTCCGTCTCATTGGCGATCGTCTGGCAGCGTGACGGCACGGAGGTCGTCCGCCATATCTTCATCGACGACCTTTGGCTGCTGATCGAGATCATCCCGAAGGTCATCGCGGGCACCCTCATCGGTGAACTGATCCGCCGCCTCGTGGCGCGTGAAGTGATCGTGCGCTGGCTTGGTGCTGGCTCAGGTTTTCGTGGCCTGCTGATCGCGGCCTTCGTCGGCTTCGTCTTTCCGGCAGGGCCCTTCACGGTGTTTCCGTTGGCGGCAGCGCTGCTGGTGATCGGGGCCGACCGGGGTGCCGCTGTCGCCTTTGTCACGGCCTGGCTGCTGATCGGCCTCAACCGCATGCTGATCTGGGAATTGCCGTTCTTCGGCGCCGACGTTGTCATGCTTCGGGCGATTCTGTCGTGCTGGATGCCGCTTGCAGCCGGGTGGCTGGCGCGCAAGATCCCGGTCACCCTCCCGACTGATGCCCCGGACAGGACGCCACCGGCATGATCCTGATCGGACTAACCATCATCCTTTATGCGCTTGTGGCATGGCTGATGCTGACCGCATGGCAACGACACGACGGAACGCTCGGCTTGTCCTTGCAGGCCGCCACCCGCGAGATCCTGCACCTTTTGCCCCGGCTGGCCTTGGGCGTGATCGGTTCGGGCTTTATCGCCAAAGCCCTGCCGCAGGACCAGATCGTAGGCCTTTTTGGGTCTGGATCGGGCATTTTGGGGGTGGCACTCGCAGCGCTGGCCGGCGCGCTCACACCCGGCGGCCCCGTGGTCGGGTTCGCGCTGGGTGCAGCAGCGCTGAAAGCCGGGGCCGGCCTGCCGCAGGTTATGAGTTTTGTCACCGGCTGGTCGCTTTACACCCTCAACCGCATGCTGATCTGGGAACTGCCCTTCATGCCATCCTGGTTCGTGCGCCTCAGGATCCTGGTCAGCCTGCCTTTCCCGTTCATCACGGCAGGGTTGGTCTATCTCGCCTTGCAATGGCGCTGAGACAAGGCCTGATCTCCCGTCAGAAGACGAGCGGCCTCAGGTAGCGCGCAATCACGCTCTGCAGGAAGAAGATGATCAGGAGCAGGATGATCGGTGACACGTCGATCCCGCCCAGATTGGGCATGATTTTCCGGATCGGCCGCAGGGCCGGCTCAGTGACGCGATACAGGAAATCCCAGACCATACGCACCACGTCGTTGCTGGCATTGATGACATTGAATGCGACCAGCCAGCTGACAATGGCGGAGGCGATGACCAGCCAGGTGTAGAGATTGAGTGCGAGGTCAAGGACATCGAGGACGGACTGCATTGGGGATTTTCCGGTGGCTTGCGTGTGTCAATGAGGTTTTGCGCAGCGGCGCGAACGCTTGCTCCGCAACAAAGCACGATCAGAATTCATGCCGCCAGCTCCAGCCAGCTTCTCAGAGCCGACCCCGAACTCCGATGCGACAGAGCGACACCCGCGGCCAGCGCGACGATTGACAGCCTCAACCTCGCCAGCCTAGAACGCGCTCGCTTGGGGCTGTAGCTCAGATGGGAGAGCGCTGCAATCGCACTGCAGAGGTCAGGGGTTCGAATCCCCTCAGCTCCACCAGATCATGCAGCGTAGATCCGACAAGGTCGCGGCTGTTGCCAAGTTTGGCGCTTCAGTGTTCAAGCCGGCTGCTTGAGCGCAAGCCAATGATCCAGAAAGGCGTTGAGCCACGCTGCGACTGCCGCGTCATGCAGGTGCCAGCCTTCGAAGTGGGCATCGCGCGGTTGGGCACCGGGCATGGCCATCCGTTCATGCGCACGCGTGGTCCAGCGATACATCATCGCGGGCGTGACCTCGGGGTGGAACTGGATACCGAAAGCTGCCGTGCCGGCCTGGATGGCCTGGATAGGGAAATCCCCGCCGGTCGCGAGACATGTTGCCCCTGACGGGCAATCGAAACCTTCCCGGTGCCAT
>CALRRR020000001.1:0-160000 GCA_943370645.1 Hydrogenophaga intermedia | reverse complement strand
CTTCTGATATCTCCAGAGGCCCTCACGGGTCCTCCTTCGCAGACTTACAGAACGCTCCGCTACCACGCACATTGCTGTGCATCCCAAGCTTCGGCTCGTGGCTTGAGCCCCGATACATTTTCCGCGCAGGAACCCTTATTTAGACCAGTGAGCTGTTACGCTTTCTTTAAAGGATGGCTGCTTCTAAGCCAACCTCCTGGTTGTTTTGGGATTCCCACATCGTTCCACACTTAGCCACGAATTGGGGGCCTTAGCTGTAGGTCAGGGTTGTTTCCCTCTCCACGACGGACGTTAGCACCCGCCGTGTGTCTCCCGTGCAGTGTTTGTCGGTATTCGGAGTTTGGTTAGGATTGGTAATGCTGTGGGCACCCCTAGCCCATCCAGTGCTCTACCCCCGACAACATTCACACGAGGCGCTACCTAAATAGCTTTCGCGGAGAACCAGCTATTTCCGAGTTTGATTGGCCTTTCACCCCTAGCCACAAGTCATCCGAGACTTTTTCAACAGGCACCGGTTCGGTCCTCCAGTGAGTGTTACCTCACCTTCAACCTGCTCATGGCTAGATCACCCGGTTTCGGGTCTAAAGCAACGAACTGAACGCCCTGTTCAGACTCGCTTTCGCTGCGCCTACACCTACCGGCTTAAGCTTGCTCGTTACTTTAAGTCGCTGACCCATAATACAAAAGGTACGCCGTCACCCTTGCGGGCTCCGACTGTTTGTAAGCATACGGTTTCAGGTGCTATTTCACTCCCCTCGTCGGGGTGCTTTTCACCTTTCCCTCACGGTACTTGTTCACTATCGGTCGCTGAGGAGTACTTAGGCTTGGAGGGTGGTCCCCCCATGTTCAGACAGGATTTCACGTGTCCCGCCTTACTCAAGGATCTGATGTTCAAACACGCGTACGGGGCTATCACCCATAATGCGCAGCTTTCCAGCTGCTTCCGCTTAATTCCATCAGACCACTGGCCTGGTCCGCGTTCGCTCGCCACTACTAACGGAGTCTCGTTGATGTCCTTTCCTCCAGGTACTTAGATGTTTCAGTTCCCTGGGTTCGCTTTGAACCTCTATGTATTCAAGGTTCAATACCTTCATCTGACAATTTGTAGTCCAAAACCACCGGTTGCCCGATGGCCTTGCAATACAAACTGTCGAAGGTGGGTTTCCCCATTCGGAAATCTGCGGATCAAAGGTTGTTCGCACCTCCCCACAGCTTATCGCAGCGTACCACGTCCTTCATCGCCTCTCAGCGCCAAGGCATCCACCGTATGCTCTTAAGGCACTTGATCGTTCCTATGATCAATGTCCGCCATCCGAAGACAGCATCTTTGATTAGAAAGACCAGTTTGCATGTCGATCGCAACCACTCTCACGAACGACATCCACGCATGCGGATGCCAGTCGATGCGGTCCTGGGGGACCGTCTCGCGGCTACAATCTCTCTTCACGATAACAAACAGCTGAACATGGCGCAGCCTTCTCAAGGAAGACACATCGCTATGAAACTTGGACACTTTTTTCCGGGCGGGTGACTGGTGGAGCCTATCGGGATCGAACCGATGACCTCATGCTTGCAAAGCACGCGCTCTCCCAGCTGAGCTAAGGCCCCAATCAGGTCACACCGTGAAACACTGGTGGGCCTGGGAGGACTTGAACCTCCGACCTCACGCTTATCAAGCGCGCGCTCTAACCAACTGAGCTACAAGCCCGAGATCACGACATCAACAGCGCAGCACATGATCCAATGACCACAGCGCCCTGGTGACGACCCGGAAAGAAAGAGAAACGAAGACGGCGACATTCCGCAATTTGAAGCCGAAGCTTCTTTTGTTCTGAAGAGTTCCGATACCAGCCGAAGCCAATGAGGGAACTACCTTAGAAAGGAGGTGATCCAGCCGCAGGTTCCCCTACGGCTACCTTGTTACGACTTCACCCCAGTCGCTGAGCCTACCGTGGTCAGCTGCCTCCTTGCGGTTGGCGCACTGCCTTCGGGTAAACCCAACTCCCATGGTGTGACGGGCGGTGTGTACAAGGCCCGGGAACGTATTCACCGTGGCATGCTGATCCACGATTACTAGCGATTCCACCTTCATGCACTCGAGTTGCAGAGTGCAATCTGAACTGAGATGGCTTTTGGAGATTAGCTCGGGGTCGCCCCTTCGCTGCCCATTGTCACCACCATTGTAGCACGTGTGTAGCCCAGCCTGTAAGGGCCATGAGGACTTGACGTCATCCCCACCTTCCTCCGGCTTATCACCGGCAGTCCCTCTAGAGTTCCCAACTTAATGATGGCAACTAGAGGCGAGGGTTGCGCTCGTTGCGGGACTTAACCCAACATCTCACGACACGAGCTGACGACAGCCATGCAGCACCTGTGTTCACGCCAGCCGAACTGAAGGAAGTCATCTCTGACGACCAAACGTGACATGTCAAAAGCTGGTAAGGTTCTGCGCGTTGCTTCGAATTAAACCACATGCTCCACCGCTTGTGCGGGCCCCCGTCAATTCCTTTGAGTTTTAATCTTGCGACCGTACTCCCCAGGCGGAATGCTTAAAGCGTTAGCTGCGCCACTGAAGAGCAAGCTCCCCAACGGCTGGCATTCATCGTTTACGGCGTGGACTACCAGGGTATCTAATCCTGTTTGATCCCCACGCTTTCGCGCCTCAGCGTCAGAAATGGACCAGTAAGTCGCCTTCGCCACTGGTGTTCCACCGAATATCTACGAATTTCACCTCTACACTCGGTATTCCACTTACCTCTTCCATTCTCGAGACGATCAGTATCGAAGGCAATTCCAGGGTTGAGCCCTGGGCTTTCACCTCCGACTTAATCATCCGCCTACGCGCCCTTTACGCCCAGTGATTCCGAGCAACGCTAGCCCCCTTCGTATTACCGCGGCTGCTGGCACGAAGTTAGCCGGGGCTTATTCTTCCGGTACAGTCATTATCTTCCCGGATAAAAGAGCTTTACAACCCTAAGGCCTTCATCACTCACGCGGCATGGCTGGATCAGGCTTTCGCCCATTGTCCAATATTCCCCACTGCTGCCTCCCGTAGGAGTTTGGGCCGTGTCTCAGTCCCAATGTGGCTGATCATCCTCTCAGACCAGCTACTGATCGTCGCCTTGGTGAGCCGTTACCTCACCAACTAGCTAATCAGACGCGGGCCAATCCTTCGGCAATAAATCTTTCCCCTCTCGGGCGTATCCGGTATTAGCTCAAGTTTCCCTGAGTTATTCCGAACCGAAGGGCATGTTCCCACGTGTTCCTCACCCGTCTGCCACTGACATCCGAAGATGCCCGTTCGACTTGCATGTGTTAAGCCTGCCGCCAGCGTTCGCTCTGAGCCAGGATCAAACTCTCAAGTTGGAGAGATTTGAAAATGGCTGGTCACTGCGTATTGACGGAGTTCACACCTGATTGCTTTCGCAATCAAATAGTGAGCTCGAAAAACGCAAGACCGCCAATGTCTCATCAATGACTGACCCGAAGGCCAGTCCGCAAGAACATCGCCGTCCACGTTTCTCTTTCTGTCTGCACTTGTCAAAGAGCGGCGCTTCAGGGACAACTTTTGCCATGGCCCGAAGTGATTCGGACTGGGGCAACCGTTTCTCTAGAGAAGCGCGGTCGCGGCGTCGCCGTGTGGCGTTGCCGTCGGTGTGGAGCGGATATAGTCGGGGGTGGGTTGAAGTGTCAACACCCATTTTCGATCTTTTTTGCCGAATGTGCATTTTTGTGCCCGCGGCATCGTTGAGCCAGCTCCAGAAGCTGGCGTTCAGGCCTTCCAGCGCCTCGATTTGGCCAGAAATCGTTGTTTTGTGCAGATCCGCGGACAATTGATTATGTCCGCGCGTCGGGGCATGGTCTGCCGGGCGGCAGGTCAGGGGCGCTTTCGTTCGCGCCTTTGTGTTGCAGCCTGCCTGTTTGCGGCTCGCCTCACCATGTGAAGTGGCCCGCAAGACATGACAGACCCGACACGATAGACACCGCACCACCAGCCGCGAGAGACCGAGGAAGACCGGCCCGCCATGAACAGTCACATTGCGGTTCCGTCGGAAGCGCCGCATTTGGTGCCGCTCTCGCGCTCGGCGTCGCGCGGGGCAGCGTCGATACAGGGCAGTGACGGCAGGCGCGCGCCTGGTGCGGAAGCCTATGGCGAGAGCCGTTTTCTTGGCGATGAGCCGGCCATCACGCTGGACCGCTCCGTTCACCCGTCGGCGGAGCGCCATGTCTTTTCCTATCGTTGGCTGTTCGCCAGCCTTCTGGTCGGCGCCTGTGGCTGTGCGCTGCTTGGTGGCGCTGTCTATATTGCTGTTCAGGGCGACACGAGTTTCGCCGAGATTCCCGAATTGGCCGTCGCCCCAGCAGCGACGCCCGGTGACGTGGCACCTTCGGCACGCAAGGGCGACAAGCTGGTGCAGCAGGCCGCCTTGCCCAGCGCGCGCCAGGTGATCAGAGCTCCCTTCACCCAACGGGTTGGCGATCGGGAGGTCATCAAGAACCGCCCCTTCATCCGATTGTCTGCCGGGCTTTCGCTGACGGCGGGCACCTTCTCGGCTGATATCCCGCCGTTCAATCCCTTGCGCCTGTTCTCGGAAGGCGGGCCTTCCACCGAGCGCCTGGCCGAGCAAACCGGCGATGTCCCCGATGCGGACGTGTCGATGACCAAGCGCGATCTCGGTGGCATCGTCTTCGAGGATGCCGCGCCGGGGCTGTCGGATGCCGAGATCATCGCGCAGATCGAGGAAGAGCGGGCCAACCAGGTTGCCGCCGGCCGCAGGGCCGTGCTGCCGATCCCGCCCCAACTGATGCTGAGCCGGACCCTGCGCTCGCTGGGCGAGCCGGCAGCAGGGCCCCTGTCCTGGGCACCTGCTACTGACACCAGCTTCTCGAACATCGAGGTGCGGGTGGTTCCGGAAAACGTCACGGAACTCGCCAAGACGCCTCATGCTGCGACGCGCGAGGCTCCAGTCGAGGAGCGCGTCCTGCTGATCAGGCGCGGCGAAGGCTTCGATGCTGTGCTCAGGAGCGCAGGCGCAACCCCGGAGCAGATCCGCACCATGGTTGTGGCGCTTGGCGGCCGCGCCCGCGTGCAGGGCCTGCCAGAGGGGCAGGTGGTGCAGATTATGACAGTAGCTGGTGCGCGCCCGTCCGAGCCGCGCCAGATCGTCCGGGTTTCACTCGTGGCCGAGGGGCGGATCGAGACGATGATCGCGGTCAATGATCGGGGCGCCTTCGTGCCGGTCCAGCTCGCCCGCGAGGAAGAGGAGCCCCGCCCCCGGCGCGCGGCCCGGTCAGCGCGCGGTTCCGGCGACGAGGATGAAGACGACAGCAATGAAGGCACCGGCGCGCGGCTCTATGATAGCCTTTACGAGACCGCGCTGCGCTATGACATGCCGCGACCGCTGATCGACGAGATGGTGCGGATCTTCGCCCATGACTTGGACTTCCAGCGGCGGGTCAGCGGCGGCGATAGCCTTGAGGTTATCTTCACCGATGGAGACGATGGCGACGGCGCCCGCACCGAACTGCTTTTCGCGAGCCTTTCGGTGGCCGGCGAAACGCGCCGGGTTTTCCGTTTCCACGCGCCCGACGATGGTGTCATCGACTTCTTCGACGAGGATGGCCGCTCACTCAAGAAGTTCCTCGTCCGCAAGCCGGTGGCGGGCGATGCCGAAATGCGCTCAGGCTTTGGCATGCGCTTTCATCCGGTGCTGCGCTATTCCAAGATGCACACCGGTGTCGATTGGGCCAATGGCCGTGTCGGCACCCCGATCATCGCGGCGGGACACGGCACGGTGATCAAGGCGGGCTGGGACACGGGCTACGGCCGGCGCGTCGAGATCCAGCACGCCAATGGCTATGTCACCACCTATTCGCACATGTCCACCTTCGGGCGCGGCATCGAGGAGGGAGCCCGCGTCCGCCAAGGTCAGGTCATCGGCACCATCGGCAATACCGGCCTCTCGACAGGCCCGCACCTGCACTACGAGGTCATCGTCAACGGCAACTTCGTCAATCCGATGAAGATCCGCCTGCCACGGGGCCGCGAACTCGACGGTCGCATTCTGGCGGAATTCCGCCGCCAGCGCGAAGCTATTGAGGATCTGATCGTCCGTGGCGGCGGCTCGCGGGTTATCGCCCAGCGCGACACCCGCCAGAACTGACCGGCACCGGGCCGCTCGCGCATGACCGCACTGCTGCTGATCGTCCTGCCGGTCTTCGTTCTGATCGCAACGGGCTATCTCGGTCGCAGGACCGGCGTGCTCACCAACCGCACGGGCGACGGCTTGTCCGACTTCGTCTTCACGCTCGCAGTTCCGTGCCTGCTGTTCCGCACGCTGGCGCGCGCCGAAATCCCCCAGATCCAGCCCTGGGGCTACTGGATTGCCTACTTCACAGGCGTGCTGGTCTGCTGGACGCTGGCGATGCTCGTGGCCAGCCGCATCCTCGGTCGCAACGGTCCCGCCGTCGTGGCCTGCGGCTTCTCGGCAGCCCAGTCGAACACGGTCCTTGTCGGCATTCCCGTTATCCTGAAAGCCTTTGGCGACGCCGGAGCCGTGCCGCTGGCACTTTTGCTGGCGATCCACCTGCCGGTGACGATGACGGCGGCCACCCTGCTGGCGGAAGGCAGGCAGGCCTCGGCGCGCCAGATCATCGGCAAGCTGCTGTCTCATCCGATCATCATCGGCATCCTGCTGGGGTCCGCCTTCCGGCCATTGGTCGGCATCGCGCCCGAAGCACTCTGGACGGTCGTCGATCTGCTCGCCGGGGCGGCGGTGCCCTGCGCGCTTGTCTGCCTCGGCATCGCCCTGCATCGCTACGGGCTGGAAAGCGGCCTGAAACTGCCACTGATCCTCAGCGCCCTTAAGCTTGGCTTGCACCCGCTGATCGTCTTCGTGCTGGCAACAATGGTGTTCAGCATGCCACCGGCCTGGTCCGGCGTCGCAGTGATGTTCGCGGCCTGCCCTTGCGGCATCAACGCCTATCTGTTTGCCGAACGCTACAAGGACGGCATGGCCGAGGCCTCGACGGCGATTGCCCTTTCGACGGCACTGTCGGTCATCACCATGGTGATGTGGCTCGCCATCCTTGGCGTGAAGGCCTGATCAGGCAAAGCCCAATTGCCGGCGCACATCGGCTGGTGTGATGCCGGCCTCACGCAGGTCCGACAGCGCCGGCGCATTCCGGCTCTTGGCCAGCTTCTGGCCCTGCTCGTCGAGCACCAGATCATGGAACTGGTATTGCGGCGTGGGCAACCCCAGCAGCTTTTGCAACACGACATGGATGTCGGTCGCCGCTTCCAGGTCGCGCCCTCTCACCACATGGGTAACGCCCTGAAGCGCATCATCCACCACAACGGACAGATGATAGCTAGTCGGCGTGTGCTTGCGCGCCAGCACCACATCGCCCCAGCGTTCCGGCCGTATCGGACACATCGTCACTGGCCTGTCTTGCGCATATAGCTGGTAGCCCGCATCCGGGGCGACCGCATCGAGCGCGCTTGCCATATCGAGCCGCCAGGACAGGACCGTTTCGACGTCGACGTCGAGCCGCCCCAATCCGGCCCCCTCAAGCGCGGGGCGGCAGGTCCCTGGATAGAGCGGCGCGCCATCGGGGTCTTGGCATACTGCAAGCCCGCTTGCCGCCCAGGCCGACCGGATGTCACTGCGCGAGCACCGGCAGGCATAGATCAGCCCGCGACCGCGCAAGACACCAAGCGCCGTTTGGTAGTCGGCCATGTGCTCAGACTGCCGCCGCACCGCGTCATCGAAGCGGATGCCGAGCCAGTCCAGATCGGCAATGATCGCGGCCGCGAAAGCTGGCCGGCTACGTTCGGCATCGATATCCTCGATTCTCAGCAGCAGGCGACCACCCAGGCGGCGGGCCTCGGCTTCATTGCGCAAAGCCGACAGCGCGTGCCCCAGATGCAGCCGTCCGTTCGGGCTCGGCGCAAATCGGAAAACGGGTGGCGACATGGCGTGTCCTGTGATTCGCGTCGCGTCTTGCCATAAGGCACAAGCAGGCCCCGAAGCGCAGCCGGAAGATAGCATCATGACGCGACGGATCGAGAGCGACAGCGACATCACGGAAGGCCTTCACCATCTGGAGAAAGCCGAGCCGCGCTTTGCAGGCATCATCGCGCTGGCCGGACCGGTGCCTCTGCGCCGCGCAGCACCCGGTTTCGAAGGCCTGACGCGCATCATTGTTTCGCAGCAGGTATCCGTGGCCTCGGCCCGTGCCATCTGGGAGCGCGTACAGCGTCGCTATCCGGAACTCGGTCCCGGCGACATTGTGGCAGCCACGGACATCGACTTGCGCCAGTGCGGTCTGTCAGGCCCGAAGATCAAGACCATGCGGACATTGGCCGAAGCAGCCACTTCGGGCCGACTCGATTTGCCCGCTCTGGCTGGTGCCCACCCTGACGTGGTTCGCACCGCGATGACGTCCATGCCGGGAATCGGCCCCTGGACCGCCGACGTCTATCTGATGTTCCATCTCGGCCACGCCGATGTCTTCGCGCCCGGCGATCTGGCCCTGCAGGAGGCTGTGCGCATCGGTTTTGCCCAGGCAGCCCGGCCCTCCGCCAGGCAACTGGCAACCATGGCCATGGCCTGGTCGCCATGGCGCGCCGTGGCAGCGCGCCTGCTCTGGGCCTACTATGCCGCAGTCAAGTCCCGCGAAGGGGTCGGGTTGTAGCAGCCCGCCGTCAGTAGGTCCGCGCGCCGGCGGCCTTGCCCGCACCGCGCGCCACGGCCAGTTCGGCCTTGGCCGCGTTCTTCAGCAGCACCTGATCGGTGGCGATCGAACTCATGTGAAAGCCCCGCGCGATCATCTCGGCAGCCCGCGCACCGGTCATCGAGAAACAGCTTGCGATCTTGCCGTGTGCCTTGCAGCGCTGCGCCACATGGGTCAGGGCCTTGTCCACCTCGGAGTGGAACTGGTCGACGGTGGCACCGTTGGTCAGCGCGATCGACAGGTCGGATGGACCGACGAACACGCCATCGATGCCCGGAACAGCGAGGATGTCGTCGAGCAGGTCAAGCGCCTGCCGAGTCTCGATCATGGCAATCGCCAACGTGATATCGTTGGCGCTCTTGAGGTAGGCCTCGCCGTCCAGGCCCGTCAGGCCCGTGGCGCGATAGGGCCCCCAGCTGCGCTCGCCCAGCGGCGGGTACTTGCAGTAGCCCGCGAAAGCCTTTGCATCCGCCAGCGAGTTGATCATCGGCGCGATGATGCCGACCGCTCCCGCATCCAGCATACGCGACGCTTCCGGGAAGGCTCCCACCGGCGGGCGCACGAACACGGCCTTGCCGGCAACAGCGGCTGCACCAATCGCCAGAATGGCAGACTGGGTTGTGTGCAGGCCATGCTGCATGTCGATGACGGCGGTATCGAAGCCATCGCGCATCAGGCTCTCCGTCACCAGCGGCTCGGCAAGCCCGATGAAGGCGGCATAGGCAGGCGTGCCGCCGCGCAGCGATGCGGCAAAGCTGGTGAAGACGTTCGACATGGCATTTCCCCGGGGAGCGTTTTCTGATGATGGTCGTCTGAGCGTCGTGCAGGCGCATGACGTTGAGCCTATCAAAGCAGGCAGCTGTGCAAAAAGAAACGCCCGGCAAGTTACCGGGCGTCATGCGTTTCGGGCGGGGCGCGCAATCTGATCGCGGCTGCGTCAGCCCTTGGCGCGGATTTCCTCGACGGCCTTTGCCATCAACTCGTCCATGGTGCGGCGGATCTGGTGGTCACTCTGGTCGACACCACCTGCGGCAAGGTCTGCCTTGATCTTGCGCAGGACATCGTCATCCCCGGCTTCCTCGAAATCGGCCATGACCACAGACTTGGCATAGGCTTCCGCCTCGTCGGGCGACTTCCCGAGCTTCTCCGCAGCCCACAGACCCAACATCTTGTTGCGCCGCGCCGTGGCTTTGAACTGAAGCGCCTCGTCATGGGCGAATTTATTCTCGAAGGCATCCTTGCGGTCGTCCATGCCGGCCATGGCAAACTCCTGTGGTCGATTGAGGGCCGAAGCGCGCTGCGCGTCGCCCGGCATATAGCGACCCGGCCCCGGTTGCACCAGCGCCGGATCGCTCTGGATAGGGCCTGTCAGCCCAAAAACTTGCGCTTGGACAGCGAAACCGCCATATGGGCCCTGAACCGTCAAATGTCTGGCTTGTCAGCTCAGGTGAGCGCATTGTCGCCAGCGACTTCCTCAAACTGCGGATGATCCCCATGACCCGTCGCCGTCGCATCTACGAGGGCAAGGCCAAGGTCCTTTATGAAGGCCCCGAACCCGGTACACTGATCCAGCACTTCAAGGATGATGCCACGGCCTTCAACGCCCAGAAGCACGAGGTCATCGACGGCAAGGGTGTGCTGAACAACCGGATCAGCGAATTCCTGTTCCAGAACCTCAATGACATGGGCGTGCCGACGCACTTCATCCGTCGGCTCAACATGCGCGAACAACTGATTCGCGAGGTCGAGATCATCCCGCTCGAAGTCGTGGTCCGCAACATTGCGGCGGGCTCGCTGTCGAAGAAGCTCGGCATCGAGGAAGGCACCCAGTTGCCGCGCTCGATCATCGAATTCTACTACAAGAACGACGAACTCGGCGACCCGATGGTCTCCGAGGAGCACATCACGGCGTTCGGATGGGCAACGCCGCAGGAGATCGACGACATCATGGCGCTTGCCATCCGCGTCAACGATTTCCTCTCGGGCCTGTTCCTCGGAGCCGGCATTCGCCTCGTCGACTTCAAGATCGAATGCGGCCGGCTCTGGGAAGGCGAACTGATGCGCATCGTCATCGCCGACGAGATCAGCCCGGATTCGTGCCGGCTGTGGGACGTCAAGACCAAGGACAAGATGGACAAGGACCGTTTCCGCAAGGACATGGGCGGTCTGATCGAAGCCTACACCGAAGTGGCACGCCGCCTTGGCATCATCGTCGAGGGCGAGCGCCCTGTCACCAACGGCCCGCGCCTGGTGCAGTGAGGCTCGCGGCGGCATGTCCCGCGTGCGGCCCCTGATGCAGCGGGTCGCAAGGCTGGCCATGCTGGCCCTGTTCGGCGCAACGCTGCCCGGTTGCAGCCTGCTGCCGGCCATGAACTACGGGTTTTCGACGCTGCCCCTGATCCCAGCCGATGGCTGGGTCCCCTTGCCGGCCGCACGCTGGTTGCTGAACCCCGGGATCGAACCGGATGTGCTCACCTTCTGTCCGGCACAGGCTTGTCCGCGCGAGGGCTTCGTCGCCACGATAGCGTTGTCGGGCCGCGAGCGGGAAGTGGCCGACCTGCTGATGACTGAACCGGTGCGCGTCCTGTCAGCGGCACGCCCGACCTTGGCAGCAACTCGCAAAGACACACGCAGCCAGAAAGCAGCTTCGCAGCAAGCGCGCGGAAGCACCAGCGTTGCCCCCGTCACGGTTGGGGCCTGGCGCGGCGGACTTGTGACACTTCATCCGGCAAAAACAGGCGGACGCCCCGCCCATGTCGTGATTCTGGGCTGGCGCAGCCGCGAACAGGCAAGGCTCCTGATCGCAGTCGGGGCCAGCGCCGAGGCCGCCGAAGCCCATGCCCGACAGGCAATCAAGTAACAGGGGACAAAAAACCCGCCGCGGAGCCCTGTTGCGGGCTTGCACGAGACCTGCCGATGGGGTTTGACGGGGCACACGTCTGGCGACACCGCCATCCACGGTCAGCCCTGCCCGGAGCCCCGCCATGAAAGCCCGCGTCACCGTCACGCTCAAGACCGGCGTTCTCGACCCGCAGGGCAAGGCCATTGAGGGCGCCCTCGCCTCGCTCGGGGTAGACGGCGTGTCATCGGTGCGTCAGGGCAAGGTCTTCGACATCGAATTGTCCGGCAACGATCAGGCCAAAGCCCACGCCGCGCTGACCACGGCATGCGAGAAGCTTCTGGCCAACACGGTCATCGAGAATTACCGCATCGACCTGATGGCCTGAGGAACGGTTCCATGCGCGCAGCCGTCATCACCTTTCCCGGTTCCAATCGCGAAGGCGACGTCGCCAAGGCCCTGAAGCAGGCTGGCGCATCGGTTGTGCATGCCTGGCACGCCGACACGGCTTTGCCGGACGGCACCGACCTCGTGGTCCTGCCCGGTGGTTTCTCCTACGGCGACTATCTCCGCACAGGTGCGATCGCCGCGCGTGCGCCGATCATGGACGCCGTGCGCAGCCACAGCGCACGCGGCGGACTTGTTCTGGCCATCTGCAACGGCTTCCAGATCGCCTGCGAATCAGGGCTGCTGCCCGGCGTGCTGGTTCGCAATGCCAACCTGCGATTCGCCTGCAAGCGGCAGCATCTCAAGGTAGAGCGCTGCGACACAGCCTTCACCAGCGCCTATGCGCCGGGGCAGGTCATCGATGTCTGCATCGCCCATGGCGAAGGCAATTACATCGGCGATGCCGGGACGCTGGCGCACCTGGAAGACAACGGCCTCGTTGCCTTCCGCTATTGCGACGCCGAAGGGCAGGTGACCGAGGCCGCCAACCCGAACGGGTCGCTGAACGGCATTGCCGGCATCTATTCGGAAAGCCGCAATGTGCTCGGCATGATGCCGCACCCTGAGAACCTGATCGAACATCTCACCGGCGGCATCGACGGCAAGGGGCTGTTCGACAGCCTGCTGGGCCGTAGCAGGGCAGCCTGACGCGTCATTGCAGTTGCTTGATCTGCGCTATTTCGGCGCCAGCCTGACTGCGCCATCCAGCCGGATGGTCACACCATTCAGCATGTCGTTCTCGATGATCGATCGGACGAGCGCAGCATACTCCGCAGGGCGTCCAAGCCGCGACGGGTGCGGCACGGATTGCTCCAGCGCCCGCCGGTAGTCGTCAGCGATGGACGCGAACATCGGCGTCTCGAACAGGCCCGGCAGGATGGTGGCGACACGGATGCCGGATGAGGCGAGATCGCGCGCCGCCGGCAAGGTCAGCGCCGCGACGCCGCCCTTCGAGGCCGCATAGGCCGCTTGCCCGATCTGGCCATCCTCGGCCGCCACCGAAGCAGTGTTGATGATGACCCCGCGCGAGCCATCGTCATTGATCGGGGCCAGTGCGGCCATCGAGACGGCCGAGCGGGCCATCATCCGGAACGTGCCGAACAGGTTGACGGCCACGACCTTCTCGAAGCTGGCCATGTCATGTGCCGCCAGCTCGCCCGTATCGCGCTTCTTGGAGACGATGCGCTTGCCCGGCGCGATGCCGGCACAGTTGACCGTGATTCGCTCTGGCCCATGTGCCGCCCTCGCCCTGGCCAGCGCCGCATCGACAGAGGCGTCGGATGTGACATCGCAGACGCAGAACAGCCCGCCGATCTCGGCTGCGACCTGCTCGCCGCGCTCGGCATTCATGTCGAGCAATGCCACCTTGACGCCGTGCTGCGCCAGCATCCGTGCAGTGGCCTCACCCAGACCTGAGGCGGCGCCTGTTACCACCGCAGCCATTCCCGCTTCCAGCTTCATGTCGATCCCCCTCTTCCGCGCAAGCGCCGTGGTCCACGCCACCCTTCGGCCCGATGGCCTTGAAACCGGCTAGGACAGTTCGCACAATAAGGGAAACGGGATTTGTGCCCACCTCCCCGCGAAAGGATGCCCTGATGGCTGGCAGTTTCGAGACGCGCTTCACGCCGGAAGAAATCGCGGCCATGCGCAAGATCGCAAATGATCAGGAAAGGCTCGGTGCCAGGCTGGTTGATCTGTTGAAGCGTGCGGCGCGTTTCGTTCCGTTCTCCGAAGATGCCCTGGCCGCCTGGTTCTGCGCCCGGGACCCCTCGACGCCAGCGCGCGTGCGGCTGGTCCTTTTGTCCGCTCTGGCCTATTTCGTGCTGCCGATCGATGCGATTCCTGACCTCGTTCCGCTGCTCGGTTTTACGGATGATGCCGCCGTGATCGGCGCAGCGATCGCCACGGTTGCCGGAGCGCTCAAGCCCGAACATCGCGATAAGGCCCGATCGGTGCTGGAAGGGCTCTGAAACCGATCCGTTTCCGCGCTCAGGTGGCTTCGACCACGCCTTCAGCCTCCAGCATGCGCCGAAGCCGCGTGAAAGCCAGCCGGATGCGCGACTTGACCGTGCCAAGCGGCAGCCCGGTGGCCTCCGAGATCTGGCTGTGGGACAAACCCTCGAAAAAGGCGAGCTTGACCAGATCAAGCTGTTCGGGCGGCAATGACGTGAGGACGGCGCGGACCGCTTCCTCGCGCTGCTGGATATCGACCAACTGGTCGAGATCGGGCGAGGCCGCCGGTTGCAGCATTGGCTCGTCTGGATCGAAGTCGCCCCGCTCGCGCCGGGCCAGATCGATGCGCCGGTTGCGCGCGATCCGGTAAAGCCAGGTCGACAGCGACGACTTGGCAGGGTCGAACAGGGCCGCCTTGCGCCACAAGGTGGACATCACGTCCTGCACGATCTCCTCGGCCATCGCCGCATCGGTGCCAAGCCGCATGAGATAGGAGTTCAGACGTGGCGCAAAATGATCGAACAGCCGCGTGAACGCCCCCCGGTCGCGGCGATGCGCCACGTCCGCGACCCACGCCGCAAACTCTGCCGGGTTAGACACCTGTTATCCCTCGTTCGATCACGCCGACCGAACGCTGGCGCAAGGCACCAGACCGGGCATCGCAATCACCGCAGATGACCAACGACCCCCGGTGGTCCTTCTGCGTCCTTGAAGACTGGCACGTTTCCCCCGAAAACGGAACTCAAATAACCGGTATCGCAATTTCGCCTGCTTCGTGGCATTGAGATTGGACCGAGCCCGTTTTCGGGTCTGCTTCGATGTCGTCCACAACCGTCGTGCCAGCCAGTTAGAACCTATGAATCGCACCTCACGCTTCGCGGCCGCCCTTGTTTCTTGTCTGGCGGCTTTCCAGTTGGCGAGCAGCCTTGAGGCCCAGGCCCAGGCCCGTCAACCTGCCCGCCCGGCTGCCGCACCCGCAGGGCAGGGCAATGCGCTTGAACTCGGCACCTTCGGCGAATGGGTGGCCTATTCGAGCCAGTCGGGGCGCACCAAGGTCTGCTACGTGCTCACCAAGCCGAAGGAACGTTTGCCCAAGACGCTCACCCGCGATCCCGGCTTTCTGTTCATTACCAGCCGCCCCGGCGAACAGGTGCGTAACGAGGTCAGTTTCGTGCTCGGCTTCGCCGCCAAGGAAAGCACGCCTGGCGAAGCTTCGATCGGCAATGCCACCTTCGCGCTCGCTCCAAAGGGGAAGAATGCGTGGATCGCCAACGCCGCGGAAGAGAATGCCTTCATCGAGGCAGCCCGGCGTGGCCAGACAATGAACGTCAAGGTGACCTCGGGCCGGGGCAATGCCAGCACTGATCGTTATTCACTGGCAGGCCTCACGCAGGCTCTTGAGCGCATGCGCCGCGAATGCCCTTGACCGGCGTGCGCCGCACAGTGATTCGGACCCGTGCGTGAAGCGTGATAGGCTTCGGGGCTAGGGCGGCATCGAACGACACCATGCCTGCCAACCAAAAGAAGCGCTACGCGCATACTATCCTCGCCGGCGCAGCTGGCTGACATCCGGCTTTCCGGGAAGAGCTCGACTGCCATGACCTCGCCTGCACCCCTCCATGACGCCTCGACGGATACGCCGCCGGTCGGCCCGGTCGCGACACCCGCCGGCAAGCCCAGCCTTGCCGGACGCACCCGTGCCGGCATCGCTGCAGCGCTTGGCGAGATCGGTGTGCCGCTGAAAGAGCAGCGCATGCGCACCGGCCAGATCTGGAACTGGGTCTATCACCATGGGGTGCGTGACTTCGCCGAGATCCGGAATGTCGGGAAGGATCTCAAGTCCGCGCTGGAGGAGCGCTTTACGCTCGACAGACCGACTGTCACCGCAGCGCAGGTCTCGCAGGACGGCACCCGCAAATGGCTGCTGCGTATGCCTTCCACCGGCCCGCGCGACAAGGGTGCCGAGATCGAATGCGTCTACATTCCCGAAACGGACCGCGGCACCTTGTGCGTGTCGAGCCAGGTCGGCTGCACCCTGACCTGCACCTTCTGCCACACCGGCACACAGCGCCTCGTCCGCAATCTGACCAGCGAGGAGATCGTGCTGCAACTGATGGCAGCGCGTGACCAGCTCGGCGATTTTCCTGGCCGTGACCGGCCAACCGACGGCTTCCTGCCAGCCGATGGCAGCCGTTTTGTCAGCAACATCGTCTTCATGGGCATGGGCGAGCCGCTCTACAATCTCGATGCCGTCGCGGATGCGATCGACACGATTGCCGATGGTGACGGCCTGTCTCTGGGACGGCGGCGAATCACGGTCTCGACCTCCGGTGTGGTGCCCGATATCGCCCCGCTCGGCGCACGGACCAATGCCATGCTGGCCATCTCGCTGCATGCCGTCCGCGACGACCTGCGCAACGAATTGGTGCCGCTCAACCGCAAGTATCCGATTGCGGCCCTGCTTGATGCCTGCCGGAGCTATCCTGGCCTCTCCAACGCACGCCGCATCACCTTCGAGTATGTCATGCTCAAGGGCGTCAACGACACCGACGCCGATGCGCGCGAACTGGTAAGGCTGCTCAAAGGCATTCCGGCCAAGATCAACCTGATCCCGTTCAATCCGTGGCCCGGCACCCGCTATGCCTGCTCGGACTGGGACCGAATCGAGCGCTTCTCGGATATCGTGTTTCGTGCCGGCTATGCCTCACCGG
Source organism: Hydrogenophaga intermedia (assembly GCA_943370645.1). GTDB lineage: Bacteria > Pseudomonadota > Alphaproteobacteria > Rhizobiales > Beijerinckiaceae > Allobosea. Next base: position 143,314 of record CALRRR020000001.1, on the reverse strand, counting down.
TCCGGACTCCGCGCGGGCGTGACATCCTCGCCGCCTGTGGACAGCTCAAGAGCGAAACCGAGAAGCTGGGTGCCAGGGCCCGCATGTTGCTGGACGAAGCCGACGCAGCAGCGGTTGTCGGGGCCGCACTGTCACCCGTCACCCCTTCGGCCTGAGACGATGCGCAGCGTCGCCCGCCTCCTCCTGATAATCCCGCTCGGGCTCATCATCGCCTTCGGAGCCGGTGGCTTCTTCCTGATGCTCGCCACGGTGATGTCGCCAGCTCTGGCCAGCATGGTGTTTGCTGCTTTCAACGCCTTCGCCGACACGGTGTTCGGCCTTGCTTTCAACGGTGAGGACCCGAGCGAGCTGGCTGTCGCTGCAAGCTGGCAGGGCTTCAAGCTGATGATGGCGATCCTTGTGGCCCCTGTACTGATCACAGCGCTGGCGAGCGAATTGTTCCGGATCGGCAGCGCCCTGCTCCAGATGGTGCTGACCGGAACACTGGCCGCAGTTCTGCCTGCCGCGATCATCGGGCTGAACCGCATGCCGAGCGGCACCGAGACCCAGGTTCTGGCAGCCTTTTTCCTCACGGGAATCGTGACCGGCGCAACCTACTGGATGATTGCCGGTCGTGGCGCAGCCGACACCGTGGCCCGTGCCGTCAGCGCCCCGCCTGGGTGAGAAGGATCTTGACGGCAAACACACCGAAGATGCCGCCGAATGTCCAGTCGATGGCACGCAGGGCCTTCGGACGCGCCTTCAGGTAACCCACGAGCCGCTCCGCCCCCAGAATCATCACGATCGCCAGCGGGATCGAGATCGCAACGAAATAGAGGCCGAGAAACAGCATCTTCCTGGCCGCGTCCGGATCCGTCGCGACCACGAACTGGGGCAGGAAGGTCACGAAGAACAGCACCACCTTGGGGTTGCTGAGGTTGATACCGATGCCCATCAGGAAGGTCCGCCAGACCCCGCGCCGCCGAACATCCGGGTCAGTGCTCGCATCGCGCACATTGAGAGACGATCCGTTCCGGATCGCATCGTAGGCCATCCATCCGAGATAGATCGCACCGACGATCTTGAGCACGGTGAATGCCATTTCCGAAGCATTGAGCAAGGCCGACAGCCCCAGCGCCGCCAGCAGCGTGTGCACGATGCAGCCCACCTGTGCGCCAGCCATGGCGGCAATGCCATGCTGCCGGCCGCCGCTAAGGGTCTTCGACAGAAATAGGCTCATGTCGGGGCCGGGCGTGATGAAAAGCGCCACGCACGTCGCCGTGTAGGCCATCATCACGGCGAGATCGGGAACAAAGGTCATGATGCCGGGTAATCCGCTTCAATCGCCAATGGCAACCCCTTCGCGCCGCGTGTCGGCCCCGCCCAGATAGCCGATCGGGGAGACCACGATGGCCTGGATCCCCGAGGTCATCTCGATGGCGCGCACCTCATGGCCGCGCGCCTGAAGGGTTGTCATCCAGCCCTCGGCCTCGGTGCCGCGCTCGACTTCGGTCGGCCCATTGCGGCTGCCGAAATTGGCAAGGTCGACGGCCTGCTGCGGATCAAGCCGCCAGTCGAGCAGGGCAATGATGGTCTTGGCCACATAGGGAATGATCTGGCTGCCACCGGGCGATCCGACCACGGCATAGAGCCGGCCGAAAGCGTCGAAGACCAGCGTCGGTGCCATCGAACTGCGCGGCCGCTTGCCGGGTTCCACCCGGTTTGCCACGGGCGCCCCGTTGACGGCGGGAACGAAATTGAAGTCGGTCAGCTCGTTGTTGAGCAGGAAACCGCCTTTCGTCATGATCCGCGCGCCGAAGCCATCTTCGATCGTCGTGGTCATCGACACCGCATTGCCCTGTCCGTCGATGATCGAGATATGGCTGGTGCCATATTCGATCTGGTCATCGGCCGGCGCGAGAAGCTGCGCCCGGCGGCGCGGCGGCTCGCCAGCCCGCGCCATCCCCATCGAGCGGTCGGCGCTCATCAGGTTGGCCCGGGACGCCAGATAGCTGCGATCCAGCATGCCGGCGGCAGGCACATCGACGAAAGCCGGATCGCCGACGTAAAGGTTGCGGTCGGCGAAGGCGAGCCGTCCTGCCTCACTGATCCAGTGCGCGGCATTTGCGCCGGGGCCCATGCGCGCCAGATCGAAACGCTCGACCAGTCCGAGGATCTGCTGGACGGCGAGTGCGCCTGAGCTGGGCGGACCCATCCCGCAGATGGTGTAGACGCGGTAGCCGCCACAGACCGGCTCGCGCTCGACCGCGCGGTAGGCCGCCAGATCGGCGAGCGTCATGTCGCCCGGATTGGTCGGGTGGCCGGTGACGGTGGCCACCACATCCTGTGCGATCGGACCGGCATAGAAGGCAGAGGCCCCGCCGGCTGCAATGGTGCGCAAAGTGGCTGCGAAAGCGGGGTTCCGCAAGGTCTCGCCGACGGCCTTCGGCTTCACCTCGGCATCATAGAAATAGGCCCGCGCCACGGGATCGCTGCGCAGGGCCTGCTCACGGGACAGCAGGCCATTGAGGCGGGGCGATATGCTGAAGCCTTCCTCGGCAAGCTTGATCGCCGGCGCGAACACGGCAGCCCAGGACAGCTTGCCCCAGCGCTTGTGCGCATCCTCGAGCAGCCTGACCGTGCCGGGCACGCCAACCGAACGCCCCCCGATCACGGCTGCCATGAAGGGCTGCGGCCTGCCATCCGGCAGCAGGAAACGTTCGGGTTTCGCTGCGGAGGGCGCGGTTTCGCGCCCGTCCAGCGTGGTCGTCTTGCGCAGGGCCTGATCCCAATGGACCATGAAGGCCCCGCCACCGATGCCCGAGCTTTGAGGCTCGACCAGATTGAGCACGAGCTGCACCGCGATCGCGGCATCGACGGCACTGCCGCCAGCCCTGAGGACCTCGCGGCCAGCTTCGGCTGCCAGCGGGTTGGCAGCTGCCACCATGTGCTTCGCCGCATATCCGAGTGATCGCTCGACGCGGCCTGTGGCCCCTTCCGGTGCGGCTGGGGACTGCGCCAATGCTGGCGCGGCTGATCCTGCGGCGAGACCGGCAAGAGCAAGCCCGATCAACCACCTGTGACGGTTTGCGAAGACACGTCCGGACATGAAGCTACCCCTCCCCCAACGCTCGATGACGCCACAAGAGTGAACCCAAGTCGCCGGGAGCGCAATTGCTATCGGGCCTGAAAGCCACGCCTTGCGCTCAGAAGCGCGGAGCCTTGGCAGCCCCGATGATGCGGCCAATCTTGCCATCCTCGCTGTGAACCAGCACGGCATAGGTGTCGGCATCTGCCTGGGAGACCAGTGTCTTCGGCAGCTCAAGCGTCATCGGCTCACCGCGCCAGTCGCCCACGCGCATCAAGCCGCGCACCACATTGGCATAGGCGACCTCGCGGCCGCGGTTCTCGCCCCGCTGGATCGAGACGGCACGCGCACGCGCCACAGGCAGAACCCAGATCGAGCCCGGCCTCGCCTGGCCACTGAGCGAAATCCGGATCTGGCCGGCGGCTTCGGACACACTCACATCCAGCGGAAAGCTGTTCGCCTGATGCGTCGCGACAATCTGGTCCATGGCGCGGCGATCAGAGCCGACGGCATGGGCGACACCGTCGATCACGGCCTGAGGGGTGTAGATCTGGCCATCGCCCCGGCGCTTGGCATAGGCACGCTGCCGCTGGCTGAATGCAGCATGGGCGAGTGTGTCCTTCCAGCCGAGGTAATCCCAGTAATCGACAGGCAGGGTCAGCACGAGCAGGTTGGGATCGCGCGCCATCTCGACGAACAGTGCGTCGGCAGCCGGGCAGGACGAGCAGCCCTGGCTGGTGAACAGTTCCAGCACGGCGCGGGGTTTTGCCCCTTCGGTGCCGGCGTCCTGCGGTGGGGCGGTCTGAGCCATGACGCCGAAGCTGCCAAGGCTCCAGAGCGTGACGGCAAGGCTTGCAAGAAGACTTGCCAGAGTAGTTCGACGCAACATGTTCGGCCCGAATTGCATGCCGCACTCAAACCGATTTTTCCGGACCCGGAAAGTCACGTTGCGTTGAACTGGTCGCTGAACGTTCGCCCTCGGCTTCGGAGCTGACAGGGCCAGGCGCAGCCTTCTGGGCAGCGAGTGCCAGCGCCACCATCTTGGGCCGCCAGCGCCGGTGCATCCAGAGCCATTGGCCAGGATGCTGGCGCACCCAGCCCTCGACGACCGCATTCATCGCCCGAACAGCCCCTTCGACGTCGATGTCGCCTGCGGCATCGCGCGGCAAATCAAGCGCCGGCGTCAGTTCGAGCCGGAACCGGTGGCCGGGCAGGCGTATCACGCGGACGCCATGCACAGGGCACTCAAAGCGGCGCGCGAACTTCGCCATCACCGGGTTCGCCATGGCCTGCCGGCCGAGGAAGTCGATGACCACACCACGGGTGAAATGCTGGTCGATCAACATGCCCAGATGGCCGCCATTCTCCAGCACACCGTGCATGGAGAAGGCCGAGCCGCGCATGGATGCCGCTAGACCTCCCATGGTGCCGGAGCGGATTTCGTGGATCACCGCAGCAACGGCAGGGTCATTCGGCGGCCTGAACACGGCTGTGGCCTCCAAGCCGTAAGTCCGGGCGCAGATCGCCGGCAACTCCCAGTTGGCCAGATGAGCAGAGAAGATGATGCCCGGCTTGCCATCATCGCGCAGCGCTTCGAAGTGTTCGATGCCGGCCACCTCGACACGCCCGCCGGGATCCGGGTTGTCGGCATCATAGTCGAACAGCGTCGCCAGATGGGCGTATTCGCCTGCGGTTCGTCCGAGGTTGTCCCAGGCCTCACTGAGGATGGCGGCGCGCTCCGCATCGCTCTTCTCGGGAAAGGCGGCCTTGAGGTTGTCGCGGGCGATCCTGTGCTGCGGTGTCAGAGGTCCGAGCTTGCGCAAAAGCCAGCCGCCCGTCGCGCTGGCCCGCGAAGGTCCAAGCGCGCGCGACAGCGCGAACACCGCCCTGACCGTCCAGACCATCAGGAATGCGGCCACCTGCGAGGCGGCCTTTCGAATGCGAGCAAGCACGGGATGACAGCCCTGAACAGAACAGCGGGGCTTGCGCCCACCCGCGCACATGACGGCGCGAGCGGCGCAGGTCAACTGTTTTGCAGACCGGACACCTGTCTGCTTCGGCGCCGGACAGGCGTCCCGAAAGCCGCGCTCACAGCCTGATGATGACCTTCCCGAACACCTGCCGGCCTTCAAGACGGGCCAGACCCTTCTCGAATTCGGCCAGTTCGAACACCGAATCGATCACCGGCGTCAGGCCTGCCGCCATCTTGTCGAGCGAATCGGCAATGTTCTTCATGGAACAGCCGAACGAGCCGAAGATGCGGTACTGCTGCTGAAAGAGCTGCATCAGGTTCATGGTTGTGGAAGCGCCGGATGTCGCGCCGCAGGTGACCAGCCGGCCGCCACGCTTGAGGCAGAGCAGCGAGCCATTCCAGGTGTCTGCCCCGACATGCTCGAACACGACATCGACCCCCTTGCGGCGGGTCAAGCGGCGCACTTCGCCCTCGAAGCGCTCGGTCTTGTAGTTGATGACATGATCCGCGCCGAGCTCCAGCGCCTTGGCGGCCTTCGCATCATCGCCGACAGTCGTATAGACGGTGCAGCCGATCGCCTTGGCCATCTTGATCGCGGCAGTGCCGATGCCGGAGCCGGCGGCATGAACCAGGATGCTCTCGCCCGGTTCCAGTTTGGCATTGTCGAACAGCATGTGCTGCACGGTGCCGAAGCCGATGGGCGCGCAGGCCGCATGCTCGAAGGAGACCGAATCCGGAACCGGCACAACCAGACGTTCGGCCCGGTTGATCAGTTCGCGGCCAAAGCCGTCGATGTGGAAGCCCATGATGCCGGCAACATTCTCGCACAGGTTGTCGCGTCCCTCGCGGCAGGCCTTGCACTCGCCGCAGGTGTCGGCGCCATACATCGTGACCTTCTGGCCGATGCGGAAACGGCTGACGCCCTCGCCCAACGCCACAACCTCGCCGGCAGCTTCGACACCAGCGGCCTGCGGCATCTTGCGCTTGGCAAACGCCATGCCGCGAAAGCCCCAGACATCGAGATAGTTGAGGCCGAGCGCCCTGACGCGCACCTGCACTTCGCCGGGCGACGGTGGTGGTGGTGGTGCGATCTCCTCAAGCCTGAGATCGCGGTCACCGTGAAGCATCAATGCGCGCATGGGGTCCAGTCCTTCGGGGATTCGTGCACGATGGCAACAACAGACGCCTTCAGCGCTGCAGGCCCATCGAAGCCATCAGGCCGCCATCGATCGGGATGGTCGCGCCGGTGATGTATGCCGCTTGCGGGCTCATCAGGAAAGCCACCAATGCGCCGATATCATCCGGCGTGGCGAAGCGACCGGCAGGGATCTGCTTTTCCATCTTCTCGCGGTAGGCGGCATAGGGGCCCATCATATCGGTGTCGACAAAGCCGGGCGCGATCGTGTTGGCGGTAACACCGCGCCGTGCCGTTTCCAGAGACAAAGTGCGCATGTAGGCTTCGAGCGCGGCCTTGGACGCAGCATAGGCGGCATTGCCCTGGTTGGCGCGCGTGGCGGTGACCGAGCCGATGGCAATCACGCGGCCATTCCGGCGCGAGATCATCGGGCGCACCAGCGCGTTGACGATCTGCGTGAAGGACCAGACATTCACCTGCATGGCCGCTTCGGCCTTGTCCTGCGCCAGCATCATCGACAGGGCGTCGTAGGATTGCCCGGCATTGTGCACGAGGCCAGCGATCTCGCCCAGCGCCTCGGCATTCTGACAGAACGCCGCGATGGCGGCCTTGTCGGACAGATCGAGCGCAACTGCCTTGACCTCGGCACCGGCCCGCATTGAAGCCAGTTCGGTCGCCAGTTCGGCAGCCTGTGCTCCCGACGAGCGGTAGGTGAACACCACATCATGGCCGGCCATCACCAGCGCGCGGACCACGCCCGCGCCGATGCCCTTTGCTCCGCCTGTGACCAGAACCCTGCTCATCGCAATCAGACCGGTGCGTCGCCGAAGACAAGGCAGGTGTTCTGCCCGCCAAAGCCGAAGGAGTTGGAGATCACGCGGCGCACACGGGCATCGCGCGCCAGGTTAGGCACGACATCGAGCGGGATGTTCGGGTCAGGCTCACGATAGTTGATCGTCGGCGGAATGCGGCCGCTGGCGATGGTCAGCAGGGAAAACACCGCTTCGACCGCACCGGCCGCCGTCAGCGTGTGTCCGACCATCGACTTGTTCGACGAAATCGGCAGCGACGTCATGCGCGGGCCAAACACTGCCGTGCAGCTCATCGCTTCCATCTTGTCGTTCTCCGGCGTGGAGGTGCCGTGCGCGTTCACATAGTCGATATGGTCGGGTTCGAGGCCGGCATCGGCCAGCGCTTCCTGCATCGCCACGATGGCCGGCCGGCCGTCCGGCGACGAGCGCGTGCGGTGGAACCCATCGCCCTTCTCGCCGCAACCCAGCACGAAGCCGAGGATCTCGGCGCCGCGCGCCCGTGCGCTGGCATAGCTTTCCAGCACCAGCGCAGCGCCGCCCTCACCCATCACGAAGCCGTCGCGGTTCTTTGAGAACGGCTTGGAGGCTTCCTCCGGCGGATCATTGTGGGTCGACAGCGCCGACAGAAGCGAGAACCGGATCAGGGCTTCGGCGTGCACCGACCCATCCGTGCCGATGCACAACGCAGCATCGGTCTCCCCGCGCCGGATCGCCTCGACGCCCATCTGGATCGCGGTCGCACCCGACGAGCAGGCGGTCGACAGCGAGATCGGCGAGCCTTTGGTGCCGAAATGGTCGGCAATCCGGTCCGCGACCGTGCCGAACAGGAACATCTCATGATAGGCGCGGTGCGTGTGCGCCGCCGCTGCCGCAAGCAATGTGTCATAGCTCACGGCCTCATTGCCGCCGCCGGCAAGGACCTGCTTCTGCGGCCATTCCAGTTCGACGGGTGGCACAGCCATGAACAGCTGGCCGGGGAAGTCGCCCTTTCCCCCGAGGCCCGCCTGGCCAACCGCTTCGTCAGCAGCCAGCATGGCCAGCTTTTCGGACAGTTCCGGCGCAGCGAACGGCTGGCTGAACAGGTCGTCGACCGTTCCGGCAATGGTGGTCCTGAGGCCCTCGACCGGAAACCGTGTGATTCGGTGGATGCCGGACTGGCCAGCGGTCAGCCGCGCCCAGTTGTCGGCCTTGCCCTGCCCGAGCGAGGTGACAAGCCCCATCCCGGTGACGGCCACCAGCGGCCTGCCATGGGCATCGCGCACGTCCGTCATGATCGCAATCCCTCCTTCACGCCGCGCTCAGGCTGGCAACGCCTTCGCCGCGGTGATGACCGACACCGGTCACCAGCGCCGAAGCCGCCTCGCCTTCCGAGAGCAGCGCCGCAGCAAGCGCCACCGCCGCCGGAAACGCCGCCTCGATGGCATGGCCCACCAGATCACCAACCGCGATGGGAGTGCGCCCCGCAGCCACGGCCGCAAGCGCAGCCTGTTCTTCGGTGGCTGGTCCGGCCAGTCCGGACGCAGCCGACACCAGAAGGCCGGAAGGCTGCACTTGGTGACCTGAGAGCTGCTTCACCAGCGAGCGCGTGATCGCGCCATCCTCGCGCCGGACCTTGTCGGCGCTGACGGCATCGAGCCGGGCCAGAACCCTCGCCCCGCGCGCTGCCGCGCTGGTGGCTGATTCCAGCACCAGAAAAGCTCCGACACTGCCCGTGACCATGCCATCGTTACCCGGCGTGCGGCTGAAGGTCGGGACCGGCGCCCCCTTCAACAACACGCCGCCAAGCTCGAACAGCAGCAGCATGTCGCGGCGCTCGGCATTGTAGGATCCGCCGACGAGGATCATCTCGGCCTGACCCGCTGCAATCCGCGCGTGGGCGACGCGGACGGCATCGACGCCGGCCTGCTCCTCGCCCATGAACGTGCGCGATGGGCCCGTGACGCCGTGAACGATCGAGATGTTGCCGGCCAGCAGGTTGGACAGTTGTGCGAGGAACAGCGTCGGCCTGAGATCGCCCAGCAGCCGCTCGTTGAGGAACACGCCCGGATTGGCCGCTGTCTTCAGCCCAGTGAGAATCTGGCCATCGACGGCATGATCGCGCTCGCCACCACCGGCAGCGACGATGACATGCAGCCGGTCCTTGGCTTCGGCGTCGCCCTTGATGCCGGCGCTGTCGAGCGCAAGTCCGGCGGCATAGACACCGATGCGCTGCCACGGTTCCATCTGGCGCTGGTCGGATTTCTTCGGGATCTGCCGGTCAAGCTCAACCGTGCCGAGCGGATGCACCGGATAAGGTGCGAAGCCCTCACGATCGATCACGGCAGCGCGGCTGCCGCGCGCCGCCTCGACATGCGCGGCGATGCCTTCGCCAAGGCCGGACAGCAGACCGATTCCTGTGATGACAACAGCTTCGGTCATGATGTCACTGCCTCGGGCACGAGGCCGATGGCGGCTGTGCGCTGCCGCATCAACGCGCCCAGTTCGGCGGGGAATGGCATCAGCCTGAACCTGAGCTCGGCATCGCAGATCGGCTTGCCATCGGCGGTGATGCTGGCCTTGGTGGCGGCATAGCCGGAGCCTTCGACGGTGAGCACGGCTTCGATGACCAGCACGGCGCCGGGCTCGACGAAGGTGCGGAAACGCGCCTTGTCGACGGCCATCAGGAAGGGCATCTGGCTCAGCCGGTTGAGGCCAAGCACGAGGTAGCCCGACGCCTGCGCCATGGTTTCGGTCAGGAGAACGCCCGGCACCAGCGGATGGCCCGGGAAATGGCCCTCGAAGACCGGGCTCGCATCCGGCACCGTCGCACGGCAGACGATGCGCTGCTGCGCGGCGTCGAACAGCGTGACCGTGTCGATCATCTCGAAATATTCAAGGCGCATGGACTGGATGGCTCGCAGGACGACCGGAGGCCGGGGAACAGGCTGGGCGCCCCTGCGCGCAGCGTTGCGGCGCAAGGGCCGGATCGTTTAGCCCGGAACCATATCGCTTGTCACGCGCCGCGCTCCTGCCGCCTTCGGGCGGGCAGGAGGGAAGGGGCCGGGCGCCAGAGCCTCAGGCGGTCTTTGCCGCCACCAGGCCGTCGATGCGGGCACAGAGGTTCTCGAGCACGAAGTACTGCTCGGCGGGTGCCTTGCCCTCGTTCACTTCCTGCGTCCACTGTTCCAGCGGCAGCTTGATGCCGAAGGCCTTGTCGACGGCAAAGGCGATGTCGAGAAAGGCGAGCGAATCGATGCCGAGATCGTCGATGGCGTGGCTCGCCGGTGTGATCTTCTCGCGCGGGATGTCACAGGTTTCGGAAATGATGCCGGCGACCGTCTCGAAGGTGGATGACATGGGCGGGGTCTCCCGTCTTTCAGTGGTTCGGAACAACCCGATCGGTGCACATCAGGCGCACACCTCGGTCAAGCCCCGGTGATAAGTTGGCTGTCTCCCTACACGACGAAGGGGGTGTGGGGGAAGAGGGGGAGTTGTGAGCCGTTGCGACCGCCGCGCCGCCGCCGGTGACCCAGCCGCTCGCGGCATCCCATGTGGCATCCGTCCCGCGATAGGAAATGACCACCTTCCCGCCCAGCGTGTAGGCCTGCGCGAAGAAGGAGGCGGCTTGAGCGTTGGTGCCACCTTCTTGACGGATAACGGTCGCCAATCCGATCTGCGAGCCAACGCCGCCAAGACCTCCGTTCACTGGTCCTATTCCGGAGTTGTACCCGCGATTGTAGGCATCCATCGCCAGAATGGCACACATCAGGTCGGGGTTTGTGGTTGAGATCGACATGGCCTACTCGCGGATGAATTGCCCGAATTCGGTTTGAAAACGTGGTGGCATATCCCTGCTGACACGCCGCAGTGGCTCGCGATGTGTCGTCAGAAACGGCACCTTCCCCTCGATCCCCCTCGTCACGGGGGTTCCCGACAGCCCCACGAGGTTGAACGGCCAGACGCCTGCGGGGACCATCTCCAGCGTGACGCGGGCGAGGCGAAAGCCGGGGCCGAAGGCTGAGGCAAAGCCGACGTCGGTCGGCTCCACCACCTTGGCCGAGGCCGGGTCCGCGAGATTGGCAAAGGTAACGAGGGTGGGGATGTCCGCGCCGCGCAGCTGCCGGTTGCTGCCTGCAGGCAGCGCGGCTGCCATCTCGTGAAAATTCTGGCCGCGCCCCACGCCTGACGATCTCAGCCCGAAGGCGCTGACCGGCAGCATCATGACGCCGTCCACCCCCTCGCCGCGGGGGCCATGCGCAAGCAGGCCAATCAAATGGCGTCCTTGACCAAGATCGACAAAGATGGCGTCCCCATGCAGGCTGGGAAAGCGGCCGCCCGTCGCTCCGAGAAGGCTCGGCTGGTAGACCGTGGACGTTTCAAGAACCGATGCGCCGCTGATCACGCCTTGGGGCGATTCGACGGCAATCGTGATCCGGAACCGGTATGAAATAGGGCTGATAAACCAGACGCATCCCGCCATCACTGCAAGGACGAGGACCGAAAGGACTATCCAGTCTCGCGAGGTCACGCTGCACCCGCTTCATCGGCCTTGCGCATCGCCTTCAAGATCGCCGGCTCGACCTGCGCCGCCGCCACCGGATGAACTGACAGCCCACCCGATGGCAGGACCTGGCGAAGCTTGGCCAGCACCAGCAAGGCGAGATGCTTCGTCGGCGCGATCACGTCGAGCAGCCAGACCTTGTCGCCGCCAAGGCAAATGCCGATTGTCGCCAGTCCAAGCTGCGATCCAAGAAGACCTTGATCGGCTGCCGCACCGGGCGACTTGATACCTGCGTTATAACCACGATTGTAGGCATCCATCGCGAGAATGGCACGGAAGAGATCGGCGTTGGTTGTCGAGATGCCCATGTTGCCCTCATTTCACCGAAAGGTGCCCGCTTCGAACCTTCAAAGGGTCGTTCGGGTGAACAAGCTGTAAGGTTTTGTCGAGCTCGCGCAGCTTGGCGAGCATGGTTGGCATCTTCCCCTCGATTCCCCTCGTCACGGGCGTTCCCGACAGCCCCACGAGGTTGAACGGCCAGACGCCTGCGGGGACCATCTCCAGCGTGACGCGGGCGAGGCGAAAGCCGGGCCCGAAGGCTAAGGCAAAGCCAGCGTCGGTCGGCTCCACCACCCTTGCGCTGGCAGGGTCCGTCAGGTCGCTGAAGGTGACGAGGGTAGGGATCAGGTCGCCCGTGAGGCTGACGGAGCCGGTCAGCTTGTGCTGCGTGTCCCATGTTGCGCCCATCGCCCGCATTGGCAGGGAGGCCATGGCATCGACACCCTCGCCGCGCGGGCCATGAGCGAGCAGCATGACGATGTTCCTGCCCGCACCCAGATCGACAAACACCGCCTCTCCCCAGACGCGCGGATTAATCGTGACATGAGGGAGCAGCCCGCGTCCACTGCCTGTCGGCATCAGGACCTCGATCACGCTGGAGCCGGAGCGCTCGCCAAGAGGCGTCTCGACGGTCAGCGTCAGCCGATAACGGGCTTGCGTCTCAGAGGTCGCGATGTTCCACCAGACAAAGGCACCGAGCGCCGCGCCGATCACGATCAGCCATTTCATGCGACTGCTTTCCGCGCATCCGTCCCGCAATACGAAATGACCGTCTTCCCGCCCAGCGTGTAGGCCTGCGCGAAGAAGGAGGCGGCTGCGCCGCCGCCCAGACCCGTCGCCGTGTCCGACGCTCCTAGACCCTCGATCAGATGGGGGCGGTTCATGCGCGGCGCTCCGGAAACACAAAACCCCGCCAGCATCGCCGACGGGGTTTGCGAAAGCGTGAATCTGACCGCCAGAAGCCAGCGGCAGGCCTCAGGCCGCCAGCTGCCTCAGCACATAGTGCAGGATGCCGCCGTGCTTGACGTAGTCGATCTCGTCGAGCGTATCGATGCGGCAGATCACCGGAACCTTTGTCACCTTGCCATCGGCAGCGGTGATCGAAACCTCCATCTTCTGCTTCGGCTTGACATCGGCAAGGCCGGAAATTGCGACCAGTTCGTCGCCCTTCAGGCCCAGCTTCTGCCAGCTCATGCCCTCTTCGGCGAAGACGAACGGCACGACGCCCATGCCGACCAGGTTCGAGCGGTGGATGCGCTCGTAGGACTGGGCGATCACGGCGCGGACACCGAGCAGCTTGGTGCCCTTCGCGGCCCAGTCACGCGACGAGCCATTGCCGTATTCGACGCCGGCAAAGATCACCAGCGGCACGTTCTCGGCCTGATAGCGCATCGCGGCATCGAAGATGAACATCCGGTCGCCTGACGGGTAATGGATGGCGTTGCCGCCTTCCTTGGTGGAGCCGTCCGCTTCCTTCACCGAGAAATTCTTGATGCGGATGTTGGCGAAGGTGCCGCGCATCATGATCTCGTGGTTGCCGCGCCGCGTGCCGTACTGGTTGAAGTCCGGCACCGCGACCTGACGCTCCTGCAGATACTTGCCGGCTGGCGAATTGACCTTGATCGAACCGGCCGGCGAGATGTGGTCAGTGGTGATCTTGTCGCCGAGCAGCGCCAGAATGCGGGCACCGGCAATGTCGGTCACCGGCTTCGGCGTCTTGGTGATGCCTTCGAAGTAGGGCGGGTTCTGCACATAGGTGGAGCTCATGTTCCACTTGTAGGTCTGCCCGCCAGCCACCTCGACGGCCTGCCAGTTGGCATCGCCCTTGAACACGTCGGCATACTTCGACTTGAACATCTTCTTGGTGACGTTCTTGGCGATGAAGGCCTGGATTTCCTTGTTGGTCGGCCAGATGTCCTTGAGGAACACCGGCTTGCCATCCGAGCCCGTGCCCAGCGGCTCCTTCGACAGGTCGATCTGGGTCGAGCCGGCCAGCGCATAGGCCACGACCAGCGGCGGCGAGGCGAGGTAGTTGGCCTGCACATCGGGCGAGACGCGGCCCTCGAAGTTGCGGTTTCCCGACAACACGGCGGAGGCCACGATGCCGTTGTCGTTGATCGCCTTCGAGATTTCCGCCGGAAGCGGCCCCGAATTGCCGATGCAGGTCGTGCAGCCGAAACCGACCAGATAGAAGCCGAGCTTGTCGAGTTCGGTCTGGAGGCCGGACACGGCGAGATACTCGGCCACCACCTGCGAGCCGGGCGCCAGCGAGGTCTTGACCCATGGCTTGACCTTGAGGCCCTTGGCATTGGCCTTCTGGGCCAGAAGGCCTGCGGCCATCAGCACGGCAGGGTTGGAGGTGTTGGTGCACGAGGTGATCGCAGCGATCACCACGTCGCCATGGCCGATATCGAAGTTGCGGCCCTCGACCTTGACGCGCTTGGCGATCTCGCCCGCCTTCTTGTACTCGCTGTCCATGGCGGCCACGAAGCCGGCCTTGGCATCGGTCAGCGAGACACGGCCTTCAGGCCGCTTGGGGCCTGCCAGCGATGGCACGACGCTGCCGAGTTCCAGTTCCAGCGTGTCGGTGAACACCGGGTCCGGCGACGCCTTGGTGCGGAACAGGCCCTGATGGCGGCAATACTTCTCGACCAGTTCGACGCGGTCGCCCTTGCGGCCGGTCAGATCGAGATAGGCGAGGGTTTCCTTGTCGACCGGGAAGAAGCCGCAGGTTGCGCCATATTCCGGGCCCATGTTGGCGATGGTCGAACGGTCAGCCAGAGTCAGGTTGTCGAGGCCGGGTCCGAAGAACTCGACGAACTTGCCGACGACGCCCTTCTTGCGCAGCATCTGCGTGACGGTGAGCACCAGATCGGTGGCGGTGATGCCTTCCTTCAGCTTGCCGACCAGCTTGAAGCCGATCACCTCGGGCAGCAGCATCGACTGCGGCTGGCCGAGCATGGCGGCCTCAGCCTCGATCCCGCCCACGCCCCAGCCCAGCACACCAAGGCCATTGACCATGGTGGTGTGCGAATCGGTGCCGACCAGCGTGTCGGGATAGGCGACCTCGACGGTCTCCATCTTGCCCTTAGCGTTCTTGCGCTTTTCCTTGCGCGTCCACACCGTCTGCGCGAGGTACTCGACGTTGACCTGATGGCAGATGCCGGTGCCGGGCGGCACCACGCGGAAGTTGTCGAAGGCGCCCTGTCCCCATTTCAGGAAGTTGTAGCGTTCGCCATTCTGCTCGTATTCGCGCTTGACGTTCTGGCCCAGCGACTGCGGCGTGCCGAAGAAATCCACCACAACCGAGTGGTCGATCACCAGATCGACCGGCACCAGCGGGTTGATCTTCGACGGATCGCCGCCCAGCGTGGTCATGCCGTCGCGCATCGCCGCCAGATCGACGACCGCCGGAACACCGGTGAAATCCTGCATCAGCACGCGTGCCGGGCGGAACCCGATTTCCTTGTCGACCTTGCCCTTGTGGGTGAGCCAGTCCCGCGTGGCCAGAATGTCGGCCTTGGTGACCGTGCGGCCATCCTCGAAGCGCAGCAGGTTTTCCAGCATCACCTTCATCGAATAAGGCAGCGCCGAAATGCCTTCGAGACCGTTCTTTTCGGCCTCGGCCAGCGAATAGATGACGTAGCTCTTGTCACCGACCTTGAGGGTCTTGGCGCACTTGAAGGAGTCGAGAGAAGCCATGGGATAGCATCCTTTGGGCAAACAGGTCACAGGGCGGTCCGGCCGGTGCCGAACCGATGCTGAAGGCCTCCACGCGCGGTCCTCGCGGACCAGACGCCCAGAGCAACGGATGTTGCGCGCCGCCCCGGGGGTGCCCGGGCGCCCGCGCCGGATCAAGCGCGCGGCACAGCCGAACCAGTCCTTAGAAGAATTCTGGTTAAAATGCTACCGCATCGAAAGACGTAAACTGCTCCTGTGCGCCGCACCGAAGCACGAACAGCCTTGACGCGGCCGGTCCTCCTTGCCTCAGATGCCGGCACATGAATGCCGCCCCTCCCGCTCCCTGGCAGTTGATCTGCGCCGATCTGTCCTGCCGACGCAATGAACGCACGCTGTTCGCCGGCCTGTCCTTCCGTGTCGGGGCCGGACAGGCGCTGGCGCTGACCGGGCCCAACGGTGTGGGCAAGACCAGCCTGCTGCGCATTCTTGCGGGGCTCCTGCGCCCAGAAGGCGGCTCGGTCACGCTGGATCCGCCGGAAGCGGACCTCGATCTCGGCCACCGCTCTGTCCTTGTCGGCAGCCGCGATCCGCTGAAGGGCGCGCTCAGCGTGCGCGAACTGCTCGCCGGCTGGCAGGCCATTGTCTTCGGCGGCAGCGAGGACATCCTCGATGCGGCGCTGGAAGCTTTCGATCTGATGCCGCTGGCCAACGTGCCTTGCGCCTATCTCTCATCAGGCCAACGCCGGCGTGTCTCGCTGGCCCGGCTGCTGCTGGCGTCACCACTGCGGTGCCCGGTCTGGCTGCTCGACGAGCCCACCAACGCGCTCGACGCCAGCGCGCGGAAGAAGCTGGCCGCTGCGGTGGCGATGCACCGGGCGCGCGGCGGGCTGGTCATAGCCGCAACCCACGACCCGCTCGACTGGCCGGAACTCACCATGCTCGACCTCGGAGCCCACAACGCCGCCCGGGGCAGGCCATGAGTGCCTTCCTCGCCCTGGTGAAGCGGGATCTGGCGCTGGCACTGCGCATCGGCGGCGGGGCGTCCTTCGCGCTGGTCTTCTTCCTGATGATCGTGACCCTGACGCCGTTCGCCATCGGACCCGATCTCAACCTGCTCGCCCGCATTGCGCCAGCCATCCTCTGGATCGGGGCCGTGCTGGCCACGCTGATCGGGCTGGACCGCCTGTTTCAGGCGGATGCCGAGGACGGTACCCTCGATCTGATCAAAGCCTCGCCGCTGCCGCTGGAGGGTGTGGTGCTGGCCAAATGCCTCGCGCACTGGCTGACCACGGGCCTGCCGCTGGCACTCGCAGCCCCTCTGTTCGGCCTTCTTCTGGCGATGGAGCCGGCCGGCATGGCCGCAGCATCCGCCAGCCTTCTGGTCGGCACGCCCGCCCTGACCTTCATCGGCGCGGTAGGAGCGGCATTAACGGCCGGCATCCGCCGTGGCGGCGTGCTGATTGCCATCATGGCTTTGCCGCTGATGATCCCGGTGCTGATCTTCGGCGTCGCCACCTGCAATGCCGCGACAGGCGGCACCATCCCCTTCGCCACGCCGTTCGCGATCCTGTGTGCGCTGACGCTGATCTTCGCTGTCATTGGCGTGATCGGCGCGGCAGCCGGCCTGCGTCAATCGGATTGAACCGGTTTTCAGCCTGCCGTCCGACCTGCTGCTGCAAATGCGCACACGGATTGCGCCGGGGCCGCGCGGCAAGTAAATCTGCTGCGGGGAAACACACACGGTCAGCATGACATTCATCAACCAGCTCGCCAATCCGACGCGCTTCATGGCGCTTTCGGGCGGCCTCCTGCCCTGGATTGCCGGGCTCAGCGGCATCCTGTTCGTCGTCGGCTTCTACGGCGCGTTCTTCAGCGCGCCTGCCGATTATCAGCAGGGCGAAACCATCCGGATCATGTACATCCATGTCCCGGCGGCCTGGCTGGCCATGTTCTTCTACTCGCTGATGACCGTCTCGGCGATCGGCGCGCTGGTCTGGCGGCATCCGCTGGCGGAGGTGGCGCAGAAGGCGGCAGCCCCGATCGGAGCCTCTTTTGCGCTGATCTGCCTTCTGACCGGCGCGCTCTGGGGCCGTCCGATGTGGGGCACCTACTGGGTCTGGGATGCGCGGCTGACCTCGATGCTTGTGCTGCTGCTGATCTATCTGGCCATCATGGCGCTGTGGCGCACCATCGACGAGCCGACCCAGGCCGGCCGCGCCGTCTCGATCCTGACGCTGGTGGGCTTCATCAACATCCCGATCATCAAGTTCTCGGTCGACTGGTGGAACACGCTGCATCAGCCCGCTTCCGTATTCCGCATGGATGGGCCGACCATCCATCCATCGATGCTCTGGCCGCTTCTGGTCTGCGCCGTCGCCTTTTCGCTGTTCGCGGTGGCACTGCATCTTGTGGCGATGCGCACCGAAATCATGCGCAGACGCATCCGGACCCTGACCATTCTGGCCGCCGACAGGGCTGAACAGCCCGGCGCACAGGCCGGCATGATGGTGCGGGGGCCAGCCGAATGATGGCGCTCGGTCCCCACGCCTTTTTCATTGTCGGCTCCTATCTGGCGACCTTTGCCGTGATTGCGGCCCTGACCATCTGGATCATTGCCGACAACCGCGCGCGGAAGCGCGAACTTGGCCGGCTCGACCACCGCCAGCACGGAGGGGACCGCCCATGAGTGAAGCGGACCTGACGACGGCGCCAAGGCGCAACTGGCTCCATCTGGCACCGTTGGCCTTTTTCGCGCTGCTGGCGCTGCTGTTCCTGTTCCGCCTGTTTGCCGGGGATGCATCCCGGGTGCCGTCGGCCCTGATCGGCAAGCCATCGCCATCCCTGACTCTTCCCTCGCTGGAAGGATTGCTGCGCGATGGCCGGCCGGTCCCCGGCATCGCGCCCGCCGACCTGCGCGATGGGCGCGTCACCATCCTCAACGTGTTCGCATCATGGTGCGCGCCGTGCCGCGTTGAACATCCCTTTCTCGTGGAGATGGCCACGCATGAGGCGGTGCGGACAGGCAGGGTGCAGGTGATGGGCCTCAACTACAAGGACGAGCCCGAGAATGCGCGCCGGTTTCTCGGCGCGCTGGGCAACCCTTATGCGGCGGTGGGCACGGACCGGACCGGTCGCTCGTCGATCGAATGGGGTGTCTACGGCGTGCCCGAGACCTTCCTGATTGGCAAGGACGGCACGATCCTGAAAAAGCACATCGGCCAGCTCACCGAAGACAGCGCCCGCGCCTTGCTGGCGGAAGCCGTCGCCGCAGCACGCTAATCCTTCGGTCCGGCGTTCTCGTGCTTGACCTCGTATTTCAGGATCAGCGGCGTCTGCGACAGCGCAAACGCGATGGTGATCGGCATGATGCCCCAGACCTTGAACCCGACCCAGAAGTCGGTCGAGAAATTACGCCAGACGATCTCGTTAATCGCGGCCAGCACGAAGAAGAACAGCCCCCAGCGGAAGGTCAGCTTCTTCCAGCCTTCGTCGGTCAGGCTCATCACGCTGTCGAGCACGTAAGGCAGCAATGGCCGGCCCATGGCAAGGCCACCCAGCAGAACGCAGCCGAACAGCGAATTGACGATGGTCGGCTTGAGCTTGATGAACAACTCGTCGTTCAGCGCCAGCGTCAGCCCGCCAAACACGGTCACCACCACAGCATTGATAACGGCCATGCGCGGCAGGTGGTTGAGCAGGATCTTCGACAGGGCCAGTGAGATCAGCGAAGCAACCATGAAGACGCCGGTCGCCACGAAAATGCGCTGGTCGGTTGCCACGCCGAACCAGCGGTCGCCATAGGAGTTGGCAAAGAAGAAGATCGCCAGCGGCCCGAATTCGAGGCCGAGCTTCAGCAGAGGATTGACCTGCTCCGCCGCCGGCTTGTCCGTGATCGGCTTGGTCGGCTCGCTCATGGTGTCCGCTCCAGACCAGCAATCGCCCGCGCAAAATCCGTCGCATCGAAAGGTTCGAGGTCGTCGACGCCTTCGCCAACCCCGATAAAATGAACCGGCAGGGCGAATTTCGACGCTAGCGATACCAGAATGCCGCCGCGCGCCGTGCCGTCAAGCTTGGTCATAACCAGCCCGGTCACCCCGGCCATCTGGCGGAACACCTCAACTTGCGCGATCGCGTTCTGGCCGACAGTGGCATCGAGCACCAGCAGCACCGCGTGCGGTGCGCCAGCATCCACCTTGCGGATCACCCGCACCACCTTGGCCAGCTCTTCCATCAGTTCTGTGCGGTTCTGGAGCCGGCCTGCCGTGTCGACGAGCAGCACATCGGTGCCGGCAGACTTGGCCTGTTCCAGCGCATCGAACGCAAGGCCGGCAGCATCGGCACCCTGTTCGCGCGCGATCACGGTGGCTCCCGTCCGCTCGCCCCAGACCTTGAGCTGCTCGATGGCGGCCGCGCGAAATGTGTCTCCGGCTGCCAGCATGACCGAGCGGCCCTCGCTCCGGAACTTCGCGGCCAGTTTGCCGATGGTCGTGGTCTTGCCCGAACCGTTGACGCCGACCATCAGGATGACGAACGGCTTCATCGCCGCATCGATCACCAGCGGGGAGGCCACGGGCCTGAGAATGTCGCCAACCTCGCCGGCCAGGATGGCGCGAACCTCATCGCCGGAGATGCCCTTCTCGTAGCGGCTCGAGCCGACCACCTTGGCCACCCGCGCTGCCGTGTCCACGCCCAGATCGGCCTGGATCAGGATGTCTTCGAGATCATCAAGCGTGCCGGCATCGAGCTTGCGCTTGGTGAAAAGGTCGGTGATCCCGGTCGTCAGCGCCGACGATGTCCGGGAAAGCCCGGCGCTCAGCCGCGTCCACCAGCTTTTGCGCGGGGCGGGAGAAGGAGGTTCGTCCTTCGACACGACCCCGGACGCGAGTAGGTTGTCAGCGGTAATTGTGCCAGCATCAGCTTGGATCACTGGCGTTTCGGGGGTGACCACGTCGGCCTGGACAGCATCGTTGCCAGTGCTTTCAGGGATTGCGCCGTTGGCATCGGCGACATCGACATCCGCCGCAACCGGCACAGCAACCTGCGCCTCGGCAACCAGGACCGCTTCCGTCGCTTGCTCAGGCTCGGCCTTGCCGCCCCTGCCGAACAGGCGTGCCAGCAGGCCGGGCTTCTTGTCGCTGTCGCTCATCTGTCCTGTGCTTCCGCGCTGATCCGATGCGGCGCGATGGCTTGCGACCGCGCCCAAGTCTCGTTACCCGGTTCGGCATGACATCGAAAGACGTGATCGCACAAGCCGGTGCCGCAGGCCTTCAGGCCGCCAGCCTGACCGAGGAGGCCATGCTGGCGCGCGTGCTTCACCGCGATGCCATGATGCTGGTGATCGACAAGCCGCCCGGCATGCCGGTTCACAAGGGGCCGCAGAACGCCCAGAGCAAGCGAAGCGGCCTCAGTGACCAGCCTTTGGACAGCTTCTTTCCCGCCTTGCGCTTCGGCCTGCCGCGCCCGCCCGAACTGGCGCACCGTCTCGACCGTGACACCTCCGGCTGCCTCGTGCTCGGCCGCCATCGCCAGGCGCTGGCCAGACTCGGCGACCTGTTCAAGACCGGGGCCATCGCCAAGACCTACTGGGCCGTCGTCGAGGGTGATCCGGAGACAGATGTGGGCCGCATCGATGTGCCGCTGGTAAGACTCGATCCGCAGCGCGGCTGGTGGATGAAGGCCGCCGACGAGAGCCAGAGCGCCGACGCCCTGCCATCGACAACGCTCTGGACGGTGCTGGGCCGGTCCGCAGACCGCTCCCTCGCCTGGCTGGAGCTGACACCGCTGACCGGCCGCACCCACCAACTCAGGGTTCATTGCCAGGCCTCGGGGTGGCCGATCATCGGCGATCCGATCTACGGCTCCGGACCCCGCTTCGGTGGTCCCGGCCTGCATCTGCATGCGCGCGCGATCCGCATTCCGCTGCACACGAACAAGCCGCCCGTCACGGTCGAAGCCCCGCCGCCCGCCCATATGCTGGCTGCTCTCGCCGCTTGCGGCTGGTCGGCCTGAGCCGTTCGTAGCTTAATGCCGCCCTATGCCGCCATCGCATCCATGGCGCGGGCCATGGCGATGTCCAGCGCACTGAGACCGCCCGCATCATGGGTCGACAGCGTCACATCGACAGTCTTGTAGACGTTCGACCACTCCGGGTGATGGTCCATCTTCTCGGCCAGTAGCGCGACGCGGCTCATCCAGCCAAAGGCGGCATTGAAATCGGCAAAGACGAAGCGTTTGCTGATGGCATCGCGGCCATCCACCTTTGCCCAGCCTGCGAGAGATGACAGGGCTGCTGCCCGTTCGGGGCCTTCGAGGCGTGGCGGCATGGTCGATTCTCCGGGTGCGGGTTGGCCGTCGGAGACAGGCCGACCAATTCAGATGGCCTGCCGCAACCGCGCGTCAAGGGGATAGGCCGCCTCAACGAGATAAGGCCCGCCGCCCGTCGAGGCCCGCGAGGAATACAGCACGAAGCGCCGGGCCGTGAAACTCAGCGGACGAATGATGGCTCTGCTCGACAGGTAGTCCGCGACGGCGATGACCGAAGTGCCCTTGATGCGCCCCAGCGTCACATGGGGCACGAACTTGCGCGGCTCTGGCGCAAGGCCGATGCGGCGCATCAGCCTTTCGTGCTCGGCCTGCAAATCCGACAAAGCGGCACTGGGCTGAACCCGGGCGAACACCGAGTGCGGCTTGTCACCGCCAAAGCTGGCAATCTGGTCGAGTGTGATTGTGACCGGCCCGCGCTGGATATCCGCCAGGAAATCAAAGGCATCGCGCGCCGTCATGCCATCGACATCACCAAGGAAGCGCAAGGTGATGTGATAGTCGGACGGCTCGATCCAACGGGCACCGGACAGGCCGCCGCGATGCATCGACAATTGCAGCGCAATGTCGGGCGGCACTTCCAGACCGGTGAACAGTCGAGGCATGATTCGGGATTCTTCCCCAATCGTGCGACATTTGCGAGACGGTTTTTCAGATCCCGCCAGCTTTTCCCATGACCACGCGTCAGGGGCAGGGATTGCCCCGCAACTGGTGCACAGCGTCGAGGTCGGCCAGCAATTCCGGCGTCATTGTCACCGCCCGCGAGCCTTCGATGCAGACCTTGAGCTGCGCCAGCGAGGTCGCGCCGATGATGTTCGAGGTGGTGAAGGGCCGGCTGCTGACGAAGGCCACGGCCATCGCCGACGGATCAAGGCCATGCCGCGCCGCCACGGCCACATAATCGGCAATGGCCTCTTCGGCACCCGGTGTCTGGTAGCGCTGGCCGCGATCGAACAGGGTGGTCCGGGCGCCCGCTGGCCGCGCGCCACCCAGATACTTGCCGGACAGGAAGCCCTGTGCCAGCGGCGAATAGGCCAGCAAACCCACCTGCTCGCGCAGGAAGACCTCGGCCATTGCCACGTCATAGGTGCGGTTGAGCAGGTTGTAGGCGTTCTGCACCGTCTGGACGCGCGGCAGGCCCTTCGCCTCGGACGCGAACAGGAAGCGCATCGTGCCCCAGGCACTTTCGTTCGACAGCCCGATATGGCGCACCTTGCCGGCCTTGATGAAGCCCTGAAGCACTTCGAGTTGGGATTCGATGCTGTTCTCATCCGGCAGCGGCTTGAAACTGTCGATGTTGAACCGTGTCGGGTTCGAACCCCACGGGGCTGGGCGCTCCGGCCAATGCAGCTGGTAAAGATCGATATAGTCGGTACGCAGTCGCTTCAGCGAGCTCTCGAGAGCATAGGTCATCTGCGCCTTGTCGAGCCGGCCTTCCTGCGGCGGATCGCGGAACCACGTCATCTGCGAGCGGCCGATGGTCTTGGTGGCGAGGATCACCTTGTCGCGGTTGCGGCGCGCAGCGAACCACGAGCCGATGATCCGTTCCGTCGAACCTTGCGTCTCGGCCTTGGGCGGAATCGAGTAAAGCTCCGCCGTGTCGAAGAAGTTCACGCCCTGGTCGAGCGCGTAGTCCATCTGGGCATGGCCCTCGGCTTCGGTGTTCTGCTGGCCCCAGGTCATGGTGCCAAGGCAGATTTCGGACACCGACAGGTCGGTGCGGCCAAGCGGACGATGAGACATTGCAGGCTCCAGGCAATCAGATGGAAGAGGAGGCGGCCAGATGACAAGCCGTCAGCCGGGACGCGCCAGGCTGGCGATGAAGCGCTCGACACTGGGCAGGATGCGTTCGACGATCAGCCTGATGCCGTCCGCGGTGGGATGAATGCCGTCGTTCTGATTGAGTTCGCGTCGGCCTGCAACCCCGTCGAGGAAGAACGGATACAGGATCAGACCATGCTCTCGCGCCAGATCGGGGAAGATGCTGTCAAAACGCTGCTGGAAATCCGCGCCCATGTTGGGCGGCGCGCGCATGCCCGCCAGCATGACCGGTATCTTGCGCGCCTTCAGCCGTAAGATGATCTGGTCCAGCGCACTGCGGGTCTGGGCCGGATCAAGGCCGCGCAAGGCGTCATTGGCGCCCAGTTCGACGATCACGCCATCGACGCCGTCGCCGATTGACCAGTCGAGCCGGTCAAGCCCTGCCTGTGTGGTGTCACCGGACACGCCGGCATTCTCGATCACGATCTTGCGACCACCAGCCGCAAGCGCCTTTTGCAGCTGCGCGGGGAAGGCCGCCGGAGCCGGCAATCCATAGCCTGCCGTGAGGCTGTCACCGAAGGCGACGATCCTGAGAGGTCGATCCACCGCCTCGGCAGGCTGGAAAGGAGCCGCCAGAAGGCACACGGACAGCGCCAGCAACATTGTCATGACACGCAAACGCGCAGCCCCTTTCGCAAACCACATCGGCACGCCATCTGAACAACGACGTCGTGCGTAACCAACCTTGTCGGGATCGTGGCCGTTGGCACCGGCAACATGGTCCGGCGTGACACTTGCAAGTCGTGCTGCAGGTGTCGGCACGGCGATTGCGAACCCATTTTGCGCCGCAGCATACCTGATTGCCGGTCCAGTTCCTCGAAAGATTGCGTGAACGATCATGTCCGCCCTGATTGAATTGAAGAATGTCGAACTCAGTCTGGGGCGCGACGCCGCGCGCGTCCATATC
This sequence comes from Hydrogenophaga intermedia, assembly GCA_943370645.1. Classification (GTDB taxonomy): domain Bacteria; phylum Pseudomonadota; class Alphaproteobacteria; order Rhizobiales; family Beijerinckiaceae; genus Allobosea. The sequence continues at coordinate 118,779 of CALRRR020000001.1, read as the reverse complement.
CTGAAGGGGATCTCGCTGGCCATCGAAGCCGGTGAGGCGGTCGGCCTTGTTGGACCTTCCGGCTCGGGCAAGTCGAGCTTGCTCATGGTCATGGCCGGGCTGGAGCGCGCTGACAAGGGCACGGTGCTGATCGAAGGCGTCGACCTGTCGGCCATGGGCGAGGATGCGCTGGCGGTTTTCCGTGGCCGGCGCATCGGGATCGTCTTCCAGTCCTTCCATCTGGTGCCGACCATGACGGCCCGCGAGAACGTGGCCTTGCCGCTCGAACTTGCCGGCCGCAAGGATGCCTTCGAGCGCGCCGAGCGCGAACTGGCTTCGGTCGGCCTCGCCGAACGGATGAACCACTATCCCGCACAACTCTCGGGCGGCGAGCAGCAGCGCGTGGCGATCGCGCGTGCACTGGCACCGGATCCCGCCATTCTCGTGGCGGATGAGCCCACCGGGAACCTCGACGAGACAACGGGTGCCTCGATCGTCGATCTGCTGTTCGCCCTGAAGCGCGAGCGCGGCGCGACCCTCGTTCTGGTGACACATGATGCGGGCCTTGCTGCCAAGTGCGACCGCACGATCCGGCTGCGATCGGGCCAGATCTCGCACCTCAATACCGTCCAGAGCGTCATGGCCTGATCATGCACGGTTCTCTCCCCAGAACGGCCCGCGCGCAGGGCTTCCGCGATCTGTCCTTACTTGCTCTCCGGCTGGCATGGCGCGATCTACGCGGCGGGTTGAAAGGCTTCGGCGTGTTCATTGCCTGCCTTGCGCTCGGCGTGGCGGCCATCGCGGCGGTCACATCTGCAGCCCGCGGCGTCGGTGAGGGCCTCAGCCGCGAGGGCAAGCGTATCCTCGGCGGCGATGCCGCTTTCACCCTCGTGCAGCGCGAGGCAACCCCTGGGGAACGAGCCTGGCTGGAGGCGCGCGGCAAGGTCTCCGTAATGGCCACCATGCGTGCCATGGCCAATGCCGGCGACAAGGGCACGGCCCTGGTCGAGATCAAGGCCGTGGATGCCGCCTATCCGACCATTGGCGAGGTGCGCAGCGATCCGCAACTGCCTGTTGCCACGATGCTGGCCACACAGGACGGCGTGCATGGCGCGCTCGTCGACCCCCTGATCCTCGGCAGGCTCGATCTGAAGCATGGCGACAACCTGATGATCGGGCAAGCCCGCGTTCGGATCAGCGGCACGCTGCTCTCGGAACCCGACAAGGTTGCGGCGGGCGTTGGCCTCGGTCCGCGCCTGCTGCTCTCGGAAGAAGCTCTCCGCGCCAGCGGTCTCGTCCAGCCGGGTAGTCTGATCCGCTGGTCCTATCGGATCAATCTGGCCGGCGACGAAGCGGCATCGGCCCCCTTGCTCGCTGCGCTCGAGGCGGATGCCAAGCGGCAGTTGCCGGAGGCCGGATGGGAGGTACGCACGCGGGCCAATGCCGATCCGCGCTTCTCGCGCAACATCGACCGCTTCAGCCAGTTCCTGACGCTGGTGGGGCTCACGGCCCTTCTGGTCGGAGGGGTCGGCGTGGCCAACGCCGTGCGCCGCTTCGTTGACATGAAACGCATGGATTTCGCCACCTTCAAGGCGCTCGGTGCACCCGGCTCCCAGGTCGTCGCCATCCACCTGATCGAGGTCATGCTCGTGGCCTGCATCGGTGTGGGCATCGGCGTGGTGGCGGGTGCCAGCCTGCCTTTTGTCCTCGCCGGGTTGCTGGCAGATGTTCTTCCCGTTCCGCTCTCCCCGACGATTGCATGGAGCGAATTGGGCATCGCTGCGATCTATGGCCTTGTCACTGCGCTCGTCTTCGCGCTGCTGCCGCTCGGGCAGGCGCACGATACGCCAGTCTCGGCCCTGTTTCGCGATGTCGTCGACGCCCAGAACCGCCGCCCGCGTGCAATCTATCTCGTCGCTTTCGGCGTGGCGCTGGCGCTGATGGTCGGGATCACCATCCTGTTCGCCTATGACTGGCGCATCGCGGCCATTTACATCGGTGTGATCGCCGCAGCTTTTGTTCTGCTGCGCGGCGTCGGCATCGGCATCATGCGGCTGGCGGCGGCCATGCCGCGCTCGCGCCTTCCATCCTTGCGCATGGCGGTGGCCAACATGCACCGGCCCGGCGCGCTGACACCGGCGCTGGTGCTGTCGCTCGGGCTGGGCGTTGCGCTGCTCTCGGCCCTCTCGTTCATCGACATCAGCCTCAAGCGCGCCCTGACGCAGAACTTGCCCGAGCGTGCGCCGACCTTCTTCTTCCTCGATATTCCAAGCCAGCGAACTGCCGAGTTCGACGCGTTCATCGCAGCGCAGTCGCCCGGAGCGAAACTTGATCGCGTTCCGATGATGCGCGGCCGCGTGGTGGCGCTCAATGGCGTTCCGGCGGAGCAGATCAAGGCTGCGGACCGCTTCGGCTGGGTGCTCGAAGGCGACCGCGGCATCACTTTCGGTGCCGAATTGCCGAAGGACTCGACGCTGGTCAGCGGCTCCTGGTGGGCTCCGGACCATCGCGGCGAAGCGCTTGTTTCATTCGACCACGAACTTGCCACCGGCCTTGGCCTCCGTGTCGGCGATCAGATCACGGTCAACGTGCTCGGCCGCAACATCACGGCTCGGCTGGCCAACACGCGGAAGGTCGAGTGGCGCAATCTCGGCATCAATTTCGTGATGATGTTCTCTCCCAACGCATTCGCCGGCGCGCCGCACACCCATCTGGCCACGCTGACGGCACCGGCAGAAGCGACCACGCCGACAGTGACTGAGGCGGCAAGCCGTGATGCGGCCTTGCTCAGGGCGCTCGGGCGCTCGTTCCCGTCCGTCACCGCCGTGCGCGTCAAGGATGCCCTCGATGCCGCCAACGATCTGGTCGCGAAGCTGACGCTGGCCATCCGTGCGGCCAGCGGCATTGCCGTTGCAGCCAGCCTGCTGGTGCTGGCGGGTGCCCTCGCCGCAGGCCAGCGCTCCCGGCTCTATGACGCCATGATTCTCAAGTCGCTCGGAGCGACGCGGGCGCGCATCCTCGGTGCCTACGGGCTCGAATACGCGTTGACTGGCATGGTTGCAGCAGTGTTCGGCGTTATCGCAGGGGCAGGAGCCGGCTGGGCAGTGACGACCCGCGCGATGAATATTGAGTTTGCCTTTTCGCCATACAGTGCGCTGCTATTAGCTCTTGCGACGGTCGGCATTGCTGTTTGTTTTGGTTTGGTAGGTACCTTGCGAATTCTGTCGAAGAAACCATCGAGCTACTTGCGATCACTATAGTTGCTGGAACGCCAATTACTACATTAGATCGATGTGGTTTTCTTGATGGCTGGCTTGCTGCCGCCGGACTTTGCGGGCCACCTGCGGCATGAGACCGTGTGACCTCTTGCAAGAATGAGGGGTTTTCCCCATATTGCAGCAGACGTCGGATGCCGACGCTGCGGGGAGATGGACAATCCCGCGGAAATTGGTCGTCCATTTCGGATTTCCAAAGGGAGTTGGAGCTTTCCATGAGCAATTTCGATCCTAACGCTTCTGCCTGGGGCACGCCGATTGCCCAGCAGCGTAGCGCCGCCGAGGTCGATCAGGGCCTTCGGTCCTTCATGCTCGGCGTTTACAACCACATGATCACGGGCCTTGCCGTGTCGGGTCTGGTCGCGATGGGCACCAACATGCTCGCCGGCGGCAGCCGCCGCACGCTCACGCCCTTCGGCGAACTGCTTTATCTCAGCCCGCTGAAGTGGGTCGTGATGCTGGCACCGCTGGCCTTCATCCTGCTGTTCTCGTTCCGTGCGGACAAGATGTCGGCATCGAGCGCCCGCGCCATGTTCTACGCCTTCGCGGCGGTGATGGGCCTGTCGCTGTCGTCGATCCTGATGGTCTTTACCGGCGGCTCGATCGTTCAGATGTTCTTCGTGACGGCCGCAGCCTTCGGTGGTCTCAGCCTTGCCGGCTACACCACCAAGAAGTCGCTGTCCGGCATGGGGTCGTTCCTGATCATGGGCCTGATCGGCCTCGTGATCGCTTCGCTGGTGAACCTCTTCATGCAGTCGAGCGCGCTCAGCTTCGCCATCTCGGCGATCGGCGTGCTGATCTTCGCAGGCCTGACGGCATGGGACACCCAGCGCTTGAAGGAAATGTACCTGTATGGCGAAGGCACGGCCGAGGATCTGGCAAAGCTGTCGATCAACGGCGCGCTGTCGCTCTACCTGAACTTCATCAACATGTTCCAGATGCTGCTGAACCTGTTCGGCAATCGCGAGTGACAACGATGGCCTGACCGTCCGGTCCGGCATTGATCAACCCCGGCGCGAAAGCGCCGGGGTTTTGTTTTGTTCGCGAACGGCGGTGATCCGGCAGGGTGTGACAGCGCAACGTCAGCGTACGATCTTCAGCGGCTTGTCGAGAACAGCAAGGACACGGTCAAGGTCATGTCCACGCTTGAGGATCAGGCCGCCCGTGGTCGTAACACTGTAGGCCCCCTGCCTGCGGGCCAGCGCCGGGTTCTTGACGATGCGGTAGAGCGGCATCTCGGAGCTGCGCCGGAATACCGAAAACACTGCCATGTCCTTGAGAAAATCGATGGCGTAATCACGCCACTCGCCCTCGGCGACCTTTCGGCCGTAGAGATTGAGAATCTGGCGAAGCTCGCTGCGGTCGAACGACACCTTTGTCGCCTGCGAAACCCTGAGGGGAATCACCGCTGCGGACGTATCCGCCTCCGTGAGGTCGCTCTCGCTCAACAGGTCTTCTCCGACAACTGAGGCCCGCCACCCGAGCCGGCGCTTCAGGACCATGATGATCCCGTGCGACCCCACTGGCAAGACGGTCAGGCACGACGCATGGCAACCGATCACGCAAGCGTCACCACCGCCCCATTTTGGCCGGCTTCACGCCCAGCGACGGACATCATGAAGCGTATAGTCAGTGGTGTTGCCTCGACGGCCCGATCCGGTCTCGTTCTGGACACGTCAGCCCCCCAGCCCCCCAGGGCGTGGTCGGGTCGGGCCTGAAACGTCAGGCACCCTTGGCCGGCCACATTGTGGCCGGCCTTTCTTTTTCTGCCGACAAACCTTGGATGTCAGCGCGCCATGGCATGATAGGCCCGGTTGGGACGCATGTCGGTCGCGGATGCGAGGCGATTCGACATGTTGTAGAAAGCCGCCACCGCGCCGATGTCCCAGATATCGCGCTCGCTGAACCCGGCTTCGCGCAGGGTCTGTCGGTCATGCTCCTCGACCATGTGCGGCCGGGTGGTCAGCTGGTCGGCAAACTCCAGCATCGCCCTGTGCCGGGCTGGCAGGTTGGCTGCCCGCCAGTTCATCACCATGATCTCGCCCAGCAGCGCATCGCCGGAGATCTGGCGCACGGCAGCACCATGGGCGGCGAGGCAATAGTAGCAACGATTCGCCGATGACACGCACACCGCGATCATCTCGCGCTCAAGCTTCGACAGGCCGGAAGGGCCCAGCATCAGGTCGTTATAGAAAGCCACGAAAGCTTCGAGCTTGGCATTGTCGTGGGCATAGGCCTCCAGAACATGCGGCACGAAGCCGATCTTCTCCTCGCACTTGGCGAAATAGGCCTGCATCGGTTCGGACAGCGGCCCGCGCGGCAGATCGAGGGCCATTGCCCTTTGCGGATCATCCTGCACCGGTGGTTTCAGCCCTGTCGCCTTGCTCTCACGGGTCATGCTCATTCTCCCTCGTTGCAGAACACCGTGCCAGAAGCAGGCATGGCAGGCCAGACCGGAACCGGCATGGCCGCCGCGTGCTGCACGGTCACGGCCTTTTCGACGAAAGTTGCATGACCAGAGCGCTTATGTCATCGCTTTGATGGGGTGGAATCAGGTGCAACGGCGCACTTTCGGGGGGTCATGACCATGTCCAGAAGCAAGACGGGCACGGCAAACCTGCCTGCCGGTGCTGACCCGAAGGCCTTCACCGACCTGTTGTTCGGACGCGTTGCCGCCGAGGACATTGCCGCATATGACACCGCCGATCTGACCCGTTTCGCGATGGGGGCGCTGGAAAAGCTTGCCCTGCCGCGCAAACCGCGCACGACCCATGTCAGCCTTCGCGACGAGGCCATCGACCATGCCGGCGTCCGTCGCCAGATCACCATCGTCGAGGTGCTCAACGACAACATGCCGTTCCTGCTCGATTCGACCCTGTCGGAGCTGGCGGATCAGGGCATCGAACCGAACCTCGTGGCGCATCCGATCGTGGCGGCTGCGCGCGACGCCGATGGCGCGCTGACGCGGCTTGCAGGCGATGCCTCCGCCCGCGCGCCGGAGGGGACGCAGCGCGAGAGCGTGATCCATATCCACATCGACTGGTTGCCCGACCAGGATGCCCGCGCCCGGCTGATCGCCGGACTGGACAGGGTCTATGCCGATGTTGCCGTGGCTGTCGACGACTGGTCCCAGATGCGCGCCAGGCTGGCCACGGCAATGCAGGCCTATCGCAACAACCCGCCGCCGCTTCCCGACGAGGAAATGGCAGAGGCCATGCGTTTTCTCGACTGGATCAGCACCGATAACTTCACCTTCCTCGGCATGCGCGAATATCGCTTCGCGGCAGCAGATGCTTCGGCGGATCAGGTCGGCGGCAGCGGGCTCGGCATCCTGCGCGACCCGAAGGTGATGGTCCTTCGCCGTGGCCGTGATCTGGTGGCGACAACGCCGGAAATCCGGGCCTTTCTCAACAAGCCGCAAGCGCTGATCATCACCAAGGCGAACGTCAAGAGCCGTGTGCACCGCCGTGTCCATCTCGACTATGTCGGCGTCAAGCTCTTCACCGCCGATGGTCGGCTGGATGGCGAGTTGCGCATTGTCGGCCTGCTCACCTCCAGCGCCTACACAGGCACCGCCGCAAGCGTGCCTTATCTGCGCCTGAAGGTGGCGCAGGTCGCGCGGATGAGCGGCTTCGATCAGGCCAGCTATTCCGGCCGTTCGCTGATGAACGTGCTGGATTCCTACCCGCGCGACGAGCTTTTCCAGATCAATGTCGAGACGCTGCACCGCTTCGCGCTCGATATCCTGCAACTCACGGAGCGCCCGCGCATCCGCGCCCTGGCTCGCATCGACGAGTTCGACCGTTTCGTCTCGGTGCTCGTCTATATCCCCAAGGATCGCTACGACACCTCCGTGCGCCGGCGCGTGGGCGATTTTCTGGCGCGTGTCTTTGCGGGCCGCGTTTCAGCTGCCTATCCCACCTACCCCGAAGGCCCGCTGGCGCGGACCCACTACATCATCGGCCGGGACGAGGGTGAGACACCGCGGGTTGACCGGGCCACGCTGGAAGCGGGGATCAGCGCCATCGTGCGCACCTGGGCAGATGGCCTGAAGGATGCGCTGGCCAGCCTCAAGGGCACGGCAGGGGCGCGCATGCCGGCGGAGCGCTATGCCGACGCCTTCGGTGCTGCCTATCGCGAGGCCTTCTCGGCAGCCGAATCAGTCAAGGACATCGGCACGCTGGAAACTCTGTCGGCTGACAAGCCGCGGGCCGTCGATTTCTACCGCCGCGAGGGTGACCCGGCCAGCCGCATCAACCTCAAGGTCTTCACGCGCGGCCGGCCCATGCCGCTGTCCCAGCGTGTCCCGATGCTCGAGAACATGGGCTTCACCGTCGTCAACGAGCGCACCTATCGCATCGTGCCGGCCGGGTCCGGGGAAGCCGAGCGCGTCTGGCTGCACGACATGGCGCTGGAGCGCAGCAGCGGTGGTGCCATCGACATCGCCCTCGCGGGCCCCGGTGTCGAAGCGGCCCTGATGGCCCAGTTCAGGGGCCTGACCGAATCGGACCGCTTCGATGCGCTTGTGCTGGAAGCAGGGCTTGCCTGGCGCGAAGCGGCCCTGATGCGCGCCATGGCGCGTTATCTCCAGCAGGCCGGCGTGCCATATGGACAGGACTATCTGGCAACCACCCTTGCCCGCCACAAGGAGATCGCAGCCACGCTGTCGAACAGTTTCGCCAACCGCTTCGATCCGCGCCTCGATCAGGCGGCGCGCAGCGCGGAAACCGCCCGCTTGGCCACCCTGCTGGAACAGCAATTGGCCAATGTCAGCAGCCTCGACGACGACCGGATTCTCCGTCGCTTTGCCAACCTGATCGACGCTGCGATCCGCACCAACTTCTTCCAGATCGGACCTGATGGCTTCAGCCGCCCGACAATCGCCTTCAAGTTCGACAGCGGCAAGGTCGAAGGCCTGCCGGCGCCAAGACCGCTCTACGAGATCTTCGTCTATTCGCCCCGTGTCGAAGGCGTTCACCTGCGCTTCGGCAAGGTGGCGCGCGGTGGCCTTCGCTGGTCGGACCGTCCGCAGGATTTCCGCACCGAAGTGCTCGGTCTGGTCAAGGCGCAACAGGTCAAGAACGCGGTGATCGTGCCTGTGGGTGCCAAGGGCGGTTTTGTGCCCAAGCAGCTGCCTCCCGCGTCCGACCGCGCCGCATGGTTCGCCGAGGGCACCGAAAGCTACCGCATCTTCGTGCGGACCTTGCTCGAACTGACCGACAATCTCGACGGCGAGCGCATCGTGCCGCCGGCCAACACCGTGCGGCTTGATGGCGACGATCCGTATCTGGTCGTCGCGGCCGACAAGGGCACCGCCACGTTCTCCGACACGGCCAACGCCTTGTCCGAGGAGAAAGGCCACTGGCTGGGCGATGCCTTCGCGTCCGGCGGCAGCCAGGGCTATGACCACAAGAAGATGGGCATCACGGCGCGCGGCGCGTGGGAGGCGGTCAAGCGGCATTTCCGCGAGATCGACCACGATATCCAGACCAAGCCATTCACAGTCGCTGGCGTGGGCGACATGTCAGGCGACGTCTTCGGCAACGGGATGCTACTTTCGCCCGTGACCAACCTCGTCGCTGCCTTTGATCACCGTGACATCTTCCTCGATCCAGCTCCTGACGCGGCTGCAGCCTTCGCCGAGCGCCAGCGCCTGTTCGCCCTGCCCCGATCGAGCTGGCAGGACTACGACAAGGCGCTCATCTCTGCGGGTGGCGGCATCTTCTCGCGCGCCGCCAAGTCGATCCCACTCTCGGCAAAGGTCCGGGCCATGCTCGACCTCGACATGGCCGAAGCGACGCCGCAGGTGGTCATGAACGCGATCCTGAAGGCGCGTGTCGACCTGCTCTGGTTCGGCGGCATCGGCACCTATATCCGCGCCTCGACCGAGACCGACGCGGATGTCGGCGACCGCGCCAATGATTCGATCCGCATCACCGGCGCAGACATCCGCGCCAAGGTGGTGGGCGAGGGCGCGAACCTTGGCGCCACCCAGCGCGGCCGCATCGAAGCAGCCCGCCACGGCGTCAGGCTCAACACCGATGCCATCGACAACTCCGCCGGCGTCAACACCTCGGACGTCGAGGTCAACATCAAGATCGGCCTGAAGACACCCGAGCGCGACGGCAGGCTTGACGAGACAGCCCGCAATGCATTGCTGGCCGACATGACCGACGAAGTCGGCACACTCGTCCTGCGCAACAACTATCTGCAATCGCTGGCGCTTTCGCTCGCCGAGCGGCGCGGCACGGCAGAACTGGCGCTGGCGCGCACCCAGATGCGCAGGCTCGAAAAGGAAGGCCGCCTCGACCGCGCCGTGGAGTACCTGCCGGCAGATCCCGTCCTTGCCGCCCGCGAGACCCGCGGCGAAGGCATGACACGGCCCGAACTCGCCGTGCTGCTCGCCTATGCCAAGCTGGCGCTTTACGATGACCTTCTGGCCAGTGGCCTGCCCGATGAACCCTATCTTGCCACAGAGCTGACGCGGTATTTCCCGCTCGCCATGCGCGAGCGCTTTGCCGACGCCATCGCCGGCCACCGGTTGCGCCGCGAGATCATCTCGACGCAGCTTGCCAACGCCGTGATCAACCGCGCAGGCGCAGGCGTCGTTGCCCGGCTCTCGGAAGAGACCGGGGCCGATGCCGCAGCCATTGCCCGCGCCTACGTGCTGACGCGCGACGCTTTCGGGCTGCTCGACCTCAACCTCGCGATCGATGGCCTCGACAATGCCTTGCCGGGCGCAACGCAGCTGGCCTTGTATGGCGCTGTCCAGGAAACGCTGGTGGCGCGGATGGTCTGGTTCCTCCGCAACGCGGATGTGGGCCGGCCTCTCGATGAGCAGGTGGCGCGCTTCGCGGCCGGCGTCGCAGCCGTCTCGGCTGCCGGGAGCAGCCTGATTGCCAATCCGGCCTTGCGGCAGACCCAGATCGACGCGTGGCTGGAGCGCGGCGTGCCGGCCGATCTGGCGGCGCGCATCGTCGATCTGCCGGCACTGGAAGCGGCCCCCGATGGCGTGCTCATCGCCGAACAGAGCGGCGCGAGCGTAGCCGACGGCGTCTCAACCCTTTTCGCCACCACCGATGCCCTCGGCGTCGGCCGTCTGAGGCAAGCCGGGCTGGGGCTCAGGACCACCGACCGCTTCGAAAGGCTGGCCATCGACAGGGCCATCGAGCGCACCGACCTTGCCTTGCGGACCATCTCGGTCGACGTGATCCGCAGCCATGGCGGCGGCACCAAGGGGCTGCACCAGTGGCAAAAGGGCAGGGCCGAGGCGCTTGCACAACTCGGCGTGATGCTGGATGAACTGATCGACACAGGGCTGACCACGGCCAAACTCTCGGTCGCAGCCAGCCTGATGGACGATCTGACACGCGCAGCCGGCTGAAGGGCCTTTGCGCAGGACAAGCGAGACCGCGATGCCCGATCAACAGCCCGAAGCCATGCCGGTCTTGAGAGTCGATCCCAAGCTGCTCGAACTGCTGGTCTGCCCTGTCACCAAGGCGACCCTTGAATATGATTCGGAACGCCAGGAACTCGTGTCCCGCTCAGCGAAGCTGGCCTATCCGATCCGCGATGGCATTCCGATCATGCTGCCAGAGGAAGCCCGTGTGATCGAGTGATCCTGCTTGGGTGAACGGGTCTAGATCGGCTCGCCGCGCAGCAGCCGCGGTTGAGAAGGGGATCGTCCCGCAGCTTGATTGATGAAGAAGTCTTTCAGGCCCGGCATCCGGTCGACAAGGCCCAAACCAAGGTCGCGTGCGAGGCGAATCGGTGACAGATCGTTCGAGAACAGCTTGTTCAATCCGTCAGTGACGACGCCCATCGCAACGGTGTCGAAGCGCCTTGCCTGCTCGTAGGGCGTCAGCGCGGCAGGTGACCCTACGTCAAGCCCGAGTCGGGCAGCATCGACGATCGCTTCCGCCAGCCCGGCCACGTCCTTGAGGCCGAGATTGAGGCCCTGCCCTGCAATCGGATGAATGACATGGGCCGCGTCGCCCAGCAGGGCCAACCGCTCGCCGATGAAGCGTCGCGCCATGCCGAAGGAGAGCGGATAGGCCTTGGCCGGCGTCTCGACATGGATGGCACCGAGCCGGTGGCCAAAGCGCGTCTCCAGTTCTTCCAGCAGATCGTCAGGATGAAGACCCAGCAGGGCTGCGGCATCCGCCGTCGCCTCAGTCCAGACAATTGACGAGCGGTGGCCGCCGTCGGCGCGATCAGGCAAGGGCAGGATCGCGAAAGGCCCTGCCGGCAGGAAGTGCTCGATGGCCCGCCCGCCATGGTCACGCTCATGCCCGATCGTGGCGACAATGCCCGACTGATCGTAGGACCAGCCGACCCAGCCGATCCCGGCCTGCTCCCTGAGCCGCGAGCGCGCCCCATCGGCAGCAATAACCAGCGCAGCGTTCAGGCTCTCACCGGATGCAAGATGCACGAGTGTCCGGTCGGCTCCAGCCCTTGCCTCGCGCACCACATCAGGGCGCATGATCACGCCGGAAGCGGCGCAAGCCTTGCCGAGCTCGGCATTGATCACCTTGCTCCAGACCATGTGCGCAAAGGGTTCGCCCACCGGTCCGGCACCCGCCGCCTCGCCCCCGAAGGTCAGGTAGGTCGGTCGCACCACGTCGCGCGTGCGACTGTCGGTGATGACCATGTCGGTGATCGGCTGCGCGCCATCCGCCATCCCGCCCCAGACGCCCAGCGCCTCGAACATCCGCCTTCCGGCAGCCGAGATCGCGTAGGCTCGCTCATCGGGACGAGGACTTCCGGCCAGCACCGGATCGGCCACCACGATCTCATGGCTGTCTGCCAGCGCCTGCTTGAGCGCCAGCGCAAGGCTCAAGCCTACCAGCCCGGCACCGGCAATGACGATCCGCATGGGCATGGGCCTGATCCTCCACGACATTGACAAGCGCCGGTCTTGACGGAACCTGTTTGGACCCGCGTGATGGTGTTGACAAGCGCCCTGCCAAAGCTGCGATCCGCCTCGGGTCGCAGCTTTGGCAGGGCGCACAGGGAGAACGCAGACATGGCCAGCGCCGTTGATGCTCTGCTCGACATTCTGGACCTCGAGCCCCTCGAACAGAACCTGTTCCGTGGCCGCAGCCCGCAGGTAGGCTGGCAGCGCGTGTTCGGTGGCCAGGTCATCGGCCAGGCGCTGGTCGCAGCCTCCCGCACGGTGGAAAGCCGCAGTGCCCATTCGCTCCATGCCTATTTCCTGCTGCCGGGCGATCCGAAGGTTCCGATCATCTATGAGGTCGACCGCATACGCGATGGCCGTTCGTTCACAACCCGGCGCGTCGTCGCCATCCAGCACGGGCAGGCCATCTTCTCGATGTCGGCTTCCTACCACGACGCGGAGCCGGGCTATGACCATCAGGCCGAGATGCCGGATGTGCCGATGCCCGAAGACCTGCCCGACGAGCAGGAGGTCCGCACCACAATCCTGCCGACGATGCCGGCAGCCGTCCGCGCCTATTTCGAGCGCCAACGACCAATCGAACTGCGGCCCGTCGAGTTCGCGCGCTACGCCAGCCGCGAACCGAGGCCGCCGCGTTTCCACGCCTGGATCAGGGCCACGCGCCGGCTTCCCGATGACCCTGTGCTGCACCGCTGCGTGCTGGCCTATGCATCGGACATGACCCTGCTGGACGCCTCGCTGATCGCCCACGGCCGGAGCGTGTTCGAGAAGGGCATCCAGGCGGCCAGCCTCGATCACGCACTCTGGTTCCATCGCCCGTTCCGGGCCGATGAATGGCTGCTCTATGCACAGGACAGCCCGTCCAGTTCAGGTGCGCTCGGGTTTTCCCGGGGTCTCATCTTCAACATCAAGGGGCAACTCGTCGCCTCGGTGGCACAGGAAGGTCTGATCCGGCCACGCCCCGACCTCGATTGAGCCGCCCGCATGCGATCGCCATGTCGCCGATGACTGCTTCACGAAGCGGCATTTGCCTATATTTTAATCTTTTTGAGCCCCGCGCATCGATGCTGTGGCCGGCAAGTGCTGCGGCAAGTGCGTATTCATCCTGACTGATCCTCCGTCAGGGTTGCGGAATCGCTCCCCACCATCCCGTTGGCATACTCCTTGATAGAACCTTACCGAAGCGCGCGGGTTCCTGCGTGCTGTCGTGCAAGTGACGCCAGGGCCCTCTTCAGGGACAGGCGACCAACAGATGGGGTGTGAGGCAACATGAAAATCGTGATGGCCATCATCAAGCCGTTCAAGCTCGAGGAGGTTCGTGATGCGCTCACGGGTCTTGGCGTGCACGGCCTGACCGTGACCGAAGTGAAGGGCTACGGCCGTCAGAAGGGTCACACCGAAATCTATCGTGGCGCTGAATACGCCGTGAGCTTTCTGCCGAAGATCAAGATCGAAGTGGCAGTTGCCAACGATCTCGTCGGCAAGGTGATCGACGCCATCACCGGCGCTGCCCGCACCGGACAGATCGGCGACGGCAAAATCTTCGTGTCCTCGATCGAGCGTGCCGTGCGGATCCGCACCGGCGAGACCGATCAGGACGCCCTGTGATCAGCGCCCCATTCTGGAGAGTAAGCCTCATGTTCAAGACACTTCGTACGGGAGCTGCCCTCGCAGGGCTCTCCGCCATCGGCGCGGCAGCCCTGCTGTCAGCCGGCCCGGCCCTCGCACAGGCGGCAGCAACGCCGGTTCCCAACAAGGGTGACACGGCGTTCATGATGATCGCCACCGTGCTCGTTCTGCTGATGACCATCCCGGGCCTCGCGCTGTTCTACGGCGGCCTCGTCCGCTCCAAGAACATGCTGTCGGTTCTCACCCAGGTTTTCGCCATCGTCTGCATCACGATGCTGATCTGGGTCACCTACGGCTATTCGCTCGCCTTCACCAATGGTGGTGGCCTCAATGACTATATCGGCGGCTTCTCCAAGGCGTTTCTCGCCGGCGTCGATGCCAACTCGGTGGCCGCGACCTTCTCCAACGGCGTGGTCATCCCTGAGTATGTCTACATCATCTTCCAGATGACCTTCGCCTGCATCACGCCCGCACTCATCGTCGGTGCCTTTGCCGAGCGCATGAAGTTCTCGGCCCTCGTGCTGTTCTCGGTGCTCTGGGTGACCTTCATCTACCTGCCGATGGCCCACATGGTCTGGTACTGGGTCGGTCCGGACGGCATTGCTGCTGCCGCCAAGGCTGTCGCTGAAGCCGGCACGGATGCTGCCAAGAAGGCTGCCGCCGAAGCTGCGCTGGCAGCGGTCAAGGCTGATGCAGGCCTGCTGTTCCAGTGGGGCGCGCTCGACTTCGCCGGTGGCACCGTCGTGCACATCAATGCCGGTATCGCCGGTCTGGTGGGCTGCATCGTGCTGGGCAAGCGCATCGGCTACGGCAAGGAGCTGATGGCTCCCCACTCGCTGACCATGACGATGATCGGCGCAGCGCTGCTCTGGGTGGGCTGGTTCGGCTTCAATGCCGGCTCCAACCTTGAAGCCAACGGTACGGCTGGTCTTGCCATGATCAACACGTTCGTGGCGACCGCAGCAGCTGCCGTTGCCTGGCTCTTCGTCGAATGGGCTGCCAAGGGCAAGCCATCCCTGCTCGGCATGGTGTCGGGCGCGGTCTCTGGTCTTGTCGCCGTGACGCCCGCCGCCGGCTTTGCCGGTCCGATGGGCTGCATCATGCTCGGTCTCCTGGCCGGCGCGGTCTGCTTCGTGTTCTGCTCCACCGTCAAGAACAGCTTCGGCTATGACGACTCGCTCGATGTCTTCGGCATCCATGCCGTGGGCGGCATCATCGGCGCCATCGGCACTGGCATCCTCGTCAACACCGCTCTCGGCGGCGCTGGCATCCCGGACTATGAATCCAAGCCGGGTGAACTCGCCGTGGGCGCCTATGCCTTCGGCACCGTGGTCTGGACCCAGACCAAGGCCGTCCTGTTCACCATCGCCTGGACCGGCATCGGCTCATTCATCCTCTACAAGATCGTCGATGTGATCGTCGGCCTGCGCGTCACCGCCGAGCAGGAACGCGAAGGCCTCGACATCGCCGAGCATGGCGAGCGTGCCTACAACTACTGATCCACGACCGCTGTCATTCAGCACAACACGAACCCCGGCACCGCGAGGTGCCGGGGTTTTTCGTGCGCGGCAGCCTGCCGGCAGGTCATAAGGTTAAGCGCGCCTTAACCCGCAGCTTCCTATTGTCGGAAAGGGTCCGCCACCTGTGCCGGAGCCTGCCTTGTTGCCGAGAGCGTGAGCTCAACCGCGAGCCGATGATTCCATGCGCATGATCCGACGCCACTCCCTGATCGATCATCTTCCGCCGGCCCTGCGGGCTTTCGCCAGCCGCCGCGCCGCCGAGATGACGGGCCTTGCCCTGATCGTTCTGATCGTCATGCTGATGGCCGCGCTGGCCAGCTGGTCGGTCGATGATCCCAGCCTCAACAACGCCACGGATGGCCGGGTCCGTAACCTCATGGGCAAGCCCGGCGCCATCGTGTCGGACGTGCTGATGCAGCTGTTCGGCCTCGGTGTCGTCGCAGTCCTGTTGCCGCCTTTCGCATGGGCGCTGAAACTGATGCGGACGCGGACGCTAGGCCGCTTCGCGCTGCGGCTGGCGCTTTGGCTGATGGGCTCCGTCGCCGCGGCTGCGGTGGCCAGCGCACTGCCACCTTCGGACCGCTGGCCCCTGCCGACCGGGCTCGGCGGCGTGGTCGGCGATTCGCTCCACCTGGGAGCGCGCAACCTGATCGGGCTCGCCGGTTCGCCCTTTGGCAGCTTGGTCGGCTTCGCCTGGCTCGCCCTCGCCGTTCTGGCGCTGACCGCTTCGGCTGGCTATGCCTTCACCCGTGATGCGGACGACACGGACGATCCGGCCATCGCTGAGGAAGACGAGGACGATCTGCGCGCCGACACCGATCCCGGCCTTGGCGTGATCCTCGTCGGCGGCCTCGCCCACATGATCATGACCGCGCAGGGAACGGTCCGGCGGTGGTTTGGTGGCGGCAGGAGCCTCGCCTACGCAGGCCACGGGCACGCTGGCCAGGCGGAGACTCAGGCGCAACGCTCATCGCGCGTGCGGGTTGAACCCGAATTCGGTGACAACACCCCGCGCGCAGCCCGCCAGAGCTTGCCGGATCAGCCGCTCGCCAACCAGGGCCCTCGGGCCATGGCACCCGGGCACGAGGGCACAGCCCAGCGCAACCCAGGCAGACCCCTCGTTGATGACCGGGACGATGATGGCGTCGACAGCACATTCGATAACGAGCCGGTCAGCCAGCGTGTTGCTGCTCCGCCTCCTCCGCCGAAGCCGGGCAAGCGCATACAGCGCGAGGCACAGCCTTCCTTGCTGGACAGGGACGAATTCACGCTGCCGGCCCTGACCTTCCTGACGGAGCCGAAGAAGGCACCGGTGGCCCAGATCTCGACCGATGCGCTGGAACAGAACGCCACGCTTCTCGAAGGTGTGCTTGAGGATTTCGGGGTCCGCGGCGAGATCACGCAGGTCCGGCCTGGCCCGGTCGTTACCCTCTACGAGCTGGAGCCGGCCCCCGGCACCAAGTCCTCGCGGGTCATCAGTCTGGCGGACGACATTGCTCGTTCGATGAGTGCCGTCTCCGCCCGTGTAGCCGTGGTTCAGGGCCGCAATGCCATTGGCGTCGAACTGCCGAACGCCAAGCGCGAGACGGTCTTCCTGCGCG
The DNA here is from genome assembly GCA_943370645.1 of Hydrogenophaga intermedia. Classification (GTDB taxonomy): domain Bacteria; phylum Pseudomonadota; class Alphaproteobacteria; order Rhizobiales; family Beijerinckiaceae; genus Allobosea. The sequence continues at coordinate 101,858 of CALRRR020000001.1, read as the reverse complement.
AGTTGCTGGCCAGCGCAGACTTCGAGCAAAGCAAGCACAAGCTTGCGCTATGCCTCGGCAAGACCATCGGTGGCGAGCCGGTCATCGCCGACCTCGCCAAGATGCCGCACCTTCTGGTGGCCGGCACCACCGGCTCGGGCAAGTCCGTTGCCATCAACACCATGATCCTGTCGCTGCTTTACCGGCTCAAGCCCGAGGAATGTCGCCTGATCATGGTCGACCCCAAGATGCTGGAACTGTCGGTTTATGACGGCATCCCGCACCTGCTGACCCCGGTCGTGACCGACCCCAAGAAGGCGGTCGTTGCCCTCAAGTGGGCGGTTCGCGAGATGGAGGAACGCTACAAGAAGATGTCCAAGCTCGGCGTGCGCAACATCGACGGCTTCAACCAGCGCGTGATCGAAGCGCGCGACAAGGGCGAGGTCATCACCCGCACCGTGCAGACCGGCTTCGATCGTCACACGGGCGAAGCCATCTACGAGCAGGAGACGATGGAACTCGAAGCCCTGCCCTATCTGGTCGTGATCGTCGACGAGATGGCAGACCTGATGATGGTCGCCGGCAAGGACATCGAGGGTGCCATCCAGCGGCTGGCCCAGATGGCCCGCGCCGCCGGCATCCATGTCGTGCTGGCGACCCAAAGGCCGTCGGTCGATGTCATCACTGGCACGATCAAGGCGAACTTCCCGACGCGCATCTCGTTTCAGGTGACCTCGAAGATCGACTCGCGCACGATCCTGGGCGAGCAGGGCGCCGAGCAGCTTCTCGGCCAGGGCGACATGCTGTTCATGGCAGGTGGCGGACGCATTACCCGTGTGCATGGGCCCTTCGTATCGGATGGCGAGGTCGAGAAGGTCGTGGCCCACCTCAAGACACAAGGCCGGCCCAACTACCTTGACGCGGTGACAGCGGACGAGAGCGAACTTCCCGCCGCTGGCGCCGACGAGGATGGCGCGGTATTCGACAAGAGCGACATGGGTGCAGCCTCTGAGGATCCCTACGAGCAGGCGGTCGCGGTTGTCCTGCGCAACAAGAAGGCCTCGACTTCCTATATCCAGCGCCGCCTCCAGATCGGCTACAACCGGGCGGCCTCGATCATGGAGCGGATGGAGAACGAAGGCATCGTCGGCCCCGCCAATCATGCTGGCAAGCGCGAGATTCTGGTCGAGACTCAGGACATGCGTGACGACGATTGACAGGTTGCGATTGAACTTGCCCTGCCCGGTCTCCATCTAGGGATCGGGCATGGCGCGATGTGTCGTCGCACACGTTCCTGCATGGGCCATCGTGGCACGATGGACCGAACATGGCACCGGATGGGAAGGATGTAGGCATGTTGGTGCGCTTGTGCGGTCTCACGGCCCTGGTCATGGTGACGGCGGCGGAACCGGCTCTCGCCGAAGCGCGAACGATTGCCCAGTTGCTGGCCCAGTCAGCAACCCCATCACCTGCCCAGTCTCCGGCCCAGCCGCAACCACCTTCCCCGCCCCGTCGGCCTGCGGAGCTTGAAGGGTCCGCGCGTAACCCGGCACAGCCTCAACCTGCCACCAGCGCAGGCCCGACACGGCTCCAGACCGATGTGCCATTATCCGGCCCGCGCCCGGCCACTCCGCCCGCGTCTGCCGCGTCTTCCGGAGCACTGAGCGAGGATGCGGCCCTCGAACGGGTCAACAGCTACATGAACTCGTTCCAGACGCTGATCGCCGATTTCAGCCAGTTGGGTGCCGATGGCCGGAAGTATCAGGGCAAGCTCTACATTCACCGACCCGGCCGCATGCGCTTTACCTATGACCCTCCGGCGACCATCGAGGTCATCGCCGATGGCACCAGCGTAGCCGTGCGGGATCGCAGGCTGGCCACACAGGACAATTACTTCATTGGCCAGACACCGCTGAAGTTCCTGCTCAAGGATCAGATCGATCTCAAGCGTGACGTCAAGGTCACGCGTGTCGTCTCGACACCGGACGCCATCCGCGTCACGGTCGAGGACAAGGCAACACTCGGCGGCACCTCGCGCATCACCATCCACTACGATCCGCGCAGCAACAGCCTCAAGCAATGGGTCATCATCGATCCGCAGGGCTACGAGACCAGCGTCCAGGTCGCCAATCTCGACACCAGCCGGCGGCCCGATCCGGCCCTGTTCCGAATCGCAACCGAAATGCCGTCCCGCAGCTCCAGCAACTGAGCTCTTCGCCGGCTGATCGTATCGAAAACCGTGGACGGACCTTCAAGCGGCCAGAATGGTGCCCTCAGGCACTTGAATCGATTAATCGGTGCGCTAGGTTGCATCAGGGGAAACACGTATGTCTGCCCGATTCCCCCGGATCAGGCGGACATCCCCCACCCCGCAGGACATCCCTCCTTGCGGTCGCGTGTCACAACGCAAGCGCCCAGCCTTCCCCCGAGGTTGGGCGCTCTTTTTTGCGGACCAAGGGGCACAGCAACGGCCATAGCGCGAATGCCAGTCTCGCCGTGATTCTCCGGTGGGTACCGGGATCGGGCATCTTGCCAGCCCGTCCCCGTTCGGCGCATGACCATCTGGCCCCCGATGCGCGACCTCAATCCCACAGCGGACTTGCCGCCATGCAACTTGCCGTCACGACCTGGAACATCAACTCGGTTCGACTGCGTTTTCCGATCGTCAGGGATCTGATCGAACAGGAGCGGCCGGATGTCCTGTGTCTTCAGGAAACCAAGACGCCGGACGACAAGTTCCCTGCGGCCGAGTTCAGGGCGCTGGGCTACCTGCATCAGGCGATCATCGGCAACAAGGGCTACAATGGCGTGGCGATCCTGTCGCGCCTGCCGTTCTCGGATGCTCAGGCGATGCCGATGTGCGGAAAGCCCGATGCACGTCACATCTCGGTCACTCTGGCCGGCGACGCGCGCAAGGCCGCAGGCATCACGATTCACAATTTCTATGTGCCGGCCGGCGGCGATGAGCCGGACCCTTCGATCAACGACAAGTTTGCCCACAAGCTGGCCTTCCTCGCCGAGATGGACGCCTGGGCGCAAACCTTCCAGCCGGCCGGACAGAAGGCGATTCTGGTCGGTGATCTCAACATCGCGCCGTACGAAACCGATGTCTGGAGCCACAAGCAGTTGCTTGATGTCGTCAGCCACACGCCGATCGAAACGCGAACCCTCGAAAGGTTGCGGGCAGACCATGGCTGGGTCGATGCCATCCGGCAGCTGATGCCCGAGCCGGAACGTGTCTACACCTGGTGGAGTTATCGCGCAGCCGATTGGGAAGCAGCCGACAAGGGCCGCCGGCTCGACCATGTCTGGCTGTCACCGTCGCTGGCCGGCGCGCTGCATTCGGCCGACATCCACAAACACGCCCGCGGTTGGGAGCGCCCGTCCGATCATGCCCCGATCACGGTGCGGCTCGCGCTGTAGCGCTTGTCGTGCGATGACGGCGAGACAACAGGCAGAAGGTCAATCGCCAGCAGCAGTGATCTGGTGACGGACCTGGGCTAAATCGTCCGACAGCGCCATCACCCGCCGGGAAAGAGCCCGGTGCAGCTCGGCGGCTGCCTCGGGGAACTCGCTGAGGACGCGGCTCATGACGCTCCTTGCGATCTTCATCACCGTGGTGGTTTCGCGCGCTACCGCTGTGGCGGGTCTGGCCACATCCGCAAACAGCGCCGTTTCACCGAGCAGGAAGCCCGGCGTGGCGACCTGGGCCGCCGGCGAGCCATCGTCACGCGGATCCAGCGCGATCGAACCGGTGATGACCAGATAGCCGCCATCGGCAACATCACCCTTGCGGAACAGCACATCTCCTGTCCGAAGAAAGCGCGTTTCTGCCGCAAAGGCCAGAAGCCGCAAGCCTTCGCGCGGCAGGAGGCCCAGAATCGGCTGAACCGACATCACATCGATATCCTGCTCAAGCGCCATGGCAGCACTCCGCGCGAGCACGCTTGACCGGCGTCAAGCTGCACCTGGGGGTCGCAGGAATGGGACCCTTCGCCATCACGGCTCCAGCCGGTATCCGCCCGGATCTGTCATCAGGATCGTGGCGCGGCTGGTGTCCGGCTCGATCTTCTGGCGCAGGCGATAGATGTGCGTTTCCAGAGTATGTGTCGTCACCGTCGCGTTGTAGCCCCAGACCTCCTGAAGCAGCACATCGCGCGGCACTGGTTTGCGACCGGCCCGATAGAGATAGCGCAGGATCGCCGTTTCCTTCTCGGTCAGCTTGAGTTTCGAGCCTTTGGCCGAGACCAGCAGCTTCGAGCCGGGATGAAAGGTATAGGGACCGATCTGGAAGACCGCATCCTCGCTGCCCTGATGCTGTCTCAGGTGGGCCCTGATCCGTGCCAGCAGCACGGCAAAGCGGAATGGCTTGACCACGTAGTCGTTGGCACCCGCTTCCAGCCCCAAAACTGTGTCAGCGTCGGAGCCTTGGGCTGTCAGCATGATGATCGGGCTCTTGAAGCCGTTCCGGCGCATCTGCTTCACGGCCTCGCGGCCATCCATGTCCGGCAGGCCGACATCCATCACAGCAAGGTCGATTCGCTCCGCCTTGGCGGACTGGATGGCGTCCGTGGCATTGGCTGCCTGGATCACGCCAAACTCTTCATACTGCGCCAACTGCTCGGCGAGCGTTTCGCGCAACACGTCCTCATCATCGACCAGGAGAAGCTTGAATGTCTGTGACATGAGAAAACCGGAGGGTAAGGCCCGCAGAACAGGCATCTGCAAGCGGAGGCAGGCATCACGCATGACGACGTGCCATTGGACGATAGATCAAGCAGCACGAAAGTGGAAACCGGATTCTTGAACCGGTCCGCTGTATTGCATTGCCTCCGATTGCGTTTTTCACAATCCGGTGTTTCGATCAGCGCTGTCGATCGATTGTCCTTCAGCCTTTCCGGACCATTCTGCCATGAAGCCGCCCCGTACCGAATCGTCGATCCGGGGTCTGTCGCGGCTTCTGGTCGTGCGCTCTGTTCGTGATCGCTCGCGCGGGTTCCTCATCGCCGGTGCCAGCATCTTTCCGTGTGCACTCGGGCGCTCCGGCATCATCGTGTCCAAACGCGAGGGTGATGGCGGCACGCCTTCGGCATCCTTGCCGATGCGCCGTGTTTTCTTCCGGCCCGACAAGGGGCCGCGCCCTGCCACCCAACTGCGTTGGCGCCTGATGACCCCGCATGATGCCTGGTGCGACGATCAGGCAGACCGCCGCTACAACCGCCTGATCAAGCGCCCGCCGGGCGAAGCCGAGGAACGGCTGTGGCGAGCCGACCATCTTTACGACATCGTTGTGGAACTGGGCTGGAACGACCAACCCATCCGGCGTGGGCGTGGGAGCGCGATTTTCTGGCATCTGCCGCGCGCTGGAATGACGCCGACGGCAGGATGCATTGCCACCCCGCGCGCTGTCTTTCACAAGCTGCTGCCGCGCCTGGGCAGGAAAGCGCAGATCAGGATCGGCACGCGGCCCTGAGCCGGACCATGGGCTGAAGGCTCAGCTCCGGCTCCCGAAAATCGCGCTGCCGACGCGCACATGCGTCGCCCCAAGCTGGATCGCAGCGGCAAAATCAGCGCTCATGCCCATCGACAGGATCGGCAAACCGTTGCGCCGCGCGATCTGCGCCAGCAAGGCAAAATGCGGCGACGGCGGCTGTTCCGCCGGAGGGATGCACATCAGTCCGGCCACCACAAGGCCGTGGCGTTCGCGGCACTGGCGGATGAAGGCATCGGCATCGCGCGGGCTGACCCCTCCCTTCTGGGGCTCGTCGCCGGTGTTGATCTGGATCAGTAGCCGCGGGGAGCGGCCCTGTCTGGCGATCTCGCGGGCCAGTTCCTTGGCCAGGCTTTCGCGGTCGAGCGTCTCGATCACGTCGAACAGTGCCACGGCGTCGCGCGCCTTGTTGGATTGCAACGGCCCGATCATGTGCAATGTCACGCCGGGATATGCCGCTCGCAGGTCTGGCCATTTTGCCAGCGCTTCCTGGACGTAGTTCTCGCCAAAACAGCGATGGCCAGCCTCCAGCACAGGCCGGATGGCCTCGGGTCCGAACAGCTTCGAGACCGCGACCAGAACCACATCGTCCGCACGCCGCTCGCAATCGGCAGCTGCGCGCGCAATCAGGCTCTCGACCTCCCTCAGGCGTGCGACCGTATCCATGCTCACCAAACTCCGAAAATCTCGGCCCTTGCGCGCGGCAACCTCGTTGACCAAGTGCGCCTGATGGTGTCCTAGTCGCTTGCCTACCGTGCACGCAACTGGCGTTTGCGCGGCATTCTTGTTTGCGCCGCGCCTGTCCGGGATGCGGCCTGGATCCAGACCGAGCGACATGACGACCGAGCGCTACAATCCGAAAGACGTGGAACCCCGCTGGCGGCAGGCCTGGGACCAGCAGGAACTTTACCGGACGCGGAACGATGATCCGCGACCGAAGTATTACGTTCTTGAAATGTTCCCATATCCGTCGGGCCGCGTCCACATGGGCCACGTCCGCAATTACACGATGGGCGATGTGGTGGCGCGCTACAAGCGGGCGCGCGGCTTCAACGTGCTGCACCCGATGGGCTGGGATGCTTTCGGACTGCCGGCCGAGAACGCGGCACGGGACAACAAGGTCAATCCGCGCGACTGGACCTATGCCAACATCGCCAGCATGAAAGGCCAGCTCAAGAGCATGGGCCTTTCGCTGGACTGGTCGCGCGAGATCGCCACCTGCGATGCCAGCTACTATCGCCACCAGCAGGCCATGTTCCTCGATTTCTGGAAGGCTGGCCTGGTCGAGCGCAAGTCGGCCAAGGTCAACTGGGACCCGGTCGACATGACCGTGCTCGCCAACGAGCAGGTCATCGACGGCAAGGGCTGGCGCTCGGGGGCTGAAGTCGAGCAACGCGACTTGACCCAGTGGTTCTTCAAGATCACGCACTATGCCGAAGAGTTGCTCCAGAGCCTCGACGGCCTCGAACGCTGGCCCGACAAGGTCAAGTTGATGCAGCGCAACTGGATCGGGCGCTCCGAGGGCATGCTGGTGCGCTTCGAACTCGACCAGACAACCGCGCCAGAGGGCGTGACGGAGCTGGAGTGCTTCTCGACGCGGATCGACACGCTGTTTGGCGCGACCTTCATCGCCATTTCGCCTGATCATCCACTGGCAGCGCTTGTGGGCGGGCAGCAGCCAGGGCTGGCGCGTTTCATCGATCAGTGCCGCCTGACGGGCACATCCGAGAGTGCCATCGAGACAGCCGAAAAGCTGGGCTATGACACCGGCCTCCGAGTCCGTCATGTGCTCGATCCAGATCGCTTCCTGCCCGTCTATGTCGCGAACTTCGTCCTGATGGGCTATGGCACCGGCGCGCTCTATGGCTGCCCGGCCCATGACCAGCGGGATCTCGATTTCGCGCGGAAGTATGGGTTGCCGATTGTGCCCGTCGTCCTGCCTCCGGGACAGGACGCGGCTGACTTCGCGATCGGCGAAGAGGCCTATGGCGGTGAAGGCACCATGATCAACTCACGCTTCCTGGACGGCCTCGCCAACGATGTCGCCTGGGAAACGGTCGCGGGCAGGCTCGAAGCAAGCAGGCTCGACGGCAAGCCGCAAGGCACGCGCAAGGTCAACTTCCGGCTGCGCGACTGGCTGATTTCCCGCCAGCGCTACTGGGGATGCCCGATCCCCGTCATCCATTGCGACGATTGCGGCGCCGTTCCCGTCCCGAGGCATCAACTGCCCGTCGAGCTACCGTCCGATGTCTCGTTCGACAAGCCCGGAAACCCGCTCGATCATCATCCGACCTGGAAGCACTGCAACTGTCCGCAGTGCGGCAAGCCGGCACGGCGCGAAACCGACACGATGGACACCTTCGTGGATTCCTCGTGGTATTTCGCACGCTTCACCGACCCGGCGAACGAGAGTGCCCCAACCACGCTCTCTGCGGTGGACGGTCCATCTGGCTGGTTGCCGGTCCACCAGTACATCGGCGGGGTCGAACACGCGATCCTGCATCTGCTGTATTCGCGCTTCTTCGCCCGCGCCATGAAGGCGACAGGGCATCTCAACACCGTGGAAGAACCATTCGAGGGCCTGTTTACCCAAGGCATGGTGGTCCACGAGACGTATCGTGATGTCTCTGGCGCATTCGTGCTGCCATCCGATGTCCGGATCGACGTTACGGGTGCGAATCGAAGTGCGGTGCACATCGAGACCGGCGCTCCGATCGAGATCGGCCCGATCGAGAAAATGTCGAAGTCCAAGAAGAACGTGGTCGATCCGGACGAGATCATCGCGTCTTACGGCGCCGACACGGCGCGCTGGTTCGTGCTCTCGGATTCGCCCCCTGACCGGGACGTCATCTGGACCGAGGACGGCGTGCAGGGCGCCTCACGCTTCGTGCAGCGGCTCTGGCGGCTCGTCAACGAGATCGCCGTGCTGGCTGGCCCGCCTCTGGAGAAGCCGGCGGTCTTCGACGAGGCCGCGCTCGGCCTTCGCCGGGTGACCCACAAATCGCTCCAGTCGGTCGAGACCGATCTTGAACGCCTCGCCTTCAACCGCTGCGTGGCGCACGTCTACACACTGGCCAACCAGATCTCGAAATCCATTGACGCCATGACCACCGACCAGCCGGCGGCGGACATGCGGTTTGCCTTGCGCGAAGCAGGGCAGATCCTCGTGCAGATGGTGGCTCCGATGATGCCGCATCTGGGCGAAGAGTGCTGGCGGGCGCTGGGTTGCGAAGGCATGGCCGCTTCGGCTGCCTGGCCTTCGACGGATGCCGCCTTGCTGGTCGACGACACGATGACGCTGCCGGTGCAGGTCAATGGCAAGAAGCGCGCGGATGTGACTGTCCCGGCTGACGTCGACAATGCTACGATCGAGGCCTCGGTGCGGGGTCTGGAGACCGTGATTCGGGCTCTCGAAGGGCGCGACATCAAGAAGATCATCATCGTGCCGCGGAGGATCGTGAATGTCGTTGGTTGATCGCCCTGCCAGCCCGGCGCGCCGGCCCGTCCTGACTGCAGTCTTTCTCGCGGGCCTCGGTCTGGCCTTGGCCGGATGCATCCGTCCGCTCTACCTGCCATCGACGGCATCGACGCAAGGCGACAGTGTGCGCTCGGCACTGGCAGCCATCGATGTACCAATGATCCCGGATCGTCTCGGCCATACCTTGCGCAACGAACTGGTCTTCCTGCTGGACGGGCGCGATGGCTCGGCCGTGAAACGCTATCGCCTCCAGATCGCCACCAACGAGAGCGTGACAACCACGCTCGTCAACAGCGCCTTCCAGCGCGCCGACGCTGCCAGTGTTCAGGGTACGGCCAGTTACAAGCTTCTCTCGCTGGCCGACGGCAAGGTTGTGGTTGACGGTTCGGTGTCAGGCTTCGCAACCTACGAGCGCAGCCCGCAGCGTTTCGCCAATCTGCGCGCCGCACGTGACGCCCAGCAGCGTGTAGCCCGCCACCTCGCCGAGCAGATCCACCTGCAGCTTTCCACCAAGCTCACGGCACAGTAGCCCGCACCCGCATGGTCGCCGTTAAGGCACACGAGGCTGACCGGGCTCTTGCCTCTCTGGACAAGGCAGTGCGCGTTGTCCTGTTCTATGGGCCTGATCAGGGACTTGTCAGCGAACGCGCCGGAGCGCTGGCTGAAAAATCCGTGACGGACAGCTCTGACCCATTCCAGCTGGTGCGCATTGATGGCGCGGACCTCGCGTCAGATCCTGCCCGCCTGATGGACGAGGCCAACACGATCGGCCTGTTTGGGGGCCAGCGCGCCATTCGCGTCTCTGCGACGAGCAAGCCCCTGGGACCTGCTGTCGAACCCCTTCTCAAAACACCGCCGCTGGACGCCGTCGTGATCCTGGAAGGCGGAGACCTCGGCCGCACGAACGGCCTCAGGACAATGATTGAAAAGGCCCGCGCCGGTCTTGCCGTGCCTTGTTATGCGGATCAGGGCAGGGGGTTGGAGGCTTTGATCGATCCGGTTCTGGCGGAACATGGTCTTTCAATCGATCGTGACGCGCGGACCCTGCTGCTGTCCCGCCTTGGCGCGGATCGTCAGCTTTCACGGCGCGAGATCGAGAAGCTCGCGCTGTACGCCCTCGGCAGCGGGAAGATCGAACGGCATCATGTCGATGCCATCGTGGGCGATGCCTCGGCGCGGGAAATCGACGACGTTGTGGACGGAGTGTTCGGCGGGACGCTCGGGCGGCTCGACCAGGCCTTCACGCGGCTCAATGCAGCCGGTGAGGATTCAGGCACCTTGATTGGCTTTGTCATCCGGCACGCCCAGGCGCTGCTCGTGGCCCGTCAAGCCATCGATGCAGGCCGGTCATCAGCCTCCGAGGCCAGCGCGTCCATGCGCGGCGTGCCTTTCACTCGGCGCAAGGACATCGAAAGCGCCCTGAACCGCTGGTCATCAGATCAACTCGGCAAGGCGATCGTCGCGCTTCAGGGCACGATGGCGAACGTGCGGCGTCATCCCCAGCTCGCAAGGCAACTGGCCACACGCGCGCTGTGGAACCTCACCATGTCCGGCGGGCGCGGATGATCGCGGCCGACAGCTTTGTCAGCTCTTGAGACGCCGGCAAAGGCCATCGAGCTGGTCGAGTGTCGTGTAGCGAATGCTGAGCTGGCCGCCGCCGTCACTGCGGTGGGCAATATCGACCTTGAGGCCCAGCACATCTTCCAATGCCTGTTCCAGAGCGCGGGTATCAGGGTCCTTCTCAGCCTTTGCACGTGTTCCGGATGGCTTTGGCTCGTCCGCTGACGGCTCATGCGCCATGCGCTCCACATCACGGACGGTGAGGCCTTCAGCGATGATGCGCCGGGCCCCGCCTTCCGGGTCGGGCAATGCCAGCAGCGCCCGCGCATGCCCGGCAGACAACTGCCCCTCAGCCACGCTTTTCCGGACCGACTCGGGAAGTTTCATTAGCCGGAGCGTATTGGCCACATGGCTGCGGCTCTTGCCGATCACCTTCGACAGGTCGAGTTGCGTGTAGCCGAACTCGCCCATCAACTGCTCATAGCCAGCCGCTTCCTCGAGTGCGTTGAGGTCGGCCCGCTGCACGTTCTCGACGATGGCGATTTCAAGCGCGTCCTTGTCGTTCGCCTCGACGAGAATAACCGGAACCTCATGCAGGCCCGCACGCTGGGCGGCTCGCCAGCGGCGTTCGCCCGCGATGATCTCGAACACATCGAGCAGCCCCGGCATATTGCGCACAAGGATCGGCTGAATGATGCCGCGCTCGCGGATCGACTGGGCAAGGTCGTCAAGCTCGGCTTCATCAAAGCTCTTGCGCGGGTTCCGGGCGTTCGGGCGCAGGAATTCGACCGGAGCGAGGCGCTGCCCACGGGCGCGCTCGACCGCCCCTACCTCATCACCGACATCGCCGATCAGGGCCGCGAGGCCCCGTCCCAGACGCGAACGCCCTGCATCATCAGCCATGATGGCCCTCCGCTGTCATACTGTCTCACAGTGCTTCATTGTAACGCGCCCGAATCGATACCGGATCCGGCGCTTGTTTCTCAACCGGCCCGCAAGCGCTGTTCGCGCTGGATCACCTCGGAGGCAAGCTTCAGGTAGGCCTGAGATCCCGCACACTTGAGATCGTAGAGCAGGACCGGCTTGCCATAGGACGGCGCTTCAGAAACCCTGACATTGCGCGGAATCACCGTCTCATAAACTTTCTCGCCCATGAACTCACGGACATCGGCCATCACCTGACCGGACAGGTTGTTGCGCGGATCATACATTGTCATGACCACACCCTGGATGGTGAGACGCGGATTGAGTGCCATCCGGACCTGATCGACCGTCTTGATCAGCTGACTCAAACCTTCCAGCGCGAAGAACTCGCACTGCAATGGCACAAGCACGGCATCGGAGGCTGTCAGCGCATTGATGGTGAGCAGGTTGAGCGAGGGGGGGCAGTCGATCAGCACGTAGCCGAATCGATCATCCCCATCCGGCAGCGTCGCAATCGAATTCCGGAGCCTCGTCACGCGGTCCTTGTCACCCGCGATCTCGAGTTCGACGCCCAGAAGATCGAGCGTGGACGGAGCAAGCCACATGTTGGGCACGGACGTGTCGTGAATGATGTCAGAGAGCGCCTTTTCACCGCTCATTACATCATAGGTGGAGGCGCGGCGGCTCTTCCGGTCCACACCGAGACCTGTCGAGGCATTGCCTTGCGGATCAAGATCAATGATCAGCACGCGCTCGCCGATCGCAGCAAGGGCTGTTCCCAGATTGATGGCAGTCGTTGTCTTTCCGACGCCGCCTTTCTGGTTTGCGAGCGCCAGGACGCGGGTCCGCCCGGCAGACAGCTTCGAAAAGGTCAAAACCGGTTCGTCAGCGAGCATGAGTGACACCTGTTAACGTGACATGCGGACCAGCACGATGCGCCCGTCCCGATCCGTGAGACTGGGCCGAAGATCAGCCGTGAAGTCCCAAGATGTTGCGGCGATCCGCAGCTCATTGTCTACATCTTGTCCTTTCGGAAAGATACCCAGCGTTCCCTTTCTCAACAGGCCGTTGGTCCACGCCAGCAGTTGGTCCAGTGAGGCCACGGCTCGCGCGCTGACCACATGAACCGGTTCCGCCAGCTTTGGCACGAAGTCTTCGATCCTCGCCTCATGGATGACAGCGTCGGCTTGTGTCAGGCGGGCAATATGGCGAAGAAAAGCACATTTTCGCCCATTGCTTTCGACCAGATGGGTGGTTCCAAGCCTTTTCTCGGTGCGCACGATAGCGACTACCAGTCCAGGAAACCCGCCACCTGATCCAATATCAAGCCAAGTGCCAGCATCCGGCGCACAATCGGTCAACTGCAATGAATCCGCGATGTGCCTGCGCCAGATGTCGGACAAGGTGGTCGGACCAACGAGATTCTTGATGGCCTGCCACCGCGCCAGTTCGGTTGCCAGCAGGTCAAGCTTCCCCGTTGTTTCACGTGAAACATTGTTGGCCTGCAGGATCAATTCGCGATGGTCGGCCGTTCCGGCCTGCGTCTTCATTCCGGCACTGCCTGTGGAAACGAGCTCGGTGCGACGGGCGCGTCCGGAACGACCGCTGCCCCGGCAGCATCTCGCCGCGTCCGGCGCGCCTGGATGGCGAGCAGTGTCAGCGCCGCAGGTGTCATCCCCTCCATCCGGGAGGCCTGCGCCAAATTGCCGGGGCGAACACTCTTGAGCTTGGCCCGCAACTCGTTGGACAGGCCCGAAAGGCCATCAAGATCGAGGTCATCAGGCAAAGCAATGGCGCGATCGCGCTGATAAACCTCAATGTCCGCCTGCTGCCGATCGAGATAAACAGCGTAGATGGCATCACAAGCCACTCTCTCTTTGACCGACTCTGGTGCAGTACCAAGCTCCGGCCAGATCCGCACAAGTTCAACCAGTGTGATATCCGGGTGCGACAGAAGCTCGAAAGCCGTCCGCCTCACACCATCGCGCTTGAGGTGAAGTCCGTGCCGATTCGCCTCGTCGGGCGTCAACGAACGGCAATCCAGATCCGCCCGAAACCGGGCAATGGCCGCAGCTCTCGCGTCCCGCCGGGCTGCGCGCTCGGGGCCTATCAACCCGGCCCTGTCAGCCACGGCACCGAGACGGTCATCGGCGTTGTCAACGCGCAAGGACAGGCGAAATTCCGACCGGGACGTAAACATGCGGTAGGGCTCGGTGACACCACGCGAGACCAGATCGTCAATCATCACTCCGAGATAAGATTGGCTGCGGTCAAACTCGATTCCGTCAAGCTGACCGGCCTGCCGTGCCGCATTGCATCCTGCAACAAGCCCCTGCGCTGCCGCCTCTTCGTAGCCTGTCGTGCCGTTGATCTGTCCGGCCAGAAACAGCCCCTGAACGGATTTCATCTCCAGCGTTGGATGCAGCGCGCGCGGATCAATGTAGTCATATTCGATGGCGTAGCCCGGTCGCAGGATAACCGCTTGCTCCAGCCCTGGGATGCTCTGGATCAAGGCCTTCTGCACGCTCTCCGGCAGCGAGGTCGAAATCCCATTCGGATAGACCGTATCGTCGTCTAGCTCCTCTGGCTCCAGAAACACCTGATGTCCGTCGCGATCGCCAAACTTGACGATCTTGTCCTCGATGGACGGACAGTATCGCGGGCCAATGCCGTCGATCTGGCCACCATACATGGCCGACAGATGGAGATTGTCGCGAATGATCTGGTGGGTGACCGCCGTGGTCCGGGTGATGCCGCAGGCAACCTGGCGAAGCGGCAACCGGTCGGTCATGAGCGAGAATGGCTCGGGGTTCTCGTCGCCATGCTGCATCGCCAGTGCCGACCAGTTGATCGAGGCGCTGCTCAGGCGGGCAGGCGTCCCGGTTTTCAGGCGTCCCAAGGTCAGCCCCAACGCCTCAAAGCACTGCGAAAGCCCGACGCTGGCAGAGTCCCCCATTCGGCCGGCCGGAATGCGCTCGTGACCGATATGGATCATCCCGCGCAGGAATGTTCCCGTGGTGATGACAAGTGTTCCGCATCCGAATCGCTGGCCGTCCGCCAGAACGAGCTCGTTCACTCGGCCAAGGTGTGTTCCAAAGGAAACTGCCTCGCCCTCAATGATTGACAGGTTGGCAAGCTGTCTGAGTTGAGCTTGAACTGAAAGGCGGTATTGCTTGCGATCCGCCTGGGCGCGTGGTCCACGGACCGCGGGCCCCTTCTTTCGGTTGAGCAGCCGGAACTGGATGCCGCCAGCGTCCGCGGCTCTTGGCATGATTCCATCAAGTGCATCGATCTCGCGCACCAGATGACCTTTCCCAAGACCACCAATGGCCGGATTGCAGGACATGACACCAATGCTGTCGGCGCGGTGCGTCACCAGCGCGACGTCTGCACCAAGACGAGCGGCCGCAGCCGCCGCCTCGATGCCGGCATGTCCTCCTCCAACCACCATCACATCATAGCGCTTCATCGATTCATCCTTGCGGAGATCCGGCTGCCTCTGAATGTTTCATGTGAAACACGCATCCGGGCAGCGCCGCCTTACTTACCAATGCAGAACCCGGCGAACAAGCGATCAAGCACTGTGTCAAGATCAGTGGCGCCAACAAGTCGCGCCAGCGCCTGCGAAGCGGATCGAAGATCCTCAGCCAGCAGTTCACCAGCTTTCTGCCGCCGGGATCTCGCGAGCGCGCAGACCGCTTCGGAGAGTGCCTTGCGCTGCCGCTCCCGGGAAACCAACGACGGCTCACCGGATAGCAACGTACGCAATCGGCCACCGATGGCGTCCCTTAGCTGATCCAATCCAGCTCCGGACAAGGCCGATACCCGGATCGCGGTATTGCCGGGATCAACGCTCGATAGATCGATATCGCTTTTGGTTCTGACCTGGATGATCTCGGCACCGCCGATCAGCTCCTCTTGGCCAACCGGCGGTATATCAGGTGCCGAGACCAGCAGAACGACATCGGCCCGCTCGGTCATGGCACGCGCCCGTTCGATACCGAGACGCTCGACCGGATCAAGACTCTGACGCAAGCCGGCGGTATCGACAAACACCACCGGCCAACCTTCGATCACGGCCGGTGCTTCGATCAGGTCTCGCGTTGTACCGGGAATATCCGACACGATCGCCATATCGCGGCCAACCAGCGCATTCAGCAACATCGACTTCCCGGCATTCGGCGCACCCATGATGGCAATCACCGCCCCGTCCCGGATCAACCGCCCGCGTTCGGCGGTTCCCAGCACAGCCCGGATGTCGTTTTCAAGCGCACCGGCAAGTCCCTGGACTGTGGCCAATTGCCCGTCCGCCACGTCCCCTTCATCGGAGAAATCAAGCTCGGCTTCGATCAAAGCCCGCATCCGCGTCAACCGTTCGCGCCACAACCCCGCGAGATCATGAAGTTCGCCCGAGAGTTGCCGCTGGGCCTGGGCGAGTTGTTGTCGGGTTTCTGCCTCCAGAAGATCGCCGAGCGCTTCGACTTGCACGAGGCTCAGCTTGCCATTCTCAAGCGCCCGACGTGAGAACTCGCCCGGTTCGGCAAGCCTGATCTCTGGATGGATGCCGCAAATGCAGCGCAGGACCGCCTCGACGACTGCCAGGCCTCCATGCAGCCCAAGCTCGACAACATCCTCGCCTGTGGCGCTGCGTGGAGCTGCGAAAAAGGTCGCAACGCAATGATCGAGAACCTGTCCCGAGCCAGGCTCTGTGACAGTCACCAGCCTGGCCATGCGCGGCACGAGAGGCTGCGAGAGAATCGTTTCGATCACGAATCGAGTGAGGGGTCCAGACACACGAACCAGCGCGATCGCCGCGCGGCCTTGGCCGCTTGACAACGCCACAATGGTGTCGTGTCCGCTCGCCAAAGTCATGATCCTTGTTGGTACGGAGCCGAATCGACATGCTGCCGAATGCCGGCGTGGGATCGCCTTCGTCCGATGAACAAACGGGAGGGCCGCAGCCCGTCCCACCTTCTTCTCAGGTGTTCATCGACTCGAAGAACTCGCTGTTCTGTTTGGTCTGGCGCAGCTTGTCGATCAGGAACTCGATGGCATCTTGCGGGCCCATCGGGTTGAGGATGCGCCGCAGCACGTAGGTCTTCTGCAACTGTTCGCGCGGCGTGATCAGCTCTTCCTTGCGCGTCCCGGACTTCAGGATGTCGATCGCCGGGAAGACGCGCTTGTCGGCAACCTTCCGGTCGAGAACAATTTCCGAATTGCCCGTACCCTTGAACTCTTCGAAGATCACCTCGTCCATGCGGCTGCCAGTGTCGATCAGCGCAGTCGCAATGATCGTCAGCGAGCCGCCCTCCTCGATGTTGCGCGCCGCACCGAAAAACCGCTTCGGGCGCTGGAGAGCGTTGGCGTCAACGCCGCCCGTGAGAACCTTGCCCGAAGACGGAACAACCGTATTGTAGGCACGGCCGAGCCTTGTGATCGAATCGAGCAGGATCACGACATCGCGGTTATGCTCGACCAGCCTCTTGGCTTTTTCGATGACCATCTCGGCGACCTGGACGTGACGGGACGCGGGCTCATCGAAGGTCGAGGAAATCACCTCGCCCCGCACTGAACGCTGCATGTCAGTCACTTCCTCGGGCCGCTCGTCGATCAGCAACACGATCAGGTAGCATTCTGGATGATTGGAACTGATCGACTGCGCGATGTTCTGCAGCAGAACCGTCTTGCCGGTCCTCGGTGGCGCAACGATCAACGCACGCTGTCCCTTGCCGATCGGAGAAACGATGTCGATCACGCGGGACGAAAAATCCTTCCGTGTCGGATCGCTTGTCTCCATCTTGAGACGCGATTCCGGATAGAGCGGCGTCAGGTTGTCAAAATTGACCTTGTGCTTGGTCTTTTCCGGATCCTCGAAGTTGATCAGGTTGACCTTCAGCAGCGCGAAGTAACGCTCGCTATCCTTTGGGCTCCGAATCGGCCCCTCGACGGTGTCCCCTGTGCGCAACCCGAAACGCCTGATCTGCGAGGGCGACACATAGATGTCATCCGGTCCGGCCAGATAGTTCGAATCAGGTGATCTGAGAAACCCGAAACCATCGGTCAGGATTTCAACAACACCCTCACCGATGATCTCAACTTCTCTCGCCGCCAGTTGCTTGAGAATGGCGAACATCAGCTCCTGCTTGCGCAAGGTTCCCGCATTCTCGACCTCGACCTCTTCGGCAAAGGACATGAGTTCAGTCGGGGACTTGGACTTCAAATCCTGAAGTTTGATTTCGCGCATGATCTTCGTCTGGGGTTTTGTTCACGGGGGCACCAGACCCCGTGGTGAGGCTGGCTGCAAAGACAGGGGTAATCAACGGGTCGCAAACAGAGCCGAGTGGCTTCGGTCGCGCGTGGCAACCAGCAAACAGTTTCGACCGTCATTCAGTGAGGCAGCGACGTTGTAGCTTGTTTCCGTGGTCGTCTCAAGCCCCTGTCAGGCGTCAGCGCAGATCACACCCCGCAGCGCCATCACCAGGGCTTGACGATCACCATCGCGACAATGATCAGCATCAGCACCGTGGGAACCTCGTTCACGATGCGGAAGAATCGCGTCGACCTCGTGTTCACATCCTGGGCGAAGCGCCGCACCTGAGCAGCCAGGAACCCATGGACGCCCGACATCGCGACAAGGCCGGCCAACTTGACATGAAACCAGCCGGCCGAGAACCAGCCGCCCTGCCAAGCCAGATAAAGACCGCTGATCCAGCTGGCGATCATCGCAGGCGTCATGATCGCCTTCAGCAGGCGCCGCTCCATCACCTTGAACGTTTCCGACTGCTCGCTGCCCGCCCGGGCGTCGCAATGGTAGATCATCAGACGCGGCAGATACAGGATCGCCGCCATCCACGAGATGATCGACACGACATGGAAGGCCTTGATCCATTCGTACATTGCGGGAGCCTTGCTCGGGTTCGACGCTTGGACCGGATCAGGCTCTGGGCTGACGGACCAGTTCCATCAGCCGCTCGACATGGGCCAGCGGTGTCTGTGGCACGATACCGTGGCCCAGATTGACGATATGACGGCCCTTGCGCGCCACCTCCATCATCCGAGCGACGCCAGTCTCAAGCGCTTCTCCGCCAGCCACGAGGGCCAGAGGGTCCAGATTTCCCTGCGAGATAAGGCCTTCGGGCAGTTGCTCGACCGTATCGGACAGATCGCTGCCCCAATCGACGCCAAAACCATCGGCACCTGTCACAGCGGCATATTCGGCCAGCAGCGATGAGGCTCCCCTCGCGAACACTATCACCTTGGCCTTGGGATGAACCGCCTTGACCCCGCGGATGATGCGGCCAATCGGCTCCATCGACCATGTCCGGAGACCCGATGGCGGCAGGGCGCTGGCGAAGCTCTCGAAGATCTGGACGACCTCGGCACCTGCAGCAAGCTGCGCGTTCAGATAGGTGATTGATGCCTCGACAAGCTGGTCGATGATCGCGGCCAGGAAGCCCGGCTCCTTGTAGGCTACCAACCGCGCCGGTGCCTGGTCGGCGGTCCCCTTCCCGGCAATCATGTAGCTCGCCACGGTCCAAGGGGCACCACAGAAACCGATCAGCGTCGTCTCGGTTGGCAGGGCGCTGCGCAGCCGCTCAACGGTCTTGATCACTGGTGCGAGACGGTCAAGATCGAACCGAAGCGGGCGCGCCGCCAATTCGGCGCCGGTAGTGATCTGTTCAAGCCGCGGCCCTTCGCCTTCCTCGAACCAGACCTTCTGGCCCATCGCATGCGGAACGACCAGAATGTCCGAGAACAGGATCGAGGCATCGAACCCGAACCTCCTGATCGGCTGCAAGGTCACTTCGGTGGCAAGGTCGGTGTTGAAGCACAGATCGAGAAACGAGCCAGCCTCGGCCCGCGTCGCGCGATATTCAGGCAGATAGCGGCCAGCCTGACGCATCAGCCAGATCGGTGGTACCGCAAGTGTTTCGCCGTTGAACAGGCGCATCAGTGTCGTAGCCATCAGTTTTCCCCCGTTGGCCTTCTATAGAAAGATTCTTTGAAAGACTCTTCTGATTTTTCTGTTGGATGGCATCTGATCGTTGCCGCGATGTTTCCCACAGGTTGTCCGGTGTTCAAACCCTTCAGAAGCCCCGCAAGGCTTTGTCACCCGAACAATCCGTTCCGATCAAGCATTTGTTTTAATGACACTATTTTCTCTCCGCACAGCTTTGGACTCCGATGCCCCTGTTGACACGAGTCTTGCCCATCGATTCATCCACAGGCCTGCACCTGTGATCCTGCCGGGTGGTTTGGACCGCCCCTGAGGCCGCCGTCTCGCAAGCCTGCCCACTTGTCCACATTCACGCCCATGGTTATGCGCAAGAAGGGCCAGCCTGAGATCAGGCCGGGACCAGGCGAGGCTGAGCGCAGCGTGAGAAGCTATTTCCATCTTCACCTCGTGTCTGATGCAACCGGCGAAACGCTGATTGCCATCAGCCGCGCGGCTGCCGCCCAGTATGAAGGGGTCTCCGCCATCGAGCATGTCTATCCGCTCGTGCGCTCGCAGGTCCAGCTTGACCGGGTGCTGACGGAAATCGAGACCGCTCCTGGCATCGTGCTCTACACCCTGGTCGATACGGCGCTATCCAGCAAGCTGGAGGAGTTCTGTGCGCAGGTGGGATCGCCCAGCATGTCGATCCTCAATCCGATCCTCAACCTGTTCCAGTCCTATCTTGGAGCAGCGTCCTCGGCGCGGCCCGGCGCGCAGCACATGCTCAATGCCGAGTATTTCAAGCGCATCGATGCCATGAACTTCACCATGATGCATGATGACGGCCAGATGACCGACGACCTCGAAAGCGCCGACATCGTGCTGCTTGGCGTCAGCCGGACATCGAAGACGCCGACCAGCATCTATCTGGCCAACCGTGGCGTCCGCACGGCCAACATTCCGCTGGTCCCCGGCGTGCCGCCACCCCCCGATCTCGACCGGCTCAAGAAACCCCTGGTGGTCGGCCTTGTCGCCGCGCCGGAGCGCATCGTCCAGATCCGGCAGAACCGTCTGCTCTCGCTCAATGCCTCGGATCAGTCCGCCTATGTCGATCATGACGCCGTGGCCGCCGAAATCTCGACCTCCCGGAAGCTGTTCGCCCGGCGCGGCTGGCCGGTGATCGACGTGACGCGCCGCTCGATCGAGGAAACGGCAGCGGCAATCCTCGATCTGCTGCGCGATCACAGGCTCAAATTCATTGCGATGTAAGGCCTCGTATCACTGGTGAGCACCACGGCTCCAACCCTTTGGCTGCATTCTGCACCCTTGCTGCTGGCTTCCGGCAGCACGGCACGCGCCACGATGTTGCGCGGTGCCGGCCTGCCCTTGTCGGTCGAACCTGCCCGGATCGATGAGCGGGTCATCGAAAACCAGCTGATGCAGCAAGGCGTGGCCTCTCCGGACAGCATCGCGCTGGGTCTGGCCCGCGCGAAGGCTCTTGACGTGAGCGGCCGCAACCCCGGAGCCATTGTCCTGGGCGCCGATCAGACCCTGTCCTGCAACAGCACTGCATTTCACAAACCCGCCGACCGGCAAGCGGCCCTGTCCCAGATCATGCTGTTGTCAGGGCGGTCACACGAGCTCCATTCGGCCTACGCGCTGGTCAGCGACGGCAAGGTGCTGGCACAGGGTGCGGCCAGTGCGCGGATGGTGATGCGGCCGTTGTCGGCGCGTTTCGTCGAGCGTTATCTCGACATGGCGGGAGCGGCGGCGCTGGGAAGTGTCGGCGGCTACCAGCTTGAAAGCCTTGGCGTCCAGCTTTTCGAAAGCGTGGATGGCGACCATTTCACCATTCTTGGCCTCCCGCTACTGATGGTCCTGGCATCCTTGCGCCAGCTTGACGTCCTTGCCGGATAAGGGTCGGAGGCGCGAATGAAACAAGCAGGAGACATGGCATGACGGACCGTTGTTTCGTCGCAGGCTCCCCGATCAGCCACTCGCGATCACCGATGATCCATGGTTTCTGGATGGCGGAGCAAGGGCTTGATGCGCGCTATGACCGCATCGAGACGACCCCGGATCAACTCGCCGGCCTTCTGGCGCGGGTGCGATCGGGCGAACTGCGTGGCGGAAACCTTACCGTCCCCCTGAAGGAAGCGGTCATCGCCCATCTCGACGATCTGACGCCAGAGGCTGCCGTCATGGGCGCTGTCAACACGATCTGGATGAAAGATGGTCGGCTGACGGGCGCCAACACGGATGTCGATGGCTTCTTCGAGCATCTCGGCCAGCAGTTGCCGGACTGGTCCTGCGCCGGACGCGATGTCCTGGTGCTTGGGGCGGGCGGAGCGGCGCGCGCCATCATCCACGGCCTGATGAGTCGCGGCGCTGCCACCGTCACGATTGCCAACCGCTCGGCTGCGCGCACGGATGCGCTGGTCAGCAGCCTCGCTGCCAGCCATCCCGGGACATCCGCAAGGCTGAAACTGGCAAACTGGCCGGTTGCTGCCGACCAGATCGCGGTCCATGCGATGGTGATCAACACGACCTCACTCGGCATGAAGGGCCAGCCGCTGCTGCCAATCGACTGGCCGGCCCGGGTTGATGGACAGGTCTTCTATGACATTGTCTACGCGCCGCTCGTCACCCCGTTCCTCTCCGAGGCGCGGGCGCGCGGGGGGCTGGTCGTGGACGGCCTCGGCATGCTGCTGCATCAGGCGGCTTTGGCGTTCGGACACTGGTTCGGCACCGTGCCCCGCGTCGGCAGGGAATTGCGCGCCCTCGTCGAGGCCGATCTCGTCGCCCCCGCCCCGGCTGATCAGCCATGACCTATGTGCTCGGCCTGACCGGTTCGATTGGCATGGGCAAATCCACGACCGCGCAGATGTTCCGGGATCTTGGTTGCCCGGTGCATGATGCCGATGCGGAGGTCCACGCGCTTTACGCCGGCGAGGCCGTGGCCCCTGTCGCAGCCCTGTTCCCGGATGTCGTCGTCGATGGACGGATCGACCGGACACGTCTTGGCCGGTATGTCCTCGGCCATCCCGAGAATCTCTCCCGGCTCGAAGCCGTGATCCATCCCCTCGTGCGCGCCCGGGAAAACGCCTTTCTCGCCCGCGCCCGCGCCGAACATCGCCAGCTGGCCGTACTGGACGTTCCGCTGTTGTTCGAGACCGGCGGGGCCGAACACTGCGATGGCGTTCTGGTCGTCACGGCGCCGTCCGATATCCAGAGATCGCGCGTGCTCTCCCGGCCCGGAATGACGGAACAGCGCTTCGGCGATATCCTCGCCCGCCAGATGCCGGATGCGGACAAGCGCGCCCGCGCCACCTTCGTTGTGGACACAAGTCAGGGTATGGATATCGCCCGCCGGCAGGTCGAGGCTATCGTGCGGCAGTTGAGCGACGCCGGAAGGCTGCTTTCGCCGGAGGACAAGCCATGAGTCGCGAGGTGGTGCTCGACACCGAGACAACCGGGGTTGACGCCCGCAATGGCGACCGCATCATCGAGATCGGCTGCGTGGAGCTGATCAACCACTGCACCACGGGCCGCACCTTCCACACCTATCTCAACCCCGAGCGCGCTGTCTCCGAGGGGGCCTTTGCGGTCCACGGACTGTCGGACACCTTCCTTTCGGACAAGCCGCGCTTTGCCGCGATTGCGGACGAGTTGATCAGTTTTCTGGGTGACGCACGCCTGGTGATCCACAACGCGCCGTTCGACGTCGGCTTTCTCGACATGGAAATGCAAAGGCTAGGTAAGCCCAAGCTCAGGCCCGAACTCGTGGTCGACACGCTGGTCATGGCCCGCCGCAAGCATCCCGGCGCATCGAACAGCCTCGATGCCCTGTGCACGCGCTACGGAATCGACACCTCGCGCCGCATCAAGCACGGCGCGTTGCTCGATGCGGAAATCCTGTCAGACGTCTACATCGAGCTCCTTGGCGGCCGGCAGGCGGATTTCGGGTTGAGTGCGCCGTCTCAGGGACGACGCCTAGCAGCCGCCAACGACCAGACCAGCGGCGGGTCTGGTGGATCGGCCTCCTCGCCCCGGCGATCCACCCCGCGCCTTCCGCAGATTTCTGCCGAAGAGCGCATGGCCCACGAGCGTTTCATCGCGACCTTGTCAGGCGCGGTGATCTGGAAAGACTACGCGGCACCATCCGAAGACCCGAGCACCTGAAACGAAAAGCTTGGCGGCGGCGAGCTCCGGCCGCACAAGACTGGCATCGAAACAGGCTCAGGAGACCGGTGTCGTCGCAGCGGAGCTTTCCATCTCAGCCATGCGCTGCTGGTAAAGCGCGGCAAAATCCACCGGATCGATGTAGAGGGGCGGGAAACCGCCATTGCGCACCGCATCAGCCACGATCTGGCGGGCGAATGGAAACAGCAGACGCGGGCACTCGATCATCACGACCGCTGCCATGTGCTCTGCCGGAACGCCGGTGATCCGGAACACGCCCGCGTAGCTGAGTTCGAACACGAACAGCGTGTCCGGACCGATTTCGGCCTTGCCTTCGAGGCTGAGCACGGACTCGACATCCGAGTCGCCAAGCTGCGTTGCGCCGACATTCACCTGCAGCTGGATCTGCGGGTTCTGGTTCTGGTTGCTGAACACGCGCGGCGCATTCGGGTTTTCGAAGGACATGTCCTTCACGTACTGCGCGAGTGCGGTCAGCGTGGGGCCAGCCGCCTGGGCTGCGCCGTTGGTTCCGTCATTGGCCATGGTGTTGTCGCCGTTACACAAGGGTTGTCAGGTTGCGCGAAGCTCGGTCCGGAGAAGCCCGGGACCTGAAGCCCTGTTCAACCCGTTCGGCTGCGCGGCTAGCACGAACCGGTGACCGTCACAAGAAAACGATGGCTTCTCGACTGTTACCATGCGCCCTGACATCACGGCAAACTGCGGCGTCATCGCTGCCCGCCGCAAACTTGTCGCCTTGGGCAGTCGATGTTACGAGGGCCACACACCATATCGGCTTGATATGTCGGAGACAGGCATTGCGGCCAGAACATCCGACAGCGGGATCGTCACCATGCAAGGCTCGTTCGACATCTTCACCCTGATCTTCCTCGCGCTTGCGGTGTTCGTGGCGTGGAAGCTGCGTTCGGTGCTGGGCCAGAAGACCGGGCATGAGCAACCACCCGCTGACGTGTTCAGCAAGAAGGCTCCGGTGCCTCCGGCCCAGTCGGAAGGCAATGTCATCCGCCTGCCCGGCGCGGCTGCCAACGACGCCGGCCCTGATCAGCCCTATCGCTGGACCGGCATTGCCCCGGCCGGCTCGGCTGTGGCTGCCGGCCTCGATGCGATTGCCCGCGAAGAACGCTCGTTCGATGCGCGTGTCTTCGTCGAAGGCTCCAAGGCCGCCTACGAAATGGTTGTGATGAGCTTCGCCCGCGGCGACCGAAAGACGCTCAAGGGCCTTCTGTCGAAGGAGGTCTTCGAGGATTTCGATCAGGCCATCACCGACCGCGAAAAGCGCAGCGAGGTGGCCGAAACCACCTTCGTGTCGATGGACAAGGCCGAGATGATCTCAGCGGAGGTCAAGGGCAAGACGGGTCTGGTCACCATGCGGTTCTCGCCGAAGCTGATCAGCGCCGTGCGTGACAGCTCGGGCGCCGTGGTGGACGGCAGCGCCGACGCGGTTGTCGATGTCACCGAGACCTGGACCTTCTCGCGGCAGCTCGGATCGCGTGATCCGAACTGGCTCCTGGTGGCGACCGAAGCCGGCGCGTGATCCGGGCAGCGCTGCTCGCTGGATGGCTGACCATGGCTGCGGCCCCCTGCGCACAGGCTGTTCCGACAAGCGTCAACGGTGCAGCGCTAACACCGATCAGGTTCGATGCCATCAGCGGATGGCGCGACGATCACCACGAACTGGCATTCGCAGCTTTTCTCAAGGGCTGTGCCGCACCGCCACCACTGCGCACCGCGCTGCCCGAACCCACCGGGCTCCGCGCGGCCTGCGAGGCAGCCCTCGCTGCACCCGCGCCTGACCGGGATGCGGCGCGGCGGTTCTTCGAGCGCTGGTTCGTGCCACTCCGGATCGTGCCTTCTGCAGCCGCAAGGCCAGGTCAGGGTTTTCTGACCGGTTACTTCGAGCCTGCGTTTCCGGGCTCCCTCAACAGGCAGGAGGGGTTCACCACCCCGCTCTATGGTCGCCCGGCCGATCTTGTGACACTCGGGCAAGGAGAATTGCTGCCGTCGCTGGGCCCGTTGCAAGCAGCGCGGCGGCTGCCTGACGGCTCGCTGGGGCCCTATGCGACCCGCCGCGAGATCGAAGAGAGCGATGTTGCGCGCGACTGGCCGGTCATCGCCTGGGTGCGTGACCCGGTGGATCGCTTCATCATGCAGGTGCAGGGTTCGGCCCGCCTGAGTCTGCCAGAAGGCGGCAGCGCGCGCATCGCCTATGCGGGCCGCAATGGCCATCCTTATGTGTCGCTGGGTCGGCTCCTGTCGCAGACAGAGTCAATTCCGCCTGCTGACATGACGATGGATCGTCTGGTCGCGCGCCTCAAGGGCGATCCGGAATGGAGCCGCCGATTCATCTGGAACAACCCCTCCTTCGTCTTCTTCCGAATCGCCAGCGAGCTTGATCCTGCCGCAGGTCCGATCGGTGGGGCTGGCGTGTCGCTGACGCCGCACCGCAGCGTCGCGGCCGATCGCACGATCTGGTCCTATGGTCTGCCGCTCTGGCTCGACGGGGTCTTGCCATTGGCAGAGCGTGGGCGGACCGGTCCGTTGCAGCGTCTGACCATCATCCAGGATACGGGCTCGGCCATTGTGGGCTCGGCACGCTTCGACCTGTTCTACGGGACCGGCGAAGAGGCCGGTTTCATCGCCGGCCTGACACGCCACGATGTGGCCGCGACCGTGCTGTGGCCTCGGCCCGGCGGACCTGACGCGGCGGTGCGGTGATGCGCAAGCGCCGGGATCGCGCCCTCAGCGAGGAGGAAATCGCGGTGTGGGCCCATGTCGCCCGCAGCGTGAAGGCTTTTTCGGGCCGGACTATCCCCGAGCCACCCCCCATTCCCTCATCGGCGGAGACCGAAGCTCCGAAACCGGCGGCGCGGTCCGCACCGCCGCCTGCTCCCGTGCCGAAGCCGGCTCTGGTACCGCTTGTCCCGCTCGAGCGCCGGACCTTGCAGGCCTTGCGGCGTGGCCGCCAAGGGCCCGAAGCCGTGATCGATCTGCATGGCCTGCGCCAGGACGAGGCCCATGACCGCCTCCGCGCCTTCCTGTTCCGCGAACAGGCCAAGGGTGCGCGGCTGGTGCTGGTGATCACCGGCAAAGGGGCCGCCGGAACCACGTTCGGTGGCGACGAGCGCGGCGTGCTCAAGCGGGTCGTGCCGCACTGGCTGCGCCTGCCGGATCTGCGCCCCATTGTGCTCGGTTTCGAGGATGCGGCCTTGAACCATGGCGGCACCGGCGCGCTTTACGTGCGGCTGCGTCGCCAGAAAGACGGCGCGGCATGACCCCGTTTGGCGCGCGGGTCCGGCAGATCAGGCAAAGACAGGGCCTGTCTCTCCAGGAATTTGCCAGCCGGCTTGGCGTTTCCAGCGCTTATGTCTCTGCCCTCGAACACGGCAAGCGCGGTCAGCCCACCTTCGCGCTGGTTCAGGGCGTGATCCACGCGCTCGGCGTGATCTGGGACGAGGCCGACGAACTGGTGAAACTGGCCGACCTGTCCGATCCGCGCGTGGTGATCGACACGGCGGGCCTTGAGCCGGCCGCGACCATGCTGGCCAACCGGCTGGCGCGCGACATCCGCGAGCTTGACGCGGAGACACTGGCAAAGCTCGGCGCGATTCTCGACGCAGCCCAGCGTCCTTCTTAAGCAACGCTTCGCCAAACCATGGCGCCAATTCCCGCCGCCCCAGTGCATGGGGGTGGTTGACCCGCAGCATGCCGGATGCGAAGGGCGCACAACGCCCCTTGTTCCGGAAGCAGATCTGCCATGCGCCACGATGTTCTCGCCCTCGGCAATGCCATTGTCGACGTGATTGCCACCGCCGAGGACGATTTCCTGATCCGGCATGCCATCCAGAAAGGCGGCATGACGCTGATCGACGAGCCGCGCGCCGAAGCGCTTTATGGTCTGATGGGACCGGGCCGAGTGGTCTCGGGCGGCTCGGCAGCCAACACAATTGCTGGCGTGGCCTCGTTTGGCGGGGCAGGTGCCTACATCGGCAAGGTCCGCAACGACGAACTGGGCAAGCTCTATCGCCATGACCTGACCGCGACCGGTGTGACCTTCGCCACTGCCGATGCCGTGTCCGGGCCAACCACGGCGCGCTGCCTGATCGCCGTGACCCCGGATGGCCAGCGCTCGATGAGCACCTATCTGGGGGCTTGCCAGGGCCTGAGCACGCTCGATGTCGATGCCGATCTCGTGCGGGCATCCTCCATCGTCTATCTGGAAGGCTATCTGTGGGATCCGCCAGCGGCGAAGGACGCCTTCCGCAAGGCATCCGAAATCGCCCACGCCGCAGGCTCGCGCGTGGCGCTGACCTTGTCCGATTCGTTCTGCGTCGATCGCTGGCGCGATGAGTTCCTCGGCCTGATCCGCAATGGCGTGGTCGACATCGTCTTTGCGAATGAACACGAACTGCGCAGCCTCTACCAGACTGCCGACATCGACACGGCGATCAAAGCCATGCGCGAAGAGCCGGTTCTTGCCGTTGTCACGCGTTCGGAGAACGGTGCCATGGCCATTTCACGCTCCGAAACCATCGCCGTGCCGGCCTATCCGGTCGAGCGCGTGGTCGACACGACCGGCGCGGGTGACCTGTTCGCTGCCGGATTCCTGTTCGGCCTTGCTGGCGGCCGCGACCACCGCGATTGCCTGCGTCTGGGAGCCCTGGCCGCTGCCGAGATCATCTCGCATATCGGTGCCCGTCCCGAGACCAGCCTGAAGACACTGGCCGAACAGAACGGACTGGACTGAGACGGATCGTCCTACGGCGGTCCCGTCAGGAAGGTGTTGCCATGAACCCGATCTTCGCAGATCTGCCCACCACTGTGTTCGAGGTCATGTCGCGGCTTGCCCGCGAGAACAACGCCGTCAATCTCGGGCAGGGCTTCCCGGATGATCCCGGGCCACTCGACGTGCGGCAGAAAGCCGCAGATGCGGTGATCAATGGCTGGAACCAGTATCCGCCGATGATGGGTCTGCCGGAGCTGCGCAATGCCATCGCAGCGCACTATTGCCATTGGCAGGGCCTCGATCTCGATCCGGACCGTGAGATCATGGTCACCTCCGGCGCGACCGAGGCCTTGGCCGGTGCGCTGCTGGCCCTGATCGAGCCAGGCGACGAGGTCGTGCTGTTCGAGCCGATGTATGACGCCTACCTGCCGCTGGTGCGGCGTGCCGGCGGCATTCCGAAGTTCGTCACGCTCACCCCGCCGCATTTCCGGCTGACGGACGAAGCTCTCGCCGCCGCCTTTTCGCCGCGCACCCGGCTCGCGCTGCTCAACAATCCGCTCAACCCCACGGCCACGATCTTCCCCGACGAGGACCTCGACCTGCTCGCCAGCTATTGCCAGCGTTTCGACGCGCTTTGCATCAGCGACGAGGTCTGGGAGCACGTGGTTTTCGACGGCCGCCGGCACATGTCGATCATGGCGCGGCCCGGCATGCGCGAGCGCACCGTCAAGATCTCCTCGGCGGGCAAGATCTTTTCGCTCACCGGCTGGAAGGTCGGGTTCGTCATGGCAGCGCCCCACCTGATGCGCGTCCTGTCCAAGGCCCATCAGTTCCTGACCTTCACCACTCCGCCGAACCTTCAGGCCGCGGCGGCGCACGGCCTTGCCAAGGACGACGCCTACTTCGAAGGCATGCGTGCTGACCTCCAGCGCTCGCGGGACCGTTTCGCATCGGGCCTTTCCGGCCTCGGCTTCGCCGTTCTGCCCAGCGCCGGAACCTATTTCGTCAACATCGACATCGATCCGTTGGGAGAACACGATGATGTGGCTTTCTGCGAGCGCCTCGTCTTGACGCATGGCGTCGCGGCTATTCCGGTCAGCGCCTTCTATGCCGCGCGCGGCGTCCGCAATGTTGTCCGCTTCTGCTTTGCCAAGCGCGATGCAACGCTTGATGCTGCTCTCGAACGGCTCTCAGCGTTGAAGACGCCGTCTCGCTGATCGATGCGCCGGCATGTCCACGGTGCGAGCGGCCTGCGCCGCAGGGCGACCCACGTCGATCGGGGCTGGCAACAGGGCTGGCCTGCGCTTATGTTCACCACACGGGGCTCCACCGGCCTTTGAACCGGCCCGCAACATCGGAGACACGACAATGTTCATCCAGACCGAAGCCACGCCGAACCCGGCGACGCTGAAATTCATTCCCGGCCGCACCGTGATGAGCGAAGGCACGCTCGACATGCCCGATGAAGCCAGTGCGGCGCGCTCGCCGCTGGCCGAGCGCCTGTTTGGCGTTCCGGGCGTCAGCGGCGTGTTCTTTGGCTCGGACTTCGTCACGGTGACCAAGTCGGTCGGTGAGTGGCAGCACCTGAAGCCCGCGATTCTCGGCGCGATCATGGAGCACTTCATGTCCGGCCAGCCGATCCTGAGCGGCAACCAGCCGGCAGCGCTCGAGTCTGAAAGCGAATTCTTCGACGACAAGGATGCGAAGACGGTCGAGACGATCAAGGATCTGCTCGAAACCCGCATTCGCCCGGCGGTGGCCGGAGATGGCGGCGATATCACCTTCCGGGGCTTCAAGGAGGGGATTGTCTACCTGGCGATGAAGGGCTCTTGCGCCGGTTGTCCGTCTTCGACCGCAACCCTGAAGCACGGCATCCAGAACCTGCTGAAGCATTTCCTGCCGGACGTGCGCGAGGTCCAGCAGATCTGAATGCAACACCAAACCCGATAGTCCCGTCCAACGCAGCCGAAGCCGTGCGGTCCTGACCTGATGCGCGTTCTTGCCATTGATACCGCACTGGGTGCATGCAGCGCTGCGGTGCTCGACATCGCAGGTGCCGAGCCGCTGGCAGTCGAGCAGATGCCGCTTGAACGCGGCCATGCCGAGGCGCTGATGCCGCTGATCGAGCGGGTCATGGCCGGCGTCGATGGCGGCTTCGGGTCGCTGTCGCGCGTTGCCGTCACGGTCGGGCCCGGCAGCTTCACAGGCCTTCGTGTTGGCGTAGCGGCAGCCCGGGCCATCGGCCTTGCTGCCCGCATTCCCGTTGTCGGGGTCTCCACGCTGGCTGCATATTGTGCTTCCATGATGGGGCGCGAGGCGGGCCGCATTGTGGCGGCAGCCATCGATGCGCGCCATGGCACTGTCTATTTTCAAGCCATCGCGCCGGGCGGCGTCGTTCTGGCGTCGGCCCGGCAATGTTCACTGAAGGATGCCGTGCGCATGATCGGCGCAGGCCCGGTCAGCCTCGCCGGTTCCGGTGCCACGCTGCTGGCGCAGGAAGCCTGGTCGATCGGCCTCGATGCGGTTGTGGTGGCGACGGCACCCGCGCCTGATATCCGCTGGGTCGGCCGGCTCGGCTTTCTGGCCGATCCGGAAACGGCCCTGCCGCGTCCGCTTTACCTGCGCGCGCCCGATGCTCACCCCCAGGACAATGGACGACTGCCGCGGCAGGGCTCGCAATGAGCCTGCTCGAGCGTCTTTTCGGCCGCACGAAGCTGATGATCGAAGCGCTCGGCCCGGCCCATGCGGCAAGGGTTTCGGTTCTGCATGCCACGAGCTTCGCGCATGGCTGGGATCAGCCCGAAGTGGCCCGCATGCTCGCCGATCCTGCCATCCTGTCCGATGGGGTCTTCAGCGGCCAGAGCCGACTGCCCTGTGGTTTCGTCATGTCGCGGATGGCGGCGGATGAGGCGGAGATCCTGACGATCTGCATCGATCCGGCCCAGCGCGGTCGCGGCCTTGGCCACCTGCTGCTGGAGCGGCACCTGTCCAATCTGGTGCGGCGAGGTATCGCCACGCTGTTCCTTGAGGTCGAGGAAAGCAATGCAGCGGCACTGGCGCTTTACCGGGCCTTCGGTTTCGTGAAGGTCGGAGAGCGGCCAGGATACTACCCCAAGCCGGACGGCACCCGCGCGCTGGCGCTGATCCTGCGTCGCGACCTCGGCTGAGGCCGCGTCATGACAACAACACCTGTCCAGCCCGGACATCCCTTGCCGTCAACACGCCCACCCGGTTGGTCGCTGAAGGCGGTGGCGCGCGTGTCGCTCATCGCCCTCAGCGCATTGCCAGCCCTTCCTGTGCAGATGCTAATCGTGCGGTTCGCGCCATCGCGCAGTCAGGCCATTCCGCAATGGTTCCACCGTCTGGTCTGCCGCGTGCTTGCGGTCCGGACCACGGTGGAAGGCACACCGCCCGATGGCAGCCGGCAGACGCTGATCGTGGCCAACCACATCTCATGGCTCGACATCCCGGTGATCGGGGCGACAAGACCCGTCTCTTTCATTGCCAAGTCCGAAATCGCTGGCTGGCCAGGCATTGGCCTGCTGGCGCGACTGCAGCGCACGATCTTCATTGATCGCTCGCGCCGGACAGCCACGGCCGCGACGACATCGCAGATGGGAGAGCGCCTGTTGAAGGGCGATAATGTCGTCCTCTTCGCCGAGGGCACAACCGGCGATGGCTCGCGCATCCTGCCGTTTCGCTCCTCGCTGCTTGGCGCTGTCAAGGAAGCTCTCGGTCCGGATGGCGATGGCGAGATCACGGTCCAGCCCCTCGCGGTGCTCTACACAGGCCGCCATGGCTTGCCCGGTGGCCGCGCCGAGCGTGCGCGTCTGGCCTGGTATGGCGACACCGAGTTGTCGCCGCACCTGCTCGACATCCTCAAGGGTGGCCCCATCGATGTGCGCCTCGTCTGGGGCGAGCCGATCCGGATGGGGCGCGAGCATTCGCGCAAGGAGGCGACACGTCTGGCAGAGGCCGAGGTCCGGCATGCCGTTGCTGTCCATGTCAGTGGCCGGGCCCGCACCCGGCCCGACTCCCCCGCGACCTGATTGCAACGCAGAAAAGGCGAAACGGAAAAGGATTGAGTCCACTTTTTCGCCGCATCCGCTAAAAGGCCCATGCGACCCACCACGGGCAGCCGGCGCGCAAGGCCAAGATCAGGCATGACCAAGCAGGACACGACCAAGAAGGTCTTCATCAAATCCTACGGTTGCCAGATGAACGTCTATGACGGGCAGCGGATGGCCGATGTGCTTGCTGGCGACGGCTATGCCGAGACGAGCCGGCAGGACGAGGCTGATCTGGTCATCCTCAACACCTGCCATATCCGCGAGAAGGCAGTCGACAAGGTCTACTCGGAACTCGGCCGTGTGCGCGAGATCAAGACTGCCCGCGCCGATCAGGGTCTTGAAACCCGCATCGTCGTTGCCGGCTGCGTGGCGCAGGCGGAGGGAGCTGAGATCCAGCGTCGTCAGCATGCGGTCGATCTGGTTGTGGGCCCGCAAAGCTACCACCGCCTGCCCGATCTGCTTGCCCGCTCGCGCAACCGCCGGCTGGTCGATACCGAGTTTCCTGTCGAGGACAAGTTCGGGTCGTTGCCGGAACCGGACAGGGCGCGCACTATCGCGCGCGGCGTCACGGCGTTCCTCACGGTGCAGGAAGGTTGCGACAAGTTCTGCGCGTTCTGCGTCGTGCCATACACGCGCGGCGCAGAGCTCTCACGGCCGGTGGAGCGCATCATGGCCGAAGCGAGAAAGCTTGCTGAAGCCGGCGTCCGCGAACTGACGCTGATCGGCCAGAACGTCAACGCCTACCATGGCGAGGGTCCGGACGGGCGGGTCTGGCCGCTCTGGAAGCTGCTGGCACGGGTCGCGGACATCCCCGGCATTGCGCGGCTGCGCTACACCACCAGCCATCCCAACGACATGGACGACGAGCTCATCGCCGCCCATCGCGACCAGCCTTCACTGATGCCCTACCTGCATTTGCCGGTGCAGTCGGGGTCGGATGCCATCCTCGCCGCCATGAACCGCAAGCACACGGGCGCCGATTACCGGCGGATCATCGACAAGGTCCGGGCCATGCGCCCCGACATCGCGCTGTCATCCGATTTCATCGTCGGCTTTCCGGGCGAGACGGATGCAGACTTTGCCGACACCATGCGGCTGATTGACGATATGCGCTTCGCCTCGGCCTATTCGTTCAAGTATTCCATCCGCCCCGGCACGCCGGCTGCGGACGCGCGCGATCAGGTGCCGGAAGCGGTGAAATCCGAACGATTGGCGGTGCTTCAGGCCCGGCTCGAAGAGCACCGTCAGCCCTTCAACGCCGCCATGGTCGGACGGAGCACAGAGATCCTGCTTGAGCGCAAGGGGCGCGAGGCGGGCCAGCTCACCGGCAAGACGCCTTATCTGCAAACCGTTCAGATCGATGGCAGCGGATTTGAGCCCGGCGACATTGTCGGGGTAAAGATCCTGTCACAATCCACGAACAGTCTGTTCGGGCGCGCCGATTCGGTGAAAGCTGGTGTCAGTGGTGCTGATTCGGGTGTGACGACAAACAGGACGTGAATCGCGGCGTCCAAGGCCCTCTCGCGATCATGGCAACCGGCTTTAGGGAGAGATGCACGCTTGGCAAGGTCTGATCTGGCGCCCGTCAAGGGCATGATCCGTCCCTCGGTGACCGCCTCGACGCCGTCTGTGCGCGAAGCGGCCGAGATATCCCTGACCTTCGAGGACAACCGGCTCGCCGGCGTGGTTTTCGGGCAGTATGACCAGAACCTCGCCCATCTCGAAAGGCGGCTCCAGATCGTCGCCAATGCCAACGGCAATCATGTCCTTCTGAAAGGGCCACCCGACACCGTGGAACAGGCGAAGCGCGTGCTCGAGGGTCTCTACGCCCGCGCTCGTGCCGGTGCCAGTGTCGGCCCCGGCGATGTCGATGGTGCCATCGAGGAAAGCGCACAGCAGCGCTCGCTGTTTCCCTCTCCGAAGGATGGCAATGGCGTATCCTTCGATGCCGTCGTGACGCGCAAGCGCGGCCCGGTCAGGGCCCGTTCGGTCGCTCAGGATGCCTATCTGAGGGCGATGAAGCGCAACGAACTGGTGTTCGCAGAAGGCCCGGCCGGCACCGGCAAGACCTGGCTCGCGGTCGGCCACGCCGTCTCGCTGATCGAACAGGGTGTGGTCGAGCGCATGATCCTGTCGAGGCCGGCGGTGGAAGCGGGCGAACGCATCGGCTTCCTGCCCGGCGACATGCGCGAGAAGGTCGACCCCTACCTGAGGCCGATCTACGACGCGCTGTATGATTTCATGGAGGCGCGGCTGGTCGAGCGCGCCTTGCAGACCGGCATGATCGAGATCGCGCCGCTGGCCTTCATGCGCGGCCGCACCCTGACCAACGCTGTCGTGCTGCTGGACGAGGCCCAGAACACCACTTCCATGCAGATGAAGATGTTTCTGACTCGTCTTGGCGAAGGCTCGCGCATGATCATCACGGGTGATCCGACCCAGATCGACCTGCCGCCCCAGCAGAAGTCCGGCCTAGTCGAGGCGGTCAAACTGCTCTCTGGTGTGGAGGGGATCGGCCATGTCACCTTCCGGGAGGCCGATGTGGTCCGTCACGATCTCGTTCGCAAGATCGTCAAGGCCTATGAGGACGCATCCCGCGAACCGGCTCCGGCAGGAGCGCCAGTGGAGCGGGGAACGCGGTGACGCCCGAGCCGGCGCTTCACATCGACATCAGCATCGAAAGCGCGCTGTGGCAGGTCATTCCGGACCTTGAGGCGCGGATCGAGGTCGCCATCGCGGCCGCCGCTCGTCTGGCGGACGTGGCGCTGAAGTCCGGGGCTGAAGTCAGCCTCCTGCTGACCCATGATGCGCAGATCCGCGAACTCAACCGGGCCTGGCGCCAGCAGGACAAGGCCACCAACGTGCTGTCCTTTCCTGCGACGCAAGGCGACGATCTGGCATCCGCCGCCATGCTGGGCGACATCGTCCTGGCCTGCGAGACGCTTCAGCGCGAGGCGGAGCACGACGGCAAGGCCCTGCCAGACCACCTCAGCCATCTCGTGGTGCACGGCTTTCTGCACCTTCTGGGCTTCGACCACGAAACGGACGAGGAGGCCGAGGAGATGGAGAGCCTCGAACGCTCCGTCCTGCAAACGCTTGGAATTGCCGACCCATACGCCGATAAATCTTGACGAACCTCCCGACTTCGGGCCATCCACAATCCGCTATGACCGACGACAGTCGACCGACCAGCGATCGCCCGCCTCACCCTCAAGCCGGTGTCCTGTCGCGCCTTCTCGGCGCGCTCAAGCTCAAGGGTGGCCCTTCCCTTCGTGATGAGATCGAGGGTGCGCTGGCCCAGAATGGCCGCGATGCGGAATTGTCGCCGCAAGAGCGCGCCATGTTGTCCAACGTGCTCAGCCTCAGGACCAAGCGCGT
The DNA here is from genome assembly GCA_943370645.1 of Hydrogenophaga intermedia. Lineage (GTDB taxonomy): Bacteria > Pseudomonadota > Alphaproteobacteria > Rhizobiales > Beijerinckiaceae > Allobosea. The sequence goes on along the minus strand of CALRRR020000001.1, from coordinate 66,119 downwards.
GGCGGACGTGCTGATTCCCCGGGCCGATATCGTCGCCGCCGCGGCCGACATTTCGCTCGGCGACCTTCTGACCCTGTTCCGCAGCGCCGGCCATTCGCGACTGCCGGTCTATGGCGAGTCGCTCGATGATCCGCGTGGCATGATCCACATCCGCGACTTTGTGGAGTATCTCGCCTCCCGCGCAGAAGCGCAGCGCAAGCGCCGCCGCAAGGCGGGCAGCGAGCCGGCAGGCCCTGATCTGGGGGCGGTCGATCTCACGGCCACCCTCGCCAGCGCCCGCATCCTGCGGCCGGTGCTCTATATTCCCGCCTCGATGCCGGCCGTCGATCTGCTGGTCCGGATGCAGGCCACCCGCACGCACATGGCGCTGGTCATCGACGAGTATGGCGGCACCGATGGTCTGGTCTCGATCGAGGATCTGGTCGAGATCGTCGTCGGCGACATCGAGGACGAGCATGACGAGGCTGAAGGTTCCGGCATCACCCGCCTTGCCGATGGCCGCCTCGTGGCCGATGCACGCGTGCCGCTGGAAGACATCTCGGAGGCATTGGCCGTCGATCTGTTGTCGGCGCGGCAGGCCGAGGATGTCGACACGCTTGGCGGGCTGATCGTCAGCATTGCGGGCCGGGTGCCGGCGCGCGGCGAACTGATCAAGGGCCCCGACGGCCTTGAGTTCGAGGTACTCGATGCCGATCCGCGGCGGCTCAAGCGGGTCAGGATCCATCGCCCGACGCCCGGCCTTCCCGGAGCCGAGGCCGGCACTGCGCCGGTCGGCACCGATCCGTCCGGATGAATGAGTTGTGATGCTCCGCAGCCTCGGCGATTCCGTGATGTTGAGTTGGGGCTGGCGCCGCAGGGCGCTGGCTGTTGCCGGCGGTGCGGTCGGTGCTCTGACCCTGGCGCCGTTCGGCCTCTGGCCTTTGCTGGTCGTGCCCTTCGCCATGGCCGTCTGGCTGCTCGACGGTGTGGCTTCTCCCGCCCTGCATCGCCGCCTTGGCCAAGCCTTTGCCGATGGCTGGTTCTGGGGTTTCGGGTATTTCGTGGCGGGCCTCTGGTGGCTGGGAGCCGCCTTTCTGGTTGAAGCCGACAAGTTCCTGTGGGCCATGCCCTTCGGGGTGTTCGGTCTGCCCATGGTGCTGGCTTTCTTCCCGGCAACCGGTTTCGCGCTCGCCCAGTTGCTCTGGCGCCCGGGTGCAAGCCGCATTTTCGCGCTGGCTGGCGCCATCGGCTTCACCGAATGGTGCCGGTCATGGCTGTTCACCGGCTTTCCATGGAATGCCTTTGGTCAGGCCCTGGCGGAGAACGGGCTGCTGTCCCAGACCGCGTCGCTCGTTGGACTGCATGGCCTTACGGTGCTGGCTGTGGGCCTCGCAGCCACGCCTGCCGTGATTGTCGGACTCGACAGCACGGCGCGGCAGGTCACCACCAGCCTGATGGCGGTCGGCCTGCTCGCCGGCATGGCCCTTTTTGGCTGGCAGCGGATTCCGGCCCAGCCCAGCCCGCTGGTTGCGGGCGTGAAGCTGCGCATCATGCAGCCCAACCTGCCGCAGGATGACAAGTTCCAGCCCGACAAGGGCCGCGAGATCGTCGACCGGTACCTCTCGATCTCGGATCGAGCCACATCGCCTCGCACCCTTGGCCTGCAGGATGTCACGCACCTGATCTGGCCCGAGTCGGCGTTCCCGTTCCTGCTCGACCGCACGCCGGCCGCGCTGCAAAGGATCAGCAGCGCGCTCCCACGAGGCGTCACGCTGATCACCGGCGCCGCGCGGGCCGGTGCCAGCCTTCCGGGCGAGAGCCAGCCGCCGATCTTCAACGCGATTCAGGTCATCACCCGCGACGGCGGCATCGTCGCGTCCTACGATAAGCATCATCTGGTGCCGTTCGGCGAGTATCTGCCCGGCATTTTCGAGCGGCTCATGCACGGGCTTGGGCTGACGGCGTTCGTGGCGATCCCGGGCGGCTTCACGGCCTCGGCGGCGCGGACGGTGCTTGACGTCCCCGGCTTGCCACCGGTTGCCGCCAGCATCTGCTACGAGGCAATCTTCCCCGGCGAGGTTCTGCCGCAGGTCGGGTCGTCCGGCACGCCTGCATCGCGCCGCCCACAAGTGCTGCTGAATGTCACCAACGATGCCTGGTTCGGCCAGACCCCCGGCCCTTACCAGCATGCCAGTCAGGCACGCTTGCGGGCCATCGAAGAGGGCATGCCGATGGTACGCGCTGCCAACAACGGGGTTTCGAGCGTTGTCGACGCCTATGGAAGGGTCATTGCCAGCCTGCCTCTGGGAACAGACGGCGTTCTGGATACTGGACTTCCGAGGGCAATCGGCCCTACAACCTTTTCGCGAGTCGGCAACCTGCCGGCTGGCTTGCTGTTTTTTGTTTGTCTGGTCTTTGCTGTTGCAGGTCGGTTGCGGCGCAAGGATGCTATTTGATCAGGTTTGGACCGCCACGGGGAAAGGTTTCGCCGGGCGGGTTTGATGGGGTTGTTCGCTCACCATGGCTATCGTGCCGAAGAAAGTTCCCAATCCGATTGACCGTCATGTCGGGGCGCGGGTCAGGATGCGCCGGCTTCTCGTCAGCATGAGCCAGGAACGGCTCGGCGAGGCCCTCGGCATTACCTTTCAGCAGATCCAGAAATACGAGAAGGGTGCGAACCGCATCGGCGCCAGCCGCCTTCAGCAGATTGCCAAGATCCTCGGCGTACCGGTCGAGTTCTTTTTTGAGGGGGCGCCCTCCGGCGACATCGTTATGGCGGTCGGCTTCGGCGAGTTGCCGCAATCGAACTTTGTGTCCGATTTCATGGCCACGTCCGAGGGCGTGCAGTTGACGCGCGCCTTCGTGCGCATTTCCGATGCCCAGGTTCGTCGCCGGCTGATCGATCTGGTCGAAGCGCTGGCAGCGAGCCAGCCAACCGCCTGACAAGAGGACACCACGCGGCCCATACCGCGTTCGAATTGACGAACAATCGTCCGGTGTTCCGGTCAATCGGCTTGACGACAACCCGTTCCGCTGGCAAAAGCGCGCGCCATCGCGCTCCGGCGTGACGCCAGTCTTCCGAGTATCCAAGCCAACATTTCCAAGCCAACCCCTTCATCAGCCCAGAGGACGTGCCGTGGCCCGCTCGAGCTATCTTTTCACCAGTGAATCAGTCTCCGAAGGCCATCCCGACAAGGTTTGCGACCGGATTTCCGATGAGGTGGTGGATCTGTTCTTCCGCGAAGCCGGCAAGTCCGGCATGGATGCGAGCCAGGTTCGCGTTGCCTGCGAGACGCTGGCGACCACCAACCGGGTCGTGATCGCCGGCGAGGTCCGCACCTCGCTCGACGAGAAGGCGATGAAGAGCAAGGTCAAGTCCGTGGCGCGCCGCGCCATTCGCGACATCGGCTATGAACAGGACGGTTTCCACTGGAAGACCGCCAAGATCGATGTGCTGCTGCATCCGCAATCGGTGGATATCGCCCAGGGCGTCGATTCCGCTGGCAACAAGGATGTCGGCGCCGGCGACCAGGGCATCATGTTCGGCTATGCCTGCACCGAGACACCGGAGCTGATGCCTGCGCCTATCTACTATTCGCACAAGATCCTCGAGAACCTGACCAAGCTGCGCAAGGCCGGCGAGCGGGGCTGCGGCAAGCTTGGCCCCGATGCCAAGAGCCAGGTCACCATTCGCTACGAGAATGGCCGGCCCACCGCCGTGACCCAGATCGTGCTGTCGACCCAGCATCTCGACGCGAGCATGAGCTCCGCCGACGTGCGCAAGCTGGTCGAGCCGATCATCCGTGAAACCCTCGCCGACATCGCCATCGACAAGGATTGCAAGTGGTGGATCAACCCCACGGGCAAGTTCCTGATTGGCGGGCCTGACGGCGATTCCGGCCTCACAGGTCGCAAGATCATCGTCGATACCTATGGCGGGGCCGCTCCCCATGGTGGCGGTGCGTTCTCCGGCAAGGATCCCACCAAGGTCGATCGCTCGGCAGCCTATGCCGCCCGCTATCTGGCCAAGAACATTGTGGCCGCCAAACTCGCCGACCGCTGCACGATCCAGCTGTCCTATGCCATTGGCGTGGCTCAGCCGCTGTCGGTCTATGTCGATACCCACGGCACCGGCAAGGTGGCCGATGACCGGCTCGAAGCTGCCGTGGCCAAGGTCATGGACCTGAGCCCACGCGGCATCCGCGAGCATCTCGGCCTTAACAAGGCCATCTACGCCCGCACCTCCGCCTATGGCCACTTCGGCCGCAAGGCGACGCGCGACGGCGGTTTCTCCTGGGAGCGCACGGATCTCGTCAAGCCACTGAAGGCAGCAGTTGCCTGAAAACGCGCACCGTGTTCCGGCATCAGCCGGAGCACGGGTGACGGACCGGTGTGGCCGACGCGATCATCATCGGTGAGAGCTGACAGTGAGTGAGCAAACCGGCCCTGCTGAAGACACGCCCGGGACTGCCGATGCCGAAAGCCATCCGGGCGGCTCGGGCGGCGCCTTTTTCGGGCGCCGCAAGTCGAAGAAGCTTCGCGGTGGCCAGTCCGACCTGTTCGGCACCTTGCTGCCCAGGCTGATCTTGCCGGACGAACTGCCGGCCCGTCTTTCTGCGCTGTTTGCCCAACAGGTCCGCGCTGTCGGGCTCGAAATCGGCTTTGGCGGCGGCGAGCACCTGCTGGCTGCCGCTCGCCAGTCACCGGATATGGGCTTCATCGGCTGCGAGCCGTTCATCAATGGCATGGCAAAGATGCTCGCCAGCATCCAGCGCGAAGGCCTCACCAACATCCGGCTCTGGTGCGACGATGCCGCTCCGCTGTTGCAGCGGCTTCCCGCAGGGCAGCTGGAGCGGGTCGACCTGTTCTATCCTGACCCCTGGCCAAAGCGTCGCCAGCGCAAACGGCGGTTCGTCTCGCCCCGCACGCTGGATGACATCGCTCGCGTGCTGCGGGACGGTGGGGCATTCCGCTTTGCCTCCGACATCGACGATTATGTCGGTTGGACGCTGGCGCGGCTGGCGGATCGCGACGATCTTGTCTGGCAGCCACAGGGTGCCGCCGACTGGCAGACGCCTTTCGACGGCTGGGTGAGGACACGTTACGAGGCCAAGGCCTATGCGGCGGGGCGGTTGCCCTCCTACATCCGTGCCATCCGGGCGGCGGACGGCGCGCGGAACCCTATCGGGCGGCCTGATCCTTCACCCGCATGAACTGCAGCACGCGCTGCGCGGTTGCGGTCGACAGGTTCTCGAAGTTGCTCTTGGCCCGGTCCATCATGTGCGGCAACTGGTCGGAGGAGGGTCTGAGGCCGATCAGGGCCTCGACCGTTTCCCAACCCCAGTCCATGGCCTTGCCGATCACCAGGCAGGCGTCGCGGTCGGCGCCGAGGATGGCCTGCTCGGCAGCGTTGAGCGAGACCTTCGCCATGAATGACAGCGCATAAAGCGCTTCATCACTCTTTCCGGCCACGGCGTATTGCAGCAGCGCGCGCTCGTCGAGCGCGCCCCGCGCTGACAGCTCGCGCACCGCCTGCGCAGCCGCCTTGCGGCTTTCCGAGATGTCCGTGCTGGCCTGCAGGCCGTCGCCGCCGTCCCGGCTCATCAAGGCCGCCGGCGAGGTCCGCGACATCAGCCGGCGCCGGGCGCTTTCCCGCGCAGCATTGGACAGGTTGACCATCAGTTCGGAAGGAATGTCGTCGCGACCGCTCAACGTCACCTGCAGGGCCTCGTCGGCAAAGGCGCGGGTGACCAGAAGGCCCATGCCGCGCGCCGAGAAGCGGGCTGTATCGTTGCCAGCGAGCGCATGCGAAATCACGCGGTCACCCTTGACCACCAGGTAGTCCGTGACGGGCGGTGTCAGGTGCGGGCGTTCAGTGATGGCCAGCATGTGATCGCGGCCCTTGGTCGAGGCAACGGCGATCAGGTCGTTCTCGGTCAGCATGCGCGAGCGGGTCAGCACGGGCCGTGCCACGCCGATTTCGTCGAGCGCAAGCTGGCGCACCACCCCGTGCGGGGCCTTGACCAGATCGGCAAGGCGTTCTGACAGGTCGATCCGGCTCTGCAGGCCGACGCCTGAGGCAAGGCGACCGATCACGACGTCGAAAACGCTGACCTGTTCGTCCGAAAACTCGTCCGGCCGGGCAGCGAACATGTCGGTGACGCGGTTGATCGTCCTGTTCTTCTGGTCCTCGGAACGCGAGGCCAGAGCGCTGTCGAGATCGGCCAGAATGATGCTGACGGTGGTCATGGAAAACAACGGGTCCCGGACTTGTCCCCCATCTCTAGCGGCTAACTGTCACCAGTCGGTTAGCGCGATTGCCGAAAGCAGGCCTCAGCGACGGCTTGCTTGAACTGCCGGTTGATTTCGCCTATAGGGTCATCAAAGCTCTGGTTCAGGCTGCAAGCCACGATCAAGAGCGGGTCCGAAACGACCCGCTCTTTTTTGTTGCCTGATCGCCCGGACCGATTCGCCACCATCAGGGGATGCGCTGGTTTCAGCCATGCAGGACCAAGATACCAACAAGACGGATGACGGCAGCCAGGATATCCGGCTCATCCTGGAGAACGGCGTCGCCGCGCGGGTTGCAGGCGTGGTCGAACCCGTCATCGAGCAACTCGGCTATCGCCTCGTGCGGGTGCGCGTCACCGGCATGAATGGCTGCACCGTGCAGATCATGGCCGAGAAGCCGGACGGATCGATGGGTGTCGATGATTGCGAGATCGTCAGCCGCGCGGTGTCCCCCGTCATGGATGTCGAGGAACCGATCACCGCAGCCTATTATCTCGAATTGTCCTCGCCGGGCATCGACAGGCCGCTTGTCCGCCCCTCCGATTTCGCGCGTTGGTCGGGTCACGATACCAAGATCGAGATGGCCGTGCCGGCCCATGGCCGCAAGCGCTATCGCGGCTTCCTGCGCGGGGTCGAGGGCACGCATGCCCTGCTCGAGCTGCCCGATGCACCCGAGGGTGCCGACCGTATCGTCTCGCTGCCGATTGCCGACATGTCGGAAGCCCGTCTGATGCTGACCGATGCGCTGATCGCCGAATCGCTCAAGCGCGGCAAGGATGGCCTCGAACCGGCCATGCCCGAGCCGGAGGCCGTCGAGCGCCGCCGTTCCGCACCCGACGTGAAGTTGAAAGCTGCCCCGAAACCGAAGGGTGGCACCGTCCCAAAGCCGAAATCCGCGCGGGCCCCCAAGCCCGACGCCCGCAAGCTACACGAGGAGAACTGAGCCATGGTCGTCAGCGCCAATCGCCTTGAGCTGTTGCAGATCGCCGACGCGGTCGCCCGCGAGAAGTCTATCGACCGCCAGATCGTGGTCGGCGCCATGGAGGACGCCATCGCCAAGGCGGCCCGCTCCCGCTACGGCGCGGAGACGGATGTCCATGCCGAGATTCATCCCAAGACCGGCGAATTGCGCCTTTCGCGCCATCTTCAGGTGGTCGAGCAGGTCGAGAACGATGCCATCGAGATCAGCCTGAGCGAAGCGCGCCGCAAGAATCCCGCTGCACAGGCCGGCGATGTCATCTCCGATCCTCTGCCGCCCTTCGATTTTGGCCGCATCGCCGCCCAGTCGGCCAAGCAGGTCATCGTCCAGAAGGTGCGCGAGGCCGAACGTGACCACCAATTCGATGAATACAAGGATCGTATCGGCGACATCATCAACGGCGTGGTCAAGCGCGTCGAATATGGCAACGTCTTCGTCGATCTGGGTCGTGGTGAAGGCATTATCCGCCGCGACGAGCTGATCCCGCGCGAGACCTTCAAGGTGTCCGATCGCATCCGCGCCTATGTCTATGATGTTCGGCGCGAGCAGCGTGGCCCGCAGATCTTCCTGTCCCGCACCCATCCGCAGTTCATGGCCAAGCTCTTCGGCCAGGAAGTGCCCGAGATCTATGACGGCATCGTCGAGATCAAGGCCGTGGCCCGCGATCCGGGCTCGCGCGCCAAGATCGCGGTGATCAGCCGTGATTCCTCGATCGATCCGGTCGGGGCCTGCGTCGGCATGCGCGGCAGCCGCGTGCAGGCTGTCGTGGGCGAATTGCAGGGTGAGAAGGTCGACATCATTCCGTGGTCGCAGGATATCGCCACCTTCATCGTCAACGCGCTCCAGCCCGCCGAAGTCGCCAAGGTCGTGCTCGATGAGGAAGCCGACAAGATCGAGGTCGTCGTGCCGGACGAGCAGCTCTCGCTGGCCATTGGCCGTCGTGGGCAGAATGTCCGTCTGGCTTCGCAGCTGACTGGCTGGAACATCGACATCCTGACCGAGGCCGAGGAATCCGAACGCCGTCAGAAGGAATTCCTGAGCCGCACCGAGCTGTTCATGTCCGCTATGAACGTCGACGAGGTGGTCGGCCAGCTGCTGGCCTCCGAAGGCTTCCGCACGGTCGAGGAGGTCGCTTATGTCGATTTGCCCGAACTGGCAGGCATCCAGGGCTTCGATGAGGACACGGCGAGCGAAATCCAGAACCGCGCCCTGGGCTATCTGGCCGAGCGCGAGGCGGAGTTCGACGCGCGCCGTCAGGAGCTCGGCGTCCTCGACGAGGTCCGCCAGATCGACGGCATCACCACCGCGATGATGGTCGCGCTGGGCGAGAACGACGTGAAGTCGATCGAGGATCTGGCAGGTTGCGCCACCGATGACCTAATTGGCTACACAGAGCGCAAGCAGGGCGAAACCACCCGGCATGCCGGATTCCTCGACAGCTTCAACCTCTCTCGCGACGACGCCGAGGCCATGATCATGGCCGCCCGCGTCAAGGCAGGCTGGATCGAGGCGCCCGCAGCGGAGGCCCAGCCGGAATCCGGCGAAGTGGAGGCCTGAGCGAAGGTCCGGTGAAGCGGGCAGGCAGCCAGCATGGAACGCGACGCGCGGGACGAAGGCTTGTCTGACAGCGAACGGCGTTGTGTCGCGACCAAGCTCACGCTGCCTGTCGATGACCTTCTCAGGTTCGTCGCCGGCCCGGATGGGCAGCTGGTGCCGGATATCCGGCGCAAGCTGCCGGGCCGTGGTGTCTGGACAGCCTTGTCGCGGCCTGCTGTTGAACTGGCCATTCGCACAAAAGCCTTCGCGCGCTCGCTGAAACGGCCTGTCGTGGTCTCGGAGGCACTGGCCGACGAAATCGATCACCTGCTGTCGCGCGATGCCCTGCAGTCGCTCTCCTTCGCCAACAAGGCCGGGCTCGTGGTCACCGGCTTCGGCAAGGTCGAGTCTGCCCTTGGCGGCCATCAGCGGCCTGCCGTCTGGCTTGAGGCCAGCGACGGAGCGGAGGATGGCCGCCGCAAGCTCCAGCAGGTGGCCACCCGCCGGCACGGCGATCATGCCGTCCGCATCCCTGTTGCCGATTGTTTCACGAGCCGTGATTTGGCGTTGGCTTTGGGGCGGGACCTTGTGATACATGCAGCGGTCAAAGATGGCGCTGCGGCTGGGGCTTTCCTCGATCGCTGGCGTCGGCTCGTGCATTTTCGGACAAGACCATTGCCAGAAGCAGGTCCGCCCGCTGACGCGACCGAGACAAAGACTGTAACCGCAGGACCCACATCGGAATGACCGATCCAAAGAACCCCGGCGACAAGACCCTGACTGTGTCGCCGCCCAAGACCCTGACGCTGAAGCGCCCGGTCGAGCAGAACACGGTGAAGCAGAGCTTCTCCCATGGTCGCTCGAAGTCGGTGGTGGTCGAGGTCAAGCGCCGCATTTCCGGCCCTTCGGACCTGTCTCATCAGGGTGCCGTCCAGCCTCGCCCGGCATCCCCGCCACCCGCGGCCGCCGCTCCTGTGCCGGCACCCGTCCCGGCTGCAGCCCCACCTGCCGCGCCGGCCAAGCCTGCAGCCAGCATGGTCCTGCGCACGCTGTCAGCCGACGAGCAGGATGCGCGCACCCGCGCCCTGGCCGATTACAGCGGCCGCGAAACAGAAGAACGCCGCCGCGCCGAGGAAGATGCCCGCGCCCGGGCTGCTCGCGAAGAGCGCGAGCGCGCCGAGCGCGAAGCCGCGGCCCAGCGCCAGCGCGAGGAAGAGGATCGCCGCCGCGCCGAGGATGATTTCCGCCGTCGTGGCCGCGACGAGGCCGTTCGCCGCGTGGCTGACGAGGGGGCTTCCGCCCCGCGTGCGCCAATGCCCGGCGCACCGGCCCCAGCGGCTCCGCGTCAGGATGGCCGTCCGTTCCGCATGGATGGACGCCCGCCACGCATCGACATTCCGCGCACCCCGCGCGAGGACCGCCCGGCCCGTCCCGAAGGCGATCGCCCGGCGATGCGCTCCGACGCGCCGCGCCCGGATGGTGGTTTCCGCGGCCCGCGCCCCGAAGGCGGCGCGCCCCGTCCCGATTCCGGTTATCGCAGTGCACGCCCTGACGCTCCGCGTCCCGAGGGTGGCTATCGCGGTCCCCGGCCCGAAGGCACAGGCCCACGCCCTGAAGGCGGCGGCTATCGCGGCACGCGCCCCGATGGCGGCGCTCCGCGTCCTGAAGGTGGCTTCCGCCCCCGCACCGACGGTGATGGGCCACGCGGTCCGCGTCCTGCTGGCGGATTCGGTGCTCCCTCCGGGGCTCGCATGCTGCGGACCAGCGCTGGCGAAGCACCGCCGCTGGATCTCAGCGCACCGCGCCGTGCTGCGCCCGGCACCGCCCGCCCACGCGGGGATGACGATGATCGCGCCGGCGTGCGCCGCGGCCCTGGTGGAGCTGCCAAGCCCGGCAGCGCCGAGGTTCGCGTTCCCAAGGTTGGCGGCGACAAGAGCCGTGGCCGCCTGACCCTGACCAACGCCCTTGATGCCGATGCCGAACGCATGCGCTCGGTGGCGGCCTTCCGCCGCCGCGTACAGCGCATGAGCGGCCAGCGCGGTTCGAGTGAGCCGAAGGAAAAGCTGTCACGCGAGGTCATCGTCCCTGAGACGATCACCATCCAGGAACTCGCCAACCGCATGTCCGAACGTGCGGTGGATGTGATCCGCTTCCTGATGAAGCAGGGCCAGATGCTGAAGATCACGGATGTGGTCGATGCTGACACGGCCCAGCTCATCGCCGAGGACATGGGCCACACCGTCAAGCGCGTGGCTGAAGCCGACGTCGAGGACGGCCTGTTCAACCTGCCCGACGATGATGGTGCGCTCAGCCCGCGCCCCGCCGTTGTGACCATCATGGGCCATGTCGACCACGGCAAGACATCGCTGCTCGACGCCATCCGGCAGACCAACGTGGTCTCCGGCGAAGCTGGTGGCATCACCCAGCACATTGGCGCCTACCAGGTCTCGACCCCGTCAGGGGCCCGTGTCACTTTCATCGATACGCCAGGCCATGCGGCCTTCACCCAGATGCGCGCCCGCGGTGCCAAGGTCACGGACATCGTGGTCCTTGTGGTTGCGGCCAACGATTCGGTGATGCCGCAGACCATCGAGGCCATCAACCACGCCAAGGCGGCCAAGGTGCCGCTGATCGTGGCGATCAACAAGATCGACCTTCCCGATGCAAAGCCGGAACGGGTCAAGACCGACCTTCTCCAGCACGAGATTCAGGTCGAAAGTCTCGGCGGCGATGTGCTCGAGATCGAATTGTCGGCCAAGACCCGGCTCAATCTCGACAAGCTGCTCGAAGCCATCGCGCTTCAGGCTGAATTGCTGAATCTCACCGCCAATCCGGACCGTCCTGCGGAAGGCACCGTCATCGAAGCCAAGCTCGATCGCGGTCGCGGCCCGGTGGCCACCGTTCTCGTCCAGCGCGGCACGCTGCGCCCCGGTGACATCATCGTCGCCGGTTCCGAGTGGGGCCGCGTGCGTGCCCTGATCGGCGACACCGGTGCCACCATGAAAGAAGCACCACCCTCGCAGCCCGTCGAAGTCCTCGGCTTCAATGGTACTCCGGAGGCTGGCGACCGCGTCGCGGTGGTCGATTCCGAAGCCCGCGCCCGCGAGATCACCGACTACCGCGTGCGCCAGAAGCGCGACATCGCAGCTGCTCGCGGCACCTCGGGTGCTGGCCGGTCGCTCGTCGACATGATGCGCGATCTGAAAGCCAGCGCGGGCCGCAAGGAATTCCCGCTTCTGGTCAAGGGCGATGTGCAGGGCTCGGTCGAAGCCATCGTCGGCGCCCTCGACAAGCTCGGCAATGATGAGGTTCGCGCCCGTGTCCTTCTGTCCGGTGTCGGCGGCATCAACGAGTCCGATGTCACGCTGGCGCAGGCATCCGGTGCGGTCGTGATCGGCTTCAACGTGCGTGCCAACAAGGAAGCGCGTGAATCCGCCGAGCGCGCCGGTGTCGAAATCCGCTACTACAACATCATCTACGATCTGGTGGATGACGTGAAGGCGGCGATGTCAGGCCTGCTCGCGCCAACCTTGCGCGAAACCATGCTGGGCACGGCAACGATGCTGGAAATCTTCAACATCACCAAGGTCGGCAAGATCGCTGGCTGCCGTGTCACCGAAGGCATGATCGAACGCGGCCAGTATGTCCGCCTGATCCGCGACAACACAGTCATCCACGAAGGCAAGCTCTCGACGCTGAAGCGCTTCAAGGATGATGTGAAGGAGGTTCAGGTCGGCCAGGAATGCGGCATGTCCTTCGAAAATTATCAGGACATCCGGGCCGGCGACGTGGTCGAGTGCTACCGCGTCGAGGAAATCAAGCGCTCCCTGTGAGGGAGAGCCTGGGCCAGCATACGCGACCTCACTGACAGTCCCGGCCCTGACGCAGAGGGGTCGGCCGTCCGATTTCAACGTCCTTCCGGTCCGACCCCGGAGAGCGCATCATGGCAAAACCCGTATCCCGAAGCCCCAAGGCCCCGAGCCAGCGCCAGTTGCGCGTCGCCGAACTGATCCGCCACGAACTGGCGGCGATCCTGTCGCGCGGTGAGATCCACGACGACGTCCTGGCGCGCTATGTGATCTCGGTCACCCAGGTCAGGCTCTCGCCTGACCTGAAGCTCGCGACCTGTTACATCATGCCTCTCGGCGGACAGGACGAGAAGCCCGTGATTGCCGCGCTCGACAGCCACAAGCGCTACCTGCGCGGCGAGATCGCCCATCGCGTCAACCTCAAGTTCGCACCGGAATTGCGCTTCCGCCGCGATGAGGCCTTCGACGAAGCCTTGCGCATCGACCGTCTGCTGTATTCCGACAAGGTTCGCCGCGATCTGGTGCGCCCTGCCGAAGCGGAGGGCGACAACAAGGCGGATGATGCCGATGTCTGACACCGGCCCGCTCCCGACCCTGGTTCCACCGGTCCAGCGCCCGAAAAAGCGCGACGTGCATGGCTGGCTGATCCTCGACAAGCCTGTCAACGAGACGTCGACGCACGCAGTTGCTGTCGTCAAGCGCGTCTTCCATGCGAAGAAGGCCGGCCATGCCGGCACGCTCGACCCGCTGGCCTCCGGCATCCTGCCGATTGCCATGGGCGAGGCCACCAAGACAGTTCCCTTCGTGATGGATGGCCGCAAGGCCTACAGGTTCACGGTGACGTGGGGCGCGGAGACGACGACCGACGACGCCGAGGGCAGTGTTGTCCGCTCCAGTGCCGAGCGACCGACACGCAGCGCCATCGAAGCCATCCTTCCGGGCTTCACCGGCACGGTGCAGCAGGTGCCGCCCAAGTTCTCGGCCATCAAGATTGCGGGCGAGCGCGCCTATGATCTGGCCCGCGATGGCGAAGAGGTGACACTCGAGGCGCGCCCGGTCGAGATTGATGCCCTGAGGCTGACGGCGCACGATGGCGACACGTCGACCTTTGAGGCAGAGTGCGGCAAGGGCACCTATGTGCGGGCTCTTGCTCGAGATTTTGGGCGCATTCTCGGCTGCTTCGGCCACGTCACAGCCCTGCGCCGGACCCGTGTCGGACCCTTCACTGAAGCGGACGCAACCCCGCTGGCGGTGCTCGAACAGGTGAGGCGCGACGGCACCGATCCCACGGAGCTGATCAGCCCGGTGGACCGCGCTCTGGGCGAGATTCCGGCGATCAACGTCAGTCGCAACGATGCCGGGCGCATGGCGCGCGGCCAGTCCTGCCTGCTGCGCGGGGCCGGTGCGCCGATCGAGGAGGAGGCCGTGGCGGTGTTCTGCCAGGGCCAGCTCATCGCGATCGGGCAGGTCATCCACGGCGAGTTGCATCCGCGCCGGGTGTTCCATCTGGGTGGAGGCTAAGGCCTCGCAGCGTCTGGTCTTCGGCGGACCGCTCAGCGCGCCGCCGTCACCATGATCTCGACCTTGTAGTCCGGCGTCGCCAGATCCGCCTTGACGGTGGCTCGGGCCGGCGTGTGGCCCTTGACCACCCAGGCATCCCAGACAGCGTTCATCTCGGCGAAGGTGGACATGTCGGTCAGCCAGATGTTGGCGCTGAGGATCTTGCTCTTGTCGCTGCCGGCTTCGACGAGGCGGGCCTCAATCTGGGCCAGGATGTCGCGGGTCTGTTCGGTCACTGACGTGCCCTTCGGATTGCTGGCAACATGGCCGGCAAGATAGACGGTCTGGCCATGGGCAACGGCCATGCTCATGCGGGGGCCGACGCCGAAACGCTCGATGCTCATCGAAATGTCCTTGTGATGGGGCTTGATGGTGGAAGAAGAGGCCCGGATGGGTCTGGTAGTCAGGGGCAATCCTCTAGCCCATCCGCCTGGCAGGATCAAACGCGGTCGGTCAGCCGGCAATAGCGATCCAGCCGGCCCAGATCGCCGCATAGCGTGCACCCTTGCCGAGCCCGACGAACAGCACGAAACGCGACAGCGGATAGTGCAAAAGCCCCGCCGCCGCTGTGCCAAGATCGCCGATGCCCGGAACCCAGGACATCAGCAGCACCAGCCAGCCGTGGCGCGCGAACAGCCGTTCTCCCCTTGCCAGAGTGGCCAGGTCCGGCCGGAGTCGCGGCGGCAGCCGCTCGATGCCGCCATCGGCAATGACCTTGCCGACCCACCAGTTCACTGTTGAGCCCAGTGTGTTGAACACGGTGGCGACGGCCAGCAGGAGCAAGGGCGGAACCTGGCCGCGATGTAGCAGGGCTGCAAACGTGGCCTCCGATGGAAAGGGCAGGATGGTCGCCGCCAGAAAGGCCGAGGCGGCCATGCCCGCCAGCGAGCCGAGCGCTTCAAGCATCGGCGTCAAGTCGCCTGAAAGGCTGGCCGATCAGCACGGTTCGTGTCGCAAGGCGCATGTCACAGCCGGCGCAGCGCCACGTCCTGGATGCGATGGCTCGCACCCTTGGTCAGGATCAGGCTGGCCCGCTGCCGCGTGGGAAGGATGTTTTCGCGCAGGTTCGGCAGGTTGATGGTGTCCCAGAGCTTCTCGGCGATCTCAAGGGCCTCGGCTTCGGTCAGATCGGCATACTTCCGGAAGAACGAGCGCGGATCGCGGAAGGCGGTCTGCCGCAAAAGCAGGAAGCGGTTGATATACCAGCGCCGCAGGTCTTCCTCGTCGGCGTCGAGATAGATCGAGACATCGAAGAAGTCTGAGACGAACGGAATGGCCGAGCCGTCCTTGGGCAGGCGTGCCGGCTGAAGGACATTCAACCCCTCCACGATCAGGATGTCCGGTCGCTCGACGGAAATCTCCTCGCCGGGCACCACGTCATAGACAAGGTGCGAATAGACGGGGGCCTTCACGACCCGGTGCCCGGCCTTGACCTGCGAGAGGAAGTGCAGGAGCCGTGCGCTATCGTAGCTTTCCGGAAAGCCCTTGCGCTCCATCAGCCCGCGCGCGGCAAGTTCGGCATTGGGCAGCAGGAAGCCGTCGGTGGTGATCAGCTTCACCTTGGGCGTGTTGGGCCAGCGCGACAGCAGCGCCGTCAGCACGCGCGCTGTGGTCGATTTGCCCGCAGCAACAGAGCCCGCAAGGCCGATCACATACGGAACCTTGACCTCATCCTCGGCCTGGAGGAAGCGCTGGGTCGCCTTGAACAGGCCCTGCGCCGCCGCGACATAGACCGACAGCAGCCGCGATAGCGGCAGGTAGATGGATACCACCTCGTCCAGCGAGATCGGATCGTTGATCGATTGCAGCTTCTCGATGTCGCTGACGGTCAGGGTCAGCGGCGTATCGGCCCGAAGATGCGCCCACTCGTCACGCGAGAACACGCGGTAGGGCGACAGGTCGGGCACGTCCGGCGGGGTGGGGATCACACGCTGGTCCATCACTGTCTCACACCATCCGGCCTGTTGGCGCGGCGTTCGCCAATGGGCCTTGGCCAGTGCCGTGCGGGGCTGCAAGGCCTTTCAATCGGTTGACTTAGAGCTTCTTGCCGCTTTTTCCGCAAGTCCCGACTGGCTTGTGCGCCGTTCCAGTTCGCTCATCACATCGTCGAGGTCGATGCCGCCGGCCTCGAGCAGCACCAGAAGATGGAACAGCACGTCTGCCGCCTCGGCGGTCAGCGCTACCTTGTCGCCCTGTACCGCCGCGATCACGGCCTCAAGGGCTTCCTCGCCGAATTTGCGCGCCACGCGCTCCGGGCCAGAGGCAAGCAACTTCGCGGTCCAGCTTTGGTCGGGCGATGCCGACGCGCGCTGCCGCACGATGGCGGCAAGATCGGACAGCGTGAAAGCTGGTTTCGCGGGCGCGGGCATCAGGGCGCTCCTCAATCGATCCGCATCGCCAGCCCGGCCGCCGCCATATGCGTCTTGGCCTGTCCGATGCTGTAGGTGCCGAAATGGAAGATCGACGCGGCCAGAACCGCGCTGGCATGCCCTTGGGTGACACCCTCCACCAGATGATCGAGCGTGCCGACACCGCCGGACGCGATGACCGGCACAGACACGGCGTCGGCGATGGCGCGGGTCAGGGCCACATCGTAGCCGGTCTTCATGCCGTCGCGATCCATCGAGGTGACGAGCAGCTCGCCCGCCCCCAGCGCCGTGACCTCGCGCGCAAAAGCCACTGCGTCGAGCCCGGTCGGGTTGCGTCCACCATGCGTGAAGATCTCGAAACGGGCCGGTGCGCCATCCGCCGAGACGCGCTTGGCGTCGATGGCCACGACGATGCACTGCGCACCGAATTTCTCGGCAGCCTCACGCACGAAATCACGGCGCGTCACGGCAGCGGTGTTGATCGAGACCTTGTCGGCTCCGGCTAGCAAGAGCCGGCGGATATCGTCGGTGCTGCGCACGCCGCCACCGACCGTCAGCGGCATGAAGCAGGCCTCCGCCGTGCGCGTCACCACATCGAGCAGGATGCCGCGCCCTTCATGGCTGGCGCTGATGTCGAGGAAGCAAAGCTCGTCTGCGCCGGCAGCATCATAGGCCTTGGCGGCCTCCACCGGGTCTCCGGCATCACGCAGGTTGACGAACTGCACGCCTTTGACGACGCGGCCGTCCTTGACGTCGAGGCAGGGGATCAGGCGGGTCTTGAGGGTCATGCCGCACGGCTCCGGCTGGCAACGAGCCTCAGCGCCTCGCGCGCATCGATCCGGCCATCATACAGGGCGCGGCCCGTGATCGCCCCTTCGAGAAGGGCGGCATCAGGCTGCATCAGGCGCTCGATATCCGCCATCGAGGCGAGCCCGCCCGAGGCGATGACCGGGATCGACAGGGCCTGCGCAAGGCTGATCGTGCCCTCCCAGTTGACGCCCTGCAACATGCCGTCGCGGGCAATGTCGGTGTAGACGATGGCTGCCACGCCGGCATCCTCGAAGCGCCGGCCGAGATCGGCTGCGCTGAGCGCCGAGGTTTCGGCCCAGCCCTCGACGGCCACGAAGCCGTCCCGTGCATCGATACCGACCACGATGCGGCCGGGGTGGGCGCGGGCGGCGGCCTTGACGAAGGCCGGATCGCGGACTGCCGCCGTGCCGATGATGACGCGGGCCACGCCCTTGGCGAGCCAGCCCTCGACCGTGGCCAGATCGCGGATGCCGCCGCCGAGCTGCACCGGGAACGACACGCGCGACAGGATCGCATCCACGGCTTGCCCGTTCATCGGCTTGCCGGCGAAGGCACCATCAAGATCGACCACATGCAGCCAGCGGAAGCCCTGCGCCTCGAAGCTCGCCGCCTGGGCGGCAGGGTCGTCGCTGAACACCGTGGCACTGTCCATCTCGCCCTGACGCAGGCGGACGCATTGGCCGTTCTTGAGGTCGATGGCGGGGAAAAGGATCATGCGGCGATCCTCTGCCATGGTCCGCTCCGGGCCGCAAATCCCGTTCGGGCGAGCGCGATCACGGCGCCCACCGCAGGAAATTCGTGATCAGCCTGAGGCCGAGTTTCTGGCTCTTTTCCGGGTGGAACTGGGTGCCCGCGAGGTTGTCGCGGCCGACGATCGCCGGCACCGGCCCACCATGGTCCGTCGTGGCAACCAGGTCGCCGTCGTGGCTTGGTGTCAGCGCAAACGAATGCACGAAGTAGGCATGCCATCCCGAGGGCCCCAGCGCGATGCCGTCGAGCAGGGCGTGAGGCCGGGAACTGTCGAGCGTGTTCCAGCCCATGTGCGGGATCTTGAGGGCAGGGTCAGACGGCACGATGGCCGCGACATCGCCGGCAATCCAGCCAAGGCCGGGGCTGATCTCGTGTTCAAGCCCGCGCGTCGCCATCAACTGCATGCCGACGCAGATGCCGAGAAAGGGCCTGCCCTTGCCCAGCACCGCTTCGCTCATGGCGTCGATCATGCCCGGAACGGCGACAAGGCCACGCCGGCAATCGGCAAAGGCCCCGACGCCGGGCAACACGATGCGGTCGGCAGCGGCGACAATGTCGGGAGAACTGGTGACATGGATGGCAACCGGCAATCCTGCCTCGCGCGCTGCCCGCTCGAAAGCTTTCGCGGCCGAGTGCAGATTGCCCGAGCCGTAGTCGATGATTGCGACGCTGGCGCTCATGTCCGGCCTTGCGCATCCGGAAAGAGGCCAAGCACCGTGCCCTGATTGCCAGGCGTGCGCGGTGCCATGGCCGGTCCGGACAGCGGCCCAGCGGGCGCGGACATGGTCAGCATTGGCCTTGCCGCCAACGGCAAGGTCTCGAAGAACCGACGTTCAACGGCCCCGACATCCTTGCCTTCGACCACGCCGGCAAGTTGCCACCCCTTGCGGAGCAATTTGCGCTCCTGCAGGGCAGAGCCTTCAAGGCCGAGGAACAGCCCGATCAGTGCCTGCGCCAGAGCCAGCCCGAGCGGGTGCAGGCCGACAGCCCGGCCGCCGAAGGCCAGCGCCAGCCAGACCAGCAGGAAAATGGCAAAGGCCAGCCATAGCCGCTTCGACAGCAGCCAGAGCCCGGTGAACAGAAAAGCGAAGACCGCAAAGCCATCCTTCAGGAAGACGGTCTTTTCGAGCTGTTCGGTTTGCGTTTCGCCAGCAGCCGCAGGCGGCATCAGCACGGTGTAGAACGCCATGGGTGTGCTCTCACAAAGCGCCCTTGGTGGACGGGATGCGCCCACCTTCGCGCGGATCGACACTGAGCGCCAGCCGAAGAACACGCGCCAGCCCCTTGAAGCAGCTTTCGGCGATGTGATGCGCATTGGCCCCATACAGGGTCTCGATATGCAGCGTCAGACCCGCGTTCATGGCGAAGGCCTGAAAGAACTCGCGCACCAGTTCGGTGTCGAACTCGCCGATCTTTGGAGCCGGAAAGCTGGTGCGGAACACGAGGAAAGGCCGCCCCGACACATCGACGGCCACGCGCGTCAACGTCTCATCCATCGGCATGTGGATGTCGGCATAGCGGGCCAGACCCTTCTTGTCGCCCAGCGCAGCCAGGATCGCCTGCCCCAGCGCTATGCCTGTATCCTCCACCGTGTGGTGGAAATCGACGTGGAGATCGCCGGTCACGTGCGCGGTGACATCGATCAGCGAATGGCGCGCGAACAACTCCAGCATGTGGTCGAAAAAACCCACACCGGTCTTGATGTCGGCCTTGCCGGTGCCGTCGAGATTGACGGCAACATGGACATCGGTTTCCGCTGTGCGACGCTTGATCTCTCCGGTACGCATTGCTGTGACCTCGCAAACCCTTGGTCCGGTCGCTTTAGAGCAAGTCTCGCCAAAGTGGAAACCTGATTTGCCGCGTCGCGTGACAACTGCCGCGATGCCGACCGTTGGTCCGGACGGCGACAATGCCTACATAGCGCATGAGGTTCCCCTTGGAGGCGATTCGGCGATGATGGAGCATGGTGCCCTTCCCGTGATGCATGCGACCACCATCCTGATGGTGCGCAAGGGCGGCAAGGTCGTGATCGGCGGCGACGGACAGGTCAGCCTCGGTCCGACAATCGTCAAGGGCAATGCCCGCAAGGTGCGCCTGCTCGCCAAGGGCCTGGTCATTGCCGGTTTCGCAGGAGCGACGGCGGATGCTTTCACCCTGTTCGAGCGGCTGGAAGCCAAACTTGACCAGTATCCAGCCCAATTGATGCGGGCCTGCGTGGAATTGGCCAAGGACTGGCGCACGGATCGCTATCTCAGGCGGCTCGAAGCCATGCTGCTGGTCGCCGACAAAGAGGTTTCGCTATTGCTGAGCGGCACCGGGGATGTGCTCGAGCCCTCCGATGGCATCATGGCCATCGGCTCTGGCGGGAATTACGCCCTGGCTGCGGCCCGCGCGCTGGCCGACACGGACCTGGATGCCGAGGCCATCGTGCGCAAGGCAATGAAGATCGCCGGCGATATCTGCGTCTATACCAACCATTCGCTCGTGATCGAGCAGCTCGATCTGGCGTGAGGAGCCGCGATGACCACCTTCTCCCCCCGCGAGATCGTCTCCGAACTCGACCGTTTCATCGTTGGCCAGAAGGATGCCAAGCGCGCCGTGGCCATCGCACTGCGCAACCGCTGGCGCAGGCAGCAGCTGGAAGGGGCGCTGCGCGATGAGGTCTTGCCCAAGAACATCCTGATGATCGGGCCGACAGGTTGCGGCAAGACGGAGATCTCGCGGCGTCTCGCACGCCTTGCCGGCGCGCCTTTTCTCAAGGTCGAGGCCACCAAGTTCACGGAAGTCGGCTATGTCGGGCGCGATGTCGAATCCATCGTGCGCGATCTGCTGGAAGTCGGCATCGGCCTGGTGCGCGACGCGAGGCGCAAGGAGGTTCTGGCCAAGGCTCACATTGCCGCTGAAGAGCGCGTGCTCGATGCGCTGGTCGGCGCGACCGCGAGCCCCGCCACCCGCGATTCCTTCCGCCGCAAGCTGCGCGCCGGCGAGATGGACGACAAGGAAATCGAGGTCGAGCTGCCTTCGGGTGGTGTCGGCATGCCGATGTTCGAGCTGCCAAACCAGCCCGGAACCTCAGTCGGCGCCATCAATATCGGCGACCTGTTCGGCAAGGCTTTCGGCAAGACCGGCAAGCCGCGCCGCATGTCTGTGAAGGACGCCTACGAGCCGCTGGTGCAGGAAGAAAGCGACAAGCTGCTCGATCAGGATGCACTGGTGCAGGAGGCCATCCGCCAGGTCGAGAACAACGGCATCGTCTTTCTCGATGAGATCGACAAGATCTGCAGCCGCGAGGGCCGGGGCGGGGCCGATGTCTCGCGCGAGGGCGTGCAGCGCGACCTGCTGCCGCTGATCGAAGGCACCACGGTCTCGACCAAGCACGGGCCGGTCAAGAGCGACCATATCCTGTTCATCGCCTCGGGGGCTTTCCATGTGGCCAAGCCGTCCGACCTGCTGCCTGAATTGCAGGGCCGGCTGCCGATCCGGGTCGAGCTCTTGCCGCTCGATGTCGATGATTTCAAGCGCATCCTGACCGACACCGAGGTCAGCCTGCTCAAGCAGTCCGTCGCCATGATGGCGACCGAAGGGCTGGACATGGTTTTCACCGACGACGCCGTGGCGGCGCTGGCCCGCGTGGCCGTGCATGTCAATTCCACGGTCGAGAACATCGGCGCGCGCCGGCTCCAGACAGTGATCGAGCGGGTTCTGGACGACATTTCGTTCACTGCGCCCGACCGGAGCGGCGAGACCATCCGCATCGATGCTGCCTATGTGGAAGCCCGCGTCGGCGATCTGTCCAAGAACACCGACCTGTCCCGGTTCATCCTGTGAGGCTGTCGTGCTGCTGAGTGCGCGCGCAGTCTCCCTTCCGCCGCAAAGCGCGCTACACTCAGCCGCATGAGGGAACGCGCCGAAGATCAGGTTGAGGGGTCTTCGCACCTCGCGCGCGACTCGGTCATCGTTGGTCTGGCGACGGTGCTGTCCCGCATCCTGGGGTTTGTCCGCGATGTGCTGATTGCCCGTGCGCTTGGTGCCGGGCCAATCGCCGACGCGTTCCTCGTGGCGTTCCGGTTGCCGAACATGTTCCGCCGGGTGCTTGGCGAGGGCGGCCTCAACGCGCCGTTCGTGCCGGTCTATCTCGGCCTCAAGGCGAACGAGGGCGAAGCGGAGGCTCGGCGCTTTGCCGGCGAGGCGCTGGGCAATTTCGCGGTGATCCTGCTCATCATCGTCGGCCTGTCCGAGCTCATCGCGCCGTGGCTCGTGCTGGCGCTGGCCGGCGGCTTCCGCGATGCACCTGTCACCTATGCGCTGGCGCAGAGCTACACGCGGCTGGCACTCCCCTTCGTCGGCTTCACGGTGATGGCTTCGCTGGTTGCGGCCATCCTCAATGCCAACAAGCGCTTTGCCGTCGCGGCGTTGGCGCCGGTCGTGCTCAATCTCGTGCTGATCGGCGCATTGGTCTGGAGCGAGTGGCAGGGCCAGAGCCCGTTTCGCACGGCCAAGACACTGGCCTGGTCGGTGTCACTCGCCGGTGCCCTCCATCTTCTGCTGGTGTTTTGGGCCCTCGGCTGGAAAGCGCCCGGCATTCCGCGCCTCAGGGTTGGCTGGTCGCCTGCGATGAAGCGGCTGCTGCAGCTGGGCCTGCCTGCGCTGTTGGCCAGCGCGACCTCCCAGTTCGTGCTGCTGGTGGCGACGCAGATCGCCTCGGTCCAGCCCGGCGCGGTGTCCTGGCTGTATTATGCCGATCGCGTCTTCCAGCTTCCGCTGGGCTTCGTGGCGGTGGCCATGGGCGTCGTGCTGCTGCCGGAGATCGCCGCACGGGAAGCCGAAGGCGATGCCGATGGCCGGCGCCGCACGGTCTCGGCAGCGCTGGCGCTCGGCCTGCTGCTCGCCATCCCCGCCGCGACCGCGCTCGCCGTCCTCGCCGAGCCGATCGTCGCGGTGCTGTTCGAGCGCGGCAAGTTCGGCCCGGTCGACCGCACTCACACGGCAGCCGCACTCTTTGCCTTTGCCATCGGCTTGCCGGGAGCAGTGGCGGCAAAGGTGCTGTCCCAGGTCTACTTCGCGCGCCAGAATCCGGGCAAACCCCTGATGGTCGGCCTCGTTTCCATCGCCATGGCCATCGTCGCGGGGCTGCTGCTGTCGGGCAGTCAGCCGGCGGCGGGGGCTGCGCTCGCAGCCTCGCTGGCCTTCTGGACCCAGAGCCTGGCTCTCGCTGCGCTGCTGTGGCGCGACAGGCTCTGGCAGCCGGATGGTCCCCTGCTGCGGACCTTGGCGATCAGTATCGCCGCCGCCGTGCTCATGGCTGCCGCGGTGATGACGCTCGGCATGGACCTGCACGACGAACTGGTCGGCAAGGTGGCGGACTGGCGGGCCTTCGCCCTGCTGATCGGCCTGTGCACCGCTGGTCTTGCCATCTATGCGGCATCCGCTTGGGCGTTCGGCCTGCGCAGCAGCGTCTGGGCCCGGACACCATAGGGCACCGCGCCGTCCTGAACGGCAGTCGGATCAAGCAAACCGCGCCTTGCGCACTTGTCAGCCTGATCGTGCTTCGCGCATAAGGCCTCAGCCTGTTCTTGATCGGAAGTTTCCCATGGCCAGTTTCAGCCCGCGCGTGTTTTCAGGCATGCAGCCCACGCACACCCTCCATCTGGGCAATTACCTGGGCGCTCTCAAGCGCTGGGTGCAGATGCAGGACAGCCACGATTGCATCTACTGCGTCGTGGACATGCACGCCATCACCGTCTGGCAGGATCCGGCCGATCTGACACGCGCTATCCGCGAGGTCACGGCTGCCTACATGGCCGCAGGCATCGACCCGAAACGTTCGATCCTGTTCAACCAGAGCCAGATCTCCCAGCACGCCGAACTCGCCTGGATCTTCAATTGCGTGGCTCGGCTCGGCTGGCTCAACCGCATGACGCAGTTCAAGGAAAAGGCCGGCAAGGACCGCGAGAACGCCTCGGTGGGGCTCTATGGCTACCCTGTGCTGATGGCCGCCGACATCCTGCTCTACAAGGCCACCGCCGTGCCGGTTGGCGAGGACCAGAAGCAGCATCTCGAACTGACGCGCGACATCGCGCAAAAGTTCAACACCGATTTTTCCGCCCAGATCGCCGCTCATGGCCACGGCGATAGCTTCTTTCCGCTGACCGAACCGATGATCGGCGGCCCCGCCGCCAGGGTCATGTCGCTGCGCGACGGCACCAAGAAGATGTCGAAGTCGGACCCGTCGGATTACTCCCGCATCAACATGACCGATGATGCGGACACGATCGCCCAGAAGGTGCGCAAGGCCAAGACCGATCCCGACGCCCTGCCATCCGAGGAGAAGGGGCTTGAAGGTCGGCCCGAGGCTGACAATCTCGTCGGGATCTATGCAGGCCTGGCCGATGTCTCGAAACAGGATGTGCTGAGCCGCTTTGGCGGCGCGCAGTTCTCCGGCTTCAAGGCGGCGCTGGTCGATCTGGCCGTCGACAAGCTTTCGCCGATCAACGGCGAGATGAAGCGCCTTCTGGCTGACCCGGCTGAAATCGACCGGCTCCTGGTCGATGGCGCCGACCGCGCCCGTGTGATTGCCACCGCGACCATGGCCGAGGTCAAGGATATCGTCGGCTTCGTTCGCGCCCGCTGATGGGCAAGGCGGCAGCTTGCCTGTCGCGCGCCTTGCTTTCGCCGCGGCTGTGCCGTCAACTTGGCATCCCGCAACCTGCCGAGCATGACGGCCCCGTCATACCCGGCGGTTTTGTGACAGATGTGAGCAGTCATGACCGCATCCACCCGGCGCGCCTATGAGCCCGGTCACCGGCCCAAGTTCATGGCGGTGGTCGATGATACCCCCGAATGCGCCAAGGCGGTGCGCTTTGCCGCGCGCCGTGCTGCCCGTATCGGCTCCGGCGTCCTTCTGGCCGCCATCGTCGCACCGCCCGAGTTCACCCAGTGGCTAGGCGTCGGCGACGTGATGCAGGCCGAGGCTGAGGCCGCAGCAGAGCGCAGGCTGGAGGCAGCGGCCGCCATTGTGCGCACGGTGGCTGGCCTCGAACCCGAGAAACTGGTCAGAACCGGCCAGAAGGCCGAAGAAATCCTGCGGATCATCGAACAGGATGAGGATGTCGCCATCCTGATCCTTGCGGCCGGCACCGAGCCCGAAGGCCCCGGTCCGCTGGTCTCGACGCTGGCTGGCCGCTCAGCCGGCCAGTTTCCCGTGCCTCTGGCTATCGTGCCGGGGCATCTTGGCGATCACGAGATCGACGCGCTGGCCTGAGACAGCAGCAGCCGGTTGCCAGCCGGATCGGCACGGTCCGGCCGCCCGGTCATGGCCCATGGCGGAGCGCCATCGGCCGTCAGCGCGATCTCGGCAAGGCCGGCAAGGTCTGCCGTGCGCGCTGGCGCTCCCTTCGAGGCCCAGACATTGAGGGCGATATGGTGGTGATAGCCGCCCCATCCCAGAAAGACGGCGCCCGGATAGCGCGCCATCACCTCAAGTCCGAGTTCGGCCCGGTAGAACGCTTCCGCCGCCGCCAGATCGCCGACCTTCAGATGGACATGACCGATCCGCCCGCCATCCGGAAAGCGCCAGGGGCCGGCTGTCGCCGGTTCTGCCAGCAGCGATGCGCCATCCAGCGGCAAGGTCGCCATGGCGACACCGGTGCCATCGGGCTTCCAGGCCGAGCGGGGCCGGTCCACATAGATCTCGATGCCGTTGCCTTCCGGATCGGACAGGTAGATTGCCTCGCTGACCAAGTGGTCCGATGCGCCCTCGATGGCCAGTCCGATGCGCCGGGCATGGCGCACCCAGTCGGCGAGATCGCGCCGGGCCGGCAGCAGGAAAGCGGTGTGGAACAGGCCTGGCGTGGCCTGCCCGGCAGCTTTCAGGCCCGTTCCCGTGCGCAGATCGAGCAGGACCGTTCCGTCTCCTGCCACAAGGGTGATGTGCGTGTCGGTTCTGGTGCTGATGGCAAGACCCAGTGCGTCGGCATAGAACCTCGCCACCCGGTCAAGGTCCCGCACCTGCAGGGTCACGCGCGCGATATGGGCCGGCGCGGCAAACGCTTCGAGTCTGGTTGTGTCACCGTGTGTCATGGCAGACCTCCCCGGCGGCAAGGTGCCGCTTCCGGTCTGGGTCTTATGCCGTGAACGGGTGCACAAAAGTGGCGTGATACGACAAGGGTCGTCTTGCGCTGGCGCAAGATCGACCGCATCAACTCGCGCGACAATCCTCAGTCACGCAAGATGACGGATGCAGGGCGCGAAGCTGGCAAGCCATCTCAGCTTGCCAGTGCTTCCTTCTGCTTTTCGGCGCGCTTGCGCTCGTTCGGATCGAGCTTGGTCTTGCGCAGCCGGATCGACTTTGGCGTCACCTCGACAAGTTCGTCGTCCTGGATCCAGGCCAGTGCCCGCTCCAGCGTCATGCGGATCGGCGGGGTAAGGCGGACGGCCTCGTCCTTCGAGGTGGTGCGGATGTTGGTCAGCTTCTTGCCCTTGAGCACATTCACTTCGAGGTCATTGTCCCGGCTGTGGATGCCGATGATCATGCCCTGATAGACCTTCCAGCCCGGCTCGATCACCATCGGGCCACGGTCTTCGAGGTTCCACAGCGCATAAGCCACCGCCTCGCCTGCATCGTTCGAGATCAGCACACCGTTGACCCGGCCCGCCATCTCGCCGCGATAGGGCTGATAGGCGTGGAACAGCCGGTTCATGATTGCGGTGCCGCGCGTGTCGGTCATCAGTTCGGACTGGTAGCCGATCAGGCCGCGCGTTGGCGCATGGAACACCAGCCTGAGGCGGTTGCCGCCGGAGGGGCGCATTTCCAGCATCTCTGCCTTGCGCTCGCTCATCTTCTGCACGACGATTCCCGAGTGCTCCTCGTCCACGTCGATCAGCACCTCCTCGATCGGCTCGAGCAAGGTGCCATCGGCATCTTTCTGGTAGACCACGCGCGGACGCGACACACCGATCTCGAAGCCTTCGCGGCGCATCGTCTCGATCAGGATGGCAAGCTGCAGTTCGCCCCGGCCCGAGACGATGAAGGCGTCCTTGTCGGCGGCTTCCTCGATCTTGAGCGCGACATTGCCTTCGGCTTCCTTGAGCAGGCGGTCGCGGATCACGCGGCTGGTGACCTTGTCGCCTTCGGTTCCGGCCAGCGGGCTGTCATTGACGATGAACGACATCGACACGGTTGGCGGATCGATGGGCTGGGCCTTCATGGCCTCCATCACCTCCGGCGCGCAGAACGTGTCGGCAACCGTGCCCTTCGACAGGCCGGCAATGGCGACGATATCGCCCGGCACGGCTTCATCGATGGGCGTGCGCTCGACGCCGCGGAAGGCGAGGATCTTGGAGACGCGGCCCATTTCGACCAGGGTTCCGTCCTGTGCCAGCGCCTTGATCGGCATGTTCGGCTTGATCGACCCGGAGGTGACGCGGCCCGTGATCATGCGGCCCAGGAACGGGTTGGCCTCGAGCAGCGTTCCGATCATGCGGAACGGCCCTTCCTCGGTCTTGGCCTGCGGCACATGGGCCAGCACCAGATCGAACATCGGGGCAAGGCCCTGATCCTTCGGGCCTTCCGGAGCCGTCGCCATCCAGCCATCGCGACCCGACCCGTAGAGGATCGGGAAATCGAGCTGCTCGTCGTTGGCATCAAGCGCCGCGAACAGGTCGAACACCTCGTTGACGACCTCGATGTGGCGGGCGTCGGGCCGGTCGATCTTGTTGATGGCGACAATGGGCTTGAGACCGAGCTTGAGCGCCTTGCCGACCACGAACTTGGTCTGCGGCATGGGCCCTTCGGCGGCATCCACCAGCACGATCACGCCGTCGACCATGTTGAGGATGCGTTCCACCTCGCCGCCGAAATCGGCGTGGCCCGGCGTGTCGACAATGTTGATGCGGATATCCTTCCACACCACCGACGTGCACTTGGCCAGAATGGTGATGCCACGCTCCTTTTCGAGATCGTTCGAATCCATCACGCGCTCGACCACGCGCTGGTTGTCACGGAACGAACCCGCCTGCTGCAGCAGCTTGTCGACAAGTGTGGTCTTGCCGTGGTCGACGTGGGCGATGATGGCGATATTGCGAAGCGACATGGTGGCGGACTTTGCGTTTCGGGCGCCGCAGCGTGCGGGGCGTGAGAAGGACAGACGTGAAAGGGGCGGACAGGTGATACGGCGTGAACAGGCAACGCGGGTGAGCAGGTAACAAGGGTCGGCATTTGGCTCCCGCGCCACGACGGCGCACCTGGAAGCCGGACATCAGACAAGCACCCTGCACCCGAAGAAAGACGCCGGTGCCGGAGGCTGCGGAAGCGGCAACGCATTATCCGCGCCAGCCGTGTTCAAAAAAACAGGGGAGGCGCGTGCCGGGGCCTTGTCCCGGCCAGGCACGCGCCCCCCTAATTCGCTGCGCTGCAATATCACCGGCACGGTTTTGAGGCAATGCGAATCACGAACGGCCGCCGTTCGGCAAACGGCCCCCTTGAAAAACACCGTCATCCGCTTGCCGGAACTGCAACTTGATGGCCACATGGGGCATATGACCCGATCGGAAACAACGCTGCCTGCGATCCGGCCCCGAAAGTGACGCCCGACCATGACGCAACTTGTCCGCCCGCCCGCCATGAACCCGCCTGCCATGGGCCTGTCCACCATCGACGAGCGGTCGCGCGAGATATTCCGCCGGATCGTCGAGAATTACCTGTCCAACGGCGAACCGCTGGGCTCGCGCAACATTTCGCGCATCATTCCGATGACGCTGTCGCCGGCTTCGGTGCGCAACGTGATGTCCGATCTGGAGGAAGCCGGGCTGATCTTCGCGCCGCACACCTCCGCCGGCCGGATGCCGACCGAAAGGGGGCTGCGCTTCTTCGTCGATGCCATGATGGAGGTCGGAGACCCCACAGGCGATGAGCGCGCCGCCATCGAGGCGCAGGTCAAGGCCGCTGCCGGCCGCTCGCTCGATGGCGTTCTGGCCGAGGCGTCGAGCCTCCTGTCAGGCCTGTCGCGCGGCGCCGGCGTGGTGCTGGCCAGCAAGACCAACACGCGGCTCAAGCATGTCGAGTTCGTGATGCTCGATCCGGCGCGTGCCCTGGTCGTGCTGGTCGGCGAGGATGGGCAGGTCGAAAACCGTATCCTCGCTTTGCCGCCGGGGCTTCCGGCATCGGCCCTCACGGAGGCGACGAACTTCCTCAACGCCCGTCTCGATGGCCGGACGATCGGCGAGTTGCGCACCGATCTTGAGGAACATCGCTCGCAGCTCACGGACGAACTGGATGAACTCACGGCGCGGCTGGTGGAAGCTGGTCTTGCTGTCAGCGTCGGCAGCGAGGGCGCGCGCCAGTTGATCGTGCGTGGTCAGGCCAACCTGCTCGAAGACCTGAAGGCCCAGGAGGATCTGGAGCGGATCAGGCTGCTGTTCGCCGATCTCGAAACCCAGAAGGAAGTCATCGAATTGCTGTCGCGCGCCGAAAGCGCCGATGGCGTGCGCATCTTCATCGGCTCGGAAAACAAGCTGTTCTCGCTGTCGGGCTCATCGCTGATCGCTGCCCCGTTCCGCGACAGTCGCCAGCAGATCGTCGGTGTGGTCGGCATCATCGGCCCGACGCGCCTCAACTACGCGCGCATCGTGCCCATGGTCGATTTCACCGCCAGGGTCGTGTCGGACATGATGCGCAAACGTGAGAGCTGAAAACGAAAATGCCGCCTCGCGGCGGCATGGGAAGGTTTGGTGGAGCCAAGCGGGATCGAACCGCTGACCTCCTGCATGCCATGCAGGCGCTCTCCCAGCTGAGCTATGGCCCCATCCGGACGGACGCATGGGAAGCGTCCGCAGTCTTGAAACAATCTGCTGAGCAGAAAGTCGAGGTGCATAAGGCACCTTGCGGTGATGACCTCATGCGGAGCGGTCTCTACACGCCCTGCGCGGCGGCATCAAGTGCCCTGCGCCGTGAATCTGGAACGATCAGGTTTCTTCGTCGTCAACGATGTCGCCGTCGATGAGATCGGACACATCGTCATCGTCTTCCTCGTCGGCTTCGAGGAAGGTGTCTTCCTCGTCATCGGCCACGATGTCCTCGTCGATATCCTCGACTGCCACGACATCCTTGGCCCCGGCATCCGGAGCATCGGCCTCTTCGAGGGCCACGAGTTCGACGGGAGCGACCTCGATCTCTTCCTCGTCGGCTTCCTCGCGCGCCGGGGCCTTGGCCTGCGGCTCGAAATAGGCGCGCGGATAGGCCTGCCCGGAATAGGGCGAGACAACGGGGTCACGGTTGAGATCGTAGAATTTGCGGCCCGTGACGGGGCAAACGCGCTTTATACCGAGTTCCGGCTTGGCCACGGTTCTGCTTCCTGGGTCTATAGGTTGTGTAAGGTTGCGTGGCGTTAGTCCCTGAAGGCCCGTTCTGTCAATTCTTTTCAACCCTGTGCGGGGTTCGGGCGGTTGGCGCGGCGACGGCCAGCGTGTAAAGCGGACCTCCACCCAGCGCCCGGCCGGATCGGCTGGCAAGCCATGGTCCCGCCCCGTGCCGCACACTTCCGCTCCGTCTGAATGCCCGCATTTCGGGTCCTGCTTCTTCCCGGGGTCGGTCCCCACCTGGCAGGCCGTTCAGCGCGTGGCTGTTCTCAGGCAAGGACGCGGCTGAGCATGGCCAAGAAACCCCTCGTTCTGGCCATTGACGGACCAGCAGCCTCCGGCAAGGGCACGCTGGCGCGGCGTCTGGCCGCCCACTATGGCTTGCCCCATCTCGACACCGGGCTTCTGTATCGCGCCACCGCCCGCGCCCTTCTGGATCAAGGGCATGTGCTCTCGGATGTGAATGCAGCTGTGGCGGCAGCCGAGGCGCTTGATGCCGCGCACCTGCCCGAAACGCGCCTGCGCGGCGCCGAGATGGGCGAGGCGGCGTCCGTGGTGGCCGCGATGCCGCCTGTGCGCGCTGCGCTCGTCGACCTGCAACGGCGCTTTGCGCGGGCACCTGCCGGAGCGGTGCTGGATGGGAGGGACATCGGCACCGTGATCTGCCCTGATGCGACGGTGAAGCTGTTCGTCACGGCCAGCCCCACGGTGCGGGCCGCGCGCCGTCACAAGGAACTGGCCAGCCAGCCCGGTGCGCCGGATTTCGACACGGTGCTTGCCGATATCCGCCGCCGGGATGCGCGCGATTCCGGCCGCGCCGACGCGCCCCTGAAAGCTGCAGACGATGCCGTCGTGATCGACACCTCCGCCCTCGGCATCGACGAGGCGCTGGCAGCCGCCATGGCAGTGATCGACACCCGCCTGCTGGCCTCTGAAGCCTGAAGCGCTGAGCGAAGCGGGCGGGCAGAACCCGGGCGCGCAAGCGATCGTGAACAGGCCACCCTCGCCAGCCCGGCGTCGAGGCTTGTCTTTCGTCGGCAATCAGCCATGCTGGGCACCTGCCGGAGGCGGGTCCGGCATTGCGGAGGCGGGCCATGGGCACGGATGTGCGGATCGCAGGGTTTCTGGCGTTCCTGATCGCTGCCGCGCTCGTGCCACCCGTGGCGGCGCAAGGCCAGCCGCCAGCCCAGCCACCATCCCAACGTCTCGCTCAAGACCCTGCCCCGCGCGTGCCGGCAATGCCGACCGAGGTCGATGTCGCGCTGGTGCTCGCGGTCGACATTTCCTTCTCGATGGACATGGAGGAACTGGCCCTCCAGCGCGCCGGCTATGTTGAGGCGTTGCGCTCGCCGGAGGTCCACAAGGCCATCGCCAATGGTGCGACCGGACGCATCGCGATCAGTTTCTTCGAGTGGGCCGGCGTCAACATCCAGCATCATCTGCTGCCGTGGACCGTGATCGATTCGCCCGAATCGGCACTGGCAGCGGCTGCCGAGATCGAGAAACAGCCCACACGCCGCGGGCAGCGCACCTCGATCTCGGGGGCCATCGATTTCTCTGTCCGGCAACTCGACGAGGCCCCGTTCAGGGCGCTGCGCAAGGTGATGGACATCTCCGGTGACGGGCCCAACAATTCCGGCCGCGTTGTCACGGTGGCGCGTGACGAGGCCTTGCGCAAGGGCATCTCGATCAATGGCCTGCCCATCGCCATCCGCAAGCCGGGCTATCTCGATATCAGCCAACTCGACATCTACTACGAGGATTGCGTAATTGGCGGGCAGGGGGCCTTTGTCATTCCCATCACCGAGAAAGCCCAGTTCATCCAGACCATCAGGACCAAGCTCATCATGGAGATTTCGGATGCGCCATCCGAGCCGGCGCGGCTGATCATGCCGGCTCAGGTCCGCGTGCCGCGCGTGTCCTGCACCGTGGGCGAGGACATGTGGCGCAACCGCATGGGCAACTGATCCGCCTCAGGTTCCGCGCGGCTTGGCGCGCGCCGTCGGCAGGGCGCTGGCGGGGTCATCAGGCCAGACATGGCGGGGATAGCGCCCTTTCATCTCTGCTTTCACGCCGGTCCATGAGCCGCGCCAGAACCCCGGCAGATCGCGAGTCACCTGGATCGGGCGATGCGCTGGTGACAGCAATTCCAGAACCAGAGGCACCTTGCCTCCTGCCAGCGCCGGATGTTGCGTCAGGCCGAACAGTTCCTGCACCCTGATGGCGACAGTCGGGCCGGCGGCTGCCTCGTAGTCGACTGGCACACGCGTTCCTGTCGGGGCCTCGAAATGGCTGGGAGCCTCGGTCTCGATCCGGCGCTTCAGGTCCCAGGGCACAAGGCTGTCCAGCGCCTGCGCCAGATCATCAGGCTCGATCGCGGCAAGGCTTGTCCGACCGATGATGTGCGGGGCCAGCCATGTCCGGGCGTCGCGCGCCAGCGCCTCATCCGAAAGATCAGGCCAGCCACCATCATCGCCGCCGGCCTTGGCCAGAAACCCGACCCGGCCCCGCATGGCAAGCTGGGAACGGGACCAGCCCAGCCGGTCGATGCCAAGTGTCGCAATGCCCTCGGCCAACACCATCGCGCTGTCGAGGTCCGGCACGACCGGCATCACCCTTTCCTGCACGATGATGGCGCCGAGCCGCTGCCCGGCCCGCCGCCGCAGCGCACGGGCGGCCACATCGAAGACAGTGTCGTCGAACAGTTTCAAGGCCGGGCCGGCAACCCGCGCGATGTCCTCAGTATCAAGCGCAGCCGCACCGAGAATGCGCGAGGCTGCGGCACTGCCGGTCAGTTCCGCTACCACCAGCCATTCGGAGGAGGCCAGCCTGTCGTGGGCGGGCAGCTCTCCTCCACGACCATTGGCCAGCAGGTAAGCGCCGGGGCGGCCTCGTGCCCTGGCGATCCGGTCCGGATAGGCCAGCGCCAGCAAGGCGCCGATGCTCACGGGTCCGTCGCGCCGGCCTTGCGCAGCCCGGTTTCCTTCGGCCATGCGTGCCCACCCTGTGGCCAGACGTTTCATGTCCAGCGCACGGTGGGACCGATCCCGGGTGAAGCGCTCGACCCGCTCGGTCAGATCGAGGCTGTCTCCGCCAAGGCCGCGTTCGACCAGGACGGCTGCCACATCGGCGGCAGCCTGACCCGCTCCGCGCTCCGCACCCTCGATCAGCATGCGGCCCAGACGCGGCGGCAGAGGCAGGCTTTGCAGCCGCCGGCCTGAGGCGGTGATGCGCCCGTCCGCGTCGATCGCGCCAAGCTCCCGCAGCATCTTGCCGGCTTCCTGCAAGGCAGGCAGCGGCGGCGGATCGAGAAACTTCAGGCTGCGCGGATCGGTAACGCCCCATGCCGCACAATCGAGCAACAGGGGCGCAAGGTCAGCCGCGAGGATTTCAGGCGTGGCGAAGGCCGCAAGGGCACCCGTCGCGGCCTCGTCCCAGAGGCGCAGGCAGGCGCCAGGCTCGGTTCGCCCCGCTCGACCACGCCGCTGGTCGACGGCTGCGCGCGAGGCCCGGATCGTCGCCAGCCGCGTCACACCGATGTCAGGCTCGTAGAGCGGCACGCGCGCCAGCCCTGCATCGATCACCACGCGAACGCCCTCGATCGTCAGCGAGGTCTCGGCAATGGAAGTGGCGAGCACCACCTTCCGGCGTCCATGCGCGGCGGGTTTCACAGCCTTGTCCTGCGCCGCCATATCCATCGCCCCGTAAAGTGGAACGATATCGACGGGCAGGTGGGCACAGCGGGGCTCCAGACGCTCGGCCGTGCGCAGGATCTCGGCCTGCCCGGGCAGGAACACGAGGATGGACCCGGTATCGTCCGCCAGTGCTGCCAGGCAGGCAGACACAACCTCGTCCTCGATGCGTGTCTGCGGATTGCGGCCCAGATAGCGTGTTTCGACCGGATAGGCCTTGCCCTCGCTCCGGATCACAGCAGCTTCGCCCAGAAGGCCGGCAACGCGTGCGCCATCCAGCGTCGCGGACATCACCACGATGCGCAGATCCTCGCGCAGCCCCGCCTGCGCATCGAGCGCCAGAGCAAGGCCGAGATCTGCATCGAGCGAGCGCTCGTGAAACTCATCGAACAGGATGCCTGCGATCCCGTCCAGCATCG
Organism: Hydrogenophaga intermedia; assembly: GCA_943370645.1. Classification (GTDB taxonomy): domain Bacteria; phylum Pseudomonadota; class Alphaproteobacteria; order Rhizobiales; family Beijerinckiaceae; genus Allobosea. The sequence goes on along the minus strand of CALRRR020000001.1, from coordinate 31,571 downwards.
GATCGTCGAGGATCATGCGGGCGAAAACACCCTCGGTCACCACTTCGATCCGCGTCCTCGCGCTGATCTTCGAGCCCAGCCTGACCCTGAGGCCAACCTGCTCGCCAACCGCTTCGCCAAGCGTCCTGGCCATGCGATCGGCCGCGCCACGCGCCGCCAGCCGCCTTGGCTCCAGCATGATCAGCTTGCGACCTGCCGCCCATGGCTCGTCGATCAGCGCTAGCGGCACGCGCGTCGTCTTGCCGGCACCGGGCGGCGCGACCAGCACGGCATTGGGGTTCTGGCGCAAGGTCGCGATCAGCCCCGGCAGGGCCTCATCGATCGGCAAGGGCGTGTCGAAGTCGCGCATCGGGCTCATCTGCCGCGAGGCGGCGGCAGATGCAACCATCGCCGGGCGACGGGGCCAGCCCCGCCTCAGGCTGCCAGCGGCAGTCCGATGGCGAGTTGGCGGACCTCGACCTTGCCGCGCCGCACCACCACACAGCCGTTGGCGGGGATGGCTTTCCAGCAGTCACGGCGTTCATCGACCGGTTCGGACGCGATCACCACGTGGCTGGCCTGCTCGCAGTAATACAGCGTCGGCGGCTTGGGATCGCTCGACCAGCGGAAGGCATGGATGGTCTCGCCATCGGAAAGCCCTGCCGCAAACCGAAGCGGCTCGCTGATGCCGGTTTCCCGCATCAGCGCCACCGCGTCTGAAAGGGCTTCCGACATGGCCGTGACCGGATCGGTTCCAGCCCTGATCCGGCCCAGTGCGATCAGGAAGAGGGCTTCCGAATCGGTCGTGCCGGTCCGGGCCGCGTAGAGGTCATCCGGGATCAGGGCTTCGAGCCGGCGCTTGATGGCGGCATAGCCGCCGATCTGGCCATTGTGCATGAAAAGCCAGCGGCCATGCGAGAACGGATGGCAGTTGGCGCGCGTCGAGGCGGTTCCGGTCGCAGCCCTGACATGGGCGAAGAACAGGGATGAACGCACTTGCCGGGCGATCGACATCAGGTTCTCGTCGGACCAGGCTGGCCGGATCTCGCGATAGAGGCCAGGCTCCGGCCTGTCGCCATACCAGCCAAGGCCGAAGCCGTCGCCGTTCGTGCCGGTCTTGGCCTCGGTCGCGTGGATCGATTGGTGCACCAGCGAGTGACACGGCGAGGAGACGAACTCCTCAAGGAAAACAGGAATGCCCTGATAGGCAAGAAAACGACACATGCGTTCAGCCCAGAACCCAACCCACACAGGGTTTCACAGGTTGCAGTTTGCCGCAAAGGCCATGAACAGCCGGTGAAGACTGGCACCGCGATTGGCAGCGCCGCTCAGTCATCACAGGTGAAGTCGACTTTGGTGGTCTTGCGCGAGCGCCCGAGCCTGACATCGACCTCCAGCGCGCCGCACGTGGCGCTGTCCAGCAGGAAGGCCTTGTGGCTCTTGCCGTCCTCGCCGAACTGGAAACCGCCATAGGCGCGCTTGAGCAGCACGCGTGGCCCGGTTTTGGCGACCTGCGTGACAGTCACCGAGGCCATGTCCCGTGCAATCTTGTCGGATGACTTGGAATTTTTCGGCCCGGTGAAGGCAAGGGTCACCAGCATGGCCTCGGCGGGCTCGCCAATGTCGCCTTCACCCTTTGGGGTGTTCACGAAAGTCTTCTTCGAGCCGGCAACGTTCTCAGACAGGGAACCCGAGCGCTCCTTGAACAATTGAAGCCGAATATCGTCGATGGCAACCTGTGCCGATACGTCAGCGCTGGAGGCGATGATCAGGAACCCACCTGCAAGAAGGCTACGATACATGCGAAAGATGCTCCAGGGTGCGCCATGGCGAGTGTTCGGCCGGATTTATATTGACGCACGACTCCCCATGCCTCAGCGCGGAAGCAATTGCTAGACCCCGCAGGTGGGTTTAAGGCCCGCAAAGCACAAAAGTAGCGCGGATCGGCCATCGCTGGCCGGCGTTGCAGGGATCCGGGAGAATCCGATGTTGGCAAATCTGGTGATGGCGTTTCTGGCGGCGGCCTTCGTGGTTCTCCCCGAGCAGGCTCAGGCGGCAGCCGCGATCGATGGCAGCGGCATGTCCCTGCTCTGGGTTATCCCGTTTGCGGGGCTGCTCCTGTGCATCGCCACCGGCCCGTTGCTGTTCCACCACGTCTGGGAACACCACTACGGCAAGATCTCGGCCTTCTGGGCTGCGATGGTGATCATCCCGCTCTATCTGAGTTTCGATGCCTCTGCGGCCACCAAGGGCATCGCCTTCGCCATGCTGCTGGAATACGTGCCCTTCATCATCCTGCTGTTCGCCCTCTACACCGTGGCTGGCGGCATCTTCGTGCGCGGCAACATCCACGGCTCCCCGCTGACCAACACAGGCATCCTTGCCATCGGCACGATTCTCGCCAGCTTCGTTGGCACCACAGGGGCCTCGATGGTGCTGATCCGTCCGATCATCCGCGCCAACGACAACCGCGCGCACAATGTGCACGTCGTGGTGTTCTTCATTTTCCTTGTTTCGAACGTGGGCGGAGCACTGACACCGCTCGGCGATCCGCCGCTGTTCGTCGGTTTCCTGAAGGGCATCAGCTTCTTCTGGACGACGACAAACCTTTTCACGGAGACCGTGCTGGTGGCCGGTATCCTGCTGGCGCTGTTCTATGTCTATGACAGCTATCTCTACAAGAAAGAGGGCGTCATTGCCCCGGACCGCACGCCGGATTCGAAAGTGCGCATCATGGGTCTGGAAAGCCTCATCTTCGTCGCCATCATCATCGGCGCTGTGCTGCTCAGGGCCGAGTGGAAGCCGGGCATCAGCTTCAAGGTGCTTGGCGTCGACCTGGCGCTTCAGGACATCGCCTCCAACCTGATCATGCTGGCCGCAGCGTTCGCCTCGCTCAAGTTTGCCCGCAAGGAATACCGCGAGGCCAACGGCTTCAACTGGGGCCCGATCCTGGAGGTGGCCAAGCTGTTCGCCGGCATCTTCGTCTGCATCGTGCCGGTTCTCGCCATTCTGGCTGCCGGCAAGAGCGGCGCTGCGGCACCGCTGGTGGCGCTGGTCACCAACCCGGATGGTAGCCCCAACAACGTCATGTATTTCTGGCTGACGGGATTGTTGTCGTCCTTCCTCGACAACGCACCGACCTATCTGGTGTTCTTCGAGCTGGCCGGGGGCAATCCGCAGGAGCTGATGGGCAAGCTTGCCATCACGCTGGCGGCGATCTCGACGGGCGCGGTCTACATGGGCGCCAACACCTATATCGGCAACGCGCCCAACTTCATGGTCTATGCCATCGCCAAGGACATGGGCGTGAAAATGCCGAGCTTCTTCGGCTACATGCTCTGGAGCGGCGCGATCCTGATCCCGATCTTCGTGCTGGTGACCTTCGTGTTCTTCCGGTGAGGGGTTGCTGACACACTCGGGAGGACAGCCTGCTCGTTCTTGCCCGGACAGGCGCTGCGGCTTCAGCGCCGTCTCAGGCTGGCGAGATAGGCGATGATGTCATCGAGTTCGGTCTGTGTGAACTGAAGGCGCGGCATCTGCCCGTGCGGCGTTTGCAGGAACACCCGCATGCTGAGTTCCGTGAAGGACGGCATGTTGGCGACCGCGCCGAAGTCGGGCGGCGTCCGGTCCGGATCATTGTCCCGTTCCGAGATGCGATGGCATTGGACGCAGTCCACCGTTGCGATAGCGCGCCCTGCGGCCGCATCCCCGAGACTTTGCGCCGGGGCCTGAACCGAACTCGCAGCCATGGCGCATGTGGCAAAAAGTACGGTTCGAAGCAAAGCGTTCATGGGCAGACCTTCCGTGGACAGGTGGGCGCGCCGGTTTGGCAAACGGGTGGCTGAGGCAACAGGGGTCATGGTCGCCATTGGCGTGAGATCCTGCGGATGTAGGCCACAAGCCCGTCGGTTTCGTTCTCCAGAAGCCTGAACTCCGGCATTCCGGGATGCCGCACGACGGTCCCGTCGATGAGGACAGGAGCGGGGTTGTTGTCGGGATAGCGCTCGGCGATTCGCGGAAAGCGCGGTGCTTTCGGATTGGGGCTCTGGCCCCGGCGGCCGGTGGCATGGCACCGCGCGCAATGCTCTTGCGCCACAATCCGGCCGACGCGCGCGCTCTGGCTGTTCTCCGGGCGTTGCGCATCCGCCGGCATCGCCAGCAGAGCCGCAGAAAAGCACGCAAACACCAGCGACGAAAGGACAACGGCACCTGTCGCGATCGTGAATGATTTTCGTCCCATATCGCCGCTTTTACGCAAAACAGAAACGACGATCCTTGATGTAGCTCATACTCGCCGTCCGGAGAGATGCGAGGTTGCGGCCTGGCGGTGCGACCGGAGAAATCCTTGGAGCGTCCGCCAGACAACTTCTGGATGTCGCACGGTGTTCAAGATTGGCCGATACGTGGATTTCAAATGAGCACTTATCGGCTGGACAAGCTTTTTGATCCTCTCAGTGTTGTCGTCGTCGGTGCAAGCCCGCGCGCCGGGTCACTCGGCGGCATCGTGCTGAGCGGCTTGCAGCAAGGCGGCTACAAGGGCGTGCTGCAGGCCATCAACCCGAAGTACGACGCGGTCTTCGGCGTTCCTTGCCATGCGTCGCTGGCCGCGCTGGCGACCGCTCCGGATCTGGTGATCGTCACAACGCCGGCGCATGCCGTGCCGGGTGTGATCGACGATGCCATTAGGATTGGCGCGCAGACGGCAATCGTGCTGACGGCCGGTCTCGGCCATGGCCCAGCCTCGCTGGCCGAAACCATCGGACTTCGGGCACGCGCCGCTGGCCTCAGGTTGGTCGGACCCAATTGTCTGGGCGTGCTCGCCCCGCGCGCCAGCCTCAACGCCAGCTTCGCAAGGCAGTTGCCGCGGCAAGGGCCCGTTGCCCTCATCTCCCAATCGGGAGCCATTGCAGCCGGCGTGGTTGAGTGGGCCATCCAGCGCCAGATCGGGTTTTCAGGTGTTGTATCGCTTGGCGATGCCATTGATGTCGATTTCGGCGACTGTCTGGACCATTTTGCCGAAGATGCCTCCACCAGCGTGATCGTCCTCTATGTCGAGGCGATCACCAATGCCCGGAAGTTTCTGTCGGCTGCCCGCAAGGCTGCCCGTATCAAGCCTGTCATCGTGATCAAGGCTGGGCGGCACGAACAGGGAGCTAGGGCCGCTGCGACGCATACAGGCGCGCTGGCCGGCTCCGATCTGGTCTACGACGCTGCGTTCAGGCGGGCCGGGTGCCTGCGTGTGTTCGATCTGGATGATCTGTTCACAGCCATCAGCACGCTTGCGGTACGGAAGCCTTTCGCCGGTGACCGGCTGGCGATCCTGACCAATGGCGGCGGGCTTGGCGTCCTGGCGGTCGACAGGCTGGAAGATGTCGGCGGCAAGCTTGCCGCGATCTCCGAAAACACCCTGACCCAGCTTGATGCGGTCCTGCCGGCCACATGGTCGCGCGCCAACCCGGTTGACATCATCGGCGATGCACCGGCCCGGCGTTATGCCGATGCCATGAGTTTGCTTCTGGCAGATGACGGCAATGATGCCGTTCTGGTGATGAACTGCCCGACCGCGCTGACCTCTGCGCAAGATGCAGCCGACGCGGTGATCGCGGCAGCGAAGGCCACGGGCGGGAACGGGGCGGGCACCAAGCCCGTCTTCAGTGTCTGGCTTGGTTCCGCGCCGGATCGGAAGCAGCAGTTCGAGGACGCGGGCATCCCGAGCTACGATACCGAAGCTGCAGCCATTGCCGGCATCACCCAACTGATGACGCTGCATCGGACCGGCGCAGCGCTGCTGGAGATTCCGCCGCCACTCAGCGAAAGCATCACGCCTGAGCGCGCCCGGGCGCAAAGCGCCATCCGGATGGCCACCGCCGAGTCACGCGCGTGGCTGAACCCGGTCGAGGTCAGCGATCTGCTCGACGCCTACGGCATCAAAGCCACCCCCGTCAGGCTTGCCACCGATGGCCGGCAAGCGGCCAGCGTTGCCGGCGAGTTCCTCGCCAGGGGCGAACCTTGCGTGGTCAAGATCCAGTCACGCGACATCATTCACAAGTCCGATGTCGACGGGGTACGGCTTGGCCTGGCTTCGGCAGAAGCGGTGCAGCAGGCGGCTGACGACATTCTCGTCCGGGCGCGCAATTCCAGGCCGGATGCGCGCATCGATGGCGTGACTGTCCAGCCTATGATCCTGAGGCCTCATGCCCGCGAGCTGATCATCGGCGTTGCTGTCGATCCAACCTTCGGTCCGGTGATCCTGTTCGGCCATGGCGGCACCGCGGTCGAAGTGATCGACGACAAGGCCATGGCCCTGCTGCCTCTCGATCTGGCAAAGGCACGCGACCTGATCGCCGGCACGCGCGTTTCGCGCCTGCTTCGCGGGTATCGCAATGTGGCGGCGGCGGACGCCGGGGTCATTGCGGACATCCTGGTTCGCGTCTCGCGACTGATCGAGGATCAGCGGGAAATCATCGGCATCGACCTCAATCCGGTCCTGTGCGACGAGAACGGTGCCGTGGCACTTGATGCGCGGGTCCAGATTGCGCTCGGCAGCAGCGATCTTCCGGGCCGGCGGGATTTTGCCATCCGGCCCTATCCGCGGGAACTTGAGGCCATTGCCACATTGCAGGACGGCTCGCGGATCGCCATCCGGCCGCTGAGGCCAACCGATGCCCATGCTGTTTCAGACATGCTCGGACACTGTTCGGCGGATGATCTTCAGATGCGCTTCTTCGCAGCCATGCGCTCGGTCGACATGGTGCTGATCGCCCGCCTGACCCAACTCGACTACGCCAGGGAAATGGCCTTCGTTGCCATCGATCCGGCATCGCATGACATCCTCGGCGTGGCACGCCTGCATGGCGACGCCAACCATGACGAGGCCGAGTATGCGATCATCATCCGCTCCGACCGGCAAGGCAGGGGGATCGGCCACGCGCTGATGACACGGCTGATCGCCTTTGCACGGGCCGAGTCCTATCGTGCCATCGCCGGGCAGGTCATGGCCGAGAACAGCCGCATGCTCGCCATGTGCCGAAAGCTCGGCTTTCAGGTCACGCAGAACGAAACGGGCGACAGCACGCTGATGGTGCAATATCGGCTCTGACAATTGGCACCTCGGCATCCTTTGCTCTTTGTCGCGTGGCGGCGCTTCGACACTTTGATGCGGATCAGCGTTTGCTGGCGATATGCAGCCTAGGGTTCCTTCCAATCGACGGAAAAAGGGGACTCGTCATGATCAACAATGTTGGGACCATCGATCGCATCTTGCGTCTCATTGCTGGCGTTGCACTGATCGCCTTCGCACTGGGATACATATTCCCGGCAACCGGATGGAACTGGGTCGGCTGGATCGGCGCTGTGCCTATCCTGACAGCCGTGTTCGGCACCTGCCCTGCCTACACGATCCTGGGTCTGTCCACATGTCCGGCAAGGACCGCCTGATTTCCGTGTCGGGGACCGATCGGTTGATTGCGTCCTTGATGCCGCCACGTTTCGGCATGAGCGTGCTGTTCCTGCCTTAGTGAGTTGTTGGGAGCGGCACGTTTCAGGATGCAATCCAACCCGGCGACACCTGAGGTGCAAACGGCTCGCATTCGCGACGAGTTCGACGACAGGGTGTTGCCGCCGGGTCTTGCTCCGGCACGCATCAGCAGTCTTGGGGTGCCGGATCTCGGGAATCTGCAGACCTTCACCAGGAGGCAGGTCGTATGCCACCACGGCGACCCGGCCACGCATCTGTTCTGGGTCGAACAGGGCGCGGTGATGGTTCAGCAGTACCTGGAGGATGGGCGCCGCCAGTTGGTCGACATCGTGCTGCCCGGCGGCATCTGCGGCTTGGCGCACGATCGCGTGTATTCCGCCACTTGCGAGACCTTGCAGCCATCGGTGCTGCGCGCCTGCCGCAAGAGCGAACTCGAGCGCCATGCCGAACTTGGCTGGGTGGTCGAGCATCAGGTCGAGCGCCAGCTTTGCGCGGCGCAGGAACATGCCCTGGGCCTGGGTCGCATGACGGCCCATGAGAGGGTCTGCGCGCTGCTTTCACGATTTGCCGGGCAACGCGCGAAGTCGCGCACCGAGCGGCCATCCGACGATCTTTGTGTATCCATCCAGCTGCCGCTGACGCGCGGCGAGATCGGCGATTATCTCGGCCTGTCGCTGGAGACGGTTTGCCGCACGATGACCGACCTTCAGCGCAAGGGCCTGATCACGATTGGCCGCCATCATGGCGAACTGGTGATTCACAATGCCAGGCGACTGAAGCGCCTCGGCGGTTCGTGCGATCAAGCCTGAGCAATCCGCCAGTCCGGAAGCGGGGACGCGTCACGAAAGCACGTCAGCGCTCCGGCTGACGGCACGTCGCGACGCAATCGCCACGGGGCTGGCCGCACGTTCGAATCAGCCGCGTCCCGCGAGGGCAATGCCATAGCGGCTGGTCTGGCCTTCGGTCTTCATCGCCGTGGTTGCAGGCGCGTGATCATTCTGCCGTGTTGCCAGCCTGGGTCGTCCAGCTGGCCCGGATCAGCCGAAATGATGGTTCCGGCGGCGCCCTCGATGATGGCGCTGGCGTCCCTGAGCGCTCCGATGCCAGCCCGCTTGCCGGTCTTGTTGACGAAACCACAAGCCGCACGCACCTTCGGGTCCATCGATCCGGAGGCAAACTCCCGGGCTGCGAGCGCATGCGCTGTCACATGTCTGACCGTCCGGGCCATTGCCGTGCCCCAGTCGAGATAGACCGCATCGACGTCGGTGAGCATCACCAGCCAGTCGGCGCGGAGCTGACGGGCGAGAAGGGCGCTGGCACCATCCTTGTCGATCACGGCCTCGATCCCGGTCAGGCTGCCATCCTCCAGTTCGATCACAGGAATGCCGCCCCCGCTCGTGCAGATCACGATCACATTCTTCTCGATCAGCATTTCGATGACACGCGCTTCAAGGATTTCGAGCGGGGCAGGCGACGCCACCACGCGCTGCCAGCCATCGGCATTTGCCGCGACCCGCCAGCCCCGCTCGGCGGCCAGGGCGCGTGCCTCGCTCTCGGCATAGATGGCACCGATCGGCTCGCCCGGCTTGAGAAAGGCAGGATCATGGCGATCAACCCGGACTTGCGTCAGAAGGGTTGCGACCAGATTGCCGCTGGGCAGCACGTTCATCAGTTGCCGTTCGATCAGATAGCCGATCATGCCGGCTCTCTCTGCATCCAGCACATCAAGTGGATAGGGTATATCCGGCGTGGCCGCAGCCTGAAGCGCCAGCAACCCGACCTGGGGTCCGTTGCCGTGTGTGATCACGACCTGATGGCCGGCGGCGCAAACCGGTGCCAGAGCCGCAGCCGCGTCCCGGATGCCACGCGCCTGATGGGGCCCCGCCAGCGTTTCGCCATGCGGAAAAAGGGCGCTGTCACCAAGGGCAAAGACAATGCGCATGATCTGGCTTCCTGTTCGCCCGGACACATCAAGCGCATAACCCTTGCGGCGCTGGCCTGTCACATTCCTTGCGCTGGCTCAGAAGTCGCCGGGTTCCCTGCGCCGTATCAATGATCCCTTGAACCTGGAGCCGATACGATGTGCCCGGTGGAACACGTTTGATCCCCGCTGAGAGGACCACAGGCATGATCAGGCATCGCCCAGTCCGGTTGGGTGTCGGAAATGATTGAGCCCAGCCCCAACACTCCAGCGCTGTGGGGCAGTCTCGTGGTGAAGCCGGATGCTGACACGCACAAGTATCGGCGTGGACACTGCCTTGTGGTCAGCGGGCCAGAATTCCGGACCGGAGCATCGCGGCTTGCTGCCCTCGCTGCCATGAACAGCGGCGCCGGTGCGGTCACGATCGCCGGCACCAAGGCCGCCTTGCGGGTTCATGCTGCCCACCTGACAGCCATCATGCTGGAGCCGATAACCGGGCAGGGGCAACTCGCGACATGGATCGCCGAACGCCGTCCATCCGCCGCCGTGATCGGCCCCGCTGCCGGGGTGGGTCCCGCAACGCTTGGTCTGCTCGGTGTGCTGCAGGCGGCGGCCATTCCTGTGGTGATCGATGCGGACGCACTGACATCGCTGGGTGCGCAGCCGGGTTTGCTGGCGGGACGCATCCAGCCGGCCTCGCCCATGGTCCTGACCCCGCATGCGGGGGAGTTTGCCCGGCTGTTCCGCGATCTTGACCAGGACAAGGGCTTTCGCTCCCTTTCCGATGCGAGGCGGCTGTCAAAGATCGAGCAGACCCGCGCTGCGGCACGCATTGTCAGGGGTGTCGTGGTCTACAAGGGCCGCGAGACCGTGATCGCCGACGAAGAAGGACGCGCCGCTGTCAACACCAACGCCGGGCCGGAGCTTGCTGTTGCCGGCTCGGGAGATGTCCTGGCCGGCCTCATCGGGAGCCACCTTGCCATGGGCATGCCGCCATTCGAGGCTGCTGCCAGCGCCGTCTGGCTGCATGCCATGACCGGTGCGGATATCGGACTTGCGCTGACCGCCGACAGGTTGGCAGCGCGCATCGAGCCCATTTTTGCACGCAACGACATCCAGCGCAGCTGAGGCGCGATTGCGGCCGCAGGCTGGCCCCGGTGCGTTCAGCGGTTGAAGCGGACGCTGCCGGCATCCGAGATATCATAGCCAGTCAGCAGTTCAGCATGGCGGCGGAACTCCTGCCCGCGCATCAGGGCCAGAAGCTTCTGCGCTGCTGGCTCGAAAAAGGTGCGGCGACGCATGACCAGATCGAAGCACTCCGAGGCGAGCGGTACAAAACCGAGGCCGTTCGAGACTGCAGCCGCGCGGGTGGCGACCCCGCAATCGATCTCGCCCGCCCGGATGGCGAAGGCAAGGTCCTGACCCGTCGCGAACGGCTCACTGACCCGGTTGAAGGCATCGAGCGCGAGGCCGGATGCTGCCGCCAGCCGATCCAGCAGCAACTGGGCACCTGCGCCGCCCTGACGAACCCCGAGCCGGGCCCGCGTCGCCACGATGTCACGGAGCGTCGTCAGCTTCAGCGGATTGCCCGGTGCTGTCAGCAGACCCTGTTCGCGGCGGGCGAATGCGATGATGACCGCGTCCGTCAGCCGGGCATGGGCCTTCACCGCCGCGATGTTGGCGTCGTCGTCTGGCCCCTCGCCCGGGCTTTGGTCATGGACGTGGATCGCCGCCATGGCGACCTCGTTGCGGTCAAGCCGGCCAAGCCCAGCCGTGGATCCTTCGCTGAGCAGGGCAAGCCCGCAGCCCGAACGCCGTACGGCCCATTCCAGCAACGGATCATGGCTGCCGCCGATGATCGACGGTGGAGCCAGCGGCGTGAAACCATCCGGATGGGTGAGACCCGCCTCGACCCAGCGATCCAGCGCGGCGCGCGGAAATAGCCATTTGCCCGTGACCTTCGAACAGGGCACGGCCCCGTTGGCGACCAGTTCGTAGAGCTTGCGCTCCTTGATGCCGAGATAGGCAGCGGCCGCTTCGGTGCTGAGGTAGGTATCCATGTCGTTTGACTGCTTTAAACTGCATAAATTCCAAACTTGAATCTTTGTAAGGAAAATTCATAACAAAGCCAATCAGAATTCGAGCGTTCCCGAAGCAGATGGACATCTCAAGCACCTTCGCAGCCGCCTTCGGGTTGATCGTCGGCCTCGATCCGCAATTCCTGCAGATCGTCGGGCTGTCGCTGCGTGTCACGCTGACGGCTGTCTTGCTGGCCGGGCTGATCGGCCTGCCGCTAGGGGCACTTCTGGCCGTGGCCCGCTTTCCAGGCCGCTCGGCCCTGATCGTGCTGGTCAACGGGCTGATGGGCCTGCCGCCCGTCGTTGCGGGGCTGATCGTGTTCTTGGCGCTGTCGCGGTCCGGCCCGCTTGGATCGCTGGGCTGGCTGTTCTCGCCGACGGCGATGGTCATCGCTCAGACCTTGCTGGTGCTGCCCATCGTCATTGCGCTGACACGCGGGACCATCGAAGACTTGTGGAGCGAATACCGCGAGCATCTCACGTCGCTTGGACTCACGGGTTGGCGGGCGATTCCCACATTGCTGTGGGACGGACGTTTTGCCCTGGCGACAGGCTTGCTGGCCGGCTTCGGGCGCGCCAGCGCCGAGGTTGGCGCGGTGCTGATCGTTGGCGGCAATATCGCCGGCTACACGCGCACCATGACAACGTCGATCGCGCTGGAGACCTCCAAGGGCGACCTGCCGCTGGCTCTGGGCCTCGGCCTCGTGCTGATCATCCTGACGCTGGCCATCAATGCAGCCGCCTATGGCGCGAGCCGCATCGGCGCGCGGTTCGCGGGGTGATGGCCGTGCGCGATATCGCTAGCATCTTGCCGCTCTCGGTTCAGGAGCTGTCCTTTGAAGCGGATGGCAAGCGCCTGCTCGATGATGTCAGCTTCGTGCTGCCCAAGGGTGGCGTCACCGCCATCATCGGCCCGAATGGTGCAGGCAAATCGCTCACCTTGCGGCTCTGCCACGGATTGCTGTCACCGTGCGCGGGCGCAATCCGCTGGCATACCGACACGGGCCGCCGCCGCCACGCCATGGTCTTCCAGCGACCGGTTATGCTGCGCCGGTCGGCCCGGGCCAACATCATGCACGCGCTGGGTGCCGTCGGCATGGCGGAGGTGGCATCGCGGGCTGACACCGCTCTCGCCCGCTTCGGGCTGACGGCGCTGGCAGAGCGCCCGGCACGGCTGATGTCCGGCGGTGAGCAGCAGCGCCTCGCCATCGCCCGGGCCTGGGCGCTCGAGCCGGAGGTGCTGTTCCTCGATGAGCCCTCTTCGCAGCTCGATCCCGGCGCGACGCGGCAGATCGAGGAGGTCATCACGGCATTGGCGGCGGAAGGCATGACAATCCTGATGACCACCCACGACCTTGGCCAGGCCCGGCGGCTGAGCCAGCGCATCCTGTTTCTCAACCGCGGCCGTCTGATCGACGACGCGCCGACCGAAATCGTCTTTGCGGGCAAAGCCTCGGCGGATGCCCGCGCCTTCATCGCCGGAGACCTGCTCTGGTGACCCCGATCCAGTACAATGGAGGAATACGACCATGTTGACCAAACGCAGCCTTCTGGCCTCGGGCTTCAGCCTCGCGCTGACCTCCTCGGTGCTGGCCCAGGCCACGCTCACGGCCCCGCCACCAGCCCAGACCGCAGCGCCTGCTGCCCAAACGCGCTTCATCACGGTGTCATCGACCACCTCGACCACTGATTCCGGCCTGTTCAATCACCTGCTCCCGGCCTTCAGGGCAAAGACCGGCATCGAGGTTCGCGTCGTCAGCCAGGGCACCGGACAGGCGCTCGACACCGGCCGCCGCGGCGATGCGGACGTGGTGTTCGTGCATGCCCGCGCGCAGGAGGTGAAGTTCGTCGAGGACGGCTTCGGCGTCGAGCGCAAGCCGGTGATGTACAATGACTTCGTGCTGATCGGGCCGAAATCCGACCCTGCCGGCATCAAGGGCTCGAAGGATATCGCTGCCGCGCTGAAGGCCATTCAGGCCAGGGCTGCCCCGTTCGTCTCGCGCGGCGACAAGTCCGGCACCCATGCGGCTGAACTCAACCTGTGGAAGGTGGCCGGCGTCGAGATCGAACAGGCCAAGGGGCCATGGTATCGCGAGATTGGCCAGGGAATGGGCGCAGCGCTGAACACATCCGGCGCGATGAACGCCTATGTGCTCTCAGATCGCGCCACCTGGATCAATTTCAAGAACCGTGGCGATCTGGAAATTGTTGTCGAAGGAGACCGCCGCCTGTTCAACCAATACGGTGTCATTCTCGTCAATCCGGCGATACACACCCATGTCAAGAAAGCCGATGGACAGGCCTTCATCGATTGGCTGGTCGGGCCCGAAGGCCAGAAGTCGATCGCCGACTACAAGATCAACGGCGAGCAGTTGTTTTTCCCCAACGCCACGCAGCCGGGGGTGTAGGCAGCCGAGCTTCCGAGGGGTCTAGCAGCACGCGCGGCCCTGATGGGCGCGCGTGCCGTCTTGTCGGTTGTGCCGCCCTCCGGCACCGACCGCCGCTAGCCGGTCATTTCGGCAGCGCGTCCTTGATGCCCTGCACGTAGAAGTTCATGCCGAAGACCTGCTCGTCGGAGAGCCGGCCATTGCCCTTGCACTCCACCGTCTGGCCGGCCGCGTTGATCACCGGGCACTTGAACGGATCGAATGCTCCGGACCTGATCGAGGCTTCGGTCGCTTCGGCCATCGCCTTCACGTCAGCGGGCATGTTCACGTAAGGGCCCATCTTGACCTTGCCCTTGGCCAGCCCGTCGAACGTGTCCTTCGAAGTCCAGGTTCCGTCGAGCACAGCCTTCACACGCTCGATGTAGTACGGGTTCCAGTCGTCGATGATCGAGGTCAGGATGTTGTTCGGCGCGAACTGCGTCATGTCCGAGGCCTGCCCGAAGGCGAACTTGCCGCGCTGGGCGGCAGCCTGCACCGGTGCCGGGCTGTCGGTATGCTGGGTGATCACGTCGGCGCCCTGATCGAGCAGCACCTTGGCGGCATCGGCCTCCTTTGGCGGATCGAACCAGGAATTGACCCAGACCGTCTTGATCTCGATGTTCGGATTGACCGACTTCGCACCGAGATAGAAGGCGTTGATGCCGGCGATCACCTCCGGAATCGGGAAGGCGCCGACATAGCCGACGGTGTTGGTCTTCGTGATCTTGCCGGCGATCTGGCCTGCGATGTAGCGCCCTTCATGGAACTTGGCCGAGTAGGTCGCCACGTTCGGTGCGCGCTTGAAGCCGGTGGCGTGCTCGAACTTCACGTCCGGGAAGCGCGCCGCCACGCGAAGCGTCGGCTCCATGTAGCCGAACGAGGTGGTGAAGATCAGCTTGTGGCCGGTCCGCGCCAGTTGCTCGATCACGCGGTCGGAGCCCGCTTCCGGCACGGTTTCGATGAACGTTGTTTCGACACGGCCCGGAAAGGCTGCCTCGACCGCCTTTCGGCCGACATCATGCTGGTAGCTCCAGCCGAAATCGCCGACAGGGCCCACATAGATGAAGCCGATCTTGAGCTTCTCCTGGGCCTCGGCACCGGATGGCAGGATCGCAAGGGCGGTCGCCGCCAGCATGCCGAACAGAACAGATCGTCTCATGGGTCCACCTCTGTGAAAAACCGGGCCATATGCGCCTGAGGCTAATCTACAGAAATTTTCAGCAAAAATAGAAGCGCTGTTTTGCCATCCGGTTTCTGACGGATGCCGTCGCCATCTCACCTTGGCGGAGCGGGCACGTCGCGCCGGATCCAGGCCGAGAAGTCCGCCCCGGCGGGGACCATGCGGGCGGCCTCGCTGATCGCGGCCCGCTGCTTCAGCACCTCGAAGGGCACGCCGGTGCCGAGCGCGCCCAGTTCATGCGCATATTCGGGCGCGCGGCCGGGCAGCAGGATGCGCCAGTCGGGGCCGAGCGCTGGCCAGAGCTCCCGTGCCAGCCCATAGGCGACCGTGGTGCAATTGTCGCTGAGCGTGCCATACCAGCGCGGTGCCTCCGACAGCCGGTTGAGCTCGCGCGCATAGGCCAGCAGCAGCGCGCGGGCCTTCTCGCGGCTGACATCGAGCCGGTAGAGCCTGACATCCTCGCGCCAGATGTCGGTCCGCAGCCGAACGATGTCGCCTTCATCGGCCACCACGATGGCCAGTTCATACGCTTTGAAGAAGCCGGCCAGCGCCGAATAGGTTTCGCCGCGCTCGCGCCGGATTTCGACCGAGAAGGTCAGCGGCGGGGCATCGTCGAAGGTGATGCTCACCAGCACGTGGGCGATCAGCGGCCCTGTCCAGTAGGAAAAGAACAGGTCGACGCCGGAAACCGACCTGAGGTCGACGCTGCGTGTCTCCCAGCGCGCCTCGGCGATCGCCTCGCCGGAGCCGGCCTCCTGCTCCGGCAGGCTCGCTGTGGCGTGGCGCCAGGCGAAGTTGCGCACATGCTTGATGACGAGGCGGTCGCCGTCCAGCGTTGCTACCGGCACGCGCGCCAACGCGGTGGCCCAGTCACGGTCATGACGCGGCGCGATGCTGCCCCACCACAGGGCAAGGGCTCCGAACAGGCCGGCCCAGAGGGCAAGGGCGATCCAGCGGAACGGTGTCGCAGGACGCACGCGCCAAACGGACACTATTGTAAAAAGACCCAGGGTCGCGAAGCCCATGGCAAGCATGCCGCCAAGCGGCGCGCGGAACCACAGCGCCAGGGCACCCCAGACGCCGGACAGCACCAGAAGAACCGACAGGGCGGACCGGATGGCGAGGGAGGCCAGGCTTCCTGCCCGGCCAGCCGCCCGCCCGCCCGTGTGCGACACGCGACGATCAGGCCGCGAGGCTGTTGGTCGGCGCGGCGGCCTTCACGGCATCATCGACATGCGCCTCAAAGCGCTTGAAGTTGTCGCGGAACATGGCGACCAGCCGCTTGGCCGTTTCCGAGAACTCCGCCTTGTCCTGCCAGGTTTTCACCGGGTAGAGGATGTGCGGCTCGACGCCGGGAACGGATGTGGGGACGGCAAAGCCGAAATACGGATCACGCCGGAAGTCCGCGCGTGACAGCGTGCCTTCGAGCGCCGCTGCCAGCAGCCGGCGGGTCACGCGGATCGGCATGCGCCGCCCGGTGCCGAACTTGCCCCCGGTCCAGCCGGTGTTGACCAGCCAGCAATCGACATGGTGCCGGTCGATCAGGTCGCGCAGCAGGTTGCCATAGACCGATGGGTGACGCGGCATGAACGGCGCGCCGAAGCAGGTCGAGAAGGTCGCTTCAGGGTCTTTCACGCCCTTCTCGGTGCCGGCCACCTTGGCGGTGTAGCCCGAGAGGAAGTGATACATCGCTTCCGCCCCGGTCAGTTTGGCAATCGGCGGCAGCACGCCGAAGGCATCGCAGGTCAGCATCACGATGTTCTTGGGGTGCCCCGCCCGCCCCGTCTCGCTGGCATTGGGGATGAAATCGAGCGGATAGGCGCAGCGCGTGTTCTCGGTGCGCGAGGCATCGTCGAAATTGGGCCGGCGTGTCAGCGGATCGATGATGACGTTCTCGAGCACGGTGCCGAAGCGTTCGGTCGTCGCGTGGATCTCGGGCTCCGCCTCGCGGCTGAGGCGGATGGTCTTGGCGTAGCAGCCGCCCTCGAAGTTGAAGACCCCCTCAGGAGACCATCCGTGCTCGTCGTCACCGAGCAAGGTGCGGGTCGGATCGGCCGACAAGGTGGTCTTGCCAGTCCCTGACAGGCCGAAGAACACCGCGACATCACCCTTCGCACCGACATTGGCGGAGCAATGCATCGGCATCACGCCGGCGGCGGGCAGGGTGAAGTTGAGGTATGTGAACACCGATTTCTTCATCTCGCCGGCATAGGAGGTGCCGCCGATCAGCACGATCCTGCGGGTGAAATCGACGGCGATGATCGTTTCCGAACGGCAGCCATGGCGCTTCGGGTCGGCCTTGAACGAGGGCAGGTCCACGATCGTCAGATCGGGCACATAGCCGGCCAGTTCGTTCGTTGCGGGCCGGATCAGCAGGTTGCGGATGAACAGCGAATGCCAGGCATACTCGGTGAAGACGCGGGCCTTGACCCGGTGCCCATGGTCCGCGCCGCCATAAAGGTCCTGTGCGAACAGCTCCTTGCCCTCGGCATGGGCCAGGAAATCGGCCAGCAGCGTCTCGAAATGGCCGGGCTCGATCGCGCCATTGTTGTCCCACCAGACGGTGTCCTGGGTGAGCGCATCGCGAACCGTGAACTTGTCCTTGGGCGAGCGTCCGGTGTGGGTGCCGGTATCGGCCACGAGCGCGCCACCATATGCGAGCTGGGTTTCGCCACGCTTCAGGGATTCCTCCGCCAGACGCGGCGCTTCGAGGTTCCAGTGAACGCGCGACAGGTTGCGAAATCCGAACGCGTCCGCGCCATGCGCTGCGTTGAACAGGCCGATGTTGTTCACCTGATATCCTCCTGAGCGGCGCATCTGTGAGCGTTCGCGCGCCTGTATGCCCGATCAACTGCCAGAGCAACGATCGGACCACGCGCTCATACGCTTCGCCGCGACCGTTCTCAAGTGCGGGGTAACTAGGGTTCCATGTCCAAAAGGCGAATGCTGCGGGCTTTGGCTGTGTATGGTGAACCGACCCGGTCAGCCGGCAGCAGGGGACTGCGGCGAGGCGATGCGCGCGGTCCTTGCCATTTCAACAAGCTGGCGATGCACATCATCCGGGCCGGCGGCCCGCTGTTCGAACTCCAGCCGGGCGAGATCGGTGCCATGCCCGATCTCGAAACCGTCCGGATCAACCCCGAGCAGGCGCCATGGCCCCGCCTCGCGTCTGGCCAGCACATGGCCGTAAAGGCCCACGGCGGCAGCGTGATCCTCATTCATGTGCGCGATGATCCCCGGTTCTGCGGCGATGAGCGCTTCCGCCCCGCCCGTGTCGGTGAGCACATCAGCGGGGCCGAGTTCGTAGGCCTTGCCAAAGCCGCCATTCAGGCTGGCCGACCGGACCTGCATGCGGATGAACAGGAAATCCGGAAAGTCGACATAGAGTGCTGCCTTGGGTTGTCGCGCCAGAAAGCGCCGCCGGATGCGCTCGGCGTCACCGGAGTTGCGGTCGACCACCTGCGCCTCCGCCATCACGCTGATGCGCGGATGGGCAAGCGGATCGCCCTTGCCGGCCCGCGCGAACAGCAGGCAGCAGCGCGGATCGGCCAGCAGGTTGCCGGTATGCCCCGACAATTGTGAGACCAGCACGACCGGCGAGCCATCGACATCGGTGGCGACGCTCGTCAGCGTGGCGAGCGGAAACCCCCCTCCGTGAAGGGTGGCGAGGCTGGCAACCGGGCTGGCGCGCATCAGACTCCGGGCCAGCACGCGGGCCTCGTCATCGGTGGTCCGGATGGTGTGTCGGGTGCTCACGGGCAGGCCTTTCAGCGCTTGTTCAGCGAGGTTCGGGCTAATTTCCGCGACAACGTAGCGCTTTGGCCGCGGGATCGCTAGATTATGGCCATGGTTTCGCCGCCGTCGGCGTCAAACCAAGCGGTGCCGCCACAATTCCCTCGCGGCTGAAACGGGATAAGCTTGATGCCAACCATCGCCCTGGTCGATGACGACCGCAACATCCTGACCTCCGTGTCGATCGCCCTCGAAGCGGAAGGCTTCCGCATCAACACCTACACCGATGGCGCTTCAGCGCTCGAAGGCCTGAAGCAGAATCCGCCGGACCTCGCCATCTTCGACATCAAGATGCCGCGCATGGATGGCATGGAGCTGCTGCGCCGCCTGCGCCAGAAGTCCGACATGCCGGTGATCTTCCTCACCTCCAAGGATGACGAGATCGATGAGCTGTTCGGCCTCAAGATGGGTGCCGACGACTTCATCCGCAAACCCTTCTCGCAGCGGCTGCTGGTGGAGCGCGTCAAGGCCATCCTGCGCCGCGCCGGGGCCAAGGATCTGCCGGCAGCGCCACGTGGCGACGATGCGAAGGTGCTGGAGCGCGGCAATCTCAAGATGGATCCGGAGCGCCATACCTGCACCTGGAAGGGTGAGCCGGTCATCCTGACCGTTACCGAGTTCCTGATCCTGCAGTCGCTCGCCCTGCGCCCTGGCGTGGTCAAGAGCCGCAATGCGCTGATGGATGCCGCCTATGACGACGAGGTCTATGTCGACGATCGCACCATCGACAGCCACATCAAGCGCCTGCGCAAGAAGTTCAAGATGGTCGATGACGACTTCGAGATGATCGAGACCCTCTACGGCGTCGGATACCGGTTCTCGGAAAGCTGACCGCACAATGTGCTGTGGCAGTGAACGGGCCTGGCAGGGACAGCGTCGATGACGACGCTGCGCAGCCACAAGCCCGCTTCCCCGTCGCGCCTTGGCGGTGTCTGGGCCAATATGCGCAAGGGCGTGCGTGTGGTCACGCAGTTCTTTGCGGCCCGGCTCGCTTCCAGCCTGACGCGGCGCATTCTTGTGCTCAATCTCGCCGGCCTCGTGGTGCTGCTGGTGGGGCTGCTCTACGTCAACCAGTTCCGCGAGGGCCTGATCGAGGCCCGCGTGCAGAGCCTTCAGACGCAAGGCGAGATCATCGCCAGCGCCATTGCCGCCTCCGCCACGGTCGAGACCGATTCCATCGCCATCGATCCCGACAAGCTGCTGCAATTGCAGGCGGGGGAAACCTCGGGCCTCGGGGATGACCTGCAATCGATCCTCGAATTCCCGATCAACCCCGAAAGGGTCGGCCCCCTGCTGCGCCGGCTGGTCACGCCGACCCGCACCCGCGCCCGTGTCTATGACCGCGAAGGGCTGCTGGTTGTGGATTCAGGCATGCTGGCGGCCCGCGGCGGCATCCTGCGGCGCGAACTCGAGCCGGTGGTGCGCGATGACCTGCCGGTCATCGAACGCACCTGGAACAGCCTTCGCCGGAGGCTTGGACGGGCCGAGATCTCCAGCCATGACGAGAACGACGCTGCGGGAGGTCGTTCGATCCCGGAAGTGGCGCGCGCCCTTCAGGGCCAGCAGCGCAGCATCGTGCGCGTCAACGCGCTCGGCGACACCATCGTCTCGGTTGCGGTGCCGATCCAGCGGCAACGCAACGTGCGCGGCGTGCTCCTGCTGTCCACCCAGGGCGGTGACATCGATGCGGTCATTGCCTCCGAGCGCAACGTCATCCTCCAGGTTTTCGGCGTGACGGCGCTGGTCATGGTCGTGCTCTCGATCCTGCTCGCCAATGGCATCGGCGAGCCTCTGCGCCGCCTGTCGGAGGCCGCCGTGCGCGTGCGCCGCCGTGTCAAGTCGCGGCAGGAGATCCCCGATTTCACCGATCGCCATGACGAGATCGGCCAGTTGTCCGGCGCCCTGCGCGACATGACGAGTGCGCTCTATGCCCGCATCGATGCGATCGGCAGTTTCGCGGCCGATGTCGCCCACGAACTGAAGAACCCGCTGACCTCCCTGCGCAGCGCGGTCGAGACCTTGCCTCTGGCGCGCTCCGAGCCGGCGCGGGACCGGCTTCTGGCCGTGATCCACCACGATGTCCGGCGGCTTGACCGGCTGATCACCGATATCTCCGAAGCCTCGCGGCTCGACGCGGAACTGGCCCGGGGCGAGACCGGTCCTGTCGATCTGGCGCGCCTGCTGGAGACTGTGGTCGGCATGCAGAATGAGATCCGCAAGCCCGAACAGGCCCCGATCACGCTGACGATCGCGGTGGCTGCGCCTGGCCGCGACGGCAAGCCTGCAGCTGCGCCCTGGGTCGTGCAGGGCCATGACGGCAGGCTCGGGCAAGTGCTGGTCAATCTGCTCGACAATGCCCGCTCGTTTTCGCCGCCCGGGCGCGATGTCCGCGTCACGCTGTCGCGCAGCGCGTCACAGATCGTGATCTCGGTCGAGGATGACGGCCCAGGCATCCCCGACCACGCGCTCGAACGGGTGTTCGAACGCTTCTATACCGACCGTCCCGAGCAGGGTTTCGGCCAGAACTCGGGGCTTGGCCTGTCGATCTCGCGCCAGATCGTGGAGGCGCATGGCGGCACCATCCGTGCGGAGAACCGGCTTGCGCCGGACATGCCGGCCCTGCCCGATGCCGATGGCGAACCCGCCCGCCTCGGTGCACGCTTCATCATCACTTTGCCGGTTGCGCAGCGCCCCAACCAGCGCCCCAACCAGCGTCATGGCGGCGCATGACCGAGATCCGGTCATCCGCGCCTGTCCGCCTGCACGCCAGTTGCGTCGTGGTTGGCGAGAGCGGCATTCTCGTGCGCGGGCCTGCCGGCAGCGGCAAGAGCACATTGTGCCTTGCCCTGCTCGAACAGGCGTCGGCGCGCGGCCGCTTTGCCCGCCTTGTCGCCGATGACAGGACCGAGCTCCGGGCCTGCCATGGCCGGCTGCTCGCCTGTCCGGTGCCGGCGATCGCCGGACTTGTCGAGCGGCGCGGCCTCGGCCTCGTGCCCCTCAGCCACGAAGCGGCGGCCTGCATCAGGCTGGTGGTGGACTGCCAGACGGAAGATTTGCCGCGCCTGCCCGAGGCCGAGGATCTGGTCACTGTCATCGCAGGTCTGACCTTGCCGCGGCTGGCCATCGCGCGCGGGGCAGCCGATGCGGGGCTGGTGCTGGCGGCGCTGGCCCTGTTCGGCGACGACATGGCCTTGCAGTGATTTCGCTGATGGTCGATCTTGCACTTGCGAGCGGCTTGGCCCATATACCTGCGGCTCTTTGGGTGCCTTTCGCACCCGCTCAGGGTTTGACATGATCGGCCTCGTCCTCGTGACGCATGGGCACCTGGCAACAGAATTCCGTTCCGCACTGGAACATGTTGTCGGCCCCCAGAAACAGATTGAGACCATCGCGATTGCTCCCGATGACGACATCGAGGGCCGCCGCAGCGATATCCTTGACGCAATCCACGCCGTGGACACAGGTCAGGGCGTCGTGGTGCTGACTGACATGTTCGGAGGCACGCCGTCGAACCTGGCGATTTCGGCCATGAACGGTGGCAAGGTCGAGGTTCTGGCCGGCATCAATCTGCCGATGCTGATCAAGCTGGCCTCCGTGCGCGAGGACAAGCCGATCGAGGATGCCGTCGGTTGCGCCCAGGAAGCAGGCCGCAAATACATCAACATCGCCAGCCGTTTGCTTGCGGGCCGCTAGGTCCTGTGAAAACATGAGGGCAGGTCGAAGGCCAGCCACATGGGCGATGCCAGACCGCCAGCATGCCGGAATGCTCCATGGAACTTGACAGCGATTGCCCCGAGGCGAGCTTTCCCGACGGCGCCGAAGTGCGCCATCTGGTGATCGTCAACCGCAAGGGACTGCACGCACGCGCCACCGCCAAGCTGGTTCAGACAGTTGATCGTTTCACCTGTGACGTCTGGATCGCGCGTTGCGGCGAGGTGGTGGGTGGCCGCTCCATCATGGGCCTTCTGACGCTGGGTGCCGGCATCGGTACGACAATCAGCGTCGCAGCCCAGGGCCCCGACGCGGATGCGGCCCTGGATGCCATCGCTGCCCTGATCGCGGACAAGTTCGGCGAAGGCGAGTGATCCGGACGATACGGACACATAAAGAAATCTTTATGTCTTTATTGCCTTGGCGCCAGAGCCGTGCTAGAGGCGGCGCCATTGCTGACGGGTCCGGCTCTGCCGATCCGCCTGCCTGCCGAGATCGACCGATCGCCGACCCGTTCGCGCCCAAGCCGCGCCTGCCGAGGACACCATGACCACGTTCAACGATTACATCGTCAAAGACATGTCGCTTGCCGCCTTCGGCCGCAAGGAAATCGACCTCGCCGAAACCGAAATGCCGGGTCTGATGGCTATCCGCGAGGCCTATGGCGCCAAGCAGCCGCTCAAGGGCGCGCGCATCGCCGGCTCGCTGCACATGACCATCCAGACTGCGGTGCTGATCGAGACGCTCAAGGCGCTCGGTGCCGACATCCGCTGGGTCTCTTGCAACATCTTCTCCACACAAGATCATGCTGCTGCTGCCATTGCCGCCGCCGGCATCCCTGTCTTCGCCTACAAGGGCGAAACCCTGACCGAATACTGGGACTACACCGCCAAGCTGTTTGACTGGCATGGTGGCGGCACGCCCAACATGATCCTTGACGATGGCGGCGACGCCACCATGCTCGTGCATTACGGCCTGAAGGCCGAGCAGGGCGATGTCGCCTTCCTCGACAAGCCGGAATCCGAAGAAGAGGAAATCTTCTTCGCGCTGATCAAGAAGATGCTCAAGGATAAGCCGAAGGGCTGGTTCGCTGGCGTCGCTGCGGCGATCAAGGGCGTGTCGGAAGAGACGACAACCGGCGTGCACCGCCTCTACAAGCTGGCCGAACAGGGCAAGCTGCTGTTCCCGGCTATCAACGTCAACGACGCCGTGACCAAGTCGAAGTTCGACAACCTCTATGGCTGCCGCGAGTCGCTCGTCGATGCGATCCGCCGTGGCACCGACGTGATGATGGCCGGCAAGGTCGCCTTCGTGGCCGGCTTCGGCGATGTCGGCAAGGGCTCGGCAGCCTCGCTGCGCCAGGCTGGTGCCCGCGTGCTCGTCTCGGAAGTCGATCCGATCTGCGCCCTTCAGGCTGCCATGGAAGGCTATGAGGTCTGCACCATCGAGGATGCCCTGCCCCGCGCCGACATCTATGTCACCGCCACGGGCAACAAGGACATCATCACGGTCGACCACATGCGCGCCATGAAGGACCGGGCGATCGTTTGCAACATTGGCCACTTCGACAACGAGATTCAGGTCTCTGGCCTCAAGAACTTCAAGTGGAACAACATCAAGCCGCAGGTCGACGAGATCGAGTTCCCGAAGGGCAACCGCATCATCCTGCTGTCGGAAGGCCGTCTGGTGAACCTCGGCAACGCCATGGGCCACCCGTCCTTCGTGATGTCGGCCTCGTTCTCGAACCAGACGCTGGCGCAGATCGAACTGTGGACCAACCCCGGCAAGTACGACCGGAAGGTCTACACGCTGCCCAAGCACCTCGACGAGATGGTCGCAGCCTTCCACCTCGAGAAGATCGGCGTGAAGCTGACCAAGATGAGCAAGGAACAGGCCGATTATATCGGCGTGCCGGAACAGGGCCCGTTCAAGCCTGATCACTACCGCTACTGACAAGATGTAGGGCGTGCTCCGTTAGCACCCACAACATGTCGATATCCAGCGACCGCCGCCCGGCAAGGGCGGCGGTCGTTGCCGTTTTTTACCCTGCTTTAACCACTTCCCGGCGGAATCGAAGGCTGGTTAGTGTGGAACGGTGATTCGGCGTTCGGGTCCGGTCCGGCGAGGGGAGCCTGCCTGCAATGGCGCGGTACCTGCTCAGGGCCGACCGGAAGGACTGGTTGTCTGGCGGATCGGTTTTCAGGTCGCGTGATTGTGTGAGGAGCCAGCGTGGCGGAAGCAACAGCTTCCGTATGGGCACGCGCCCGGCTCGGCTCTGGTTCAGCAACGGCAGCAGGTGAGATGACGAGCGCAAGGCACATCAGGCAGGCGGGCAGGGCGGAGAGCCGGGGCGGTCAGCCCCTCCGGGTCTCCCTTAGCCACGCCGCCTCGACCATGGCCCTTGCCTGCGCGGCCGGGATGGCAAGCCTCGCCGGTGCCACGCCCGCCGCCGCCCAGATCGCCACGCTCCCGACCGGTGAACTGGCGCGGTCGCTGTTTCCCGATGTGCTCGGGGCGTTCTCGATGTCGATGGTGGTCGGGCTCGCGGTGTTCGCGGCCACGACGGCGATCCTGCATGTGCGCGAGCGCGGGCGGTGGATCCGGCGCGAGGCGCAGCTTGCTGCCGATCTCGACAGCGCCATGGCGCGCGCCGAGCAGGCGGAAATCTTCGGCTCCACCGAAGATCAGGTCACCGTGATCTGGGCCGCCCCTGCCGCCAAGGCCGAGATTCATGGCCAGCCGGAATTCCTGCTGGTCAACGGCACGCGGATGTCCCCACTGGCCTTCGGGTCCTGGGCCAGCCCCGATCAGGTCAAGCTCCTCGGCGATGCCGTCGATCAGCTCAAGGCGCGCGGCGAGCCCTTCGATCATGGCGTGCACAGCCGCGCCGGGCATTATGTCGAGGCCCGTGGCCGCGCCGTCTCCGGCCGCGCCGTGCTGCACCTGCGGGACGTCTCGCAGACACGCCGCAGCCTGCTTGAATCCGAGCAGGACCGGGCTGCGTCGCGGGCCATGACCGCACGCCTTTCGGCCTTGATGGACGCCAGCCCTTGCCCCGCCTGGCTCCGGGATGGCACGGGCGAATTGGCCTGGGTCAACGCAGCCTATGCCCGCGCCGTCGATGCGGCGAACCCTGCCGAGGCATTGGCTGCGCGCCATGAGTTGATGGGTCGCGACGAGCGCGAGCGGTCTGCTGCCGCGCGGGCGCGCGGAGAGGTCTTCCAGACCAGGGCCCCCGCCGTTGTCGGCGGCCAGAGGCTGATGCTTGATCTGGTGGAGCGGCCGGTTGCCCAGGGTTACGCTGGCCATGCCATCGATGTCAGCGAACTCGAAGCGGTGCGCCTTGATCTGGCGCGGCAGATGGAGGCCCATGTCAAGGTGATGGACCGCCTGCCAACGGCCGTCGCCGCCTTCGATTCACGCCAGCGTCTGGCCTACCGCAATCTGGCCTACGAGAAGCTCTGGTCGCTCGATCCCGCCTATCTCGACACCCAGCCCAGCGACAGCGAGATCCTGGACCGCCTGCGCACCGAACGGCGCCTTCCGGAGGCCGGTGCCTACAAGGACTGGAAGGCCGACCGGTTGAAGGCCTATACCGCCATCGAGACCAGCGAGGACTGGTGGTATCTGCCCGATGGCCGGGCCATCCAGGTGACGACCAGCCCGAACCCGCAGGGCGGTGTGATTCATCTTTTCGACGATGCCACCGAGCGCTTTTCGCTCGAATCCAAGGTCAATGCCCTGTCCCGCACCCAGCGCGAGACACTGGACGGACTGCGCGAGGGCGTTGCCGTGTTCGGCTCCGATGGTCGCCTCAAGCTCAGCAACCCGGCCTTCGCGGCTTTGTGGAAGCTTTCTCCTGCCGTTCTCGATGCCCACCCGCATATCGACGAGGTCGTCGCACTGTGCAGGCTGCTGTGTCCTGCCGAGGAGGCCTGGGCCACCTTGCGCGGCGCGGTTGTCGGCGTGCGCGACCGGCGCGAGGATCTGGCCTCGCGCATGGTCCGGCAGGATGGATCGGTGGTGGACTGCGCCCTCGCCCCGCTGCCCGATGGCGCGACCTTGCTGACCTTCGCCGATGTCACCGACAACGTGAATGTCGAGATGGCCCTCACCGAGCGCAACGAAGCCCTCGTCAAGGCAGCCCAGTTGCGCGACGATTTTGTGCACCACGTCTCCTATGCCCTGCGTTCGCCGTTGACCACGATCATCGGCTTTGCCCAGTTGATCGGCGAAGAGATCGCCGGGCCGCTGAACCCGCGCCAGCGTGAGTATGCGCAACTGATCCTGCGCTCCTCCGGCACGCTGCTGACGATCATCAATGACATTCTCGATCTGGCTTCGATCGACAATGACGAGTTGCAGCTGGAACGCGAGAAGACCAGCGTGGCCGACCTCGTCGCCAGTGCCGTGCGCGGCCTTGAGGAACGGCTTGCGGAAACGGGGATCAGTCTGGAACAGGTCATCGCCGATGACGCCGGCAGCATCGTCTGCGATGCCAAGCGTTTGCGGCAGGCGCTCTACAACCTGATGTCGAATGCCATCGGTTTTTCCCAGGCCGGTCAGGTCGTCGAGGTTCACGCCTTCCGCGAGGGCGGCGAGATGGTCTTCAAGGTCGTCGACCATGGTCGTGGCATCCCGGAAGACATCCAGGACCGGATCTTCGACCGTTTCCAGACGCACACCGCCGGCTCGCGCCATCGCGGCATCGGTCTTGGGCTCGCCATCGTGCGCTCGTTCATCTCGCTTCATGGCGGCACCGTCGATATCCAGTCGAGGCCCGGCACCGGCACCACCGTGACCTGCCGGGTGCCGGCCGATCCTCCGCTGTTGAACGAAGCTGCCGAGTGACCGACCCGATGCGGCGTGAGTCCGTTCTCATCCTTGCGCCTTGTTGCCGCCAACTTCCCGAGCTCGATGGCGGGGCACAAGTCCAACGCCCCTGACAGACGGAACACCGGTCTTGACCAGCCCTGCCAATCTCGCCCGCTCCTGGGCCCTGACCTTCACTTCGGAAGCGGAGACGCTGCGTCTGGCCGATGACATCGCCGGCATTGTGCGGCCCGGCGATGTCGTGGCGCTGTCGGGAGATCTGGGAGCCGGCAAGAGCACCTTTGCAAGGGCGCTGATCCGCCGCCTCGCCGATGACGGGTCCCTCGAGGCACCCAGCCCCACCTTCACCCTGATGCAGGCCTATGACACGCCGCGTGGCCGGATCCTGCATGCCGATCTTTACCGGATCAAGGATAGCGGCGAACTGGTCGAACTGGGGTTGGCCGAGGCACTGGAAGACGCCATTGGCCTGATCGAGTGGCCTGATCGCGGCGGCGACATGCTCGATACGGCCTCCCGCCTCGACATCGTTCTCGAACTTGAGCCTGATGCCGGTGACGAGACCCGCCGCATCACCCTGATCCCCGGCCCCTCCTGGGCCGACCGGCTTGGCCTGACGCTTGGTGCGAGGCGGCTGATCGATGCCGCCGGCTGGGGCAACGCCTCGCGCATCCACATGCTCGGCGATGCCTCGACCCGCGCCTATGAACGGCTCCGGCGGCCCGATGGCGAGACGGCCGTGCTGATGATCTCGCCGCCCCGCGCTGACGGTCCACCCGTGCGGGGCGGCAAGCCCTACAGCGCGATCGCCCGGCTGGCCGAACGCGTCGATGCCTTCGTGGCCATCGACAAGGGGCTGCGGGCGCTCGACCTGTCCGCACCAGAGATCATCGCCAGCGATCTGGTCAATGGCCTGCTGCTGATCGAGGACCTGGGTTCAGGGACCGTCCTCGACGAGAACGGCCCGGTGCCGGAACGCTACGAGGTTGCGGTCGAGGCGCTGACCATCCTCCATGCACGGCCCTTGCCGACGATCCTGCCCGTCGCCGAGGGCCGTGAGCATGTCATTCCGGATTTTGACCTGGACGCGCTGACCATCGAGACCGAACTGCTGCTCGACTGGTATGCGCCCCACATTGCCGGCGTCGCCCTGCCGGCTGTCGCCCGCGCCGAGTTTGCCCGTGCCTGGGCTCCGCTGTTCGAGATCCTGGCTGAGGGTCCGCGCACCTGGGCGCTGCGCGATTTCCATTCGCCCAACCTGATCTGGCTGCCGGAACGTACGGGCGTCGCCCGCATCGGCATCATCGACTTCCAGGATGCCGTGATCGGCCACCCGGCCTATGATGTCGTCTCGCTGGGGCAGGATGCGCGCGTCGATGTGCCCCCGGCGCTGGAGCTGAAGCTGTTGTCCCGCTACGCCACCTTGCGGCGGGCGCAGGATCCGGACTTTGACCTGGGCTCCTTCGCGACGGCCTATGCCATCCTGGGTGCGCAGCGCAACACCAAGATCCTCGGCATCTTCGCCCGGCTCGACAAGCGCGACGGCAAGCCGGCCTATCTGCGCCATCTGCCGCGCATCGAGGCCTATCTGCGCCGCGACCTTCAGCATCCGGCGCTGTCCGGGCTGAAGGCCTGGTACGAGACCCATCTGCCGCGCCTGTTCCAGGGAGCATGAGCCGCTTTTTCCGCTGCGGCAGGGCGTCCATTCGGGCTAAGCTGTTGTCAGTGATTCCAGCTCATCGAGACTGCCCGTCATGACCGCACGCTTCGTTCCGAGCCACGCCATGGTGCTGGCGGCTGGCCTTGGCCAGCGCATGCGGCCGATCACCGATGTGATCCCCAAACCCCTGGTCGAGATCGGCGGCAAGGCCATGCTGGATCATGCGCTGGATCGCCTTGCGGCCGTTGGTGTCGCGGAGGCCGTTGTCAACGTCCATCATCTCGCCAGCAAGATCGAGGCGCATCTCGCCGGCCGCATCAGCCCGCGCATCACCATTTCGGACGAGCGGGCCGAGTTGCTGGAAACCGGCGGCGGTGTCACCAAGGCTTTGCCGCTGCTGGGGCATGAGCCGTTCTTTCATCTCAATTCGGATTCGCTCTGGGTCGAGAATGGAGTGCCGAACCTCCAGCGTCTGGCTGAGGCCTGGCAGCCCGCGCGGATGGATATGCTGCTGATGTTGGCACACGTCTCCCGCAGCATGGGCTATGATGGGTCCGGCGATTTCCACCTCGCGGGCGATGGTCATCTGACCCGGCGCAGGCCTGGCGAAGAAGTGCCGCACATCTATGCCGGCGTGGCCATTCTCAAGCCAAGCCTGCTGGCCGATGCGCCAAAGGGGCCGTGGAGTCTCAACCTCCTGTTCGACCGGTTGATTGCCGAAGGCCGGCTCTGCGGCCATGTCATGGATGGCGAATGGCTGCATGTCGGCACGCCCGAGGCCATCCCCGAGGCGGAAAAGCGCTTCGCCGCCCGGGCGGCCTGAGCGTGGTGGCTGGCAAGAGCCTCGATCCGTCATGGCCGTAGCACAGCGCAGGGAGCGGCCGAACCTCTACAATCTGCCAGCGGGCACGGCATTCCTCGACGGTCTCGCCGCCGCCATTCTTGAGGACAGACTGGATCTCGGCATCGATGTGGCGGACCCGGCTGCGCTGGCACGGCTGACGGTCTATCTGCCGACCCGGCGCGCGGCGCGCGCCTTCGCCTCGGTGCTGGTCAGGGCCAGCGGCCGCAAGGCGCTTATCCTGCCACGCCTCGTTCCGCTCGGCGATCCGGGCGAGGCCGAACTGCACGATCTTCTGGCGGACGGCACCCTGGCCGAGGGGATGCTGGCCGAAACCACGGGTGCCGCCAGTATCCCGATCGATCCGCTGACACGCCAGCTCCTGCTGGCGCGGCTGGTGCAGGCGGCCAGCAAGGCCAGCGCGCCTGCCTCGCCAGATGCCGGGGGCTCCGTCACCTCGTTCGCTGCCGACAGCGTGGGCAGCGCCTTTGGGCTCGCCGGCGACCTCGGCACCATCCTCGATGCCATGCAGGCCGAGGACGTGCCCTATGAGCGCCTGCGCTCGATCGACGCGGCGCGCTTCGACCAGCATTGGCAGATCACCGCACGTTTCCTGGCCATTCTCGGCGAAATCTGGCCGAATGTTCTGAAGCAGCGCGGCGAGGTCGATCCGGTCGCCTGGCGCAACGATTTGCTGGCCGCTCAGGCCAGGCGCATGGCCGCAGACAAGGCGGCTGGGCCTGTCATCGTCGCCGGCTCGACCGGGTCCATGCCGGCCACGGCGCGGCTCATGGCCACGGTGGCGCGGCTGCCGCAAGGGGCTGTTGTTCTGCCCGACCTCGATCTGGTCAGCGATGAAACAGACTGGGCTGCCTTGCAGGCTGCGGCATCCGCGTCTGTGGACCGCGCGGCTTCCCATCCGCAGGCCCAGCTGATCAGGCTGCTCGAAACCATGCAGGCGACGCGCGCCGACGTCCGCTCGCTTGATCGGGGTCCAGCCAGCCCCCGCCAGATCAGGGGCCGTCTGGCGCATGAGGCCTTGCGGCCCGCCGGGACCACGCCCGCCTGGCAAGAGATCGCGCAGCGCATAGCGGCTTCGGAGCTTGCTGCCGCCCTCGCCGACCTGACCATCATCGAGGCTGCCGACGAGCGCCAGGAGGCCGTCATCATCGCGCTGGCGATCAGGAAGGCCCTGCTGACGGACGTCAGCTCGATTGCGCTGATCACGCCGGATCGCGCGCTGGCCGAACGTGTCGCGCTCGAACTTGGCCGCTGGCAGATCACGGTCGATGATTCCGCCGGCCAGCCGTTGTTGCGCACCGTGGCAGGGCACCTGCTCGCACTTGTGCTCGATCTCATGCAGACCGGAGCGGCGAGTGCGGCCATCCTGGACCTGTTGCATCATCGCCATCTGGCGCTTGGCCTCTCGCCGGAGCTGTTCGGACGGGGGCGGCAGGCGCTGGAGATCGGCGCGGTGCGCGGTGCGCGCTCCTTCCGGGGTCTGGCAGGGCTGCGGAATGCCGCGGCGGCGATGCCGGCCCGCATTGCGGATGTCCGTGCGCCTCGCCCACGCCGCCGCCTGCTGCCGGACGATGTGCAGGCTGCAGCGACCGTTGCCGAAAAGCTGGCCGAGGTGCTGTCGCCCCTCATGGATCAGGTGGCCGACGCCGCAG